>NZ_JBIPCO010000001.1:0-1197107 GCF_044005885.1 Flavobacterium sp. FlaQc-30 | reverse complement strand
TTACGCACCCGTGCGCCGGTCTCTATATCCGAAGACATATACCCCTCGACTTGCATGTGTTAAGCCTGCCGCTAGCGTTCATCCTGAGCCAGGATCAAACTCTTCATCGTATATTTTAATATTATATTGCGATGATTTATCTATCGGTTCTTTTCGAATCTTACGATTCTATTACTCTTATTTTATTTGTTTTGAAATCTCTTTCAAAACGGCTGTCAATTCAATATGTCTACGAACGTGTATTTCTTTATTTTCTCCGCCTTAATTTGTTTCTCAAAGCGGGTGCAAAACTAAAAATTTATTTTGTTTCTCGCAAGAAAAATTTAAAAAATTTTGAAACTTTTTTTTCGTTCCCTTTTTCTCATTTTCCTTACCAGTCTTTCAAATAACTTTCCGCATTTTGCGGGGTGCAAATGTAATATCCGTTTTCCATTCTCACAAGCTTTTTCTAATCTTTTTTTTGAAAATTTCTTCTCTCAATAATTAAAACCCTTGTCAGTATTTCGGTGAACGTTTATCGCTGTTGCGGGTGCAAAAGTACCACCTTTATTCAGTTAAACAAGCTTTTTAACCACCTTTTTTTACTCTTTTTCCAATCTTTTTCTTAACTAACTGATAACAGATTATTTACAGATCAACTTTTTTTCAATCCTTGTGCGGTTTTTCTTCGTTTCACTGCACTTTCTTTATTTTTCGACCTTTTACCAACTCCTATTTCGAGGAATTTTCAGTCTTAAAGACACTTTACTGAAGAGAAATCAAAGTTCGTATACCCTTCTTAATCCCCAGGAGTCTGGTTTTACTTCTCTGATTTCGTTTTTTCCTGATATTTTCTTCTGAAAACCGCTGCAATAGCCCCGATAGAAGTGAAAATCCTTTTTACGGCAGGGTTTGCCGTAAAAAGATTGTAACGGATAGCGGGATTAAGCTCCTTTTTTAAATTTTAAACTTAAAAGGCTTCAACTTCGCTCAGTCTTACATTACTATATATATTATAAAAAATTATGCCTTCGGTGCGTCTAAGACATACAGCTGTGCGTCTCTACAGAAAATTGGAATTTGATTAATCCTATACATATATATGTATAAAAAACAAACCCGACAAATTCTAAGAATTTGCCGGGTTTGTTTTCTAAAGCCAATTAGGAACTAGTCATACCGAATAGCTTTTACAGGAGAAATCTTTGTAATCAAATACGAAGGCACTATTAATACAAGAAAACAAACTGAAATCGTCAACAAGTTTAACAATACAATATATCCCCAATTTAAATACACTGGTGCCTGATTCACGTAATAGTTCTCTGGATTAAGCTGAACAACCCCGAACTGCTGCTGAATTAACAACAGGGCAATTCCAATTAAATTACCCCAAAACAATCCTCTTACTATTAAGTAAAACGCATTGTACAGAAAAACTCTTCGAACAACCCAGTTATTCGCACCTAAAGCTTTTAAAATTCCAATCATTTGTGTGCGCTCCAAAATAAGAACCAACAATGCTACAACCATATTTATAGTCGCCACCAAAATCATTATACCAAGAATGACAACTATGTTAAAATCGAACAACTGAAGCCAATCAAAAATATAACTATATTTATCTGTTATTGTTTTCGCATCTAAGTTTGGCGGTATTTGTTCATAGATTTGATTACCTGTTTCTTTAATTTTACTAAAATCTTTCACAAAAACTTCAAATGCTCCTATCTGGTCGGGCGCCCATTTATTAATTCGCTGAATATGCCGAATATCTCCTAATATATAAGTAGCGTCAAAATCCTGAAATCCCGAAGTAAATATACCCACAATTTTAAATCGACGACTGTTTGGCAATTTTCCCTCTTCTTCTTTTATAAAAAAGGTATTAAAACTATCTCCTAATTTTAAATTAAGCCTATTAGCCAAAAACTTCGAAATAATAACGTCTTCATTTATTTCTTTTGAAAAATCCGGCAAATGTCCTTCAACTAAATATTCTTTTAAGTTCTCCCATTTATAATCTGCTCCAACACCTTTAAAAATAATTCCTTCAAAAGCATTTTCTGTTCTAATAATTCCAGCTTTACTAGCCACAGCTTGAATATGACTAACCTCTGGAATCGATTTAAAATTTGGATAAAAACTCTGAGTCTTTAAAATTGGGGTTAAGGTTGCTTCAGAGTTATTATTATCTAAATTAGAAATTATTATCTGCCCATTAAACATTGAAACTTTTTCACGTATCTTCTGCTGCAAACCAATTCCTGTCGCGACAGAAATAATCATCATGATCATTCCAATTGCAATAGCAGAAATAGCAATCTTAATAATAGGTGCCGATATACTGCTTTTATAATCTTTGGCAGTTATAAGTCTTTTGGCTATAAAATATTCTAAATTCAATTTATCAGTTCGTATTTAAACGTTTAATTTTTTTCTTATTCTAATTATTCAAAAATACGTTAAAAAAAAACGAAAATGAATAATTCAAAAACACTAAAACAACTTCCTACTCTTTACAGCGGAAGTTTTTTCTTCATTTCCTCTACAATATTGTAGGCCGCGGGACAAATAGCAACATTTTTTAATGTAAGATCTGAGATTTGATGAAACTTTTTACGATCTGTATGCGGAAATTCTCTGCATGCTTTTGGTCGAACATCATATATCATACAATAATTTTCATTATCTAAAAAAGTACAGGGAACACTTTTCAAAACATAGTCTTTATCTTCGTCAATTCGAAGGTATTGATCAATAAACTGCTGTGGCTTTTGTCTAAATGATTTTGAGATTCTTTCAATATCAGCCAAAGTAAATAAAGGCCCCGTTGTTTTACAACAATTGGCACACTGTAAACAATCCGTTTTTTTAAACTCTGCATCATGCAAATCCTGCATTACATAATCTAAATTCTTCGGCTGCTTCTTTTTAAGCTTATCGAAATACTTTTTGTTTTCGATATGCTTATCTTTGGCTAACTTATTTAAGTTATTTAAAATTTGTTTCAAGTTTAAAATTTAAAGTTGATCGGCAAAATTAAACAACTTTAAACTTGAAACCTCAAACTTTGAACTAAAATACAATGAAAGATCTTTTTGGGAAAGCGATCTACGATTTCCAAACCAATAATTCTCCGGAAGATATTATAACTGAAACTTCAATTTCTGAAGAAGACGAAATGAGCATTGAATATTTATTCCGTTCTTATAACGAAATGCCGAAATTAGAACAAAAAGCATTGCAATTAGCTTATGGAAAAACATTAGACGTAGGATGCGGTGCCGGAAGCCATAGTTTGTCATTACAAAATGACCGCAATTTAGATGTTACTTCCATCGATATTTCGGAAAAAGCAATTGAGACTTGCAAATTACGCGGATTAAGAAATGCTCATGTTCAAAATATTCTAGATTTTGAAGGAGAAAAATTTGACACGATTATTTTATTAATGAATGGAACCGGCATTTTTGGAAAATTAGAAAATTGCAACAATTACTTAAACAAGTTAAAATCGCTCTTAAATCCGTCTGGACAAATTTTACTTGACAGTTCAGATATTATATATATGTTTGACGAAGATGAAGACGGAGGAAAATGGATCCCTTCAAATAATGATTATTACGGAGAACTGACTTTTAATATATCTTATAAGGGAGAAAAAGAAGATACTTTTGACTGGCTGTACTTAGATTACAACACACTTCAAAATGCCGCCAATGCAAATGGACTAAAATGCGAATTAGTTTTGGAAGGAGATCATTACGACTATTTAGCTAAACTTACTCTATAACTTAAACTATTTTGACCAATGGAAAATTTAGATCTAGAAAAATTAAAGTATCCTATAGGTAAATTTACAATTCCCGACACTTATACACCTGAATATATTTCTCATAAAATTGAGGAAATTGCAACTTTTCCCGAAAGATTAAAACAAGAAACGATTCATCTAAACGACGAACAACTGGATACGCCATATCGACCTGAAGGATGGACTGTTCGCCAAGTAATTCATCATTGTGCAGAAAGCCATATGAATTGCTATATTAGAATCAAATGGGCTTTAACAGAAAACAATCCTGTTATAAAAGCTTATGATGAAACGCTGTGGTCTGATCTGCCCGACAGCAAGACGATGCCTATCGAACCATCATTAAATTTACTGCAAGCATTACACTATAGATTGACCTATATCATGAAAAACTTATCGGAACTTGATCTTGAAAAATCCTTCATTCATCCTGAAAACAATTCTGAATATAGAATCAAGCAAATTATTGGAATGTATGCCTGGCACGGAAACCATCATTTAAATCATATCATAGCATTGAAAAAACACAAAAACTGGAATTAAGTAATTATTTACTTTTTCAATAGACAAAACAATAATCATTGTAAAGCAAAAAAAAATCTCTTCATGCGAAGAGATTTTTCTATTTATGGTATATTTAGATACTTATGCGTTTGTAATGAAACTCTCCATTTTGGATTATTCATAACATAATCTACAATAAGAGGTGTCATTTCTTCTTTCTTACTCCATTCTGGCTGTAAAAACAAGATTGCATTATCATTTACCAGCTCAGCTTGTTCTTCTGCAAAAATAAAATCATGCTTATTATAAATAATCACCTTTAACTCATGAGCATTTTCATAAACATCTTGAGTTGGCAGTTTATTCTTTTTAGGCGAAAGACAAATCCAATCCCAAGTTCCTGATAACGGATACGCTCCAGAAGTTTCAATATGAACTCTAAGATTTTTCTCCTTCAGCTTACTCGTCAACAATGTCATATCCCAAGTCAAAGGCTCACCACCTGTCACGACAACCGTGTTTGCATATGTAGAAGCATTATCAACAATTACATCAATACCTGTTGGCGGATGTAATTCTGCATTCCAACTTTCTTTTACATCACACCAATGACACCCAACATCACAACCTCCAATTCTAATGAAGTAAGCAGCAGTACCGGTATGAAATCCTTCTCCTTGAATGGTATAAAATTCTTCCATCAAAGGCAGCATTGCTCCTTTATTTACTTCTAATTGTATTTCTTTTGATAACATTATTCTAATTTAAAGTGCAAAGATAGTCAATTAAATACGGAACAAAAAAACCCGATAGTCCACTTTGAACTATCGGGTTTTATAAATTACTTTAAAGCTATATTATTTTAAAGCTTTCACTGATTGCGAAGCGTAAGCGTTTGCAGGATCTAAAACTAAAGTTTTATTGAAATATTCAACTGCTTTTACTTTATCAGTATTAGCATAACTTGCACCAATACTGTTGTAAGCCTCAATCATTTTTTTCACTGTAGCAGGTTTTGCTAATTCATCAGCTCCTTTTGCAGTAGTTCTTGTGATATACTCTTCGTAGTTTTTGATAATTAAATCATCTTTCTCTAACAAGTTGTTGATTCTACCTTTATATAAGTAAGCTTCATCATAAGTTGGAGAAGCAACTAAAATTCTATCAAAAGCTTCTTCTGCTTTAGCTAATTGAGCTGCATCAGCTGCTCCATTAGTTTTATTTGCGTTTGCATAGTAAACTGAAATACCATAATAAACATTATCATCTAAATAATTTTTAGATTCTTTGTTAAGAGCACCAAATTCAAAAATAGCTGCTGCTTGTGCAAATTGTTTTTTACCAAACAATCCTTTTCCTAATTCGTTTAGTTCTTCAACTACTAATGGCTCTAATTCAACTGCTTTTTTAATATCAGCAATACCAGCATCAAATGAAGCCTGATCTACTGCACCTTCAGCATTTGTCCCTTTTTTAATTTTAGACAAACCTAAATACATATAATCACTTCCAATAACTTTATTAGTAGGAACTTTAACGTAGTCTTCTAGAGATTTAATTGCTACTTCAACATTTCCGTTTTCATAAGCTGCATAACCTAAATATCTAAAAATTCTTGGATTAACTTTGTCTTCAGCGATCATTTTATTAGCAACAGTTTCTAAGCTTTTATAATCTTTTACCAAGATTAAGAAATCTGCGTGACGCATTTTAGAATCTAAAGAATAATCTGTTAAGCTTAAGTATTTCTCATAGTTTGTTATTGCATGCTGTAAGTTAACTTTTGCTGTAGAAGGTTTATTTCTTCCCCATTTGTAGTAAGTCTCTGCTAACTCTCTATAAACTGGACCATAATTTGGATTCAAAGCGATAACTTCATTAAAAGATTTAATCGCTTCATCGTATGATTTTGCTCCTTTTAATAAAACTCCTAATTGCATTTTAGCTCTTAAAAGCGTAGGATCTGCTGTAAAAGCATCACGGTAAGCTTTGTAAGCCTCATTTTGATTATTAGCTCCATAATAAGCATCACCAATAGCCAAAAGCGCACTTGCATTTTGAGGATCGATCAACAATGCTTTTTTCAAACTAGCAACAGCGTTTGTATAATCAGGATTAACTGAATTAGTATATGCTTTACCAATGTAGATAAATTCATCTACATCTTTACGTTTCATATCTTTAGTAGCCAAAGTAAAATTAGCTTGAGCTCCAGCAGTATTTTTATTATCTAGTTCTAATTGTCCTAAACCAATATAGTTTAAGTTTTTCTTATCTGATGCTTCAATTCCTTTTGAATAATAAATTTTAGCAGAATCAGCAACTCCTTGATTTAAGTATACGTTTCCTAAAATGAAATCTGCTTCACCATCAGACGGTTTATCTTTGATAATTGATTTAAGCAATGATTTTGCTTTTTGAAATTGCTCAGCATCAACTGCCTTCTTAGCTTCTTTAACATCTTGCGCTTTTACAACAGAAGCTGATGCAACAAATGCAAGACTGAAAATTTTAAATTTATTCATCTTTAGTGTAATTAATTTATTCGTTATCTTTTAAAAGTTCATTTCTTATTTGAAGTTTTCTACCAGGTGTTTTTATCGGTAACAATCCTGATTTTAAAACTATTCGCTGTCCAATATCTCCGGCAATAAACGAACCAAAGCCCATTCCTAAGCCATTATATCCTTGACAGTTTATAATAAACAATTCACGTGCCAAAGGATACTTTACTTCCGCAAGATCATTTTGTGTTGGACTGTAATATTCATTACTGTTTAATCCTTTTACGCTTAAAACATTAATCTTTTTCACAATGTCAACCATACTTGGAGACGGCTGTGACAACCAATTAACTCCCACTACACCAATCATTCCGTCATTTTCAGAAACAAACTTAATTACTTCCTCATTTGTTTTGAATGAAAAAACGTTTTGTGAAGGAACATTTTTAACTTTAGCCAATTCTTTCATAAATCGAACTGTACTAGAATTTGGATTATCAAATACAAGACCTTTAATCCCTGTATTAGAATTACCCTGCATAAAATCAATTACCGTTTTCAACGCAATTAATGTATCATTATTGTTTTTGCTCTTAATAAAAGCGATTGCATCAGTTGCAAAAGGAGTTACACGAGGTTTTATTTTACTTTTTTCAAACCTTGCAAGTTCTTCTTGGGACAAATTTCTTGCCGTTACTGCAACTTTAGTTTTCTGATTTAACAAATCATTTATTACCTCTGCTTCAGATTCTGGCTTAACATTGATTCTAGCGCCATAATAAGTACCTTCAAAAACAGCCACCTGATCATCAACGATCGGCTTCACCGTTTCGTCAACTGCAATATCTAACGACCCTTTCAAAATTGTTTCTTTACCAGACTCATTCTTACTTTTTTGGTTGCACATGACAAACAAAAAAACAAAAACCACCAGACCTAAAAACTTACTATATTTCAGCATAATTATTCTGCGTTTGAATTAATTAATCTTAAAAAACGTATTGCTGAATAAACGATAAGCAATCCGCCAAAAGCATATCTGTATTTTGGTTCCATGTCTAACGGAAGTTTTTCCCAAAACATGATCATTAAACCAAGCACAAGATATATTAAAAAAAACAGTATTCCTAAAACAAGAAGAAATCGCTCTTTGAGCGATTTCTTCTGAATATTATTAAGCATATCTTTTAACATTATTCTGCAGATTGAATAGTAATAGGCAGAGAGTAAAGAACCCTAACTTTTTTACCATTTTGCTCGCCAGGAGTCCATTTTGGACATTTTTTAAGAACACGAATTGCTTCTGCTCCTGTACCGTAACCGATATCCCTTAAAACTTTAATGTCGGTTAATGAACCGTCTTTTTCAACTACAAAAGTAACGTAAACTTTACCTTTTAAACCTTCTTCTTCTGGAGTTTTATAATTGTTTCCTACGAATTTGTAGAATTTCTCCATTCCTCCAGGGAAATCAGGTTTTACTTCGATACCAGCTGTGTTATATACACTGTTATCTTCTTCTACTACCTGAGAAACAGGTCCTTTACCTACTGGCTCATCAACAGTTAAAACTGCATCTGGATCTCCTTTAATAGTTTCAGAACCTACTTTTTTATCTTTAAGTTCTTCAATTTTAGGAGGATCTTCGGTAACTTCATTTGCCTTAGCAACAACCGGCTTCACAAACTTTACCTGATCCACTTTTGGTGGCGGAGGTGGCGGTGGCGGTTGATTTGGCTTAATTTCCTCTTTTGGCTTAGGAGGTAATTTTACTGTAGCGATTTTAATATCGTTATTTACGTCCTCATCAGATGAGTCCGGTAATAGGCTAACAATAAGAGGTGCCGCAACTGCTAAGCTAAAAATAACAGAACCTATGATAAGTGCTTTTACCGTAGTCTTTCCATTCGCTTTTCTTAACTCATATGCGCCATATATCTTATTACGACCTTCGAATACGATATCAAGCCACTGATTTTTAATAATATCTAATTTCATTTTTCTTGATTATTAGGATGTTAAAACAAGACAACTCTTATTTTTTATCTATCAATTTTGTTTCCTCTGGTGAAAATTCAGGAACAATTGCATAAGTATCAACCCCAGTAATTGCCATCTCATCTAACATATCAACTAAATTACGATAAGTTGATTTTTTAGTTGGTTTAATAATAACGATAATTCCATTTTTAGGTTTCCCTTTAGCAGCAGAATATTCTAAAACTGATTTTTTTCTTTTAAGAACTTCTCTACGTATCCCATCTTTACCATATGCGATATCTTTAGGTCCAGCTATAGGAGACTCTAACAATCCCATATAATAAGTCAATTTATTATTCTCTCCTAATATTACCGTCATCGTACGATTTTCATCTACCTTGATATCTTTATTCTTAGTAGGATCATCGTCTTTATCTGGCAATGACAAATCCATCGATTGAGGTTTTGACAACGATGTGGTTAACATAAAGAATGTGATCAATAAGAATGCCAAATCCACCATTGCCGTTAAATCGACTTTTGAATTCTGCTTTTTACTTCTTACTTTACCACCTTTTCCGCCACCACCGTCGCCGGTATTTAATTCAGCCATTTTAGTGTATCTTTTTTAATTAAAAGTCTTTTCCTCTCATACCTGTAACTAAGTTAAAGGAATTGATTTTTTGATCTTGTAAAATATCCATAATCTTTTTGATTTGTGGATACTCTTCTTTTGCATCTCCTTTAATTGCAATCTGTAATTCTTTATCATCAAGATCAATTGCAGCTCTTCTTGAAACAAGAAGCCACTCTTTTAATTGATTATCCAAAGAATCGATTGGAATTCCAGGTTGATTTGCTTTAGTTCTATCAGCAGCTTTCATGTCGATGATTTGCTTTAAACTTGCTAAAGGAACACCAAAGTCATCCATTAAAGCAAATTTCTCTTTATCATCTTCTGAAAAAGTCACGCCTAATTTTGCACCCATACCTTCAAGACTTCTTTTACGAAGCTCTCTTCCTTTGATATCAAAGAACACTTTGCTTTTTCCGTCTGCTCCTTTACCAATGGTAATAATTGCCAAATCAGAATCTGGTAATTTACTTTGTACAGTAGAAGAAGGCATATCAACAGGTAATGCTTCAGGCACCTTAGCAGTAGCGGTCAAAATAAAGAACGTAAGCAAAAGGAACGCAACATCACACATGGCAGTCATATCTGTCGATGATGACTTTTTTTTCATTTTTATTTTAGCCATTCTCTTTTATTTTATTGTGAAATAATTAATTGTAATTATAGTAATAATTAAAAACTAATTATTGCTTCAAGCTTCCTCTGAATTTTCTGTAAGTGTTTACGATTGTAGTACCTGCCTCATCGATAGAGTAAGTTAAATCGTCAATTTTAGCTGTAAAGAAGTTGTAAGAAACAATTGCAAAGATAGAAGTCGAGATACCTGTTGCAGTGTTGATAAGTGCCTCAGAGATACCTGTTGCAAGAGCAGCTTGATCTGGAGTTCCAGCAGAAGCTAACGCACCAAACGCTTTAATCATACCAGATACTGTTCCTAATAATCCTCCTAAAGTTCCTAATGATACTAAAGTAGAGATGATAGTCATGTTTTTCTCTAACATTGGCATTTCTAATGAAGTTGCCTCTTCGATTTCTTTGTGGATTACTTCTGAAGCTTCTTCGCTGTTGAATCCTTCTTTTTTAACATCTTGATATTTAATCAAAGCAGATTTAATTGCATTTGCAACTGAACCTTGTTGTTTGTCACATGAAGCGATAGCAGCCTCGATGTTTCCTTCTTTAATACTTCCTTGAACGCTTTTCATAAATTTATCTAAGTTAGCTTTTCCAGCTGCTTTACCGATAACAATGAATCTTTCAATAGAAAAAACAACAACCATTAAAAGCATACCTAATAATACTGGTACAATGAAACCTCCTTTGTATACCATACCTAGAGTATTGATTGGGTGACCTGTCTCTGGGTTACCTCCCTCGAAGTTAGCTGGGCTACCCATGATTACTTTCCAAATAAACACCCCAACTAAAATACACGCTACAATAATGATTCCAGTAATCATTCCTCCTCCGTTTGAAGTGCTTTCTTTTTTAACTTTAACGTTTGCCATTTTTTTTAATTTTAATAGTTTTAAATAATTTTTATTTTTTAGTTATATTTAACTTGTAGAGGAGCAAATTTATATTTTTAGTTTAAATAAAAAAACTTTTTTTAATTTTATTGAAGCAAATTTAACGTCAAAACAAAAAATATCGCATTAATTTGCAGGCATTGTTTTTATGATAAAACAAAAAAAAGGGCGAATTATAAAAAAATTACAACGTTTTAGTAAATATTCAAACATTCCTTTAAAATCTTCTTAAAAAACTGCGAAATTATTTTTTATGTACTTTTCAATCAAAAACCGCTTTTTCTTACTAAAAAAACAGCGTTTAAACTGTTAAAACACAAACAAAACCTTTATAATCATCTAAATTACAAATAAAAACATGAATAAAAAAGATAATTTCATTCAAGAAATAAATAGCGGTTATTCAGCAAAAGGCGATACAATCACACTTGGAGGCGCCATTTTAGACGGAGAAGCCATAGCAGAAGCTCATGTCAAGATCCCTTTAAAGACTTTAAACCGCCACGGACTTATTGCAGGTGCAACCGGAACAGGAAAAACTAAAACAATCCAGGTTTTCTCTGAACAGTTATCAAATGCTGGAATACCTGTTTTAATGATGGACATTAAAGGTGATTTCAGTGGTATTGCCAAAGAAGGAAAAGAAGAAGGTTTTATTACCGAGCGTCATGCCAAAATAAATGTACCTTATAATGTAGCGGCATTTCCTGTTGAATTAATGTCTTTATCTAAACAAGACGGAGTTCGTTTACGTGCTACAGTATCAGAATTTGGACCTGTGTTATTCTCAAGGATTTTAGATTTAAATGATACTCAGGCAGGGGTTGTCGCAGTAATCTTTAAATATTGCGATGATAACCAAATGCCTTTATTAGATTTAAAGGACATTAAAAAAGTAATCAATTATATCACGGAAGAGGGTAAAGATGAAATCGCAGCAAATTATGGCAAGATTTCAACGGCAACAACTGGAACAATTCTACGCAAGATAATTGAACTGGAACAACAAGGCGGTGATTTGTTTTTTGGGGAATTGTCTTTTGAGACTGACGATTTAATGCGAATAGATGAAAACGGTAAAGGTTACGTAAATATCATTCGTTTAACGGATATTCAGGATAAACCAAAATTGTTCTCGACTTTCATGTTAAGTCTTTTAGCTGAAATTTATCAAAAAATGCCAGAAAAAGGAGATTCAGGACAACCTGAATTAGTCATTTTTATCGATGAAGCACATTTAATTTTCAATGAAGCAAGCAAAGCACTTCTAGAACAAATCGAAACTATTGTAAAGTTAATTCGTTCTAAAGGTGTTGGTGTTTATTTTGTTACACAAAACCCAATGGACGTTCCAAGCGGCGTTTTGGCACAATTAGGATTAAAGATTCAGCATGCACTTAGGGCTTTTACAGCAAATGATCGTCAAGCAATAAAAAAGACTGCCGACAATTATCCAACTTCTGAGTATTATAAAACGGATGAATTATTGACAAGTTTAGGAATTGGAGAGGCTTTAGTTACCGCTTTGAACGAAAAAGGTATTCCGACGCCGCTTGTTGCAACTATGATGCGCGCACCAATGAGCCGAATGGATATATTATCTGCGGAGGAAATCGAAGAAATAAACGCCAAATCTAAACTCGTTAAGAAATATAGTGAAGAAATTGACCGCGAAAGTGCTTATGAAATTCTAACCAAAAAAATTGAAGACGCAACTCAAGCTGCTGCCGAGCAAGAAGAACAAACACCAACAAAATCTTCAAAAGCGGGACCAAGCACTACAGAAGTAGTTACAAAATCTGTTTTGAAAGTTGTAACCAGCGCTAACTTTATAAGAGGTGTTTTTGGCGTTTTGAGTAAAATCTTTAAAAAGTAAAAATATTAAACCATACAAGTGATATAAGTTCATTTAATTTATAGGTCGAACTCATTGAGTATATAAAAATCAAACCCGACAGGTTTTAAAACCTGTCGGGTTTACTATATGTAATACATTACATTAACTTATATCACTTGTATGGTTTAAAAAATTATCCGTTTTGCAACAGCTCCAGAATTTTATTCTCAACCTCAGGAGTGTTCCAGATATTTTCGATATTATCGAGTTTTAAAACTTCTTCCATAATTCCGTTTTGGAAATCTCCTATTGCTAAAGCTTCAGCATAAGGGCGATCACTAAAAGTAACTCGACTGTAAAGCGGAATCCATTTTTCTGGATGTTTATCCGAAAAGACTTTTTCAATCTTCTTTTGCAATAAGAATTTTTCATCTGCCGTTTTGGTACTCATCTCCATGAAATTTCGGTATGAAAGTTCGGCAATGGCATCTGCATTTGGCTTTCTTGAAATTTGATATTCTGAGAAAATCTTTTTCCAGTCGTCTCCAAATTTTTCCATCATCTCATTCAAAACCGTAATATCTTCAAAACCGGCATTCATTCCTTGTCCATAAAATGGAACAATAGCGTGACAGGCATCTCCAATCAAAGCAATTTTATCTTCGTATGTCCACGGAAAGCATTTCATGGTTACCAAAGTACTGGTTGGATTTTTAAAGAAATCATTTGCCAGTTCTGGAATTACTTCGATTGAATCTGGAAAGTTTTTCTCAAAGAAATCTTCTACCATTTTGCGATCTGTTAATGATGCAAATGAGTTTTCACCTTCAAAAGGCATAAATAAAGTACAAGTAAAACTTCCGTCAAGATTAGGAAGCGCAATCAACATATACTCGCCTCGCGGCCAAATATGAAAAGAATTTTTATCTAATTTGTGTGTTCCATCAACATTTGCAGGAATATTCAATTCTTTATAACCCATATTTAAAAATTCTTGCGAATAATTAAACATGCTCTGACGCTGCATTCTGTGGCGGATTCTCGAAAAAGCACCATCGGCACCAAAAACCATATCATATTTTCGCTCTTCCCACTCGCCTCTTTCGCTTTCGCCAATATGCAAAGTTGCATCACTAAGCGTTACATCCCATATTTTTTGCTCAAAATGAAATTCAGCTCCAGCATTTTCGGCCAAATCAATCATTTCGCGATTTAGTTTCCCTCTTGAGATCGAATAAATCGATTCGCCTTCTTGACCGTAATTCTGAAAATTGAGTTTATCAACCAAGTGAATCGCACGTTTGTCCATCGGAATTGCAATTTCTCGAACTGCATCACCAACTCCGACTGCATCGAGCGCTTTCCAACCACGGTTAGACATTGCCAGATTAATAGAACGACCAGAGAAATTTATTTTGCGAATATCAGGGCTTCGATCATAAACATGAACGGTGTGACCTGCTTTTTTAAGATAAATTGCCAACAGCGATCCGACAAGTCCAGAACCTACAACAGCAATTTTTAGTGAAGTTTGCATCAGGGAAAATCTAATATATAAGGCCGTAAAAATAAGTAATAATTGTACATAAGCTTTAAAATAAATGAATTATTTGCTCTCGCACTACTTGATAAGAGTTTTTAAAATCTTTTATTAAAAAAAAGTGAATCTATCCATTTGATTACGTCATTATAAAAACCTCATCTCTGATTGATTTTAAAAATATAACAAAATGTTATTTTACTTGATTTATTAGAAAAAATTAAACAATTACTTTAGCTACTGCTTTTTAACATCAATCTTTTAAAATTAAAACTATGAACAGCGAAATTTTACAATCAGAGATTATTCTAGGAAACGAAAGAGTATTATTAATTCCGTTTGAGAATGAAAGAAACATCGAACTGAAAGAGATTATTTTTAATGATGAAATATGGAAATACATGGGAATGTATGTTAGAAATGATCAAGATTTCGAGAGTTACATTCGAAACACTTTAAAACAAAAGGCTGATGGAATTTGCTACCCATTCCTTATTATAGATAAAGCTTCAAATAGAGTTGCTGGAAGTACACGTTACGGTTATTTAAATCACGTAAGCCAAAAATGTGAAATTGGCTGGACTTGGTACGGACCAGATTTTCAGGGAACTGGTTTAAATAAAGCCTGCAAATACGAACTGCTAAATTTTGGTTTTGAAGAAATTCAATTTAAAAGAATACAATTCAGCGCAGATCTAGAAAACGAAAAGTCGCAAAGAGCTATCGAAAAACTAGGTGCTTTAAAAGAAGGCTTGTTTAGAAATAATTATATCGACTCTGAAGGAAACAGCAAAGACGATGTTTACTACAGTATTATTTTGGAGGAATGGAAAAATACTAAGCGTGATTATTTTGGGGAGTTTATTTAAATATATGGTAATAGAAAAAATCTTATTTTAGTCTTCGATTTTTAAGATGATAAATACCATATAGACAAATCCTAAAATGCAATTATACTCCGAACATTACGTAAGTCAAAAAGCTGAAAGGTTTGTCAATAAAGTTTGGTGTTTGGATAACAGCATCGGCGAAAGCCTCATCGAGAACAAACTTGTTTTACCAAACGGCTGTTTTAATCTTGCATTTGTAACTGGAAATGTAATTGAGGTTCACACTAGTAAAAACAAATACGAAATGAGCGAAGGAATTTACTTTTGCTCGCAAATGACCAATAAAGTTTTAGTTCATATTCAGCCCAAAACAAAAGTTACCATTGTTCAGCTTCATACTTGGACGCTTTCGATGTTTCCAAAATATGATTTAACTAATTCTGCCGATTCTATTGTCAAAATTAATGCAGAAGAATTGCCTTTTGAAGTTAAAACAAACTTTGATATTGCTGCGTTTTTAAAAATTTTAAATCTTTATTTTGAAGAATTAAATGCTTTGCATCCTAACAAAAATGCAATTGAAAAAATCTGCGAATTTGTAAAAAGTAAAGAAGAAGACATTTCGGTTTCGGAAATCAGTGAAGAGTTAAAATCTTCTCAGCGTTTATTGCAAATTAAGTTTAAAACGGCAACCGGGCTTACTATTAAAAAATACATTCAGATTTTGAAGTTCCGAAAATCAGTAGATCAAATGATAAATATTGATGTAGAAAAACTGAGCTTGACCGAAGTTGCACTTTATAATAAGTATTTTGATCAGTCGCATTTTATAAAAAAGTTTAAGGATGTAACGAAAACAACTCCAAAAATGTTTAAGCCTGATTCTTATTTTTTATCACAAAAAAGATAAGTTTTCGCATTTGTACAATTTTGTGAACTCGAGTTTGAATTATTTTTGCCAAATCATTAATCATCAATCAATCACAAAATGAAAATCAAACGCACTTTATTTCAATTAAAAATTCTTTTAGCTGGAATTTTACTTTTTCAAATCCAAATCGGGCTTGCCCAAGAAGATAAAACTTCGGGGTTGTACAAAACTATTATGTCAAAAGACAGTCTTTTGTTTAATGTTGGTTTTAATACTTGCGATGTAAAACAGTTTGAAAATCTTTATACTGAAGATTTTGAGTTTTATCACGACAAAGACAGCATTTCGGATAAGGCTCGTTTTTTAAAAACTTTTAAAAATGGCATCTGTTCCCCAACAAGAAAATACAATTATCGAAGAGAATTAATTGACGGAAGTACTGAGGTTTATCCGTTGTATAAAAATGGCATTTTATATGGCGCTATACAAATGGGAACGCATCGCTTTTATGAATATACTGCAGGAAAACCAGAGCAAGCAGGTAGTTTTGCCAAATTCACACATCTTTGGCTGTTGAAAAACAAAGAATGGAAACTAGCAAGATCATTGAGTTATAACCATCAAATGACAAGCTCTACAGCAGGTAAAACAGATCTTTTTGATAATGAACAGGAAACTGAAAAATGGCTCAAAGAAAATAATATTCCAGCTTTAGGAATTGGAGTTATTACAGAGGGAAAACTGAAACAGATCAAGGTTTTTGGCGAACTTAAAAAAGATATTTCGGCACCTTATAATACCATTTGGAATGTTGCCTCTTTAACTAAACCTATCACTGCAATTGTAACGCTAAAATTAGTAAGTTCAGGTAAATGGGATTTGGATGAACCGCTTTATAAATATTGGACGGATCCTGATATTGCAAAGGATCCGAACACAAAACTTTTAACTACACGAATTATCTTAAGCCATCAAACGGGTTTTCCGAATTGGAGATTTATGAACGAATCCGGTAAGCTGGATTTTAAATTTAAGCCTGGAACTAAATACCAATATTCTGGCGAAGGATTAGAATATTTACGAAAAGCTCTTGAAAAAAAGTTTCACAAAACACTAGATCAGTTAGCGGATGAATTACTATTTCAGCCTCTAAAAATGACAGACACACAATTGGTTTGGAATGATAAAGTAGATCGTTCTAGATATGCGATTGGTTATGATAATAAAGGAAATGCTTACGAACCTACCCAAAACAAAACAGCAAACGCTGCCGATGATTTATTGACGACTATTGAAGATTATGGTAATTTTTTATGCAGCGTAATGAATAGTGAGGGTTTGAGTAAAAAGGTCTTTGACGACATGACTTCACATCAGGTTGAAACGAAGAAAAACAAATACTTCGGACTTGGTTTTGAAATCTACGATTTAGGAAATAATGATTATGCTTTGTCACATGGCGGCGCAGACCAAGGTGTTCAGACTATTTTTATTTTGCTTCCAAAAACAAAACAGGGTTTAATCATTTTTACCAATGTTGATGATGGTTACAAAGTTTATGAGAAAATAGTAAACCATTATTTGGGTGAAAATGGTCAAAAAATAATTGATATCGAAACGAAGTAATGCTTTAATTCTAAAATGTTATGATCAAACTACTTATTCTTATAGTACTGCTGATAAGCAAAATCATATAATTAAAATTCTCTGGATGTAATTATCTCATCTCATCCTAAATGTTTTTTTAAACACGTAGAAACATCGATTTTCTGTCTAGAAAAGAGAATACAAACAGAAATACATTTCTTTAACATAAGCATACTATGTTCATTTCAATTAAGTGAAGCGCTTTTTATGAGAAACCAAAATCTATATTTCTAAGTGTTAAAATTAACTACACTCAACAGATCAATTTAAATAAGTTCAAAATAATTAATGGAAGGTAAAACGAATTGTTAGTTACGAGCATAAACCTCTAATAGCATCTTTATGTTTATGCTCAAAATTCGTCTTGATTTGAAATAAAATGAAAAAAAAATGATTGATGTTGAAACCAAAATCTAAATCAATCGTCTAACCTTTTAACGGCATCTGTTTTATTTAAAAAATGTTGTAACAAAAACACAACCCACTAAGATAAAACAGGTTACAAAGTTTCAATCATCAATCAAAAACAATTATTCATTAATCTTAATCCTTATCATTAATTATGAAACAATCAATCAAATCAATAGCAGTCTTTGCTTTGCTGCTTCTTTTTACAGTAAGCCTTTTTGCTCAGAATAAAGCACAGCAAATAGAACAGCTTTTAGCAAAATATAATGAGTACGGACAATTTAACGGTTCGGCTTTGGTGGCTGAAAACGGAAAAGTAATCTTTAAGAAAGGTTT
This sequence comes from Flavobacterium sp. FlaQc-30, assembly GCF_044005885.1. Taxonomy (NCBI): domain Bacteria; kingdom Pseudomonadati; phylum Bacteroidota; class Flavobacteriia; order Flavobacteriales; family Flavobacteriaceae; genus Flavobacterium; species Flavobacterium sp. FlaQc-30. Next base: position 1,178,692 of record NZ_JBIPCO010000001.1, on the reverse strand, counting down.
TGGTTCTGCGAATATGGAATGGAATATTCCAAATCAAACTGACACTAAATTTAGACTGGGTTCTATCAGTAAACAATTTACGGCACTTTTAATTGTAAAACTGGCCGAAGAGGGAAAAATAAAACTAGATGTTCCTATTTCAACCTATTTACCAGATTACCCAAAAGCAAACGGCGACAAAATAACAATTCATCAGTTGCTTACGCATACCTCTGGAATTCCAAATTATACATCGCTTCCAAATTTCTTTAAAGATAAAAGCCGAAATCCTTATACTCCTGAAGAGTTTGTAAAAACGTTTTCTAGTCTTCCGCTTGATTTTACTCCTGGCGAAAAATTCAATTACAGTAATTCCGGTTATTTTTTATTGGGTTATATTATCGAGAAAATTTCAGGAAAAACATACGAGCAATATTTACAAGAAATCATTTTTACACCTTTAAAAATGGTTAATTCTGGTTACGATCACAGTGATATTATTTTAAAAAACAGGGCGGCTGGTTATGAAAAGCAAGGAAAAGCAATTAGAAATGCACCTTATATTGATATGAGTCTTCCGTACGCTGCCGGGTCGCTGTACTCAACTGTAGAAGATTTATTTTTATGGGATCAGGCTCTTTATACAAATAAACTGCTTACCCCAAAAAGCATGGAATCTTTATTTAAACCTTATATTAAAGCTTGGAATGGTTTTTACGGATACGGATGGTCTACTTATGAAGTGCCAAATGGAGAAAACAGTAAATTAAGCATTATTGAGCATGGCGGCGGAATTAACGGATTTAACACTATTATTTCGCGAATTCCTGCAGATAAAAATTTAGTTGTTTTATTGAATAATACGGGAGGAACTGCTTTGGGCGAAATGAATAAAGCTATTCGTGCTATTTTGTACAATCAGTCCTTTAATCAGCCTAAAAAATCACTGGCGCTTGATTTATTAGATATTTATAATGAAAAGGGAGCTGCGAATGGAACTGAAACTTATAAAAAACTAAAAAATGATCCTTCGTATGCTGTTAAAGAAGGCGATATGAACCAAGTTGGATATGAATTGTTACAATCTGGAAAAAAGAAAGAAGCGATAGAAGTTTTTAAAATCAACGCAGAAACTTTTCCAAAATCAGGGAATACTTATGATAGTTTAGGCGAAGCTTATTTAGCCGATGGCGATAAAAAAGCAGCCATTGCTAATTATAAAAAAGCGGTAGAGCTTGACCCAACAAACGAAAACGGAAAAAAGATATTAGCAGATCTTTTAAAATAATAGAATTATAAAAAAAATCTTCCCATAAAAACTGTTTTTTATGGGAAGGTTTTTTTAGGTTCAAAGAGGCATAGAGGCAAAGGAACAAAGTCTTTAGAGCTTATAACCTGAAACTATTTTTCTTTTGGTTTCAAGACTAATTTTGTTGACGTTTTTATGATTTCGTCTTTGTTCAGCTTCATTTTTCTAAACTTTCCTTCATTGTACATTTCTGCCTGATCGCTGTAATGTTTACTAAATGGATTTCCAGATTGTCCTGTTGGCAAAATACTCCAGCTGTTTTCAATATCCGAAAAATCAACAATTCGTCTGGTTGATGGGCCGCCTTTTACATAATATTTCCCTTCATTGTTTAACCCAAAAAATAAATTATTAATTACTTCATTTGATCCTGGAGATCCAAAAGGCCCCACATTAAATAAACCTCGAAGTGCTGCGATTTTGCCAAGCGGATGTTCGTGTTCAACCGTATGCACTTTCTCCCATTTCCAATCGGCAACGGTATTTCCTAATTGTTTTTGAAGTGCTGTAACAGTCTCATGAAATGATTTTGCAACAATATCCTTTCTGGTTTCTTTTACATTTTTAGTTTTGACATTATCCCACCAAACTGAATTTTCATTTTTAATTTGATTGGCAATAACTTGTTTTCCTATCGAAATTCCTAAAAACAAATTAAAGTTGTCCTCTCCCATTTCATCCTCAAAAGTATTCTTCAAATACAAATACACCCATTTATTATAAATCGTTGGTGCAACATCTTCAAGATTTGTTGTTCCCTTCCACGACTTTAAAACATTTACAGCTTCTTTTTCTTCTGCTGAAACAGTATTGAGATCAATATTTGAAATCAAATTTTTAACCGTTTCAACCGCAACATCAGAAGTGTTGTCGTAAATCATTTTGCTGATTGCTTCTTTATCCCAATCTGATTTCGCATCCATTAACCCAGAAATTCTTTTAGCACGATCTTCGGGAAGATAATATCCTGGATACAAATAACCATCAATTGCTTCGGGCTGGTTATTGGCCGAATAAACATATCCCCATTTTGGATTTTCGGCAGATGGATTCTTTGAAAAATCTAAATATTCTACAATATCCTCTTTTCCTGTTGAGCCGTCTAAAATTAAATGTGTATTCACACCTTTATTATGCTTATACAATTTTCCCGTTGCCCACCAAGCGACATTTCCTTTGGCATCGCCATACATCACATTTAATCCCGGCGCAGCAACCAATTGAGTCGCTTTTCTAAACTCTTCTTTATTTTTTGCGTGCGAAAGTCCATAAACAGCATCAAGAATCTGAATAGGTTGCTGCGTATACGTCCACAACATTGCAATTGGATTTTTCTTATCCAAATGATCCAGTAAATCATTCATAATTGGTCCGTGTCGGCTTGATTTTACTGTTAAAACAACATCCGAAGTATCTTTTACTTTTATAGTCTTTTTTCTAACTTCATAAGTTGCAAAACCAGTTGGCGTTTGATATTGATTTAAATCTCCCGTTTTGTTTTTTTCTTGATAAAAATCGATGTCATCATTTTCAAACATGGTTAAACCATATGCATATTCACGATTGTGTGCCAATAACGGAAACGGAGTTCCTGCCAAATAACAACCATACAATTCATGCTCAGGCGTAACTATATGCGCTTCGTACCAAGTAGCGGGCTGCGAAAATCCAATATGCGGATCATTAGCAAAAATTACTTTTCCGCTCTTCGTTTTATTTGGACCAGCAACCCAGCTGTTACTTCCTATAAATGGCGGAATTGGCGATTTGTCTAATAAAGCTGTTATCGATTTTGAAATCGCTGTATATTCTTCAATATTCTCTTTTGAACTTTTAATCTGCGTAGAATTAAATTCGCCTTCAATTCCTAAATCCTTCAAATAAGCGGCACCGTATCTATTGCGAATATCTGTTAATAATGGATCTGTTTTTTGAGCCATTGCAAAACTAAAAGACATATATCCAAAAATATTATAGACATCATTTATAGTGAATTTTTGCTTTTTAACACCAACAAGAGTAAATTCAATTGGTGTCGTTCCCTCATCCAAATATTGATTAATTCCATCTAAATAAGCCTGCGTTAATTTATAACTCACACTATTCTTGTCTAATTTTGAAATGGCTTTCGCCGAAGCTTCTTCAATACCAATTCCGGAGAAAAAGGTATCATTTTTAAGCGCAACAGATCCAAAAATTTCTGATAATCTGCCCGGAGCAATTCTGCGAAGTAATTCCATCTGCCACAATCTTTCCTGAGCATGAACATATCCAAGAGCGGTCATAGCATCTTTTTCAGAATCGGCATAAATATGAGGAACGCCGTATTCGTCAAAATAAACAGTCGTTTCTTTTTGAAGGTTTTTCAATTGCAATTCCCCTTCATATTTGGGTTTTAAATGAAAAATATAGGCACATAAACCTATTCCAATTACAACAACAAGTACTAATAAAAACAGCAGAAATTTTTTAAATCTTCTCATATTTTGCAAAAAGTATAAATAAATAGGGTTTGTAAAATGATGTAACCAAAAAACAGAATAATATAAAATACATTCTCTTTTAAAGTCTAAATTTATGTATTTAAAATCAATACTATAAATGTCTGTCTATAAAAAAATAGCTATTGGAGTAATTTCTCTTTTTATTCTTGTAATTCTGATCAACATTGGTCTGAATTACTGGATCAAAAAACAGCTTCCAATAATTATTCACGAAAAGAACAAAACGGCTTACAACATCAATTACGAAAAAATTGAAGTTTCTCTTTTTTCTCGAAATATCTATGCTCAAACATTATTAGTAAGTCCAAAAAACGAACCAAAAGACAGTAAAAATGGGCTTTTTTCTAAAATCGAATCAGTTACAATTAAACGTTTTAATATTTGGGATCTGGCTTTTAGAGATATTATTCAGGCCGAAAGTATCATTATCAATAAACCTCGAGTTATTTTATACAAAAAAGGCGAAAAACTATTGAACAACAACAAAAGCATCAAAACCGAAATCATTGAACCTTTTCGAAAAATAATTGCTGTTTCAAATATCTATCTTAATGACGGAACAGTAGATGTTGTTTCTTTAGATACTGAAAAACCTATTTTCAGCATCAAAAAAATTATTCTAAAATTAGAAGGAATACTACTGACAGATGCTACTTTAAAACAAAAAATTCCACTGCAGTATAAAACCTATGCACTGGTTATTGACAGCTTATTTTATAGACCAAGCGCCTTTTATCATATCAATATTGGTAAAATAAGTACCAAGAAAAACTTTTTAAAAATCAACAACTTCTCTCACCTTCCGCAATTTAATCGACGAGAATTTATTAAACGATTAGATAAAGAAAAAGATATTTATACCTTAAAATTCGATTCGGCACAAGTGCAAAAAATGAATTGGGGTTTTAAAAACGATCGCTTTTTCTTTAAGGCAAATTCAATTGTAATCAATCATTTTGATGCCAATATCTATCGCGGAAAAATGCCAAAAGATGATCTGAGCAAGAAATATCTCTACAATCATTTATTGCGAAATATTAAATTCCCCCTTCAAATTGATACTTTACAGATTCTGAAATCAAAATTGGTTTACGAAGAAGAAATTGATTTTGCCAAAGGTCCTGGAGTTTTAAATTTCGACAAATTCAATTTGCAGGCAGTCAATTTAAAAAGTGGTTTTGGATTGAAAAAAACCGATGATGTCAAAATTAAAGTGAAATGCATTTTCATGAAAAACTCTCCGCTGGATGTGGATTGGAGTTTTAATGTTTTAGATAAAAAAGATAGTTTTCATATTCAAGGCGTTATTTCAAACTTTAATATTGCCACCATGGGGCAATTCAGCAAACCTTATATGAACGCTTCCTTTACAGGAAATTTTAATAAATATCGCTTTGATTTCTATGGAAATGATAATATCTCAAAAGGAAATGCATCTCTAGATTATGATGACTTAAAAGTGAAATTATACAAAAAGGAAAAACCTGAAAAAGAGGCCAAACTCAAATCTGCCATTGCCAATTTATTGGTTAAAAACGACTCAAAAGATAAAGCAAAAACCGCTGATGTTGAAATTGAACGGATTCAGGAAAAATCATTTTATAATTTTCTATGGCGAAGTATTGCAGAGTCTTTGAAGAAGATTTTGATTTAATGCATTTATTTTTAACATAACCAACGGTTTCAACCGTTGGAACACAATGCATGTACGCAATCCTTTCCTCAAAATTTATCCGCCGTGAATTACACAAATTTTCACGAATTAATTATGAAACTTGGTTGAAAACGAATTGGTGCAAATTCGTGTAATTCGTGGCAAACAATCTACAAACCTGATAATTATCAGGTTTTTAAAAATTATTTTTTTTTTCATTTGCTTTTATTTTAACCTGAAAACAAATGACAAAAACACCATTGCATACTTTCCATATTCCGGTAATGGGACTTGCCTATACCATAGACAGCCCAATAAGAGTGGCTCAATACGGGATTTCATCTGTGGTTTCAATCGCTGATGACGATCTAATTGAAAAGATGCGTAATTTCTACAGCACTAAATTCAACATTCCATACGAAGAAATAAGTCAGAAATTTCACGATTATCGCGCTGAAAGAATTACTTCTTACTTAAATTTAGTTGACAAAATTGTAAAAGAAAAATTTGAAACTTTTAAAACTGAATTAGCAGAAAGCAAAACGGCTCTTGAAAATTTCATGTCGATGCTGCCTAATACTTCTGATATCAAAAAAGGTTTCCAGAACTTATTGGATGACGGTATTTCTTTTAAAGAAAACATTCAAAGTTATATTGAATCACATCTTTTTCCAGGAGAAATTGATGTTAACATTATGACAAAACTGGACAAAGATAATTTTATTAAAAACGAACAGCTTCCAATTGAATTTAATGACGCTCACGCTGCTTTAAGAGGTTTCGCAAATAGTAATTTAGAATCGTCTGTTGTACTTTCTGCGGGAATGAATCCGAGATTGTACAGCTACTTTGAAAACTTCAAAGATTTTTTCCCAAATGAAAAGAACGAACTGAAAAAGAAAATTATTCTAAAAGTGAGTGATTTTAGATCGGCTATGATTCAGGGTAATTTCCTCGCTAAAAAAGGACTGTGGGTTTCTGAATATCGAATTGAATCTGGATTAAACTGCGGCGGTCACGCTTTTGCAACTGATGGACTGTTATTAGGGACGATTTTAGAAGAATTCAAGCAGAAAAAAGAACAATTGGTACAATCTGCTCACGACTTAATGATTAAAGCTCTACAGCTAAAAAATCAAGCTTTTCCAGAAAATCCTTTAGAGTTAAAAATTACGGTTCAAGGCGGTGTTGGAACTGCTGAAGAACATGAATTTTTATTAGACCATTACAAAGTTGATTCTGTGGGCTGGGGAACTCCATTTTTATTAGTTCCAGAAGCGACTTCTGTCGATCAGGAAACGCGAAATTTATTAATGAAAGCCAAAGAAGATGATTTGTATTTAAGTCATATTTCGCCTTTGGGAGTTCCGTTTAATACTTTGCGAGGCACTTCAAACGAAATCTTAAAACAAAAACGTATTCACGAAAATAAGGCAGGAAGTTCATGCCCGAAGAAATTTTTAGCCTTAAGCAAAGAATATGATCCTCATGGAATTTGTACGGCTTCAAAAAAATATCAGGATATAAAACTAGCAGAACTAGAAGGCGTAAAAGACACTTTATCTGCTGATGCATTTGAAAAAAGCAAAATCAAAATCACAGAAAAATCATGTTTATGTGTTGGTTTGGCAAATGCTTCGTATCTTGAAAATGACATTAAAATAAAAGGTCAAGCGCAAGGCGTTGTAATTTGTCCGGGACCAAATATGGCTTATTTTGATCATGAAGTTTCATTAAAAGAAATGTTACAGCATATTTATCAAGGCAAAACAATTTTAAGAACAAATGACCGTCCTAATTTATTTGTGAAAGAATTGAAAATGTATGTTGATTATTTTAGAAATGAAATTGAAACAATTTCTGGTGAAGTAAGCACAAATCAGCTTAAAAAATGGAATTCTTTTAAAACAAATATTTTAGATGGAATTGAATATTATCAAAATCTATTTTCATCTACTTTTTACTTTAAAGCTGAAGAAGAAAAAATCAAAAAACAATTCAATTTTTATAAATCTGAATTAAACGCAATTTCAATACCGACTTTGCAATTAGCTTAAAACAAAACCCCGATCAAGATTTCTTAATCGGGGTTATTTATTTAAACAGAAAAGGCAGTTACTCCTTTTTCTTTTTACTGTCAATAATAGCACCTGTTCCGGCTCCAACTCCTGCGCCCGCTAATCCGCCTATAATTGCACCTTGTCCTTTTTTCTTACTGACAATTGCTCCAGTGGCTGCTCCAACTCCTGCACCAATTACTGCGCCTTTAGCTGCAGAGCTCCAACCTTTCTTTTTAGCCGGTGCTGCTGCTGTTGTCGCGGCAGCAGTTCCATTTGCTTGCTGATGTACAACAACAACTTTTTCTTTTTCAGATTCAATTTTTTGTTCTTCTTTAATCTTAGCCATTTCAGTCTTCATTGAATCGATAACTCGCTGCTTGTTAATCTCAACTTTCATTGAATCAATACTGGCTTGTTTGGCTTTATTTATATCTTCTTTAGTTTGATTCTGACAAGAAGTTAAAAGTATTACCGCTAATAATATATATAAGCCTTTCATGATTGTAGTTTTTAATAATTATACATTACAAAATAAAGAATATCTGCTACAATGCTTATTACAGAATTTTTTGGAAAGTTTATATGATTTGAAGATTATGGGTTTTTCTCGCAGCTTATTTTGGATCTGACTTGATGTTTTAATCTTGCGAAGACATGAAGTTATTTTACCACAGATTAAAAAGATTTCTAAAAATGGGGCTAAATTTCTCCCGCAGATTTTGCAGATTGAGCGGATTATTCTTTTATAAACTTTTGAAAAAAAGTATTTAATCTGCGGAAAACTAAAAATGTATCTATTTTTGCCATTTCTAGGAACGAGAAATCGCACTAGAAATTCGACAAAGATTAGTGACATGCTTTGCGGAGCAACTAGTGCGATTTCTCGTTCCTCGAAATGATAAACAATAACGAATATTACTTTCCTAAAATTCCTTTTTTCAAAATTTGCCCAAAGTCATACATATCCTCATAAGAACAATACAAAGGAACTGGCGCCAGACGAATTACGTTTGGTTCACGCCAATCTGTAATAACTCCATTTTTCATTAAATAATCGAATAGGCTTCTTCCTTCTCCATGTAGAAAAACAGATAATTGCGAAGCTCTTTCTTCTGGATTTACAGGTGTAATAATTTCAAAAGTACTTTCAACTTCCTTATCAATTTCGTGCAGAATAAATTCTAAATAAGATGTTATATGATCACGTTTTGCAATTAAAGCATCCATTCCAACCTCAGCAAACATTTCTACAGAAGCCAAATAGGGCGCTAAAGACAGAACTGGAAGATTACTAATCTGCCATCCTCCTGCTCCTTGAACAGGATCAAAGTTTGGCTCCATTTTAAAACGACGCTCTTTATTGTGACCCCACCATCCTGCAAAACGTGGTAAATCTGGATCACTGTGATGTCTTTCGTGAACAAAAACTCCAGAAGCATTTCCTGGTCCTGAATTCATATATTTATAACTGCACCAAGCAGCAAAATCTACATTCCAATCGTGAAGTTCTAATTTGATATTTCCAGCAGCGTGCGCTAAATCCCAACCAACTTTTGCCCCAGCTTTTTGTCCAGCTGCAGTAATAGTTTTTATATCAAAAACTTGTCCTGTATAATAATTTACTCCGCCAATTAAAACTAAAGCTAATTCATCGCCAACTTCTTCAATTTTTGCTAAAACATCTTCAAGACGAATATTATGCTCTCCTTCACGGCGTTTGATTTCTACAATGGCATCTTCTGGTTTATATCCATGAAAATGAACTTGACTCTGAAACATATATTGATCTGATGGAAATGCTTTTTCTTCGCAGATAATTTTATAACGCTTTCCTTTTGGCTGATAAAAAGAAACCATCAATAAATGAAGATTTACGGTTAAAGTATTCATAACGGTAACTTCTGACGGAAGTGCTCCCACAATCTTACTCAATGGTTCAGCGAATCTTTCCTGATAATCCCACCAAGGTTTCTCTGCATAAAAATGACCTTCAACAGCTAATTCTGCCCAGTCATTCATTACCTCATCTATATAAGCTTTTGTGCGTTTTGGCTGTAATCCTAAAGAATTTCCTGTGAAATAAATTACTCGTTTATCATTTACTTTTGGAAAAATAAATTGGTCTTGATAGTGATTCAATGAATCTTGAGCATCTAATTGTTTCGCGAATTCGCGTGTATTTTGAAAAGTCATTGTGTTTTTGTTTTAAATGCTAAAATAACAAAAATTGTTTGTTTTGTTTCAAGTTTAAGGTTTCAAGTTGATATGCTTCGTGGTATTTAACCGCAAAGTTCGCGAGGTTTTTTATTCTGTTTGTGTTTGCCAAATGCATAAGAACGCAAAGCTTTGCGAACTTTGCGGTTAAATTGCATAACGAACATCAAACTTGAAACCTGAAACTTGAAACCATTAAAAACAGAAAACCCGACAGATTCTAAAAAACTGTCGGGCTCTTATTTTGAAAATAAATTCTAATTAAAGAATTAACATCGCATCTCCGTAAGAATAGAATTTGTATCCTTCTTTGATTGCTTCGTCGTAAGCTTTTTTCATTAAGTCATGACCACAGAAAGCAGAAATCATCATTAACAATGTTGATTTTGGTGTGTGGAAATTAGTAATCATACAGTTTGCAATACTAAAATCATGAGGAGGAAAAATAAATTTATTTGTCCATCCTTCATAAGGATTTAAAGTATTTGCAGAAGAAACAGAACTTTCGATTGCACGCATAGAAGTTGTTCCTACAGCACAAATACGTTTTTTCTTTGCTTTTGCTTCATTTACGATGTCGCAAGCTTCTTGTCTGATGATTAATTCTTCTGAATCCATTTTGTGTTTAGATAAATCTTCAACCTCAACCGGATTAAAAGTTCCTAAACCTACGTGAAGTGTAACCTCAGCGAAGTTTACTCCTTTGATTTCTAATTTTTTCAAAAGGTGTTTTGAGAAGTGTAAACCCGCAGTTGGTGCCGCTACAGCTCCTTCTTCTTTTGCATAAATTGTTTGGTATCTTTCAGCATCTTCGGCAGTAACCTCTCTGCTGATATATTTAGGAATTGGAGTTTCTCCAAGTTCTGTCAATTTGTTTCTAAACTCTTCGTAAGAACCGTCATATAAAAAACGTAATGTTCTACCACGAGAAGTTGTATTATCAATTACTTCGGCAACTAATGAATCGTCATCGCCAAAATAAAGTTTATTTCCAATACGGATTTTTCTAGCTGGATCAACTAAAACATCCCATAAACGCTGCTCAGAATTTAATTCTCTTAATAAGAAAACCTCAATTCTTGCACCTGTTTTTTCTTTGTTTCCGTACAAACGCGCAGGAAAAACTTTTGTATTGTTAAGAATTAAAACGTCTCCGTCATCAAAGTAATTGATAACATCTTTAAACATTTTGTGCTCTATTGTTTGTTTTTGACGGTCAATTACCATTAAACGAGATTCATCTCTATTTTCTGCCGGAAATTCAGCCAAAAGTTCTTTCGGTAAATTGAAATTGAAGTGTGATAATTTCATATTTGAAGTTAGATTTTAAAATATCAATCTTAGACTTTTTTATCTAAAATTTTAAATCGCTTGCAAATATACGATTGTGAGATAGGCGTTGTCAAGTGTTTTGACGTTTATTTTCAAAAGCCCTTGATTTAGTGGAGTTTTCAGAACCATTAAAAATGTTTTTACCTACAAAAAACATCTCCAACATATTATTGTCATTTCGACGAAGGAGAAATCTCCGTTGCAGAATCGACAAAGATTGACTTTTCTTCACGGAGCTTCTTGCGAAGATTTCTCCTTCGTCGAAATGACAAACTATGCGATTATAGCCAAACTCAAGCATAAAAAAACCTCTGGCTGCAACCAGAGGTTATATAATTTAAGCTATTTTATTTAAATGAACTTATATCACTTATATGGTTCAACTTAATTACAATTCTGAAACTTGAAAGTTTAAAGCTTTTAAATCATTCCAAAAATCTGGATATGATTTTGAAACCACTTCGGCGTCGTCTATAATAATTGGCACTTTTATAGCAAGCGGCGCAAATGCCATTGCCATACGGTGATCGTTATAAGTTGCAATATGAACATCGTGATTAATTTCTCCAGATCGCAATAAAGTCAAACTGTCATTAGTTACAGAAATATTGGCTCCTAACTTTGTAAGCTCGATTCTTAAAGCTTCAAGTCTATCTGTTTCTTTAATTTTTAAAGTATGAAGACCTGTTAAATGACATCCGATTCCTAAACCTAAACAAGTTACTACGATTGTTTGGGCAATATCTGGTGTATTATTCAATTCAAAATTCACATCTTCATATGTAAAACCTACCTGTTTTTCCAACGTCATTTGATTATTTTGGAAGGTAGTTTTTACACCCATTTTTTCATAAAGAGATACTAATTCTGAATCTCCTTGCAAGCTGTTTTCTTTATAACTGCTTAAAGTTATTTTTGCAGCATCGGCCAAAGCCACAAGGCTGAAGAAATACGACGCAGAACTCCAATCAGATTCTACAACCATTTCTTTTGATTCAACAGATTCTTTAGGATAAACTTTTATTACATTTCCTTCAAAACTAGTTTGTATATCTAAATCTTTTAACAAAGCCAAAGTCATTTTGATATACGGAATCGAAGTAATTTCACCTTCTAAAGTCAATTCTAAACCATTCTCTAATTTTGCTGCTACTAACAATAACGCCGAAATATATTGGCTGCTAACATTTGCTGCTAAAGTAACTTTTGAAGCGGTTACTTTTTTTCCTTTGATTCGAATTGGCGGATAACCAACTTCTTTTTCATATGAAATTTCAACTCCTAATTGTGCCAAAGCTTCAACTAAAATTTTAATCGGACGCTCTTGCATTCTGCTTGAACCTGTCATTACCACTTCTCTGCCTTCGTTAACTGCAAAATATGCTGTTAAGAAACGCATTGCCGTTCCAGCGTGATGAATGTCAACAATTTCGTCATTTCCAGCTAGAGCTTTCTGCATTACTTCGCTGTCATCAGAGTTTGAAGTATTGGCTAATGTGATATTTGGGAATAAAGCTTTTAGTAATAATAAGCGATTTGTTTCGCTTTTAGAACCCGTGATATTTAGTTGCGAATCATCAATCGTAAATTGTGAATTCGTGCTTAATTTTAAATTCATGATTTTAGTTATGTGTTGCGAATTGTGAGTGACATAATTCGAGTGCGCAATTTACCACTCCTCGCCCGTAAATCAAAATCTGAGTTAAAATTTCACAATTATTTCAATTTATCGTTGTTTTTGTGACGATCTTTATCTCTAACCGATTTTAAGTCCATTTTTTTATCAAAAGCGGCTTGTAAATCGATTCCTGTTTGATTCGCCAAACATAAAACAACAAAAACAACATCGGCTAATTCTTCGCCTAAATCTTTATTTTTATCACTTTCTTTTTCTGATTGTTCTCCATAACGACGAGCAATAATTCTAGCCACTTCGCCTACTTCTTCGGTAAGCTGAGCCATATTGGTTAATTCGTTAAAATAACGAACGCCGTGTTCTTTTATCCAAGTATCAACATCTAGTTGTGCATTTTTCAAATCCATGATTGTATTTTTAAGCAAAAATAATCCTAATCTTTCAATACAACTAAATTCTTTTTAAAACTATTTTCTCTGTTTCTTTTGCAATCATTGCGTTATAATAATCTTTCAGCATTTCATACTTTTCTGCAGACACGATTGCTTCACTAATTTGATATGCAATTGTTAACTGGAGAAAATTTCCATCAGCCGCGATATTGTATTTAAAACTTCCCAAATTATCTTCCATATTTACAGCACTTGGAGCAGGTATTGTTTCAATTGCAAATCCTTCAGGAATTGTAATCGTAATATTATATTTATCTAAAAAAGGATATCCAAAATAAACTCCCATTTGTCTATCTTCCTGTACAAAAGGATTTTTAGACTGCGTATAGAACAACATAGGACTTACATACAATTTCCCTCCTATCCTTTCCACAAAATTATCAGTTTCAAAAGTAAAAGTTTCTACAAGCGGATCGGAAATATTGGAAATTTTATTAGTTACTAAATAATCTGAAATCTTTAGATCGCCAAGCTGCTGCTCCAATTTGTCAAGATAATTCTCTTGATTTTGTTTTCCGTTTTCGACTCTAAATCTATAAGCTTTATAATCTGTTCTTTGAATTCTAATTTTTCCATCGACTTTTCCCTTTTCATTAATTCTAAAGCTTATATTAACATTTTCTCTTGAAGGTTGTACTGGAACTAAATCAATTTCTTTAGAAGTTCCGTCACTCTTAATTAATCTTCCCTTCCAGTTTAAAATATTTAAAGGAAGTATATCTGGTGATGTAAATTTTCTAGATGCATCTAATAAAATCTGCTTTCCATCAATTTCAACTGCTGCAATTACATAATTAAATCCGGTCCTTGTAGGATATATTGGAATTCCATTTTCAATTGTACTCACCAAAACTGGATTTGCTTCTATTCCTGCCCATTTCAACATATTTAACAGTATGAAATTGATTTCTACAATATTTCCAGTTTGATCTTTATATGCCTTTTCAATTCCTTTATCTGTGTATAAGCTATTAATTTCATTCCAGTTCATTTTATTCTGAACGAACTGAAAAATAACATTCATTCTGTCTTTTTGAGACGGAACATTTGCCACTATCTTTTTTACGTCTTCCAACAAAAAACTATTATTATTGAGTTCTTTCCCAAAACGATCATCTTTAAAAATAGTAGAAGCTACACCTTCCCATGTTATTGTATAATCCTTTACAGGCTGATCCGGCATTCGGACACGTTCTAATTCATGTTTGATAGAGCCTCGGTAATTCTCTATATTATTTACATAAGGTTCTTCTTTTAGTGCAGAAATATTTTTCCCAGAATACGATGCATTAATCTGCTTGTAAGTCATTGAACAATCTTGACCATATTTATTTATAAAACCCTGACTTCCCGTCACAATTTTAGAATTGTTTTCTAAGGCATGATTACCTACTAAAAGAGTTTTATAGATATAATATTCTGGAAACTCTGTTTTATATTCAAAATAATTTAAAGGAATACTATATTGAAAATCAAAATCGGGAAATTGAACAATATTTTCAGTCTTTAAAATGTATTTATACTCTATTATAGACCCAACTTTTACATTTGGAAATGTAATTGATTTTTCATTCCAGTATTCATTAATTTTCTTCTTGAATTGTGCCTGATTTTCAAGCTTTGTTTTTTCAATTTTACCATTTTCAAGATTGTAGGTTACCGCATTTGAAAATGTCAACAAGTCGTCATTTAAATTCTGATATCCAACATAATATTGTACCTTCTGATTGGCCCATTTGAGACCATCTTTTTTGTATATTTTGATTTTAAATTCATAAGTATGAATTGCCGAAAAACCGATTTTATCATTGTAAGTAAAGACCGTTTTCCCTTTTTTAAATAAAACTGCGGCTGCAGCTGAAGAATCTGCAGGATGTATTTTTTCCTGCAATTCATCAACAGTAACTTTTCCAAGCTCATAATTTTGAGCGTTGGTTTTCACAATTCCAAAGATTAAAAAAGCAATTAATACTAAGGTTTTAAAGTTCATATTAAATTCTTTTTAAAACTATTTTCTCTGTTTCTTTAGCAATCATTCCTTTATAATATTCTTTCAGCATATCGTATTGATCCGTTGAAACAATTGCTTCATTTATCTGGTGCTGAATATTTAATTGCAATGTACTGCCATCTGAAGCAATATTAAATTTAAAGCTTCCTAAATTATCCTCCATATTAATAATGGCAGGTTTTGGAAGAGTCTCAACTGCAAAACCTTCTGGAATCCTAATAATAATATTATATTTATCTAAAAACGGATACCCAAAATCTACTGGATATTCTCTTACTTCTTGTTTAAATGGATTTTTTTCGTTTGTAAAAAACAACATTGGGCTAACGTATATTTTACCCCCTATAACTTCGCATAAATTATTCCCTGCAAACGAATATGATTCTGTAATTGGCATCAAGAGATCTTTTTCGTTTGTTTTTGAGTAATCAGAAACTTCTATTTTATTGTTCTCGTTCTCTAGTTTTTCTAAATATTCTTCTTCTTTTAAACTAAAAATATTCTTTCTGGTAATCATCGCATTATAATCTGTGCACTGTCTTCTGGTTTTTCCTGTAACTTTACCTTCTGGATCAATACTATAATTTATAAAAACAATATCATTTGAAGCCTTTTTAGGCATTAAATCTACCTCTTCAGAACTACCGTCTTTTCTAATTAATCTTCCTAACCAGTTTAGAGTTCTAAGAGGTAAAACATTTGGGGTTGAAAATTTATCAGATGCATCTAACAGAACATTTCCGTTTGGAGTTTCGACCGCCGCAATTACATAATCAAAAGCATTTCTATTAGGAAAAAATGAAATCCCATTAGAACGTGTGCTCACCAATACTGGATTTGCAGTTAAACCAGCATAACGCAGCATTGCGGTTAACATCAAGTTGATATCGGCAATATTTCCTGTTTTTTCTTTGTATGCTTTTCTTACTCCATTATCACAGGTATAACCCGTATAATTATTCCATTTTACATTCGATTTCACATGATTTAAAATGGCTATTATTTTTTCATCTGCATTTTTTTTATCCCCCAAAAGTGTTTTTAAATCCTCCTCAAAATAACCAGTTTTATTTAATTCAGGACCAAAATCATCATAGTTATAAATCGTTGTTACAACTGAATTCCAATCTGTAGAATATGTTTTCATTGGTGAATTTGGAAAGTTAGTCATAGATAATTCATGTTGAATACTAGAAACATAGTTATCAATATTATTCACATAAGCTTCCTCTTTTATAGCTGGAAAATCAACCGCTAAATAGGTCGTTTGAATTTCTGAATAATCTAATTTGGATGTTGAAAATGATGTACTTGCAACACCAGTACCTCCACTCAAGCTTCTCTCCTTATTTCTAAAAACAATTGATTTTGAATTTTTAATAGACGTAATTTTAGGAAAAACATATCCCTTTTGCCTAGAATTAAAAACATAATATTGTGGAATATAAGTTATAAACTCAGAATAATTAATTGGAATAGCAGCTTGAAAATCCCATTCTCGAATCGTATTATCTCTAGGACTTCTAATAGTATATCTAAACTCAACAACTGACCCTTCTTTAACATTAGGCATTGTTATCTTTTTTCTCCCTCTGAATTTATCTACAACTTCATCAAAAATCCCTTCACTTTTCAGTTTTACTTTTTCGACCTTGCCATCTATCAAATTATAGGTATAGGCATCTGTAAAAGAAACCTTCTCTGGCAAATTACTAGTATTATAGTACCAAACCCCTTTATTCGCCCAATTATATCCTTCCTTTTTATAAATTTTAATTCTGGTCTCAACATCAGTTAAATTTATAAAACCATCATTTTCATCATATTCAATTCTCGTTTTTCCTCTTGTATACAATACAGCTGCCGCTGCCGATGAGTCTTTAGGATGAACTTTTTGTTCCAGTTCTGCAATTGACACTTTTCCTAGTTTAAATTCCTGCGCGTTTATTTTTGAAACAAACAACAACAAAATCGATAAACATAATGGTTTACTAAATTTCATTTTGGTTATGGTTTATTTGGGTTAGTTTTTGGTTAATATAATTTTAGCGTTATCGTTTCGCGAAACTTGCTCCATAAAAAGTCTATACTCATCATATTCTTTACTAGAATACTTGCCGTGATTTAAATACATAGACCTTTTATAGGTTAGTTTATTATTTTCTTTTTTAATTATCTCTGTTTTATATTCTCCGAATTTTCCTTTAAGCTCATAGTTTTGAGGAAGAAATTCGATACTAAAACCTGTAGGAAGATTTATTTCAATTTCATCTGTATCTAAATAGCCGCGTTGAATTTGAAATGGATTTTTACGGTTTCTTATTCGTTTAACATTGTTTGAGTTTTGATTGAAAGCATCAACGGTAAAAATCAGTTTGTTTCCAGAAATCTGACCATAATTTGCTGCGCTTATTTGTATATCTTCTACAAAACGAATATTCTCTTTATCATTAGTAAACGTTATTTTACCCAATTTCAAATTATTGATGTTATCCCAATACTCTTTATAATGCTCCTCTTTTTCTTTTGGCTGTAAAGTCTCAACTCTAGCTTTCGCAGCATATTGACTTCCTTGTGAATCTATTTTTAGAACACCCCAGAAATCTCCACTTTCATTAATACTATAAGTTCCTTTTCCTATTTGAGTATTTCCTTTATCCTCATAAATTTTAGTTCTAACAATTTCTCCGCCTTCAGGTTTAACTACCAAAACATCTCTATCATCTGTAAAAACTCCCTGATAACCAAAAGGATCGTCTTGACTTGTACATTCCAACCAAGTATAAGTTTCTCCAGATGGAATTGCTAAAATGATATGGTTACCTTGTTGAGATACAAAATCTGACTTAATATCCATTTTGTAATTATCCCCATATAATTTAGTATAATATGATTCTACATTTACAGATTTCAATAGTGCTTTAGTATAATTGGTTAAAGCTTTACAATCTCCATAACCTAATCGATCTACATCACTCGCTTTCATAGGTCTCCATCCTCCAATCCCTTCTTGAATAGAGACATATCTCACTTTTTTCTGCAAATAATCATAAATTAATTTAGCTTTTTTTATTGGATCTTGTTCAGCTCCGACCAAAGCTCTCATTTTAGCTTTTGTCTCATCAGATATTTCATCTGTACCCACTAAAATTTTATCTGACCACCATTTACCAAATTCTTGCCAAGTTTTTGCATTTCCATCTACTCCTTCTAGATTGAAAAATTCTAATCCCATCATCACTTTTGGATATAAATCAGAAAAAGAAGGACTATAATCTTCATACCTCTGAGCCAAAATGTTTGACGCTAAATAAGTAAGCTGAGAATCACTATCTTTAATTTTATTTATCTTATAATTTTCAAATTGGTATTCTTTTTTTCTCAAACCCAAACTTGGCAAACACTTTACATTTAATATGTTTTTTTCTACACTAGAATTATATTCTGTAATTGGCATCCACGAAGGAATAAATGCTGTTGTTGAAGTCTCTGTCTCACTATTATAGACTACAGTAAATGGGTAAGAAATTGGAGTATAATTAAGATAAAGATTTCTATTGTCCGATATTAACGTTCCATCACTAATAGCACTTTGATCTTTAAAATCTTTCCTCTTGATTTTTTTTATCTCATTTCCAAAACCATCCAAAATAGATGCTTCAATATTTTTAACGGAAGAATTTTTACCATAAATTTCATAAGCGTTTACAGCATTAATTCCTTTCTCATTTAATACCGTTACAACACGTTGAGTTTTGATACTCATATTTCTTTGTGATGAAATTGTAATATCAATTTGATTTAATCGTACAATAGAATTTGCATTCTCTTTTAAGCTGTCTGCAATAGTTAAAACAGAATATTCACTCTTTTGGGCAAAAGAAATGGAGAAAAATGAGAGAAAAAATAACGTAATAAAAGCAGTTTTCATTAGTAAGTAATTTCGCCAAATATATATTTTTTTTAGAAATTCTTAACACTTGTCTAATGATTTTTTAATCTCTGTTTTTACTGTCTATTAAAATAGTTACGGGACCATCATTTATCAGGCTTACTTTCATATCAGCACCAAAAATTCCAGTTTGAACTTTTTTATTGAACTCTTTTTCTAAAGACTTTACAAAGTTCTCATACATAGGAATCGCAAACTCAGGTTTTGCAGCTTTTATGTAAGATGGTCGGTTTCCTTTTTTTGTAGAGGCGTGAAGTGTAAATTGACTAACGACAATTATATCGCCGTCGATGTCTTGAACCGAGCAGTTCATAACATCATTTTCGTCTCCAAAAATTCTCATTTTAATTATTTTTCCAGCAAGCCAGTCAATATCTTCCTGAGTATCGGCATCTTCAATTCCAACTAAAATCAATAATCCTTTTTTAATATCTGCTGTTTTTTGACCATCAACTGTGACAGATGCCTCAGAAACTCTTTGAAGTACAATTTTCATTTTTATTTTGATCTTATTGCAGCGTAGTTTATTAGCCACAGATTACACGGATTAAACAGATTTTAAATTTTGGCGTTAGATGCACTGCAGTGCATCTCTACAAATTGGATTGGAATTTTACAAAATTTGATCTCGGAATTTGAAAATTTTATTTCTCTTCGAACTATAATTAACCATTCACAATTAATAATTATTTTCTTGTTTCATCACTCGCTGCACGATCATCACCATAAATATCAGTTCGGTAATGTTCTTCATCACCTTCTAATATCTTAAGATAACTGTTGTAGCGCGACCAGGCGATTTCATCTTTTTCTAAAGCAGCTTTTATAGCGCAATGCGGTTCTTCTTTATGCAAACAGTTATTGAATTTACATTGATCTTTAAGCTTAAAAAATTCAGGGAAATAACCGCTGATTTCTGTTGGCTCCATATCAACAATTCCGAAACCTTTAATTCCTGGAGTATCAATAATTCGGGCATCAAAAGACAAATCATACATTTCAGCAAAAGTTGTTGTATGCTGTCCCTGTTTACTTTGTTCTGAAATTACGGTAGTTTTTAAATGAAGGCTTGGTTCCATCGCATTCACCAAAGTTGATTTTCCAACTCCAGAATGTCCTGAGAACATACTTACTTTACCTATCATCATTTCTTTCAATTTATCAACTCCTTTATTTTCTGTTGAAGAAATTCTTAGGCATTTATATCCTATTTCGGTGTAAATATGTTGTAAATAAAGCTGATCGTCTAATGTCTGTTCATTCAGCGTATCAATTTTATTAAAAATCAGTACAGCTTCAATTCCGTATGCTTCGGCAGTAACCAAAAAACGATCGATAAAACTTGTAGTTGTTGGCGGATTATCAATTGTAACCAACAAAAACACCTGATCGATATTCGAAGCTATAATATGAATCTGCTTTGACAAGTTAACCGATTTACGAACGATGTAGTTTTTTCTTTCGTGAATATTATGAATTGTTCCCGTTAAAGCATCCGAAGTTTCTTCTAATTCATAATCGACAATATCGCCTACAGCAATAGGATTGGTACTTTTAATTCCTTTCATCCTAAACTTCCCTTTCATACGGCATTCGATAAAATCGCCTTTTTCAGATTTTACGGTATACCAACTTCCTGTAGACTTATAAACGGTTCCTGTCATTCAAATTTTAGATTTCTGATTTTAGATTTCTGATTACTCTTTAATCTAAAAAATTAAAAGGCAAAATTACGTTTTTAGAATGGAACAACGTAATTTCGCCTTTTATTTTTGAAAGACATCCTCTTAATTGGTAGACTTTACCAAATAATTTCGGCTAAAACTTGATTCTCTTTTATTTTTCCTAACTGAATTGTTTTCAAAGTTCTGGACGTTTTTCCTGCTTTTGTTGTATAAATTTCAACCATAATTGTTGCAGGACCATTTTCCGTCAATGTCGTTTCTCCAAAGAAATTAGTTTTAATTTGATATTTTCCTTTTACCGCATTTCTAATTAAGTATTGTTCTGGGCCATAACCTTCTGTAAAATCTTTAGAAAACCTTCCTCCAATTTGTGTAGAAGTGTGGCTATAATAACATTCTTCATTTGTTGGTTCAATTACATGCAAATCCAAATCAACATCCATTTGGTTCCAGTTCATAATGATTCTGATATCAACAGGCATTTTTGCAAGGTACTTTTTATCAAGTTTAGCCGTTTTTATACCAGAATGTGCTGTTATCATACGATTAATATCCATTAAAATAATATCTTCTACACCTTCATACTGACCGCTCATTTCTCCATAATAATTTACTTCAAGGGCTTTAATTAATTCATCAAAAGCTTCTTGATATTTTCCCGCATCTTCTAGTGTTAAAGCATAATCTCTAAAACTCTGTGGTTCATGCTCTCTCCATTTTACGACTTGTTTTGCGGTAAAAACGGCATCATTATAATCTTTCCATTGACGCAAAGTATAAGTCAACGTTTTATAAAGCTGATGATTCTCTAAACCTAAATCAGCAATATTACTGATGATCAGCAGCGCTTTTTTAAGATCGCCCTGATTGTAGAAAAAATGAGCTACATCAAAATAAAAACTCGGATTTCTTTCTTGTGCTTTTCTTAAATCCAAATACAAATCATATTGTTTTTCTTTTGGAGCCGAGGTCAACGCTTTTAAATACAATCTGTCTGGATTCCAACTTTTTGTTTGCACAACTCCGCTATTTGAAGATTGCTTTTTCGTTGTTATAATAATAACTCCATTTGCCCCTTTGCTGCCATAAGCAGAAATTCTCGACGCATCTTTCAATACATCAACTGTATCAATATCATCTGACTTTAAATCAGTCAATTCACCCTCATAAAACTGACCATCAACTATAATTAAAGGCTTATTTGAATCTCCAGCTAAATAACCTCTGCTAAAATTTAAATCTTGTGAAAGGTCTTTGTTTTTTGAAACATTTTCCGGAAGATAACCCACTAAATCTGATTTTTTTTGAGTACCGTATCCCACTACAACTGTTTCTTGTAATTTAGTAGAATTTGAATCTTCCTTAATTACTTCACTTCCAACTTTCTTATCTTTTAATTCCACAATTACTGGTATATCTTCAGTAACCTCTTGTGCTTTTGCAACCACAGGTGCAACAAATTTTACCTGATCAACTTTTGGTGGAGTAGATGTATTATACACAGCATTATCTTCCACAATAACAGTTGAAACTGATCCTGCCCCAACAGGTTCGTCTATTGTTACAGCAGCATCAGGATCTCCTTTTATAGTCTCAGTTCCAATTCTTAAATCCCCATTTCTGCTTTCAGCACTTGACGGCGGCGGTGGCCCTGGAACTTGTCTTTTGTGTTTATACTTAGATGCTATTTTTTGTCCATTATACTTAAGATTCTTTTTCCACCAAACATCTAATCCCTTAAAATAACTTTCTATATTGTCCCAATTACTTTTTTGCTGAGCCAGAGTAGTATCATGTTCCTGTTTTTTAATCCTGTCAAATTCAGCACGTAATTCTGCTGGCGGAATAATATCGTACATAATATAATCTCTCACATTTTCCAGAACAATCAATGAAGTATTTTTGGTTACAATGCCGAATTTCTTTCCAAGAAACTCTATTTCATCTGCGTTTTTAGCGTATTGCAATTCAAGGTTGGCAATTTTTTTCTGCGCCCAAAGTTTTTCAATATTTACATCAGTAGAACTTTGAACAGATCCATCAAGCGTAATTTTCTTTTCTAAAACAGCTTCATTATTATAGCCGAATAATAAAGTGATTTCGTTTTTTGGATTTAAAGAAATTCCTGAAAAACTAAAATTTCCCGAAACTGAAGTTCCTTCCATCGGAAATAAATCAGTCACAGTCAAATTCTCTTTTATGCCAAGAAACTTCAAACTTGAATTTGTCATTTTATCCAAAGCCGTTTCTGAATTTATCTGATTTAAATTGATGAAATTCCCGCCGGTTTTTGTTGAAGAAAAATTCAAAAAAGCAAAATCTGCAGAAACTGAAGAGGTAATCGCGTAAATAGGTTTTTTAGTTTTTGGCATAAGATTTTCGCTCAAAGAAGATAATCCATCAGAGAAAAATAAAAATTCATCCTGATTTTCAAAACTAATTTGAGAATAACGCGTTCCTCCATCGTATTTTGTGTTTTCTAAAATGGTCTTTAATTCGCTCCAATTTCCATTAGAAATCACAAATTCTTTTTGTTTTTCAAAAGTGTAATTTAAAAAGTACAAAGTCACTTTTGTGTTTTTTATCTTTTGGAAATAAGCATCCAGCAAATCCAATTCTTTCTTTAAATCTCGGTTTTTACAGCTCAATGAATTATCCCAAATCAAACCAATTGAAGCAGGAGTTTTTTTAGCGATTTTGTTTCCCTCTATAAAAGTATTTCCATAAAAATAATATTGACCGCCAGCATCCTGCATCACAACACTTGGGATATTTTGCTGAATTGGAATTTTAAGAACTATTTTTTCTTGTGGCTGATAATTTTCTTTTTTTAGCGAAGCCTGAAAAGCCTGATTCCATTTTGAAAAAGTAATTTCGTTTCCTGAATTCTCAGTAACAATTGGTGCCATTTCAGCTCCCAAAACCGAAACATTAATTTCGAACTGATCTAATTTCTTTGGAAATCGGCTTACCAATTGATACGCTAAATTATCTTTATCAAAAGCCGAAAGTTCTTCTTCATAACCAATAACAACAGTTCGTTCGCCATTTGGCAGCAGCGGATAAATTCTTGTTTTAAAATTATTTCCATCGACTTTTTCTAATAATCCTGGATCAACACGACGATGTTCGATTGCCTCAAAAACTTGTTTTCCTTTATTTTTATTCACCGGAACAGCTTCGCGCAATTTCCCGTTTATGTCAATCGCATATCTGGAAACTGAAACATTTTCTGGCAGCGGAAAAATAAGTTCTGCTTCCATTTGACGAGTTCCTGAATTAAAAAAATGCATTTCGGCAGTCGTATAAGCAATATTGCCCACCACTTTTACATTGACGAAAAGCTTATTCATTCTCACTTTTTCGGCTTCTTCACCTTTAACAGTAAGTTCAGGACTTTGCGCGAAAGTTTTTGTTCCAACAAAAACAAGAAAGAAAAGAAATACATTCAAATTCATTTGAAAAATGCCCGGAGCAGACAAAAACAATTTTAATTTCATGATATAAAAATTAAGGTTCATATTGTTATAGAGAACAAAAAATACCAAAAGGTTGGGAAGATAATTATTTTATTTTTTATCTGTTTAATATGAATTCAATATAGCAATAAGTTTATCTTTAGTGACCTTGTAAATCATATCAAAAATCAAATTATTTAATTATATTCAACGAGTAAATGATGAATTTAAAAATCTGCATCATTTTTCTATTACATCTCAAAAAAGAATAAAATGATATCGAAAACAAAATGTGCTGTAACAGCTTTATTAGCCATCTTTCTTGTTTCTAACGGAATGAAAGCACAGGCAAAAGCAATTAATATAGAAAGCAATTATATTGCAGATCCTCCCGTGACGACAAACAGCCACGCATCAACTTTAGTGGAAAACAAGCCAAATGAGATTTTAGCAGCTTGGTTTGGAGGAAAATATGAAGGATCAAAAGATGTCGGAATTTATATTTCAGCTTATAAAGATAAAAAATGGTCGGCACCAAAAGAATTGATTCAGCCCTTAATAAAAGGTGCAGATACACTGCCTTGCTGGAATCCGGTTCTTTTTAAAGCTAAAAGCCAGAATTTGTATTTGTTTTACAAAGTAGGAAAAAATCCAAGAGAATGGTTTGGCGCTATGATTGTTTCCAAAGATAACGGAACAACTTGGGGAGAACCAAAATACCTTCCAAACGGAATTTACGGACCAATTCGTAATAAACCTATTGAAACTATTCCAGGAATAATTTTATGTGGGAGCAGTACCGAAAGTGTTACTACTGACGAATGGAGAATCCATGTTGAAGAATATACAGAAGCAACTGATTCTTGGAAAAAAATAGCGGTAGAAAACAGTCAAAATTTTAATGTCATTCAGCCGACATTTTTAATTCATAGCGCTACAGATATTCAGATGTTATCCCGAAGCAAACACAATAAAATAGTTTCAAGCTGGTCTGGAGATAACGGGAAAAGCTGGATAAGAACCAATACAATCAATATAATCAATTCCAATTCAGGAATAGATGCTTTAACCATAAATAAAAACCTTTTTTTATTGGTAAACAATCCATTACCACAAGGAAAAGACTGGTTTAACGGAAGAAATATTTTGGACGTAGAATATTCAAAAGATGGTCTGAACTGGAAAAAATTATTTGATCTGGAAAAACAGGAAAAAGGCGAATTCAGCTACCCGGCAATCATCCAGACTACTGATAAAAAAGTACATGTTTTATATACTTATGATAGAAAGTACATCAAACATACCGCATTCGATTTGAATTAATCGGTACAATATGAGAACTCTTAAATTGTATCATCTTAATGATCCGATTTTCTCGCAAATTTATTTTCCATTTAAAGAAGCACAAAAAAATCCCCAAAGCTCGAAAGCAATGGGGATTTAATATAAAAAAACAATCTATTTTTAAAATTGTGATATAAGAAAACTTAAATTAACTTATATCACTTATATGTTTTAAAGAAAATTATGCGTTGAAAATTTTCTCTTGGTGACCAATACTTTCTTGGTGAATTGCTTTGAACATTCTTAAAACGAACTCTTCAGTAAGACCTTTTTTCTCACCTTCCAAAATCATTTTTCCTAAGATTTCGTTCCAACGGTTGTTTTGAAGAATCGCAACGTTCGCATCTTTTTTCACCTGACCAATTTCGTCAGCCACTTTCATACGTTTTCCTAACAATTCTAATAAGTTAGCATCAAGAACATCGATGTTAGCTCTTAGTTTTGTCATTTTTTGGC
This sequence comes from Flavobacterium sp. FlaQc-30, assembly GCF_044005885.1. Lineage (NCBI taxonomy): Bacteria > Pseudomonadati > Bacteroidota > Flavobacteriia > Flavobacteriales > Flavobacteriaceae > Flavobacterium > Flavobacterium sp. FlaQc-30. Next base: position 1,152,646 of record NZ_JBIPCO010000001.1, on the reverse strand, counting down.
TGTACTCATCTGTAGTATCATCTGTTTTTCTGATCGTCAAATCTTTAATGATTTGTTTCAAAACATCTGGAGTAACTTGCTGCGCAGCATCAGACCAAGCATTGTCTGGATCAATGTGCGTTTCGATAATCATACCATCGTAGTTCAAATCTAGAGCCTCTTGCGTTACTTCGAAAATCATTTTACGATCTCCTGTAATGTGAGATGGATCGATGATTAATGGTAAATCAGGGAATTTATTTTGCAATTCGATAGCAATTTGCCACTCTGGAATGTTTCTGTATTTTGTTTTTTCGTAAGTAGAGAAACCTCTGTGGATAACTCCTAATTTCTCGATTCCAGCCATATGTAAACGCTCAACACCACCTAACCATAAAGCTAAATCTGGGTTTACAGGGTTTTTAACCAAAACGATTTTATCAGTTCCTTTCAAAGTATCAGCAATTTCTTGAACTGCGAAAGGGTTTGCAGTTGTACGAGCACCAACCCATAATACGTCGATATCATGTTCTAAAGCTAGTTTACAGTGAGCTGCAGTTGCAACTTCAGTACCCATTAATAAACCAGTTTCAGCTTTTGCTTTTTGTAACCATTTTAATCCGATTTCTCCAACACCTTCAAATCCTCCTGGACGTGTTCTTGGTTTCCAGATTCCTGCTCTGAAAACACTTACTTTTGAATCTTTTAATTCGTGAGCAATTTTCAATACTTGATCTTCAGTTTCTGCACTACATGGTCCAGCTATCACAAGTGGGTGATTTAAATTGAAATCTTCTAACCACTTTCTCATTTCTTTCTTATTTTCCATCTTAATTCTAATTTACTTTTTAGTTGTTGTTAATCCGTTTAGTATTTCTTTTATTTTATTTGTGCTTTCCATTTCTTCAAAAATGGCATTGTAATCTTCATCTTTCAACAAATCCCTAAACCGACTGAGATTTGAAATGTATTCTTCTAATGTTTCCAGAACGTGTTCTTTATTCTGTTTAAAAATTGGTGTCCACATTGCTGGCGAACTTTTTGCTAAACGAACCGTGCTTTCAAATCCACTGCCCGCCATGTCAAAAATATCCTGTTCGTCTTTTTCCTTATTCATTACTGTTTTCCCGAGCATAAACGAACTAATGTGCGACAAATGCGAAACGTAAGCAATATGTTTGTCGTGTGAAGTCGGATCCATATATCGAATCCTCATTCCTATTTCGCTAAAAAGCTTTAATGCCTTTTCCTGCAATTTAAAAGTGGTTTTTTCCACTTCGCAAATAATGTTTGTCTTTCCTTTAAACAAACCTTTTATTGCCGCCGAAGGTCCTGAAAACTCCGTTCCTGCTATCGGATGCGTGGCAATAAAATTTCTTCTTTTCGGATGATTGGCCACGGCATCACAAATTGGTTTCTTCGTTGATCCAACTTCAAAAACAATTGTTTTATCTCCAACCGAATCTAGAACTTTAGGCAAAACCGTCAACGCCACATCCACCGGAACCGAAACGATTACAAAATCGGCTTCAGCCAAATCTTCAAAACTTCCCGCTTCGTCGATAACTCCTAAATCAATGGCTTCCTGCAAATGTTTTTCGTTGCTGTCGATTCCAAAAATCGTTGAATCAGGATGTTGGTCTTTGATGTCCAGCACCATCGAACCGCCTATTAATCCTATTCCTATTACGTATACTTTCATAATTCTTTTTTTTTCCTGCAAGGTTTTCAAAACCTTGTAGGTTTATATAATCTAGACTTTCAAACTAATACCTACAAGGTTTTGAAAACCTTGCAGGAAATCTGAAATCTAAAATCGATCTATCGCTTCTTGTACTTTTTCTTCTTTCACACACAATGAGAATCTTATATAACCTTCACCGTTGCTTCCGAAGATTGTTCCCGGTGTAATGAAAATATGTTTCTCATATAATATTTCGTCAATGAACTTCTCTGCTGATTCGATTCCTTCCGGAAGTTTTGCCCAAACAAAAAGCCCAACTCCTTCTTTATACACTTTACAGTTTAACTTTTCAGCTAATTTCTCCGTTAATTCTCTTCGGCGTCTGTAAATCTTATTTTGATCTTCAAACCAAGATTTATCACAATTTAAAGCGGCAACTGCACCTTTTTGGATTCCGTAAAACATCCCGCTGTCCATGTTGCTTTTTACTTTTAGGACCGCATCGATAATTTCAGGATCTCCTAAAACCATACCGACTCTCCAGCCTGCCATGTTGAATGTTTTACTTAATGAATTCAATTCTAAAGCTACATCTTTCGCACCTTCAACCTGCAATAAACTCATCGGATTATCATTCAGAACAAAACTATACGGATTGTCATTGATCAATAATATATCGTGTTTTTTAGCAAAAGCAACCAATTTTTCAAATAACGCTAAACTTCCTCGTGCTCCTGTTGGCATGTGCGGATAACCAAGCCACATAATTTTTACTTTCGAAAGATTCAATTTTTCTAAAGCTTCAAAATCCGGTTCCCAAGCATTTTCTTCTTTCAAGTCATAATAAACCGGAACCGCTCCTACCAAATTAGTTACCGAAGTATACGTTGGATAACCTGGATTCGGAATTAAAACTTGATCGCCTTCATTTAAAAATGCTAACGAAATGTGCATAATTCCTTCTTTTGAACCCATAAGAGGTAAAATCTCATTATTAGGATTCACTTCAACACCAAACTGATCTTTATAAAAATCTGCCATCGCCTGCCTCATTTCCGGTAATCCCTGATAGCTTTGATAACCATGTCCGTTTTCGTCTTGAATTGCCGCGGCAACCGCTTCAATTACTGCTTTTGACGGACTCAAATCAGGGCTTCCAATTCCCATATTGATGATCGATTTTCCTTCAGACATCAACTGACGAACTTCTCTTAATTTTGATGAGAAGTAGTATTCTTCAACTGTGTCTAATCGTTTTGCTGTTGTAATCATTGTTTTTATTTGCTTTAGGCCATAAGCTTTAGGCTTTAGGCTCTTTTTAAACTTTCTATTTTTGACTTTAAGACTTTCCTACTTTATGACTCAGTCAAAGGTTTTGTGTTTTTATATTCTCCCAAAACTTTAAAATATTCTGCCATGATGTTTAATAATGCTTTGGCTTTTGCAAAATCTTCGTATTTCTCGAATGTTACATCTACGAAGAACGAATATTTCCAAGGCGTTTCAATTTTTGGAAGCGACTGGATTTTTGTCAAATTCAGTTTGCAATCGCTCATTACATTTAAAACCGCTGCTAAACTTCCTCTTTTGTGATCTAATTCAAATTTTACAGATGCTCTGTTGATTTCACTTTCTGGCAAAAATGAATTTTGCTTTTTGATGATTACGAAACGTGTCATATTATTTTTGATCGTTTGAATCGATGATGCAATAATATCCAGATCATACATTTCAGAAGCTGTTACACTTGCAATTGCTGCAATTCCAGTTAATTGCTTTTCCTGAATTCTTCTTGCTGTTTCGGCTGTATCTTTATCCTCAACCAATTTGATATTTGGATATTGTTTCAGGAAATCCATACACTGCAAAAGTGCCATTGGGTGTGAATGAACTTCTTTTATATCTTCAATTTTCTGACCTTTTAAAGCCATTAAATTTTGCTGAATGTTTAAATAATGCTCTCCAATAATGTGTAAATTATTCTTATCAATCAAAGCATAATTCGGAATAATTGGTCCCGCAATCGAATTTTCAATTGCCATAACTGCCTGATTCGATTTTCCTGAAAGCAAGCTGTCAATCAATTCTTCAAAAGACAAACACTCATCAATTTCCACATTTTCAGAGAAATACTCCTTTACAACCTGATGATGAAAAGAACCTTTGATACCTTGTATTGCAATTTTCGTTGTCATATATTCAAAAAAAAATCCTGATTTGCATCAGGATTGTATATTAGTTTTATTTGTCTTAAAATTTTCTCAAATAACCATAGCACAATCCTCACTTCTACTAAAGAAGAAATAAAAAGAGTTGCTAAAATAAAAACGGTTACTTGCCATTTTGTTTGTGTTTTTAAATAAATTCTCTGCGAATGTATAAATTATTTTTACTGCACCAAAAAAAAGATTGCATTTTATGAAACAAAAAGGGATTTCTTAACAAATTTATGATGTTTTGTATGATAATATAAAAATATCGGCTTAAAATGAGATATATACAATGGGGTTTTGGAAGATTCTAAGATGCTGAGATACTCAGTTTCTGAGTTTTTTTCGCCACGAATTCACAAATTAGCATAAATATTTGTGGTTGTAAAATCTAATTTCACAGATTACTTAGTGTTTTTGTCATTTCGACTGAAAGGAGAAATCACACTAGTTTGTCGACAAAGATTGGCGAATTTCTATACGGAGTTCCGAGTGTGATTTCTCCTTTCAGTCGAAATGACAAGATTGCGATTACGTAAACAATCCCGAAACTGGTTTATTCGAAATCCCGATTTTAGCATAATCAAAATTCAACTTCTCTTTTAATAAAGATGCGTAGACACTTCTAAAATCGATTTGATATTTTAAATCCCCATTATCCAAGTCGGCTAAATTTGGATTATTCCCTAAAAGCGTTCCTTTATTATTACCTCCAATTATAAACATTGGTGCTGCGGTTCCGTGATCTGTTCCGTTTCCGTTGTCTTTTACTCGTCTTCCAAATTCTGAGAAAACCACGATAGTAACATTTTGTAATAATTGTGCTTGTTTTAAATCTTGATAAAAACTATACAAAGCGTCATTCAAATCGGTTAATTTTTTCTCGTGAATGGCGAGTTGATTATCATGTGTGTCAAATCCGCCAAGCGAAGTGTAATATACTTTTGAATTCAGATTTCCTTTTATCAATCGCCCAATCCATTCCAGATTTTTGGATAATTCTGTTTTTGGATAACTGATTTCTGATTTAGATTTTGCCAATGCTTTCTGAATTTCATCTGAACCTTCGGTAACGGAATTGGCGATTTTTCGAACAAAATCCAATTGCGGATTATCTGACAAGGTTACATTTTCTTCTTTATCTGATTTTACTGTAAATCGGTTTGGATCTTTTACCGTTATCGAATTAGGCTCCATTCCTTTTAAAGCCAGATTATCGATCGAATCCAAATTTATTCCTGCCGTTGCTTGATGTCCATTACACTGTAAATCTAAATAACGTCCTAACCAGCCTTCATTAATATATTTATCTGAGTCTGCAGCGGTTTGCCAAATTTCCTGACTGCGAAAATGAGATCGAATAGGTTCTGGATAACCAACATTCTGAATTACGGTTAAATCTCCGTTTTGCTGCATTTGAGCAAAATCTTTTAAGGATGGATGAAACGCCATTCCTTTATTTTTACCAATAACAGCATCTTTACTCAAAGCTATTTTTGTTCTCAAATCATAATACAACGGATTATCGTAAGGAACAAAGGTATTCAATCCGTCGTTCCCGCCATTTAATTGCACAAACACAATACACTGCTCGCCGATTACCAAATTATTCTGCGAACCAAAAGCGTGTAAAAAATCAGGAAGCACCAGCATTCCGCCAGTAAAAGTTCCTGTAAGCGTTAGAAAATTTCTTCTGTTCATAGCTGCAGTTTTCTAAATTAATTGATATTCGGGCTGTTTTGTAATGTAATCGAAGAGTCTTATTACGGCGAAATTGGCGTACGTTTCTTTTGGGTCAAAATCATATTTCAGCAAACTCTCCATGTCCTTTTGCATGGCATCGCTTACCTTAAACAACAATCTGTTTGACAATTCAGCAATAATCGTTTTGTTATTTCCATCAGAATCAAAATCAATTTTTATGTTGAGCTTTTCAAATTCTAATTTTGGTTTTTCACCATCACCAGTCATTGTGTTTAATACTTTTCTGGTAATACTTCTTCCACTGCAAAGCAAATCTGATGTATTGTTACGTTGTAAATAAATTTGCGAAGTCAGCCAGGAATTTCCACCGTCCCATCCTTTTACATTTACCTGATTGTACAAATCCATTCCTTGCTGCTTAATAAAAAATAGAATCATAGCATCGTCCAGATCATCGATATGTAATTCATCCAAAAGCTGCAAAATATAAACCAGAGGATCTTTGATTTTTGTTCCTGAATTTTCCTTTTTGTATTCTTCAGTAAAAATTTTAGTTAATAAAGGTTGAATTTCAAACTTTACTTTTCTAAAATAATCGCCATAATAAGTCACCAAATCTTCTGACGGATTATCATAAATAAACCATTCTAGTATTTTTCGAGTAATGAGATAAGGGATGTTTTTCTGCTCAAAAATAATATCGACCAGATCATCTGCTTTCCAGTTTCCAGTTTTCCCAAAGTAAGTTTTATCAGTATCATCTTCAGCAAAACGCCTGTAAACTGCACCATCGTCTCCGTAATTTAATCCTGCTAAAGCTCTTGCTCCATTTTTAATGTCGCTTTCGGTATAATTTCCAATTCCGATCGTGAATAATTCAAGCAATTCACGACTTAGATTTTCATTGTATTTTCCTTTTTTATTATCGACATTATCAAGGTATTTCACCATTGCATTCGACTTTATGATTTGCTTGGTCAGCTCCTTGAAATTCCCGAACGCATGTTCACGCAAAATCATATTATGCTGGTAAATCCAGTAATTGACTTTTACTTTTTGAGAAGTGGAAACGAAATGATTGTGCCAAAAACAAACCATATTTTCCCGTAATGGAAATTCGTCGTTGCGCATTTTACCAATCCACCATTTTTTTAGTTCAACTGCAGAGTAGATTTCTTTTTTAAGAGCTTTCTTTTTTTCTTCTGAATCAGCGGTTTTTATGGATTCCCGAAGTTCTTTGAGTTCTAGTAGTGTTTTGGGATCATCGTTTAAAAAAGCGGGAAGCTGCGTGTCGAATTTTGAACTATAGGAATGTTTTAGAAATTTTTCTAATCCTAATTTTTCTATTGCATCGGATTCTTTTCCGGAAAAACCCAACCGTAACGACCAAAGATTGCTTTTTTTCATAACATAGAAATTTTACATTAAGACTCAGCTTTCTCCTAAAGGTTTAATTTCGAAGAAGGTTCTGAGGTTCTTAGATGTTAAGGTGCTAAGTTTTGAAAAAGTTTTTGGTAATAATTAAAACGGGGAATTATTGGGGATATTGTCATATTATGATAAAAACAATATAGCCCGTGGTTTCAACCACGGGAAACGGATTGAGGTAATGCATTGTGTTCCCGTGGTTGAAACCACGGGCTAAAATCACACAACGTATCTCTAAAAACAATAACAAAAAAAACAGCTATCATTACAATAACTGCTATCTCTTTTTAATTAATTTTACTTAAAAATCTTAATCTATTTAGATTTAGGCCTGAATTAATCCAATATCAATTATGTCAATTTATCAGGGTTCTTCTCAATACTTTTAGTTTCTGAATTAACACGTCTCTCTAATTTCTTTATATCTTCTTCTGCTGGTAAATTTTCAGGAACGATTTTTCTATCAAGCAGTAATTTTCTAACTCCTTTATTATTTTTAATATGTTCAGAGGAAATACTCCTTTCATTTGACAAACCTTTATCTTTTGTATTAAAAACAGTTATTTCAGTTGCAAAATCTTTTGCTTTTATAACAATTGTAGGTAAGAAATCTGCTAAAGGTCTCGTTTCTGGAACACCAAGTTTTTTTTTCATTTGAGTTGTGTTTTTTCCTCCAAATAGAGCTTGATCACCTTTACTTCTGATTATTCCAAAATTTTTATCATTTCCTGTTTTTTCAAAAATAAGCTCTGACAATTCCTTTTCAGATAATGTAAGTTTCTGTCTTGCATTTAACCTTTCCCAATCATCAATTCTTTTAGCAATTTCTTCAAACTTTCTTGTTTGTACAGCAAAATAATTTTGGGCAAAAGCAATTGGCTCTTTTTTAGGATCACCATTTTGAGCAATAAGATAACAAGCATATCTGGTCAACATCATATCATCAATCTCACGTTCGCTTCCAGAACCAATGACAACCATTTTGTTGACATCAACAAAATGGTCTAACACTAAGTGATCAGTGATTTCACAAGATGTTTTTGCTTTTAAAATAACTTTGTTAAAATTTCTCCATTCTGAATAGCCAAGTAAATGCTGAATATCTCTAGCAAACCAAAATTCTATACCACTTTCAGTTTTTTGCGAATGATCTTCGAAATCATTAGTAAGACTTTTAATTAATTCATTTTTCATTTAATCCCATATTTAAAGTAAAAAAGGAAGTCAAAATATACTTTAACTTCCTTTATTTTTTAGTAAATGTAAAACTTTTCCTTCAACTCTTGCTAATTATAATTTAGCAACTAAAAATTAAGACCCACACATTTCACAATCTTCAGGATCTCCAGCTTGTGCTTTTAGAAGCATTGCTTTATAATCCTCAACACTGATAGATTCAGTTTCTACAGCTGCCGCTACGGGAGTCTCTTCTTTTTTGTCGTTGTTTAGGGTAAACTTAATCGCATCAACTGCTGATTTTGTTCTTAAGTAATACATTCCTGTTTTTAAACCTGACTGCCAAGCGTAGAAGTGCATTGACGTAAGTTTAGAATAGTTCGCATCTTGCATAAACAAGTTCAACGATTGAGATTGGTCAATAAAATATCCTCTTTGACGTGACATATCGATAATATCTTTCATCGACATTTCCCAAACTGTTTTGTAAAGATCTTTTAAATCTTGCGGGATAACATCAATATTTTGAACTGATCCGTTATGACGCATAATTTCTTGTTTTAAGTCTTCGTTCCATAAACCTAGTTTTACTAAGTCTTCTAGTAAATGTTTGTTTACTACGATAAATTCTCCAGACAATACACGACGTGTGTAAATGTTTGATGTATATGGTTCGAAAGCTTCGTTGTTTCCTAGAATTTGAGAAGTTGAAGCTGTTGGCATTGGCGCAACCAATAATGAGTTACGAACTCCGTGTTCCACTACTTCTTTTCTTAATGAAGCCCAGTCCCAACGACCTGATAATTCTTCATCTTTCATTCCCCACATATTGTGTTGAAATTCTCCTTGTGACATTGGTGAACCTTCAAAAGTTGAATATGGACCTTCTTCTTTTGCCATTTCCATAGAAGCGGTTACAGCTGCGAAGTATAATGTTTCGAAAATTTCTTGATTTAGAACTTTTGCTTCATCACTTGTAAACGGTAAACGAAGCATAATAAAAGCATCTGCTAAACCTTGCACTCCTAATCCTACTGGACGGTGACGCATGTTTGAGTTTTCAGCCTCTTTTACAGGATAGTAATTTCTGTCAATTACTTTATTTAAGTTACGAGTTACACGTTTTGTAACATTATAAAGTGCTTCGTGATCGAATTTTCCGTTCTCGATAAACATTGGCAACGAAATAGAAGCCAAGTTACAAACTGCGATTTCATCTTTAGAAGTATACTCCATAATCTCTGTACACAAGTTTGAAGAACGAATTGTTCCTAAATTCTTGTGATTTGATTTACGGTTTGCTGCATCTTTGTACAACATATATGGCGTTCCAGTCTCAATTTGAGATTCTAGAATTTTCTCCCATAATTCACGAGCACGGATTGTTTTTCTTCCTTTGTTTTGAAATTCGTAATCTGTATAAAGTTTTTCGAATTCTTCTCCGTAAACATCGTATAATCCTGGACATTCGTTAGGACACATTAAAGTCCAAGTTGTATCTTCCTGAACGCGTTTCATAAACAAATCTGAAGTCCACATTGCGAAGAATAAGTCTCTTGCGCGCATTTCTTCTTTTCCAGTATTTTTCTTTAAATCTAGGAATTCGAAAATATCAGCATGCCAAGTTTCGATATAAATCGCAAAACTTCCTTTACGTTTTCCGCCTCCTTGATCTACGTAACGAGCCGTATCATTGAAAACTCTCAACATCGGAACAATTCCGTTTGAAGTTCCGTTTGTACCACGAATGTACGATCCTGTAGCACGAACGTTATGAATAGAAAGTCCAATTCCTCCTGCTGATTGCGAGATTTTTGCTGTTTGTTTTAATGTATCGTAAATTCCGTCAATACTATCATCTTGCATTGCCAAAAGGAAACAAGAAGACATTTGCGGTTTTGGAGTTCCTGCATTGAACAATGTTGGTGTTGCATGCGTAAAGAACTTTTTAGACATTAAATCGTAAGTTTCAATTACCGATTTTAAATCGTCTAAGTGAATACCAACAGAAACACGCATTAACATATGCTGTGGACGCTCTACGATTTTTCCGTTTATTTTAAGAAGATAAGAACGCTCTAAAGTTTTGAAACCAAAGTAATCGTAATTAAAATCTCTTGTGTAAATGATATGCGAATCAAGGAAAGCAGAGTTTTCCTGAATTACTTTAAATACTTCATCCGAAAGCAATGGCGCATCTTGACCATTTCTTGGATTTACGTAATTGTACATATCTTTCATCGTTTCTGAGAACGATTTTTTTGTATTTGAATGCAGGTTTGAAATTGCCACACGAGCTGCTAATTGTGCATAATCTGGGTGTGCAATAGTCATAGACGCAGCAGTTTCTGCTGCAAGATTATCCAATTCTGAAGTCGAAACTCCATCATACAATCCTTCGATAACTCTCATCGCTACCTTAACGGGATCTACAAGCTCATTTAAGCCGTAGCACAATTTTTTGATTCTTTCTGTAATCTTATCAAACATTACCGGCTCTCTGTGACCATCTCTTTTTACTACATACATAAGCTTACTATTTTAGTTATTGAAAAAATGAAAGACACTGGAAAATAAATTCCAGCACTTAAACATTGTGTGTTTTAAAATTATCTTTTTTGAGAATTGTAGGATTCTCAATAGTTATCTGTTTCCAGTCTGAAAAACAAACCGAAAAGGCATTAAAAAATGTCATTGAATCTTCGATTGGGGAAAGAGATTCAATCTAAAAAAATACTTGTAAAAGTTTTATTCTTTTCAGGGTTTAAATAACACTGAAATTATTTTTGTTGTCTAAAAATCTGCATCAAATGAAATTTTCTGAGCATCGCTGTCTGTGTTCATCACACCCGATTTTTGATACTCTGCAACACGTTTTTCAAAGAAATTGGTTTTTCCTTGAAGAGAGATCATGTCCATGAAGTCAAACGGATTCGCTGATCCATAAACACGCTCGCAGCCTAATTCTACTAATAATCTGTCAGCAACAAATTCTAGATATTGCGTCATTAAAGTCGCGTTCATTCCAATTAAACTTACCGGAAGAGATTCTGTTACAAATTCTCTTTCGATATTTAAAGCATCAACAATGATTTCTTTAATTCTATCTTTTGGAACTTTATTCACTAAGTGATGATTGTGCAGGTGAACTGCAAAATCACAATGTACGCCTTCGTCACGAGAAATCAATTCATTAGAGAAAGTTAAACCTGGCATTAAACCACGCTTTTTCAACCAGTAAATAGAACAGAAAGCTCCAGAGAAGAAAATACCTTCAACAGCTGCAAAAGCAATAAGTCTTTCAGCAAATGAATCAGATTCAATCCATTTTAAAGCCCATTCTGCTTTTTTACCAATTGCAGGAAAAACTTCCAAAGCATTAAATAATTCTGCTTTTTCTGCTTCGTCTTTCACGTAAGTGTCAATTAATAAAGAATACGTTTCACTATGAATATTTTCCATCATGATTTGAAAACCATAGAAAAACTTAGCCTCAGCATATTGAACTTCGTTTACAAAATTCTCAGCAAGATTCTCATTTACGATTCCGTCAGAAGCCGCAAAGAATGCCAAAATATGTTTGATGAAATATCTTTCATCATCACTTAATTTATTATTCCAATCTGTCAAGTCTTGGTGCAAATCAATTTCTTCTGCAGTCCAGAAACTAGCCTCCATTTTCTTATACCATTCCCAAATATCATGATGTTTGATAGGAAAAATAACGAAACGATTTTTATTTTCTTGTAGTATTGGTTCGACTTGTGACATGACAATTTTTTTAATAATTTTTACTGAATTTTTTCTAATTCAATACACTACAAAGATTGTTAATTGCTGCCAAAAATAAAAGCCAAACTTATTCACAATCGGGCGTAGTTTTTAACAACGATGAAAAATTGAAATGTTTTTCATACAACAATCAATTCTCTGTAAATGAATGATTTAAATGCTGGACATACATCTTGAAGCCCTGTAAAATATAGACTTTTTGAAATAAAAAGCAAGGAATTCTAAAATGTTTTTAAAGTTTTTTTTGAGGCTCGGCTTTCCTTTTTGTGAGTAAAAACGAATCACTTTTCAACAACGATAAGCCTTGCCGAATTTTTACGAATTTTTAAGTTCTTCGGCTACTTTTTCAAGCTCCAAATACCAGTCTTCTCCAAAGCGGCGAATCAAAGCTTCTTTGACAAATTTATACACTGGAACTTCTAGCTCTTTACCCAAAGAACAAGCATCATCACAAATATCCCACTTATCATAATTAACAGCAGCAAACTCTGTGAAGTCTTTTACACGAATTGGATACAAATGACAAGAAACTGGTTTTTTCCAATCTACGATTCCCTGATTATAAGCTTGCTCAATTCCACAAAGTGCCGTTTTACCGTCAAAAATAACATAAGCACAATCCTTATTATCAATCAAAGTCGTTTCTAGATCTCCGTCAGTTCCTTTTACCCAAGTTCCTTGCGCTTCGATGGCGTCAATTCCTTCTTTTCTTAAAAAAGGTTTTACTTTAGGATAAATCTCTTCTAAAATCTTAGTTTCAGCTTCACTTAAAGGCGCACCTGCATCGCCGTCGACGCAGCAAGCCCCTTTGCATGCTGATAAATTACAAACAAATTCTTTTTCGAGTATATCCTCTGATACGATGGTTTTTCCTAGTTGAAACATTTTGCAAAGGTAACTAAAGATTCAGGAAATAAAAATCACTCCCACACTTATGTTCTTAAACCAAACTAATTTAGAATGTTACTATTTTATCTACATAAATTTGTAGTCAGCCTTATTAAAAACGTAAGCATTTTTTTCTAAACTTACACATTTCATTGTAGTCACTTTTCCTTTATTCTTCAAATCCTTCATCGTCATGTCCATTAATAACGTTTTATCTTCTGGTTTAAAATAATTTATAAAAGCCTCGGGCATTTTCCAGCCTTTTTGATTTTTAAACATATCACCAAAACTCACTTTAGCTTCGCTTGTGTAATAACAAATAATATCATGTTCATCATTTGTCATTTGAATTCCTTTGCAATTGTATCCTAAAAAAGTCTTATTAGGCAATGTCTTAATGATAAATTTAGTCTTCTCACTTTCTTTTTTTGCCATTTCTGAATAATCCGGCATTTTTGAAGCCGAAGCCATTTTTTCTTTACCATTACCAAAACCAGTCACCGTTATATTATTCTTAGAATCCATAATCATCAACATACTCTGCCCTTTTCCTTGATCGATATTCATTGCAAAATAAGCTGCATTAGGTTCCAAAAAATAATCGGCATTCATTGCCTTTCCTTCACCGGTTTTAATTTCCATAACATATTTCCAGCTAAAATTATAGGAATTTGGCACAACTGACGGATCTACTTTATTTTTTCCATAATTCAAGATCGCATCATTCATATTTACATTTTGATCAGCAGCTTTACCACTGTCGCTTTGGCCTTTTTTACCAGCCTTATCTTCTGCAGTTTTTTTAATTTGCTGCCAAATTTGAGCTTGCGAACTATTGAATGAAAACAACAGAACCAAGAGTACTACAACCAACCGCATTCTTTCCATGATCAATAAACTTAAAATTACAAACAAATTTACTAATTGATTTTCAGTAAGTTATAATTTTTAGCTTTTAATTTTATCCGATTTTTTAAAAACAAGCTAAGAAAAGTTAAGTTCAAAAATTATCCGTCTCTTTTTCTCTAAATCAACAATTGAAACACAATATTGTTATAAATATCACATTTTACACGTATAATATGTGTTTTTATAACAAAAATACAACGTAACAAAAAATCACCTAACTTTATTACCTACTTTTGCAGCAAATTATTAATCGCTTAAAATCAGAACTATATGCTAGAAATCGACTTTAGAGAAATTATTACTGTTGGAATGGTACTTTTTGCGGTAATCGATATTGTAGGTTCTATCCCAATTATTGTCAATTTAAGAGCAAAAGTTGGTCACATCGAATCTGAAAAAGCTTCTATTGTTGCTGGCGCCATCATGATCGTTTTTCTATTTGTCGGCGAAGGTTTTTTGAGCCTGATTGGTATTGATGTACACTCGTTTGCTGTTGCAGGTTCGTTTGTATTATTTTTTCTTGCTTTAGAAATGATCTTAGGAATTAGAATTTACCGTGACGAAGAACCCGGATCAGCCTCAATTGTTCCGCTTGCTTTTCCATTGATAGCCGGAGCAGGTACAATGACTACTTTACTCTCGCTTCGATCTCAATTTCATACGGTTAATATTATCATTGCAATCATACTAAACATTGTCTTAGTTTATATTGTTTTGAAATCGTCTAAAAAAATCGAAAATTTATTAGGAGAAAACGGACTTGGCGTGGTTCGCAAGACATTTGGAGTCATACTTTTAGCAATTGCTGTTAAATTATTTGCTGCTAATGTTAAAGGTTTGTTTGTCTAAGATTTATTTTTATACTTTTACCTCATAAAATTTCTAAAACAGAACTTTAAGACTTTTTTTAACTTAAAGTTCCTTTTTACTATTTTAGACAAATAAATAAGCATATGAAAATCTTTACTTCAATCTTAGTGCTTCTAGCATTAGCTCTAATTGTTTTTAATATTACGTTATTAGACTTTAAAAATCCTTTTCAAGGTGATAGTATGGTAGCTTTTATTGGAATCGCAGCTTCTTTCTGCGCAGTATTGATTCTTTTGATTTTTAGAATTTCAAAAAGAATTGAAGAAAAAACAAACGGTCGATAATATATGTTTGACGTTTTAATTGTCGGTGGAGGAGTCTCAGGGATTTCTTGTGCCCTTGTTTTAGGTTCTGCCAAAAACAAAGCTTTTGTTACCGATAAAAAAATTGGAATCTTTACACATCAAAAAAATTCTTCTTTACAAGAAGCTATTTTTTACAATGCTTATGGTATTTCGCCTGGAAAATTAGGTTCTGAATTACTAACAGAAAGCACACAAGATTTAGCAGCTTCCTATCCGCATATTATTCAAATCGCAAATGAAAAAGTAATTAAAGTAGAAGGAACCTATCCTGAATTTACTGTAATTACCAATAAAAATTCATACCAAACAAAAAACATTGTTGTTGGAATTGGTTCTGCAAATACTTTTGATATCGAAGGTTTGATGCAGTATATTGAACCTCATATAAAAGCACTTCCCGAAAAACAACGTATTCAGCTTAAAAACGACGATCATAAAGTAGCCGACGGCATTTATGTAATTGGAACTTTGGCAGGCTGGAGAAGTCAATTAGCTATTGCTGCAGGAAGCGGCGCAGCAGTTGCAACAGATATTCTTACTTTATGGAATAATGGTATACAAACTCACGCACACGATAGTATTAGATAAAGTTATTTCACAAACCTAACTTTGTTATACTTGGGCAATGCAGGCAAAGGCAAAATTAAAGTATCAGCATGCATTGAAAAGTTTATAAATGCTCGTTTTTTTCTACTCAAAGAAACTGTGTCATTTATTCTTTCGAGCTTTTCTTCAGTACCCTTCACAAACAAAGAAACATACAATTTTTTAATCATCATATCTGTCTTAACTCTACCAGGATAATTTAAAAAATATGACTTTATTTTTTTATTACTATAGAGAACATTCAATCTTAATATTAACGCACTTTCAACACATCCACCATAGGAATACGAATCCGTAGGCATTTCAAATTTATTTTGAGCCAAACTAGAATCCTTAACAAATTCTTTGATAATTTTTTCATCTATTTTCGAATGAAAATAAACCTCTTTCTTATTTGGAGAAAACTGACACATATAACTTTCATTTTCTCCATTTAAACCTATAATTGAATATAAATTTGGCTGAATATAAAACTTTCCCTTATCTGTCAAAGTCGGATTTTTGAGCTCCCATCTGTACGACATAAACTCAATACTTTCGATTTCTTCCTTATTAGAAGAACATCCAAAACAAAAAAGAATTAAAAAAATCAAAAGTTTTTTCATTCTAAAAATAGAAGTATAAATTAATTCTAGTAAGAGTATTTTATTTGACAGAAATAATCTGTGTAACCTTAATGTGGTTTTCCTCTTCGCTTTTCCAGATTTCTCCTTTTACAGAAACCTCATCACCTTCTTTTATTTTTTTGTAATTTTCTGGTCCGCCAACATTTACAATACTGATTGTGGCAAAATAAACTTCGTTTTTAGCAGTACTGATTTTAGCTGTATAACCATCCTTTCCAAATTCAATAGACTGAACTTTTCCTGAAATTGTATTTTTATCTTTCATACTTGCACAAGAAATTGCAAAAGCCATTAGAAGTAAAAGAAAACTTATCTTTTTTAGATTTTTCATATTTTGTGATTTAACCGCAATCTCTAGAACTAAGAATTACGAAAAGCAAGCAAAGTCTTGTTTTAAAAATTTACGCTAATTGTGTGCAGCTTCCAGCGATTACTTTTAGATCTTCACCAAACTGTTTCCAAACTCGAATGTATCTCAAAACACCATCAATTGGATTGTTATCAAATTTTCCTTTTAATGAAACTGTAACAACAACGACAGCTGAATCGCCTATTATATTAATAATTTGATCGGAAGCCTCAATCATATCAATTTTCATTTTACCCGAACGATAAGAATCGAGATCAAACTGTTTTGTAATTGTATTACCATCAGGCAAATTGAACAACAAATCGTCATGAAGCATTCTTTCTAATACTAAAACATCAGCATTTTTAACAGCAGTCAGAAGTTCGATTTCGGCATTTACAACAGTTACTACTTCCATATTAAAAAGGTTTATGGTTACTTTTTCGGGTTTAAGATTGTTTTTATCATGGCGTCATCTTTCAAAATAACATCATAATAATACATTTCTCCATACAATTGTCGCGCAAATTCTGCAGTGATATATCTGTTTACCAAAGCTTTTGTTTTATCTAGCTTTAAATCTAAACCAGTCAACGAAATGTATTTTTTAAACTTCTTAAAGTAGTCGTCAGAATTTTTCATCTGTACCAGAAACTCATTAAAATGAGCGTCTTTAAAAGCATTTCGATTTTTATCTAATTCTTCAAAAACAAAATGCCCTACTATTCCTGTTTGAAGCAAATAAGCAACGTTTTCATTTCCGTGTTCTGCTTCCATCGGCACAAAAACATCCGGAACAATTCCGCCGCCGCCGTATACGATTTTACCTTTTGGCGTTTTAAATTTTAAAGAATCTGCTACTTTTATACTGTCTTTTGCATACAATTCGCCTGTTGTAACACGCGACTCTGATTCTTTAAAATACGCTTCATTTCCTTTTTTATACGGTTTTTGAATTGATCTTCCGGTTGGCGTATAATATCTTGCCACGGTAAGACGAACTGCCGATCCGTCGTTGAAATCCATTTCACGCTGTACCAAACCTTTTCCAAAAGAACGACGCCCAACGATAGTTCCGCGATCATTATCCTGAATTGCTCCTGCTAGAATTTCGCTTGCCGAAGCACTGTTTTCATTGATTAACACATATACTTTCCCAGCTTCAAAACTTCCTGCTTTCGTAGCATACGTTTTTTCTGTTGTTCCGTTTTTATTTTTGGTGAAAACAATCAATTGCTTGTCTTTTAAGAACTCATCGGCAATTGCAATCGCTTCTTCCATATAGCCGCCACCATTATCACGAAGATCGATTACGAGCGACTGAATTCCTTTTTCTTTCAATCGTGTTAAACCCGTTTTAAACTCATTAAAAGTAGTTTCGGCAAAACGATTTATTTTGATGTAACCAACATTATTCCCAATCAACAAAGAAGCATCGACACTTTTAATTGGAATAATATCTCTTTTGATTTTAAATTTCAGCTTCTTTTGCTCAGATTTTCTAAAAACAGTCAATTCAATTTCTGAACCTTTAGCTCCTTTTAGTTTAGAGAATAAACTGTCTGAAGGTAGTTTTCGTCCGTATAACTTAGTTTTTCCTGCAAATAGAATTCGGTCGCCAGATTTTAATCCTGCTTTTGCAGAAGGTCCGTTTTCGACAGGTTTTATAATGGCAACTGAATCTTTATACATATAAAAATTGATGCCGATTCCAACAAAATCCCCTTTCATACTTTCGGCTACTTCTGCCTGTTCGCTTGGCGGAATATAAACGGAATGCGGATCTAATTTTGAGAGTATATTGTCGACGGTAAGATTAACAATTGAATCGGTGTTGATGCTGTCAACATATTCATTATTGATAAAATCGATAAGTTTGTTGAGTTTAGTTTTGGAGTAATTTTTAGCCAAAAATTGGTCATCTGCAGAAGTGTGCATTAAACTTCCGAGTACTGTTCCTAGAGCAAAAGTGGCTCCAATAACAATGGGCAGATATTTGGGATTAAATTTCATTATTCTTCTAAAACAGGAATATGTTCTACTTCGACACCTGCTTTTATTAAAAATTGAATTCCAGAGTCATCACGATATCCGTTATGATAAACTACTCTTTTTATGCCTGATTGATGTATTAATTTACTGCATTCTTTACATGGCGAAAGCGTGATATACAAAGTTGCGCCTTCACATGATTGTGTTGATCGCGCTACTTTTAAGATCGCATTTGCTTCGGCATGTAAAACATCCCAGCGTGTTAAACCATCTTCGTCTTCACAGCAATTTTCAAATCCTGAAGGCGTTCCATTATAGCCGTCAGAAATAATCATTCTGTCTTTTACGATGATAGCACCCACTTGTTTACGCTTGCAATAAGAGAGTAAACTCCATTCTTTAGCGATTCTCAAATAGGCTTTATCGTATTTATTAAGCTTTTTTACTTCCATTTATTTTATCTGTTCCAAATTGGGCTTTCGATAATCATCGGAATTACTACTCCAATAATAAAAGCCGACATCACAAGTGCCCAGTCGCGTTTTGAAAAACGAAATACCGTCTGTACAATATATGAGATTACCAAAACTACAAAAACCACTACTAACTGCGCTGCTTCAATACCTAAAGCAAATTCTCCTAAAGGTAATAATTTTGAACTTGGCGAACCTCCTAAAATAGTTTTAAAATAATTCGAAAATCCAAGTCCGTGTATAATTCCAAAAAACAGCGTTACAAAAAATATTAAATTTATGCCGTCATTTTTAGTTGCTTTTCCTGCGGTAAAAAGATGATATAAGGCTGTGATCAAAATCGTTATCGGAATTAAAAACTCCACAAGGTTTACTTTTACTGCAATTATTCCAAAAACAGAAAGTATTAATGCTATAGTATGACCGATTGTAAATACGGAAACCAAAAGCAAAATGCGTTTCCAGTCTTTAAACGTATACGGAACTGTTAATGCAATTAAAAAAAGAACGTGATCGTAAGCGTTGATATCTAAAACATGCTTTAAACCTATTTGAAAGTAAATCCAAAATTCTGACATAAGAACTAATAATATTTTAATGATTAGGGGTTGTAAACATACGATTTATTTTGAAGATTCAGTAAATACAGTTCTTAAAACAATGAATAAAAATAAGTTAAATTTATGAGGAATTTAAAATTGTTAAATTAAAATAAGATTTATCTTTGCGAAATAAAACACTTTTTAATTATGCCATTTTCAGAATTATTTGATAACGAATTCAAACAAAGAAACAGAGGTCATTTCTCTGCAATTGTGCGTGTAGCATTTGCTGACGGTAAAGTAAGTCCTGAGGAGAAAGACTTTTTGGACAAATTAGCTTCAAGATTAGAAATCTCGGAAGAAGAATACAGTGAAATCTTAGTTGATCCTTGGAAACACCCAATAAACCCGCCGTATTTATATGCTCAACGTTTAGAGCGTTTGTTTGATTTGGCGAGAATGGTTCATGTTGATCATCATTTAGGAGACCAGCAAGAAGTTATGTTGACTCGTATGGGATTAGCTTTAGGATTTACTCCAGGAAACGTAAATTACATTATTTCAAAAGCATTATCTTTAGTAGACAAAAAAGTAGATTTAGATACTTTTGTTTTTGAAATGGAAAATATGAATAAATAATATTCAGGGCTTAGATTTTAATGTTCAGTTTATATACTGACTTAAAATTGAAACCTAAATAAAACTCAAAAATAAACCCGACTAGATTTTAAATCTTGTCGGGTTTATTTTGTTTGTACTATATTCAGATTTATGAATTATAAAATATCAATTATTGTTTAAACAATTCTATTTCATAAAACAGAATGGCGCATTAATCCTTAATTAATCTCAACCCCAATTTCCCTTGTCGTTCTTGACTTTCATTTGCAGTAATCTCATATGTATAATTCCCTTTTTCAAGAGTTGTTTCTCCAACATAATCAATAGGCTGCAATGTATATGTTTGACCATCAATTTGTAACTCAACAAATGCATAACTATATGCATACTCAAATACTTTGTAACTTGTTTTTTGTCCTGAATTTAAATCCTCGAAATTCACATTTCCAGTCGAAGTATTTACTGTAATATTTTTAAAATTAAATTTACTCGCATTCGACAATCTAATTTTTACTCCCGAGGAATCATTATCATTAGAACAGCTAAATAAAGTTACGGTCAAGATTAGCAAAATGGATAGTTTTTTCATAAGTCTTTTATTTAAAAGATGTTGAAAATGTAAAAAGGTTGCGTCGACAAAAAAAGTTTGCTATTGCGCTTCCTTCATAAACTCCTCTGCCTTCTCTACCATTTTATAGCTTCCGCAGAAAAATGGCACTCTTTGATGCAGTTCTGTTGGCTGGATTTCCATAATTCTTCCAAAACCGTCAGTTGCTTTTCCTCCGGCTTGTTCTGCAATAAACGCCATCGGGTTACATTCGTATAATAATCGCAATTTCCCTTTTGGTGCTTTTGAACTTGTTGGATAAATATAAATTCCGCCTTTAATCATATTTCGATGAAAATCTGAAACCAAACTTCCAATATATCTTGACGTATACGGTCTGTCTTCTTCTTCACGCTGACAATATTTGATGTAATTTTTTACACCTTGCGGAAAATGAACATAATTCCCTTCGTTTACAGAATAGATATTTCCGTTTTCTGGAAATCTCATATTTGGATGTGAAAGGTAAAATGTACCAATTGCTGGGTTTAATGTAAATCCGTTTACCCCATGTCCAGTTGTATACACTAACATAGTCGAAGTTCCATAAATTACATATCCTGCTGCAACTTGATTGATTCCCGGTTGTAAAAAATCCTCACTTGTAACCGGAGTTCCTATTGGAGTAACTCTTCTAAAAACAGAAAAGATAGTTCCTAAAGAAACATTTACATCAATGTTCGATGATCCGTCAAGAGGATCCATCAAGATAACGTACTTATTATTATGACTGTTGTCGCTCCCCTGAACAGTTATAAAATCGTCGTTTTCTTCTGAAGCAATACCACAGACAATCTCACGGTTTATTAACGTCTGGATAAATACTTCGTTTGCATAGACATCTAATTTTTGCTGGTCTTCGCCTTGGATATTTTGCTCGCCTGCTGCGCCAATAATATCTACTAAACCTGCTTTGTTTACTTTATAGTTTACGACTTTCGCCGCCAAACGTATAGAGTTGATAATTCGGGAAAGCTCCCCCGACGAATACTGAAATGCTTTTTGGTTCTCAATAATAAACTCTCCCAGTGTTTTATTGCGTTCTTCCATTGCTATATCGTTATAGTTTTTAATTTTAAGTCACAAATATCGCTTATTTTGTGAGAATGATTTAAAAATTATTTTGTTAGTTTACTACTATTGTATATTTGCTAATTAATAGCAGAAAGCAGCCTATAAAAAAATGCTTTTTTAGCTAATAAACGGTTAATAATAAGAATATATGAAATTGATCTTGACAAAGACACAATATTATATAGGAGCGATAAAAGAATAAAATTAGGATAGTTATGAATATTAGAAAAGGGAATCCTGAAGACATGAAATATGTTTTGGGATTAATACAGGAACTGGCAATATTCGAAAATGAACCTGATGCGGTTGTTATAACTGAAGAGGATTTAATACGTGACGGATTTGGAGAAAAACCGCTTTTTCATGTATTTGTAGCTGAGATTACAAATGAGTTAAAGGAAAGGGAAATTGTTGGAATTGCATTATATTATTACCGTTATTCGACTTGGAAAGGAAAAACAATCCACTTGGAAGATTTAGTTGTAAAAGAGAAAATGCGCGGTACTGGTCTTGGTTCTGCATTATATGCCGAAATAATGAGACAAGGCAAAAGAGACAATGTGAGAAGGGTTGAATGGAATGTTCTGGATTGGAATACTCCTGCTGTAAAATTTTACGAGAACTCGGGTGCAAAAATTCTCGACGGCTGGCAGGTTGTTCAAATGGATGAGTTAGGAATTAATACGTTCTTAGATAAATTATAAAAATATTAGTTTGCCACGAATTTCACGAATTAGCACGAATTAAATTAGTGGAAATTTGTGTAATTCGTGGCAAACTGACACAGATTGTAAAATCATTTTAATCTTATAATCTGTGGCAGAAGAATATAAAAAAATACCAGATTTCGTAATCTGAAATCTAAAATTAAAAAATCTAAAATTAAAAATGAGAGTATTTAAATTTGGTGGTGCATCTGTAAAAGATGCTGAAGGAATAAAAAACGTATACGACGTTTTACAAAAAGTAGGTTATGAAGATGTGATTTTAGTTGTTTCGGCAATGGGAAAAACCACAAATGCTCTTGAGGTTGTTATCAAGAACTATTTTGATAAATCGGCAGAGCTGAATTCATCTGTACAGGAAATAAAAAAATACCACAACCAAATCTTATTGGATTTGTTTGAAGATGAAAAACATGAGGTTTTTACGGCTGTGAATGCGCAATTCTCAGAATTAGAATATTTCTTAGCGCATAATAAATCTCCAAATTATAATTTTGTTTACGATCAAATTGTAAGTTTTGGAGAATTAATCTCGACTACTATTTTAAGTCATTTTATGAATTTCATGGGCATTCAAACGCAATGGCTTGATGTTCGTAATTTCATTAAAACAAACGCAAACTACAGAGATGCCGAAGTAGATTGGGAAACAACGCAGCAGCTTATTAGTAAAAATGTACCTAGAAAAATCTTAAACATTACTCAAGGGTTTTTAGGTGCTGATGAAAATAATTTCACTACGACTCTAGGTCGTGAGGGTTCTGATTATACTGCAGGAATTTTTGCTTATTGCTTAAACGCCGAAAGTGTAACGATCTGGAAAGATGTACCGGGAGTTATGAATGCTGACCCGCGTTATTTTGAAAATGCAAGTTTGTTAAATCAAATCTCGTATCGCGAGGCAATCGAATTGGCGTTTTACGGTGCAACGGTTATTCACCCAAAAACATTACAGCCGTTACAGAAAAAAGAAATTCCGTTATACGTAAAATCATTTATCAACCCATTATTAAAAGGAACTTGTGTTTCTAAAGGTGTTGATCTTGAGCCGCAATATCCTTGTTTTATCGTAAAAAGAGAACAGCTTTTAATTTCTCTTTCTTCGATTGATTTCTCTTTCATTATGGAAGAAAACATCAGTGAGATTTTTGGGTTATTCCATGAATTTAAAATCAAAGTAAACTTGATTCAGAATTCTGCGATTAGTTTCTCTGTTTGTGTAGAAGATAAATTTGGAAATTTCAGTGATTTGAACGCTATACTTTCGAAAAAATTCAAAGTAGATTACAGCGAAAATGTGACTCTATATACGATCCGTCACTTTACAGAAGATGCTGCACAGACTGTTGAAACAAACAAAGAAGTTTTACTAAAACAAGTCAGCCGCGAAACCATGCAGATTGTAACTAAGGAACTTAATTAATACTTTGTAAAAGGTAATTATTTCAATTCAAATATATTTTAGAAAGGCTTCACTTAATTGTGAAGCCTTTTTAGTTTTTACCTTTATTTAAATGTTTAATTATCATTTTCAAATCTTCTATTTGTAATTCATATTGTCTTATTATTTTTCTATACACATTTAACACTCCAATTTCAGTTTGCTGTTCTGTATTTACCAAACTTTCATAGACAGAATCTCCAATTCCTTTTTTAACCAACTCTTCCGGTGTTATCTCAAAAATTTCGCAGATTTTCTTAAAATGAATAGCCCAAGAAGTACTTTCTCCACGCTCCATCCTCGCATAGGCTGATTGCGAAATGTTTAAAAAATCAGCAACTTGTTCCTGTGACATATTTTTAGCTTTACGCAGGTTTTTAAGCTTATTTCCTATAATTACATTCATATTTAACGAATTTACAAATATAAAAATAAGAAATATTTTATATTTATCCATATTTAGGTTTTAAATAACCGATTATCGACTAAGACTATCTTAAAACAGTCTGTACTTTTGTGTGTATATCAATCTAAATATTAACCAATAAATCTTTATCATTATGAAAAAATTAGAATTACAAAAAATGGAAAAGTTATTAGCAGGAGGCCCTTACACCAACACTTATGATCAAGAAGCACCAGACCCATATGACGAGGGCGGCGGCGGTTGTACTAAAATTATGAATAGAGGGGATTTTAGTCGTTCAGACGCTTGTATTGTATGTTCAGGAATTGGAGGAATAGCTGTAGGAGCAATGTTTGGAGGCGGTGCTGGAGCACTCCAAGGATGGATAGGAGGAGTTGTACAAGGTCTTTTTACCTGCTAAAGCTTTTTTTAACCCGTTGAATAAAGTTCTCAATATTAAATTATTTTGAATATTCAACGGGTAAAATTATTTGTACATCAATATTTCTAACAAAATACATCATCAAAAATTATAAATGATTTACGAAATTTTATTAATAAAACTAAAATTATACACACGCTTTGAGTATGATTACAAATTTAAGTATATGATTAAGATTAATTATATGCTTATCCTTCTTCCTTCTTATCTATTTCTTCTGCATAATATCTACATATTTAATAATCTATTTTACGCACTTTCTGTATATTTTTTAACGATAATAGGTTTAGATTTTCATACTATTTCAAACAAATCAAATCTAAATACAATTATTTTATTCAGTAATTTACTTGACCTTTACAAAAGCATTAAACTAAACTTTTTTTCAGAACTAATTCTAAAATTTTTTTTACTCATACCTTTTCTATTCTTAACAAAAAACACACTGCCATTAATATTAATAGGATTCCTTTTTATTTCTTTTAGTTTTTTCTTAAAAGAAATAGTATCTAATAATGTCGTAAGTAAAAAAATATATCTCATTTTAATTTTTATTTATATGTTTCCCCTTATGCTTTTAGGCGGTCCCTTCTTAGATTTTACAAAAAAACAATTACAGTTTGTTGAGTTTACCAAAGTGTATTTTTATAAAATTTACTTAACATCAGCTACTATAACTTTCTTGCTCGCTATAATTTCTTTTTATGTATACCTCCATAATTACTATAAGACCTCAAAACAATGAAGCTATCTTACATATTTTTTTTAAAATCATATCGGGAAATGGGGTTAATAGATATATTTTTCATGTCAATAATTATTTTGACTTCTAAATATAAAGACACTTTTATAGTTTATTCATTAACTCCAATTCTATTTTCAGATAAGTTTTTTAATTTAATATGGTCAAACACAAATGAAAAATTATTCTTTTTCCAATTTCCAAGTATTGAGCTTAAAAAGATTGCTTCAACTAAACAAAGTCAGTTTATTGTCGAATTCAACATCTGTTATTTACTAATTACTTTGCTGTTCAATCAAAATTTTAATGGAACAAATCTAACCAACTGGCTTTTAATGAATATTTTTATTTTTATCAATCTGATAGTTGGAAATATTCTTTTTAATATTTTTTTTGCGATCCCTCTTATCAAATCACTCATACTTTTAATTACAAACTCTTTGGTTTTAATAGTGATTTTCTATATTAACACATATTTGATAGATTTTTCATTTATAACATTTTTATCAATTTTGATATTTTTAATTTTTTATCGATCCCATACTTTAAATACTTTGTTCAGTAATTTACATATAAACACCTTTTATGATTAAAGTCGAAAATTTAACCAAAAGATTTAACTCAAATATAATTTTAGAGAATATAAATTTTTTAATAGAAAAAGGTGAGCTCTCTGTTATTTATGGTCGAAATGGTGCAGGAAAAACAACCTTAATTAAATGTTTGATAGGACTTCTAAAACCAAATACTGGCACAGTAAACCTTATCCCAAACAATAAAAACAAAATAGGTTTATACCTTGGCCATGAAATGTTAATTGATAAACTAACAGTAAAAGAATACATTCTTCTAGCAGGAAAACTAAAAGGGTTACTTAATAACGAAATAGAATCAAAAATTACTAAAATTTCACAAACTCTAGACTTTGATGCACATTTAAATAAATTGATTTCTACAATCTCATTTGGAACAAAATCTAAAGTTTTACTAGCGACATCAATAATAAACGACCCCGAAATTTTAGTTATGGATGAACCTTTTATAGGATTAGATTTAATTGCAATAAAAGAAGTAGTAAATGTATTGTCAAATCTAAAAGAAAAAGGATGTACTCTTTTTATTTCCTCTAACCAAGTAGACATCCTTGAAAATTTTACTGATAAAATTTTAATATTAAAAAATCAAACAATCATATTAGAAAAAAAAATAAACACTCTAAATATAGAAAGTACTGACCAACTGTCAGATTTAGTATTAACATACTTAAAATAAGGTTTAAGCTCTTAATAATTCGATGTGAAAATAAAAAAAACAAATTATTTATTACTATTGTTATTATCCAGTGTTTCAATAATAGTATCCAAAGCAGGTAATAATCTACTTAACGTTGAAGAATTATACTATCAATCACTTACAGTACATCTAACCTCTCAACAAATTGAAAGAATACTTGAAGTCCAGAAAAAAATTAAGTGGTTATACTATATTATTGTCCCAATTATCACTTTAATAAAAACAATGATAATTTCAAGTGTAATCTACGTTGGAATTATGCTGTTTGATAGCAGAAAAATGAATTTTAACTTAGTTTGGCATTATGTTTTAAAGGCAGAATTTATTTTTATTTTGGTAAGTATTTTTAAAATAGTTTGGTTTTGTTGTTTTCAAACAAACTATAACCTGAAAGATCTTCAATATTTTTATCCTTTATCAGCATTAAACATTACAGGCTACAAAAGGCTTGAAGTCTGGTTTATTTATCCATTTCAGGTCATTAATTTGTTTGAGCTTCTTTATGTCATTTACTTAGGTTTTGAAATTGGCAAATTAACAGAAACTAATACTGATCAAGGACTAAAAATTCTAGGCTTAAGCTATGTTCCAGCACTATTTTTATGGGTTGCAACAGTAATGTTTTTTACATTAAACTATTCTTAAAATGTCTAAAATTCAAAAACTTTTTCTCATCATCTGCTGTAGCATAATCATTATTTACACAGTCAACTATTTTTCCTACAAATAAGATTACATTCAAGCAGGACTTGGAGCAATATCAATGGTTTGCTTAATCATATCCCTACTTTTAAATAGAAAACAAAAACAATGAAAAAATCATTAAAAATAATCTTTGCATTACTATTTATCAGTGCTCTATTCTTTCTTGGTTATCAAATAACATCCAAAATAAACCACAAAAAAGAAATTCTTCAAAACATCAAAACCATTCCCAATTTCTCTTATCAAACCATAAATGGAGAAACTTTTACAAATGAAAATCTTAAAAATGATATTGCAACAATTTTTATCTATTTCAATACTGAATGTGACTACTGTGATGCAGAAACACAAATGATACAAAAAAACATGGAAAAATTTAAGGACGTTCAGCTCATTTTTATATCCTTTGAAGAACCTTTACAAATTAAAAAATTTGCTAAAAAACATCAATTAACAGCTTATGATAATGTCCGTTTTTTACATGACAACAAAATTTCATTCGCTGCTACTTTTGATGTTAATTCATTGCCTAGCATAGTATTATATGATAAAAATCAAAATTTAATCGAGAAAACAAAAGGCCAAATAAACCCTGCCATTTTGATTAGAAAATTAAATATCGACTAATCGCAATGAATTTAAAACACATCCGTAAAACCCATTCTTTACAACTCGATC
The DNA here is from genome assembly GCF_044005885.1 of Flavobacterium sp. FlaQc-30. Lineage (NCBI taxonomy): Bacteria > Pseudomonadati > Bacteroidota > Flavobacteriia > Flavobacteriales > Flavobacteriaceae > Flavobacterium > Flavobacterium sp. FlaQc-30. Next base: position 1,124,379 of record NZ_JBIPCO010000001.1, on the reverse strand, counting down.
AATCAGATTGTGGCGCAGCATGTTTATTATCTATCATAAAGTTTTATAATGGCAATACTTCTTTAGAAAAAATAAGAGAATTAAGCGGTACAACCAAACAAGGAACAACAATGTTAGGATTGTACCAGGCAGCCAATCAATTAGGCTTTAATGCTGATGGCTGTGAAGCTGATATGCAGGCTTTGATTGATCATAAACAACCCCTTATTTTACATACTTTAATTGATAATCGATTAAACCATTATGTCATTTGCTATGGCTACAATGAAAAAGATGGATTTCTGATTGGAGATCCTGCGAAAGGAATTGCTGTTTTATCAATCCAAGAACTAGACAAAGTTTGGATTTCAAAATCTTGCCTGACTTTAGAACCAAATAAAAATTTCGTTACAGAAGAAGCAGAAAAAAACATTCAATTAAAATGGTTTTTAGATATACTAAAAGAAGATTATAAACTTATTTGGATTTCTATACTGCTTGGTGTTTTTGTTGCTGGTTTAGGGTTGGCAATGGCTCTTTTTTCTCAAAAACTTATTGATGATATACTTCCATCAAACAACATCAATAAATTAATTTCTGGAATTATCCTGTTGGCTATTTTACTTTCTGCTCGTGTTGGAATATCTGTTTTAAGACAGCATTTTACAATTCGACAATCTAGAGATTTTAATAACCGTATTAATAATACATTTTTCTCGTCCTTGCTTCAACTTCCTAAATTCTTTTTTGACACTAGAAAAACAGGAGAACTTGTCTCAAGACTAAACGATACACAACGAGTACAAAATGTCATCAAAATATTAGCTAACACATTAATTATAGACATTCTTGCTGTTATAATCTCATCTGTTTTCTTACTAACTTATTCATTGAAGTTGGGAATAATTTGTATTCTCAGCCTGCCTGTTTACTTTTTTATAATCTATCGTCACAATAAAAAAATCATGCTTTCTCAAAAAGAAGTAATGGAAAGTTCAGCTATTAATGAAAGTAATTTCATTAATACAATTCAAGGTATATCTACTATTAAAAATGACAATAAACAAGCTGTATTCAATCAATTAAATCAATTTATTTTCGCTAACTATCAGGAAAAAATAGTTAACCTTGGAAAAATTAACATTAGCTTATCTTGGCAATCTGGCTTGGCAAGCGTAGTATTTGTTATTGGAATCTTAATCTATACTTCTATTCAGGTATTTAATAAAGAAATTAAAATTGGAGAATTAATGGCTATTTTAGGAATTGTCGGCTCATTATTACCTTCAATTGCAAGTTTGGCTTTAATTTCGATTCCAATAAACGAAGCAAAAATAGCTTTTAACAGAATGTATGAATTTGCATCCATTAAAAAAGAAAATGAAGAAGGGCTGAAAATTATTGAAATTAATACTATTTCCATTCAAAATCTATCATTTCGGTTTGCAGGTCGAAGCGAACTTTTCCATAGCGTAAATATCGAAATCAAAAAAGGAAAATTTATTGCAATAGTAGGCGAAAGCGGATCTGGAAAAAGTACTTTGGGGCAAATATTACAGCGTTTCTACCCATTCGAAAATGGAAATATTATTTTAAACAACAAACAGCAGCTTCAAGAAATTGAACTTAAAAATTATAGAGATTTATTAGGAGTCATTCCGCAAGAGATTACCATTTTCAGCGGAAATGTTATTGATAACATCCTGCTTGGAACGATAGACACGCCAGAAAATGTAATGCAGTTTATTAAAGAATATGAATTTGGACATTTCTTCAATCAACTGCCACAAGGATTAGAAACTATTCTTGGCGAAGAAGGCATAAATTTAAGCGGCGGTCAAAAGCAAATTATTGCTTTGGCACGAGCCTTATACAAAAAACCTCAGTTCCTAATTTTGGATGAAGCAACATCTGCTATGGATAGAAAAACAGAAAATTTCACTTTAAAATTACTGCAAAAAATAAAACTAGACTGCGCAGTATTATTCATTTCACATCGCTTAAATAAATTAAAAGCTATTGCTGATACTATTTATATTTTAGAAAATCAAACTATAACTCAGTTTGGCAATCATGAGGAACTAATGCAAACGAATAATTTTTATAGTGAATACTGGAAAGAAAACAATTAAAAGCCAAATCATGAAATTAAAAATTCAAAAAGCAGTTATTTTTTTCAATAAGTACCTTTATAGTCCTACAGTTCTATTAGGAATGTTTTGGATATTTTTCTTTAAAGGAGAACGATTTTCCGTTCAAAAAATAATTGATGCTCGATATGAACCAGAACTCTACGGCGCAGCAGTAATGGCAGTAGTTTTTTTGACAATTTTCAAACACAACAAAAAAAATCCGACTAATAAAAAATAGTGAATAATACATGGTTATAATAGTGGTGAATATGATTTGAAGATATAAAAGTTACCTCGCCCTATTATTCTCTGTCTGCTCAATTTCAGATTTCTTGTAAGTTGTCTTTTTTGAATTCCCGAAACTATACGTTGCTATTAGTTTAAAGTAATTTGTAGTATAGGTTCTGTGGTAATAAATTTGAGTCTGCCCTACTTCGTAATCACCGGAAACCATAAACTTATGAAAGATATCATTTGCCGTAAAATTTAGTCTTAGCGCCTCTTTAAAAAAGTTTCTTTCGATCCCCAGCGTTACAGTTGAGCGCGGGTTTTCACTTCGCAATCCATAGCTTTTATCCCCTAGATACCAAGCTAGTAATTGAATTTTAAAAAGGTCAGGAATCGTAAAAGTGTTATTTGAATACAAATAAATTTGAGGCTTAACCGGACCTAAAGCATATTCATAAAAATTATCGATTGATTTGCTTAAATTCATACTCACGGTATTAGTAGAATTCCACCATTTCACATTGAAAGATCTCGAAAGCGAGGTAAAAAAAGTATGTTCTTTTTCGATATTTAAAGACCTTAAAATATAACTATTTGGCGTGTCACCCCGCAATGCAGCGCCCGAAATGGGGTCAATTTTGTATGTGTACCCAATTTTAAAATCAAACTTTTTATACATTGTACCAATTTCAAAAGCGTGCGTTTTTTCAGGAAGCAAATTCGGGTTTCCTTCTATTGTCGTAAATGGATCTTGATAAATAACATACGGGTTTAAAGCTTGATATCGAGGTCTTGTAATTCTGGAAACATATGAAAAATGAGCTTTCCAGTCTTCAGATAGATTAAAATTTAAAAGTAGGTTTGGAAAAAAATTCTCATAATCTTTACCAAATTTCTGAACCCCGTTTGCATTCGTATACAAATCATAACTTGTGCTTTCTACCCTTGCTCCAATAGAAAAATTTACTTTTTCACCCAGCATACTTCCAAAATTAAAATAAGCTGCGCTAATCTTTTCCTTGTATGTAAAATCACTCGAAAGAGTATCGTCTAATTCAAAATCATCGGTATTAGCAATAAAAAAATCAGTTCCAGACTTTATCGCGGCATAACTAAATTTGGCTCCAAGTTCCAGTTTGGTTTTATCACTAATTTTTTTCGAATAATCAGCTTGTGACATTACAATGTTTATGGTGCTTCCAACATCATTTTTTAGAAATCTTTTACCATCTGTTTCCTCAACAACACTATTTTCTTCAATAAAATCCCTCACCGTTCCGTTGTAATTTGAATATTGTGTTCCTATAAACAATGACGAGCCTTTGGTATCTGTTATCAGATTATAATTCAAATTAATAAACTGATTCAGCAGCACATCATTTTTGGCAATATCTGTAGCATAAAAACTATTCCCTGAATTATTCGTTATTGCATTTCTGCTTTTTACTGCTCCGCCTAAATCTTCGATATTTCCACTATAAGCCAGTGAAATATAACTATTCATCGAAAAAGTATATTGAATTCCAGCTCCGAAATTGGAGTAATTATTAAATTGCCTTTGCCAATCTGTAGTTAGAGCAGACTTCATATAAACATCCGGATTTGGACGTGTTCTGGTGGTGTACAACAACTCCCTGCCTTTGCCCAATTGTAATCCGTAATTGGTTATAAAAGAAAATTTACCTTTGGTATAATTAAAATCTAAAAGAGTATTGGTACTTGTTCCTGCAAATTTAGAAACGGTAACATGCTGACTTGCTGTTCCCATTGTACCATTTTCGATGTTTTGTTTTGTAATAATATTGACAACCGCTTTTCCCTCGGCATCATACTTTGATGATGGATTTGAAATTACTTCAATTTTTGCAATCTGCGAAACTGGAATCGCCGCAAAACGTTCGTAATTTATCAAAATTCCGTTGAGATAAATAATGGCTTCACCTTTGCCCAGAACGCTTATTTGTCCTTCGGCAACTACCACATTTGGAACTCGCCCTAACAATTCATTTACAGAACTGCTCGCTGCCAGAACAGTTCCTGCTACATTAACATCGATTGTTCCGTTTGCACCGTATTTAAGCAATGACGGCTGACTTTTTACGACTACTTCGTTTAACTGATTGTTACTTTCTAAAACTATAATCGAGCTCAAATCAATATTTTCGGCATCTGAATAGTTTATATTCAAATGCTTGTCTGTAAATTCTGCTGAAGTCAATTTTAAAATTACTTCTTTTTGATTAATATCGGATAATTGAAAAACTCCGTCTAAAAAATCCTGTTGTTTTATAATTAGGGAATCACGAACAGACAAAACAACAACTGTTCCCATCATCAATTCGTTATTTCGACTGACTACTTTTCCAGAAATTTTTTGAATAGACTGTGCCTTTAAAAATGCACTATTAAAAAGAAAACAATATAGATAAACGAAAACCAGAATTAAAAACCTCATAAAATTTAATGATTAAGATTTGACTTTTTGTAGGGACAAAAGTCAGCTCTAAACCACTAAACGAGGTAATCGAAAGAGAAATCAGGAGTACGAATTTATAAATTAATACTTCTGTTAAGCCTGTAAAGCTTGAATTTGATAATTTAAAGGTGTCGTTCCTGTATGTTTTTTAAAGACAGCGAAGAATGTCGATTTCGAATTAAACCCCACATCATAACCAACAGATTCTAAAGTCAATTTATCATTTGACCTTATTATTATACAAGCTTCATTTATTCTCAATTCATTTATATAACTTGTAAAATTCTTTCCTAGATTATTATTCAAAAACTGAGACAATTGATGCGGCGTCACATTTAATTCTTTTGATAAATCCTGTAAACTCAAATTTGCATTTTTATACAAACTTTTCTCAATCATTTTGTTCTGGAGTTTCTCAAGTAAAAGGGCGGCTTCAGATTCTTCCATTTTCTTTCCCGAAGCTTTTTGTCCGTACAATAAAAATAAATCATCTGTTCTTTTTCGATAGAGAAGAATCGAAATTATCAAATACAAAATAAAAGAAAACACAACTGCTCCGCCAATATAAACTGCTGCTCTGGCTCCCATAATTGCTAAAAAATAAAAAAGAAACAGTAAAAAATTCGCCAGAAAAAGCATTCCAAACCACATTTCCGCCGGAGTTGTTTTTTCTTTTATATTGATGATTTTCTTTAAAATGTTTCTAATGGTAAAAGCAGAAAAAAGGATATAAACAAACCATTGAAAATAAATAGTTCTGATAAAATAAGTACCCCAAAGTTCTGGATACGTTTTATATGGATATACTATTCCAACGACTGCAATTAAAATTCCCCAAAACAAAAGTGTCAATTTCCAAGATTTGGGCAAAACAGTAACTTCATCAACGGCAGATTTTAGAAAATAATACAAACATGGACCAATAAAAAAACAAGCGGTAAGTCCTAATTGTAAGTACAATTTTGGCAATTCTGGATGAAAATAAACAAATACCGACTTTGCTATTCTTATACTCAGTGCAAATAAAAGTGTTCCTAAAAAGTAATTTGTCAAATACTTTTTCTTCGTAAAAAAGAAAAAATAAATGGCCAAAATAATTCCGTTGAAAGCCCCCAATGCACTAAAAAAAAATAAAAGTTCTTTACCAGTATCCATTATTCAAATTTGTTTATCCTGACAAAGCTAAAAAAAAATGATTTCTATTGCCTTCTTTTTTAATTATAATAGAAAATGCGATTATTCTTATAGCTGAAAATATTTAACTAATTTTATAACTCTAAAAGAAAAACATCAAACAAAATCAAATATTCCTATATCATGGAAAACGACAAAGAGCCTTCAGAAGAAACAAAAGAAAGATGGATCAACGATCCTAACAATTGGATTTGGGGCATTTTTTATTATAACCCAGAAGACAAAAGAATCTTTCCTCCAAAGAAAATTAAAGAGTTTGGCTGGACCACGAACTTCGCCAATCCTAATTCTGTTTTTGTATTATTAGCGATAATGGCTGTTCTTATTACCTTAGGTCGTTACCTTAATTAATTCACTTCAAACTGTAATATTCAACGTAATAATTCCCGATTATAAATACTACTTTTGATTTTTTGAGAGTTAAAGTGTTTATGTTGAAAAAACTACTGTTTTTTGTGATACTGTTTTGGTATTCTGGGCTTCAGGCTCAGGAAACTGAATCGCTGTACAAAACAAAAAAAATCATTGTAGCAAAAGACACTATTCATCTCGAACCTTTCAGCATAAACTCTAGTTTTTTTGAGATTTTAAATTCCAAAAACCAACCTATAGACTCTACTTTTTATAGAGTCGATTTTCAAAAAGGGACATTACTTTTAAATGAAAAATTGACTTCGGTTTCGGATACTTTAATTGTCAATTATCTCAATTATCCTGATTTCCTGACAAAAGAATACGGCTTCTACAAAGACAGTCAAGTGGTAAGCAACGATATTGATACTGAAAAATTATACAAAATTGACAATTCCAATATTAAAAAAACCACTCCTTTTGACGGCTTAAATACTTCTGGAAGTATTACTCGAGGTGTAACAATTGGGAATAATCAAAATACGGTTTTAAACTCTAATTTAGATTTACAGATTACCGGAAAAATATCCGATAAAGTTAGTTTGCGTGCATCGCTGCAAGACAATAATATTCCGCTTCAAGATGGCGGTTATTCTCAAAAACTAGATCAGTTTGACAATATTTTCATGGAACTTTTTACTGATGATTGGAACATTCGGGCGGGTGATGTTTTTCTAGAAAATCGGAAAACACAATTCTTGAGTTTCAACAAAAAAGTTCAAGGACTTTCTGCCAGTTTCGATTTTGATACCGAAAAAAGTAAGACTACTATTTTTGCATCGGTTTCGTTTGTAAAAGGCCAATATGCGAAAAGTACTTTTACAGGTCAGGAAGGAAATCAAGGGCCGTATAAACTTAAGGGACAAAATGGCGAATTGTATGTTTTGGTAATTTCAGGTTCAGAGCGCGTTTATGTAAACGGTGTTTTACTTAAAAGAGGCGAAAACAACGATTATGTAATTGACTATAATGCGGGTGAAATTGTTTTTACTTCTCTTTTTACGATAACTTCAGAAATGCGTATCAATGTTGAATATCAATATTCTGAACGCAATTACAATCGATTAGTGACTTATGCCGGTGCAACGCACGAAAACAAAAGCTGGAGTTTTGGCGGTTATTTATACTCCGAAAATGACATGAAAAACCAGCCGTTACAGCAAAATCTTTCTACAGAACAGGTGCAGGTTTTAGCGCAGGCAGGCGATAATCAAAATTTAATGAAAGCCCCATCTGCATATAAAGATGCTTATGCTGAAAATAAAATATTGTACAAAAAAAATAATGTCAATTCTGTAGAATATTATGAGTATTCAAAAAATCCTGCTGATGTTTTGTACAATGTAAAATTTAGTCTTGTGGGTAATAATCTCGGAAATTACATCATTCAAAATAATACTTCTGTCGAACGAATTTATGAATATGTTCCGCCCATAAATGGTACTCCGCAAGGAAACTACGAACCAATTGTACAACTGGTCGCGCCAATAAAAATTCAGGTGGCGACTTTTTTAGGAAAATATAATCCTGACGAAAAAACATTGGTTGATTTTGAAATTGCCATGAGCAATAACGACAAAAATTTATTTTCTCCAATTGACGATTCGGACAACGAAGGTATTGCTTTTAAAACCAATATTAAAAAAAGACTTTTTACCAGAAATTGGACTTTAGATGGTTTTGCCAATTATCAATTTGTTCAAAAGGATTTTAGATCTGTAGAGCGTTTGTACAATATCGAATTTAATAGGGATTGGAACTTAAACACGGCTCTTTTAGGAAACCAAAGTTTATTGGTTACGGGCTTAAACTTTGATTTGTTTGCCAAAAAAGAGACTTCTAATATCGGGTTGTTTACTTATCAATTTGAAAAATTGGATTTTACCGAAAGTTATTCGGGAGCTCGCCATACCACGACCGCTTTATTCAAATTTAAAAATTGGACAATCGAGAATCAAGGCAGTTTTTTAAATAGTGACGCAACGACATCGACTTCAAAGTTTATTAGAAATCAAACTAGAACTAAATATCATTTTGGCAAAAACTGGATTGGAGCGAGTATGCAGCTTGAAGATAATCAGGAAAAAGATAAGGTTAGCAATCAGTTTTCGGCGATAAGCCAGCGATTTTCTGAATATGGTACTTTTGTTGGGCGCGGCGACAGTACAAAGGTTTTTGTTGAACTAGGGTTTTTACAGCGAATAAATGACAGTTTACAAAATGGTCTTTTGCGGCATGTAAATAACTCGCAGACTTACTATTTAAAGTCGAAACTAATTCAGAATAAAAAAACTGATTTAGCGGTTTATGCTAGTTATCGAAATCTTGATTTTACAGATTCTAACCGAAAAAACGAACCTTCTTTAAACTCTAGAATTCTTTATAATGATCGATTCTTCAACCAATTTATGCAAATAAGCAGTGCTTATGAAACGAGTTCTGGAACTATCGCTCAACAAGAATTTACATATATTGAGGTTCCTGCGGGACAAGGTGTTTATACTTGGAATGATTATAATGGTAATGGGATTCAGGAACTGGAAGAATTTGAAATTGCGGCTTTTCCTGATCAGGCAAAGTTTATCCGAATCTTTTTACCAAATCGAGTTTACATCAAAACCAATCAAAATAAATTCTCGCAATCTGTTGTACTGAATCCGCTGCAATGGCAAAATGAAAAAGGGTTAAAGAAAATTATATCTTATTTCTACAACCAAACTTCTTTTATGATGGATCGAAAGGTAAAAAGCGATGGTGAGCTGGAGTTGAATCCTTTTTATTCTTCTGATGAAAATATTCTGGGTTTGAATTCGAGTTTTAGAAACAGTTTGTTTTACAATCGAGGCAAACAAAAACATTCTGTTACTTATTCGTATCTTATCAATAACGGAAAAAGTTTACTTTCAATTGGCTCGCAAAATGTCAAAAACAATTCGCATCAATTGCAATACACGCATTTGTATCAAAAAAGCTGGCTGTTTAATTTCTTTACAAAAACAATAAGCACCAACTTGATTTCTAAAGATTTTGCGGAGAAAAACTACGATTTAAAAGGGTATCAGCTTGCGCCAAAAATCAGCTATTTGTTTTCAAGAAATACCAGTTTAGATTTTTTCTATGAATTTCAAAACAAAGAAAATCAGATTGGCAATCTTGAAACATTGATGCAAAACCGTCTGGGAACTTCATTTTCTTTTGCGGGAGAGAAAAAAGTAACTTTAAATGGTGAGTTTTCTTTTTATGAAAATAAGTTTACGGGCAATGAATTTTCATCAGTAGGATTTCAAATGCTTGAAGGTTTGCAAGCGGGACAAAATTTGGTTTGGAAACTGCTTCTGCAAAAGAATATTACACAGTTTTTAGATGTAAATTTAAACTATCAAGGACGTAAAAGTGAGGCTGGATCTACTGTGCATACAGGCAATGTTCAGCTTCGTGCATATTTTTAGCGGTTAACAAAAAACATAAGAATTAATTGCTTAATTTTATAATACTATTTAAACTAAAATCTTATGAAAAAATTATTATTGCTCTGTTTTATAGTAGTTTTATCTACTAATTTTTACGCTCAGGAAACTGTAACTAAAGCGGCTAAAAGTAAAACTGAAACGACTGCAAAGAAAACTAAGGCTAAAGCTGATAAAACTACCGCAGACGCAAAGAAAACAGCTGATAAAGCTGCAAAAACTAAAAGCACAGCAGATAAAGAAACCGCTAAAGCGAAAAAAGAAACTGCTGACGCTGCTAAAAAAACAGCAGACAAGGAAACAGCTAAAGCAAAAAAGGAAACAGCAAGCGCAGCTAAAAAAACAACAGCAAAGGCTGAAAGTACAAAGGCTGACGTAAAGAAAACGACTGCAAAAGCTGATGCCGCAGCTAAAACAGCGACTAAAGATGCAACCGCAACTAAAAAAACTGCGACAAAAACTTTAAAAGAAACGAATGAAAAAGCACCAAAAGTAGCTGATAAGGTTACGGGTGAATACAATGGTAAAAAAGTATATACAGGGCCAAGAGGCGGTAAATACTATATCAACAAAAATGGTAATAAAACCTATATTCAAGATTAAGGTACTGAGATTCTGAGGGACTAAGATACTAAGATATGAAACTTTGAAGCCGAACGTATGTTCGGCTTTTTTATTTACTAAAAAAAGAAACCTCAGCCCCTTAGTATCTCAGCCTCTTAGAACCTTAAATAAAATATTGAGTTAATAATTTAGTAATATGTGCGAAATAACATAAAAAACATATTTCTTTATCTTCGTTTGCAAAAAGCGTTAAACTATGAGCATTGACTATTCTGCTAACAAAACAATTTTAGTTGCTCCATTAAACTGGGGACTTGGCCACGCCACAAGATGTATCCCAATTATTAAGGCGCTTCAGGAAAACAATTTTATTCCTATTATTGCTTCTGATGGTGTTGCGCTGGCTTTGCTGCGAAAAGAATTTCCCTATATACAAACACTGGAACTGCCTTCTTACCACATTGAATATGCTAAAAATGGTAAAAATTTTAAATGGAAGTTAATTAAAAATCTTCCGAAGATGATTGCTGCTATTTTAGATGAGAAAAAAATGGTGAACGGCTGGATTAAAAAACATGGTATCGACGGAATTATTTCTGATAATAGATTGGGTGTTTTTAGTAAAAAAGTGCCTTCTGTTTTTATGACGCATCAGTTGAATGTGATGACTGGAAACACTACTTGGTTTACGAGTAAATGCCATCAGTATTTTATAAAAAAATATTCGCAGTGCTGGGTTCCAGATTCAAATGAAAAAACAAATCTTACCGGCGATTTAGGTCATCTTAAAAGCAATGATTTAAATCTTAAGTACATTGGCCCTTTGAGCAGAATGCGTAAAAAGGAAACGCCTAAAATATACGATTTGATGATTATTTTATCAGGGCCGGAACCGCAGCGTACTTATCTTGACGAAAAGCTGCAAAAAGAAATAGCGGGTTACAAAGGAAAAGTAGTTTTTGTACAAGGAATTGTAGAGAAAACGCAAACTAAATGGCAGGCTGGAAATGTTACTTATTACAACTTTATGAATTCTAAACAATTAGAACAGACTTTTAATGAAAGTGATTTTGTTTTATGTCGTTCTGGTTATACAACTGTTATGGATTTGGCTAAACTGGGCAAAAAGGCTTTCTTTATTCCAACTCCGGGACAATACGAACAGGAATATCTGGCGGTAAAACTTCAGGAAGAAAATCTTGTACCTTATGCAATGCAAGACGACTTTACGATTGATGATTTATCAAAAGTAAAGTCGTTTAAGGGTTTGTCTCAATTTAATGAAGAAATAGACTGGGATTCGCTATTTACTGTTTTTGAGGACTAATACCATTTATATATATAAATGGTATAATTTTTTTAGAAATTGAACTGAGCTTGCAGTCGCAGTAAATTTCCTTGTTGTCTGTTTATTGGAAGTGCGCTGTCCTCAAAAGTTCTATCGGCAATTACATATTCGGCAGTTAATTCGAAAGCTTTAATTGGCTGCCATTCGATGCCTATTTCGTAATCTCTTACAACGTAACTTCTGGCGTCTTTTTCATATTTCTTACCTCCGTCATAATATTGAAATTTTGCAAAAGGATAAAGATGTTGCTTTTTAAAATCAAGCTTATAACTCATCAATACATAACCTCCATTTAAGTCTGTTTCATCAACAGTATTGGTTAAGGTATTGTAACGAGGTCCTGTACCAACATTATATTCTGCTTGAATTCCGAAAGGTCTTGGATACAAAACAAAAGTAGCCCCTACTCTTTGGTCTTTTACATACTGTGGATCGTTAACTTTTACTCCCGGAGAAATTTCACCTGTAAAAGCCCATTTACCTGTATAAGCCTGAATTCCTGGCTCTATAATTTGACTTCCGATAACAAAAGGATAAGTAATTCTTGCTACAACATTTAAATCTCTGTTACCGTCTAGTTTATTTGCAATTTGCCCATTGTAAACTCCAAAAGCAAAAACTCCATAATCACCAGATCCTTTAAATCCATCTTTTACAAGCATTTCGAAACGTTTTCTAATTTCAGCAGGTGCCCAATAAAAAAACAGACCTAAATCACGCTCATTTAAAATAGCACTATTCATCGCATCGTTACGATCTAAAGCTAAACGCTGTGAACTTGACTGCATATTTTCGAAACCGTATGGAATTTTACTTTGTCCAACACGTACACGATATTCTTTTTTCTTATCGAAAGAAAGATCGAAATACAAATCACGAATTTGCACAAAATTCTGAATTCCAGTACTTGGAGAACTCGCAAAATCAGGTTGAAAATAGAAGAATACGTTAGGATGAACCTGTCCTGAAAAGACTAAACGCGCACGACGAATAAAAAGTCCGTTGTTTGCTTTTGCGTCTGGAGCTGTAGAAGTTGTTCCCCAAGATTTATCACATTGTTCGCAGGAAACTTTATCGTTTGTAGAGAACAAACCATTGTATCTAATTTGTGCATAACCTCTTAAAGAGATTCTGTCGTACCAGTGTTCCTCGCCGCTTACACCTGACTTAGTATCTGGCAGTTTCGCTTTATTTATAGAGTCTAAAATACGAATTACTTCGTTTTTTACTTCTTGCTTGTTCACATCTTGTGCATTTGATGCCCAAGTCAACAGTAATAAAACTGCAATTATTTTTCTTTTTATCATTCTTTCTTTAATCCCTTAATTTCAGAATGCAAAGATGTATCACCTATGTTAAGAAATCATTAACCAGATGTTACTATAATAAAAATTTATTGTTATGGACTAAATCTGTATGTTGATTTATTGTTAAACACCTTTGTTTTAGGGCGTTTGACAAAAACTCAATTACAATTTTTTAACGTCAGTTTTTTGGTTCTTAAGCGCTTTTTCGAGCGTAAAAGAGAATTCTGAACCAATTCCGAACTCACTTTCTACATAAACTTTCTCTTTATGCGCCTCAATAATATGCTTTACGATCGCCAAACCTAAACCAGAACCTCCTTCAGATCGAGTACCGCTTTTATCAACTCTATAGAAGCGTTCAAAAAGTCTTGGAATGTTTTGTTTCTCAACTCCTTCTCCGTTATCACTTATGCGTATTAAAACTTTTCTCTTGGTTAAATTAACTACACCAACTTCGGTTAAACCGCCTTCTTTTCCGTATTTGATCGAGTTTACAATTAGATTTTCTAAAACTTGTTGAATCCTGTCTTTATCACCTCTAATAATAACAGATTGTACATTTTTACTTTCAAAAGCCAATTTAATTTTCTTTTTATCAGCTTTCATTTCTAACAAATCGAAAACATTATGAATGAGCTCTACAATATCAAAATCAGTAATCATCAAATTTAAATCACCAGATTCTAATTTGGTAATCATATCTAAATCTTCAACAATGTAAATTAATCGTTCAACTCCTTTTTCGGCACGTTTTAAATATTTTTTTCGAATATTTTTATCATCCATTGCTCCATCAAGCAAAGTCGAAACGTAACCTTGAACGGTAAATAATGGTGTTTTTAATTCGTGCGAAACGTTTCCTAGAAACTCTCTTCGGTATTGCTCTCGAATTTCAAGCATTTCGATTTCCAGCTTTTTATCTGTCGCAAACTTTTTTACTTCTCGCGAAAGCGTTTCCATATCAGTCGTTATAGGCTGATTGATAAGTGTTGTTGATTCTAGCAGCGAAACCTCATCGTATATTTTTTTTACTCTTCTATATATAAAACGTTCTACACGATATTGTAAAACCAGAAATGAGAAGATATAAATTGAGATTAAAAAAATTATCCCAAATGCAATTTGGTGTTTCAATTGACCTTTATAAAATAAAGACATCAATATGAGTACAAATCCTGTTGCAAATAGACTTATATATAATGCCGATTTTACAGCAAATTTGTATGTTTTTTTAAAATTGATTTTCATTGAAAATATTGAACCATTAACGGATTATTTTTTTCACCATATAAGTGATATAAATTCATTTAAAAGTAAAACTTAATTGTGTGCATTTACATAAGAACTTAAAAAAGCAAATCTTTGTCAAAGTTCAGAACTTTGACAAAGATAATTATTGTGAATATTGGTAAACCAGAAATTAAATGAGCTTATATCACTTATATGGTTTCCTTACTATTGAATCCTTAAACTTCAAATTTGTAGCCTACACCTTTTATGGTTTTAAAAAGATCTTCGCCTATTTTTTCGCGTAGTTTTCTAATATGAACATCAATTGTTCTTCCTCCAACTACCACTTCGTTCCCCCAGACTTTATCAAGAATTTCATCTCTTTTAAAAACTTTACCTGGTTTTGAAGCTAATAAATAGAACAATTCGAATTCTTTTCTAGGAAGTGCAATTTCTACATTGCCTTTGATAATTTTATACTCTTCGCGGTTAATCTCGATTCCTCCAACATTTATAGTATCACTAACTACTTCTTGTTCTTTTAACCTTCTTAACAGAGCCTTTACTTTTGAGACCAACAATTTTGGTTTGATTGGTTTCGTAATATAATCATCAGCACCAGCATCAAAACCAGCTACTTGCGAATAGTCTTCACTTCTTGCGGTAAGAAATGTTATGATAACATTATTTAATTCGGGGATTTTTCTGATGTGCTCACAAGCTTCCATACCATCCATTTCAGCCATCATCACGTCCATAATAATTAATTCTGGCAATTCTTTCTGAGCTTTTGCTATAGCATCTTTTCCGTTAGAAGCTGTAACAATCTGATAGCCTTCTTGAGCAAGGTTATAGCCAACGATTTCTAAGATATCTGGTTCGTCGTCAACTAATAAAATCTTGGTTTGTGTTTTTTTCATAAATAGCAAAAATTGAGATTTTTACATCAAATTCTCTTTAATATATATCCGATGTTTTTTATTTCACAGGGTAAATATAGTAATAAATGAATCGTTAAAAATTGCTGTTAACGGTAATTTAATCTGGTAACAATTTGATAATCTTTAGCACACAAAAACATAACAAGTTCGTAACATCGACTTCACAGCCCAGTTATTTCTTTGCACAAAAATAAATCAAACACAACACTGAAATGAAATTCAATTTAAAATTTCTATTTATTGCATTATTTATCTGTACGATTTCGATCGCACAAAACAAAGGTACGATTTCTGGCGTTTTAACCGACAAAGAAATGAACAACGAAGCCTTACCTTTTGCAAATGTTTTAATTAAAGGTACAAACATTAGCGTAAATACTGACGTTGACGGAAAATATTCGTTAAGCGTAAATCCAGGAAATTATATCGTTATTTATAGTTTTTTAGGATATGAATCTAAAGAAACTCCAGTTGCGGTAAAAGCAAACGAAACTGTAGTGGTTAATCAAGCGCTTTCTTCGGGAAGTTTCACTCTTAAAGATGTAGTGGTAAAATCGGCTGCAGTAAACAGACAAAAAGAAACTGCTCTTTTACTGGAACAAAAAAATGCTGTCGACATTAAACAAGCAATTGGTGCACAGGAACTTTCTAAAAAAGGAGTAAGTGATGTTGCAAATGCAGTTGTAAAAACTACTGGTATTACAAAGCAAGAAGGAACAAATAACATTTTTGTAAGAGGTTTGGGAGACCGTTACAACTCTACAACAATGAATGGACTTCCAATTCCTTCAAACGATCCGGAAAAGAAAAACATCAACTTAGACATTTTCTCAACAGACATTATCGAGTACGTTTCTATCGACAAAGTATACAACGGAAAATTCTTTGGAGATTTTGCGGGAGGAAATGTTGATATCGTTTCAAAAGACTATAAAGGAAACGGATTCTTCAAAATTGATTTAGAATCTAAAGGCAATACGAATGCTCTTGGAGAAAACAATTTTACTTTGCAAAAAGGACCAAACGCTTTTGGATTCAGTAAAGCTGAAATTCCAAGCAATCCTTTAACGCAATACAATTACAGTACTTTACAATTCGACAAAAAAACACCAATTGGAGGTTCTTTCGGAATTTCGGGTGGTGATTCTTATAATGTTGGTGAAGCAGGAAAAATCAACATCTTCGGAACTGCATCTTTCACAAATGAATATGCTTCACGAACACAAGGTATTGCAAGAGGAAGCGTTAATGCTGCAGGTGTTGCCGGAAAAGATCTAGATTACAACTATCTTTCATACAATACCAATACTACCGGAATGTTTAATGTTGGTTACAAAATCAATAACAGAAACAAAATTAACTTCAATAGTTTGTACATCAACACCTCTTCACAAAGAAAAGAAGAGTCAAGAGGATATATTGTTGACTTAGCAAACGAAGGAAACGGTTACATCCGCAGAAATGAATATGAGAAATCAGCTTTATGGGTAAACCAATTATTGGGAGAACATAAATTGAGCGAAAGAAGCACTTTGAACTGGGGAGGTTCTTTTAATACTGTAAAACAAGATATTCCAGACAGAACATACAATACAATGAATCTTGTTGACGGCGGTTATGTAATTAACTCTCAATCTGCTCCAAATAACCACCGTTATTTCCAAACATTAAAAGAAAACGAATTGGCGGCAAATTTATCTGTAAACTACAAATTCAGCAAAAATGATGATGGAGATTATAGAGGAAAATTTACTGCAGGTTACAACGGAAGATTCAAAAACAGAGATTTCGAGGCAACTCAATTCAACTTTAAAACTACAACATTCCCTGTTTCACATACAGGTGATATTGTAGATCCTAACAACCTGGATTTATTCTATAACCAACAAAATCTAGACAACAACTTCTTTACGATTTCAACTTTCCGTGGAGGACCAGAAGTTCCAAACGCACTTGATCCACAAACATACAGCGGTGATTTGACTATCAATGGCGGTTTTTTAAATACTGAATACAAATTCAACAAATTAACTGCAGTTTTAGGATTAAGAGCTGAAGTTATCACACAAAATGTTGACTGGAGTACACAGTTGGATCCTGCTGGAGGAAGCGATAAATTAGAAAAAACAGCTTTCTTGCCAAGTTTGGTATTAAAATACGAACTTAACGAAAAACAAAATTTACGTTTTGGATTCAGTAAAACATATACACTTCCACAGTTCAAGGAAAGATCTCCTTTTATCTATGAGGAATTTTTACAAGCAAAAATTGGTAACCCATTTTTATACGCTTCAGATGATTACAACTTTGACTTAAAATGGGAAATTTTCCCTAACAGCGACGAAGTTCTTTCTGTAACAGGTTTCGGAAAATACATCTTAAACCCAATCAACGAGGTGGTTATCAACTCTTCTACAAATGACATCTCTTACGTAAACTCTGGAGATTATGGTTATGTAGCAGGTGCTGAATTAGAATACAAGAAAACACTTTTTACTTTTGACAGTGAAAACACTAAAAAATTAACTGGAGGAATCAACGTATCATATTTGTATAGCAAACAAGAATTAAACAACGAAAAAGTTCAAGAAGAAACACAAGGAACTCGTCCAACTACTTTTACTAATACAACTGGTAAATTTACAGGAGCTTCTCCTTTGTTATTAAATGCTGACTTATCTTTCTTCAATGAATGGAATGACAAAAAAAGCAACTTAACAACAACTTTAGCTTATACTTATTTCTCTGACCGTGTTAATGCAATTGGTACTTTAGAAAAAGGTGATTTAGTTGACAAAGCTGCTGGTTCATTAGACTTCATTGCAAAATCAAAACTAAACAAAAACTACAGCCTTGGTTTAGTTGTAAAAAACATGCTTGATCCAACTATAAAAAGAGTTCAGGAAAATCAATCTGGAGATGTTGACATTTTGAGCTACAAAAAAGGGTTAAACCTAAGCTTACAATTTAGCTATGAATTTTAAACAAAACATATCTTTAATTAATAAAAGACAGCTTTAGAGCTGTCTTTTTTTTTGCGCATTTTCAACTATAAACAACGTGTTAAGCTGTTAACATTTAGTTAATATAAAAGCTGCTTTTTATTAAACTAACAATCACACTTGCTTAACATCTAAAAAAGATTTCTAATCCATCTTTGCAACAAGAAATTAAACACACAAAAAAAATTATTAAAACGATTATGAAAAAATCAATTTTAAATTTCGTTACAGTTTTTGCTTTATCAGGAGTTTTGCTTACAAGCTGTTCTTCTAATGATGACGAAAAAAAACCAAGTTCTTCGTTTACGGCAGATCCTGCTAATTTTCAAGGAAAAATTACTGATGGCGAAGTAATTCTTGATCCTACTAAAACGTACAAATTGACTGGAGGAATAAGAGTAGAAAATGGTGCTACTTTGACAATTCCTGCTGGAACAACAATTGAAGGAACAGGAGGAACTGCTTCTTATATCGCAGTTGCTCAAGGTGGTAAAATCAACGTAAACGGTAC
Source organism: Flavobacterium sp. FlaQc-30 (assembly GCF_044005885.1). Classification (NCBI taxonomy): domain Bacteria; kingdom Pseudomonadati; phylum Bacteroidota; class Flavobacteriia; order Flavobacteriales; family Flavobacteriaceae; genus Flavobacterium; species Flavobacterium sp. FlaQc-30. The sequence goes on along the minus strand of NZ_JBIPCO010000001.1, from coordinate 1,105,589 downwards.
AGCTGACAAACCAGTTGTAATGACTGCTTCAACTAAAGCTGCTGGTAAATGGGGTGGATTAGTAATTTGTGGAAAAGCGCCAATCAACCGTGATAATGGTAAAACTACTACTGCAACATCTGAGGTTGCTGAGTTAACTTATGGTGGAACTGTTGCTAATGATAATTCTGGTTCTATTAAATATTTAAGAATTGAGTACGCTGGTGCTGCTTTCAATACTGAAAAAGAATTCAACGGACTTTCATTCTTTGGAGTTGGTTCAGGTACAATTGTAGAAAACGTACAAGCTTACTACGGTGCTGATGATGGTTTCGAATTCTTCGGAGGAACTGTAAATACAAAAAACTTAATCTCTATCGGTAACGAGGATGACCAATTTGACTGGACTGAAGGTTGGAGCGGAACAAACGAAAACTGGTATGGTAAATTAGATTTCGGAAAAGGAAACAGAGGAATTGAAGCTGATAACTTCGAATTTGGATATGCATTTGCTCCAATCTCTAACCCAACAATCACAAACTTAACTCTTGTTGGACCTGGAAGTACTGCTGCTACAGCTAACTTTGCTGAAAATCAAGCTATCAAATTAAGAAGAGGAACTAAAGCTAAAATCTCTAACGTAGTAGTTAGTGCTTGGGCAACTGGTGTTGATGTTGAAAACGATGAAACTATCGCTTTCGTTGGTACAGATTTAAAAGTATCAAACATCTTATTCCTAGCTGATGTACCTGCAAAAACTAAAGGAAAGAAAACAGATGGAACTTCTGCTAGTGTTACTGGTGTAATTACTGAATCTGCAGCTGCAACTGGAGCTGGAAACGGTATTGCTAAACCAACATGGGCTGCTGGATGGTCAGTAGGTTTCTAATCAGTTAAAATATAAAATGTTAAAAACATCCTAATAATTTAGGATGTTTTTTTTTGGCTTAGTTTTTGTAATTTTTTTTGTATATTTACTCATCCAAATAAATGCGATGGCAAAAAACTACTTTTATATTATTTTTTTATTGGCTTTTTTCTTTACTGTAAGTGTTTCAGCACAAGACAGTAAGCAATTACCAAAAACTCAAGAGTCCGTAGGAATTGAGGGTCTCAGCTTGTACCCTAACCCAGTGGTCAATGGAAAAGTATATATTACCTCAAAAAATGATTTAGAAAAAGAAATCATCATTTTTGACATCTTAGGAAAAAGAGTATTACAAACGCATCTAAGCTCAAAAGAACTAAACGTTTCAGATCTTGTTCCCGGCGTTTACATTATAAAAATAAGCGAGCAAAATGCTACGGCAACCCGAAAGCTCATTATTCGATAAAACACAAAAAAAGCTCCTGATAGAGCTTTTTTTAGTTTACAGTGTTGTTTTTTAGTATTCAATCTCATTATCGTTTACGAAATTTGATACTTAAGAATACTGAAACTAAAAAAGGCAACACTGAACGCCAAAAAATAAATATCTTTGCACAAAAAAGTTTTGATTACAGCCAGCGATATATTTACGATTTCCAGCCATAAGCAATTTGAAAAAACAGCACTAAAAGTGTTTCGCTTTCAATATGAAAACAATCCAGTATATCGTGATTTTTGTGATTTCCTTAAAACAAATGTACAGCAAGTAAAAACATTGGCACAAATTCCATTTTTACCTATTCAGTTTTTTAAAAGCCATGACGTAGTATCAAACACCAATCCTGCCGAAGTTACTTTTACCAGCAGCGGTACGACTGGAATGATTACCAGCAGGCATTTGGTAACCGATGTTTCTCTTTATGAAGAAAGTTACCGAAAAGGATTTTCTCAATTCTATGGCAATATCGAAGATTATGTTGTTTTAGCCCTTTTACCGTCCTATTTAGAGCGCGAGGGATCTTCGCTTATTTATATGGTCGAAGACTTAATAAAACTATCCAATCAGCCTGAAAGCGGGTTTTATCTGCACAATCACGACGACTTAATTAAAAAACTGACTGAACTTGACGAATCCGGTCAAAATGTAATTTTAATTGGCGTTACATATGCTTTGTTGGATTTAATCGAGAAACATCAGTTTCAGCTTCAAAACACCATTATTATGGAAACTGGAGGAATGAAAGGAAAACGCAAAGAAATGATTCGCGAAGAACTGCACGAACAACTTTGCAAAGGATTTGGTGTAAATGCGATTCATTCAGAATACGGAATGACAGAACTTTTAGCGCAAGCTTATTCTTTAGGCGAAGGTGTATTTGAATGCCCGTCTTGGATGCATATTTTAGTTCGCGATCCAGAAGATGCTTTGACGTATATAAAAGATGGAAAAACCGGCGGAATCAACGTTATTGATTTAGCCAATATCAATTCTTGTTCTTTTATTGCAACTCAGGATTTAGGCAAAAAAAATCCCAACAACTCTTTCGAGGTATTGGGACGTTTTGATAATTCTGATATTCGTGGGTGTAATTTAATGGTGCTTTAATGTTTAAATCGTTGATTTGTTAAATCGTTTAATCAGCATAAAACTCGATTAAACAATTAACCGATTAAACAGTTAAACCATTTAGACCACTCTAATCACAAAATAGTTTTTCTTTCCACTTTGTAATAACACAAATTGATTGTTAATCAAATCATTTGCAGTTAATACAAAATCTTCTTTTATTTTTTCTCTGTTTACAGAAATTGAGTTCGCAGTCAACGCGCGTCTAGCTTCTCCGTTTGATTTAAAGAAACCTGTTTTTTCGTTTAAAACCGTTACAATATCTAATCCGTTTTCCAAATCAGCTTTTGCAATTTCAGCTTGCGGCACTCCATCAAAAACTTCTAAGAAAGTCACTTCATCTAATTTTTTCAAATCATCAGCAGTAGAATTTCCAAACAAAATATTCGAAGCCTGAATCGCTTTTTCTAATTCTTCTTTACTATGAACAAAAATCGTGATTTCTTCCGCCAATTTCTTTTGCAAGATTCTTAAATGCGGCGCCGTTTGATGCTCAGCAATTAAAGCCTCAATAATTTCTTTGTCTAAGAATGTAAAGATTTTAATGTATTTTTCTGCATCAACATCAGTTGAATTTACCCAAAATTGGTAAAACTTGTACACAGACGTTTTATCAGCATCTAACCAAACATTTCCACCTTCAGATTTTCCAAATTTAGATCCGTCTGCTTTTGTGATCAAAGGTGTTGTCAAAGCAAAAGCCTTTGCCCCTTCTCCGCCCATTCTGCGCACTAATTCTGTACCTGTAGTAATATTTCCCCATTGGTCAGAACCTCCCATTTGCAAAACGCAATTATTGTTTTTATACAAATGATAAAAATCGTACCCTTGAATTAATTGATATGTAAATTCGGTAAAAGACATTCCTTCACCTTCTCCGCTAAATCTCTTTTTAACAGAATCCTTCGCCATCATATAATTTACTGTGATACGTTTTCCAACTTCACGAGCAAAATCAATAAACGAGAATTCTTTCATCCAGTCATAGTTATTTACCATTACTGGAGCATTTGCTTCTTTTGAATTAAAGTCTAGGAAACGAGACAGAACACTTTTAATTCCGGCAACGTTTTTAGCCAAAGCCTCTTCGTTCAACAAATTTCTTTCGTCAGATTTTCCAGAAGGATCACCAATCATTCCAGTCGCACCGCCTACAAGAGCGATTGGCTGATGACCAAAATTCTTTAAATGAACCAATAAAATAATCTGAACCATACTGCCTATATGCAGTGAATCTGCTGTTGGATCAAAACCAATATATGCCGAAGTTACCTCTTTTAGCAATTGTTCTTCCGTTCCTGGCATGCTATCATGGTACAAACCGCGCCACTTTAATTCTTCAACTAGATTCTTCATTTTTAAAATATTTTGCGCAAATATAATCAATGGTAATCGCAATGGCAAAAACTTATGCCACTAAGGCGCTAAGACACAAATATTATTTTAAAAAAATCAAAACTTTGCGCCTTTGCGGCAAAACCAAAAAAACCTTTGCAAAAAAACCTTTGCAACTTTGTCTCTCTGCAGCTTTGCACCTTTCCAACAAAAACTTATATTTACAAAATGGTATTAGTAACTGGCGGAACAGGTTTAGTAGGCTCACATTTATTGCTTCATTTAATCGAAAATGGAGAAAATGTTCGGGCAATTTACAGAACCAAAAACAACATTCAAAAAGCAAAATCGGTTTTTGAACTTTATAAGAAAGAAGCTTTATTTGAAAAAGTAGAATGGCTTGAAGCCGATATTTTAGATGTTCCTTCTTTAGAAACTGCTTTTATTGATGTTGATTACGTTTACCACTGCGCCGCTTTAATTTCATTTGACCCAAAAGACGAGGAATCACTTCGAAAAATAAACATCGAAGGAACCGCCAATATGGTTAATTTTTCGATCGCACTAGGCATAAAGAAATTTTGCTTTGTAAGCTCTATTGCTGCACTTGGCGATTTGGCATCACACGAAACTTATATTACCGAAGAAACAGACTGGAATCCTGAAAAACCACACAGCGATTATGCTATTTCTAAATACGGTTCCGAAATGGAAGTATGGCGCGCTCATCAAGAAGGTTTGGATGTTATAATTGTAAATCCCGGTGTAATTTTAGGACCAATTCCGAAAACAAAAAACAAACAGCAGGGAAGCGCCGAATTGTACTTAAAAGTTGCTAATGGTCTTTCGTTTTACACTCTTGGAAGCACTGGTTTTATTACCGTTGACGATGTTGTAAAAATTTCTCGTCAATTAATGCATAGTGAAATTAAAAATGGGCGTTTTACTTTAATAGCTGATAATATTGTTTTTAAAGATATTCTTGATACAATTGCCGAGGTTTTGAAAGTAAAAAAACCAAGCATTCATGCCAAACCTTTATTTATGAATTTCCTTTGGATGGCTGACGGAATATTTTCAACTCTGTTTTTTCAAAAAAGACGCCTGACAAAAGCAACTGCAAAAGCTTCTTATTCTAAAAATTTGTATTCAAATGAAAAAATAAAAACCGCTCTAGGAACGGTTTTTACAGATGTACATCAATATGTAAAGGATATTTCTAAATTATAGAATTATTTTTTAGGCTGCGGCTTCATTTGTCGTCTTATCGAGTCAAGATTTATTTGACTCTTTGTCTTTTTAATCGAATCTTTAGGTTTTTCTTTATCCTTAAGATTCACCGCTTTCATCGCTTTTTTCTCTTCAATTTTAACGATCGAATCTGTGTCTCTTTGATTTTTTGCTAATCGTTTTCCAACCTCATCAAACATCTCTTTGTAGTTCTCATAATCTGCAGCATAATACATATTATTTTGAGCAAATTGAAGACTGTCTACTTTGTATTTCTTTAAAATAAACTTCGTTGGATTTGTTTCTGTAGAATCTAACGAAATTGGATTTTGATATTTCATTGCTTCCAGAAGAGACAAATCATACATAATATCAATCATTTTATCTTTCTCAATAAGTTTAGCAGGCTGTTTTACAACCTCTCTTTTACAACTTACAGAAAGAAATATAACCAATACTATTACAAAACAATTTTTCATTTCGTCTTTTTATCTATCAAACAATAAACGTTTTCCAGCACGGATATCTTTTACTTTAAAGTTATTGTAAACCATTTCACCATTTACAAAAGTGTGCGTAATTCTCGATTTAAAAGCTGTGCCTTCAAACGGAGACCAACCGCATTTGTATAAAATATTATCTTGATTTACACTCCAAGGCAAACTCGGATTTACAATTACCAAGTCAGCATAATAACCCTCTTTAATAAAACCTCTTTTTTCAATTTTAAAGATTTTTGCAGGATTATGACACATTTTTTCTACAATTTTCTCTACGCTTATTTTACCTTGATGATGCGCTTCGAACATTGCTACAACGGCATGCTGCACAAGCGGACCTCCAGAAGGTGCTTTTAAATAAGATTGTAACTTTTCTTCTTTTGTATGAGGAGCATGATCTGTTGCTATAACATCAATTCTACCATCATTCAAAGCTTCCCAAAGTGCTTTTCTATCACTTTCGGTTTTTACAGCAGGATTCCATTTAATGAAATTTCCTTTTGTTTTATAATCTTCATCGGTAAACCAAAGATGATGCACACAAACCTCAGCAGTAATTTTTTTATCTTCTAATGGAATTTTGTTTGTAAACAATTCCATTTCTTTAGCTGTCGATAAATGAAAAATATGCAAACGCGCACCTGTTCTTTTTGCCAAAGCCACGGCTTTTGAAGACGAAATATAACAAGCCTCAGCACTTCTAATTAAATTATGCGCTGTTACCGGAACATCTTCACCATATTTTTCTTTGAACTCTGCTAAGTTATTTTGAATAGTAGTTTCGTCTTCGCAATGCACAGCGATTAACATTGGCGTGCTTGAAAAAATTTTCTCTAAAGTTTCTTCTTTGTCAACCAGCATATTTCCTGTTGAAGAACCTAGAAATATCTTAATTCCAGCAACATTTTTAGGATTCGTTTTTAAAACTTCTTCTAAGTTATCATTTGTAGCCCCCATCATAAACGAATAGTTCGCAAATGATTTTTGGGCAGCGATTTGATATTTATCTTCTAATATTTCTTGTGTAACGGCATTTGGAACTGTATTTGGCTGTTCGATAAAAGAAGTAATTCCTCCCGCAACCGCAGCTCTTGATTCTGATTCAATATCGCCTTTATGCGTTAAACCTGGTTCTCTAAAATGAACTTGATCATCGATTGCGCCTGGTATTAAATAACTTCCTTCGGCATCTACAACAATACAATCAGATGATTTTAAACTGATACTATCAGCGACTTCAACAATCAAGTCGTTTTCTATAAAAACATCTCCATCAAAAATAGACCCTTCGTTTACAATTTTTGCATTTTTAATTAAAATCCTATTCATGTTCTATCTTTATAATGTATTGACTAATTTTTTTAATCTTAACGAAATCACTCCAAAAATTGCTTCTTTGATAATGGCGTTACTCATTTTCGAAACTCCTTTTGTTCTATCTGTAAAAATAATTGGAACTTCTTTAATTTCAAATTGAGCACAATAAGTTCTGTACTTCATTTCGATTTGAAACGCATATCCCACAAACTTTATTTTGTTAAGATTGATTTTCTCCAAAACCTCTCTTTTATAACAAACGAAACCAGCTGTTGCATCATGAATTTTCATTCCGGTAATAAACTTTACGTAAACTGAAGCGAAGTACGACATCAATACACGGCTTAATGGCCAATTTACCACATTTACGCCTTTTACATAACGGGAACCAATAGCCAAATCAGCTCCGCCAAAATGACAAGCATCATATAATTTCTCTAAATCATTTGGGTTATGCGAAAAGTCAGCGTCCATTTCAAAAATGAAATCATATTTACGCTCCAAAGCCCACTTAAAACCATGAACATAAGCCGTTCCTAAACCCGCTTTTTTGGCTCTTTTTTCAAGAAATAATCTTCCAGAAAATTCTTCTTGCAGTGCAATCACTTTATCAGCAGTATGGTCTGGAGAATTATCATCGATTATTAAAAGATGAAACGCTTTATGCTGCGAAAGTACCGCTCTCACAATACTTTCAATATTTTCAATTTCGTTATAAGTTGGAATTATGACAATACTATCACTCATTTTTCTTGGTAATTTCACCGCAAAAGTAAACTTTTTATAGCATTTGGTTCATAATAAATACATAATAAAAGTATTGACACAAAAAATTACTAATTTTGTGCGCTATGATTGAACAACTTCATCCTCGAATTATTGAAAACAAAGATTGGGCAACTGTTTTATTCATCCTGACCTTTGCGATTGTTGCTATAACAAAATCAGCATATGAAACTCGCTTTTCTGAGTTCAGCAGGCTGATTTTCTCAGATAAATACGCTAAAATTTATCGCGACAATAATCATATAAACAGCAGCTTTACTGTTGGTTTGTTTTTTGTGCAGATTATTTCCTTTGCTTTTTTTATTCAACTTACGATGAGCATTTATGGAACGGCATCAAAAACAGATTATTTATTGTTTATTCGAATTGCAACTTTTCTTCTTTATTTTATTCTTGCAAAATATTTGATCGAAAAAATTGTAGCAGCTTCGTTCAATATTGATGAATTTATGGAACTTTTTAACTTACAAAAAGTAACCTACCGAACTTACATTGGTGTTTTAATACTTCCTATCAATGCTATTTTGTTCTATTATAACAATATTCCAATAATTGTTCCGTTTGCGATCATAGGTATTTCACTGTGTATCAGCCTATACTCATATTTTATTTCAATTAAAACGTATCAAAACGCAATTATCGACAAGTTGTTTTATTTTATTTTATATCTTTGCGCTCTTGAAATAGCCCCTTATTATTTTCTCTATTATTGGATGACAAAAGGGAGTGCTTAGTAAATGTTTATAATATGAAAGTGAAAACAATTTTGGTGTCACAGCCTGAACCTAAAGTGGAGAATTCTCCTTACTTTGAGCTCCAACAAAAACACAAAATAAAAATTGATTTCAGACCATTTATTCATGTGGAAGGGGTTAGTGCAAAAGAGATTCGATTACAAAAAATCGACCTTAATCACTATACTGCTATCATTTTAACAAGTCGAAATGCTGTAGATCATTTTTTTAGAGTGGCTGATGAAATGCGCTACAAAGTTCCTGAAGGATTGAAATATTTTTGTCAATCTGAAGCAGTTGCCTTTTATCTGCAAAAGTATGTAGTATACAGAAAACGTAAAATTTACGTTGGTGCTAAAGATTTTGCTGATTTATCGCCTCTAATTAAAAAATACAAAGACGAGAAGTTTTTACTTCCAGCATCTGACCAATTAAATGCAGACGCTCCAATAACATTAAATAGTCTAAAAGTAGATTGGGCACAAGCTGTTTTTTACAGAACTGTAATGAGCGACTTATCTGATCTTGCAGATGTTTATTATGATGTTTTGGCATTTTTCAGCCCAACAGGAATTAAATCATTGTTTAAAAACTTCCCAGACTTTAAACAAAACAATACCAGAATCGCTGTATTTGGAAGCACAACTCAAAAAGAAGCTTTAGATCACGGTTTAAGAATTGATATTCTTGCTCCAACACCTGAAACACCTTCTATGACAATGGCTCTTGAAAAATACATCGCCGAAGCAAACAAAGGAAAATAAAACCTTAAGAATACAAAATATTAAAATTCCAAATTCCAACTTAATCACTTGGGATTTGGAATTTTTGTTTTACACCCTTTCGTTTCCCATGGTTGAAACCACGAGCTGTATTTTTGGAATTTGGGATTTAAAAAATTGGAATTTTATTTTCCCCTCCTTTTAACTATATTTGATTTCTATTCTAAACCAAATTAAAAGAATTAGTTTCAAATTACAAGTTATGAAAATCAACTCCTTATTAATTGAAATTGACGGTATCGACAAAGAAATACTTCGCTACTTAATGGATGATGCCCGAAAACCCATTTTGCAAATTGCCAATAAAATTGGCATTTCGGGAGCTGCAATTCATCAGCGGTTAAAAAAACTAGAACAATCCGGCGTTATTTCAGGATCTAAGTTTACTGTTAACCCAAAAGTTTTAGGCTACAATACTATGGCTTTTGTTGGCGTTTATCTTGACAAAGCTTCTCGAAACTCCGAAGCTGTAAAAGATCTTAGAAAAATTCCAGAAGTTCTAGAGTGCCATTATACCACAGGAAACTGGTCTGTATTAATTAAAATTATCTGTCGCGACAACGAACATTTAATGCAGCTTTTAAATACCAAAATTCAGGCAATTGAAGGTGTTTCAAGAACTGAAACTTTTATATCGTTAGATCAACAAATTGACAGGCAGATACAATTATAAATGTGTCAATGAGAAAATTTGATAATTAGATAATTAGATAATTCACTGTTATATGTTAAATATTAGATCGGAATACAAGACCATATTCTTTTTCATTGTTTATTTCTCAATAACCTTTATTTATACCAAAATTGATGCAGGAGGTCCATGCGCTCCCGGAATGGGTGCTTTTCTATTTCTTCTTGCAATTCCGATAAGCATAATTTACACTATTGTTCTTTTTTACAAATTATATAAATCTGAAGAAAATCAATATTTATATTCCATTTATACCCTTGCAGGATTTTGGGCTTTACTTTTTGTTCTTCTGCAATTAAATGAAAGCTAAATAAAATAAAATAAAAACCCGACAGGTTTTAAAAACCTGTTGGGTTTGCTATAAATTATCTAATTGACTAATTATCTCAATTATCAAATTAATTCCTTCTGCTTCCTGAATAAATCGAGATATAGTACAACAGCGTTGCAATTGAACCTATAGCCGCGACAACATAAGTTCTTGCCGCCCATTTTAAGGCATCTTTCGCACCAGCCTGTTCTTGCTGAGTCAGCATATGTTTATTTTCTAACCAAGCCAAGGCTCTATTACTTGCATCATATTCTACTGGCAGCGTAATAATTGTAAACAATGTAGTTGCCGCAAAAATAACAATCCCAAGTAGCAGTAATTGAGGAAAAGTTCTAATCATTAAGATTCCCGCAAGCAAAATCCACTGCACATAATTCGAAGCCACACTTACAATAGGCACTAATTTAGAACGCATTGTTAACCACTCATAACCAATAGCATGCTGAACCGCGTGCCCGCACTCGTGCGCCGCAACAGCAGCCGCAGCCGCGTTACGATGATTGTAAACCGCTTCACTTAAATTAACTGTTTTATCTGCAGGATTATAATGATCTGTTAACTGACCTGGAGTCGAAATTACACGAACATCTGTAATACCATTATCAGCAAGCATTTTTTCAGCGATTTCCGCACCGCTCATTCCGTTTCGTAATTGCAATTTAGAATACAATTCGAATTTACTTTTTAGTCTTGAACTTACCAGCCAGCTGAATAACATTATAGCTCCGGCAATAATTAAATATCCACTTCCCATATTTTTATCTTTTTTGATTGATTTCTAAAGTTACAAAACAAATCACAATTTCTGAACCAAACTCAAAAAATGACATTTTGACATCTAAAACAGTAATTACGGCAGTAGAAATATTAAAAATTTAACAAAAAAAAGACGCACTTCGGTGCGTCTGTACAATACGGTCATAAATCATCCCTTAAAGCAGCTGATTATTTACTTCTTCAAACTTCTCAATCAAGGCATTTATTTTGGACTGCTGTTTTTTAATTTGTTTCGGGCGAATATAAAACCAATTAAACGCCATCCAAAGCAATGTTATTCCGTAACACAAACTTGCACCCAAAACAATCATTCTGCTGGCATATTCATACATATACAAGCAAATTCCAGTTGTAAGCAGCAGAAAGTACAAACTCATCATTTTTGTCTGCATAAACTGTTGTTTCTTTTTAATCAAAATCAGTTTTTGTAAATATTCCTGATTCGTTTGTGTCGCATCAATATTTCTATACGGAGCAAACAATTTATTAAAAGCAAACACATAAATAACCATCGCCAAAATCGTTAAAACAATCCCAATTTTAGTCGAAATAAACTCTGGCTGATAATATATCCATATAAAAACAATAAATGCAGTTGTCAAAAAAAGCAAAACATTTGTTATCCATAAACTTCTTAAACCTGCTTTTTTAAATTTACTCACTCTCGACAGCAAATCTTTCATGTCTGGCTGACTTACGGATTGTCTTTTCCATAAATCTTTAAAATCTATATTGTTATCGTTGTCCATTTTCTTTAAATTTTTCGGTCAGTTTTTCTTTTATTCTGTGAATTTTCACTCTAACATTAGCATCAGAAAGTCCAACGATTTTGGCAATTTCCGACTGCTTAACTTCTTCTAATTCCAGTGAAATAATGATACGTTCTGTTTCTGGTAATTCGGCAATACATTTATACAAAAACTGAATTTGCGGTTCTATCGAAGTTTGTTTCTCTTCTGAAAGATGAATTGGTAAATCGGATTTTGGGAAACGCTTTTCTTTTTCAATCTGCCTTAAACAATTGTTAGACGCAATTCTAAAAATCCAAGTTCCAATAGCCGATTCGTTTCGAAAAGTTTCCAATTTCTGCCATACAATTATAAAGGTTTCTTGAGCCAAATCCTGTGCCGCATCATAATCATTTACGAAACCCATGCAAAGCCTGAATATTCTATCCCAATAAGTCTTATAAATTTCTTCAAATTCCATTCTTACGATTTTACAAAAGTGTTTAATTGCGCTAAATACCAAGCCGCATCGTCATACATAATAAAATGCAGACCTTTGCTCGCATACTGAAAATCAGCTGTTTTTAAATTTTTATATTGTTCCTCGATTGCTGGTTTTAAATTTATAAAATAAGATTCTAATAAAATTAATGACGGGCATTTTATAGCTGCAATTTTATTTCTCAAATCGGTATTTGAAAAATCACAATACATTTGAGCAAATGTTTTTCGGTCTGATTTTACGCTCCAATCTACAACTGTATCCATTTTTGAAGTATCTGCCAAAAGCCTTGGCATTGTTTTTTTCTGCATTTCAAGAAACTGAGCATCTGTCATTCCAGTCATTTGACTTACCATTGCTGAACAATCATTATTTTCTTTTGATTTAAATGAAGGATCCATCAGCGCAGCCAAACACGGAAGCGCATCTACAACTACAATTTTCCCAATTAATTCTGGATAATCTGCTGCGATTGCAAGTGCAAGTCCGCCGCCCATACTGTGACCAATTAAAATTGGCTTTTCAATTTTACTGTCTTTAATATAATTTGCAATTTCTGTTTTCCAATTTTCGAATGATGGATTCTGTTGTGGTTTTGCTCCCGCAAATCCTGCCATTGTAAGCGTATAACAAATATAGTCTTTTTCGAAAGCTGTTTTGGTTTCATTCCACACCTCTCCAGAAGAAGCAAATCCAGGAATGAAAATTATTGATTGTTTTCCTTTTCCCGTTTTAATAACTTCGAAAGGATATGATTTTGTTTGTGCAAAAACATTTAGACATAAAGCTGAGAATAAGAATGCGATAATTAAGATGATATACTTTTTCATTTTTTAATAGTTTTAAGTTGTTAATTTAATCGGATCCGCCTTTTGGATACGAGAACTATTAAAATGTTACAAAAGTTTTTAAATTTTTAATCATTAAGTTTAAAATCCCAATGTTGGTACGAGTTTTTAACCGCAAAGTACGCGGAGGTTTACGCAAAGGACGCTATGTTTTTTGCTCGCAAAGACGCTAAGTCGCAAAGTTTTTACCACAATCTTGTCATTTCGACTGAAAGGAGAAATCACACACGTAACTCGACAAAGATTAGCGATTTTGATTGCAGAGTTTCTAGTGTGATTTCTCCTTTCAGTCGAAATGACAAACTGTACGCATTGTCAGTCTAAGTGAAGTTAAAATCCTCTCGTAACGAAAGTCCTTCGACTCCGCTCAGGATAACAACGGTATAAAAAAAATCCCAAACCCCAATCGTAAAATTGGAATTTGGAATTTTTAATATTTAAGAATCAAACTGGTTTATCCAACCAAATTGATAATTTTTCCTGGAACGATAATCACCTTATTTGGTGTTCTGCCGTCTAATTGTTTTTGAGTTCTTTCGTCTTTCATTACAATTTCTTCGATTTGTTCTTTGGTTAAATCCAAAGGCAATTCGATTGTAAAACGCATTTTTCCGTTGAAAGAAACTGGATATTCTTTATTTGTTTCAATTAGATGTTTTGCTTCAAAAGCAGGGAAAGCAACTTCTGAAATTGAAGTTGTATGTCCTAACTGCGACCATAATTCTTCTGCAATATGAGGAGCGTAAGGAGAAACCAAAACTGCTAATGGTTCTAAAATCGCTCTTGAATGACAGTTTTGAGCAGACAATTCATTTACACAAATCATAAACTGAGAAACCGAAGTATTGAAAGAGAAATTCTCGATATCTTCTGCTGCTTTTTTGATTGTTTTATGTAATGATTTCAAGTTGTCTTTTGTTGGTTCGTCATTGTTTACAATTAAACCATTATCATCAAAATACAATCTCCATAATTTTTTCAAGAAACCAAAAACTCCAGAAATTCCAGCAGTATTCCAAGGTTTTGCCTGTTCTAACGGACCTAAGAACATTTCGTATAAACGTAATGTATCTGCTCCATATTCATTACAAATATCATCAGGTGTTACAACATTATAGTATGATTTAGACATTTTTTCGACTTCACGACCTACAATGTATTTTCCGTTTTCATCAAAAACAAATTCTGCTGTATTGAAATCTTCTCTCCAAGCTTTGAACTTTTCGATATTCAATTCATCTGAAGAATTTACAAAATGAACATCAACACGAATTGGCTGTACATTTTGTCTTTCAATTTTATTTTTAGACACAAAAGTATTTGTTCCTTCTAATCTGTAAACATAAGCCGTCGTACCTAAAATCATTCCCTGATTAATCAGTTTTTTGAACGGCTCTTCGGTTGGAGCAAAACCTTTGTCTTTTAAAAATTTGTTCCAGAAACGAGAATACAACAAGTGCCCTGTTGCGTGCTCACTTCCTCCAATGTACAAATCTACACTTTCCCAATACGCTAATGCTTCTTTACTTGCAAATTCATTTTCATTGTGTGCATCCATATAACGCATCCAATACCATGAACTTCCTGCCCAACCCGGCATTGTGTTTAATTCTAGAGGAAAAATCGAAACATTGTCAACTAAATCTGTATTGACAACTTTATTTTGTTTTGTATCCCAAGCCCAAACAGCTGCGTTTCCTAATGGAGGCAAACCGTCTTCTGTTGGTAAATATTTTTCTACTTCTGGTAAAATAATTGGCAAGTGCTGCGCATCAATCATTTTAGGCAATCCGTTTACGTAGTAAACTGGAAACGGTTCACCCCAATAACGCTGACGAGAAAAAACAGCATCACGCAAACGGTAATTTGTTTTTCCTTTTCCTTGTCCTAATTTTTCTAATTCAGCGATTGCTTTTTGAGTTGCCTCTTTATAATTTAATCCGTTTAAGAAATCAGAATTTGCGATTTCAACGTTATCTTTTGATCCGTAAGCGGCTTCAGAAATATCAACATTTGCAAAAATGTTTTTGATTTCCTGCATTCCGTTTTGACCTTTAAAGAAATTAGCAAAAGCATAATCTCTTTCGTCTCCGCAAGGAACCGCCATTACAGCACCAGTTCCGTAACCTGCCAAAACATAATCTCCAATCCAAACCGGAATCGCTTCTTTTGTAAATGGATGTTCTGCATACGCTCCTGTAAATACTCCAGAAATTGTTTTTACATCGGCCATACGCTCACGTTCAGAACGCTTTGATGTTTTTTCGATATAAGCTTCAATTGCCGCTTTTTGTTCTGGAGTTGTAATTTTGGCAACCAAATCATGTTCTGGTGCCAAAGTCATAAACGTTACTCCAAAAATAGTATCAGGACGAGTGGTAAAAACTTCGATAACTTCATCGTGATTTTTTACATTAAAAGTCACCAAAGCCCCAACCGATTTACCGATCCAGTTTCTTTGTGATTCTTTGATTGACTCACTCCAATCGATATCATTTAGACCTTGAAGTAAGCGTTCGGCATAAGCAGAAATTCGCATACTCCATTGTGTCATTTTTTTTCTTATAACAGGAAAACCTCCACGCTCAGAAACTCCGTTTACAATTTCGTCATTTGCCAAAACAGTTCCTAAACCGGGACACCAGTTTACTTCGGTTTCAGCCAAATAAGTCATTCTGTATTGTAAAAGGATTTTTTCTTTTTGATCTTCAGAATAAGAGTTCCATTCCGCAGCAGTAAAAATCGCAACATTATCATCACAAACTGCTTCAACTAATGCATTTCCGCTTTCTTCAAAAACTTTTACAAGCTCTGAAATTTCAAAAGCTTTTCCTTGTTTTTTGCAATACCAAGAATTAAACAATTGAATAAAAATCCATTGTGTATGTTTGTAATAATCAGGATTTGAAGTTCGCACTTCACGCGCCCAGTCAAATGAAAAACCAATTTTATCCAATTGTTTTCTGTATCCTGCAATTTGTTTTCCTTCTTTGTCTACGCCGCCATCAATATTTACGCGTGTTGTATCTTCTGGACGTTGTCCTGTCTGAATCGCATATTGTTCTGCCGGTAATCCGAAACTATCATAACCCATTGGATGCAAAACATTGAAACCTTGATGTCTTTTGAAACGAGAATACACATCTGAAGCTATATAACCAAGCGGATGCCCAACGTGCAGTCCTGCTCCAGATGGATAAGGAAACATATCGAGTACATAATGTTTCGGTTTTTCAGAGTTGTTTTTTGCTGCAAAAGTTTGATTTTCTGCCCAATATTTTTGCCATTTGGCGTCAATTTCGTTTGGATTGTACTTCATTTCTAAGTGACTAAGATTCTAAGTTACTAAGGTTCTAAGGCTTTTCACTAAATTAATTATTAGGCGCAAATTTACATTTATTGTTGCTTGTTGCAAAGCTATTTCACTGACAAACAAATAAAATAACAAAATACGTATTTTAAATTAAGTAAAAATACGTAAATTTGTAATAACAATACTTAGCCAAGGTGTTTTTAATTGTTTATTTTTTAATAATAGAAGAATACTATTACAGTAAAAACAATTATTTTTACAAGGATATATTTAAGAATGAAATGGGTAATGATAAAAAATATTCTATTGAAGTACGACTTTGGATTGAAGAAGCTGAAGGTCCATTTTTAGGTATTGGAAAAATCTGGCTTTTAGAAAATATTCGCAAAACAGGCTCTATAACAAATGCAGCTAAGGAGATGAAAATGGCATACAGACAGGCTTGGCAGTTGGTTGAAGAAATGAATCAGCGAGCACAAAGTCCGTTAGTCGAAAAATTATTGGGCGGAAAAGGCGGCGGCGGTGCAAAATTGACTGATGCTGGAGAAAAAGCGATTGCAGTTTTTTATGAAGTAGAAAAACGCATTAAAGATTTCGCCGAAAAGGAAACTCAAAATTTGAAGTTTTAGAGAGCTTCAATTTCATAGATCGTTTTCAATGAAATTTCCAAATATGATTTTGGTCATAATTTAAATGTGTAGAAATTGCTTTTTTTGTCGTGCAAATCAGTATTCCTGAAAAAACACACTGAATTTTTATTTTAAAAAACATACAAACCAAAAACAAATTTCTTAATTATCAGTATTCATTTTAAAACATACTGAAAAATCGTATCCTTATGAAACTAAAATTTATCGCCTTTTTACTCTTTCCGCTAATCGGATTTTCCCAACAAAACAATTCAACTCCAACAGATTCCATAAAACCATCAAACGTTTTTATGCTGGGGGAAGTAATTGTTACCAATCATCAAAACAAAGACACTTTAAACAGAGTAACTTCAAAAACAATGGTTTCTCAAAACAAAATGGATGTTTCGAGAGCTTTAAATATGCTGCCAGGAATTACATTAACGGCTTCTGGACCACGAAACGAATCGATGGTTTCTGTACGTGGTTTCGATTTAAGACAGGTTCCGGTTTATATGGACGGTATTCCTGTTTATGTTCCTTATGACGGTTATGTTGACTTGGCAAGATTTACCACTTTTGATCTCGCTGCAATTGATGTTTCAAAAGGATTTTCGTCTGTACTTTATGGTCCCAACTCACTTGGCGGCGCTATAAATTTAGTTTCTAGAAAACCTTCTCAAAAATTAGAATATGACGGCTCGCTTGGAATAATTAATGAAAATGGCTATAAAGGAAACCTCAACATTGGTTCTAACATTGGAAAGTTTTATTTTCAGGGTGGATTTTCGTATTTGGATAGAAATTCAACTAGAATGTCATCTAATTTTGTTCCAACAGCAAATGAAAACGGCGGACAAAGAGACAATTCATATCGCACGGATCAGAAAATTAGTTTTAAAATTGGATGGACTCCAACTGAAAAAAGCGAATATGCAATTGGTTACATCAATCAGCAGGGCGAAAAAGGAAATCCAGTTTATACAGGAAGCGATCCTTTGAATTCACTTTTACTAAAACCTCGTTACTGGCAATGGCCAAACTGGGATAAAGAAAGTTTTTACTTCATCTCAAATTCTAATTTTGATGACAAAAACAGCTTAAAAACAAGGTTGTATTTTGACCGTTTCAAGAATACTCTTGACAGTTATGATGATGCAAGTTATACGAAACAAACCAAACCGTATGCTTTTGAAAGTATTTACAATGATTACACTTACGGTGGAAATCTAGAATACAACACGAAATTTATTCCAAAAAATGATTTGAAAATTGCTTTTCATTTTAAAGAAGATGTACACCGCGAAAACAATCTTGGTGAACCAGTTCGCCATTTTATAGACAATACGGTTTTGGTAGGAATTGAAGATATTTATAAAGTTACTCCAAAATTTACTGTTATTCCGGGTGTGAGTTACAACATTAGAAAAAATACTGAAGCAGAAGATTACAACAGTACTACAAAAGTGATTTCAGATTATCCATCCGCTGGTGCGAGTGATGCTTTTAATGCTCAAATTGGATTTTTTTATCAGTTGAATGAAGCGCAGAAATTGGGCGCAACAGTTTCACAAAAAACAAGATTTGCAACTATCAAAGATCGTTATTCGTACAGAATGGGAACTGCAATACCAAATCCGGACTTAAAACCTGAAAAAGCTGTAAATTACGAATTGAATTATACGGCTGGACTTTTTAATAAAGTTACTTTTCAGACGGCGCTTTTCTACAGCAAACTTTCTGATGCAATCTTAAATGTAAGCAACGTTCAACCTGGAAAATCTCAAATGCAGAATTTTGGCGAAGCAGAATATCTTGGCGTTGAAGCTCAAATAAACTATGAAATCTTATCTAATTTGTCGCTTAACGTGAACTACACTTATATTGAACGAAATAATATCACAAATCCGAATATTCATTTTACCGATGTTCCAAATACTAAGGTTATGGGAACTTTAGAATATAAACCGATTACAATATTGCGATTAATTGCTAATTCTGAATTTAACTCATCTCGTTTCAGCACGAGTTATGGTGCAAGAGTTCCTGATTACACGCTTTTAAATTTTTACGCTTCGGGCAAAATAGCTAAAAATTTCAGTATCGATGCGGGAATTAATAATATCTTCGATAAAAACTATTGTCTTGTTGAAGGTTATCCTGAAGAAGGCCGCAACTTTTTTGTAACGCTTCGTTTTTTCAATAACTAAACCTAAAAATAATTTTATATGAAAACTCAAAATTATATTCTCGTACTTCTTATTGCATTTTCATGCACAATGTGCAATTCATCTAAAAAGGAAAAAGAAGATTCGATTGCTACAGAAAAGGTGTCTAAAACAGACAATGATAAGCATGCTGTTCTTACGCCGGCTGACAGTTTAAAAATGGTAAATCACACTATTGAAGTAAAAGGCGATGTCGAATTTCCGCTTCAATTAAGTGTTGATTCTTTAAAAAAGATGAAAGTGGTAACTATTGATAATTTTAAAGTTGTCTGCCAAAGCGGCGAAGTTAAAAAAGACAACAAAGTGTGCAAAGGCGTGCTTTTGAAAGATATTTTAGAGAAGGCAAAAATCAAACAAGACGGACATAAGGATCGTAATTTTTATATTGTGGCTCGAGCTTCTGATGATTACAAAGCCACTTTTTCATGGGCAGAAATTTTCAACAATCCAACCGGAGAAAATGCTTTTGTTCTTTTTGAGGAAAACGGAAAACCACTAAAAAGCGGCGAAATGATTGCTATTTGCAAAAATGATATTAAAACTGGGCCTCGTCATGTTTACTGGCTTAAAAGTATTGAGGTTTATAGAGTAAAATAAGGTTCTAAGAAACTAAGGCTCTGAGATTCTAAGGCTCTGAGATTCTAAGGCTGAAAGTTTTTTCTACTATTTAACCGCAAAGTTCGCAAAGCTGATCTACAAAAAGCTTTGCGAATTTTTTGTTATCATCAAATTAAACCATAATGCACTTTCTACTTAAATCAACAAAAATTTTATGCACTTTGCTGTTAAATAAACTTTTATTCAATATGGAATTGTACATTTATGGTATAAAAGTTCGTTAATAACTTTAAATAAAGAAATTCTTTATTATTTTTACCACATAATTTAAGCAAACTATGAGTTCTAACTTTGATAAATTTCAAAAACGCAGGTTAATTTCCTCTTATTTTTCGGTAGTATTAAGTGTATTTCTAGTATTATTCCTTTTGGGAGTATTAGGATTATTTATTATTAACTCTAAAAAACTGGCAAACGATTTTAAAGAAAAAATTGCTATGACGGTTTTCTTTAAAAATGAAGCAAACGACAGCGTTATCAAAGCATTTAATACGGAATTAAAAAGAGCGCCTTTCGCTAGATCTTATGCTTATGTTTCTAAAGAAAAAGCAGCAAAAGAACATACTGATATTATTGGAGAAGATTTCCTGACATTTTTAGGAGAGAATCCTTTATTGAATTCATACGACATTCATTTAAAAGCAGATTATGTTGAAAGAGACAGCATTCTGCAAATCGAAAGCAGTTTACGTAAAAACACCATGATCGAAGATATTGTTTACGACAAACAATTGGTAAATCTGGTAAATGATAATATCAAGAAAGTAAGTATGTGGATTTTGATTATCAGCGGTTTCTTAGCGATAATTGCAGTTTTATTAATCAACAGTTCATTGCGTCTTTCTATTCACTCAAACCGTTTTATTATCAAAACTATGCAAATGGTTGGCGCAACCAAATCGTTTATTCGTAAACCTTTTGTAATGCGCAGTGTAAAACTAGGAATGCTGGGTGCTGGATTGGCAATTATTGCTTTAATTGGACTTTTATTCTACGTTGAAACTAATTTCCCTGGTTTAGGAATTCTAGAAGATAAAGCTTTAATTGGATTGGTTTTATTAGCGGTTTTTGGATTAGGAGTTTTAATTACGTGGGTAAGCACACACTTTGCAACGCAACGTTTCTTGAATTTAAGAACTGATGATCTCTATTAATTTTAGATTTTAGACTGTAGATTTTAGATTAAAATAATTGCCTTATCCTAAAACATTGGGTTTTACAGGCTCACAAAATAAATAAAAATGAAAAACAATAATACAGACGAAACTCCAAAACACGAATTCCTTTTTGACAGTGTTAATTACAAAATCTTATTGATCGGAATTGCTGTTATCGCTTTAGGCTTTATTTTAATGTCGGGCGGAGGAAGTCATGATCCAAATGTTTTTAATGAAGATATTTTTAATTTCAGACGTATTCGTTTAGCTCCAACTACCGTTTTAATTGGTTTTGGAATTACGATTTATTCTATTTTCAAAAAATCAAAATAGACAACTTAGACATCTTAGACAACTTAGATCTTTAGAATATTCTTTTCTAAAAAAATCTAAGAAGTCTAACATTCTAATAATCTAACAATCTAATAAATGAATACATTACAAGCTATCGTTCTTGCTATTATTGAAGGAATCACAGAATTTTTACCTGTTTCTTCAACTGGACACATGATTATTGCCTCTTCTTTTTTTGGAATTGCACACGACGATTTCACTAAACTTTTTACTATTGTTATTCAACTTGGAGCAATTCTTTCGGTTGTAATTCTATATTTCAAACGTTTCTTTCAAACACTTGATTTTTACTTTAAACTTTTAGTTGCTTTTATTCCTGCCGTTGTTTTAGGATTATTATTAAGTGATTTTATTGATGGTTTATTAGAAAATCCAGTAACTGTAGCAATTTCTCTTTTAATTGGAGGTTTAATTCTATTAAAAGTCGACGAATGGTTTAATACACCAAACAGTACCGAAACTTCACAAGAAATCAGCTATTTACAAGCTTTTAAAATTGGTTTATTTCAATGTCTTGCCATGATTCCCGGCGTTTCTCGCAGCGGTGCAAGTATCGTGGGCGGAATGTCTCAAAAATTATCAAGAACTACTGCTGCTGAGTTTTCATTTTTTCTTGCTGTACCGACAATGTTGGGTGCAACGGTAAAAAAATGTTACGATTATTACAAAGCGGGATTCGAATTATCTCACGATCAAATCAACTTATTGATAATAGGAAACATTGTTGCTTTTATTGTGGCGCTTCTTGCTATCAAAACCTTTATTGGATTTTTAACTAAAAACGGATTCAAGGTTTTTGGTTATTACCGAATTATTGCTGGAATCATTTTATTGCTGATTCACTTTTTCATTCACCCGCTTACCATTATATAATGACACCTGAAGAATATTTAGACGGACAAGTTTTACTGATAGACAAACCTTTAAAATGGAGTTCGTTTCAAGCTGTCAATAAATTAAAATACCTTTTAATTAATAAAGTCGGCCTGCCAAAAAAGTTTAAAATTGGTCATGCTGGAACCTTAGATCCTTTGGCTTCTGGGCTTTTACTAATTTGTACTGGAAAATTTACTAAGAGAATTTCTGAGCTTCAAGGTCAAGCCAAAGAATATACTGGAACATTTTATATTGGAGCTACTACTCCATCTTACGACTTAGAGACTGAAATCGATCAGACTTTTCCAACGGAACATATCGATGAAGCACTTATTCATGAAACGGTTAAACAGTTTCTAGGCGAAATCGATCAAAAACCGCCAATATTTTCTGCTATTAAAAAAGACGGAGTTCGTTTATACGAACACGCACGTGCTGGTGAAACTGTCGAAATTGCGAGCAGAAAAACTACAATTCACGAATTTGAAATTACCCGAATAGCATTACCTGAAATTGATTTTAGAGTAGTTTGCAGTAAAGGAACTTATATTCGTTCTCTTGCTTACGATTTTGGAAAAGCCATGAATTCAGGATCGCATTTAACTGTTTTACGCCGAACTAAGATTGGCGATTACGATGTAAAAAACGCAATTGATATTACTCTTTTTGAGGAAAATCTATAACATTATATTTTTTTGATTTTTGTAATTTAGTCGTTTGCTTTAAAATTTACAAAATGAAAAATTTCTTTTTAGCGTTATTTTTAATCTCCGCAAAAGTTTCTTTTAGTCAAACTGCCGGCCAAAAATTTGTATCAACTGATATCGACAATTTTTGGAAAGCATATGAAAAGGTTATTTCTACTTCTGACAGTATAAAACAATACCAATTTCTAAATGAGTTTTATCTTGACAAAGCCTCACTTGGTTTAAAAAGCCTTATTGAAGTTCGTAATTACACTCCAAAAGAATTCCTTAACTCAATTACAAAATACCCAAAATTCTGGAATTCATTAAAAGCAAACACCACAAATGTCAATAATCTTTATCCTGAAATCGAAACTGACATTCGTAAATTAAAAGAAGCATATCCACCATTAAAACCATCAACTATTTATTTTTCAATTGGTGCTTTTAGAACAAACGGAACGATACAAAATGATCGCATTTTAATTGGAAGCGAACTCTCATTAGCAGATGAAACTACTATTATCGACGAACTTCCTGCATGGAGACAGCCTTTTTATAAAGAATATAATCCAAGAAAAAACATTGCTTTATTATGCACTCATGAATATGTTCATACGCAGCAAAAAGAATTAGTGGAAAACTTACTTGCTATGTGTTTGTATGAAGGTGTCGCAGAATTTAT
Organism: Flavobacterium sp. FlaQc-30; assembly: GCF_044005885.1. Classification (NCBI taxonomy): domain Bacteria; kingdom Pseudomonadati; phylum Bacteroidota; class Flavobacteriia; order Flavobacteriales; family Flavobacteriaceae; genus Flavobacterium; species Flavobacterium sp. FlaQc-30. Next base: position 1,082,008 of record NZ_JBIPCO010000001.1, on the reverse strand, counting down.
TTCCTGCAAAGTAACTGGCAAAAAATCTAGCAGTCCTGCAATAGAATTTGGAAAAAACAACCAGGAAAAAGTAATCAATCAGTTTATTGCCGATTTGTATATCATGAGCAATAATTATAATTGGTTATGGGGTGAAAACAGAAATGATTTAAAAATTAGAGATCTCGGTTATTATATTGGCTATGAAATTTCTGAACGCTATTACAATTCATCCAAAGACAAAGCAAAAGCCATAAAAACGCTTATTGAGCTTGATTATCATAACGAAAAAGAAATGGAGCAAATCGTTGATGCCTCAAAATTATTTCCAAAAAGTGTAAAGAAATTAAATCAGGATTACGAAAAACAACGACCAACTGTACTAACAATATCTGGTTTTAAAAACGGAAGTAAAAAAGTAAAATCAGGATTAAGAGACATTACAATCACCTTTTCAGAACCGTTAAACGGTCGCAATACAGGTATTGATTTTGGTCCACTTGGCAAAGAATTTTGTCCAAAGTTAAGTTCTGAAAAAATCTGGTCTTCTGATAAAAAAACATGGACTTTTAAAGCCGATTTGCTGCCAAACAAAAAATATCAAATCTTAATTACAAGTAATTTCAGAAAGCAAAACGGAGTAAGATTAAAACCGTATTTGATCGAATTTCAAACAACTGAATAAAAAAAGCACATTACAAATCAAACCGTAATGTGCCACCTCTTTAATTAAAGTAGTGTTATTTCATACGCAATTTCTTTTGGAGTTAATAATGATGAACATTCTTTCCTCCAAACAAAAAGGTCGAAAAAAAATCGTAAAACCTTTCGAATAACTTTTTCATAATAGTGCATTTTTTAATTGTTAGACATTAAATAAACACCAATAAAAAGAGTAAATCAAAAAGTAAATAATAGAAGTGGGATTGCTTTACTAAGATACAAAAATAATGCTAAAAAAAAGAATACAAATACGTTTTTAAGAGCATTATAACATTTGTTATCAACAAGTTACAAACAATCAGCTTAAGAATTCATTTTAAAAATATTCAAAATTAAAGTCTATCGTATTTGATATTCTCCATAATCTCTATTAATTCTTCCTGAACAGAAATTCCTTTATCAGCCAAATACCATAACTGAAGATCTGTTTTAATTTTTTCGTCGATTACACCAAACTCTTTTTTATAGTTTTCCATCAATTCAGACGCTCCTTTTGGTCTTGGTCCCCAATCTGCACGAACAATTCCGGCTTCTTTACAAACAATAATTACTTTAGGTATCGCTCTTCCTCCATTTGTTAAATAATGATCCATCAATTCTGTATTCTCATCACGAAAGACAATTCGAAGATCTATTTTTTTATTCGAATCATGCGCCATTTTATTTAAAATTGGAAGAATCTGCGCCGCATCACCACACCAGCCTTCAGAAATAACCAGCCAAAAATAATGATTGTCTAAATTTTGAAGCTTCGAAATCACTTCTTCAGAAATCTTGACTGTTTTATCCAGCCGATTCATTCTAGCCTCGTTCAACTTTGAATAATTGGTCAAACTTTCAGACTGTTCGTTGCCTGTTGACTTTCCTTCATACAACAAATCAGTGACTATTTTTCGATATTCGGGATAGGAATGGCTATTGAATAATGCTTTTGCTATAAAGTTTTTCATAAATAATTATTTGATTACTATAAAAATACGGATTTTAAGAAGATGCAGAAATGACTTTTATCACATTCCATAGAAAAAAATCAAAACCCGCATAAATTAAAACAAAAGAGCAATTAATTTTTTGTAAACATTATTTTTAAAAATCAGAATATGTCTATATTTGCACAAATTAACGCAACACAAACATGAAATATAAAAGAATTCTTCTAAAACTTAGCGGCGAGGCCTTAATGGGTGATTTACAATACGGAATTGACCCTAAAAGATTAGGCGAATATGCAGACGAAATTAAGCAGATTCACGCAAAAGGAGTAGAAATTGCTATCGTTATTGGAGGAGGAAATATTTTTAGAGGCGTTGCTGGTGCAAGCGCAGGAATGGATAGAGTACAGGGCGATTATATGGGAATGCTTGCTACTGTAATTAACGGAATGGCTTTGCAAGGTGCACTTGAAGACAAAGGAATGAAGACGCGTTTACAAACGGCTTTGAAAATGGAGTCTATTGCAGAACCTTATATTAAAAGAAGAGCAGACCGTCACCTTGAAAAAGGAAGAATTGTAATTTTTGGTGCCGGAACAGGAAATCCATATTTTACAACTGATACAGCAGCTGTTTTAAGAGGAATCGAAATTAATGCAGATGTCATCCTAAAAGGAACTCGTGTTGATGGGGTATACGATTCTGATCCTGAAAAAAATGCATCAGCGGTAAAATTTGATATGATTTCGTTTGATGATGTTCTTAAAAAAGGACTAAACGTAATGGATACAACAGCTTTTACATTAAGCCAAGAAAATAAATTACCAATTGTTGTTTTTGATATGAATAAAATAGGAAACCTATTGAAAATCTGTGAAGGCGAAAACATTGGAACTGTAGTAAACGTTTAAGCTGCTTTAGATTGTTAGATTGAAATTCTAATAATCTTCAAAAACAAAAAAATAAAATTATATTAGTTAGTAAATTAAATGATCTGTTTTAATCTAAAATCCAATCGTTTAAAAATCTAAAAAAATAAAAAAAATGACTGAAGAAATCGATTTTATATTAGAAAGTACTGAAGAATCAATGAACGGTTCTATTGCACACTTAGAAAAAGAATTTCTAAACATTCGTGCAGGAAAAGCTTCTCCAGCTATGTTGGGAAGTGTTTTTGTAGATTATTATGGTTCAGCAACTCCACTTTCGCAAGTTTCAAAAATCAGTGTTCCTGATGCAAGAACAATTACTTTACAGCCGTTTGAAAAAAATATGCTGCAAGTTATTGAAAAAGCAATCATGGTTGCTAATATTGGTTTTAACCCAATGAATAACGGAGATGTTATTATCATAAGCGTACCGCCTTTGACTGAAGAGCGTCGTCGTGATTTAGCAAAACAAGCAAAATCAGAAGCTGAAGATGCTAAAATTGGTGTACGTAACGTACGTAAAGACGCTAACAACGAAATTAAAAAATTAGAAAAAGACGGAACATCAGAAGACATTTGTAAATCTGCTGAAGAAGAAGTTCAAAATCTAACAAATACATACATTAAAAAAATTGATGAATTATTAGCTGAAAAAGAAGCTGAAATCATGAAGGTGTAATTGTATTTCATAACAAAATAAAATCCGTTTGGTTAAATTTTACCAAACGGATTTTTTTATTCTTATTTTTGCATACTTAAATGACATATTTTTCGTTTTTGAATCTATATTATTCTCTATGAGGCTATTTTGCTTATTGACTTTACTTTTTACGCTTAGCATACAGGCGCAAGTTCAAATAAGCGGAATTGTAACTGACTCAAACAACAAAGCACTTCCGTTTGCTACAATAACTACTTCAAACAGCAGTAACACAATTACGGATGTAGATGGAAAATTTATTTTTAACATCGACTCAAAAACGGGAAGTTTTGCGGTTTCATACATTGGTTTTCAAACTAAAATCATAAGTATTACAGAAAATAAAAAATTCTATCCAATTTCGTTATCTCAAAAAACAGACGCTTTACAAGAAGTTATTGTTTCAAATGAAAATCCTGCTTTAACGATTATTAGAAAAGTAATCGCCAATAAAGACAAAAACGATCCACAAAAAAAACTCAGCAGTTTTGAATACAAAACCTATAACAAACTGCTCGTTACTGCAAATCCTGATTCTATCGACGGAAGAATAGATTCTTCTGCCGTTTATAAAGACTTTAATAAAAAGAAGATTAACATCGATTCATCTGATTATAAATTTAAAGAAATTATAAGCAAACAGCATTTGTTTCAAACTGAAAAGGTATCACAATATCAATTTGGAGAAAATAAGCTGAAAGAAACTGTTTTGGCGACTAAAATTGCAGGTTTTAAAAACCCAATTTACGAAGTTCTTGCTTTCAATCTGCAATCTATATCTATTTATGACAATAAATACGAGCTGTTTGAAACCAAGTATGAAAATCCAATTTCGAGATCGGCACCTTCAAATTACAATTATAAACTGCTGGACACTGTGAACATAAAAGGTCGAGAAACTTTTATGATTTATTTTAAAAACAAGCAAAAACGAAAAGCTTCTGGATTAGAAGGTGTATTATACATTGATGCAGAAAACTTTGGTATTGCAAAAGCTGTTATGCGTATAAAAGGCGTTTTGGACATTAGTGGAATTCATGAATTTGAATATGTTCCAAAAGAAAAAATATGGTTTCAGAGTAACACCACTTTTAAAATTGTAAAAGGGAAGAATGATGATGATATCAAGATTCTAGGCGGAACTATTCAGTTTGACGGAGATGTTGCAGACAATTACGAACCGCGAAAAAAAACAGCTTCAGATTTTACGTATTTGCTTTCTGAGAGTAACAATTTTGACATTCATTACAATACAAATTCCTCCATAAAAAATCCTTCGCTTTATATCGAAATTAAAGACGATGCTAATAAAAAACCTGAAAGCTTCTGGAACGAATACCGAAAAGACAGCTTAGATTTAAAAGGTCAAAAAACGTATCAATTACTAGACAGTTTATCTGTAAGCAAGAGAATTGAAAAACGCTTGGGACTTGGGCGAAAAATCATAAATGGTTATCTGCCAATTGGGCCAATTGATCTTGATTTAAAAAAAATAATCAGTTACAATAACTACGAAGGTTTCCGATTAGGACTTGGCGGTATAACAAACGATCGTTTTTCTAAAAACTTCAGAATTGAAGGATATACAGCTTATGGTACAAAAGACGGGGCTCTTAAATATAATTTAGGTGTAGGTGTATTGCTTGATAAAAGCACCAATACTTGGCTAAACGGATCTTATACTGATGATGTCAGAGAAATTGCGAGTACTTTTTTTGCTGTTGATAAACGGGTATTTAAAATCTATGATCCAAGACCAATCAACATTAGTACGTTCTATAAATACGACAGTTGGAGAGCAAATGTTCAAACGAAAATTATTCCTAAGACAGAAGCTGTTTTCGAATTATCAAGAAGCTTTGTAGAACCCAAATTTGATTATCTCTTTAACTACAACGGTCATCTGTATTCTAGTTATGTTATGACAACAGCAATGCTCTCGATTGTTTGGGCTCCATTCAGTAATTTTATGCAAACGCCGACAGGAAGAAATGAATCTGATAAAAAGTTTCCAAGGTTTACTTTTCAATTCACGCAATCCCTGCCAAATGTTTTAGATAATGATTTTACTTTTGGAAAAATAGATTTTAAAGCGGAGTACGAAAAGCAATATTTAAACGGTCAAAAAACCAGTATTTTACTGCAGGGAGGTTATGCAATTGGCGATGTTCCAATTACGCATTTATACAATACAATGCCGAATAACTTAACTAAAGAAACCGTAATTCAGCGTATTACTTTTGCAGGACGAAACAGTTTTGAAACCATGTTTTTTAATGAGTTTTTCTCTAGTCAATATGTATTCTTTCAAGTTAAACATGGTTTTGATAGAATCAAGATTATGAAAAAAGTACGTCCTTCTTTGGTTTTAGTAACACGAATGGCTTGGGGAAATATGGAAAATCCCGAACAACACGTAGGACCGACTTACAAAACATTAGACAAAGGCTTTTTTGAATCGGGAATTGAGTTAAATAAAATTTTCAAAGGTTTTGGTTTAGGCGGATTCTACCGTTATGGACCAAATCAGCTTATGAAGTTTGAAGATAATATTGCCGTTAAGATTTCTTATGTGATTGATTTAGGGTTATAAGATTTCCATTTAAAAATCCCAAACTCCAATTTTACGATTGGAGTTTGGGATTTCTAAATTGTAATTTCTAAAAAAATTATGGCTTCAAAATCAAAACTGAAGGCGTGTTATTCAGCCAAGTACTTTGAGATTCTATTAGTTTTTTCCAGCTGTCTAAACTAATAATCATTAAATTCTGGCTTTCAATAAACTCTTTTTTAATTGTTCTGTCATGCATAATCATAATATGATTTGGGGCAATTTGTTCAATAGATCGAATCGTTTCTTGAATCTCACGAGTATTTTTTACATCACCGCTGGCATCCAAAACTGTAATCTGTGAACCATTATTATTGATTAATTTCTTAGCATATTCAATTAAAAAAGCATCTTCTTTACTAAAAACAGGCATAAAAATCTGATTTACTTCTTCTAAATCTTTATCGATAAGTATCCCAACCGGCATTTTAGTTTTGGCAATAATATGACGCGTTCTTTCATCAAAAGGAGAATTTTCAAACAATCCTTCTTTTCCTGTAAACTTATCTATTAAACGATCTGGATTTACTATTCTGGTGGTAAACCCAAGTATTTTTCCCAGCAATGTACCTTCAAAAATAGATTGTCCTAAACCAACTAGCAATAAATCATATTCCCCTTGGTTTGCTGAATCAATAATTTCGGCATCAATATCATTGGTAACTTTAAAAACACTTACCATGTTCTGATTCAAACGCTGAGATTCTTCAACAACAGGCACCAACATTTTACGTTCATGATCTTTTATATCAAACGAATGTATTTCTGTACTCAACGATAAATGCATTGCTGTTACAATCGAATTGTCGCCTTGTTTTTTAACCAAACTATTTGCGATCTTCAACAGTTTCTTACCTCTTTCAGGAGTTGCAAACGACAATAAAATCTTGTATTTGCTTTTATTTCCTATTTCCTGCGGCACGACTGTTTCTTTATCTTTAAATATAAATCCGATAAAATCTAAAGCCGGGCCAGTCATAAAAGTCGTTACTAAAGCCATAATTACCATCATAGTAAAAATCTCTGTAGATAAAACTCCAAGATCATAACCAATGTTTAACACGACCAATTCCATTAAACCACGAGTATTCATTAAGGCTCCAATAGCTAAACTATCTTTCCAGTTTTGCCCTACGAACTTTGCAGCCAATGCACTTCCAAAGAATTTACCTGCAACGGCAACAGCGATAATCAATCCTGTAATTTTCCATAAAGCAGGATCGTTCAACAACCCAATTTGAGTACGTAAACCTGTAAACACAAAGAATAATGGCAATAATACAATTATAGAAACGTCTTCAACTTTTTCGATAAATATATTTCTGAACTTGTTATTTTCTGGCATAATAGCTCCTGCTAAAAAAGCACCAAATAAAGCATGAATACCAATTAACTCTGCTGCATACGCAGAAATAAGAAGCGTTATAAAGAAAATAGCAACAACAGGTTTATTTAAACTTTCTCTTGTCGAATTTAAATCTCCAACACGTTTTAGGAACGGGCGAACAATTTTCAACATTATAATTACGTACAAAATAGCCAGTCCAATAACATATAAAGCACTGGTAAAAGAACCCGCTTTTACAATCGCAATTACAACTGCCAAAATACACCAAGCCGTAATATCATCAGCTGCAGCACAGGTTATGGCAATGGTTCCTAGTTTTGTTTTCTGCATTCCGCGTTCCTGTACAATTCTAGCTAGAACTGGAAACGCAGTAATACTCATCGCAATTCCCATAAAAAGTCCAAAAGAAGAGAACTCAACACCAACTGGCGCAAACGTATGGTAAATATAATAGGCTAAACTTAATCCTAAGGCGAACGGAATTACAATACTTGCGTGACTGATAACAACGGCGTCATGTGCTTTATTTTTTAGAACCTTCAAATCCAGTTCCATACCTATAACAAACATAAAAAGGATTAAACCAATCTGGCTTAAAAATTGTAAATTACCTAAGGATTCTTTTGGAAATAAAGCTGCCGAAAACTCTGGAAAATACATTCCAACCAGTGACGGTCCTAAAACAATACCCGCAATCATTTCGCCAATTACAGATGGCTGCCCTATTTTTCTAAAAACCCATCCAAACAAACGTGCTACTAAAATAATGGTAACGATCTGTGCTAATAATATAGCTAAAGGATGCTGCAGGTTTTCGACCATTGAATGCAGGAAATCATTCCAATGATTACTTTCGATCTTTTTCTTAACGATATTACGCCCCACTTCCAGCGCTGCGCCTTTAGAAATTACCCAATATATCAGCGCTGTAAAACCGCCGATAATTGTAACGTAAAATAAAGAGTTTTTAATGTTATTCATAACTCGTTCTTTTGATTTATTGCAGCAAATATCATAACTGAGGTTTAAGTGAAAAAGGAAAACTACACCTAATTTTCAATGTATGTAACAAGTGGGAAAAACTTTGTAATAAGTTATAATTTTACTTTTTTCAAAAAATCAGAACGATACGTTTCACTTAAAATTATAGTGCCATTTTTGTTGTTTTCATCCGTATGATGCAATACAATTTCATTATGATTAAAGAATTTTATGGCTTTTACAGCCACAATTTCTTTTTTATTTGCGCGGCAAAAATCGGCATCAGGCAGCTCCTCTAAAAGTGTAGCGAATTTAACATTCTTCAAGTTCAAGAAACTTCCATCTGTAAGCAAAACCGTTTTATCACGACTATCGCTTGAAGCCGTTTTTATATATTGAATTTGATTAAAGTAAAGCAGTGTTTTGCCTTTATCTGTATTGAGCTGAATAAACTTTTTAGCTGCATCAGGCTTTTCGAAATGTTCTACAGCTTTTGTAATTGCTTTTTGCAGACGTTCTAATTTTACAGGTTTTGTAATATAATCTATCGCATCAATATTAAAAGCGTCGGCTGCATACTCTTTGTAAGCCGTGCAGAAAATAACCATTTTATCACTGAGCATTTCCGCCAGATGAAGTCCATCCATTCCCGGCATTTCGATATCTGATATTAACAGATCAAAATCTAGGTTCGGAATATCTGATAACAGTTTCTCTGGATTATTATACGTTTTTACAATTTCGACTTCATGAATTTGTTCACAAAGCATTTTTAAGTACGTTAATCCGGGAAGCTCATCGTCCAGCAGCAAGCATTTCAGTTTTGTATTCAAGAAGATCAATTTTTAGATGAGCAATATAAATATCGTTTTCTACAAACCTGTCCAGTTTGAAATTATTTTTATAGATAATTCGTAAACGATGTTCCAAAGTAGCATGACCAAAACCGCTTCGTTCTTTTTTAAGTACTTTTTTATCTGAGATTTTATTCGAAACCGTCATAAAAAAAGCATTATCGCGAAACTCAAAAACAACAGATATAAAAGCATCTGCACTTTGCAAATCAGCATGTTTAAAGGCATTTTCAATTAAGTCAATCGAAATTAAAGGCGCCAGCAAAGGCTGATCGTACAATTTATCTTCCTTATTAATGTTGGTTTTTATCTTTAATTCGAAAAGCGGACTAATCTTGATTTTATTGATTTCGATTAAATTCAATGCAAAATCAATTTCTTCTTTTGCGGTAACAAATTTCTTTTTGCTTTCGTATAAAATATAGTCCAAAACATTCGCCAGTTTATCTAAAGCAAAATAGGTTTGGTAAGCATGCGACTGAATTGAATTTAGAATATTCTTAAACAAATGCGGATTCAGTTTGGACTCTAATGTTTCTAACTGTAAATCATTCACCTTTACTTCAAGCGCATAAAAACTCCTTTCGGCATCGTCTTTTGCCTTCTTCGCCTGCATTAATTGGTAAATCATAAAACAAATTATGACGATGAGAAGTAAAAGAATCGCTAAAAAAATAAATGTTGTGGTATTGTTTTCTTGCATTGGTTAGTTTGTTTTTATGCCACTGATTAAAACGATTAAAATGATTTTTTCTATACTTAAAAAAATCTGTGAGAATCTCTGTAATCTGTGGCTTATTTTTCTTTAATGACTAGAAACAAATTTCAATCCGATAATTGAAGCAATTAATGTTGAAAGGAAAAATATTCTCCAAAAAGTAGCTGGTTCCTTAAAAATTAAAATTCCAACCAGAACAGTTCCAACAGCCCCAATCCCTGTCCAAACCGCATAAGCCGTTCCAATTGGCAGTACCTGTGTCGCTTTATACAATAAAATCATACTGATCGAAAGGCATACAAAAAAACCAATCATCCAGTAAGTAGACACCATTCCTGCTGTTTCTTTTGCTTTTCCAAGGCATGATGCGAAACCAACTTCAAAAAGTCCTGCAATAATTAATAAAATCCAACTCATTTTCTTTTCCTTTTAAATTAATTGCAAATATGAGAAAAGCTGATGATTAAACAGTAAAAAGAAAGAAATTTATCACAAAAAACGATATGAATATTTGTGTTAACATTAAGTAAAATACAATCTATTGTTTATGATTTTGAGCACTTTTCACTACATTTGCATCCATTTTTAAAGAATTTATGAAAAACACTATCCAAGTTGGATTTTGGGAGAAACTGGCCCGAATTATACTTAAAAACAGAATAACAATTCTAATTGTACTTTCTGCTTTAACCATTTTCCTTGCTTTGCAATGGAAGAATCTTTCAATGACTTATACCGAAGCAAATCTGCTTCCGAAAGACCATATTGCAAATAAAGATTATCAAAAATTTCTAGACAAGTTTGGCGAAGAAGGAAATCTTGTGGTAATTGGTTTTAAAGATCCTAAATTTTTTACTCCAAAAAATTATGCGGCTTGGAATGAGCTTATGACGGGTTTAAAAAAATCTAAGGAAGTTGATTTAGTAGTTTCATTAAATGATTTAAAGAAACTTGAAAAAGATACCGTTAACGAAAAATTTGTTTTATCACCGTTTATTGATCAAAGTAAAGCTTTAGATCCAGCTTATTTAAAAACAGTTCAATACGATTTATTTCATAATTTACCTTTTTACGAAGGTCTTTTATTCAATAAAGAAAGCGGCAGTGTTCGTTCTGCAATTTATATCAATAAAGCATTAGTAAATACTGCTGAAAGAAAGACTTTTATCCTAGAAAATTTAGTTCCGAAAATCGATAAATTTGAGAAAACTACCGGAATTGATCTTCGCGTTTCTGGAATGCCTTATATCAGAACGATCAATGCGGACAATATGAAAGGTGAAATTGGTCTTTTTATCGGTGCAGCTTTACTTACTGTTTCTTTAATATTCTTTTTCTTTTTCCGTTCGTTCAGAGCAACATTCATTTCAATTTGTATTTTAATTGTTGGCGTAATCTGGTCTTTTGGAACGCTGGGATTATTTGGTTATAAAATCACGATTTTAACAGCCATTATTCCGCCGTTAATTATCGTAATTGGTATTACAAACTGTATTTTCCTGATCAACAAATACCAGCAGGAAATCAAATTACATAACAATCAGGCAAAAGCATTGCAGCGTGTAATTTCAAAAATTGGAGTTTCGACTTTAATGACGAATTTAACCACAGCAATTGGTTTTGCAACCTTTATGATTACAGGAAATGATTTGCTTTTTGAGTTTGGTCTGGTAACTTCAATCAATGTAATTTCTGTTTATTTATTGACCCTTTTTATTGTGCCGATTATATACAGTTTTATGCCATTGCCAAAAGAAAAACACTTATATCATTTAACTAAAACATATATTTCGACACTTTTAAATGTTGTTGAAAATCTAGTTAAATCAAAACGTAAAATTGTATATATTGTTTACGGTTTACTTTTAGTTTTCAGTGTAATTGGAGTTTCACAAATGAAAGTTTCGGGAAGTTTAATTGGCGAAATGCCAAAAAGTGCTTCTTTCTTTAAAGACATTTTATTCTACGAAAAAGAATTTAACGGAGTAATGCCGCTTGAAATTATGATTGACACCAAAAAGAAAAAAGGTGTTATGAAAGCGTCAACCATTCGTAAAATGGATGAATTGCAAACTACAATCGCAGAAATTCCAGAATTGGCTAAACCAGTTTCGATCGTTAATTTAGTTAAATATTCAAAACAGGCTTTCTACAACGGAAATCCAGAATATTATCAATTACCGACTTCGCAAGAACAAGCTTTTATTTTAAGTTACGCTAAAAACGCAACTAAAAACAGCAAGGAAAATCTAATGAAAGCTTACGTCGATTCGACTGGACAATATGCCCGAATCACTACTTTTATGAAAGATATTGGTACGGATGAAATGGCAAAAGTGGAGAAAAAACTTCACACTAAAATAGATGAAATTTTTCCAAAAGACCGTTATGAAGTAACTGTTACCGGAAAAGCATTGGTTTTCCAAAAAGGAACGTCGTATTTAGTAGATAATTTAATTGAATCACTGATTTTTGCAATCGCGGTTATTGCGATTTTAATGCTGTATTTGTTTAGATCTTTCAAAATGGTAATGGCGTCTGTAATTACGAATATTTTACCGCTTTGCATTACATCTGGATTGATGGGTTATTTCGGAATTCCGTTGAAACCTTCAACGATTTTAGTGTTTAGTATTGCATTTGGAATTTCGGTCGATAATGCGATTCAGTTTATGGCAAAATACAAACATGACCTGCTTCAAAGCGGCGGAAAGGTAAAGAAATCAGTTTTCAGTGCTTTAAGAGAAACTGGAATTAGTACTTTTTACACATCAGTAGTTTTAATTCTAGGTTTTGCGACTTTTACATTATCAAGCTTTAGCGGAACGATTGCTTTGGGAGGATTAATTTCATGTACTTTAGCTTTTGCAATGTTTGCGAATTTAGTGGTTTTACCTTCGCTGGTTTTGACTTTTGAGAAGAAGAAAACTAAGAAAGAGGAATTGGAGAATTTGGATAAGTAATTTTTTTTTTGCCACAAATTTCACGAATTAACACGAATTAAAAATAAAAAACCTTTATCAAAGGTTGACACACAGTTTGTCATTTCGACGAAGGAGAAATCTTCGCAAGTAGCTCCGCACTGCAATTCCAAACTTTGTCGAGTTTCTTACGAAGATTTCTCCTTCGTCGAAATGACAATAATGAGGATAAATATAAATTCATAAAAAGAATTACCTATCCTGAAACCGAGTGCCCTAGCCCTGATAGAAGCGGCATCCTTTATGTTTTTTCTTTAAAAACATAAAGATACAGCGGATAGCAGGAAACAGCTTCAAAAATTAATTATTATCGTTTATATTTGCAGTTGTTGAAAAACAAATAATTTAATATCAATATTATATAAAATGAAACACACAAAGGTTAAAGACTTATTAAACAGTACGACGACGCTACAGGAAGTGAATGCAAAAGGATGGGTGAGAACTTTTAGAAATAATCAGTTCATCGCGCTTAATGACGGTTCTACCATTAATAATATACAATGTGTTGTTGATTTTGAAAATACACCTGAAGAGACTTTAAAAAGAATCACGACTGGAGCGGCGGTTTCTGTAATTGGAACTTTGGTTGAAAGTAAAGGTGCAGGACAGAAATACGAAATTCAGGTGAACAAACTTGAAATTCTTGGAGATTCTGATGCAGAGAAATTCCCAATGCAGCCTAAAAAACACTCTTTAGAATTTTTACGTGAAAACGCTCACTTGCGTGTACGCACAAATGCTTTTGGTGCGATTATGCGTGTGCGTTCAGTATTGTCATTTGCAGTTCACAAATATTTTCAGGAAAAAGGTTTTGTGTATGTAAACACGCCAATTATCACTGGAGCTGATGCTGAAGGTGCTGGAGAAATGTTTCAGGTAACTTCATTACCTTTGGATAATCTTCCAAAAAACGAAGAAGGAAACATTGATTTCAAAAAAGATTTCTTCGGAAAACATACCAACTTAACGGTTTCTGGGCAATTAGAAGGTGAAACTTTTGCAATGGCTTTGGGTCAGATTTATACTTTTGGACCAACGTTTAGAGCAGAAAACTCAAACACTTCTCGTCACTTGGCAGAATTCTGGATGATTGAGCCTGAAGTTGCTTTCAACAACCTTGATGACAACATGGATTTGGCTGAAGATTTTATTCAGTATGTAATTAAATATGCTTTAGACAATTGTGGAGATGATTTAAAATTCTTAGAAGGAAGACTTCTTGAAGAAGAAAAATCAAAACCACAAGCTGAAAGAAGCGAAATGGCTTTATTAGAGAAATTGAACTTCGTTTTAGAAAACAACTTCAAACGTGTTTCTTATACGGAAGCAATTGACATTTTAAGAGATTCAACTCCAAACAAAAAGAAGAAATTTCAATATATCATCAACGAATGGGGTGCTGATTTACAGTCAGAACACGAGCGTTATTTAGTAGAAAAACACTTTAAATGTCCGGTAATTTTATTTGATTACCCAGCAAACATTAAAGCGTTTTACATGCGTTTGAACGACAACACTGAACCAGGAAGAGAAACCGTTCGCGCAATGGATATCCTTTTCCCTGGAATTGGAGAAATCGTTGGTGGTTCCGAAAGAGAAGAGCGTTACGACGTTTTGATTGAGAAAATGAAAGCTTTAGAAATCGACGAAGAAGAATTATACTGGTATTTAGATACGAGAAGATTTGGTTCTGCAACGCATGCAGGTTTCGGTTTAGGATTTGAGCGTTTGGTATTGTTTGTAACTGGAATGACAAACATTAGAGACGTAATTCCTTTCCCAAGAACTCCTGGTAGCGCAGAATTCTAAAAAAGTTTAATCGGTTAATCGTTCATTCGGTTAACCGATTTTCACGAAAAAACGAATTAACGATTAAACAAATAAACGATTAAACAGTATAAATGCTAAAGCAATTTTTAAATTTAAAATTATCCCAAAAATTATCTCCACAGCAAATTCAGCTGATGAAGTTAATTCAATTGCCTACGCAAGCTTTTGAACAGCGTTTATTAGAAGAAATGAACGAAAATCCAGCTCTTGAAGCTGGAAAAGAAGATGAATACGAAGCAGATGAATTTGCTAATGAAGACTACGACGATTATGATGATGCAGAATCAGACAGAATCGAAGCAGACGACATTAATATTGACGAATATTTAAGCGACGACGATACGCCTGATTATAAAACTCAGGTGAATAATTACAGTGATGACGAAGAACGCGAAACGCCTTTTGCTTCACCAATTAGCTTTCATCAGGATTTAATCAATCAGTTGAATACTTTTATTTTGAATGATGAAGAACGCGAAATCGCCGAATTCCTTGTTGGAAGTATTGATGATATGGGTTACATCCGCAGAAGCGTTCCAGATATTGTAGACGATATGGCTTTTACTCAGGGAATTTATACTGATGAAGCGATGGTCGAAAAAATGTTGACTGTAATTCACGAACTTGAACCTTCGGGAGTTGGAGCGCGTGACTTGCAAGAATGTTTGTTACTTCAACTAAAGCACAAAACACCTACGGAATATGTTGATTTAGCGATTGATATTATCGAAAATCAGTTTGATGCTTTTACGAAGAAACATTACGATAAACTTTTACAGAAATACAGCGTTTCGAACGAACAGCTTAAAAAAGCGATTCACGAAATTGAAAGATTAAACCCAAAACCGGGAGGTTCTTTTACAGGAAATAATAAAGTTACCGAAAACGTAGTTCCCGATTTCGCGATCAGAATTGTTGATGGTGAATTGGAACTTACTTTAAACGGAAGAAATGCTCCTTCCCTGCACGTTTCTAAAGATTATCAGGAAATGATGCAGACGTACAAAGATTCTCGTGATAAATCGTCGGCACAAAAAGATGCGGTTCAGTTTATCAAACAAAAACTGGATTCGGCAAAATGGTTTATCGACGCAATCAGACAACGTCAGGAAACCCTTTTTGTAACAATGAATGCAATTATGCATTATCAGGAAGAATATTTCTTAGACGGTGACGAAACGAAACTAAAACCAATGATCTTAAAAGACATTGCCGATATGGTTGGTTTGGATATTTCGACAATTTCACGTGTTGCCAACAGTAAATATGTTGAAACACCTTACGGAACAAAACTGATTAAAGAATTCTTCTCTGAAGCGATGAAAAACGATCAAGGAGAAGATGTTTCAACTTTAGAAATCAAAAAGATTCTTAAGAATACAATTGAAGAAGAAGATAAAAAGAAACCACTTCCAGACGATCAATTGGCAGAAATCTTAAAAGAAAAAGGATATCCAATTGCAAGAAGAACAATTGCAAAATACCGCGAACAATTAGATATTCCAGTGGCAAGAATGAGAAAGAAAATTTAATTCTTTTATTTAAATAAGTTCATTTAAAATAACAAACCCGACATTTTTTAAAACTGTCGGGTTTTGTTTTATAAATATTTTTCTAATCTTACAGATTAAGTTTGTCAGGCTGAGCAAAGTCGAAGCCCTTTTCCATTAATCGAGCCTTCGACTTCGCTCAGGGTGACAAACGTTTTAACAACGTCTTAGAGAACGTTAATTTATTTATATTGATCTGGCAATATCTTCACATTAAATAAAAACGTCTTCTTTTTATCGCTATAGCTGTAAATCAAAGTATAATCATTATCTCTAAAAACCTGCAGTCCCGTATTTGCTTTTGCGGTACTTAAGAGACTTTTTTCCATTTCTACTTGTATTATATCGACTTCAGCAGTTACTTTCTCCACATTCAGCAATGTCAAATTATACTGAACAACTCTCTCTTCAGGTAAACTTACGCTGTCGAGACGAATCCCTTCTTGAATTTTCAGCGGGCAGTTTTTATTGTATTTTTCAACTAACGTTGTTATTTCTGTATTTACTTCATCTGCCTTTTCAGAAAGAAAAAATTGAAAATAAACAGCCAGAGCTATCGCAATTCCAATTATAACTAATAGTATGATATTCTGTTTTCTTTTACTTTGCTTTTCTTGCATGGTTTATCAGGCTTAAATGAATTTTAAATCTATTTTTCTTGACTCTTTTTCATAGCGTTAAAATAAGCTGCACGACTTAATGGCTCATATTCTTCTGTTTCCCCAAGCATTACTAACTTATCATTATCTGTTTTACGAAAACTATAATTGGCAAGATTTCCTGTTCTGGTACAAACCGCATGAACTTTGGTAACATATTCTGCTGTTGCCATAAGCCCCGGCATTGGTCCAAAAGGATTTCCTTTAAAATCCATATCAAGCCCCGCAACAATTACACGAATTCCCTGATTGGCAAGATCATTACAAACTGTAATAATTTCATCATCAAAAAACTGAGCTTCATCAATACCAATAACATCACAGCCTTGGGCTAAAATCAAGATGTTGGCTGCAGCCGGAACTGGCGTAGAACGAATTTCGTTGGCATCGTGAGACACCACCATTTCGTCATGATAGCGAGTATCAATTGCGGGTTTAAAAATTTCGACTCTTTGTTTGGCAAATTGGGCGCGTTTTAATCTGCGGATTAACTCCTCGGTCTTACCCGAAAACATTGATCCACAAATAACTTCAATCCAACCAAATTGTTCTTTGTGATTTACTGTATTTTCGAGAAACATTTTGTATTTTTCTACCTTTAAAAATGAATAGTTTTTATTACTTTGTACTGGTAATAAATTGACGCAAAAAACTGCTGTTTTTCGGTTTTTCAAAAGTAGAAAATTTTTATCAAAACGGAGATTCGCAATCGCTTATTAACAGAAATAAAAAATTATCTCGTTGATTTTCTCCCAGAATAAAGACATTCAGATACAAAACATAATAAATTACCCTATTCACTATAATTTCAACAGTTATGAAAAAAAAATTGGAAGCCGACTTAATCAGCATTGCACATCGAATTTTAAAACTTAAAAACAAATCCGATATCAATCAATTATATCTTGAAACTCAGAAATTATATGAGAAACTAGCGGTGTTAAAATTTGTTGATGAAAATTTCGACAGCCTAAAACCTACAATAAACCACAGTGAAATTACTTCTGAAATCGAAACTATTTTTGAAAAAGAAGAAATTGTTCCTGCAGAAGTTAAAACCGAAGAACCTATTGCAGTTGAAGAAACTGTAACTGAAACCATAATTGCAGAAGAAACAAAAACCGAAGAGGTTATAGAAGAAACTGTACCTGAAATTATTGCAGAAATCTCTGAAGAAATCATTTTAGAAACTAAAGTTGAGACTATTCCTGAAGCTGTTGCCGAAATCAATGAAGAAATTGAAGCAGAAGAAATTGAAGAGCCGATTTTTGAAGCCAAAAAAGATATCGAAGCTGCTGACGAACTTTCGTTTACTACTATCAGCGATTTAAAGCCAATTCCTGATTTCATACCTGCTTTCGAATTAGAAACGGAAGAAATAGTTGCAGAAATCAAAGAAGAGACAAAAATCGAAACAGAGACAAAACCTCAAGCAGTTCATATGACTTTAGAAGAGCTTTTAGGCGTAAACTATGCTGATGCTCAATTTGTGAAAGTTGATAGTTTTGAAAATGTTTCAGCAAATACAACAACTACCGAATCTAAAGAGAAAAAAACTACGGAAACAGCCATTTTAGAAACTCCAGCAGAACCTAAAACTGTTACATTAAACGAAAAACTGGCAAAAGGTTTCCATGTTGATTTGAATGATCGAATTGCATTTACAAAAAACCTTTTTGGAAACAGTTCTGAAGATTACAGTCGTGTTCTAAATCAGCTTTTAACATTTGATTCTTATGCAGAAGCTAAAGAATTTATTGACGATATGGTAAAACCTGATTACAACAATTGGGACGGAAAAGATGATTATGCAGAACGTTTCCTTGGAATTATCGAGAAGAAATTCGCATAAACCCGAATTCCACAGATTTACACTAATTTATATTCGTTAAATTTCAACACTTTAATTATTCGTGTTAATTCGTGTAATCTGTGTTTAAATATTAAAAACAACTATGTCAAAATTATATATCGTTCCAACGCCAATTGGCAATCTTGAAGACATGACTTTCAGAGCTATTAGAGTTTTGAAAGAAGTCGATTTGATTTTGGCCGAAGACACTAGAACGAGCGGAAAATTGTTGAAGCATTTTGAAATTGGCACGCACATGCACAGCCATCATATGCACAACGAACACAAAACAACCGAAAATTTAATTGCACGTTTAAAAGCTGGTGAAACGATCGCTTTAATTTCAGACGCAGGAACTCCGGCAATTTCAGATCCTGGATTTTTGTTAACACGCGCTTGTGTCGAAAATAAAATTGAAGTAGAATGTCTTCCGGGCGCAACGGCTTTTGTTCCAGCTCTTGTAAACAGCGGACTTCCAAATGACAAGTTTGTTTTTGAAGGTTTTCTTCCTGATAAAAAAGGACGTCAGACTCGATTTTTGGCTTTAGCCGAAGAAACCAGAACAATGATTTTATACGTTTCTCCACATAAACTCGTTAAAACATTAGCTGAATTTATTCAGTATTTTGGAGAAGACAGACAAGTTTGTGTTTCAAGAGAATTATCAAAATTACACGAAGAAAACGTACGCGGAACCGCAAAAGAAGTTCTCGCACATTTTGAAAAAACAGCACCACGAGGCGAAATCGTAGTTGTGGTTGCAGGAAAAATAATAACAAAAGAACCTAAGAAAAGTAAGTTTTCTAAGGATGAAGAATAATTTATTTAAGCCACAGATTAAAAAGATTAACACAGATTAAAAATTAAGTCGCCACGAATTAGCACGAATTAAATTAGTGTAAATTAGTGCAATTCGTGGCGAAAAAACAATAAAAATCATTCTAATCATTTTAATCTGTGGCAAAAACCTAAACTGCAAAGCAGATAAACAATACAAATCATGAGCATTCAAGCCTTTTTAGAAAAAGTAAAACAAACTCCAACACAAATCACATTTCCTGAAACTATTGCCGTAATCGAAGAAAATTACAGCTTTACTCCAACTGCTTTTCAAAACGGAACACAGCATAACACTGCCGGAGAAAATTCTGGTTCTTGTAAATTATTTTCGTTTGCAAAACTGCAAAACCTAAGCAAAGAAGAAACTTTAACGTGTTTTGGCGCTTTCTATTTTGAAGAAGTTTTAGGAGATCCAAACGGAACAAATCACCAAAATATTAGAAACTTCATCAACTTAGGCTGGGATGGAATTCAGTTTGAAGGAAATGCTTTAGAAGCGAAATAATTTTATTTAAGATTTTTGATTAACGATTTTTGATTTCAGATCTGAAAAATCAAATGATTTAAGATCATCTATAGCAAATCAAAAATCGTTAATCAACACTCTAAAATCTAAAATCAACCCATGCGTTGGACATTAAAACCAAAACCTTCTCAAGATAAAATCAAACATTTGGCGCAAGCCATAAATGTAGAAGATTTTGTTGCAACGCTTTTGATTCAGCGCGGCATTGAAACTTTTGAAGATGCTAAAAATTTCTTTCGTCCCTCTTTAGAACATCTTCACGATCCTTATCTGATGAAAGATATGGATAAAGCGGTTTCCCGAATCGAATCTGCAATTGAAAATCAGGAAAACATTTTAGTTTTTGGCGATTATGATGTTGACGGAACAACGGCGGTTTCTTTGGTTTCATCGTATTTAAAATCACATTATCCAAATATTGCAACTTATATTCCAGATCGTTATGATGAAGGTTACGGAATCTCTTTTAAAGGAATTGACTTTGCTGACGATAATGGTTTTTCGTTAATTATTGCACTCGATTGCGGCATAAAATCTATAGATCATATCGCTTACGCGAAAGCAAAAAACATCGATTTTATTGTTTGTGATCACCACAGACCTGGTGAATTTCTTCCAGATGCGGTTGCGATTCTTGATCCAAAAAGAGAAGACTGTACTTATCCCTATGATGAGTTATGCGGCTGTGGAGTTGGTTTTAAATTGATTCAGGCTTTAGGCCAAAACCGAAATGAAACTATCGAAGATTTAGTTCCCTATCTAGATTTGGTTGCAACTGCAATTGCTGCAGATATTGTTCCTATTACAGGAGAAAATCGTGTTTTAGCTTATTTCGGTTTAAAAGTAATTAACAGCGAACCAAGACCTGGAATTAAAGCTTTGGTTCATCAGGTTAAAAAGACAGTTTTAGATATTACCGACGTTGTTTTTATTATTTCACCAAGAATAAACGCAGCTGGAAGAATCAAACACGGAAATCATGCAGTTGAATTATTGACCGAATTTGATTTTGAACAAGCGCAGCAGTTTGCATCTGAAATTGAACAATATAATGCTGATCGAAAAGATCTCGATAAAAAAATCACAAAAGAAGCTTTTCTGCAAATTACAGAAAACAATGAGGAAGAACGTTTTTCTACCGTTGTTTTTCAAGAAGACTGGCACAAAGGCGTTATTGGAATTGTTGCTTCTCGATTAATTGAAACCTATTATCGACCAACTTTAGTTTTTACCAAAAGCGGCGATAAATATGCGGCTTCTGCCCGATCTGTAAAAGGATTTGATGTTTATAATGCATTAGATGCCTGCGCAGAACATTTGGAACAATTTGGAGGTCATATGTACGCGGCGGGAATGACTTTAAAAGCTGAAAATTATCAGATTTTTAAAGACGCTTTTGAAAAACAGGTTTCCTCAACTATTCTACCCGAAATGCGAACTCCTGAAATCGAAATTGATGCCGAAATTAATTTCTCTGATATTACTCCAAAACTCATCCGTATTCTTAAACAATTTGAACCTTTTGGCCCGCAGAACATGACACCGGTTTTCATGACAAAAAACATAAAAGATACTGGTTATGCCAAAACTTTAGGTTCTGAAGAGGAACATTTAAGGCTTTTTGTAAAACAATCTAATTCAGATGGAATTGCAGCAATTGGCTTTGGACTCGGAAAAAAATTAAGTATAGCACAAAATCAGAATCTGTTTCAGCTGGCTTATTCTTTATCTGAAAACGAATGGAACGGAACTATTTCAACACAGCTTATGCTGAAAGACATTAGAACAAATGACAACTAAATCAACAAAACCAGATCCGTATCAAGCGCTTCGCTATAGAGAGTTTAATATATTTTTACTATTGCGCTTTGCGATGGTTTTTGCTTGGTCGATGCAGTTTATTGTGATTGAATGGGAGGTTTACAGTTTAACTAAAAATCCGCTTTCGTTAGGAATTATAGGTTTAATGGAAGTGATTCCAGCGGTTTCAATGGCATTGTTTGCAGGACATATTGTTGATCAAAGAGAAAAGAAAGGATTATTGGTAAAATGTATTCTAGGATTTTCAGTAATTAGTTTTGGACTATTTTTATTGACTTGGCCAAAAATTATCAGCGGTTGGTCGACTGAATCTATCTTATATTCCATTTACTTTTTAGTATTTCTTGGCGGATTAGTTCGTGCTTTTCTTGGCCCTACTATTTTCTCACTACTATCACTTATTATCCCTAAAAAAGCATATCCAAATGCCGCTACTTGGAGCAGTTCGGTTTGGCAGATTGGTGCGGTTATGGGACCGGCACTTGCAGGATTTTCAATTAACTGGATTGGTGTTCACTGGTCAATGTGTCTCGTTTTTGGATTCTCAATTCTTTCCTTAATTGCCTTATCACAAATCAGTAAAAAACCAATCATAAATCCGAAGATTGGAGAATCCATAAAAGACAGTCTTACAGAAGGTTTGACTTTTGTATTTAAAAACCAAATTGTTTTAGGTGCTTTGTCACTTGATATGATTGCGGTACTTTTTGGAGGTGCAGTAGCATTGTTACCTGTTTTTGCACAAGATATTTTAAAAGTGGGTTCTGAAGGTTTTGGTATATTAAGAGCCGCGCCTGCCGTGGGTGCTTTTATTACGATGATTGTTTCGGCGTATATCCCTTTATACAAAAATGCCGGAAAAAAACTTTTAGTAGCCATATTTGTTTTTGGATTGTCGATTATTTTATTTGGACTTTCTACGTCATTCTGGCTTTCTGTTTTTGCTTTATTCTTGAGCGGACTTGCTGATGGAATTTCGGTAGTAATTCGCCAGACCATTTTACAGCTTAAAACTCCTGATCATATGCGTGGACGTGTTGGTGCTGTAAATTCGATTTTTGTAGGCTCTTCAAATGAATTAGGTGCGTTTGAAAGTGGTGCAACAGCTAAATTAATGGGAGCTGTAACATCTGTTGTCTTTGGCGGAAGCGTTACGCTTTTGACCGTTTTAGGTTTTGGTTTTATATCTCCAACTTTTAGAGATTTAGATCTTCATAAAGATATGGAAGAGCATCACAAATTGGAGTAATTAGTTTTTAAACCATATAAATTATATTAAGTTCATTTAAAAAATGGATCTTAAACTTAGAGACTTCCAATAAAAGGGGGTCTTTTTATTTTTGCATCCAGCAAAAACAAAAAAGCCTTTACTATGAACTTATAGTACTTATATAGTAAAACATTTTTCAAATTTTTATGATTTTTTTATTTAGAATTAATATAAATAATATTTATATTTGCTGGAATAAAAGGATTTACAATGAGAGAAATACAACAAATATATCACAACAGCTTCGGCATAGCCTTTTACTGGAAACAAAACAGCCAGACAATTCTTGACAAAGTACAGTTGGTTTTTAAAGAAACAGGCTTCTATTTTACAGTTTCAGAATTGAATATGTTTTGCGATTTAATCGAAGACAGCATTATCGAGAACGCTTGTTGCGAAGCTTGTGAGTTAAAATATTCTTGTCATAAATTTTTACTAAAAACTCCTTGTTCGTCAATAGATTTAGCGGTTTCAATGACAGAACTAAAATCAATTAAAGATTTAGTTGAAGGCTCTTTGTTTAAAATCGAATTAGACGAATATGTTTATGGTCCTGGATTAAACTAAGAAACATTCTAAATATTTTAACAACATTTTTTCATTATTGAAATATATTTTGATTTTATTCAAAAAAAAGTATATTTACGGCAATGAAAAAAATAAGCATTCTTATTGCCTTTACTATTCTAGCACTCTTTTTTACAAACTGCAAAGACGCTTCTGAAGAGTATATTGATCCGCGAGGCACTGATTATGCAGGCTCAGAAAGCTGTATTCAATGTCATCAGACTCAATATGACATGGCAGCAAAAAGCGCTCACTTTAAAGCAACTGCTCCCGCAATTCCGGCAAATATTTTAGGGGATTTTGACAAAGCAAATCACACTTTTATCTATGACAAAAACACCAAAATTGTCATGGAAAAACGCAACGACAGCTTGTATCAGGTTTTATATAAAAACGGAAAAGAGGTTGAAGCGCATCGTTTCGAGATTGTTTTTGGAATTAAACATGCACAAACTTCGGTATACTGGCGAGATCGCAACACCTACGAATTACCTGTTTCTTATTATAGATCAATAAACAATTGGGCAACAAGCCCAGGATTTCCAGCCGATAAACCTTATTTTGACCGTATGGTCGTAAAAGACTGTTATTCTTGCCACAGCTCAAACATCAGCAGCAGAAATGTTAATCAGAATTCTACAGATAAAAACTTTTTATCGATGGAGGTTGAAGATGTTATTGATAAAAAAACGATTGTTTACGGAATTGATTGTGAACGCTGTCACGGACCAGCGAAAAAGCATGTTGATTTTCATCTAAAAAACCCAACTATCAAAGTTGCAAATAGCATTACCAGTTTTAAAACACTTAACAGACAACAAAAGTTAGATGCCTGTGCGCTTTGCCACGCTGGAAATGACGGAATGAAAATGAAATCGCGTTTTGACTTCAAACCGGGCGATAATCTTTCAGATTTTTATAGAGAAACAAGAAGTGTAACTGATACAGCGAAATTTGATGTTCACGGAAACCAATTTCGCTTAATGGCGCAAAGTAAGTGTTTTATAAAAAGTGACAAAATGGATTGTATAACTTGCCATAATCCGCATGAAAATGCTTCTAAAAATATAGCATCGTATTCAAAAATCTGCATGAGCTGTCATCAAGGTTTAAAACACAATGAAACGACTTTAAAAACGATGCCTGAAAAATTATTGGCTGCTAATTGCGTGGAATGTCATATGCCGAAAAAAACATCAGGAGCAATTAAATTTCAACTTTCTAACAGCAAGCAACTTTCAGAATATATTTTGAGAACGCACAAAATTGGGATTTATCCAACAAGTACAAAATAAGACATTTTTTAGCTTTTGGTTTTAGCCATTTAGCCTCAACTTTGCGACCTGCAACTTTCGACTTTCGACTTACTTATTTCTCGAATTTTTTAAGTTCAAAATTCTCCCCGTCAAAAACGCCATAAGTAAAATAACCAATCCAATCGCCTAGATTTACATAATTAGAATCTTCGCCAACAGGAATAATCATTGGTAAATGGCGATGCCCAAAAACAAAGTAATTATAATGTTTGGTTTCGAGTTTGCGTTTGGCGTACAAAACAAGCCATTCGTTTTCTTCACCAAGAAACTTTACATCTTCGTCACCAGAGATCAATTTGTTTTTAACTGATAAATATTGCGCTAAACTTACGCCCACGTCTGGATGAAGCCATCGAAAAAGCCATTTTGAAAACGGATTTGTAAACACCTTTTTCATTCTTTTATAGCCTTTATCTCCGGGACCTTTTCCGTCTCCGTGACCAATTAAAAAAGTTTTTCCGTTAAAAGTAAATTCTTTGTTATCATGATAAACGGGAATATTCAATTCGGTTTCAAAATAATCATTCATCCAAAGATCATGATTTCCAACAAAAAAGTAAATTGGAATACCGCTGTCGCGAATTTCAGCCAATTTTCCTAAAATTCGAACAAAACCTTTTGGTACAACTGTTTTATATTCGAACCAAAAATCAAATAAATCACCAAGTAAAAAAATCGCCTCGGCATCTTCTTTAACCTCATCTAACCAAGCCACAAATTTCTTTTCGCGCGGCAGACTCAATTCAGGAGTCGGCGCACCAAAATGCTGATCTGAAGCAAAATATACTTTTTTCATTTAGATTTTTAGATTACTGGACTTCTTAGAATTTTAGACTTTTGTCTCTCTGAGCGAAGTCGAAGAGTTTGGAATTTCTTTTTTTGAATATTAAATGTTATCACTTGCATACCACTCTGCAAACGACGATTCCGTTTCTTGAAGTTTAAGAGAGAAAAGCGAAATTCCTTTTGGCAGTCTTGCGATAATTCTATCAGCAAAATCAACTACCATATTTTCGCTTGTTGGCTGATAATCAACCAATATTACGTGATGTCCGCGATTTTTCAATTCATTTGCTAATTCGATATGCGGCGTTGTTTGATTGAATACAGTCGCATGGTCAAACTGATCGACGATTTCTTCTTTTACAATTTTCTTTAAATCAGAAAAGTCAATTACCATTCCGAATTTCACATTCGATCGATCTGTAATTGGCGAACCAATAACAGTTACCGACAATTTATAACTGTGTCCGTGAACGTTCTTGCATTTTCCGTCGTAACCGTACAATGCATGCCCGGTTTCGAAACTAAATTGTTTTGTAATTCTAATATTACTCATCGATTTTTAATTTAAGCTTGCAAATTTACAAATTAATAACCGTTTTCGTCTCTTTTTTTAGCACGGTTATACATCCAATAGGCAATTCCTACTAAAACGACAAACGGAATAAATGATCCTATAACAACACCTATTTGATAACTGCTGTCTGGAGCGTTTTTAATTTTCTCTGCCACATCAACCTTTTGGAATAAAGAAATAATAGTCATATTCAATAATTTATATGATGAAAAATTGGTTTTAAATCCTTTTTCAAAACTATGTTACTATTTGTATAAAATCAATGACTTATGTCATGCCTATTTTTTAAACTGCCTTAAAGCATTTCTGCTAAAATCAGACAAAACCAATTTACCTGTAATAGCGGCACGTTCAAAAAGCAGCGATTCCCAGTTTTCTGTATTTTCCCAAATGATCTTTTTCATTTCGTGTAATGCTTCCGGATTGTATGAACTTAATTTTTGAGCAAAATTTTCTACCTCTTTATCTAGATTTTCTGAATCAATTAAAACAGAATAAAGTCCTTTTTGAAAAGCCCAATCTGCTGATTTCCATTCGTGCGCTGCCAATGTCATTGCTGTCATTGCAGTTTTACCAATTTTACGAGATACAGCGGGCTCAATTACAAACGGACCAATACCAATTGCAAGTTCAGATAATTTAATATCACTTTGAGGAGTTGCAAAAACATAATCGCAAGCCGCAATTATTCCTACTCCGCCTCCAACTGCTTTTCCTTGAACTCGCCCAATTATAAGCTTGCTGCAGCTGCGCATAGCATTTAGTAAATGTGCAAAACCAGAAAAAAATTCTGTTCCTTGTTCTTCATTTTCTACCTGCAGAAGTTCATCAAACGAAGCGCCGGAACAAAAAGCTTTTTCGCCTTCGCTCTTCAAAACAATAAGGGAAACTGCATCGTTTCGGCTCAATGAATTAATTTCTAATGTAAGTTTATTTAATAATTCTCGCGGAAAAGAATTACTTGCAGGATGCCCAAATTGCACCGTTGCAATTGTATCTTGAAAAGAAGTCGAAAGCGATCCTTTTGTTGTTTCTAAACTCATAAAAATAGTTTTAAATGTAAAGTTACGGTTTTGACAACTATTTTTACTCAGATCCTTTTCTAAATTTGTTTATTGAAAATTAATTGACTTTATTTGCTATGACTTTGGGGGATTAGCTCATTTGGCTAGAGCGCTACGCTGGCAGCGTAGAGGCGATCGGTTCGAATCCGATATTCTCCACAAAAACTGTATTACTTAATTGAAATACGGTTTTTTTTATGATTTATTTTAAACACAATCAACTTTAAACCAACACAAAACCCCATGAAAAAAAGCATTCTGATTGCATTACTTACTCTAGCTGGCGCAAGCTCTTTTGCACAAGAATTCAAAGTTAAAAAAGGTGAAGTTTTACTAGATGGTAAACCTATTGCTAAAATGTCAGCTAAAGTACTTCGCCAATATGAAATTTCGAATCTGGACGGAACAAATACAATTACAGCATACATGAGAGTCTGTGAAAATCCTGCACCTGGAAAAGCTTATATTGAAATTGCTAATGAAGAAAAGAAAGCAAACGATCTTGATTTTGCAAAATATTCACCTTTCAACGTTGACCGAAGCATTATTCAAACCTTATTTGCAAAAGGTATGATTACAGAAAACGGAATTCAATTAGAACAAGTAAACACTTTTTTAAATGGCGAACCAACTGGTTTAGGTGAAAAATACGGGTGTAAACAACAAAGTGCAGAAAAAGCAATAACAGATGCATTGGCCTTAACAATTGATGATAACGGAAATGTTTTTAGTAAAAAAGAAAAAATAGGTTACATCAGAATGATTACAAACAATGGAACTACCAGTGGTGCTGTTGAAAAATACGAAGTAACAAATCTAGATTACAAAGTAATCGGAACTTGGTATGGAAAGTTTGGAATGGTTCAAGGTTACAGC
Source organism: Flavobacterium sp. FlaQc-30 (assembly GCF_044005885.1). Taxonomy (NCBI): domain Bacteria; kingdom Pseudomonadati; phylum Bacteroidota; class Flavobacteriia; order Flavobacteriales; family Flavobacteriaceae; genus Flavobacterium; species Flavobacterium sp. FlaQc-30. The sequence goes on along the minus strand of NZ_JBIPCO010000001.1, from coordinate 1,053,718 downwards.
AAAGCTTTAAATCAAGAAATTTATACTTACGATGGTAAAGTTTTTAAAGTAGAATTTAATAACGGAGGAAATTTTATTGGTTACAAAATGAGCCAAGACGTTACTGCCATGAACATTATAAAAAAATTAACTGGAAATGGATATTCTTTAGGCCATAAATAAAACCAGCAATACAAAAGCAAAAAAGAGTTCTCGTTGTTAATTCGAGAACTCTTTTTATTTATAGCTTCTTCTTATTTCTCATTTGCCGCGTCATCGGCGTCTATTCTATCTTTTACAGCTTTCTTGAAATCATTATTCAACAAATCTGTTAGTTTCTTTTTCTCTTTTTGATTTTTTCTGATTGTAAGTACAACTAGAATAACTACTAGTACTGCAACAACCGCCATTACAACCCAATTAATTTCCATAGCTTTAATTTTTAATTAAAAATAAGAAACTATATCTAAATACTATATTATCAAAAAGTTAAGTATTAGATCTTCAACAAAAACTTATTCTGACAGAATTATACCTTTTACAAGACATCTCACTAAATGATATGATTACTTTTGTATATCAAGAATCTTAAAAAAGTGAATGTTTGTAAAATTTCAAAAAACAAATCTTTTAAAATGAATCAAAATTTAAAGTCTGAGATACTTTCATTCTTAAAGAAACTTATTGCAATTGCACTATTAACATTCATAGTCACTTTCTTAGAAATATATTGGTCAATGCAAAGTCTTTCTGAACAAATATCCAGCGGGAATCCAGATAGTCATTTTTTTGATGATGCTTATTTAATATCTGTATTTACAACCGTTTTTCTAACAATTATTTTTATGCCCCTTGCATTCATAAAAAAAATATACCTGAGAATAACAGCCCAATTACTGATTATAATTTCAACATGGTTTTTCTGGAATTACAGCATTTTTGTTGATCGTGAATCTTCGTGGAGTACGTATCTTTTTAAAGAAGAATTAATGTACACTCTTACATTGTCCTTTTTTCCTATCTTGGTTTTATCAATTGTTATGGTATTTGCTTTAAATTATATCTCAAAAAATAGGAGCCTAAAACATGAAAAAACAAATACTGCAAACATTTAAAACTCCTATCAACATTTTTTCAGCTCGATTTTACAATTTTACTTAAAACTATCAATATGCGTAACTTAAAATTTTTACTTCTCGGATTTTTGCTAATGTTTTCTTTTAAAGGCATTTGCCAAGATAAAATTTCACAACAAATACTAGAACGTCTAAAAGCGCAGCAAACCTGCTGGAATAATGGTGATCTCGAAGCTTATCTTGACTTTTATGCTCCCGTAGATTCAGTTCGAATGATTTACAGCGGAGGTGTGGTATATGGGAAAAACAACATTACAGATTTTTTCAAAAAATATTGGCCAAAAGAAAGAATGGGAAAATTAACTATGACCGATTTTGTTATTGAACCTCTTTCGAAAAAAGATGCTTTTGTGAGTGCAAAATTTAGTGTCGAAGCTCCGAATGGTAAAAACAGTTCTGGGCAATTTTCGGGAATAATGCGAAAAATAAACGGTGTTTGGTATTTGTATGTTGATCATTCGGGATAAAATAATAAAGACGCTCAATTGAGCGTCTTTATTATCCCTAAATCATTCTTTTTGAATGGGTTGTATGATTAGTTTTCCTTTCATTACTGTTACGGCAACAGGTTTATCAATTAAAAATCCAGCCTCTTTGAGCCAATTACCGCACAAACGTATCTGTGGTACAATTACTGGCTGTGTTTTATACATGCCTATAGAACGCGAAAGCCTGTAAAATGCATAAGCTTTCATTCGCCTAATTGATAATACATTTGAAGTTTTTTCGATTTCAGAGGTTGTAGTTTCTACCTCTTTACTGCTTGTTTTTTCTGTGTAAGTCATTTCAGAATTTTTTTAGCCAGCCAAAAAAATACGGTTTCAGCCTTTCCCGTTGACTTACACCTTTATAGGGCAGTGGGCGCATTAACGCACCACACGGGGGTACCGAAACCGCGTATCTATTAGGGCAGATAAAAAATCCGCCTTATTTTGACGAAGTAATCGCCCTATAAAAGATGTAAGTCGTAGCAAATGTAGCGAAAAAGCTTTTCTGTTTTGTAAGAAAAAAGATAAAATTAACTTTTAAAACTTATGCAGGCTTTAAACTTTTGATTTTCAAATTAAAACAAATTAAAGTACTTTCGTACATAACGAAACTCAAAATCATATTTAAGTAATGACAACAAGATTGTTCTTTTTATCAAGTGCTTTTTTAATTTTATTATCTGCTTGTAATAAAAAAGAAAACACCTCAAATACACTTCCTAAAGTAACAGAACAGAAGGCAGCTGAAACGAATACTCTTCAAGCTGAAGAAACCTCGAGAAAGGAAAGCATCTATTTATTTACTGTTATGCCAAAAGACAGCAGCGATGTTGCTTTTGTTTCTCTTTCGGATATTTATCCTATTGACAACGAAAAAGATACTCTGACTTTACCCAACCTTGAAAAAATGGCAGATGCCGATGCCCAATATTTCACCTTTACCAAAAACTACAGAAAAAGATTTTTATCTAAAACCAATATTTCTGAAACCGATTCGCTGTTTGTTTACGATTATGCCAAAAACAAACTTGCATCTTTTTTAGTAAAAAATCTAAAAACTGCTGCGATGCTAAATGTGTATTCTATTGGAGATGCCGGACCGTATCGTAATTATGATTTTATGATTGGTTTCGAAATTAACAAAAAACATTTAAACGGATTCAGCGATTATTACAGAAATGCTTTGGTATATGTAGGCAAAGAAAATCCGTTTTCGAAAGAACGCTTGAAGCCAATTTCGTGGAAAAAAATCGCAAAAAAAGATTATCCGTCTAAAGCACTGAAAAATAACGACCGTGCTTTGCTAAAGAGTACAATAGCGGGAAATACGTATTTTTACAAAACAGAAAGCTATCAGTATTTTTTACAAGACTATCTAGACAGCAATAAAACAATTTATGGCAGACGTTTATTAGTCGTTGATTCAAAAACCAAAGATGTTATAATCGAAAAACTTTACAGCCAAAGCGAAGGCACATCACCTGCTCCGCTAAATTATGAAAATGGAGAAGATTCTATTGAGCAATGGACTGGAAAACTTTTTAAAAACAAACCTGAAGTTGTTTTTGGTTTCGAGTATCTTTCCTTTAGTTGTCCAAGTATTTCTGTAATCGACAAATCAAATGAAGAGATTAATATTCAATGCGATAATCGTCATTAAGATTTCTTCAAAAAATATTAACCAAAAGAAATAATATAAAACAATATCGGGCATTTATATGTTGATCATTCGCGATATTTTTTTATCAGAATTCTAAAACCGTAATTTAATTCCCTAGCAACAATCCAAAAACAATTTTCACAATACTTAACTACAGAGGAATTACTAAAGGAGAAATAAATCTTTCAATTCATCACTGCAAAAAATCCATTTCTGTTTTTGAGCATGCTCAAAAACAGAAATGGATTTTTTTTATTACAATGACTTAATTACAACAAGTAAAACGGTTATTAAAATCTCATTTTCTTAATCTCTGTACAATATCATGTCTTATTTTGCTGCAAATAAAACTTTTACATGCTGTCTTTTTTCTTTTGCTTTACAATATTTGGATGTTTTATTTTATAATAATCACCCCAAAAAGATTGCATCTCAAATAGCATCAACGCATTACAAAAATTCTGTTAAAATGAATAAAACATTAAAACTTATAATTTTTTTGACAGGAACAACTCTTCCATTAGCCTGTCAAAATAATTCCTCTTTATTAACTGCAGAAAATGAAACTCTTTTAATTGCTGCAAAGGGAGAAATAGTAAACATAAACCTTGAAACTAATACAATAAAATGGCAGTATAAATCTAAGAATGACACCATTATTAACTATTCTGTATTTACTGTTGACGATAAAACAATATACGCTCCTTTCAGTAGCGGAAAAATAACTGCTTTAGATCTTAATTCAGGAAAACAAGTTTGGGAAGGCGCAATAAACAATAGTGATATGGAAATTCAGGAAAACACACAAAACAATCCTTATATTACAACAACCCCCTTAATTTACGAAAATAATCTTTACCTAAACACTTCTTCACTGGACCGCTCAAAAAGTACAGCATATTGTTTTGATAAATTTTCAGGCAAGAAAAAATGGCAAACAGAAACAGATATCTATGAACGACAGTGCATTAACCTAATTAATGATTATCTATTTCTAGGATTCTCAAAATATACTTTAGAAGGTAAAGCAGAAAGTATATTTAAAAATCCCAAAGAACAGGAAGAACTCGATCCACAACTTTGGACACAAAGAATTCATATACAAATACAAGCCGACAAAAACAATCTATATGCTGCCAACAAAGATTTTGGAAGGATATTTTGTCTGACATTTGATAATGATACCTATCTTGAAAAACATACCTTAAAAGAGAGTCCTTTTATAAACAATCCAGAGATATTTAAATGGATATTTTATGATTATGAATTTAACAGTGCAACAGATCTCTTATCTTCAGAAGATATGCTTTTTGCAGCTCTTGAAGATCAGTATTATCGCACCTGCATATTTGCTATTGATAAAAAATCAGGAAAAACAGTTTGGAAAAGACTATTAGGTACTAATAATACCCCTAAAGAAAATGATCCTAATACTTCCAATTTTTTTATGAATAAGGTAAAAACATGGTCACTTATCAACAACCAATTGACTGTATGTGATCAAAACTATATATACCAGATTGATCTTGATGGAAAACTAATAAATCAGGTATTGATCCAGGGAGAAAAACATAATCCACTTTCTAATATTGAGATGGATCACAACAATAATTTTTATTTTATTACCATAGATGGGGTAACAAAATACAATGCAAAATCAGAAAATTTTGAAATCATCCTGAAGAAAAATTTTTACAGAATGCCATTTACCCGCATAAATGATTTTCAGATAAAATATTTACCAAAAAAATAATAAATGTAAAGCCAATGAACAAGTATTTGCTTATAAAACACATTGCCGTAAGAGTTGTGGTTATTCTTATCGCTTATGCATTTTTGCTGTATAAAATGATGAGCAACAACAGAGATGGCGGAAGCAATTTTGTTCCAGACAACTTTGTACCTATGATGATTGGGCTTGGAGGTCTATTAGCCTGGAGCATTTGGCTTGTAGCCGAAACAGTTGTATATGCCATACAAAAATCAAAAATGGCGTTTGTTGATTTTATCCTCTTGATTGTTCTGGTTGGAATACCTTTGGCTGTTTCCTATTTGATGCATAAATATTATTGAAAAATTCGATGCCGGAAATATTCAATAAAAGTTGGTCAAAAGCAGTTCAAAATAAATGTAAAGATGATCTAAAAGATGAAAGAGTTTTAGAAAAAGAGATTGCCAGATGTGAGCGAATTATAGATGCAAACAAACAGAGTCAAACCGCCTGTTTAAAAACAAATGCTGACATTACCAAAGACAGATTATATGTATTTAAGTTATTAGTCTCTCCTCTTTGCAAAAATTCACAAAACATATGAAGACAACTTAACAAATAACTACTATGAAAAACTATTTAATAATGATACTAATTCTATTTTCCTTAATTAGTTGTAAATCTCAAGAAACCGAATTATTCACGGTTTTTGGCAAAGAGCTAAATAATACCTTATTCACTGCTAAAGTTAACGATAAAACAAGTATCGTAATAGAAGAGAATAATGACAAACTTAATGAAAAAATAAAAGTCACTGAGCAGTTGCAAAGCACTACCCGACAAAACATTTATTTTTTTCAAAGTAATGGACTTGATAGTAGAAAAATCAAAGGCTTAACTGTGGCAGAATTTATAGAAAATGACAATGTACTATGTATTTATATCGATACAATTTTTGCTAATAAAGAACAGGTTAAAAAATTTATTTCCAAACCTATGAATCTGGAAATGGCAATACCTATTTACTTCGTAAAAAACATAACGTTAAAACAGGTAAACAGAATGCCTACCATTAAAAACATATCTGCAGAAGATTTAAAAACGCTGAAAGAAAGAAACAATCAAAGAGTAGAGAGATTGAAATTACTGCCTGAAAATTTGGATGATTTTACAAAATTAAAATTATATATGAAACAACAAACGTGGCTGAACACACAATGTTTACTATTAGGTTATAAATTTCCTCTTACCAGCGACGAACATAAATGGCTCATTAGTGAGATAAATAAACAATGCTACTACAAAAAATAACTACAGTATTCTCAGAAATGTTTTGAAAGCACAAGAACAAATCACGACAAACAACTATGAAAAATTTTACAGCCCTACTACTCGCTTCAATACTTTGCTTGCAGTCCTGTGCGCAAAATGATAAAGAGATGAATGAAAAAGCGACACAAATATTAAGCAATTTATATAAAGAAGTACGACATTACGATCAGCGTATCAATTATCAAGCAGATATATTTATAGGCGGTTGTAATTTAGAACTATTAATAAATGATTTTCCTGTACAAACTTATTTTGATTCGGGCAATGGCGCTATTTCTACCAGTATCCCTATCAATACCGCTATTCTCAGACCTGGAACACAAACCTGGAAAATCAGAATATACCCCATACATGATGTAACGCAAATAAACGGCGTGATTACTAAACTACCCCGAGCCTCAATAGAGGAAAATGCCCGTGTAGAAATCAAAATTGAAGGAATACGGTACAAAGAAAATGGAGATATCGAAAAACATTTTGGAAAAGTTTTAGAATTTAAAGCTCCGCTAATAAAAGATGAAAAAACAGGAAAAAACAAATTGGCAGATGCTGGAAAAACCTACATAGAATACAGCGGAACATTTGAAGCCAACGTTCCGTACAACTTATCTGGCTGGCAAAACAGTGAAGATTTGAGAAGTATAGAACCCGAAATGCTTAAGCTGGAAGTAGTAAAAGAATACGAAAAAATAAGTCAATGGCTCAAAGACAGAAACCTTATCAATATTGCACAAGCCAAATTAAAAAGTAAAAAAGAAGAAGCACAGGCACTCTTTTACAATAACTCAACAAACAACGAATACATTACCGATTTTATTGACACCTGGGGGCATGAAAATACCAAAGTGCAATCACTAGAAAATTATTCACTTCAATTTTATGGAAATGGAAAAATAGTCACTTTAATTAGTAATACTTATAAAAAATCGCCTTTATGGGCCACTTTTAAAGATGATAAAAATGAAGACAATTATGTTATCTATTCCCTTTATTTACACAGTCCCAAAGGGAAAAAGGAATTAGAAATTATCCGGTGAAAAAATTGATTATGAATAAAAAAGAAATTATTGAGTAAATAGAACGCAAACATGTATAAAATCTACAAAGCCCGCACAGAAAAAGTTAAATGATGCAAAATGAAACAATTTAATCCTATATGGGCACTTAAAGCAGTTTTTCTCCTGTTTATACTTTTAGGAATAGGATTGGCTTGTTTTGCATTTTGCACAATTAATATACCCTTTGGCGCATGGATTATTATTGGCGCTTTTATCCTAGTACCGTCATTTTTGCTTTATAGTTTAAGTTACAGAATTCCTATATCAGCAAAAACACAAAAAAGAATAGACGAAAGACGCAGTATTCTTCAGTTCGAAGAACTACGTTTTTTAATTATCGATCCTTTATTTGATCAAACCACAATTGTAGAATGGGATAATATCGCTCAGATCAACTACCATAATACAAACATAACAGATTATGAAGCCGTTTTTTGTATAGAACTGGAAAAGCTTCCCGAAGTAATAATGCATCAAAATAGATGGTGGTTAAACCGATGGGCTAATAAAAAAGGAATTGTATCTAAAAAAGTAACTATAAAAGAAGACACCAAAAATACAAATCGTTTTTTAGATCAGATCAGTAGACATTTACTAGTTACAATAGATGATGAAATTTTTGTAGACAAACGAAAAGGACATTTATTGAGCACAATTAAGGTAGAAGACGTTAATCCGAGAACCATTACAGAACATTGGAAACCTGTTAATAATACCGAAACAACAGTTTTGTTTTACAAAAGAAAAAGCTCAAAATACTAAAGTTCTAAAAAAATCCCACTGGAATTTCTTAGATATCTCCTTTCTTTCGATGTTTTATCTCAACAAAAAACCCATCCTTATCGACCCATAAAAATATCCCGAATTGGTGTCAATTCCTGGATCATTCAATTCACGTCCTCGATAAAGAAAAGAATAAGATAAGTTGAAGTTATTGTGTCGGTATTTTAAACCTGCTTCGGCATTAAAACGAAGCGGCACCAAATCAAAAGTTATGGGACTTGTGTTATTAAACATACTACCTTCGATTGTGGCATCATAAAACTGATAATTAACGCTTGGCAAAGCGTAAAAATAGAATTCTCTAATATTTGGTTGTGCTTGTGCACTCACCGAAGCCTCATGCATATTTGAATCGTAAATTGGAAGCAGTTTTTTAAAACCAATCCTAGTCATAAAACCTGTTGAAACTCCCGTAAAAATAGTTCCTAAATTGGCGTCTGACTGCCAATGAAGATCTGCAAAATCATTATGTTTTGATGGAAATAATTTCTTCGAATACATTACATGAGCCTGTACAGCAAAAGCATTATGAAGCTGATTTTCCCAGCCATACACCTTTTTATATCCAATAATTTTATGAAATCCTTCCTGAGTTTCTCTGCCTAAAGCATTTGGCCCCATAAAACCCAGCTGAAAATCTGTCTTTAAAACAGATTCACTTTGGTAAAAAAAACTTCTTCCTGCTTCGGCAAAAAGATATGCCGTAAACGGACGGTCATTTACATTAACTGCCTCTTTGTTTATAAATCTCGGATTATAAATATATTGCCCGATTCTAAATTCAGTAATTTTCTTGTTGATTTTTTCATTGTCGTTTTTAGACAGAAATCGATAAAAAAATTCTAAACCATTGGTGTAATACATATCATTTTTTGATGATGTGTATAAATCATTATCAGATATGAAACCAATTTCTGTTTTTTTACCTTGACCAAAAGTCAAAGCTGTAGTTAAAATGAGAAATGCAAAAAATATGTTTTTACTTCCCATTATAATTAATTTTTCCAACGGCACGCATTTCGCGTACGATTCTTTCTTTTCTGCGGTTTATATAACTTGAAGAACCTGTAGCCTTAAATTTTCTTGGGTTTGGCAAAATTGCTGCTATTCCAGCTGCCTGCATGGGCGTTAAACTTGAAGCGTCGCGACGATACCAATGTTCCGTTGCGGCATAAGCACCATAAACGCCATCTCCCATTTCGATACTATTTAAATACACTTCCATGATACGCTCTTTGCCCCAAATCAATTCAATTAAAACAGTAAAATAAGCTTCAAGTCCTTTACGGAAGTAGCTTTTTCCCTGCCATAAAAAAACGTTTTTTGCAGTTTGCTGTGAGATTGTACTTCCGCCTCGAATTCGGCGTCCGCGCTCGTTACTTTTATATGCCTTTTGAAGTGCTTTAAAATCAAAACCATTGTGACTTAAAAAAGTTCCATCCTCGCTGGCGATAACCGCTTTTTGCAAGTTCATTGAAATCTTTTCAATTGGTTCCCAATCGTGATCAAAGTAAACTTCTTTTCCAGCCATTTTGTTTTCGATTGCTCGAATAACCATTAAAGGCGTAAAAGGTACAGGCACATATTTAAAAAACACAACCGATGCGATCGAAATTCCAAAAAACCAGAGACATAGTTTAATGAAAAACCATTTTACTTTTTCTCCAAAAGAACGATTTGTCTTCTTAGAAGCTGTTTTAGGTTTAGGTTTGCTTGCGGTTGTTTTTTTTGGTTCTGCTTTTTTGATTGCCATTATATTAAATCTGCTAATTCTGTTCCTATTAAACTGCCTATCGCTACTCCCATTCCGCCTAAACGTACTCCACAAAACACGTTTTCAGACAGTTGAGCAACAACAGAACTTTTACTATTTCCGACTCCCATAATCCCACTCCAACGGTGTGCAATCTTGAAATCCTGATTCGGTAAAATTACATTTTTCAACAACTCCTCCAATTTATTTTGAATAATTTTCGTCTGCCCAAATTCCGTTGTCGTTTCACCTTCAAAATCTAGATTTCGACCTCCTCCTAGCAAAATGCGATCGTCTATATTTCTGAAATAATAATAACCGCGATCTAAATGAAACGTTCCTTTTATATCCAGATTTTTTATGGGTTCGGTAATTAAAACCTGTGCTCTAGCAGGCTTTACTTCTCCTTTCGTCAAAGAACCTGCAAAACCATTTGTAGCAAAAAGCACTTTACTCGATCTAAAACTAAAATCGTTTAGAACCAGCTCTACATAATTTCCTGCATCAAAATACGAAGTTACTGTTTGCTGATTTAAAATTAAAATACCCGCAGAAACAGCTTGTTTCAACAATTCCTGCATCATATTTCCCGTATCTATCTGCGCTTCAAATGGATTAAAAACCAAATAATCCTGAGTATTTATAAATCCAAATCGATCTGTTTCTTTAGAAAAAACATCTGCTTTAAAAAGTGGTTTTAAAATTTCATTAATGAAAGGCATTTTCGAAATACATTCATTAAAACCAGTTTCATCTTCCTTCAAAAACAATTCATATCCGCCGTGAGGTTTAAAATCAATTACGGAATCTCCTAATCTTTTTCGGAGTAATTGCAGTCCTTTCCAACGTTTTTCGATTAAACCCACAACATCATCTTCTGAATTTGTTTTTAAGTCATCCATAATTTCCGAAAGACTTCCAAAACAAGCAAAACCTGCATTTTTTGTACTCGCGCCTTGTGGTAGCATTCCTCTTTCTATAACTAGAATTTTTGAAGCAGGAAATCTTTCGCGTAAGCGCAAAGCAGTATGCAGACCAACAATTCCGCTGCCTACAATTGTGTAATCAATATTTGTAAACCAGTTCTTTAATTCCCAATAACTTAGTTCCATCTTCAGAGTTTTTATAAAAATAATGTTTTTTTATTCGCCACGACTCGAGCGATAGCGAACAGACGAAGTAATTCACGAATTATTTTTTTTATTAGTCTTTGAGAATAAAAAATTTGTGAATTCGCGGCGAACAAAATTTTAAAGATTCCATTTTTGGATCTCTATCCAAATGTCAGGCTGAGCGAAGTCGAAGCCTCTTTTGGGAACGAAAGCCCCTTGACTTCGCTCAGGGTGACAATGGATGATAAACTTTAACAAATTTTGGAATTTTAAATTCGTATTTTTAGCCCCACAAAAAATAGAATTTTTATTATGAAAAAAGTATTATTTACAACCTTAATAATGATGAGTTTAAACGCTATCGGACAAAATGTAATGTCGCCAGAATTGTTATGGAAATTAGGAAGAGTGAGTGCACTTGGACTTTCAAAAGATGAAAAAAATGTTGTTTTTAAGGTTTCTACTCCATCTGTAGAAGAAAACAAATCGCATTCTAAATTTTATACTATCCCTGTAGGCGGTGGTAATGCAACTGAAGTTACGGATACAAAAGCGATTTTAGCCGACAAAAACATTTCGCCTGACGGAAAATTTTTAGTGTACAATGAAGAAGTAAAAATTGACAAGGTTTTAGGTAAAGATTTTTATCCAAAACTTGATAAATCTGACGCACAAATTTATGATGGTTTAGATTATCGCCATTGGGATACTTGGAACATAGGTAAATTTAACCACGTTTTTTATAAGGAAAACAAAGACGGTGCTAAGGGAATTGACATTTTGAAAGGAGAAACTTTTGACTCTCCGCAAAAACCTTTTGGCGGTGATGAAGATTATATCTGGTCTCCTGATGGAAAAAGCATTTTGTATGTGTGCAAGAAAAAAGCAGGAACTGATTATGCAGTTTCTACGAATACCGATATTTATGAGTACAATTTAGAGACTCAAAAAACAACTAATAGAACTGAAGGCAACTTAGGTTACGACACTGCTCCTCAATTTTCTCCAACAGGAAATTTAACTTGGCTACAAATGAAACGTGATGGTTATGAGGCTGATAAAAACGACATTATTGTTGAATTTAAAGGAATCAAAACGAACTTAACGGCAAACTGGGATGGAACTGTAGATAATTTTATCTGGAGTAAAGACGGAAAAAATGTATTTTTTGTTGCGCCTGTTGATGGTACAAAACAACTTTTCAGCGTTAATTTTCCTGGATTAACAAGAATTGCAATTACTGTTCGCCAAATAACAAAAGGTGATTTTGATGTAAATGATTTAGTAGGATTTGCTGGTGATGATATTATTGTAACTAGAAATGACATGAATCATGCACCGGAGATTTTTTCTTTTAACTTGAAGAAAAACACTTGGAAACAACTTTCAAATGTAAATACTGATACTTACAAAACGTTGACTCTAAGCAAAACTGAAAAACGTTATGTGACTACAACTGACGGTAAAAAAATGTTGGTTTGGGTAATTTTGCCTCCAAATTTTGATGCTTCAAAAAAATATCCAACTTTGTTATTCTGTCAAGGCGGACCTCAAAGTGCATTGACACAATCGTATTCTTTCCGTTGGAATTTCTCATTAATGGCAGCAAAAGGTTATGTTGTTGTGGCGCCAAATCGTCGCGGAATGCCTGGTCATGGTGTTGAATGGAACGAGCAAATTAGTAAAGATTGGGGCGGACAGGTTATGGACGACTATCTTTCTGCAATCGATGATGTTGCCAAAGAGAGCTATGTTGACAAAAGCCGTTTAGGATGTGTTGGTGCGAGCTACGGTGGATATTCAGTATTTTATTTAGCAGGAATTCACAAAAACCGTTTTAAAACTTTCATTGCTCATGATGGTGTTTTCAATACGGTAAGTATGTTGGGAACTACTGAAGAAGTTTTCTTTAACAACTGGGATTTTGGCGGTGCATATTGGGAAAAAGACAATGCTGTTGCACAAAAAGCATATACGACTTTTAACCCTGCAACTATGGTTGAAAAATGGAATAAACCAATCTTGATTTTCCAAGGCGGGAAAGATTTCCGTGTGCCAATCGGACAAGGACAAGAGGCTTTTCAAGCGGCACAATTACGAGGAATTAAAAGCCGATTTGTTTATTTCCCTGAAGAAAATCACTGGGTTTTACAACCTCAAAACGCTCAAGTTTGGCAAGGTGAATTCTTTAAATGGTTAAACGAAACACTTTAATCTCAAAATAAAAACAAAAAATCAGCCTCAGATATTTATATAATCTGAGGCTGATTTCTTTTTAAGACTGTTTAATTATATAAACATTTGGACTGTTTTTGCTTTTTTGAGATCGAAATTTTGAATAAATTGCAGATAATTCCAATATCTCAAACACTTCCTCAATCTACACCTAAATATTTATGGAGAGTAAAAAAAGTTATACAGCACTCAAAGTCTTATTCAGTTATGTTGCATTACTGGCTTTGGTCGTTACTGTTGGATGGTTTTTATACTCTGAAAATGTAGTCTACAATAAATTGGAAGATAAAATTGCTTTTGAAAAAACTAAAATTTTAAGAGTCAGCAAACTATTTTCAAACGTTTATAAAACGGAAAGTTTAGCTCGAAAAACAATTCAGACCAATTCTGAAAGTGATTTTAAAAATTATCTTATTGAAACGGATTCTTTAAGAGCAAGAATTGACACTTTAAAACAAATTGTTACTACTGAATATCAAAAAGTTCTATTAGACAGCGTTACTTATTTATTGTCTGAAAAAACAGAAAACATCCGCAAGCTAAAAACTATAAAAAACAAAGCTGATGATGAAGTTTCTGTAAATACCGCTATTGATGAAATCACTAAAATGGAATTTAAGCTTAGAAAACTGGAACTTCAGGATTTTAGCAAAAACCCAAATCAATTAGGCAGTTATCAACGAAATGTACTTCAAAAATATGTGGATTATCTGAACCAAAATATTCCAGATGACAGCACAAATACTTTAAGCAAGCAAGCTTCTGATTCTATCTTGGCCAATTCGAAAAAATTACTGAGTAATGTAAAATTGAAGGCTGAAAAGAAAAAGGAATCGTTGAATTTTGAGGAAAACAAGTTACTAAAAAACGAAATTGCCATTTCTGAACAACTTAGAAAGGTTCTTCGAATTATCGAAAGAGAGATCATTATTAATTCGATAAAAAACAATTCACTAAAAGAAAAATCATTACGCAAAGTCAATGAAATTGTAACTGCTTCTGCCATTATAGGATTAATATTGACTATTTTCTTTTCGATTTTAATTGTAAGCGATTACTCGAAATCGCAATTGTATAAGAAACAGCTTGAAATTGCGAATTTTAAAACTAAAAATTTATTAAAAAGCCGAGAGCAGTTAATTTCGACAGTAAGTCATGATTTAAAAACGCCGCTGAGCACCATTGTGGGTTATTCTGAACTTTTGGGAAATTCTGATGTCAATACAAAACAATCTTACTTTATTAAGAACATCAAAAATTCTTCGGAATATATTACACAGCTTGTTCAGGACTTATTGGATTTCTCTAAAATTGAAGCTGGAAAAATTACTATCGAAAAGGTTCCTTTTTCTTTAACTGAAATTATTGAAGATACTGCCAAAAGCATTCAATCTGTTTACGAGCAAAAAAACATTGATTTAATTATAAATGTTGACGAAAAATTAAAAACAAGAATCGTTGGCGATCCGTTTCGATTAAAACAGATTTTAACCAATATTATTGGTAATGCCTTTAAATTTACTGAAGAAGGTTTTATTAAGATCAGCGCATATTGTACTGATGATGAAAAATCTTTTGCAATTACAATTGAAGACACTGGTATTGGAATCGAAAAAGGCAATCAAAAATTAGTTTTTGAAGAGTTTGCACAGGCTAATGAAAACATTGAAAAGAAATACGGCGGCACAGGATTAGGTTTATCAATCTGCCAAAAAATAATTGCAATTCTTGGCGGAAGTTTAAAACTCGAAAGTACGTTTGGAAAAGGAAGCACATTTAAAATCAAACTTCCTCTACAGTTTGACAGCAGTAATAATACTGTTGAACACAACGAAAAACCAAAACTTGGTTTTACTCAAAAACTGACTTTTATTGTAATTGATGACGACACTAATCTTTTGAATTTAACCAGCGGCGTGCTTCGACAAGAAAAGCACGAAGTTTTATCCTTTAACAGCGCCGTAAAAGCATTGGAGACTATTCAAAATACGCCTTTTGATTTTGTTATTACCGACATTCAGATGCCGGAAATGGATGGTTTTATGTTTTTGAAAAAGCTCCAGACTTCTGAAAAAGGATTGTACAAAAACCAACCTGTTATCGCTTTGACCGGAAGAACAGATTTAGAAGCGTCTGTTTACACCGAAGCTGGATTTACAACGGTAATCAAAAAACCATATTCGCCAAAAGTACTTATAGAAACAATTCAATCTATCTTGGCAGATGACAGACTTCCAAATGCAGTAATAAATGAGCAAGAATCTGGAGAGACTTCTTCTCAATTGTATTCTTTAAAAACGCTAAAAGAGTTTTTGGGTCATGATAATGATGCTTTAAAAGACATTTTAAAAGCTTTCATGGCTAGCAGTAACGAGAATTTTACGGCTCTTGAAAATGCTATTGCGGAAGAAAACATTGCAGATATTCGAGCAATCTCTCATCGAATTGCGCCTATGTTCAAACAGATCGAAGCACGAGAAATTGGAGTTATTCTAAAAATACTGGAACAAAATGATCTTGAAATTGAACAAGTAAAAGACATTTATCAGGATCTAAAAATCAAAAGGGATTTGCTGTTTAACGCCTTACAACAAGAAATAGTCTAATCTATATTGTATTGCTTTAATTTATTATAAAGTGTTTTTCTGGTAATTTTAAGCAGTTTTGCGGCTTCTGATTTATTGTTTTGAGTTCTATTCAGCGCCTGAATAATGGCTTCTTTTTCGTTATCTGATAATGAAAAAGAACCTCCCGTATTTTGCTGTTTTTGAGTCTGAAAGAATTCAGCCGGCAATACATCGCTTTTTATAAAATCTCCTTGAGATAAAAGTGTAGCTCGTTTAACGCAATTTTGCAATTCGCGTAAATTACCCGGCCAGTTGTAATTTTGAAATATAGTAACAACTTCTGGAGAAAATCCTATAATATCTTTGTTTAACTGCTGATTGGCTTTTTCAAGAAAATAATCAGCAAAAACCATTAAATCTTCATCACGATCTTTTAAAGAGGGAGACTGAATAGAGAATTCATTGATTCTATGGTATAAATCTTCTCTAAAATCGCCGTTTTTTACTGCTTCGCGTAAATCTTCATTTGTAGCGGTAATGATTCGGATATCGACGTTTATTTCTTTATTGCTTCCAACGGGTTTTATTTTTCGCTCTTGAAGCGCACGTAATAATTGAATTTGATTTTCATAAGAAAGATTTCCTATTTCATCCAAGAAAAGTGTACCTCCGTTTGCGGCTTCAAAATACCCCATTTTATCACTAATCGCTCCTGTAAAAGATCCTTTTAGATGTCCAAAAAATTCACTCGCTGCTAACTCTTTGGGAATAGCTCCGCAATCTACTGCAATAAAATTATTATTCTTTCGATGACTTTGCTGGTGAATACTTTTGGCAATAATTTCCTTTCCGGTACCGCTTTCGCCGATAATTAAAACAGACATATCTGTAGGACTTACTAATTGAATGTGATCCAATAGTTTTTTTGAAGCAACTGAAATTCCTTTTACAAATTCGTTTTCAGTTGATACTGACTTTTTTACTCGCTTTTTTTCTTTAACTGGTGCTTCATCTTCAAATTCAGATTCAGGAACCTGCAGTGCATTTGTAATTACAAGGAGAACCTCATCTGGATTAAATGGTTTTGAGATATAATCGGCAGCGCCATTTTTTATCGCTTTTACAGCTGTATTTACATCAGAATATCCAGTCATTAATACAACTGGAATTTGAGGATGGGAATTTTTAAATTCAGACATAAGCCCTATGCCGTCAGAATCAGGCAGGCGAAGATCTGTCAAAATTAAATCAAACGATTCAGTTTTAATTGCTGATCTTGCTTCTGCAGCAGAGAATGCTATACTTACTTCGTATTGTTTTTTTACTAGAAATTTCTCCAGCAGTTTACAAAACGAAATATCATCTTCTATCAATAAAATCTTTGGCATTTGTTTTTAGGGACTTTTTTGCTAAAATAAGACTATTAAAATTGTATTTTCACAAAGTTATGCAAAAAAAAAGAGATTGCACGCTGCAATCTCTTTTCACCAAAAACATAAATCTAATTTCACCTAATTATATTTTCAACCAGTTGCCATTGACATCTGAAAAAACAGTAGCCTTCTGGTCACCAACCGATATTTCTAGTTTGTATTCTTTTTTATCATTAACAAAAGCTTTCTCCAGTTTTGCATTTGGATAAGCGGTTTGCAGAGCAGTTTTTACAGCTGCCGGAACAGCATCTGAAGTAATCTCGGTATATTCTGTTTGTACCGAAATTGACATTTGTACTTTATTTGAAGTTGTCTCTGCTAAAGCGGGAAGTGACAAACTCGCTAAAATAATAGTTACTGCTAGGGCTGACTTTTTCATAGTGCTCTGTTTTTAATTATTTCTTAATGATATTTCCTGAAGCATCAGTGAAAAAAGTATATTTCTTACCTTCTTTTGAGATTTCAAGCTTGTACTCATTTTTATCGTTTTTGTACGCTTTTTCAAGTTTAGTACCTGGAAAAGATTTCTCGATTGTTGACTTCACTGCTGCTGGAACAGCATCTGCTGTAACTTCAGTATATCCATCTTGAATGTTTACTGTTGCAATAACAGAAACTGACTGAGTCGAAATTGCCGCCTGAGATGTCAAACCTCCTAAAATAAGTGCTGCAGATAAGATTAACTTTTTCATAATGCTTAGTTTTTATGGTTACTTTTTAATAATTTTTCCTATCGCATCTGTGTACACAGTTGATTTTTCACCTCTAACAGTGATTTCAATTTTGTACTCTTTTTTGTCGTTTACAAATGCTTTCTCCAATTTTACACCTGGATAAGCTTCGTCTAAAGATGTTTTGATTGCTGCCGGAACGGCATCAATTTCTTTATACTCGTCTTGATAATTTACTGATTGTACAGCTGATTTTGCTGCAACAGTATTTTCTGCCTGAATTGACAAACTTCCTAAAAGGATAGCTGCCGATAAGATTAACTTTTTCATAATTATATTTTTTTAAAGTTGACTTGACTTATTTTTTGATCCAAGATCCATCAGCGTTAGCATAAAGAGAACCTACTTTGTCTCCCACAGTAACATCTAATTTATACTCTGATTTTGTGTTTTTAAAAGCTTTCGAAAGTATTGCATCTGGATATGCTTTTTTAAGAGCGTCTGTTACTGCAGATGGAACTTCTTCAAGTTTAATTTCAGTGTATTCGTCTTGAATTGAAATTGTTTTTACGATTGTATTTGAAATTGGCGAAGTTGAAGCAAATGATGTTAAACCTCCCAAAACGATTGCGGCTGATAAAAATAAATTTTTCATGGTAGTGATATTTTAATATTGTTAATTTAATCTTAGTATTACTAATTCGAATTTTCAAGAGAATACTCTTTAGGGATTATTTTTTAATCCAAGTTCCGTCAGCGTTAGCGAAAAGATTCCCTACTTTTTCTCCAACTGTAACGTCTAATTTGTATTCAGATTTCTCGTTTTTGTATGCTTTTGTAATTACTGCATCTGGATATGCTTTTTTCAAAGCTTCTGTAATAGGAGCTGGAAGCTCTTCTAGTTTAATCTCTGTGTATTCGTCTTCAATTGAGATAACTTTTACAGTAGTGTTTGTAACTGGACTAGTTGAAGCAAATGAAGTTAAACTTCCTAAAACAATTGCGGCTGATAAAAATAAATTTTTCATAATGTATATATTTAGTAATTAATAGTTGTTTACACTTTAGATAAAGAAACTATCGTGCCGTAAACCAAATACCAAACCCCAAAGCACCAAAACCACTTATTATCAACAGGTTAACACTGAATATACAAAAATACAAAAAATACGAATAGTGTGTAAATCAATTATATAGTGTGTAAAAAGTAAACACTTTTTGTGTTTACTTAGCCCTATAACACAACAAAACCCGACAAGTAAACTTGTCGGGTTTATGATATAGATTAAAAAAAGCTGTCGAAATCGACAGCTTTACTTATTTATTCTTGAATTGGATTCATTTTGAAAGTATCCATAAAGGCAGTTGTGTAATCTCCTGCAATATATTTAGGATCATCCATCAATTGTCTATGGAAAGGTATTGTAGTTTTTACACCTTCAATAACAAATTCATCCAAAGCTCTTCTCATTTTACTGATCGCTTCTTCACGAGATTGTGCAGTTGTAATTAACTTAGCAATCATTGAATCGTAATTTGGCGGAATGCTGTAGCCTGAATAAACGTGAGTATCTAAACGAACTCCGTGTCCTCCTGGCATATGAAGCGTAGTAATTTTTCCTGGTGAAGGACGAAAATCATTATAAGGATCTTCGGCATTAATACGACATTCGATAGCATGTAATTGTGGTAAATAGTTTTTTCCTGAAATTGGAATTCCAGCAGCAACCATAATTTGCTCACGAATCAAATCGTAATCAATTACTTGTTCTGTAATTGGATGCTCTACCTGAATACGTGTATTCATTTCCATGAAATAGAAATTTCTGTGTTTGTCAACCAAAAATTCTACAGTTCCAGCTCCTTCATATTTAATGAATTCAGCAGCTTTTACAGCAGCTTCTCCCATTGCAGCACGTAATTCGTCTGTCATGAAAGGCGAAGGTGTTTCTTCAGTCAATTTTTGGTGACGACGTTGTACAGAACAATCTCTTTCAGAAAGGTGACATGCTTTTCCGTAAGAATCTCCAACAACTTGAATTTCGATATGACGTGGTTCTTCAATAAGTTTTTCCATGTACATTCCGTCATTTCCAAAAGCTGCCGCAGCTTCCTGACGTGCACTTTCCCAAGCTTTTAAAAGCTCATCTTCTTTCCAGATAGCACGCATTCCTTTTCCACCACCACCAGCAGTAGCTTTCATCATAACTGGATAACCAATTTCTTTAGCTATTTTGAGTGCATGTTCGTAAGATTCTAATAATCCGTCTGAACCTGGCACACATGGTACTCCTGCCGCTTTCATTGTAGCTTTTGCAGAAGCTTTATCTCCCATTCTGTCGATCATTTCAGGAGCCGCACCAATAAATTTGATTCCGTGCTCTTGACAAATTTTTGAGAATTTAGCATTCTCAGAAAGAAAACCGTATCCTGGGTGTATTGCATCTGCATTTGTAATTTCTGCAGCAGCAATAATATTTGACATTTTTAAATACGATAAGTTACTTGGAGGAGGTCCAATACAAACCGCTTCATCAGCAAATTTAACGTGCAAGCTTTCTGCATCTGCTGTAGAGTAAACTGCAACAGTTTTGATTCCCATTTCCTTGCAAGTACGAATTACACGAAGTGCAATTTCTCCTCTATTCGCAATTAATATTTTTTTAAACATCTTATTTTAATTAGATAATTAGACAATTTGATAATTAGATAATTTTAGATGTCTGTATTAATTCTGTCAGATCAATCTAAAATCTAAAATCTAAAATCTAAATTTATTTATGATGGATCTACTAAGAATAAAGGTTGATCAAATTCAACTGGAGACATATCGTCAACAAGAATCTTAACAATTTTTCCTGAAACTTCTGATTCGATTTCGTTGAATAATTTCATTGCTTCAATTACACAAAGAACATCTCCTTTTGCGATAGTGCTTCCTACTTCAGTAAAAACTGGTTTGTCTGGAGATGGTTTTCTATAAAATGTTCCAATAATTGGAGATTTTATCGTTATGAATTTAGAATTTTCAGCTGGAGCTTGTGGCTCAGCCGCTACATTTACAACTACTGGCGCTGTTACTTGCGGTGCAGCTGCTTGTGGTAATGCTGCCTGAGCTGGCAATTGCTGTACATAAGTAGTTTCTGTTACATTTCCTTCTAAAGTTGTTCTGATCGTGATTTTTACATCATCCATTTCTAACTTCACTTCTGCAACTCCCGAATTTGCTACAAATTTGATTAGGTTTTGAATTTCTTTTAAATCCATAATGACTCGTTTTTAGTTTTGATTTATTTTTTATCGTAAGCCCATTTTAGGTAAATAGATCCCCAAGTGAATCCACCGCCAAATGCAGCTAAAATAATATTGTCTCCTTTTTTGAGTTGTTTCTCAAAATCATAAAGTACCAAAGGTAATGTTCCTGAAGTTGTATTACCATATTTTTCAATATTAACTAATACTTTAGACTCTTCTAGTTCAAGTCTTCCTGCAGTTGCATCAATGATGCGTTTGTTTGCTTGATGCGGTACTAACCAATCAACATCTTGATTTGTTAGATTGTTTCTTTTCAAGATCAGCTCGCTTGCGTCTGCCATATTGGTTACAGCATATTTAAATACTGTTTTACCATCTTGCATAATATTGTGTTGTCTGTTTTTTACAGTATCTTCTGAAGCCGGGATTAAAGATCCTCCAGCTGGTATTTTAAGAAAATCACGACCTACTCCATCGCTTCTTAAATACTCATCTTGTAAACCTAAGCCTTCATAATTTGGCTCAAATAAAACAGCACCGCCTCCATCACCAAAAATAATGCAAGTTGCTCTGTCTGTATAATCTACAATTGATGACATTTTATCTGCACCAATTAATAGTACTTTTTTATATCTTCCAGATTGTACATAAGCCGCAGCAGTTGACATTCCGTATAAGAAACTTGAACAAGCTGCTTGCAAATCATAAGCAAATGCATTAGTTGCTCCAATTTCTGTTGCAACATAAACTCCTGTAGAAGCCACCATCATATCTGGTGTTGCTGTTGCCATAATAACCATATCAATTTCTAAAGGATCGATATTAGCTTTTTCGATCAAATCTTGTGCTGCTTTTATAGCAAGGTACGATGTTCCTTTGTCAGCATCTTTAAGAATCCTTCTTTCTTTAATTCCGGTACGAGTGGTAATCCATTCGTCATTGGTTTCTACCATTGTTTCCAACACTTTGTTAGAAAGTACAAAGTCTGGAACGTATCCTCCAACAGCGGTAATTGCGGCTGTGATTGTATTCATTATATTCTATTATTTCCTTTCAAATATTGTTATTTGAAAAATTTTTAAAAGACTTGAAAATTACAAAAAAAATCAAAACGAATTTGCCTGTATTTTCTTAAAAAACGAAAATTATAACCAACAAAAAAAACTCTCACTATGTGAGAGTTCTAGTATAATTTACAAAAACGTATTAAGCAACCGCTTCAGATTTATCGATAACAACTTGCCCTCTGTAGTACATTTTACCTTCATGCCAGTAAGCTCTGTGGTATAAATGTGCTTCTCCAGTAATAGGACATGTAGCGATTTGAGCTACAGTAGCTTTATAATGTGTTCTTCTCTTATCTCTTCTTGTTTTCGAGGTCTTTCTCTTAGGATGTGCCATTTTACTATATTATTTATCCGTTAATAGTTTCTTTAATTTTTCCCAACGCGGGTCAATATCTTCTTCTTGTTTACTCTCTTCCTTTTGTTCTTTTACACTTAATTCATTCAACTTTGTTAAAGCTTCGGTCTGTAAAGTCCCGTCTTTAACCCCTGGATGAATTCGTTTTTGAGGCACTGAAAGCGCTATCATTTCATAAATGTACTGTGCTACATTCAATTCATGCTCTCCATGCGGTAAAATCAACAACTCTTCATTATCATCATTGAATTCATCTCCAAAGCGAACAATCAATTTCATTTTCCCTTTTAAAGGAAGATCAAAATCTTCACTTGTTAGATCACAAGGCACATTTACGGTTCCTTTATGTTTGAATTCTAACTCTAACATGTTGCTTTTCTTTTCGAAAACCAAACTCACTTTAATTTCAGAACTTTGAAACTCTTCATAGTCAAAGTCTTTAAAGAACGTGTTATTTATTTGATACTCAAAATGGTGTTTTCCCAGCTTTAACCCTATAAAAGGAATTAAAAATTCTTTTGTTTTGCTCATTTCAACATCAATTTGTACAATTCGAATATAAAACTACATATCTGAATTGGGGTGCAAAGATATAAAATTATTATAAATCTAATAATCTTATTCACCTTTTTTTGTTTATAACTGTTTTTCTTTTATTTTAAGAGGTTTTTGGCTAATCTCCTCATACTGATTACGCGAGCGAAAAATATCAAGCGCAAGATAAACAGCCTCTTTAAACGAGTTGAAATCTGCCATGTCTTTTCCAGCAATATCATAACCAGTTCCATGATCCGGCGATGTTCTAATTTTATTTAAACCTGCTGTATAATTAACTCCTTTACCAAAAGACAATGTCTTGAACGGAATCAATCCTTGGTCGTGATAAGTCGCTACAACAGCATCATATTTCTCATATTGACCGCTTCCAAAAAATCCATCGGCAGAAAATGGACCGAAAACCATAGTTCCAGAATCGAATATTTTTTTCAAAACCGGTTTCAAAACCAAATCATCTTCTTTTCCAATCACGCCGCCGTCGCCGCAATGTGGATTTAATCCTAAAACTGCAATTTTTGGTTTTACTATACTAAAGTCTTGAATTAAAGATTTTCTGATTGTTTCAATCTTTCTTGTAATTAATTCTTCTGTTAAATGCGAAGAAACTTCACTTATAGGCACATGATCTGTCAACAAACCTACTCTTAAGTTATCCTGAACCATCATCATTAAAGCATTACCTTCTAACTCTTGGTCTAGATAATCGGTATGACCTGGGAATTTAAATTCTTCAGATTGAATATTGTATTTATTTATAGGAGCCGTAACAAGCACATCGACCAAACCTTCTTTTAAAGCTTTTGTTGCTGCTACAAATGATTTTATAGCATACTCTCCTATTTTTTCATCATTAGTCCCTAAGTTAATATCAACCCCTTCTCTCCAAAGATTAAACACGTTCACTTTTCCTGGAACAATCTGATCTAATTTATCTATTCCATGAAACTGAACGGTCGAAGTAAAACTTTTTTTAACAAAGGATAGAATTTTAGCGTTTGCAAAAATAACCGGTGTACACAATTCAAGCATTCGAGAATCCTCAAATGTTTTTAGTATAACTTCGCTTCCAATACCGTTTAAATCTCCAACTGAAATTCCAACAATTATATTTTCTGCTTTTTTATTCATGAGCTCAGCTTATTTATTACTAATTTTGATGTGCAAATTTAGTAAAATAAAACCACAATGTTCACAGGAATTATAGAAACCCTAGGAAGGATTCACGAAATACAAAAAGACAAAAACAACTTACATGTAACTGTCGACTCCTCTATTACAAACGAATTAAAGATTGACCAAAGTGTTTCGCACAACGGAATCTGCCTTACGGTAGTTGCCATAAAAGATTCATTTTATACGGTTACTGCAATTGAAGAAACTATTTTGAAGACCAATATTGGCGACTGGAAGGTTAATGATATTGTAAATCTAGAAAGAGGCATGAAACTTGGCGACCGTCTTGACGGACATATTGTACAAGGTCACGTTGACCAAACTGGTATATGCACAAAAATTGAAGAGGCTAACGGAAGTTGGAATTACACTTTCGATTACGATGCAAGTCTTAGCAATATTACAATCGAAAAAGGCTCTATAACGGTAAACGGAGTTAGTCTGACGGTTGTAAATTCTAAAACCAACGAATTCAGTGTTTCTATTATTCCTTATACTTTTGAAAACACTAATTTCAAAAACTTCAAGGTTGGCACTAAAATTAACTTAGAGTTTGATGTTGTTGGAAAATACATTTCAAGACTTTATTCAATAAACAAATAGTTTTAGAAAAAAATCAAAACGAAAAAGCTTCAAATTAATTTGAAGCTTTTTTTGTTTTATTTCGATATATAATTGTTATTCCCAGAATTAATCCGCTTGCAATTAAAAAAGAAAGATCCTCATTAATTGGCACTTTTGTTGGCGGCGGAGGCTTAGTATCTCCAGCACGTGGCGGAGGCGGCATCTCTTCAGCCAAAATATATAACGGGTTAGATACTATCAAAAAAAAGGCGAGCCAAACAGTTCTTACAATTCTCATAAATTCAAATTTCATTACAAAAAAGCAACTTTGATAAGCCAAAACAGTCCCACCTATCCAATAAAACAAAATGTAGTATAATTCTTATGTCAAATATATACCTATTTTATAAAAAACACAAAATTTTCCAACTGTTTTCCTTTTTTAGAACTTTTAAAACTCTTTTTAGCATCATGAAATTTAAAAACTTCCCACAGAATAAAGTTTCAAAAAATGTATCTTCTTTAAATAAGTCAGAAAGAACTGTAAAGTACGAGATTGAAAAATAAAATACGATTTCTTTTTAAGCCCTGACCATCATCAACTATACTCTAATTAATATATTTGCAGGAAATAATACAGAACAAAAAGCGCAAAACATCATTCCTTTAGCCAAACAAATAATGGAGAATAAATTTACAGTTGGAAGTTTGTACGCAGGTGTAGGCGGTATATGTCTAGGTTTTAAAAAAGCTGGTTTTAATCTAAAATGGGCCAATGAATTTGACAAACACGCATGCAAAACTTACAAGTCAAATTTCGAACACGATTTAATTGAAGGCGATGTAATGAACTTAAATTTAAGTTCTCTTGAAAAAATAGACATTTTAACGGCTGGATTTCCCTGCCAGCCTTTTTCGCTTGCTGGACACAGAAAAGGTTTTGAGGACAGAAGGGGAAATCATTTTTTTAAAATCCTTGATTTTATTGACGAAATGAGACCTAAGGTTGTTTTTCTTGAAAACGTTAAAAACTTAAGAGGACATGACAAAGGCAATACTCTTAAGGTTATCGAAAGTGAAATTAAAAAACGAAACTACACGTTTGACAGCGCTATCTTAAACACTAAAGATTTTGGAAACACGCCTCATAACAGAGAAAGACTTTTTATGGTTGCTTTTGACAAAAACTTTGTCAATAACAAAAAGTTTAGATTTGAATTTCCTAAAAAAGAAAATCTGACTACCACAGTAAAAGATTTAATCCTTACCGAAAAAGTACCAGATAAGTTTTATTATGGCGAGGATAAATATATGTACAATACACTAAAAGAATCTATTGTCGATAAAGGCAAAATTTATCAATTCAGGAGACATTATGTTAGAGAAAACAAAGCTGGCTTATGCCCAACTTTGACTGCAAACATGGGAACTGGCGGACATAACGTTCCAATTATTATAACAGATCATGGGTTTCGAAAACTAACGCCTCGCGAATGTTTTAGATTTCAAGGTTTTCCAGACAGCTTTAAACTTCCTTCTATTTCAAATTCTAACTTATACAAACAAGCGGGAAATTCGGTAAGCATGCCTGTTATTGAAAGATTGGCCAACGAGATTTCTAAAGTTATTGAAAAAGTCGAAAAGAAGAAAAACGCCTAAACTCTATTTCTCTTGGATTTTACTCTTTGAAAATTCTATTTCTCTTTGAATTTTCAGCAAACAAGTATCTAGTTCTTTCTGAATTTCTTTGCTCCAAAAACGTATTACTTTCCATTCTCTTGAAATTAAATAAGCATTAACCTCAGCATCGCGCTTCCTATTTCGTTCAATTTTAGGAATCCAATATTCACGATTCGACTTAATACGCTCTTGATTTAAGTCCCAATCTTTACCGTGAAAAAATTCACTGTCTATAAAAATGGCAATTTTATACTTTGCAAAAGTCAAATCAGGCTTACCAAATACCTTTTTATTGTTCTTTCTATACCTATAGCCAAGCTGCCACAAAGCCTTTGCAATCCTAACTTCGTCTTTGGTTGCGGTGCTCTTTATAGCCTGCATATTTTTTCTCCGTTGTTCAGGCGTTAAATTATCCATTGCCTTATCCTGATTAAATTTGTCTTTGCAGTATAAATTTAATTCATTTTTCGACAAACAATGAAATTTCAATGACTTACCTAAAAAACAAATCAATACATATTGTTGCGGAGGAGTATTAAAAACAAGAATTTACCGTAAAGAGCACAAAGAAAAACACAAAGGTTCACAAAGTTTTTCAATTAAACTTTACGAACCTTTGCGTTCACCGATATAGAGCTTATTCATCTTCTTATCAAACATAACCCGTGGTTTCAACTATGGGAAACGTGTTTTTAAATATATTGTGTTCCCGTGGTTGAAACCACGGGCTATATTTTAATACAATTAATGGCAAATTTTTATCAATCACCAGTTTTAGATTTGATCGTTAAAAAACAAAAAAGCCTTTACATTGCTGTAAAGGCTTTCTATTTCTAAATAAGTGGTCCCACCTGGGCTCGAACCAGGGACCACCTGATTATGAGTCAGGTGCTCTAACCAGCTGAGCTATAGGACCGGTTTAGAGGATGCAATATTACTACTATTTTTCATTCACTCCAAATATTTTAAGACATGATTTGCATTTAATTTTAATTCGAAGCCCATGTTTTTAAAACAAGATTGATTTTCAAGACATTATTAAGAATAAAAAAAGGAACTTTTTTTATCTAATTTCCTGACAAAGCTCAACCAAAACACCATTTGTATTCTTTGGATGCAGAAAAACTACCAATTTATTATCCGCACCTTTCTTCGGAACTTCATTTATCAATACAAAACCTTCGCTTTTCAGGCGTGAAATCTCGGCATGAATATCGTCAACATCAAAAGCGATGTGATGAATTCCTTCACCTTTTTTTTCTAAAAACTTCGCAATCGGACTTTCTGGATTGGTCGCCATCAAAAGTTCAATTTTATTTGTCCCGGTTTGAAAGAAAGAAGTTAAAACCCCTTCACTTTCTACCGTTTCTTCTTTGTATGATGGAACACCCAATAATTTCTCGAACAACACATTTGCATCATCCATATTTTTTACGGCAATTCCAATATGTTCTATTTTATTTACCATCTTATTTTAATTGAGTTACATAAGTATTAAAATAACCACATTCTGCAATTACATCCTGATAATATTTAGTATCCGAATATTCTTTTTGCAGCGTTTTAAATCCATTCCAAGCAATAAAGTTCACTTTATCGTCATTGGCATCCCACCAATATCTAACACTATTGTATTTAGTATTATAATATTCGTTTCGTTCGCATTTCGAAATTAAATATACACATTTTGCTTTTTGTTCTTTTGTAGATGCTGCCTGTAATGCTTTTTGATAATACATTTTAGAAACACTGCAATCTGTAATCATCTTTTTCATAGAATCTCTAAACGAATATGGACTTGAGCCGTAACCTACAATAGTAATTTCGTAAAAAGTTCTTCCGTTTCCAAAATGCGAAATATTATAAAATGCATTTCCTAACAATAAGCTATTGGTGTAAACATCTTCGTTTTTAGCCAGTTTATCCTGCATTTCTTTTATTGTATTTAAGAAATCCATTTGTGTATATTTTCTTTTTTGATAAGCGGCGTGATCACAATCGTGGCAGTCTTTTATACTTCCGTTAAACGGATTTCCTAAAAATTTAGAATTCTGAACTGAATCGGTTTGTTTTAAAAATTCAATTGCTTCTGGAATTTTGTTTTTGAAAGTTGCCTGAACTGCTTGAAAGTTATTAATATCTTTTAATTTCAAACTATAAATTCCTGCACCAATACTCTCAATTTCAGTTTTATTAGACTTAGACAAAAACGTTTTTATTCCCTGTAAATTCTTCTCATCATCGTAAAAAGCATTTCCATCATTCCAATAACTGTAACGAGATTCGCCAAAAATTTCAGCCATAACTAAATTCCCTTTTTCACGATAAAGAGTCGACAAATAACTTCTGCTCCACGAAGAAGCATTTTGATAACGAAACTCCTGTCCTTTATAGTTCTTTGGAAGTTCATAATACAACCAATTCAAATCGGCTAGAATTGTTTTCTCGTTTTTATCCGTCAGTTTATCAATTTTGCTTAAGTTGTTTACAAAACGCAATAAACGAAGCTGCATTCCTGCCAATTCGGTTTTAGGAAGTGTTTTTACCGCTTTATCAAAATTCTTATCTGCATTTGCATAATCCCCTTTTAAAGTCTGTAAATATCCAAGAGACAAATCCCATAAATAAGGTCTGTCTGTATTTCCTGCCGCCGAAATTTTAGCCATTAAATCCAGCGCTTTTTTATCAACCTTAGCTTGATTTTCGGTTTTATTTTCTGCAACAGTCAGCTTTTTTACAGGCTGATTTTCTCCGCCATCTTTCTGAAACGAGTTATTTATAGACTGTTCAAGTCCGTTTACCAATCTAGTAGCCAAATAATTTAAGTGCTCACTTTTTGGATCTAATTCGTAAATTTTCTCGATTGCCTGTTTTTCATCTTTATAATAGCCGTGAATAGCCCAAAGTGCTGCTTTCTCTTTATTGGTCTTTGCCATTGTCAGCGCTTTATTCCAATCTGTTTCATTTTTCGGAGCAAAACTATACGCTGTTACCACTCTTAATTCAGGACATTTATCAAAAACCTGCGCATACAAATAGTTCGAAACCGCATATTTCCCTTGTTTATGATTGATTCCAGCAACGTATGAAAGTGCGCGGTAATACAACGTGTTTTTAGGAACTGAGCTTTCTGTTTTATTAAAAAACTCAATTGCTTTTTGCTTATTATTACTGTAAAAACGAGCTTTCATAGTAAGAAACCAATATCTATTTTTTAAGAACGGATCAGACAAAGTATTGTAAACATTCTCGATTGACTGAATCATTTTAGCATCATTGAACGTTTTTGCCACAACGGGATCGTAACTCCAATGATCTTCACTAATTGAAACGGTTTCTATTTTTTGTGCCAAATACAAAAACTCAACAAAGTTCTTTACCTTCTCCTCTTTCAATGGCATCTTTTTTCCCCATTTTAAAGACGAAGCATTCTCTTTTTTTGCTTTATAATACACATGAAGATCTGTGATTTCTTCTTTATTCTTAATCTTATTTTTATTATCTGAATAATAATCTGGCTTCTCATCACCAATTAAAAAATAATTTACTGTTGTAGTATCGATTTTTCCTTTAAGATAAGCTGCCCAATCTGATTTTATGTCTTTATTGAAACGTGAATTATGCTGCGTATCGTAACCAATTCCGTAGAAAATACCGCCTGACAAAAAAAGCGGCGAATACGATTTATCTGCAAAAGTTTCTGGAGTAAAATTGGAGTTATAACCAAAAAAATCCCAATCGTCTCCACCTGCACAAGCATAAATTATTCCGTATGCAAAAAGGAAAGCCGCACTAAAACCAAGAAATAACTTGCTTAAAAATATTCTTCTCATAATTATTTAAATTGAATTCGTCTAAATCGTAAAATATAATTTCTTTTGGAGCCTGCGCTTTATTATCGTCTAAATCTTCAG
Source organism: Flavobacterium sp. FlaQc-30 (assembly GCF_044005885.1). Lineage (NCBI taxonomy): Bacteria > Pseudomonadati > Bacteroidota > Flavobacteriia > Flavobacteriales > Flavobacteriaceae > Flavobacterium > Flavobacterium sp. FlaQc-30. The sequence continues at coordinate 1,023,234 of NZ_JBIPCO010000001.1, read as the reverse complement.
CCATTTCTTTTAAATCTTCTGGAGAAATTGTCTCTGTTTTAAGCAGATCATTCTCTTCGTAGTAAACACCGTTTTTGTAATTAGATTGTTTTACTTTAAAAAATATTGAACTAATCTGCTCGAAGTTTTTATCTTTTTTGAGTTCGCTGCTATTCAATTTCGAACGCAAACCTAAAACCTTTTGATTCCTGATATGAATTGCCCATGAATAAATAGGAAGTGCATAATCAAGATGCAGCGGATATTTCTTTAAACTTTTAAGATATTTCTCTGAGATTTTTCTGCTGTAAATAGAGTTTAATGAATCTGGCGCTATACTTCCCATATTATAAAACATCAAAACACCGTTATCTACATTCGGAATTTTAGTTTTCTTAAAGTACTTAACTTGATGAAGTCTAATTGTGGCGGAGAGTTTTTTCTTTGAAAGCTTTTTAATCTGCTCAACAAACTTCAGATAATTGTCTTTGCTGTTTAATGTCCAATCGCAGTCAACTTGAATTTCGGTACAATTAATTTTATTCTTGCTGTTGATTTCGGTAATTAAATGAATCGTCTTTTTTGCAAGATCTTCAACATCTAAATACTTCTCAAGCATTACTTTATTTTGAATAAAAACAACTGGAACAATTTCAAATTCCTGCACATTTTCATAAAAATGAACTGGACTTACAGGAAATGGTTGTTGGGTTTGAGGATCAAGTCCGATGTCAAAATACCGAACATAAAGTTTATGAACCTCATTGTCTTTGAGAGCTGCTTTTTCTGTTTCAGAAAATTTTAGATTGGTTTTCCAATAATAAAAAGAAATTATTGGCTGGTCTTTTTTGCTGCACGCAGTCAGAAAAAGAAGTAACAAAACCCAAAAAAATCTTTTAACCAAAACGAAGTGATATTATATTTAAGATCAAAAGTAAGAAATTATCTCGTATCAGAGGTTTTAAATTCTAAAAAATGCGAAAATATCTACGGTGTGAAATCCTAATAAATGGCCAAAAAATTTCAATTAAAGCAAATATAATTGTTATTTTGTGCAATCAAATTTAAAAACCGCTATGTTTAAAAGCAAACTCAAATATATTTCATTTTTACTGGTATTATTAATGGTGAGCTGCGCCAAAAGAGGCAATATTACTGGCGGATTAAAAGACACTCTAGCTCCTATTTTAATATCCAGCACTCCTAAAAACTTAACTACAGATTTTCAGGGAAACGAGATTACACTGGTATTTGATGAATATATTAAATTAAAAAACCTCAACAAACAGCTTATTATTTCTCCTCCAATGAAATATGAGCCGCAGATTACGCCTGTTGGTGTGAGTAAATTTTTAAAGATAAAACTTAGAGATACTTTACAGCCCAATACTACTTACAGCTTAAATTTTGGACAAAGTATTACTGATAATAACGAAGGAAATCCGTTGAACCAGTTTAAATACATTTTCTCAACCGGCGCTTATATTGATTCGCTTACTCTTGGCGGAAAAATTAAAGATGCTTACGCAAAAAACGTAGACAATTTTGTTTCTGTAATGCTTTATGAAGCAAACGACAAATACAAAGATTCTGTTATTTACAAAGAATTTCCGCGATACATTACCAATACTTTAGACAGTATGAGAACTTTTAAATTTGAAAATTTAAAAGCTGGAAAATACTTGTTAGTTGCTCTAAAAGATAAAGGAAGCAATAATAAATTTAATCCAAAAGACGATAAAATTGGATTTATAAAACATTTTATTACGGTACCAAATGATACTATTTTTGAGTTAGAATTATTTAAGGAAACACTGCCATTAAAGGCTTTTAAACCAATTCAAGCTTCTGGTAACAGATTACTTCTTCCGTATGAAGGAACACAGAATTTTAAAAATTCAAAACCAAAAATTGTACTTAAAAACAATGGGCAGATTCTGGAAACTATCGTAACGCAATTTCCAAAAAAAGATTCGCTGCAAGTTTGGTACAAACCTTTAAAAGCTGATTCATTGTCGTTGGAAGTGAGCAATGACAAGTACAATAAAAAATTCACTTTTAAGGTTAAGGATCAGAAAAAAGACACTTTAAATATTAAAGCAGTTCAAAACGGTGTACTTAATTTTAGAGAAAAATTCACATTAGAAACTGAAACTCCACTCGTAAAATTTGATAAAACAAAAATTAGACTTGTAAATAAAGATTCGACTGCGGTTGATTTTACTACAGAATATGACGAGTTCGAACAGAAATTGTACGTTGATTTCAAAAAAGAGCCTTTACAAAAATATAATTTTACATTTTTCCCGGGCGCGTTAACTGATTTCTATGACAAAACAAACGATACGTTATCGTATAAGTTAACCACAAAGGAATTTGAAGATTACGGCAATCTGGTTTTGAATTTACAAAACGTAAAACGCTTTCCTATAATTGTTGAAATTACCAATAAAAAAGGCGATAATGTATATGCTTCTGAATATTCTGAGGGCAAAACAAAAATTGAATTCAACTTACTGCTTCCAGAAGAATTTACGGTTCGAGTTATCTATGATGATAATAAAAATAAGATGTACGACACGGGTAGTTTCTTAAACAAAACGTATGCTGAAGAGGTGTTTTATTATCAAAAAGGCGTAGATGTTCGATCGAACTGGGATGTTGATCAATCTATCGATTTAAATATTCCTTACAATCCTGAAGTCGAGAAAAAAGACGATGATTTAAAGAGAAAGAAGGAAGAGAAAAAAAGGAAAGCTTTTTAAACCCTAATTCAATCGCATAAAATGGATAATGAATTAATTGAGCGTAAAAACTGGTTTCAATCAAACTGGAAATGGATCATTCCTTTAGTTCTTTCATTGGTTTTAATCTCTGGCTATTTACTCTCCAGCTCTGACGAAAACATAATGGATTTTGCTCAAGCGTATAATGATACTGCATTGTATGAAAAGGCAATAGAAAAAGCCAATTCAAACAAAAGAGTTTTAGGAACTGTTGGAGAAATTCAGCCTATCGACAAATTAGCAATTCTAGAAGGTAACACGATTTATACTGACAACAATACTTCGGTTGTATTATCAATCAGAATTAAAGGCACAAAAAGCAAGGGAAAATTAGATATTACGGCTAAAAAAATGGGTTCAGAATGGGAATATAAAAAGATTCTTGTTCGCTGCAAAAACCCAAAAGAAGAAATAACGGTTGTTGGTTCAAATTAAAACATCTTGTTTCTTAGGCAAATTCAGAAGTAAGCGGGCTTTTAACCAAAAATCCACTATCTAGATAAACATAGCCTGTGGTTTCAACCACGGGGATACAGATTATGATCATGATTATGTACCCGTGGTTGAAACCACAGGCTATATTTTTAATATTATGAATAGAAAATCTTTGCGGAGTCACATACGAAGTATTATGCTTAATTTTTCCAGCTCCACAGTTTTTCGTGTTGATCCTAGATTACTTACTTAAGATTGTTTATTTAAAAATTATTCTAAAAAAATAAAAAAACCGATTTCCAGTAAAAACAGCTAAAAACGGAAGAGTTATTCAGAAGTAAGGCGATCAAAAGCCACTGTTTGCAACAGAGTTTTCAATTCTGAATGCGTCTTCTTAGTCCAAATTGATTTTAAAACTGTCTTTATCGTTTAAAAAAGCAAACTTTTTTCGAGCTTCCAGCATTGCATTTTTATCTAGTTCAAGCACAAAAACATCTTCTGTTTCCTGTGGTTCTAAAATATAATTTCCTAAAAAATCTATTGCCTGCGAATGTCCAATATGCTCAAAATTATTGGCATCAAGCCCAATTCTGTTTACTCCAACAACATAACTTAAATTTTCGATAGCACGTGCTTTAAGCAAAGTGTCCCAAGCATTTGTGCGTACTTTTGGCCAATTGGCAACATACAAAAGCAAATCATAATTTTCGACATTTCGAACAAAAACAGGAAATCTCAAATCATAACAAACTTGCAGACAAATTTTCCAATCGAGATAATCAACAATTACTTTTTGAGTTCCTGCTGTATAAAATTCATCTTCACCAGCCAATGTAAACAAGTGTCGTTTGTCATAAAACTGAATTTCACCTGACGGAAAAACAAACAGCATTCGGTTATAATACTTTTCATTTTCAACAATAACCAAACTTCCTACTATTGCACTGCTTTTAGCTTTCGCCATAGCTTTCATCCACAACACGGTTTCTCCCTGCATCGTTTCGGCAACTGCAGAAGGATTCATTGTAAAACCGGTTGAAAACATTTCTGGCAGAACAATAAGATTTACTTCAGAATCGAGCGAATTTATTTTCGCTTCAAAGCATTTTCTGTTTTCAGAAGCATTTTCCCAATATAGATCGGATTGAATTAGTGCTGTTTTCATACTTCAAAAATACGAATTTTCAGCTAAAAAAAATTTGCGTATAAAAAAGTCCGCGTTGCAAAATTTTCTCAAACAGCCTTTTAAAACTGCACTTTTTTTGGAAAACAAAAATACATCAGGAAAAAAATATGCAAAAAAAATGCATTTCTTGCAAAAAAAATGCAAATGTGAAAAATAAATATATATATTTGATCGCCAATAAAAACCAAAAAAAAACGTGAAAACCAAAAAATTATGAAAACAAAGTTAATTTCATTAGTGTTTATTGGGGGGATAATCTTCTCAGCAAACGCGAAAGAGACTGCAATTAAAAAACATCTTTTTGAGCAACAAAGCAGTCAGGTTGAAATTTCAGGCCAAGTAATTGGTCAGGATGATGGAATGCCAATTGCAGGTGCAACAATTTATGCTAAAAGCAATAAAAAAAATGCATCTATTACTGATGAAACAGGAAAATTCAAATTAAATGTACCAGAAAACGAAACTCATATTATCGTTTCTTACATGGGTTACGCAACTTTAGAATATGAATTAAATGCAGCTAAAGATTTAGTTATACGTTTAAAACCTGCAGAAAATGTTTTAGATCAGGTTTTAGTAACAGCATTAGGGGTTAAAAAAAGCAGTAAAGCTGTTGCTTATGCGGTAACTGAATTAAAAGGAACTGAATTTACAAAGGCTAAAGAAACCAATATTTCAAATGCTTTAGTAGGTAAAATTGCCGGTGTAAACGTGAGCAGTACTGCAACGGGACCAAACGGTTCGACAAGGGTTGTTATTAGAGGAAATGGTTCCTTAAACGGAAACAACCAGCCAATGTATGTGGTTAACGACTTGCCTATTGACAATACGCAGCTTAATTTACCTGGAATTGGAAATGGCGCGGGACAAACCAGAATTAATGTTGACCGAGGTGACGGAACTGCTGTTATAAATCCAGACGATATTAAAACTATTACGGTTCTTAAAGGTGGAACTGCAGCAGCATTGTATGGTGCAAATGCTGCAAATGGTGTGATCTTGATTCAGACAAAAAGAGGTTCAATTCAAAAAGGAATTGGAGTTGAATACAATACTTCTTTTACTTTCGAAACGCCTTCGATCATACCCGATTGGCAATACGAATATGGTTCTGGAGATGCCAATAAAAAACCAACTACTAAAGCAGAGGCAATAAATTATGGCCGCTGGTCTTGGGGTGCAAAAATGGACGGAACTGACGTTATTCAATTTGACGGGGTAAAAAGACCATACAGCCCTCAGAAAAATAATATCAAGAATTTCTACGAAACGGGAACAACTTTTATCAATTCGATCGCTTTATCCGGCGGAACTGAAAAAGCAACAGGACGTCTTTCGTTCTCGAATATGGACAATCAATCTGTTGTACCAAACTCTGGTTTTAACCGTAAAAGTGTAAATATTGCGAGCAATGTAAACTTAACTGATTGGTTAAAATTTGATGTGGTGGCGCAATACAATTTAGAAAAAAACAATAATAGAGTTACGGTTTCAGATGCTGAAGCAAACCCTAACTGGGGAACTTATATGATTGCCAACACGGTTGACATTAGAAATCTTGCCCCAGGTTATGATGAAAACGGTATTGAAGAAGCTTGGAACCCAGTTGCAATTGCGACAAACCCTTATTTTGTTGTCAATAAAATAAAAAACAGCGATACTAAAAACCGTTTTATCGGTATGTTGAATGTAAAACTGAACTTTACTCCTGAATTATTTCTTCAAGGTAGAATTGGTCAAGATTTTACAAACTATGATTTCTTTGGATACATTCCAAAAACAACTTTAAACAATCCTGTTGGATATGCGCAAGGTTCAAAAATGAAATTATCTAATTTAAATTCAGAAGCCATTCTTAATTATACTAAGAAAAACATTTACAACAATTTCTCTTTAAATGCATTAGTGGGTGTAAACTCTCGTACTACTTTGAGAGATGAAACAAGAATTGAAGGTTCTGGTTTTGTATTGGATGATTTTTATGCACTAAGCAACTTAGGTACAATTACCTACAGCTATCCTTACGGAAAAACAAAAACAAACTCTGTTTATGGTGCTGTAGATTTAGATTATAAAAATGTTGTGTTTTTAAACTTTACAGGTCGTCAAGATTGGTTCTCAACACTTTCACCAGACAATAATTCAGTATTTTATCCATCAGTTGGAACGAGTATTATAGTATCTGATATTGTAAAAATGCCTGAATTTATTTCATTTGCAAAACTTAGAAGTTCATGGGCTCAAGTAGGAGGAGCAACACCAGATCCTTATGCATTAAACCAATCTTACTCAATGGTTCAAGGCGGACATAATGGCGAACAATTGCAAACACCTACAAGCAACAGAGTTCCAAATTCAACTTTAAGCCCTTTAACTTCAACAACAATTGAGGTTGGAACTGATTTAGGCTTTTTCAACAATCGCTTAAATCTAGATTTTGCATGGTACAATCGTTCAACTACAAATGACATTGTCGAAACTACAATTTCAACAGGTTCAGGAGCAAACAGTGCTTTATTAAACCTTGGAAAAATGAGAAATAAAGGAATTGAATTTTTACTAAGCGGTAAAATCATCAACTCTCGTAATTTTTCATGGGATGCAAGTTTCAACGGTTCTTACAATGAGAACAAAGTTGAAGCGCTTACAGATGGATTAAATTCTATAACGATGGCAACTTCTGTAAACGGTTATGCAACTATCACAAGTGATGTTGGACATCCTTACAGCACGATAAAAGGATACAGACCTCTTAAAGATGCAAACGGAAATACTGTATATACTTTAAGCGGAGGTTCAGCTGCAATTGCAAGAGGACCACTTGAAATATTAGGAGAAGGTGTGCATCCTTGGACAGCTGGTATTACGAACGAATTCAAATACAAAAACATATCATTCAGCTTTTTAATTGATGGTAAATTCGGCGGAAGCTTATACTCTGGAACTGATTTGTACGGAACACGTATGGGATTAACTAAATTGACTCTTGAAGGTCGTGAAAATGGATTGCCTATTAAAGGTGTTGACACAAACGGAAATCCTGTTGATATGGTAATCGCTCCAGAAAACTTGAGATATTACTATGATGGTTTAAAAAGCATTTCGTCAACATTTATCTATGATGCAAGCTTTATAAAACTACGTCAAATAATATTAGGCTACACATTACCAGTTGATAAAATAAGAGGTTTATCAAAACTTCAAGGAGCTTCGATCTCATTTATTGCAAGAAACTTGTTTATTCTTTACAAGAAAACACCAAACGTAGATCCTGAATCTGTATTCAGCGCAGGAAATGCACAAGGTGTAGAACAATTTGGAGTGCCAAAAACCAGAAGTTTCGGTTTAAGTTTAAATATCAAATTTTAAACTCATTTTATCTCTAATTTTTAAATTAAAAGACATGAAAAAGATAACCCTTTTATATATAGCAGGTATCCTTTTAGGAAGCATGACAGCCTGTACGGAAGATTTTGAAGAAATCAATTCGAACCCAAATGCAGTTGAAAAACCAAATCCGAATTTTATTTTCAGCAGAGCACAGCTGGATGGCTTGGCAAACAACTATTTTTTCACCAACATACTGCAATGCGGCGGAATGCTGCAACATTATGCTACCTACAAAGAAGCTTCGGGTGTTGGAGACAAATACTTAAATAATGAAGTGTATTACTCGGCTTATTTCAACCAAGCCTACCCTACGGCATTAAACGAAACAGAAATTGTAATTAATACCGTAAAAAGCAATCCGAACGACAGTAACAAACTTAATATTGCTAGAATCTGGAAAGCCTTTTTATATCATAAAATCACCGATTTGTACGGAGATGTTCCATACACAGAAGCAGCAAAAGCCAATAGTGCAAATGTTTTTCTTCCAAAATATGATTCACAAGAATTCATATACAAAGATTTGTTGAAAGAACTTGACGAAGCTGCTATTGCATTAGATCCTGCGAAACCAAGTTTTGGCAAAGCCGATTTTATTTACGCTGGAGATGTAGCAAAATGGAAAAAATTCTCTTATTCATTAATGCTTCGTTTAGGATTAAGATTATCTAAAGTTGATCCTGCATTATCTAAAACTTGGGTAACCAAAGCGATTGCCGGCGGAGTAATTTTAAATAGCGGCGACAACGCAATTATGACATATAAAGAAGGTCCAAACAACTTTAACCGAAATCCAGTTGGTTTTGACTCTAGAAGTGAAGATTACTCAGCTGGATCGTATGGAAAAACAAATCGTGAAGGCGGTAAACTGGCTAAAACATTTATCGATTTACTAAAAAACACTGCCGATCCTAGAATTAGTGTTTACTCTGGAGTATGGCAGGGAACTGTACAAAATACAAGTGCAGCGGTACAAAAAGGTTTTCCTAACGGAATAAAAACGGCTCCATCACCAGAAGAACAACAAACTTATTCTGAACCAAATCAAAATACCATTTTAAAATACGATGCACCGCTTGTACTTATAAGCAATGCCGAAACAAACTTGTATTTAGCAGAAGCAGCAGCAAGAGGATGGTATACTAGTGAAACTGACAAGGATTTATATGAAAAAGGTGTAAAAGCATCTTTCGCAAACATGGGAATTTACGGCAGCTCGTATGCAATTGCAGACGCCACACCTTACTTAACCGCAAATCCGTATAATGCTTCAGGATCATTTGACGTAAAAATGAATCAAATTCACACTCAAATTTATGTTGCTTTATTTGTAGACGAACAGGAAATTTATGCCAATTGGAGAAGAACAGGGTATCCTGTTTTGGTTCCTGTAAACTATCCAGGAAACGTTACAAATGGCACAATTCCAAGACGTATAAAATACCCAACAGGCGAATATTCAGTGAATTCGATTAACTTAGCAGAAGCGGTTAAGCGACAAGGAGCAGATACTTTCACAACAAAAATCTGGTGGGATAAATAAAAACACAATTCATAAATGAGCATTTTAATTCTTACGGCATGCATTGCATTTTTAATCATTCAAATTGCTTGGTTTAAAATCAATCCGTTTATTGCTTTTATAATAACAGCTTTATTAGCAGGTCTATTTTTAGGCCTGCCAATAAACACATTGTCACAAACAGTACAAAAAGGTTTAGGCGAAATGCTGGGTTCAATCACATTGATTATTGTGTTTGGAACCTGTATTGGAAAACTAACCGTTTCATCAGGAGCGGCTAATGTCATTGCCAAAACAGTTATGGGATGGACAGGCAAAAAATACGTACGTTTAGGCTTAATGATTACAGGTTTTATTGTTGGGATACCTCTATTTTATAGTGTTGGATTTGTTTTGTTAGTACCTCTAATCTTTTCAGTAGCCCATCAATTTAAATTGTCAAAAGTATATCTGGGAATCCCTATGCTTGCGTCGCTTTCGGTAGCACACGGTTTTTTGCCCCCACATCCTTCTCCAATGGCGTTAAGCAGTATTTTAAATGCCGATATTGGACTGGTTTTGATTTATGGAATAATAATAGCGATTCCAACTATTTTTATAGCGGGTTTATTGTTTTCTAATTTACTTAAAAACATCAAAACCGAATCTGATCACGAAATTATAAATGTTGAAGAAGTTGCCAATCAAGGCAAACTTCCAAGCTTTTCGCTTAGTTTATTTTCTGCTTTATTTCCTGTTTTCGGATTAACAGTTACTTCTTTACTGCCGTTGATTTCAACAAATGAAAATTTAGTAAACATCTGCAAAACGATAGGAGAGCCAAGCATGATTATGCTGATTTCTTTACTTCTTTGCACCTATACACTGGGAATTAGAATGAATCGAAGTCTCGTTTCTGTAATGGATGATTATGCCATTGCCATTAAAGATGTTGCTTTGATCGTTTTAATCGTAGGCGGTGCCGGAAGTTTAAAAGAAGTTATGATTGTAAGCGGCGTAAACGATACTATTGTTGCTGCTTTAACACAAATAAACATTCATCCGTATTTATTGGCTTGGATAATGGCTGCGATCATTCGCGTTTGTGTGGGCTCTGCAACCGCTGCCGGATTAATGACAGCCAGCGTTTTATTGCCTTTATTACAACTTAATGGCTTAGATCCAAACTTACTGGTTTTATCAGTTGGTGCAGGAAGTTTAATGTGCTCGCATGTAAACGATCCAAGTTTCTGGATGTTCAAAGAATATTTTAATATCAGCCTGAAAGATACTTTTAAATCATGGACAGTCATGGAATCATTAGTATCTGTTTTAGGAATCATTTTCGTTTTTATTTTAAACTCTATAATACATTAATATCATGAATTTATTACCTCAAGAAAAATTTGACACTCTTGGTTTGTCTTTACCGCCAGCACCTCAGCCTTTGGGTATTTACAAACCCTATTTAGTTGATGGTAAATATTTATACCTTTCAGGTCATGGCCCTGTTAGAGATGACAAATCCTTAATCATTGGCCGAATTGGCGATGATATGGATATCGAAGAAGGAAAATTAGCAGCAAGACAAGTCGGACTAACTATGCTTTCTACAATTATAACCAATTTTGAAAGCCTAAACAAAGTAAAAAGAGTCATAAAAGTACTTGGAATGGTGAATTGCAATGGCGATTTTTTAAGACATCCTTATGTAATAAACGGCTGCAGCGAATTGTTTGCGGAAGTTTGGGGACAAGAAAACGGAATTGGCGTAAGAAGTGCCGTAGGAATGGGTTCTTTACCAGACAACATTCCTGTAGAAGTTGAAGCTGTTTTCGAATTATATTAAAAAAAATATGCCACAGATTACATGATCAAAAAGGATTATTTTTTTGTTTGCCGCGAATTTCACGAATTCTCACGAATTATTTTTCACGCATTCAATTAGTGTAAATTCGTGAAATTCGTGGCGACAATAAACTATGACAAAATTTTCAAACACATAGAAACATAGATTTTACTTGAATACTAGAAGGAAGTAAAAAAGCTAGCTTTTACACATAGCTATGTTTGTTAATGCAAGTGAAACGCCTTTTATACAGTTTTAAAAACTATGTTTCTATGTGTTTTAAAAAAATAAACGCTACGTTTAAAATCCTTTTAATCCATATAATCTGTGGCAAAAAACAAAAAATATGAATACAACACCACAAACTAGAATTGCAACTTTTGGAGAATTATTACTCCGAATGAATGTTGCTGATGGAAACCGATTTACGCAGGCCAATGAAATAAAAATTCACGTAGGCGGCGCCGAAGCAAATGTTTGTGTTTTACTTTCTCAACTCGGAATTCAAACCGATTATATTACCCGGCTGCCGCAAAATGATCTGGCACAATTAGCCTTAAACGAACTTCAGAAATACAATGTTAACACTTCAAAATGTGTTTACGGCGGAGAACGCTTAGGTTTATATTTTGTTGAATCTGGAAATCAAATCAGACAATCTCAGGTAATTTATGACAGAAGCAATTCTTCTTTTGCAACCATTCAAAAAGATCAAATTGACTGGAATAAAGCATTAGAAGATGTTACTCATTTTCACTGGTCAGGAATAAGTCCAGGAGTTTCAAATGAAGCTGGTTTAGCCTGTAAAGAAGCAGTTCTTACCGCACATAAAAAAGGACTTCCTATTTCTTCTGATTTTAATTATCGCTCGAAATTATGGCAATACGGAAAACATCCTTCCGAAGTTATGCCCGATTTACTTCAATACAGCACAATTACAGTAGCCGATTTAGATGCTATTGAAATTTATTTTGGAATCAAAACCGATATAAAGGAATCCGATGAAAATCGATTTCAAAAAACGTTTGAGCTGCTGAAAGAAAAAATGCCCTACTTAAAAACATTGGCAATGAGTTTTAGAAAATCAGAAGGACAAGCGCATCTGTACAAAGGCTTACTGATTCATGAAGGCAATTTTTACAAAACTCAAGAACATAAAATACATGTTGTAACGGACCAAATTGGTTCTGGAGATGCTTTCAACGCGGGATTATTATACGGATTATCCAATAAATTATCTGGGCAAGAATGCATTGAATGGGCAACAGCCTGCGGCGTGATCAAACAAAGTATACACGGTGATTTTGCAATAAGCAGCAACGCCGAAATAAGTCATTTTATTAAAAACGGCTCAAGTAATAGAATTAATAGATAAAATAAGAATATGTACAGCATTTTAAAAACGCAAGGTGTACTTCCGTTAGTAACCCAAATCGACATCGAAACTGCCCAAATAATATTGCGATCAGCGGCTGATGCTGGCATTAAAATTATTGAGTTTGCTGCGCGTTCAAATGACTCTAAAGAAGTTTTCAGCCAAATGGTAAACTTTAAAAAGGCAAACAATTTAAACATTAAAATAGCCGTGGGATCTATTTTGAATATTGAAGATGCAGAAACCTATCATAAACTAGGAGCTGATTGTATTGTATGTCCGCATACCGATTTAGAAATTGGCAATTACTGTACTAAAAATAATATTTACTGGATTCCGGGAGCGGCCACATTAAACGAAATTCTATATGCCAACAAACAAGGAGCAGAAATTGTAAAACTTTTTCCTGCTGATAAAATTGGAGGGCCGGGATATGTAAAAGCAATAAAAGCACCCTTTCCAAACTTAAAAATAATGCCCACTGGAGGTGTAACTTTAGAAGAAAGTAATTTAAAATCTTGGTTTAAATCTGGTGTTGTTTGTGTTGGAATTGGTTCAAATTTATTCTCAAAAGAAATGCTGCAGCATTTAACTTATGATCAATCACTCGAAGCATTTCAAAATTTAATTGAAGTGATCGAAAAAATAAGAAACTAGATTATGCAAAAAAAATGGTGGAAAATTAATTCCGAAACTCAACTTGATACCCCATATCTAGCAGTGTACGAAGATCGTCTCCGCTGTAATATTGAATATCTGATCAGTTTGGTAAAAGGAGACACTCAAAAACTGCGTCCTCATATCAAAACACATAAAATAGGCGAAATTCTAGAGTTGTTTAAAATTTACAATATCAAGAAAGTAAAATGCGCTACAATAGCAGAGGCAGAACTTGCTGCTATACATCAAATTCCAGATGTACTTCTTGCCTATCAGCCAGTTGGACTTAAAGCTGACCGATGGATTTCGCTTATTCAAAAATATCCAGAAGTTCATTTTTCTACCATTGTCGACAATTTAGAATCTGCAAAAACATTAAATGAAACCGCTTTAGAACACGATTTAAATCTCACCATTTATCTGGATTTAAATACTGGAATGAACAGAACAGGAATCGCCATTTCTGAAAACTGGGGCGTTTTAGCTAAAAAAATTATTCAGCTAAAAAACATTAATTTGGCTGGAATTCATATTTATGATGGTCATTTGAAAGGCAGTGTCGAGCATCGAAAAGAAGAAGCTCAAGAAGCCTTTACAAAAATCACTGATGAAATCGAAAAACTACAGCAAAATCTAGATTACGAATTAAAAATTGTTGCCGGCGGATCAAATACATTCCCATTTTATGCCCTTCAGGAAAATGTAGAATGCAGTCCAGGTACTTTTGTTTTTTGGGATGCCAATTATCAAACCAATTTACCCGAACAATTATTTAAACCTGCTCTGGTTATCGTTGGAACAATTATTTCAAAACCTACTGCATCAACTTTTTGCATTGATATTGGATATAAAGCAGTTTCTTCAGAAAACCCAATTGATAAAAGAGTAGTAATCTTAAATGATGAAGATTTAATTCCTGTTTCACATTCAGAAGAACATTTGATTATAGAAAACAAAGGCCAAAATGATTATAAAATTGGCGATACGATTTACGCACTTCCATATCATGTTTGCCCAACCTGCGCTTTGTATGATACTGTTCAGGTAATAAATAAAGAAAACCGTATTTGCGACCAATGGCAGGTTGCAGCAAGAAGCAGAACAATTAATATATAAAACTAAGTCCATACAAATATGTTTATAATAGACGCCCATTTAGACCTGAGCATGAATGCAATGGAATGGAATAGAGATTTACGAAATGATGTTACAGCTTTGCGTCATTTAGAAAAAGGAATGACAGATAAACCCGATCGTGAACGCGCAACGGTTTCATTTCCCGATTTACGAAAAGGAAACATCGGAATTGTGGTTGCTACTCAAATTGCAAGATTTGTAAAACCCGACAGTATTATTCCGGGTTGGAATTCTCCTGAACAAGCTTGGGCACAAACGCAAGGACAGCTTACTTGGTACAAAACCATGGAAGAAGCGGGAGAAATGACACAAATCACAGATAAAAAATCGCTTCAAAAACAAATTGATTTGTGGAATGACGGTACTCCAAATGACAAAAAACCTATTGGATATATTTTGAGTTTAGAAGGTGCTGATTCTATTGTTGACATTTCTTATTTAGAAAAAGCATACAATTACGGATTACGTGCTATTGGTCCCGCACATTATGGACCGGGCAGATATGCAAACGGAACAGACGCAACGGGAAAAATGAATCAAAACGGACTTGATTTATTGAAAGAAATGGAGCGTTTAAACATTATTCTGGACGCAACTCATTTGTGCGACGATGCTTTCTGGCAGGCTTTAGATCATTATAATGGCCCTGTTTGGGCAAGTCATAACAACTGCCGAAGTTTAGTTGATCACAATCGTCAATACAGCGATGAAATGGTTAAAGCTTTAGTTTCTAGAGGAGCCGTTATTGGGGGCGCTTTAGATGCATGGATGTTGGTTCCGAATTGGCAAAGAGGTGTTTCGATGCCTTTGGAAATGAATTGCAATTTAGAAACCGTTTTTAAACACATGGATCACATTTGTCAATTGGCTGGAAATGCAAATCACATCGGCGTCGGTTCAGATTTAGACGGTGCTTTTGGAACAGAACAATCTCCGTATGATTTAAATACAATAGCTGATTTACAAAAATTGGTCTTGATCTTTAAAAACAACGGATATTCTGATGCAGATTTAGATAAAATCTTTCACCAGAACTGGATTAATTTTTTAATGAAGAATTGGGATTAAACAAAAACTAAACTTGGAACTGCCTTCTTATACGCTTGTAATTTTTCGTCGTTAGGATCAACTTCTGTAACAACGTAATCTACCTCAGATAAGTTGGCAATTTTCATTTTTAGAACCGTGTCTAATTTTTCAGAAATAGTAAGAATCGCTGTTTTTTCAGAAGCCTGAATCATTGCTTTTTTTACCTGAACCGTTTCCCAGTCAGAATCTGAGAAACCACCTTCGACGTCTAAAGCATTTGTACCTAATATTAACAAATCAACTTTAATATTAGCCAATTGATTGTAGACATCGCCGCTCACACACATTTGGCTGTAAGACGAAATACTGCCGCCAATCATTATAATTTTAACATTAGGTTTGTCTAGAAGTTCAACTGCAGACAAAACAGTAACAGTAAAAATGGTCAAGTTTAAGTAGTCAGGAATCAATCGGATAAACTCTCTAATTGTTGTACCGCCTCCTAATAACAAAACCATTCCATCGCGAAGTAACCCTATTGTTTTTTGCGCAATAATTTGTTTAGACTCGCCCGCATAAACTTGATTTGATGAAGAATGATGATACGCTTTTGTCATTGCGCCGCCTTTCACTTTTATCAATAACGATTCAGATTCAAGTTCATTAACATCGCGTCTAACAGTATCTTCTGAAACAAACAATTTAACCGATAGTGTTTCAAAACTTACACGGGTATGCAGATTTATCTCTTTTAAAATAAGATTTTTACGTTCTTCCTTCGTGTAATTTACCAACTCATTATCATTATTCATGCAAATTCATTTTTATAAAAACAAAGGTAAACAATAAATGCAATATTATTGCGAAACAAATTATAACAGAAAGTAACCAAAAAGTTAATTAGCCTATTACAAAGACATTTAAACAAATTTTAGTTTTGCATTTTTTTTGCAAAAAACATTTCATAAACTCTAAATTTGTTTTACAAATCAAGAAAACAATCATGCAAAAAAGTATCTTTTTATTTTTAATGTTTTACTGTTTCTTCGGAAATGCTCAAAACCCATCCAACAACAATACAATAATCCCAGAACCAAACTTTTATAAAGTTACTGGAGACAGTATTCGAATTAACGGATTGATAAAAGTCATTTTTAAAGACAACAAATTCAGCACCAAAGAAAAAAGAACAGCTTCTATTTTTGAATCTGCCGTAAACTCTAATATGCCCAATAAAAAAAGCAGTATCGAAGTTTTATTTATTGCACAAACTCCAAGTTCATCTGAAAAAAAAGAAGCTTACAAAATCAATATAACTTCAAAAAAAATAACAGTTACAGGAAATGAAGAAGGATTGTTCTATGCTGTTCAAAGTTTATTGCAACTGCTCCCAAACCAACCCAAAAATCAGGAAATAAAACTTCCTTGCGTTACTATCGAGGATGAACCAAAATATACTTATCGCGGACTACATTTAGATGTCTGTCGTCACTTTTTTACCATTGATGTTATAAAAGATTTTATAGCACAGATGTCTTATTATAAATTAAATAATTTTCATTGGCACCTAACTGACGATCAAGGCTGGAGAATCGAGATAAAAAAATATCCAAAACTAACCGAAGTAGGATCAAAAAGAGCACAGACTTTAGTAGGCAATAAGTTTGAAAGATTCCCTTATTTTTTTGATGGAAATCCATATGGAGTTTTTTACACGCAGGAAGAAATCAAAGACGTTGTAAAATTTGCCGAAGAACATTATGTTAACATCATTCCTGAAATCGAAATGCCGGGACACGCAACAGCTGCGGTTACTGCTTATCCTAATTTGTCCTGCTTTCCTGATCGCCCATATAAAGTTGTTGAATACTGGGGTGTTTTTGAAGATATTTTTTGCGCTGGAAAAGAAGAAACTTTTACATTTTTAGAAGATGTTTTAACTGAAGTTATGGCTTTGTTTCCGAGTAAATACATTCATATTGGCGGAGATGAATGTCCAAAAGCAAGATGGAAAGAATGTCCGAACTGTCAGAAAAAAATCAAAGAATTAGGCATAAAAGACGAGCATGAATTGCAAACATACTTAACAACCAGAATCGAGAAATTCCTAAATGCAAACGGCAGACAAATTTTAGGCTGGGATGAAATGCTCGAAGGCGGACTGGCTCCAAATGCGGCCGTCATGTCTTGGCGTGGAGAATCTGGCGGTATCAGCGCTGCCAAGCAAAAACATTTTGTTATCATGAATCCCGAGCAATTTTTATATCTGGATTACAATCAAGGCTACTCTCCACAAGAACCGCTTACCGTAGGAAGACTAGTAACTGTCGAAAAAATCTACAACTACAATCCAACGCCGGTAGACAGTTTAACCATTGATGAACAAAAATATATTTTGGGAGTTCAATCTAATCTTTGGTCTGAATATTTGACGAGTCCTGCCAAATTAAATTACCAAATTTATCCGCGAGTATTTGCTTTGGCTGAAATTGCTTGGACAAAATCTCAAAATAAAAACTACAATAGTTTCATTTTAAACCGAATGCCGCATCATTTAGAAAAACTAGAATCGCAAAAACGATTGTATAAAGTTCCAGTACCATTTGGAGCAGAAGAAACGGCGTTAATCACATCAAAATATGTTTTAGACTTAAAGCCTACTATTAAAAACGGGCAGATTTTTTATACAATTGACGGTTATAATCCAGACGAAACCGCAACACTTTACGAAAAGCCTGTAACGATAAACATTCCAAAAGGAGAATATAGAACCATAAAAACTGTTCAAATAAGTCCAAGCGGAAGAAAAAGTTCTATTAATAAAATAATAGTCAAAAATCCTGATTTAAAAACGGCTCTCTCTATAAAACCAACAAAACAAGGTTTAAAGTTTGATTATTATACCGGAAAATTATTCCAGCAAGTACAAGATTTAGAATTGGCAAAACCCATTAATTCTGGAATTCTTGAAGGTAAAATCAGCAGCGAGAAATGGAAAACGAAATTGGAGCGTTATATCGGCTTAAAATTTAACGGATACATCTACATTCCAGAAACAGCAAATTATACCTTCTCAACACTTTCAGACGACGGATCGAAGCTTTTTATAGATGATGAACTAATTGTCGACAACGATGGTATCCATTGGCTACATGAAGCTTACGGAGTCGTAAAATTGGAGAAAGGTTTCCACAAAATAAACATCAGCTATTTTGACCAGATTGGAGGAACAACTTTAAACTGTTTCATGCAGCAGGAAGGAAAAGAAAAACAAGAAATAAATGCTTCACAATTGTTTTACGAATAGACCACAAAAAAACGCATCCGCCTAAGCGGATGCGTTTTCAATATAAACTAAAATTGCGTTCTAAATTATCCTTTCAAACTTGCTGCTAAATACTCACGGTTCATACGTGCAATATTCTCAAGTGAAATTCCTTTTGGACATTCGATTTCACAAGCTCCTGTATTTGTACAGTTACCAAAACCTTCTAAATCCATTTGGTGAACCATGTTTAATACACGGTCAACCGCCTCAACTTTACCTTGCGGTAATAAAGCATATTGAGATACTTTTGCAGAAACGAACAACATTGCTGAAGAGTTTTTACAAGTTGCAACACAAGCTCCACAACCAATACACGCTGCAGCATCAAATGATTTATCTGCGTCGTGTTTGTTAATTGGAATTGTATTTGCGTCAATAGTATTTCCTGAAGTATTTACAGAAATAAATCCTCCTGCGTGTTGAATTCTGTCAAAAGAACTTCTGTCAACAACTAAATCTTTAATTACTGGGAAAGCTTTTGCTCTAAATGGCTCGATAAAAATTGTATCGCCATCTTTAAACATACGCATGTGTAACTGACAAGTTGTAACACCTCTGTCTGGTCCGTGCGCTTCTCCGTTGATGAATAAAGAACACATTCCACAAATTCCCTCACGACAATCGTGATCAAATGCAACTGGCTCATCTCCTTTGTTGATTAATTGTTCGTTAAGAACATCAAGCATTTCAAGGAAAGACATATCTGGTTCGATTCCATCAATAGGATATTCTACAATCCCTCCTTTATCTTGGGCGTTTTTTTGACGCCATATTTTTAATGTAAGTTTCATTTTGTATAAGTTTTAAGTAATATGAAATAAGTATCAAGACTTTTTCAAATACTATTTATAGCTTCTTTGAACTAATTTAATGTTTTCGTAATTAAGAGCTTCTTTGTGTAATACTGCATCACTTGGTTTTCCTTTGTATTCCCAAGCCGCAACATATGCAAAGTTCTCATCGTCACGAAGTGCTTCTCCTTCTTCTGTTTGGTATTCCTCACGGAAGTGACCACCACAAGATTCGTTACGGTGTAAAGCATCTTTCGCGAACAACTCTCCTAATTCTAAGAAATCGGCAACACGAGTTGCTTTTTCTAATTCTTGATTAAATTCGTTAGCGCTTCCTGGAACTTTTACATCTTTATAAAACTCTTCACGTAAAGCAGCAATTTCTTCGATAGCTTCAGTTAAACCTTTAGCATTACGAGCCATACCTACTTTATCCCACATGATTTTTCCTAATTTCTTGTGGAAATAATCTACAGAATGTTTACCGTTGTTATTGATGAATTTGTTAATTTGATCTACAACTGCTTTCTCAGCTTCAACGAATTCTGGTAAGTCTGTAGAAATTTCTCCCATTTTAATATCCGGAGCTAAATAATCTCCAATAGTATATGGCAATACGAAATATCCATCAGCTAAACCTTGCATTAAAGCAGAAGCTCCAAGTCTGTTTGCTCCGTGATCAGAGAAGTTAGATTCTCCAATAGAGAAACATCCAGGAATTGTAGTCATTAAGTTATAATCAACCCAAGTTCCACCCATTGTGTAGTGAACTGCTGGGTAAATCATCATTGGCGTTGTGTAAGGATCCTCGTCAACGATTTTGTAGTACATCTGGAATAAGTTTCCGTATTTACTTTTCACGATTGCAGCTCCTAATTTAGTTACCAAAGCAGCATCTTTATCATCTAATCCTTTTACGTAAGCATCTTCAGTTCCGTAACGTTTAATTGCTGCTGCGAAATCTAAGTAAACAGCTTCTCCAGTTTTGTTAACTCCAAAACCAGCATCACATCTTTCTTTAGCTGCACGAGACGCAACGTCACGAGGTACAAGGTTACCAAACGCAGGATATCTTCTTTCTAAGAAATAATCTCTTTCAGCTTCAGATAAATCTGTTGCTTTTTTCTTTCCTTCACGAATTGCCTGAGCATCTTCTAATTTTGCAGGAACCCAAATACGACCGTCATTACGTAAAGATTCAGACATCAAAGTCAGTTTTGACTGGTGATCTCCTGAAACTGGAATACATGTTGGGTGAATTTGTGTGTAACAAGGATTTGCGAAAAACGCTCCTTTTTTATGTATTTTCCAAGCTGCTGTTGCGTTACTTCCCATAGCATTTGTTGAAAGGAAAAATACGTTTCCGTATCCTCCAGAACCAATTACTACCGCGTGAGCAGAATGTCTTTCGATTTCTCCAGTGATTAAGTTACGAGCGATAATACCTCTCGCTTTTCCGTTCACGATTACAATGTCTAACATTTCGTGACGGTTGTACATTTTTACTTTACCACGACCAATTTGACGGTTCATTGCAGAATAAGCTCCTAACAATAATTGCTGTCCAGTTTGTCCTTGTGCATAAAATGTACGAGAAACCAAAGTTCCTCCAAAAGAACGGTTATCTAAAAGTCCGCCATATTCACGAGCCAATGGCACCCCTTGAGCCACACATTGGTCAATAATATTTGCCGAAACTTCAGCCAAACGGTGAACGTTTGCCTCACGTGCACGGTAGTCACCACCTTTTACAGTATCGTAGAACAATCTGTAAACTGAGTCACCGTCACCTTTATAGTTTTTTGCCGCGTTGATACCTCCTTGTGCTGCAATAGAGTGCGCACGACGAGGTGAATCTTGAAAACAAAATGCTTTTACGTTATATCCTAACTCAGCCAAAGTAGCTGCTGCAGAACCTCCAGCCAAACCTGTACCAACAACGATAATATCTAAATTACGTTTGTTAGCAGGGTTTACTAAATTAATATGATCTTTATAATTTGTCCATTTGTCCGCTATAGGACCATTTGGAATTTTTGAATCTAATGCCATTATAATTGATATTAATTATTGAAATGATGAAATAATGCGATAATTACGAAAAGTGCCGGTACTATTACAGCAAACCAATAACCTACTTTACTTAAAAATCTAGAATACTTATTGTGCATCCCAACTGATTGAAGAGATGAACTGAATCCGTGCCAAAGGTGAAACCCTAGCAATACAAACGCGATACAGTACAATCCTGTACGAATTGGGTCATGAAATTTATGCACCAATTCTCCATAATATCTTGTAGCATCTGGAGCTGTTCCTGCAATATACTTGTAGGTTACTTCTGGAAACCAAAAATCATAAAAATGCAATACTAAAAAAGCTAAAATAACCGCTCCAGAAATAATCATATTTCTTGAAGTCCAAGAAGCATTTGCTGCTCCATTGTATTTTGCATACGCAATTGGTCTTGCTGCCTTATTTTGCGCGGTTAAAATAAATCCCATTACAAAATGGAAAATTACCCCGATTGCCAAAACTGGCTGCATTACATATTGAATCAGCGGATTGTATCCCATAAAGTGAGAAGCCTCGTTGAAAACGTCTTCACTAATAATAGAAATAAAATTTAAGGAAACATGCAGCGCTAAAAACGTGATTAAGAATATTCCCGAAAGAGCCATAGCTACTTTCTTTAAGATGGAAGCATTCAATAGTGCAGATTGTGCCATAAGTGTTTAAGTAGTTTGTTTTAAAAAATTATACAAAAATAACTCAAATACAAAAGAACTACAACCATTTCGTTCTTATTTATAATGATTTTAAAATAGAGCCTGAGTACGTATTTTTACGTACAAAAAAGAAGCTGCTAAAAAATAATTCCCTATAGAAGATTCCAAAAACCTACTCACAAAGGCTTAAACCCAAAAATCACTTCTACGTATATTGTCAAAAATTTATGATATTGATATTTTATTTAAAGTTTTAATCTGTTTTCTTCAAAAGTGCAACCGGAGCTAAATTTAATCAATGTAAAAAATTGCCATTCCACAACATAATTTTACCTTTATCGGCTTCAAAAAAAATGAGAATGAAAACAGGAATTGACGCTATCTCTTTTGATGTAGCAAACATACACTTACCTATAAAAACTTTGGCAATCGCCAGAAATATTGAACCAGAAAAATTAGAAAAAGGTCTTGGATTACTAAAAATGACTTTCCCAGACGTTCATCAAGATGCGGTTGTGTTTGGCGCAAATGCTTTAACCAAACTTATTACCGACAATACTATTGACCTAAAAGAAATCAGCCGAATTTATGTTGGTACCGAAAGCGGAATCGACAGTTCGAAACCAATTGCTTCCTATTTAATTAACTTAATGGAGCAAAAATTTGGAGAAGATACCTTAGCCGAATGCGATGTAGTCGATTTTACTTTTGCTTGTATCGGCGCTGTTGATGCCTTGCAAAACTGTCTTGACTTTGTAAAATTAAATCCAGAAAAAAAAGCAATTGTAGTAGCAGCTGATTTTGCAAAATATGATTTAAATTCAGGCGGAGAATATACACAAGGAGCTGGAGCTGTTGCAATGTTAATTAGTGCAGATCCAAAAATCATTGCTTTTGATGACAATTGGGCAACAAGTACAAAAGGTGTTTTTGATTTCTTCAAACCATACAGAACTATCTCAAAAGAAGAAATCACAAAAAGTAAAAACAACGATTCTTGGTTTGACAATTTAGAAGCAGAAATCGAAATCCACAAAGATCAGCCGGTTTTTGACGGACAATACTCAAATCAATGTTATATGGATCGTACGCGAAATGCTTACTTTTCATTCAAAAAATTAAAAAACACTACCGAAACATTATACAACACTTGGCATAGTATTGTAATGCACTTACCATATTCTTTTCAAGGAAGAAGAATGTTATCTGAAATTTATGCTCTAGACAGTGCTGAAAAAATTATTGCCGATGATATTGCCCCTGCAGATTATCAGACAAAAATTAAAGAAATAGCAAAATCTGATGATTACAGAAGTTTTGTAACGGAGAAATTACAACCTGCAGAATTAGCTTCTTCAATAATTGGAAATCTTTATACGGGCTCTATTTTTATGGGATTATTATCAACTTTGGCTCATTTTCATGATACAAATGCAGCAATTGCGGGAACTAAATTCGGTTTCTTAGCTTATGGAAGCGGATCGAAATCTAAAGTTTTTGAAGGAACGATTCAACCAGAATGGAAATCGGCCTTAGAAAATGTGAAACTTTTTGAAAATTTAGCCGAAAGTGTAGAAATTGACTTCAACACTTATGAAAGTCTGCATAAAAAAGAGCAAAAAGAAAGCGTGAGAACTCCTAAAAACGAATGGATTTTAGATCGAATTGAAAAAGAGATTCCTGTTTTGATTGGGGCGAGATATTATAAATGGATTGATTAATTAAATTTCAATAAATAGAAAACCGAAGCAAATTGCTTCGGTTTTTTGTTTTATATCCATACAGTTTGTCATTTCGACTGAAAGGAGAAATCACACAAGAAACTCCACAAAGATTGGCGATTTTGCATGTCGAATTACTTGTGTGATTTCTCCTCCGTCGAAATGACAAGATTGAGTAAAAACCTTTGTCAAAGTTTAAAACTTTGACAAAGGTCGCAGAACAAAAAAGAATTTTCTAATTATCAAATTGACACATTCTCTAATTAGAGAAATCAATCCTTTTTATCCTGTTGTTCTGTCTGAACAAAACTTCCGTTAATGGAACGATCTTCGGCATTCATTCCATTTGACATTCCGAGCATAAAAGCGGTTATTATAATTATAAATTTTCTTTTTATCCAATGAAGAACTGGTCGCTTAGATTGCTCCAAGCGAGATTTTTTATTTTGTTTATACATTTTGAAAATGATAAATGATTAGACATTATTATATCATCTTATGCTTTGAGACAGCATAAAGCCTCAGAAATAAATTTTCTTAAGCGTTGTATAAACTTTTACCGAAATGATTTGAAATGATTATTTCATTTATAAAAACAGACTGATTTATAAATGATGTTAGTCTTTGATGAAGCAGATTTTGCAATTTCAGCAGTTTCTTAATTTGAAAAGTAAAAACATTTTCGGTTTCAAGAAAATTCAAAACAATTGAAAATCTTGTTTTACAACAAGAAGCAACTTGTCCAAATTTATATAAACGAGAACTTTTAAGATTTAATTCCCTTCTTAAAACTACAAAGGAAGATTCGTAATATTCTGCCGATTTAGATTGAGAATACAAAATACCATCGCTCGCAATCACGACAAAAGCCAGAAAGAGTGCTATTAGATATTTTATATGTTTTTTCAATCTTTTAAGTTTTCGATTATGCAACGAAAATACAAATTCCTAATAGAAAACCGAAGCAAAATGCTTCGGTTTTCTATTTTTTCTCACGCAGTTTGTCATTTCGACGAAGGAGAAATCTTCGTTAGAAGCTCGACAAAGATTGGCTCTCGTTGCGGAGTTACTTGTGAAGATTTCTCCTTCGTCGAAATGACAAAGTTGCGCAATAACCTTTGCCAAAAATTTAATTTAAATATTGTTGCTACTACTCAATCGCTTTTCAATTCCTTTTATATAAAGCAAATACCCCAATCCTAAAACAAAAACCAGACAACTCAAAAACATATAAATTCCATCTTTCAAAACAAAAAATGAAAATCCAATTAATACAGAACTCAGAATAATCACTAAAACAATAATAAAATTCGTTTTAATAAAACCAAAAGCATGTACTGCCAAACCAATAAAAAGCAAAGATGGCCCAATGACAACAAAAGGATACAAAATACTTGGAGAATTACTAATTTGATTGCTTAATGCGGCTTTTGCAGCTTCGTCATTACCAAAGCTTGACATGATAAAATCGATGGTGCAAAGTCCGATATGCGCAATAACGCCCATACTTGTCAGCACAGAAGCCGCTGAATTTAATCTGTTTTTAGGAAAGGCATCATTAAACGATAATAACAAACAAGCTCCGATTAAATTAAACCAATGAGCAAAATCAATTGGTTTTTGAAAATTGGGTAAAATTTTAGAAAAGAATAAATAACTAATCAGGAAAAATAATAATCCGAGAAGGCAAAGATGTTTTATTTTCATAATTTATTTTTTAAATTGATGAAGCAAAACTAAAATGAAAAACTAGCTTAAAGCCCATTTTTATTGACTTAGGTACAAAACATATTGTTTTTGGTACGAAATTACAAAGCCAAAAGTGTCTCTTTATAATTTTTAGAAACAGGAAGTTCTATTTGAGTCAGAATAATTGTATTTGAGTTCCTCCAAGATTTAAAATGAGACGGATTTATTAAATGCGAACGATGTATTTGCATTAAAAAACTAAAATCTTTTTGAATGTTTTTGAGTGAACTTCGCAATAGTTTTGAAGTTAGTTTTCCATTTTCTATATAAAAAACTTCAACATAATTCTGTGCGTTTGATACGCAAACCAGATCTGTTCTCTGGATTTTTAAAATGTCTAATTTATTTTCTCCCTTAAATGTCAGAACATCCTCTTTTACGGGAATTAATTTTATCAAATATCTTCTTGCCAGAATTATTACTGGAGTCAAAATCAAAGCGACTTTTATAAATATTATCAAAAAGAATTCTGAAAAACTATATCCTCCATTTAAAATCGGGCTTTTATAATATGCATAAACCCCAAATAAATAAACCAAATAGAAGAAAATGACACTTGCTATTTCTAAACCAACATTCCACTTTGTGATTCTTTCGTAAAAACTCTTTTGAACAATCGTTAAAAGACCGTAACACAAAAATGCTGTTATACTAAAACCAAAACTAATTAAAAACCAAGCTCTAAAATTTATAGTACCGTCGTCAAAAGGCTTTATGATGAAAGCAAAAACAAAAAGCCATAACGCAATAAGCAAACCCACTATTAAATTATATTTTACAGATGTGTTTAGCTGTTTCACTTTGTGTATGAAGTTAGATATTAAAGTTTCATTTCCATGATTGGCATGAAACGATTTTTTATAGAAGTTTCGAATTCTCCAATTTTTACAAATCCCATTTTAGAATAAAAACTTTCAGCATTTGGTTCTGAATCCAGTATTATTCTTTCTACTTTTTGGTCTTTAATTCGGTTTAAAAAATCAAGTACTAAATATTTACCCAATCCTTTACCAATATATTCTGGCAAGATAAATAAATTATCAAGCTCAATTTCTTTTTCATCTCTAAAAAAATAGGAATAATAGCCAATAATTAAATTATTAATTGACAATTTATACACATTATGTTCTTTAATATAATCCTGAGAAATCGTTAAGTTTTTATCCCATTCCTGAATTTGCTCTGCCGAATATCCCCAATAGGCTTTGGATTTTTTGGTTATTGAAGTTAGGATTTCATTCTCGGTTATATTGGCTTTTTCTATTTTCATTCGTTTGAAAATTAGTTTTTATTCCTCTTTAAAATTTAACCGCAAAGTCCGCAAAAGATTTTTCATCAAAAGTTATACTGAATAAACGCTAAGGTCGCAAAGCTTTAAATACAAAACCTTGCGAGCCTTGTGTAAACCTTGGCGAACTTTGCGGTTAAAAAATATTCCTCTTACTTATAAATCGTAAACTTATTATGACTCAAATTAAATCCGAGATTCTCATAAACTGCAACATTCTCTACTCGTCTTTTATTGGTCGTTACCTCGATACTTTTTAAATTATGCTGCTCTGCAAAATTCTTGATTTCATTTATTAACAAACGTCCAACGCCTTTACCTCTATGTTTTTGATGAATAAAAAATTCCTGAATTTCACCCACTAATCCGCAATGATGTAAAAGATTTTGGGTATGAAAACTAATAAATCCTAGACCTTCACTTTCGTTTTCGGCAATTAGATATACATTTCTTGGATTAGAAATATTCTCATTGAATATTCTTTCGAAAACTTCGAAATCTAAAACTTCATTTTCGAGTTCGCAGATTGCTTTGTAAACAAAATCTAGATCTTGTTTTTCTATTTTTCTGATATTAATATGTAACACTATAATTTATTTTACCGTTTTACAAGTATTCATTCAAACCAATGCGCTCAAACTTCGGTTTGTATTTTTGAACATATTTATTCCAATCCTCTTGATTTTTATAAACCGAAAAAGCGTAATCAACTGTTTCTTTACTGAAATGATTTCCAAAAATGTTATCCAAATATTCAATTCCTGAATCGATTACTTGCTTTAAAACCTGTAATTTATCAATTCCGTTTTGCTTGCACGCTTTATCCAACCACAATCCTTTTCCAATTTTTACATATTCTGCTAGAAGATTCTCTGTAATAAATCGAGAAGGAACATCGTTGATATCAGGTTCATGTTTTCCGTTTTTAAAAACTAATAATATCAAGTCTTCAGAAAAGTATTCTTCCGGAATCAATCGCAGTATTGTACCATTTTCAGCCGCTTTAAAAGAAAGTTCCTTTGTTATAAACTGATCCGGAATTACTTGAATTGCAAAACCATCTTTACTCACTAATTTCTCGCAAAGTTCGTATATTATTAAATCCTGATTGATAAATGGCAAAGCATGAAATGTAATATTCAATGCCAGATTACAAAGTTCTTCGGTTTTAAATTGTTGTGGAACCAGTTTAAGATCTCTATAATTTGCCAAAACGCGATCCCGCCAATATTCATAAGTTTTCGCTGGTGGATTATTTTGTTTTAAAACCAATTCACCTCTTACCAAATCTCGTTCTAACTCTTCAAAAGTTTCAATTAATGGATTATCTAATAACTTTCGAAGTTCATTCGAGATAATTTCATCGTCGGTTTCGTCATCATATTCACATTCATTTTTCGGATCGACATCATCTGCTCTGTCATTATAATAAAAGAGATTGTTTTTTCTTTCTCCAAATATTGTATTATGATCATTAACAATAAAAACTGGAGAATCAATTAGACCTGTACAGTTAAAACTACCATGATTATAAAAGGTCATAACCACTTCTTTTGCTTCAATATTTCCTTTTATTTCAACATTGGCTCCGCCTAATAACAGACTTTGACAAACAACATTACCGTTTATAAAAACATAAGGTCCGTAATCGCCTTCGGCATTAATAATTGAACCGTTTACAGAGAAATTTCCATTTATCAAAACACCTTCAATTCTTATTTCTTGAGTCTTTTTTACTGGAAGATTTAACAATTTGGCAAGCCATTTTTTCTCTTTATCTTCATAAAGATCCAAGTAAAAATTCCCTTCAAAATTTACATCTTCTTCTGCGGTAAGAAAAAAATCTTCGTTTTCCCAATCATCAAAATAATCAAACTTTTCATCTTCAATTAGAAAAGGATATTTGGTTTTGATTTCGGCTATTGTAATTAATTTAAGATTAGAAGTCTGCATTTTATCTTATTAATAGAAGTTTTGTTTCTTTGGTTTTTATTCTTTTTCTACAGCAATACTAACTTTCTGCTTTTTATTCAATTTACGAATCCAATATGCGATATAAAAACCTCCTATAATTCCTGGAATAAACCAGCCATAAAAACTTGAAAAGAATTCGTTTACTACTACAAAAGCTGTTACTGCACAAATATATCCGCCAATCATTTTACCTAAATGCAGTTTTAACCAATCCTTTTCTAATTTATCTGTTTTATTAAAAAGCACTAAATCTCGCATTGAAAAACTCAAACCTACAATTCCAAAAACAATTAGAACTATATTGATTTTTTGATTTACCAAAGGATTATACAAAATCATCAAAATGGCTGTAATAACCATAATCCACGAAATTATTTTATCTGTTTTTAGATTATAATTTTTAGTTTTAAATCTCAAAGCTCTGTAACCTGTTAGAATAAAATAAGAACTGAAAACTCCAATTGAAAATAAAAAAGGATTTTCATGCCCAGGCAAAACAGAAATTACTAATGCCGTAAACGCTGACAAAAGCATGGAAAAATAAAATAGTTTCCCCGATTTTTTATGGATTATTTTTCCTTTTTCTACAATTAAAGAAACGAAACCTGAAAGCAATGCAATGCCGCCAAATAGTGCGTGACAAAAAATCAGCATTTGAATTATTTTCTCCTCTTCCACTTTATTAATACTTATTTCCCTAAATAATTAACATCTTAAAACTATCTTGTACTTAAGCTAAAATAACTTTTTTTTCATTATTAGAAACAATTAAAACCAAGAATATATTATAAAACTGACGGGAGCATGAGAAATAGATCACCAATCTTTGCAGAGTTACTTGTAAAGATTTCGATCCCGAGGCCTCGGGATCGAAATGACAAGATTGTGGTGCACTGCAACTTTTAAAAGAAAAAAATCTGCTAAATCTGCTAAATCTGCGTGAAATAAAACTGCCAATCTTTGTAGAGTTACTCGCGATCCTTCGACTTCGCTCAGGATGACAATACTAAGGGAATCTTTGTGCTCATTACGGTTAAAAAACTTTGCATCTTAGCGCCTTTGCGGCAAACTCAAAACAAATAAGAAAACTTTAATAAATCTATCATACACTACTTTGTAAAAAAATGTAATTTTGAAATTCGAAGTTCAAAAACTAAGTTATTATGAAATATCATCAAATAAACAGCGCTCTTTTTGTAAAAAACCGCAAAAAATTCACGGCAGAAATGAAACCAAACTCTGTTGCCGTTTTCAACTCTAATGACATTTACCCAGTTAGTGCGGACAGTACTCTTCCGTTTGCACAACACAGAGATATTTTTTATCTAAGCGGCGTAGATCAAGAAGAAAGTATTTTACTTTTATTTCCAGATGCGCCTTATGAAAATCAAAAAGAGATTCTTTTCCTGAAAGAAACTAACGATCACATCGCTGTTTGGGAAGGTGAAAAACTGACTAAAGAACGTGCTTTTCAGGTTTCGGGAATTAGAACGGTTTATTGGCTGCAGGATTTTCATAAAGTCTTAAACGAAATGATGACGTATGCTGACACGATGTACATCAACACAAACGAACATTACCGCGCGTCTGTTGAAACAGAAACTCGCGAAGCACGTTTTGTAAAATGGTGGAAAGAACGTTACCCAGCACATAATGTTGCAAAAAGCAACCCAATTTTGCAACGAATTCGTTCTGTAAAAGAAAGCGAAGAAATCGATTTGATTCAGCAGGCTTGTGATATTACAGAGAAAGGTTTCCGCAGATTATTGTCGTTTGTAAAACCAAATGTTACTGAATACGAAATCGAAGCTGAATTGGCTCACGAATTTATCCGTAACCGCTCTAAAGGTTTTGCTTATACGCCAATTATCGCATCTGGAAACAATGCAAATGTTTTGCACTATATCGAAAACAATCAGCAATGTAAAGCTGGTGATTTAATTTTGTTGGATGTTGCGGCTGAATATGCAAATTATTCAAGTGATATGTCGAGAACAATTCCAGTTTCAGGACGTTTTTCTGATCGTCAAAAAGCCGTTTACAATGCTGTTTTAAGAGTTAAAAACGAAGCAACAAAAATGCTTACTCCAGGAACACTTTGGAAACAATATCATATTGAAGTTGGTAAAATTATGACTTCTGAATTACTTGGTTTAGGCTTAATTGATAAAGCTGATGTTCAGAACGAAAATCCAGAATGGCCTGCTTACAAAAAATATTTCATGCACGGTACGTCTCACCACATGGGGCTTGACACACACGATTACGGTCTACTTCACGAACCTATGAAAGCTAATATGGTTTTTACGGTTGAGCCAGGAATTTATATTCCTGCTGAAGGTTTCGGAATTCGTTTAGAAGACAATGTTGTCGTTCAAGAAAAAGGAGAACCATTTAACTTAATGCGCAACATTCCGATTGAAGCTGATGAGATTGAAAGCTTGATGAATGAATAAATAAACAAAGCCCTTAATAATTTCAAATCATTAAGGGCTTTTTTAATTTTATAAATTGGGTTTACTTATCCAATTTTAGCTATTTGTATGTCTAATTGAAATTTGCCGTCAGCTGCGTTTTCGTTGATCAATTCAAAAAGCTCTAAAGCTCTTCTTGCATTTTTCTCTTCTTCTCTTTGCTCAGCCACATACCACATCATAAAATCTTCTGTAGCATAATCATTTTCAGCTCTGCATTTTGCGATTACTTTATTGACTGCCTGAGTTACTGCAATTTCGTTTTGCAAAGCAATTTCAAATACTTCTTTAAAAGAAGCAAATTCTTGCTGCACTTCTGGAACAGATGGCGTAACTGCAATCCCTCCCATATCTGTAATATATTTGAAAACTTTTAGAAAATGTTCTCTTTCTTCTTCGGCTTGCTTGTACATATAAGATGCTGTATTTGCATAACCGTTTCTATCTAACCATGCAGCCATAGCTAAATATTTATTAGAAGCATCACTTTCTAATTTTGCTTGTAAGTTCAATATATTTTCGATTCCTTCAACTAATGAAGTACTTGTTCTTAGTAAATCTTTCATAACCTTTAATTTTTATACGTGTAAAATTACAAAAATTAAAGACGGCAGCTCTAAACACCTGAAAATTTGGATTTAATCTAAGTAAGAATCTAAATAAGCTCTACATTAACAATATTGCAAAGCATAGAATGTAAAGTAAGGGTAAATTTTGTTCCGTTTAATAAATCTCTCAACTGCACTATTTCGCAGATGGTAAGATTTCTAGAAAAATTTCTTTTGGTAGTTTCAATCAACTGAGCGTCTGACTGATCAGATAAGTCATAAAGCATGTTAAGAATGTCAACGCTGTTAACCTTTCTTTGAAAAATCAAAAAATCCTGAATTCTATAACTTGACACTGTATCAACAAAATTGATGATTATACTATTGGTCAAATCACATTGATAACTGTATCCTTTTTCGGTTTCAAATAATACTTTGGTGGTCAAATCACTAACTAATGCCATTCTGATAAAATATAATAACGGTGCAAAAATATAGAATTTAAAGCAATAAAAAACATAATTAAGACTAATTTAAAATAACAAAATCATATAATGTTCTTAAAAACAGCCGAAGTGCGTTAAAGACTGTAACATTCTACGATATTTTTTGTCTAATTTTAAAAAACAAAAAACCTAGAAATTATGCAAGCACACGAAATAGATTATCAGATTTTTGGAGAAGAAATGCAGTATGTTGAAATAGAACTAGACCCGCAGGAAATTGTAATTGCCGAAGCTGGAAGTTTTATGATGATGGAAAACAATATTCAGATGGAAACGATATTTGGAGATGGTTCTCAGCAACAGGGATCTGGTTTGTTTGGCAAACTTTTAAATGCTGGTAAAAGAGTTCTTACTGGCGAAAGCTTGTTTATGACGGCATTTTTAAACCAAGGAAATACTAAAAGTAAAGTATCATTTGCATCGCCTTATCCGGGAAAAATCCTTCCGATTGATTTAACCGAATTTCAAGGTAAATTTATTTGTCAAAAAAGTTCCTTTTTATGCGCTGCCAAAGGTGTTTCTGTTGGAATAGAATTTTCTCAGAAATTAGGACGCGGTTTATTTGGAGGCGAAGGTTTTATCATGCAGAAAATTGAAGGAGACGGAATGGCATTTGTACATTCTGGCGGAACAATGGCCAAAAAAGTATTGGGTCACGGTGAGGTTTTAAAAGTAGATACTGGCTGTATTATTGGTTTTACCAAAGATGTAGATTATGATATTGAGTTTATTGGCGGAATCAAGAATTCTATTTTTGGCGGCGAAGGATTATTTTATGCTACTCTAAAAGGTCCGGGAACGGTTTACATACAGTCGCTGCCATTCTCAAGACTGGCTGACCGCATTATTGCATCGGCACCAAAATCTGGAGGAAACAGTCGTGACGAAGGAAGCTTACTTGGCGGATTAGGAAATCTTTTGGATGGCGATAATCGTTTTTAATTTTATAGAATGACTTTCAGAAATGGAAGTCATTTTAATTTATAAAAAAAGAAGGGCAGCTCTTTCGAACTGCCCAAAGCACCTAACCAAAAGTGCACTTAATACCCATTAGTACCAAATTCTTTGGCATTTGAAATTGCATCCAAAAATGATCTCGGAATTGGTCTAACAGTATGTTTGCCTTCAACAAAATTTGTTCCTGCGATTGGGTTTGTCTGATCCAAATAGGTTTTAGTTAACTTTCCGGTACGTTTTAAATCAATCCATCTTGTATGTTCGCCAGACAACTCTCTTGCTCTTTCTTTTAAAATAAAATCGATATTCATTTGAGCGCCTGAAACCAACATTTCGCTTTCTCTTGATGTTAACGCGGCTCTTTTTCTAAGAGTATTTACATAGATCAATGCCTTAGCCTGATTATCTGTTAAAATAGCTGCTTCTGCTGCTATCAAATACACTTCTCCCAAACGAATAATAGGAATATCTCCTAACCAATACTGGTTGCTTTGACAATACAATGCTGCAGAAAATTTTCGCATGGCTGGAAAAATATTAATAAGATTTGGATCGTTTGGATACATTGCAGGATCCTTATATTTATTGGTTCCCGGTTCAAAAATATCGCTTGGGTCAGCTACAAGCATTGGCATTTTGCTTTTCGCAACTGGATCGATATTCCAATTTGGAGTGAACACAGCTAAACCTTCATCATTATTCATATTAATTTGCTCCTCTATTCTTTGCGAATAAAAATTAACTGCCGGAAGTGCCTGAGCTAATGTATTTTTAATGGTATAACCAACTACCGAAGGATCTTTTTTATAAGCCGTCGCCATGGTTTGCGTAATTGTTTTATTTGCTGCCGCATAAAACTTGTACGTAAATGTTTCTGCAAAACGTGTATCTGCTGGTGATGGTACTGGCGTAAACACTTCTGTCAGCAAATATTTACTTGGTTTTAGCAAACGGCTATTGGCTCGTCCGTACAAAATACTAGTTGCTCCTGCTCCCCATTCTGCTCCTCTGGTTGCTAAATCTGGCAAATAATACTGTCTTGTTCTTCCTCTGTTGAAACCTTCTGGATTAAGACCTCCCGGATCGATTCCCTGAGTAAACAAAAATTCTGTATTTTTCTTATTATTGCTGCCTTCCCATAGCTTTTTAAATCCTGATTTAGAATTGTCACTTAAATATAAAGCAGTCTGATATTTTGTCGCATTATTAATTAATTCTTCAGCAGTTTCTAAAGCCAATTTAGCATATTCTGGAGCGTCTCCTAATCTTGTTCTCTGCAGATATACTTTTGACAATAATCCATAAGCCGCTTTCTTAGCCACTCGTCCTTGTAAAGTCTGCTGCACTGGGAGATTTGCACAGGCAAATTTTAAATCTTCAATAATTAAGTCGTAAAACTCTTTCTCGGAACTACGCACTGGGGCGTTATCTGCTCCTTCAATAATAGACGATTTTGTTCTTAAAACTACACCTCCAAATTGTTCTACCAACGTAAAATTACTAAAAGCTCTCAAGAAATAAGCTTCTGCCAATTTTGCATTCAACTCTTCTGTAGAAGCATAACCTTTTACATCTTTTGAATAATAAATTGCAGTATTGCATAGATTAATAGTGGTGTAAGCTGTACCCCAAATTACTTTAATATTTCCATCATCAGGATTTAATTGACTGGCGTATTGCGTAAAACCAATTCCACTATTACTCACGTTTTCCCAAGAATCGGTTCCTGCTTCTGTAGGCGCTATATAATCGACCTTTCCGTGCAGGAAATATAAATTCTCGTAACAACTGTTGATTAATCCTTCGAATCCCGGCCTTTCGCTATAGGATTTATCCAAAGAAACAGTTGTAAGATTTTTTTCGTCTAAACTGCATGACTGAGTTAATCCAGCCATAAAAAACATTAAGACAATTACTGATTTTAATTTTATATATTTTTTCATGATACTACAATGATAAATTAAGACCGAAAACAACTTGTTTAAATAATGGGAATGAATCTGATCCTCCACTTTCTGGATCTACATTTTTCAACAAATGACTACGGCTAAAAACAAAAGGATTATAAGATGTTATATAAAGTCTCATATTGCTTAGACCTGTTTTTTTAAGAAAATCTTCGGGCATAGAATAACCAAGAGTAATATTCTTGATTTTTATATATGATGCATCTACAAGCTCTAATGACGATTGAAATTGTGTATTAAAACTACCTCCTGGTCTAGGAAAATCATTTGTTGGATTATCTTGCGTCCAATAACTATACGTTTCCGGCTGTGCTTCTTTGTTCCAATAACCTAAAACCTGAGCACGCATCATACCGCCTTGTCTTCCGTTTACAAATATTGTAAGATCAAAATTCTTGTACTTAAATGTGTTTTGGAAACCAAAGAAATAATCTGGAACATTGTTTCCTACAATCATTCTGTCTTTTGTAGAATAAACGTGTACTCCATTATCAGAAACTCCATTAGCATCAACTTGCGGCACTGTCTGCAATTTTATGTCTCCAGGTTTGGCACCATACAAAGCAGCTTCGGTTTCTTGACCCAATTGCCAGATTCCTATTTTTTTATAATCATAAAACACACCACCTGATGCTGGAGTCTGCCCAATGAAAAGACCTTCTGAAATTAATTCATTCACGGTTAAGTTCCCTAAATCAATATTAGTCAGCTTTTCTGTGGCATGTGTAAAGGTGAATGATGTATTCCATTTAAAATTTTCGGTATCAATATTTTTAGTATTTATAGAAAGTTCAAAACCTCTGTTTTGAGAAGTTGCAATATTAGAAGTCTTTTTATAAGGTGTTTTAGCATCGTAACCTCCTGAACTTGTAGGCAGACGACGATCCCATAAAATACCATCTGTATTTGTCCAATAATATTCAGCTACAAGATCAATTCTATTTTTCAAAACAGAAACATCTAAACCTAAATTAGTATTTGTAGAACGTTCCCAAGTTAAATCTGAATTTGAAATATGCTCAGTAGGAACATACATTGGTAAAGCTGTACCTCCGCCAAGAGAAAGACTGCTTGTTTTAGTAGAGGTACGAGTCAAACTAGAATAAGGATCAATATTTGCCGATCCCGAAACACCATAACCTAGTCTCAGTTTTAAATTATTCAGCCATGAACTCGTTCCTTCCATAAAACTTTCATCGCTGATACGCCAAGCCAATGATGCAGATGGAAAAGATGCCCATTTATTGCCTTCCGCCAACGGAGAAACTCCATCCCAGCGATTGGTTAATTGAAATAAGTATCTTCCTCTAAAGCTGTAATTAAAACGACCTGCAAATGACATTCTGTTAAACTGGCTGTAAGCATTCATTCTAGTAGTTAGATTTTTTACCGCCCCCATATTATAAAACTTAAAGTCATCGTAATCTATACCATTACCGCCTAAATAAGCTCCTTCTGATCTGCTGTCTGCCCAAGAAGTAATTCCTGTTAAACCAAAATCATGATCTTTACCAATTTTAAAGTTATAGCTCAAAATATTTTCCCAGATGTAACTATAAGCCAGTTCATTATTATAAGTGGCTTCGCTAGCAGTTCTACCTTCCGTTAACAGATTGTATGAATTTTTGTTTTGAAAAGTCCCTGCTCTGCTTCCTGAAAATCGAGTTCCTAAATTAGATCTTAACTTAAAATTTTTAGCAAATTCAAATTCCAGATAAGGATTGAATTGTACATTATAACTTAATGATTCATTAGCAAAAGCTCCTGGATAATTATTTGCCAAAATACTAATGTTGTTTTGATCTCCTTCGATTGGATAAAGATTCACAACACCATTTTCATCAAACGGAACTCCTAAAGGATAAACGCTGTATGCTTTATTAATTCTACTGTTGGTTGTGCTGTTTTTACGATAGTTTAAAATCAATTGGAAACCTGTTTTAAATTTATTACTAAATTTAATATCAACTCCTCCTCTGGAACTAAAGCTGTTTACTTTATCATTTTCATAAATTCCTTCTTCACCTATATATCCTAAAGAAAAATACCCTTGTACTTTTTCAGATCCGCCTCTCATAAAAAGATTATGGTTTTGCTGCGTTCCTACTTGTAAAGTTTTATCGATCCAGTTTACATATTGTCCTTTTTCAATCGCGGCAACTGCAGATGCGTTTAACCCTAAATCTGTTAAATTTGTTGCTTGGTAACCATTGTCTAAGTAAAATCGGTCTTTTTTATAATTTAACCATTTCTCTCCTGTAAGGGGGGCAGGAAAAGAAGAAAATCCATTTAGTCCAAAATAGCTGTTAAAATCAATTTGCGTTTTTCCAGCTTTTGCTTTTTTAGTGGTAACAATAATAACTCCATTCGCACCCGAAGAACCATAAATTGCAGTAGACGAAGCATCTTTTAAAACATCAATACTTTCAATGTCATTCGGATTCAAATTATCGATGCTTGAAGGAAGTCCGTCAACAATATACAACGGATCCTGACTTGCTGTCAAAGATCTATTTCCTCTTAATAAGACTTTTGGAGATGTTCCTGCTTTTCCAGATCCACGTTGAATATCCAGACCCGAAACTCTCCCTTGAAGTGCTTCCATCGGACTTAAAACTGGACTTAAAGCAATATCCGTTGATTTCACTGTTGCTACAGCTCCTGTTAAATCTTTTTTCTTTACCGCGCCGTAACCAACAATTACAACTTCATTTAAAGCTGCATTTTGCTCGTTTAAAATCACGCTCAAAGACTTACTTTGACCAACTGTTACTTCTTTATTCTCAAATCCTATAAAAGAAAAAACTAAAACACTATTGGCTCCATTTATACGAATTATAAACTTTCCGTCTAAGTCGGTTTGTACTCCATTTTTAGTTCCTTTTTCAATAACATTCGCTCCTGGTATGGGCATATTCTTCGAGTCGGTTACAACTCCTGTAACTTCAATACCTTGTTCGATTACAACTTTCTGAACTGTATTCTTTTCCTGAAGATGTACTTGCTGTTTTTTCTTTACCAAAATAATCTGGCGATCATTTATCGTATAAGAAATATCGGTTCCTTTAAAAACCTCTTCTAATATTTCGGTTATCCCCTTTTTCTTTACATTAACTGTCACCTTTCTGTTCAGGTCAATGATACTGCTTTCAAAAAGAAATCTGTATTCTGAAACAGATTCTACTTTGTTAAACAGCTTTTCGACCGGTGCATTCTTTATGTTAAATGTAAGCTTTGTATTTTGCGAATAGACACTTGCTTGAATTTTCATCAAAGAAAGTATCAGTAATAATGTGGTTAGTTTCATTCTTAGACTAATTTTAGGCAAATAAGGACTAAGCCAATTCCTCTTAATTATTTTTTTCATAATTTTGGATTGATTTTAAATGATTTAATTTCGATACGTCGTTTGAAACACTTAAATCGGGAAATACTGGTACTATTTTCCGATTTTACTTCTTATGTTTCTCAAAAAATTACATCCTCTTCATAATTTCTTTTTTTGGTTGGTTAGTAAATAGTTAGTTTATTTTTATAAGCTTTCCTTCTATTTTATAAGTAAAGCCTTGAATTTTACTCATTGTTTCTAATACCTTTTCAATACTTTCAATATTCTTATTGAAACTGGCATTGAATTTTTTATCTAAAATATCTTTCCTGTTATTTTCAATAGTAACATTGTAAGTCCTTTCTAATTTTATTATAATGTCTTTAAAAGCCGTTTTTCTAAAAACAATTTCTCCATTTATCCATTCTGTATAAAAACGGGTATCTACTTTCTCTTTAGCTATCTCTGTATTTCTACTATTCCAAGATCCTTTTTCCCCTGGAATCAGCGTTGTTTTTGTATTTGCATTAGCAGCATCAGACAAACTCACCGAACCTTCGACTAAAACTGTATTGATATCTGTATCTTCTTTATAAGAACTCACATTAAACTTTGTTCCCAAAACTTTCACATTTACACCTCTTGTTTTAACAATAAATGGATGTGCTTTATCTTTTGCAACATCAAAAAAAGCTTCTCCGTCTAAAACAACTTCTCTATTATGTCCCTTAATAAATTGAACTGGATATTTTAGAGAAGAACCAGCATTCATATTGAC
This sequence comes from Flavobacterium sp. FlaQc-30, assembly GCF_044005885.1. Lineage (NCBI taxonomy): Bacteria > Pseudomonadati > Bacteroidota > Flavobacteriia > Flavobacteriales > Flavobacteriaceae > Flavobacterium > Flavobacterium sp. FlaQc-30. Next base: position 983,769 of record NZ_JBIPCO010000001.1, on the reverse strand, counting down.
CAATGTTCCATCCGATAATGTTATTTTAAAAGTCTTACCGTACGGAATTTTAATTTCGTTGTAAACCAATTTGTTCATTGATTTAGCTGATTTATAATTAATCTCATTTTCTTTTTGAGAAGCCACTACTTCTCCATTTTTCTTGATAATCTGTTGTTCTCCATTCGGATTTAAAACCTGAATATCTCCATTTTCTAAAACCAATTGAATTGCATTAGGAGAAACTGCTGCTTTATTTTGTTGACCCGCTTTGTATTGAAAAACATACACCAAACCTAATAAGCAAAAAAACATTGCGGCATATTGAAAAATATTCCTCCAATTGATTACAACTGATTTTTTCTCTAGATTCAGTTTTACTTGTAATTCTTCCCAATTTTTATCAGCGTCAATAGATTCCAAATACAACAGCGCCTCTTCAAGCAAACCATTACTCTGAAGATTTTTTATCAATTCCTGATCTTCTAAGGGCAGTAATTCAATTTTAGACGTATCAAAGTTCTTTTTCGTCACTATTTCCCTAAGGATATCAAGCAATTGTGAGTTTCTATTCATTGTTTTATATAAGTGGTTATTTGTATAGGTTAGAAAAAAAGCTTTTTAGGGTGACAACTAATCAAAAAATTTTGATTTTTTTTACACTTTGTTGAAAATAAATAACTTTTTATTTTACATTTGACACCTTGTAATCCATTACAGAACGAATAAATGCAATTCTCAGATGTTTAATTTTAAGGATTTAAAAGTATTTGAAGCCTTGTACAAAGAACATTTTGCTTTTTTTTCCTTAGTCTCTTTTAGCATAGTTAAGGATAAAGATGTGGCAAAAGATCTAGTACAAGATTTTTTTATGTACCTATGGGAAAAAGAGGAAACATTAAACTTCACTATTTCATTTAAGGCTTATGGCACAAAAGCAATCAAAAACTTAAGCCTGCAGCATTTAGAAAAAAACAAAACGATCAGTCTAAAAAACGCAAAAATTGCCCTTCCAAAATCTGAAGAAGAACCTGCATTTGAAAATACAGAAGAAAACAAAAAACCTAAAATTCAAACGTTAATCGAAAAGATTCCGCAGTCGAGAAGAGAAATTCTTATATCGCATGTAGTCGAAGGATTAAGTTACGCAGAAATTGCCGAAGATCAAAACATCTCAATAAATACGGTAAAAACACAGATGAAAAGAGCGTATGCCACTTTAAGAGAATCTCAAAACACTTCGAACTTAAAATTCATCCTATATTTCGTATGGCTTATAAAATAACTTATTTTTGCTATATAAAATTTACATTTTGAATTACACTTTATACAAAAACACAAAAATATCTTACTCCGATACTGGAAAAGGAAATGCAATTGTTTTACTTCACGGTTTTCTAGAAAATAAAAAAATGTGGAAAGACTATATTACTCTTTTCTCAGAAAAATATCGCGTAATAACTATCGATTTATTAGGTCACGGCGAATCTGATTCGCTAGGTTATGTTCACGAAATGGAAGATAATGCGAATGTTGTTCATGAAGTTTTACAACATTTAAAAATTGAAAAAGCAACTATTCTTGGACATTCTATGGGCGGTTACGTTGGTTTGGCTTTCGCCGAATTATTTCCAGACAACATTAAAAAACTAGTTTTACTAAATTCAACTTCTAAAGAAGACAGCGCTGAAAAAAAAATAAACAGAACTCGCGCTATAAAAGCGGTAAAACAAAACTACGCCAACTTTGTAAGTTTAGCCATTGCTAATTTATTCAGCGAAAACAATCGCGCTCGATTAGTAAATGAAATTGAAAACGCAAAAGAACAAGCTCTAAAAACGCCGTTACAAGGAATTATAGCTTCTTTGGAAGGAATGAAAATACGAAAAGACAGAGAAGCGCTTTTACACGAAAATCGTTTTCCTGTTTTATTAGTTTTAGGCAAAAAAGATCCCGTTTTAAATTATGAAGAAAGTCTTTCTCAAATTAATGACACGACCGTTGAATTAGTTTCGTTTGAAGACGGACATATGAGCCACATCGAAAACAAAGAAGAATTAAAAACAATCCTGCTTAATTTTTTCAATTAAAAAAAACAAATTCACTTATTATTACCGAATAAAATTTTCAAACAATTTTACGATTGCTTAACTTATCTTTTCTTCAAAAGGAATAGTAACGTCTAAGATTTCCTTCAAAAGCAAAACGATTTCCTCTAGGTAATTTTTCAAAATTTCGTTAGTCACTGTCAAATTCAATTCTTTATCTTCTTTGAAACTAAATGGCAAAAAGCCCGATTTCAGGTTTTTAAACGAAATAATTCCAACTTCCATAGGAATATCTCCTGCTTCATTTTCAAACATGAAAGCATAAGCTAAAACTTGAATAATTTTATCGTTTTTAAGCTCTTGCGTCAAGCCGTTCCATGATTTTAGCACGACATTAGCCTTTTCAACTTTTCCTGTCTTATAATCAATAATTCGTATTCTTCCGTTTCGGAGTTCAATACGATCCACATTTCCTTTAATTAAAACCGGGAACGGAAGATTCGGGTGATTCAATTCACGCTCGAATGTTTTCTCTAAAGCTATAATCTTAACCGCATCTCCATTTTTCACAGAATCCAATTCCATTTTCAAAAAATTAGAGACATTTCGTTTAGCTACTTCAAAAGCCAAAAGATTGCGGCCTTTTTTAATTTCACCTTCTTTATAAACTAATTTAAACTGCTTTAAAACTTCATCATCCAGCAAATTGAAGCAATTTTTAATATCCGTCTCCGAAATAAACTTATCTATAAAAGGATCGTACAACGCTTTTAAAGTTTCGTGAATAATAGTTCCAAGCGTATTTAAAGCAATATTCTCTTCTACCTCTTCAACTTCTCTAATACGAAGTATCTTTTGAAAATAAAAATCAATTGGATTTCTAATATAACTTGTCAAAGCCGAAGGTGAAAAACCTGCAACTGCAATTTCTTTCAAACGTTCTAATACCGCTTCTGATTTTGGAACCACCATTGGTTGATACGCCGTATCTGGTAAAACAGGATTATATATGTCAAAAGTCAAATTGTGCTTAGACTGTTTTTCAACTTCTAATTGAGTGATAAAACGACTTCTTTCCCCAGCATCTAAACCATCATTCTCTGTATTGTAAATCAGATAAATATTTTTTGCTCTTTGCAATAAATGATAAAAGTGATAGGTATAAATTGCGTCTTTCTCTTTAAAAGTCGGTAATCCAAGTTCTTTTTTAACATCGTAAGGAATAAAGGAATTTTGAGATTTTCCCGCAGGAAATTTCCCTTCATTCATCGAGGTTACAATAACAGTCTCAAAATCTAAAACACGACTTTCAAGAACTCCCATAAGCTGCAAACCACGCAAAGGTTCGCCTTCAAAAGAAACCTCCGCCACATCAATAATCTGCTTATAAATTGCATGAAGTGTATCAATATTATCAATGTGTTTATGCTGCGAATAATAATTAATCAGATTATTAATCACTTTAAAAACAGCATACACAAAAGTCTTAGCAATTTTTTCTTCTTCATTATCACTGCTGAAATTTTCTTTAATCAGCAGCAAAATAGCCGAGATATTTTCCAAAACCGCTATAGATCCATTCTCCCATTTCTGAAACAGTAAAGAAAACAACTTACTCGGATTTGGGTTTAGCTCTAAAATCTTGTTTAAAGTAATAAAAGTATAATTATTCTCTTTAATGATTTTCACCAAATGGTTACTATCAGCATATGGCTCAACTAACGGATGGGTTAAAATATCCAGAACATCTTTATAATAAAAAACATAACTGCCGCCTGCACGAGAAAGTGCATTAGTATGCATTTTGAAAAATTTTGCCACCAATATCTGTGACGGATTATTCTTTCCAGAATATCCCATCGTAATATTTAATGCTCCAACCGACGAAGGAAGTGCATACAAAATCGGAATTAACAGATTTTCTTCACCCAGCACAACTGCAACTTTATCAAGGCTTGCTGCGGGATTAGCAATAATTAAATCCTCAATTATACTACCAGCCAATTTAGCCTGTCCAATTGTTTTTGGAGTGCCAATAACTTGAATATTTTTAGTTTGAGAAAAATCATCTACAATCCATTCAAAAGGATGTGATTTGTAATGCTTCCAATTCTGTTTAAAACGACGAACAAAAAGTCCGGCATCATGAAATGGATCATTTAGAAATGTCTGGTCAACATCCCAGTAAATTCTCGCTTGATCTAAAGCCAAAAGATGCTGTACAATTTTTTCTTCTGCTGCATTCAAAGCATTGAACCCCGCAAAAATAAAATTATGATTCGAAATTGTATTAGAAAAATGATTCAGATTATTTACTGCTTCTCGATAAATTAAGCCCTGATAACCAATCGCTTTATTCAATAAATGGCTATAAAGCGATTCATAATACAATGGAAGAAGTTTCCAGAAATCAATATAATTTTCTAACAGTTTTGTTTTATTTTCAACTTCAATTCCCCATTTTTTAATATCCTCAATATCTTTTAAATAAGACAAAACATATGAAGGATCTAATAAATAGCGATCAATTTCATTAAAATCCTGTAGAAGCGTTTTAGCCCAATTTGCAAAAAGCTCAAAAGATTGTTGATTTTGCTTTTCTGTTATAGACAAATAGACTTCATAAAACTCAAACAATAGCTCTATTGCATCTATAGAACGGATTGACGCAACGTCTTGAACAAAATCTTCAATGCTAATAATATTGGGAGAAAGAATTGTTTTTTGAGTTTCTTTTTTAAGCGCTTCGATTAAAAAAACCTTAGCTCTCTTGTTGGGTAAAATAATAGTAGTTTCCGCAAGTTTATCAGAATAATCTTGAATTACAACCGCTGCTATTTTTTCTAGAAAAGAAGTATTTATCATTTGATAAAAATAAAAAAAGCCATTCAATTAAGAATGGCTTTTCATATTTATTTAGAAAGTAAATTAGATTTTACCTTGGTATTTAGAACCAATGTGTCTAATTTCTGTTCTTCTGTTTTGTGCTTTACCTGCAGCAGTTTTGTTACTTGCAACTGGTTGAGTAGCTCCGAATCCTTTAGACTCTAAGTTTTCTGGATTAACACCTCTTTGAACTAAAGCATCTAATACAGCTTTTGCTCTTTCTTCAGAAAGTTTTTGATTCAATTTAGCAGAACCTGTGCTATCTGTGTGTCCTTCAATAGAGAATTTCGCGTTTGGATAGTTTTTAAGGATTTCTTTAATTGCATCTAATCTAGCCGGAGTTTCTTTGTCTCCTGTTTTGAAAGTAGCTTTACCTGAGTTGAAGTAAACTGCTCTTGCTTGAACTTTAAGATCTTCTAAAGCTTCAGTTGTAACTTCAGGACATCCTCTGTTTGAAGCAGGACCGTATACTGTAGGACAATCGTCATCTTTATCAGCAACACCATCTTTGTCAGCGTCTAAGAAAGGACAACCACCGTTTTCTTTTGGACCAGCAACTGTAGGACATTTGTCATCTTTATCAGCAATACCGTCTCCGTCTGTATCAGGACAACCTTTTAAAGCAGCTAAACCAGCAACATCTGGACAAGCATCATCTTTATCAGCAATTCCGTCTCCGTCAGTATCAGGACATCCGTTTAATGCAGCTAAACCAAATACATCTGGACAAGCGTCAGAAGCATCAACAATTCCGTCTCCGTCAGTATCAGGACATCCGTTGAATTGTTTTAAACCAGCAACATCTGGACAAGCGTCATCTTTATCGTAGATTCCGTCTCCGTCAGTATCTTTACCTCCGAATTTGAAAACTAGACCTGCAGTGTGTTGAAAAACAGATCTATCATAAGCTTTATCCTCATTAGCAGCTACAGCCCATTTGTATTTTGTAGCTAACTCAAGACCAATAGCATCTGTAAACCAGAAAGTAACACCAGCACCTGGGTTAACAGTTCCAAAACTGTTATCTCCAAAGAAAGTGTAACCACCACCTACAGATAACGAAGGATCAATCACTTTAGATTTGATTAATTCTTGGAAGCTGTATTTAATAGTAGCATCAATTCCGTAGTACATTAAGTCACCAGGATTAGTTACAACATTTCCTCTTCCATCGTGTCCTACTGCATTTGGAGCAAAAGTTACCAATTTATCAATTTTGTTTACAGATCCTTGTAAACCAACAGAGAAACCTTTACCTACATATCTATTTACACCAATGTAAGATAATGAAGGAAGAATGTTCCAATTGTCTTTTACAGCGAATGGCTGAGAAAAGTGTTGATCAAAGAAACCACTCCCTGAATTAGAACTAGTTCTTGTATCAACTGCATTAACTCCAAATGAGATCGCCCATGGATTGTTACTGTCTTGTGCGTGAGAACTTAAACCCATCGCCATCATCACAGCAACTAAAAGTTTGTTAAGATGTTTCATACTTAATTTTTTTAATTACAATTTAGTTAATTACAAGCAAAAGTAACACCAAATTTTTTAAATACAAAATCAAATGTTAAAAAAAACCTACAAAAATTTCCCGAATGTGGTAATTATATAACTTTTAACATTTTTCCAACTGATATAAAGGCACTTACAGCCTTATCTAAATGTTCTTTTGTATGAGCCGCAGAAAGCTGCACTCTGATTCTTGCTTTTTCTTTTGGCACTACAGGGAAAAAGAAACCTATTACATATATACCTTCTTTTAAAAGCTCATCTGCCATAGTCTGCGACAATTTCGCATCATACAACATTACAGGCACAATTGCTGAATCACCATCAATTATATCAAAACCGGCATTTTTCATACCTTCCTTAAAGTAATTTGTATTCCATTCTAATTTATCTCTTAAAGAAGTATCTTTTTCTAATAGTTCGAAAACTTTAATAGAAGCTCCTACAATTGCAGGGGCAAGCGAATTTGAAAACAAATATGGTCTTGAACGCTGGCGCAGCAATTCAACAATTTCTTTTTTAGCTGTAGTATATCCTCCCATAGCGCCACCAAGAGCTTTTCCAAGGGTTCCTGTAATAATATCTACACGCCCCATTACTCCTTTTGCTTCAAGAGTTCCCTTTCCGGTTGCTCCAATAAAACCAGCAGCATGACATTCATCTACCATAACCATTGCATCGTATTTATCAGCTAGATCACAAATTTTATCTAGAGGCGCCACTAAACCATCCATAGAGAAGACTCCATCTGTAACGATTAATTTAAAACGAGCACCAGCCTCGTTTGCTTTAATTAACTGTTGCTCCAAGTCATTCATATTATTGTTCTCATAGCGGTAGCGCGCTGCTTTACACAAACGAACTCCATCAATAATAGAAGCGTGATTTAAACTATCAGAAATAATCGCATCGTTTTCTCCTAATAAAGGTTCGAAAACACCACCATTAGCATCAAAGGCTGCTGCATATAATATAGTATCTTCTGTACCATAAAAATCAGCAATCTTTTTTTCTAGTGTTTTATGAATATCTTGCGTTCCACAAATAAAACGAACTGATGACATTCCGAAACCATGAGTATCCATAGCGTCTTTCGCCGCTTGAATCACCTCTGGATGCGAAGAAAGTCCTAAATAATTATTCGCGCAGAAGTTCAAAACTTTCTCTCCTGTCGAAATAGTTATTTCTGCATCTTGCGCAGAAGTTATAATACGTTCCTTCTTAAAAATTCCGTTTTCTTCAATAACCTGCAATTCTTTTTGCAGGTGTTCTTTAATTTTACCGTACATTTCTATTTATTTAAAACGTTAAAAATTAACACTATAAGCCATTTTTGACCGTATAATTCTTTAACATCTGATTAATATTTTCACAAATTTACTACATCGATTTCGGTTCCTATATACACCAAAGCCTTTTTTAACACTTTATACCCTAAATCTTCTACTGCGTCATGATACTCCTGAATTTGAAGCTTATACTTTGAATTAACCGCTCCTGTTTTATAATCCAATAAAAATGCCTTTTTATCTTTTGTCAAAACGATTCGATCTGGCTTCAATATCTTCCCTTCTTTCTGGACAATCGTCTGCTCGTTTAAAATATGATTTTCACCATCAAAACAAACACTTAATTCTGGATGATTAACAATTTCTAAAAGCGTTTTCAAAACTGCTTCCCGCTGCTCAATTGTAATTAATCCATTTTCCATTGATTTTGTGACTGCTAAATCAATATCTGACCTGTCTTTTACAAAAGCCAAGATTTCGTGCACAATATTCCCATACGATATTGCTTCCTGCTGATGAGTTCCCCACATAAGCGCTTCTCTCTGAGCAATCTTAATATTTTTAGGATTCAGAACCTCTTTTACAATCGGAATTGTTTTTACCAAATCGGCAGCTTTTGACGATATCGAAAGTTTTGTTTTGCTTCCAAATTCATATTCCAATTTCTCAGACTCATAAACTCCTTCATGAATTAGGTATTTTATAAAATAGGAAGCCATATTATTAGGCCACTCTCCATCTTTTCTTTCTTTTAAAGATTGCGAAATAACATACAATTGTTCTTCTGCACGTGTTAACGCAACATACAAGACATTTATATTATCTAATAATTCTTCTTGCTTCTTTTCATTAAAAACAGCCGAAGCACTCTCTCCAAAACCTTCAACCGCACTGCTATTATCAACCAAAGCTCTTGGAACTCCCAAATCTTCTGCTTCAGTATCAAGCCATAATTTATCTTTTGGTTTTCGATTATAATCTTCTTCCGCAAATGGCATAATTACAACCGGAAACTCTAAACCTTTAGATTTATGAATCGTCATAATACGAACTGCATTATTTCCTTCTGGAGAGGGAATACTAAATTTCTCAGAATTCTTTTCCCAGTAATTTAAAAAATCAGCAATTCCAGCCTGATTTCTAATATCTCTTTCTAGAACAATATCAAGAAAAAACTGCACATAAGCATTTCCCTCAGATGGAAGAATAAATTTTGAGATAATTATCTCTATAGCTTCGTAAAGTGATTTTTTGCGAATATTTTCAAAAGAAAGTGAAACATCAAAAGTCAAAAGCCATTTCTCAAAATCAGATTCACTTTTATGAGCCATTCCTTGAGCAATAAAATCATGTATTGGCATTTCAACACTCAAAGTATTCCCTAAGAAATGAAGAAAATGTGCTTTTGATTCCAAATCTCTGCTATTGTTCAAATACTTCAATAAATGAACAATCAATCTAACTTCTGTTGCATTTTGAATCATCAAGGTTTCTGATGACAAAAGCGGAATTCGCTGTTCTGTTAGATAATTTGCAATTGCTACTCCCTGACCTCTTTTTCGAGTTAAAATAACAATATCTTTATATTCAAATCCTTCTTGTACAACTTTTCGAATTGTATTTAATGTTTCCAAAACATACAAATCAGATTTTTCAACAGCATCTTCTTCCTCCGCTTCATTTTTTTCAATTATTGGCAGAAAAGAAATATTTACATATCCGCCTTTTTTTGAATTTGTATTTTGAAAACTATGATTTTCATACAAATCTTTATAATCTAAGTTTGAAAACTCACTAGAGATGAGTTTAAAAAAAGTATTATTAAACTCAATAACCTCGCTATAACTTCTATAGTTTGTATTTAAGTGTTTAATTTCCTTATCTGGATTATTAAAAGGATTTGAATCTTTGCTTAATTCAATAAACTGTTCTGCCTTCCCGCCTCTCCATCTATAGATTGACTGTTTTGGATCGCCAACAATCATCAAAGTTCCTTTGTTCCCTAAATCATCTTGACCAGAAAGCGCATTATCAATTAATGGAATTAAATTTTGCCATTGCATTTCTGAGGTATCCTGAAACTCATCAATAAAAAAATGACGATAACGTTCTCCTAATCGTTCATATATAAAAGGTGCGGGCTGATTCTGAATTTCTCGATGAATAATAGCATTAAATTCAGAAATGGACAAAATATTTTGTTCTGCCTGAATCTTCGCCAATTCATTACTAACTGTATTAAGCAATGATAAAGGTGTAATATTTTTCAAGAACGCTTTATAAAAATCTCTTTTCTCAAAGTTCTTATAAATCTTCTTTAAAATATTCAGTAATTCTGGAATCAAGTTTTCTATTACTACTTTATCTTTTGCCGTTTTATTGATTGCAATATCATCAAACTCATGAAAAGTTTTATTTCTTGGATTAAACTTTCCATCACGAATACTTTCAAGATGATTTGGAAATGTCCCTCTTGAAAAAGATTTCAAATCAATACTATTTCCGTCCAGTAACGAAAGTGCTTCTATCGCAAATTGTTCATTTTCTGACTCTAAATCCTTGCACAAAGCAAGCATTTTCTTTTTTATCTCAACAAACTCTTCTATTGTTTTGTCATTAAAGTGCAAAATCTCATTTCGATTATTCTCATTCAAAACCAAACGTCCTGTTTCTAGAATTTCACGAGAAACATCCCAGCTTTTATCATCATCTGTCTTCTCCATCGTGAAGTCGATCAGTAATTTGGTCAGCGTTTCATCTTGACCAGCTTGAGCAATAATTGCATCGACTGCCTCAACCAATAAATTCTCTGTATCGAGCGTAACTTCAAAAGTCATTGGCAGATTTAGATCATGAGCAAAAGCCCTAATCACTTTATGAGTAAATTTATCTATGGTAGAAATATCAAAAGCTGCATAATTATGAATTAAGTGCTTTATAATATTTTGAGATTTTACTTTAATTTGAATAATTGAAAGCCCTGTTTCTCGAGACAAATCTTCCATTAAATCAACTGCTTTTGCAGAAGGCTCTTCTTTTGCAAATTCAGACAAACTCCCAACAATACGGCTTTTCATTTCATGAACCGCTTTGTTGGTAAATGTTATTGCAAGAATATTTCGATAAGCATCATTTTTTGGGGACGAAAGAATAATTTTGAGATATTCTTTAACTAAAGTATAGGTCTTCCCTGATCCTGCAGAGGCATCATAAATAGAGAAAGACGGACTTTGCATAAGTTTAAGCTTTTGTATGGTAAAAATAGCACAATAATATTAAATCCCAATAATGAAAAATTCCAAATTCCAATATTTACCTGCAATGAATGCCTCAAATATTGGAATTTGGAATTTTACTATTTTGAAATATTTATGCGTGTTTTGGGAATGCTCTTTTATTAAAAACTAATAATATTCCAACTCCTGTAGAGATAGCCATATCGGCAACATTAAAAATGGCATTAAAAAACATAAAATGTTTTCCGCCAAAAACGGGTATCCAAGAAGGCAGATTACCCTCCCAAATTGGGAAATAAAACATATCAACTACTAAACCATGAAACCATGTTCCATATGGTTCAGGCGAGAAAATTGTTGCTAAACTATGCGTGCTGTCGTCAAAAATTACTCCATAAAAAACAGAATCAATAATATTACCAGCTGCTCCAGCAAATATTAATGCGATAGAAACAATCAAATAAGTAGAATGGCGTTTTTTTATAGCATCAGAAAGCCACCATCCAATTCCGAATACGGCAAAAATTCTAAAAACGGTTAAGATTAATTTTCCGTATTCTCCTGGTATTTTTGTTCCCCATGCCATTCCTTCATTTTCTATAAAATGAATTCTAAACCAATCAAAAATCACAACTTCTTCGCCTAAAACAAAGTTTGTTTTTACATAGATTTTTGAAAGCTGATCGACAATTAAAACTAAAAATATAAGGAAATACGCTTTTCGTAATGACATTTTAAGAAATTTTGATGGGCAAAAATAGTAATTAAATCAAAAAAAACGTCCCTAAAGGAACGTTAATTCTTTGCAGTAAATCTAAACCTCATCAGTTTTCATTAAACACAGTTCGAAAATCTACTTTTTTGCTGTTGCAGGACTATCAGCAAAAAAATTAGAAATAGATTTTAGCAGCCCTTTTCCTTCTGCTCCTGCGGTACTTTTTTTTGCCGCAGCTTTGCTCAAATCAGATTTAAATTTTGTTCTTAACTTCTCAAATTCCTTCATTCTGCTCTCGACGTCAGAATTTACATCCTTGAATTTCAATACTTTAGCCATAATGTAAGTTTTATAAGTAAAAAAAATAAAATAATAACGATTTGATATTACAATGATACATATTTTAATTTATATTTGTTAATAAAATTAACAATTGTTTAGTTATTACATTAAAAAAATTGCCGAACCAATGTGAAATACCACCTATTTTTAACAACATCCCTAATCCTACAAAAATATGAACGAAATCACTTCTGCATTAAATGACTTTTTAACCAGCACCAAAGCAACTGCGGCTTTAATTTTAAACGGAAAAGGAAAACTCATCACCTCCCTGAATTTAGATTATGGAGACAGTGTTGCCGCTATGAGTGCAGCAATTTTATCAATGAGCGAAAAGTTTCTTCTTGATCTAGAAAAAGGCCTTCTTAAACAACTTTATCTAAAAACCTCTGAAGGTGTAGTCATTGGAAACAAAATCAGCGGCACAAATTTCGTCATTGTGTTTTCGAAAGAAGGAAGCAATCTTGCCTTATTAATGCGTTCAACTGACGAACTATCATCAGAACTTAGTAAAAATTCCCTATTGAAATAACATAAATCTATTAACCACAAACCCAAAAACTATGAGCAACGATTTTTTAAACGTGTTTTTAAATGAAATGAAAACTAATGTAAATGGCTTTATTGCAGTATCTGTAACTGAAATTGAATCAGGATTAAGCTTTGGCAATTTAACTATTGATCCCGCTTTTGACCCAGAATTAGCCGCAGCTTATAACCTTGAAGTTGTAAAGGCTAAATTAAATGCTGTAAAAGCTTTAAACTTAAATCAAGACATTGAGGATATTCTAATTACGCTTTCAAATCAAATTCACGTTATCGACATTTCTCCTAACAAAAAATTCATGATTTATTTGGCTGCTGATGCACAAAAAGCAAATCTTGGAATGACAAGAGCGGTTTTAAGAAAACACAAAGCAGACTTAGAAAAAAATCTTGCTTAATTTTCATTATTCTTAAAATTAGAACTGTCTTAAGTTGGGCAGTTCTAATTTAAACATACTTCTTTTATCTCTGCAATTACGATTCCTACAAAAAAGGAAAACCCAAAAACAGTAACGATCTCTTTCTTTGAAAATAAATTCTTTCAAATAGATCTAAACACTAGTACTACTATTCCTCAAAAACATTAAACAAAAAAAACGCCCCTAAAAGGAGCGTTATTTTTTGGATAGATATGTTTATTATCTCTGCAAATTTTTAGCTTCGATACTCATTGTTGCATGAGGAACGATTTTAAGCCTTTCTTTGCTGATTAATTTACCTGTTACTTTGCAAATACCATATGTTTTATTTTCAACACGGAATAGCGCGTTTTTTAAATCGCGAATAAACTTTTCTTGTCTGATAGCCAACTGAGAGTTTGCTTCTTTAGACATTGTTTCACTTCCTTCTTCAAAAGCTTTAAAAGTTGGAGAAGTATCGTCTGTTCCGTTATTCAAATCATTCATATAGGCACTTTTGATCAAATCAAGATCTTCTTGTGCTTTTTTAATTTTGCTTTGTATTATTTCTTTGAACTCTGCCAAATCAGCGTCAGAGTATCTTGTAATTTCATCTATCATGGTATTTATCTTATTTTGAAATTAATATCACTGTTTTAATATCATCAAACTCAATTTCTGTGCCGTTTTCTAAAGCGTCTACAAAAACCAAGTCGTCTGTTAATGTCTCAGACTTAATATAGTCTTCATTTTTCAAAATAGCTTCTTCTAAAAGTCCATTTCGTTTAATTTGAACTTTGATCTTATCAGTAACTTCAAATCCTGAATCTTTACGGATATTCTGAATTCTGTTTACTAATTCTCTCGCAATTCCTTCATTTTTCAATTCTTCAGATATTGTAATGTCAAGCGCAACTGTAATTCCGTTTGAATTTGCAACCAGCCATCCTTCGATATCTTGCGATGTTATTTCGACGTCTTCTAGTGATAAAGTTACATTATTTCCAGAAATAACAATATCCAGCGTTCCCTGCTTATCTAACTGATTAACCTGTTCTGCCGAAAAAGCTTGTATTTCTTTGGAAATCAGACCCATATCTTTTCCAAAACGTGGTCCTAACGCCTTAAAATTAGGCTTAATTTGTTTCACTAAAATACCTGAATCATCATCTAAAAGTACGATTTCTTTCACGTTTACTTCAGCTTTTACAAGCTCAGAAATAGCTTCAATTTCAGCTCTCTGATTCTCGTCAAGTATTGGTATCATTACCTTTTGCAGCGGTTGACGTACTTTAATCATCTCCTTTTTACGAAGGGATAAAACTAAAGAAGAGATTGTCTGCGCCTTCTGCATTTTGCTTTCTAACGTTTTATTAACAAAGTTTTCGACAAATTTTGGGAATTCAGCCAAGTGAACACTAGCAAAATCCTCAGTTCCCGTCGAAGCGGTCAAATCTCGATATAATTTATCCATGAAAAAAGGAGCGACCGGAGCACTTAATTTGCTTATCGTTAATAAGCAAGTGTAAAGCGTTTGGTAAGCTGCGATTTTATCATGAGCATATTCTCCTTTCCAGAAACGACGACGACATAAACGAACATACCAGTTACTCAAATTCTCCTGAACGAATTCAGAAATAGCTCTTGTAGCTTTTGTTGGCTCATAATCTTCGTAACATTCATCAACAAACTTCACTAAAGTATTCAGCTCAGATATAATCCACTGATCAATTTCTGGTCTTTCGCTTAACGGAATTTCCGCTTCAGCGTATTTAAATCCATCGATATTAGCATATAATGAGAAGAATGAATACGTGTTATATAAAGTTCCGAAGAATTTACGACGAACCTCAGCAATTCCTTCGATATCAAATTTCAGGTTATCCCAAGGATTTGCGTTTGAAATCATGTACCAGCGTGTAGCATCAGGACCATATTCTGCAATTGTTTCAAAAGGATCTGTTGCGTTTCCTAAACGTTTCGACATTTTTTGTCCGTTTTTATCCAAAACCAAACCATTCGAAACTACATTTTTATAGGCAACTTTATCAAAAACCAAAGTTCCAATAGCGTGTAAAGTATAAAACCATCCACGAGTTTGATCAACTCCTTCTGCAATAAAATTCGCTGGAAAATCTTTATTATCGTCAATTTTATCTTTGTTTTCAAAAGGATAATGCCATTGTGCATAAGGCATTGCTCCAGAATCGAACCAAACATCAATTAAATCGCTTTCGCGCTTCATTGGCTGTCCTGAAGCTGAAACCAACGTAATTTGATCAACCACATTTTTATGCAAGTCAATTAAATCATAATTAGATTCAGACATATTTCCGATTTCAAAACCTTTGAATGGGTTTTCTTTTTGAAAACCTGCTTCAATAGATTTCTCGATCGCATTGTACAATTCTTCTACAGAACCAATAAGAACTTCTTCTTTTTTGTCTTCAGTTCTCCAAATTGGCAACGGAATTCCCCAATATCTAGAACGAGATAAGTTCCAGTCGTTAGCATTTTTAAGCCAATTTCCAAAACGTCCTTCACCAGTAGACTTAGGTTTCCAATTGATAGTTTCGTTCAGGTCGAACATTCTATCTTTTACATCGGTTACTTTAATGAACCAAGAGTCTAGAGGATAATATAATAACGGCTCATCAGTTCTCCAGCTGTGTGGATAACTGTGCACGTATTTTTCAACCTTAAAGGCTTTATTTTCTTCTTTTAATCGAATAGCAATTTCAACATCAACAGAACGCTCTGGTGCCTGACCTGCATCATAATATTCGTTTTTCACGTATTTACCAGCAAGCTCACCTACATGTGAAGTGAATTTTCCTTGTAAATCCACCAAAGGAACAGCTGTTCCATTTTCGTCTAAAACCAACATTGGCGGCACTTCCGGCTTTGCTTCTTTTGCTACTTTAGCATCATCTGCACCAAAAGTTGGAGCGGTATGCACAACTCCTGTTCCGTCTTCTGTAGTAACGAAATCTCCTGCGATTACTCTAAATGCATTTTCTGCATTTTGATATGGCAATACGTAAGGCAATAATTGCTCGTAACGAATTTCTACTAAATCAGCTCCTTTTGCTTCGGTTAAGATTTTATATGGAAGTTTTTTATCGCCGTTTTTAACATTATCAAAATCAGCATCGTCTTCACTTAAGAAAAATCCTTTTCCGAATTGTTTTCCAACTAAGTTTTTAGCTAAAACAACATTGATTGGCTCAAAAGTGTATTGATTGAATGTTTTTACTAAAACATAATCGATTTTTGGTCCAACTGTCAAAGCGGTATTTGACGGAAGCGTCCAAGGCGTTGTCGTCCAAGCCAAAATGTGAATATCCCCAAAACCTTGTAAAAAGCTTGGCAATGTTTCTGGCAAAGTTTTAAACTGCGCCACAATAGTAGTATCTGTAACATCTCTATAAGCTCCAGGCTGATTTACTTCGTGAGAAGATAATCCTGTTCCTGCTTTTGGAGAATACGGCTGGATTGTGTAACCTTTATACAACAAACCTTTATCGTAGATTTGTTTTAAAAGCCACCAAACAGATTCCATATATTTTGGTTTATAAGTTACATATGGATCTTCCATATCTACCCAATAACCCATTTTTTCGGTCAAATCATTCCATACGTCAGTATAACGCATAACGGTTTTTTTACACGCTTCGTTATATTCTTCGATAGAAATTGTCTTGCCAATATCTTCTTTTGTAATTCCTAATTCTTTCTCAGTACCTAATTCTACAGGCAAACCGTGAGTATCCCATCCGGCTTTTCTTTTTACCTGAAAACCTTTTTGAGTTTTATATCTGCAAAAAATATCTTTAATCGCACGTGCCATCACGTGGTGAATTCCCGGTAATCCATTTGCTGAAGGCGGACCTTCAAAAAATACGTAAGGTTCTGCACCTTCGCGAGTAGTTACACTCTTTTCAAATATATTTTCTTTCTTCCAAAAATCAAGAACTTCAGACGCTACAGTTGGTAAGTCAAGTCCTTTGTATTCAGTAAATTTTGTGCTCATTTTATCCTTTTCTTAAACGAGGTGCGAAAGTAAGGAATTTTGAGGGAAATAGAGAAAAGATGACGGAAAAAAGACCAATAACAGGTAATTTCACGTGGATTCCGCAAAAAAAAACAGCCTTTTGGGCTATTTAAGAGAAAACTTCCTTTAAAATCTCTAAAGATTTCGGCTTTTTGAATCCGTCTAAATGAAAACTATAGTAATCAATAATAATTTTTAGCAGCATTTGTCTTTCTAAAACATGAAAAACTTTTTGATCGTTATCAAATTTTAAATCGAGTAATTTTTTCAGCAAATTGGTTTCGTGATCAGAAAGTGTATTTCCGCCTGAAAAAAGTGTAAAAACGCCATCATTCATCTCAAAATGAGGCAGATCAACTTCTGAAACATCTGGATAAAAGCCTAGATATTTAGTAATTTCTAAAAGTAAAATTAAATGAAAATTTGAAATTTCTTCATGATGATCCAGCCAAGTCAATGCGGTTTCTAAAAATACAAAAAGCGATTCGTTTTTTTCTTCTTCTTGAATGGAATAATGAAGCATTTCTGAAAGAAACATTACCATAGTGCTTTTTACAAGATCGGTATGAATACTTTGAAAAGGAACTGCGGTTTTTATCTCTTTAAAATTTTCTAAAGTGCCTTTGTTTTTATGTACGGCTTCAATCTCTAAAATCGACAACGGCTGAAAATAAGCAATTTTCTGACTCGCTTTTCGACTGGAAAATGCATCACGCACAAAATAAGACTTCAAGCCGCTTGAAAGCGTAAAGCATTTTACGATCAGGCTTTTTTCCTGAAATTTTAAAGAGGAGATTACTATGGCTTTTGTTTTAACGAGCACTTTTATATTTTTAGATTATGAGACTTCTTAGTTATTTAGCAATTATCTAATTATCTCAATTTTCACATTATCTAATTATCATCACTTTTTTAACTTTTGTTTCTCCTCCGTCTTGCGCCGAGATAAAAACCATATACACACCAGAGGCTACTTTATATTTACCAAAAGCAGTTGTATCCCATTCTATTGTACCGCCTTCTGAAGTGGTTTCGAAAACAAGATTTCCTTCAATATCAGTAATTTTAACATTGGCTTTATCCAACAATCCAGCCACTTTTACGGTTCCTGAATAGGTTGGGCGAACTGGATTTGGATACACATAAACATTGCTCAAATCATCATTAGCTCCAGTTGCAACTCCTTTAAATGAAATCATTCCTTTGTTTGTCGCTATAAAAACTTCTCCGGTTACGCTATTAATCTTAATATCATTCACCATATTACTTGGCATTGGCGAATTATTAATAGTAAAATGATATTTTGTTTCCTGCCCGTTAGGCGAAACCATAAAAACTCCAGAATCAGCCGTTCCAATCCATTTATTATTTGATCCATCTACTGCTATAGAAGTAATAAACTGTTCATACATTAGTTCCTGAGCCAAATTATCCTCCATGATAATAATCGGATTTGCCTTTAACTGACTATCAGATTGAAAACTTCCCACGTTTGACAAAACTCTTAATCCTTTTGTAGTTCCTATCCAAAGTTGATTTTTAGTATCTATTATCACAGATCTCACATCTGCAGACGACAAATTTCCTGCATCGACACCAAATGTCATTTTCTTGAATGTATTTGTACTCTCATTGAAAGCAATCACACCTTCGTTACTTGTCGAAATCCATTTGGTATTATTTCTATCAATAACAATATTAGCATAACTGGTTGTTTCGGCATTATTCAAAATTGAGCTGGTTGCGTAACTCTGCCATTGACCGTTGGCTTTCAAAACCTTCAGTCCATTTTTAATCCTGCTGTTTGTTATCCAGAGATTTCCGGTTTTATCAAATGCAGTTCCATTTATACGAACATCTTTATAATTTGGCCCTTCATAAGTTATACTTTCCAGGCCGCTGTTTTTTTCGTTATATAAAAAACTAGGAACATCATCTTCTACCCGAAGCAAACCCGAGAAAAAAGAACTTGCATAAACTTGCTTTTCATTTTTAGGATTTACAATAATTCTTGTTATAGATTTTGCATCATATACTTGAGAATACGGAATATTCAGCCAATTGGAAGATGCGTATTTACTAATTCCGTAACTATCTAAATCGTACGGATTGTAATAAGTATCATAATCTCCATAAACTGCCCAAAGCACATTTGGCATAACATCTAATGAAAAAATATTATTTCTAAAAGGCCCCGCCGGCGTATTATTTACAAAAACTCCAGCACTGCTGAGCGAAGAAGTCATCAATCCTTTATCTTTTGTTCCAATATATAATAAATCTCCGACCGCTGTGGCGCAAGTAAAAACTAAACTGTTATCTAAAACCTGAGCATTTGAAATCTGACGACTTAAAACCATCTGATTATTATAAACATATACTGTGTTAGGGATTGTAATAAATAAATTGTGGTTTACTGCCCGCATATCAGAGGATGGCTGTGGAAGCTGTAAAAAACCAATAAAACTAATTGAATTATAGCGATGAATATAACCCGAAGCGTTAATTGCTATCAGCTCTGAATCTAAAGCTTCAACACTTGACCAATCGCCGGTATTTACAACAGTCCATTGATTAAAATCATTTAAATTAGCACTTGCTGCATCTGCTTTTCTAATTCCTGAGGAAGTGGCAGCAAAAATAAAACCGTTAAAAAAAGTAGTTTGCTTTACGCTTATTTCAGCACCATTGTCTCCTATAAAATAAGTATCTCCAAACTGCAATGTCGCCAAATTGAACTGTACAATTCCAAAATCGCACGCAACATAGAGCAATCCGTTATGCTCCATTATATGATTGATCTTTTTTAGATTAGAAGGAAGCTGTTTGTTTATAATATCGACTTTCTTTGTTATGCTTCCGTCAGTTTCATTAATAATAGTCATTAAACCATTTTCGTAACCAATGATTGTTTTTTTGAAAGCTTCACTATGATAAACTGCAGAAATTGTTTGTCCAGAAAGACCATCGACGGTTGTTTTTGTCTTCAATACATTTGAAGCGGTGTTTTTAAAAAACAATGCATTTTCTGACGCGGCAAAAACTGTATTTAAAGACTCTGAAATATCTTTAATTTCATTGAAGGAAAAATAACCCTGCCATGACAATTGACTTTGCGCAAAACCAAATTGAAACAAAGTCAAAAACAAAATGTATAGCGCCTTTCTTGTCATTATTACTATATTCAGATAGACAAATATACTATAAACAAGTACATTTAATTTTTGTTGCTGCACAAAAAAAATGCTCTCGATTCATCCTGAAAGACAAATGAGAGCATTTTTCAATTGTAATTAATCTTACACTACACCTTGAGCAAGCATAGCATCGGCAACTTTAACAAATCCGGCAATGTTAGCTCCTTTTACATAGTTTACATAACCATCTTCTTCTGCACCGTATTTTTTACATTGGTTGTGAATTCCCACCATGATATCTTTCAATCTCAAATCTACTTCTTCACTTGTCCAGTTCAAACGAATTGAGTTTTGTGTCATTTCTAATCCAGACGCTGCAACTCCACCAGCATTCGCTGCTTTTCCTGGAGCAAAAAGTACTTTATTATCTAAGAACAATTTAATAGCATCTAAAGTCGAAGGCATGTTTGCCGCTTCAGTTACACATAAAACACCGTTATCGATAAGTTTCTGAGCATCTTCTCCATTCAATTCATTTTGAGTAGCACAAGGAATAGCGATATCCACTTTTACTTCCCAAGGGCTTTTTCCTTTATGGAAAACAGCATTTGGATATTTCTCTAAATATCTTTCGGCTCTATTATCTCCACTTGCTCTCATTTCGACCATATGATCGATTTTCTCTCCAGAGATTCCTTCTTCATCATAAATATAACCATCAGGACCAGAAATAGTAACTAGTTTACCTCCTAATTCGTTTATTTTTAAGGCAACTCCCCAAGCTACGTTTCCAAATCCAGAAATAGCAACTCTTTTACCTTTAATATCATGCCCAATAGTTCTAAGCATTTGATCTGTAAAGTAAACAACTCCGTAACCTGTAGCTTCTGGTCTAATTAAAGAACCACCATAAGCAATTCCTTTTCCAGTTAAAACTCCAGTAAACTCATTTCTAATTCTTTTGTATTGACCAAAAAGGTAACCAATTTCTCTTGCTCCAACACCAATATCACCAGCAGGGACATCTAAGTCTGGACCAATATGACGACATAATTCAGTCATAAATGATTGACAGAAACGCATGATCTCTCCATCAGATTTTCCTTCAGGATCAAAATCAGAACCTCCTTTTCCACCACCCATTGGCAGTGTTGTCAAACTATTTTTAAAAACCTGTTCGAAGGCCAAGAATTTCAAAACAGATAAGTTTACTGTGTGATGAAATCTAATTCCTCCTTTGTAAGGTCCAATTGCAGAATTCATTTGAATTCTAAAACCTCTATTTACAATTATTTCTCCTTTGTCGTCAACCCAAGGAACTCTAAAAATTATAGATCTTTCCGGCTCAGCAATTCTAAGAAGTAAATTTTTTCCGTCATACTTCTTGCGTTCTGCGATAAATGGGATTACGGTTTCTGCAAATTCTCTAACCGCTTGAAGAAATTCTGGCTCATTTGGATTTTTTGACTCAACTTGAGCCATAAATTCATTTATTTTTTGTTCCATTTTTTTAAATAAATTATTCAAATAATAGTTTAACTTTTAACCCTTTAAAATAAGAAAATACGTTTTAAGAAAACGTTTTCGTTACAACTGACAAAGATACATCAAAATGATCATGCATTGTTATTTTTTTTCGTTTTTGAAGAAGAATTGTGTTATTTCTAAACAAACAATCAAATACAATTTTTCCCTTTCGAATTTACATCCAATTGCAGTACTTAAAGTTAGAAAATTAAGTGTTTTGTTACCAATTTTCTAATAGAAGATCATAATATTTTGAATAGATCACGTTTTTTATATATTTACTCAATATTTGAAAGCCTTAAAAATGTGTAAACGCCTATATTTCATTATTTTCGCCTTGCTTGGAATTTCAACAATAAATGCGCAGTCATCTCTTGCACATGAAATAGGAATTATGTTTGGCCCCGTAACTTTTCAATCAGATTATGGTGAGCGAAACAACTTTGACACAAACGCTGGTAATACAGGTTTTGGCATAGGAATCATTCACTTTCTCAACTTTTCATCAAATAATAACAAAGAGCATTTTTTTTCAGAACACTTCAAAGTGCGCACTGAGTTTTCATTCACTAAAACCAATCTTCATCATTTTGGCAAATGGGTTAGTAAAAATCCTCCAACATTAGGAGTCCAAAGACTTAAAGCCATGAGCGGAAGTACAAGCACGATTAATCTTGGACCGCAATTAGAGTTTTCTCCTTTTATGAAAGTTCACGATTACGAAAATAGTCCTGGAAGTTTAAGCCCTTATGTAAGTTTAGGTTTTCTTGTCAGCTATTACTCAACCAAAACAAAATCTGGTTTAGGTGAATTGGGAACTATTGAAACTACACCCTTAAAATACTTAACTCCTTCTGATGGTCGTGAACATGGCTATTCAAGCGAAAGTAATTTAGTCTTATCAGCAACTGCTGCTGCAGGCATTCATTATAAATTAACCAGAATGAGCGATTTAATGCTTGAAGCACGTTTTCAAGCCTTTAATTCTGACTGGGTCGATGGTTTAAATCCAAACAAAGACATCTACAAAGAAAACAAATCAAACGATTGGCAAGTCTGGTTTAATGCGGGATACATTTATTATCTAGATTTCTAAAAAAATAGGAATAAAAAAATCCCAAATTCCAATCTTAATTATTCTGGAATTTGGGATTTTTTATTTGAAGATTTAACCTTTATGCTAAAGCTTGTTCTAGATCGGCAATTAAATCTTCGGCATCTTCAATACCTACGCTTAATCGAACTAAATCATCTGTAATACCAACTTCGGCTCTTTTATCAGCTGGAATAGAAGCATGTGTCATTAAAGCTGGATGATTCGCCAAAGACTCTACTCCTCCCAAAGATTCTGCAAGAGTGAAAACTTTTAATTTTTCTAGAAATGCAATAGAATCTTCTTTTTTACCTGATTTAAAAGTAAAAGAAACCATTCCGCCAAAAGCCTTCATTTGTTTCTTAGCGATTTCGTGAAACGGATGGCTTTTTAATCCTGGATAATAAACAGTATCAATTTTTGGATGATTGCTTAAAAACTCCACCACTTTTTCGCCGTTTTCACAATGTCTCTGCACTCTTAATGAAAGTGTTTTAATTCCTCTTAAAACTAAAAAACTATCCATTGGTCCAAGTGTAGCACCAGTTGCAAATTGTTGAAAATGCAATTGATCTCCCAAAGCCTCATCTTTTACAATTAAAGCGCCGGCAATAACATCAGAATGTCCGCCTAAATATTTTGTAGCAGAATGCATAACGATATCCGCCCCTAAATCAAGAGGTTTTTGCAAATAAGGCGTTGCAAAAGTATTATC
Organism: Flavobacterium sp. FlaQc-30; assembly: GCF_044005885.1. NCBI lineage: Bacteria > Pseudomonadati > Bacteroidota > Flavobacteriia > Flavobacteriales > Flavobacteriaceae > Flavobacterium > Flavobacterium sp. FlaQc-30. Next base: position 960,292 of record NZ_JBIPCO010000001.1, on the reverse strand, counting down.
TACAGCAAACAAAATTTTATTCTCTTTTGTGATTTTGGCTACTTCCTCAATATCTGCTAATTTCATCAACGGATTTGTAGGTGTTTCTACCCAAACCAATTTTGTGTTTTCATTAATTAATGACTTCAATTTTTCAATATCTGTCATATCTACAAAATGAAATTTAATTCCAGAATCTTTATAAATACGAGAAAACATTCTGTATGTTCCTCCATATAAATCATCCATTGCTATAATTTCATCTCCCGCTTTAAACGATCTTAAAATACAATCTGTCGCAGCTAAACCTGATGAAAAAGCTAAACCGCGAGTACCGTTTTCAATACTTGCCAATGCATTTTCTAAAGCGCTTCGAGTTGGGTTTGACGCTCGGCTATATTCATAATCAGCCAAAGGTTTTCCTGGGCTTGTTTGAATAAAAGTTGAAGTTTGATACACCGGAGGCATAACAGCTCCCGTACTTGGATCATGATGCTGACCACCGTGTATTACCTTAGTATTGAATTTCATATTGTTATAAATTTTAGATCTTTATTTACAGCACAAATTTACCGTTTAATTTATTTTATCGTGACACAACTTCTTACCTTTGTATTTAATTAACACTTATTGATATGAAACATTGTTCTTTTTTAATCTTTTTGTGTTTGATTTTTATAAGCTGCAATAAAGGACTTTCATTTGAAAATGAAACGTTTGAAGAAAAATCAACTATTCCGTGCAAAAATGACTGCCCAAAAATCAGCATCGATATTCCGATAGCAAAAAATAGTTCGCTTGCAGCTGATAGCATCAACAAAAAAGTTTTTGCGGTGGTAAAAGAAATCATTTATTTTGGAGAAGACTCTATAAAAGTGAATGACTATAAATCATTGTCTAAATCTTTTATTACATCCTATGAAGAAATGCATCAAAAATTCCCAAACGACACTTTTGGCTGGGAAGGAAAAATAACTGGAAATATAGAATTTGAATCAGATCAAATTTTAAACATTAAAATAGACCATTATACTTTTACTGGAGGCGCACATGGTTATCAAGGATTTCGATCTTTACTTTTTAATTTAAAAACGGGCAAAACCATTTTTAACAATCAGCTTTTTAAAAATGAAGCAGCATTTCTGGCTTTCGCCGAAAAGGAATTCAGAACTCAATATAACATTCCGCAAAAATCAAATATAAACGCAACAGGATTAATGTTTGAAAACGACAAATTTCATTTGCCTCAAAACATTTTCTATACAGACAAAGGCTTGCTTCTTTACTATAATTCATACGAAGCCGCATCTTACGCCGATGGCCCAAAAAAGATTTTGTTTCCTTATGATAAAGTCAGTAAATATTTGAAATTTCAATAATTCATACAAACAGGCTTAAACTAGACGCACTGCAGTGCGTCTCTCCAGAAAAAACCTTAGAACCTCAGTATCTCAGTACCTTAGCACCTTATCTACTGAACGTCGTATTTCATTTTACGCAAAACACGCAAGGCTTCTTTAAAAGACAAATACACTTGCCCAAAAGGTTTCAACAATAATTTAGCATCTATCAGTTTTTGTTTAGCCTCTTCGAAACCATTCAAATAACAAATCATAAAAGTCGAAGGAAGATTTTCCAGATCTTTTAATTCCCGCTCTGATAAAGCAATGCCTTTTTGCAATTTTTGAAGTAATGCCATATTCGAGTTATAAATATGGTAAAGCATTTTCCTGTTGAATTCTGGAGGCTGAAAAAGTATTTCACGATCAATTTTATAGTAGCCATTATCAAAAAAATGGATAGTTTGCTTTTCTAAAGGATAATAACTCGTTTTATCGTTTAACCCAAGCGGCACATACTCTGTTATTGTAAAACTATCATCGTCGTAAACAATCGTAACAACATCTTGCGCTGAGTAGAACAGCTTAATTTGTTCGTTGATTAATTCAATATCAACTCGAGACAAGAATGTTTTATCTCTAGATTTTTTAGGAACACCAGCCCAGCAAATCACAAATAATTCTTTAAAAACGTAATATTTAGGCGACATGTCTTTGTGCCTAAAATTCATAAAATCAATTACACCATCCAGCGTATATTGAATGCTATTTCGAGAACTATTTTCTATACCAATTACGGTTTCTGTATTTTGATAATTTTTTTCAACTTCTTCACTAATTTCTAAAGGAATCGAATTACTACCACGCCTCACAAAAATACTGTTAGCAAGAATGGTGTGAATTCCTTTTTTAAAATACGAAATTTTGCTTTTAGGTTTAATCGTAACCAATCCAACTACTTTATCTTTTGGAAGATTTGGAAACGGCACGTTTTCGTACTGTATTTTAGGAGGGTTTTCAAGGAAAGCATTTACAAGGTTTTGAATACGGCTGTCATCAAAAAAGTCGTCTCCTACAATCTCATTATCATGATCTTCGACACCAACAACAATATAAGAATTATTGGTTGGATTTGAATTTGACAAAGCACAAATATGCTTCAAAAACTTGCCCTTTCCTTCTCTGGAATGTAAATTCAACTGCCTTTTTTTATCATAAAAACTGCTCTCGTCATTGTGAGCAAGTAGGTTTTTTATTAAAAGGCGTTTATTGATCATTCTTTTTAGATTATTAGACTAGCTTAGACATATTAGACTTCTTAGATTTTTACCGTAATAAACTTCAAATCTAAGAAGTCTAAGTTAGTCTAAAAAATCTAAATTAGTCTCTTTTAACAATAGTCGAAGAGGCTTGCGCTGTACTCATCACAACCAAATCGGCAATATTTACATGATATGGTCTTGAAACTACAAAATGAATAATATCTGCGATATCTTCTGCCTGCAGCGGATCAAAACCTTTGTAAACGTTTGAAGCTCTTTCGGCATCTCCTTTAAAACGTACTTCACTAAATTCTGTTTCTACCATTCCGGGATGAATAGCTCCCACTCTAATTCCAAACGGATTTAAGTCAATTCGCATTCCAGCTGTGATAGCATCAACGGCGTGTTTGGTTCCGCAATACACATTCCCATTCGGATAAACTTCTTTTGCAGCGGTTGAACCAATATTTATGATATGACCCGATTGTTTTGCTGTCATTTTCGGAATTACAGCTTTTGAAACATACAAAAGTCCTTTTACATTTATATCAATCATGGCATCCCAATCGTCTAAATCTCCTGTTTGAATTGGATCTAAACCGTGCGCATTTCCTGCATTGTTAATCAAAATATCAATATCTGAAAAATCTGCAGGAAGAGATTCTATTTTTTTAAGAACATCACTTTTATCACGAACATCAAAAGAAAGCGAATGCACTTCGGTAAAAACAGAAAGTTCTTTTTCTAATTCTTCTAAACGTTCTTTACGTCTGCCGCAAAGAATAATTTTATAGCTATTTTTTGCTAGAATTTGAGCGGTTGCTTTTCCTATTCCGCTTGTCGCTCCAGTAATTAGGGCTGTTTTTTTCATTTTATGTTTTTTCATTTTGCTACAGATTTAAATGATTTAAATGATTTTTTAATCTCTGAAAATCCTTTTAATCTGTGGTAAAATATTCTAATTCTTATTTTTCCAAATCTCCAAATTCAAAACCATATTAAGCGCCGTCCAAGTTTCACCTTCTACTTCTCTTATTAGCTTTTTATCTGGATTTATACTGAATCCTACTTTTTCGTAACATTTTATAGCGCCAATATTAAAATCAAAAACATTCAATTCGATATGTCGCTCTTTTCGGTTTTCAAAAATGAACTTCAACAATAAAATCAACATTTGCTCACCAACACCTTTCCCTCTTTGATTTTTATCAATGACAAGAATTCGTCCCAGTTTTGCAGAATCATCTCTAAAATAAATTTCAGAATGTCCTATCGTAGTATCCTCAGAAGTATTTACAACTCTAAAAGCAATTCTGTTTTCATCAGAAAGCGTTTTATCAATTTGCTCTTCCGTTAACGGAAAAGTAAATTCTGGTCCACCAAACTGCATTAATTCTTTTGCATTTTTAATAGAATTGATCAATTCTGGATAAAACTCTTTAGTAAACTTTTCTAGTCGAATCATTTCAGAATATATCGATTAAGGCACATCATCACCCATGCTTTCAGTCCAAATTGCAAACCAGTCTTCTTTATCCATATCCAGTTCAACAGCTTTCATTAACGCTTGAATTCTGGCAATGTTTACTGTTCCAGCAATTGGAATAACTCCTGATGGATGTTTTAAAATCCAAGCTAGTAAAAGTGTATCAGAACCAAAACCATATTTCTGAACTAAATCTGCCAATAATTTTTTCAAACGACGCGTTTTTTTCGTGTCTTCTCTAAATACTGTTCCAAGCGGATTCCATGATAACGGACGGATTCCGTGTGTTTGCATATAATCTAAACTTCCATCAACCATTGCTTCATAATGAGTTGCCGAAAATTGAACCTGATTGTAACTTACTTCCGTTTTCTGACGGATCAATTCTGTTTGAGAGCTGGTGAAATTTGAAAGTCCAAAATCAACAATTTTTCCTTCTGCTTTTAATTTTTCAACAGCTTCCGCAATTTCGTCAGCCTGCATTAATGGGCTTGGTCTGTGCAATAAAAACACATCAACAAAATCTGTTTTTAATTTTTTAAGAGATTCTTCGACAGACCAAATAATATATTCTTTAGAATAATCGTAATGTTTGATTTTGTTAGTACGGCTTTCAGCAATCATCTGAATACCGCATTTAGTAATTAATTGTAGTTTTTCACGCGAAATTTTGCTGGCTTTAAAAGCCTTTCCAAAATCGGCTTCAGTAGTGTAGCCTCCATAAATATCGGCATGATCAAAAGTGGTGATTTTATTTTCGACACAAATTTGTATCATATTCTCCATCTCTTTAGTTGTTAGGTTTTTATCCCAAACTCCCCAATTCATAGTGCCCGAAATAATAGGCGATAATGCTGTTTTACTCATGGTTTTATTGTATTATTTTTGCTAATATGTATGCTTTTTAAAAGCATAATCATCAAAGTTCTTAAAAATATAAAAATAGATTCACAATTCGTCCTTAAAATTAGAACTTTGGTCGAAGTTTTAACCATTCTTTAACATCTTACTTCTCAAAAAATAGTCAATTTGCACTCTCAAAATTCAGGCATAAAAATCAAGGTTTTAAAAATATTTATATGGAAGAAAATACAACGACTTTAGACATTAGAGCGATAAATGAAAAAATTGAGAGAGAAAGCGCTTTTATAGACCTTCTTACAATGGAAATGAACAAAGTTATTGTGGGTCAGAAACATATGGTCGAGCGTTTGCTGATTGGTCTTTTAGGTCAAGGACATATTTTGCTTGAAGGAGTACCTGGATTAGCAAAGACATTGGCAATAAATACTTTGTCTCAAGCAGTTCAAGGATCTTTCAGCCGTATCCAGTTTACCCCTGACTTATTGCCTGCCGATGTTATCGGAACGATGATTTACAACATTAAAGCAAACGAATTTTCTATTAAAAAAGGGCCAATCTTTGCTAATTTCGTACTTGCCGATGAGATTAACCGTGCTCCTGCAAAAGTACAATCTGCTCTTTTAGAAGCAATGCAGGAAAAGCAAGTTACTATTGGTGACACCACTTTCAAACTAGACCGTCCGTTTTTAGTATTAGCAACTCAAAACCCTGTTGAACAAGAAGGAACTTATCAGCTTCCTGAAGCACAGGTTGACCGTTTTATGCTTAAAACAGTAATTGATTATCCAAAAATCGACGAAGAGCGTTTTGTAATTCGTCAAAACTTAAAAGGATCTTACGAAAAAGTAAATCCTGTAGTTTCTGTAGAACAAATTTTACGTGCGCAAGAAGCAGTTCGTGAAGTTTATATGGATGAAAAAATCGAAAAATACATCTTAGATATCATCTTTGCTACTCGTTATCCAGAGAAATACAAACTTGCCGATTTAAAACCTCTTATCAGTTTTGGAGCGTCTCCGCGTGGAAGTATCAATTTAGCTAATGCAGCAAAATGTTACGCTTTCATCAAACGTCGTGGATATGTAATTCCAGAAGATGTTCGTGCAGTTGTACATGATGTTTTACGTCATAGAGTTGGAATAACTTATGAAGCTGAAGCTGAAAACATTACTTCTGTAGACATTATCAACAAAATCGTAAACGAGATTGAAGTACCTTAAAAAAAGTGCTCAGTGTTCAGGTTTTTAGTATTCAGTTACAACTGATACTTTAATCCTTGAACACTAAAATAAAGAAAGACCTTTTAGAATTTGAACTTAACTGAACACTTTCTAACTGATCACTGAACACTAATAAAAAATGGATACAAAAGAGCTTTTAAAAAAAGTACGGAAAATAGAAATCAAAACTAAAAGACTGAGTAATCATATCTTTTCGGGAGAGTACCATTCTTCATTTAAAGGGCGCGGAATGACTTTTAGCGAGGTGCGCCAATACCAATATGGCGATGATATTCGTAATATAGATTGGAATGTTACCGCACGCTATAATGAAGCCCACGTAAAAGTTTTTGAAGAAGAACGCGAATTAACCATGGTTTTAATGGTTGATATTTCGGGCTCTGAAGGTTTTGGATCTAAAAGTCAGTTTAAAAAAGACATCGTCACCGAAATTGCGGCAACGATGGCTTTTTCGGCTACACAAAATAATGACAAAATTGGTTTAATCCTTTTTTCTGATAATGTAGAATTGTATATTCCGCCAAAAAAAGGACGCTCACACGTATTGAGAATCATTCGTGAATTGATCGAGTTTGAACCAAAAAGTCAAAAAACTGATATTGCTCAAGCTTTAAAATTTTTATCGGGAACTCAGAAAAAGAAAGCAATTGTTTTTATGATTTCTGATTTCATGTCTGAAAATTATGAGCAGACTTTAAAAATTGCTTCTAAAAAACACGACATTACAGGAGTTAGAGTATATGACCTGCGTGAAGAAAAAATTCCAAATTTAGGAATGGTCACAATGCTAGATGCCGAAACTGGTAAAATTCAATTGGTAGATACCGGTTCAAAAACCGTGCGAATGAATTACGAGAAACATTACCTTGAAAGAGTTAATTATTTTAAAGAAATCTTTAGCAAATCTGGTGCTGGTGTTGTAAACACAAGAGTTGACGAAAATTATGTAACCAAATTATTAGGTTATTTTAAATCAAGATAATTTAGATTATTAGACTTCTTAGATTGTTAGAATATTAGATTTCAAACAAGATTGAAGAATAAAAACATCAACAAAAATCCGCTTAAATCTGCGTCATCTGTGTACCATTTTTAAGCTTTCGTTTTAGACTAAAATCTGAAATCAAAAATCAAATGAAATTAAAGTTTTACATATTTTTATTTTTACTTACTTCGACTATTTTCGCTCAGCAAAAACAAGTTGAAACAAGTATTGATACTACAAAAAATAAAATTGGAGCCGAATTTAAGCTGACTCTTAAAACAACTGTAAATTCGAATTCGAAAGTAGTTTTCCCTAAGCTAAAAAAAATTGGTGCTCTAGAAGTAATTCAATCGTACCCAATTGATACTGTTAAGAAAAATGACACTTACGAGTTAATCAAAAAATATGGCTTAACACAATTTGATTCAGGAAAGTATGTAATTCCTAGTGTTCAGATTCTAATCGACAAAAAACCTTATTTATCAGATTCTATTAAAGTAGAAGTTGCCAATGTAAAAGTGGATACGCTGCAGCAAAAAATGTATGACATCAAAGACATTTCGACTGTTGACAACGGCATTGGAGATTGGTGGAAATATGTTTTAGCATTGATTATCATTTTAGGAATTGGTGCTTTTGTATACTGGTATGTTAAAAAACATCAGAAAAAGAAAATCGAAGAAGAAGTTTATAAAACTCCAATTGAAAAAGCGACTAGTTTATTAAACAATCTAGAACAAAAAGAACTGGTTCAAAAAGGAGAAATTAAAGAATATTATAGTGAACTAACTGATATTGCTCGTAATTACATTGAAGAAGCCATTCATATTCCTGCAATGGAAAGCACAACTTCTGAATTAATTCAGGCAATTAGAACTGCTTCAACTAAAAAGAAAATGGCTTTAACGCCTGAAACAGTTGAAAATCTGGAACGTGTATTGCGTCAGGCTGATTTAGTAAAATTTGCAAAATCTAAACCGCTGGATTTTGAAATTACTGATGACAGAAATAAAATTCAAAAAGTAATTCTAACACTGGACAATGCTATTCCAACAGAAGTTCCAGCTGAAGAAGAAGATCAATTATTGAATGAAGCTCAAAAGCAAAAACAAATTCAGCTTCAATTAAAAAAACAAAGAAACAAACGTATTGCAATTGCAGCTGGTTCAGTTGTTTTTTTACTATTCGCAACAACAACTTTCTTTATTGCTACAAAAGGTTTTGCATACGTAAAAGACAATATTATTGGGCATCCGTCTAAAGAATTATTAGAAGGAGAATGGGTAAAAAGTGAATACGGAAATCCGGGCGTTATTATTGAAACTCCAAAGGTTTTAAAACGTATGGATGCTTTAAAAGCACTTCCGAAAGAAACAATGGCTTTGATAAAGGAAATGCAGCTTTTTGCGTATGGCAGTATGATTGATAATTTTTATGTTGCTGTTTCTACCACACAATTTAAAACGCCAACTGAAATCGATTTATCAAAAGCTTTAGAAGGAAGTCTAAAAGTAATCGAACTGCAAGGAGGTCAAAACATAATCGTTAAGCAAGAAGATTTCCAAACCAATCAAGGAATTCAAGGCGTAAAAGGTTACGGAACAATGAGTATTTTAAATCCGACGACTAAAACTAGTACAAAAGCATATTACGAAATCTTGTTGTTTAAACAAGATCAAGGATTACAGCAGATAGTTATTTTACACGAGGAGGGCGATACGTATGCTAACGACATCACAACCCGAATTTTAAATTCTGTTGAACTTAAAAAGGCAAGTAACTAATGAACAATAAGATCACTTTTTTAAATCCAGAATTTTTTTGGTTATTTCTATTAATTCCAATCGCTATTGCTTGGTTTTTTTGGAAAAGAAATCAGCAGTCGGCTACATTAAAAATGAGCTCGACAGCAGGTTTTAAAAACAGCGAATCGTTATTAACAAAATTAAAACCTTTTCTATACGTTTTTAGAATCATTGCTTTATGTTCTTTAATTATTGCTCTCGCAAGACCAAGAACGGTAGATATCAGCAATCAAACAAAAACGACAAAAGGAATTGATATTGTAATGGCAATTGACGTATCTGGAAGTATGCTTGCAAAAGATTTAAAGCCAAATCGTATGGAAGCTTTAAAAAGAGTTGCTGCAGATTTTGTTGAAGAAAGACCAAACGACAGAATTGGTTTAGTATTATATGCTTCTGAAGCGTATACTAAAACACCTGTTACAAGCGACAAACCAATTATTCTTGAAGCAATAAAAGGAATTCGATATGATACGGTTCTGCAAGACGGAACTGGAATTGGAATGGGTTTAGCAACTGCCGTAAATCGTCTTAAAGATAGTAAAGCAAAAAGCAGAGTTGTTATTTTAATGACTGATGGTGTTAATAATGCTGGTTTTATTGAACCAGAAACTGCTGCTGATATTGCCAAACAATATGGCATAAAAGTATACACGATTGGTATTGGAACAAACGGAATGGCAGAATCTCCTTATGCTTACGCACCAAACGGAGGTTTTTTATTCAAAATGCAAAAGGTTGAAATCGACGAAAGATTAATGAAAAATATCGCTCGAAAAACAGATGGAACTTATTTTAGAGCAACAAGCAACGACAAGTTAGCCGAAATATACAATGCAATTAACAAACTAGAAACAACGGAAATCCAAGAATTAAAATTCTATGATTACGACGAAAAATATAGAGGTTTTGTTTTACTAGCTGCCTTTTTACTATTGTTAGAAGTTGGTTTAAGAAACACGGTTTATAGAAGCTTTATTTAAAGAAATTCGAATAAAAATCTCGATAATACAGGGATTGGAATTTTAAAAATTATATGGAATTAGACGAAAAAAAATATTTATATCTCTTATTACTACTCCCAATTGTGGCGTGTATATTTCTTTTCAATATGTATTGGAAAAGAAAAAAACAACTCGAGTTTGGTGATTTAGAAATGGTAAAAAAATTAAGCCCGGAGCGATCTGTTTTTAAACCTATATTAAAAATATCGATCTTGCTTTTGGCATTAGCGTTTTTAATTATCGGTTTGGTAAATCCAAAAATAGGAACCAAAATGGAAACCGTAAAACGCGAAGGTATTGATATTGTTTTTGCTGTTGACGTTTCTAAAAGTATGCTTGCAGAAGACGTTGCGCCTAATCGTTTAGACAAAAGTAAACAACTCGTTTCGCAGATTATTAATTCTCTAGGAAACGACAGAATTGGTATTGTTGCTTATGCCGGAAGTGCCTTTCCAGTTTTACCAATCACATCTGATTACAGTGTTGCAAAAATGTTCTTGCAAAGTATGAGTCCTGACATGGTTTCATCACAAGGAACATCTCTTGACGAAGCAATTCGATTATCAGCTAAATATTTTGATGAAAAGAGCAAAACCAGTAAGCTTTTGATTTTAATTTCTGATGGTGAAGATCATTCAGAAGGAGCTTCACTTGCTGCTGAAGAAGCCAACAAAATAGGAATGAAAATTATTACTGTTGGTGTTGGAACAGAAAAAGGAGGAACAATTCCGTTAAAAGAAAACGGCGTAGTTCGCAGCTATCAAAAAGATCAAAACGGAGAAACTGTTATTACTAAACTTAATCAAGAAGGCTTAAAAACTATTGCAAAAGCAACAAAAGGAGGCTATGTTTACGGCGGTAATACAAAAGAGGTTTTAGAATATATCAAAAATGCTTTAAATAACATTCAAAAAACAGAGTTTGAATCTACGCAAATGGCGGATTTTCAATCACAGTTTCAATGGTTCATCGGATTTGCTTTCTTGCTGTTGTTCGTAGACATTTTCCTTTTAGAAAGAAAAACCAATTGGATTAAAGAGTTGAATTTATTTAACGAGAAAAAATAAAGATTCCGCTTAAAACTCGGAACAAAAAATAAAAACATTAGAATGAAAAATTTACTTCTTTATATTTTACTAACGTTTTCTTTGGCAGTTTCTGCACAGGAAAAAGATAAGACATTGCCTAGTGCCAATGAGGAATATAAGCAGAATAAATTTGTTGATGCCGAAGCTAATTACAGAATCTCTGCCTCAAAATTTCCTAAGCGCGCAGTAGCTCCTTATAATCTTGGAAACTCGATTTACAAACAAAATCAAGTTTCTGAAGCTAAATATGCTTTTGCAAATGCTATAAAAAATGCCAAAACAAGACCAGAAAAACATAAAGCTTTTCATAATCTTGGAAACGTTTTCATGAAAGAGAAAAATTATACGCAGGCAGTTGAAGCTTACAAAGAAGCTTTACGCAACGATCCTACAGATGATGAAACGCGTTATAATTATGCATTGGCGAAGCAAAAATTAAAAGAAAATCCGCCTAAAAACGACAAGAACAAAGACAAGGATAAGGATAAAAAGAACGACAAGAAAGACGATCAAAAGAAAGACGGCGATAATAAAGATAAAAAGGACGGTAAAGACGATCAGAAAAAAGACGACAAAGGAGATAAAGACAAGGATAAAAAAGATGGTAAAAACGATCCGAAGAAAGACGACAAGTCCGACAATAACGGAGAGCCAAAACCAATGCCGGGCGGAATCTCAAAAGAACGCGTTCAAAACTTATTAGATGCTGTAAACAATGAAGAGAAGAAAATTCAAGATAAAGTTAACGCACAAAAGGTAAAATCTAATCCTAAAAAACCAGAGAAAGACTGGTAGAATTTTTAGTTCAATCGTTTAATCGTCGAATCGTTTAATAATAAAACGAGCAAACGAATAAACGATTTAACAGTTAAACCAACAACGATTAAAAAATTAAATGAAAAGATATTTAATTCTATTACTATTCACTTTTCAAGGGCTTTTGGCTCAAGTTCAATTTGAAGCCAGAGTAAGCAAAAATACACTTGGACTAAACGAAAGACTTCGCGTTGATTTCATCATGAATGTTGACGGAGATAATTTCGACCAGCCTTCTTTTGACGGTTTTAAACTTGTTGCGGGACCTAGTCAGCAAATAAGCCAATCGTGGGTAAATGGACGAAGTTCTTTTCAAAAAATATACTCTTACATTTTACAGCCGGCTCAAAAAGGATCTGTTATAATCAAGCAGGCTGCGATCGAATACAATGGGCAGATTTACAAAACTAATCCCATAAAAGTTACTGTAACCAATGCAGTTGCACAAGAAAGAGATCCTAACGACAGACCTCAAGGTTCTGGAAATGAATTATTGCAATTAGTAGCAGAAGTTTCTAAAACAAATCCGTACTTAAATGAACCTATTACAGTGGTTTACAAATTGTACTTTAACGGAATTGGTGTTACTGGTTTTAAAGAAGTTGCAAAACCTAAATACAATGATTTCTGGAATCAGAATATAGAAGTTAAACAATTAGCAATTGAAGAAGGTAATTTTCAAGGACAAAGATGCTATTTTGTTGTTTTAAAGAAAACCATTTTATATCCTCAAAAATCTGGAAAATTAACGATCGAACCTTTCTCTCTAGATATTGGCGTGCAATTACCAACAAATCGTCGTGACATGTTTGGTCAGATGATTATAACCGAAGATAATAAAATTGTCTCTGCGGGAGCAAGAACTATAAATGTAAAACCACTTCCAGAAACTGGTAAACCTGAAAGTTTTACTGGAGCAGTAGGTAAATTTAATTTTACAGTTACTCCAACAAAAACAACTTTGAAAAGTGACGAAAGTCTTGATTTAATGGTAAGCGCAACCGGAAACGGAAATATGAAATTGTTTACTTTACCTAAACCAGTTGTACCAAATGCGTTAGAAATGTACGACCCGGTTCATGATGAAAAAGTTACAACATCATTATCTGGCATGTCTGGAAAAATATCCGACAAATACACCATAGTTCCTCAATACAAAGGAAAATATGCTATTAAACCGATGACATTCTCTTATTTTGATCTTAGTTCTGGTTCGTATAGAACAATAACGACAAAAGAGATTATGATTGATGTTTTAGACGGTCCAACATTAGCCGAAGCAAATCCATCAACGGCTTCTAAAAATGTTATTGCAGAAAAAGAGCAGTTTAAATACAACAAAACAAAAACCATATTAGTACCAATTGCTAAAAATGATTTTTACGGTTCAAACTTGTATTATACTTTGTTATTCCTTCCTTTTGCCATTATACCAATTATTATTCTTGCTAAGAAAAGAAAAGAAGCAATAGATGGCGACGTGACAGGTAACAGAATTAGAATGAACAATAAGCTTGCTAAAAAATACTTATCGCAAGCCAAAAAACAGCTTAACAACAAAGAAGCTTTCTATATCGCATTAGAAAAAGCAATGCATAATTTCTTAAAGGCGAAACTGCATATTGAAACCTCAGAAATGAGCAAAGCCAATATTCAAGAATTGCTGTTATCTAGAAATGCAAATCCAGAAGCTGTTCAAGATTTCATTAACTTGACCGAAAACTGTGAATTTGCTCGTTATGCGCCAGCATCAAGCGCTTCTATTCAGCAAGATTATGATAAAGCAGTTTTAATTATTTCGGCACTAGAAAAGCAGATTGTTTAAATATAACATCAAACTCGAAAGGTTTTAAAACCAATTCAGGTTCAAAGAAAATAAAAATGAAAAATATAGTATATCTATTTTTATTAATCACGCAGGTCTTTTTTGCTCAAAGCGCCTTTGATAAAGGAAACGCTTTGTATCAAAAAGGACAGTATCAGCAAGCAGCTGACGTTTTCGAAAACATCGTTAAAGAAGACAAACAAGAATCGGCAGAGGTTTATTATAATCTTGCAAACTGTTATTACAAGCTAAATAAAGTAGCGCCTTCTATCTATAATTACGAAAAGGCATTAGTTTTAAATCCTCATCACCCGGAAGCTTTAAACAACTTAAAATTCGCTAAAAAAAGAACAATTGATGAAATTAAAGAAGTGCCAAAAGTAGGTTTCGCAAAACTAATTCAAAACTTTACTGGAATTTTTGATTATGACACTTGGGCTAAAATCTCTGTTGCCATTTCATTTGTGTTTCTATTATGTTTTATTGGATACTACTTTTCGCAGCTTACAATTAGCAAAAGAATTTATTTTATCGGAATGTTTATTTTTTTAGTTGCATTACTTCTAAGTGTTTCAGCAGGAATGTCTGAGAAGAATCATTTTGACAACGATCGTCCTGCAATTGTTTTTGCAGAATTAAGCGAAGTTCGAAGCGAACCTCAAAAAGCAGGTTCTCCAGTAATTTTACTGCATGAAGGAGCAAAAGTTTATGTAATCGAGACTGTTGGAAAATGGAAAAAAATCGAATTAACTGACGGTCAAGAAGGCTGGATTGATGCTTCGACTATCAAGGAAGTGAAGTAGACTCTCAACAGAATGCAAATTATAATCTCATTTTAAATTACATTCGAATGCTCAAAAAACTTGTTTTAACGCTATTACTTACTTTCTCTCTTAACCTCTTTGCCCAAGAAGAAAAAGAAGAAATATTTGATATAGATAGTCGTCAAAAAGAAGTGTTTTTAAACGCTGAGACAGCTTTAAAAGATCAAGAACTCAACCGAGCGTATGCCTTTTTTTCTTTAGCCCAAAATTTCGGTTCTAATAAAGAGATAAAGGATCTTTCTTTAAAAAAATCAGATTCGTTAAAAGTTATTTTACGAACAAATTTAACCAAAGAAATTACTGGTAATTGGAAACTGATAACTGCCGAATCATGGGCCATGAGAGAACCTTCAGACAGCGTAGTTGCAAAAATGATTACTATAAATCCTGATCAAATACTGTTTTATGAACTATATCCCAAAACTAAAAAGTGGAGTTTGATTAAAACCGAAAAACTAGTTTTTACAGACAAACCAAACATGTCTTCTGATCCTCTATACATATCTTATTCAAACAAAGATGTTTGGTCTTATTACATAGATAAAACTTCTGGAGGATTGATTGCGTATTTCATCGGGCAAGAGCATAATACTGGTATTTCAGAAATAATTTGCGGCAATACAAAAATAGAATACTTTAAATTGCAATAACTTTTACTAAAATAAAAAATCCCAAATTCCAAGATGAAGAATTGGAGTTTTATTCCACCTTATAAGTGATATAAGTAAACATTAGCTTATTCAAACATATAGTCTTAAATTTTCTTATATCACTTATATGGTTTACAATCAAAAAGTATAAACTTTCTCAGGCGTAACGCAGTAATCCAATCTCACATCAGATTCAAAAACATCATCAATTTGATCTGCTGCTTCAAAAAACGAAAGTCCTATTTTAATGGTTTCGGGTTTACAAGCCGCAAGGAATTTATCATAGAAGCCTTTCCCGTAGCCAATTCTGTTTCCAAAATGATCAAAAGCTAAAAGCGGTACAAAAACCACATCAATAGTTTGAGTTGGAACCTCAAGTCCATTTACAGGCTCAGGAATATTATATTCGTTTTTTTTGATTTTGGTATTATCCGTCAATAAAAAATGAGTCATTCCACGGGTTTCAAAATCGCTTTTAGAAATCACGATTTCCTTGTCTTTTCCAGAAAGCAAATGCAGAATAAATTCAGTATCGACTTCTTTATGCTCTACAATTGGAAGAAAAACATGATAATATGTTTTATCCCAAATAGGCAATTGGATCAAATTATTGGCAATAGCCAGACTTTTTTCTTCAATATCATCTGCCGAAAGTTCTTTTCGAAGATTTTTATAATGTATGCGTAATTCCTTTTTATTCGTCGGCATTTTCAGGTAAAGTTTTAGACATATGATAAATAGCATCACCTTCATATACAATTGGCGAATGATTGGCGTTTATAACAAATCCTTCGTGAGGAGCTTTTACCTTTTGTTCAAATTTACCAAACGGATCTGTAATTATCGCCAAAATAGTTCCCTTAGTCACAAACTTTCCAATCAGGTTATAATCATGAAGCAAACCAGAGCATTTGGCTCTAAGCCAAACTGAATTTTTAATATAAATGGATGGCTCTTCGGCTTTTTCAACGATGTGTTTAGGATCAAGCATTTTTAGGTAATGCAAAAGACGTTTCACTCCCATTACACCTTCGTTTGCAATAGCATCATTTATATCCAGCGATTTTCCGCCTTCAAAAAGCAGCATTTTAATATTGGCTTTTTCGCAGGTATTTCTAAAAGAACCGTTGATATTTTTAGAATATAAAGTAAAAGGCGCATTAAAAACATCTGCCAGAATTTTCAACTCGGGATTATTCTCTGTAACTCTAATTTGCGGCGCATTAAAACGACTTGCTCCGCCTGCATGAAAATCGACAGCATAATCAATAATAGGCAAAATTTCGGCCACAATATGATACGCAAATCGGCTGGCAAGCGATCCTTTTTTACTTCCGGGAAAAACTCTGTTTAAATCCCTACCGTCAGGAAACTCACGAGATTTATTTACAAAACCATACATATTGATAATCGGAATACAAATAATGGTACCTCTTGCTGGACGATTAATTTTTTTACTGATAATCTGGCGAACAACTTCAACTCCATTTATTTCATCGCCATGAATTCCTGCCGAGAATAAAACAACAGGCCCTTCATGTTTTGAACGACGAACAATAACTGGAATATTAAGTTTTGTAGTAGTATGTAATCGAGCAATCTCAACATTTATGGTTCTGCTTTCTCCGGGTAGAATTGCTTCACCAAAAATCACCAAAGGCTTACTATTTTTCATATTTAATAATAAAAGCTAAATATAGAAATTATATTTTAAATTTATATCTTTGATTTTTAACACTTAAATTCTTAACATACAATCTATTCAAAACCTAAAAAAAGAAATGAAAAAAGTATTAGTTTTATTTAGTGCATTAGCCATGTTGGTTTCCTGCCAAAGTAAAGAAGAGAAAATGAAAGAAGCAGAAGCGGATGGAAACGAAGCTGTTGCTGTTAAATCAAAATTAATAGAAGGTGCAGGAAAAGCACTTCAAGAAGAAGGAAAAGAAGCCGCTAAAAGTGCATCAAAAGGAATTGGCGATGTAATAAAAGGCATCAATTCAGGAATGAGCGAAAGCATCAATACCTCAAAAGTAATTTCTGATCCTGCTTTTAAAACCAATTTTGAAGAATGTAAAGCAGAGAAAATTTACGGTGCTGACAGTGACAAACAAAAGAAAGTAACGATTTATCTGATTGCTAAAAAAGACTTTAAAGGCGATGTTTTACTAAAAGCTTTTGATGCTGATAAAAAAGAAATCGGCAGAAGCAAATTAGAAGTTTCTATAAAAAAAGATGATGCAAAATATGTAGATTTCTCATTTGATGAAAGAACACATTTACTGCAAACAGAATACTTTACAATTAAGTAATAGTACCACCCTAAAAAAGCGTCCGTTTCTTAAATAAAACGGGCGTTTTTTCTTTAAGAAAACTAAAAGAATTATTTAATTTAAGCGCAAAAGTTTAAATTTGTTCTATGCAGACTCCTCTCGAACTTCAAATTCTAACTTTACCAGATAATCCGGGCGTTTATCAATATTATGATAAAGACGGAAAGATTTTATATGTTGGCAAAGCCAAAAACTTAAAAAAAAGAGTTTCATCTTATTTCAATAAAATTCACGATACAGCCAAAACAAATGTTTTAGTAAAAAAAATCGTTACCATAAAACACATTGTGGTTCCTACTGAAACGGATGCTCTTTTATTAGAAAATAATCTAATAAAAACATTACAGCCAAGATATAATGTTTTGCTTCGTGATGATAAAAGTTATCCTTGGATTTGTATAAAAAAAGAACCTTTTTCGAGAATATTTTCGACCAGAAGAATGGTCAAAGACGGCTCAGAATATTTTGGTCCTTATACCAGTTTCAAAACAGTACACACTATTCTTGATCTTATCAAAGAATTATATCCGCTCCGAACCTGCAATTACGACTTAAGTAAATCTAATATTGATTCCGGTAAATTTAAAGTCTGCCTTGAATATCATATTGGCAATTGCAAAGGACCTTGCGAAGGTTTAGAATCATTAGAAGAATATCAAAAACAAGTCGATGCAATTCGTGAAATTCTTAAAGGAAATTTCAAAGAAAGTATCAAAGGCTTTAAACGATTAATGATTGAATATGCCCAAGAATTACGTTTTGAAGAAGCACAGAAAATAAAAGAGAAAATAGAAGTTCTAGAAAACTATCAATCAAAATCGACAATTGTAAATCCAAAGATTACCAACATCGATGTATTTTCGATTGTGTCTGATGAAAGTGCCGCTTTTGTGAACTTTCTGCAAATTTCGCACGGATCGATTATTCGTTCGCACACTTTAGAAATGAAAAAGAAGCTTGACGAAAGCGACGAAGAGCTTTTAGAACTTGCTATTGTTGAACTTCGCGAACGTTTTCAGCTTTTATCAAAAGAAGTAATTGTTCCGTTTGAAATAGATTTAGGCGAAAACATCAAAACAACAGTTCCGCAGCTTGGCGATAAAAAACAGATTTTAGATCTATCAATTCGAAATGCCAAATTTTACCGAATTGAACAATTAAAACAATTACAAATTGTAGATCCTGATCGACATACAAATCGAATCATGGCGCAAATGCAGAAAGATTTACGACTTCCCTCAGAGCCGCGCCATATCGAATGTTTTGATAACTCGAATATTCAGGGAACAAATCCTGTTGCTGCCTGTGTAGTTTTTAAAGATGGGAAACCAAGTAAAAAAGATTATCGCCACTTTAATGTAAAAACGGTCGAAGGTCCGGACGATTTTGCCTCAATGACCGAAATTGTATATCGTCGTTACAAAAGAGTATTAGAGGAAAATGAGCCAATGCCGCAATTAATTATTATTGACGGTGGAAAAGGTCAGTTATCTGCCGCTTTAAAAAGCATTGACGAATTGGGTTTACGCGGAAAAGTTGCTATTATCGGGATTGCAAAACGTTTAGAAGAACTATTTTATCCCGGAGATTCAATTCCGTTATATCTCGATAAAAAATCAGAAACACTCAAAGTGATTCAGCAATTACGAAACGAAGCGCACCGATTCGGAATCACTTTTCACAGAGATAAACGCAGCAAAGCAGCTCTTAATTCCTCAGTCGAAAGTATTCCAGGTATTGGCGAAAAAACCATGCTTACGTTAATACAACATTTTAAAAGTGTTAAAAGATTGAAATTAGCATCAGAAAAAGAAATATCTGCCGTTGTAGGGGTTTCTAAAGCCAAAAAAATTGTCGACTTTTACAAAACGAACTAGTAAATTCATATGCGCCCAAACCAGCTGTCAATTTTAAATACTCGGTTAAAAGGATTTTTTTCCGATCCCAACAAGGGAGCTTCTTGGGCCGCTCTTTTTTGGCAGGAAAAAACAATCTTTTCGTTTTCGCAGTTTTCTATTTCCTTCTGGAGTACAGCATTAGTTTTTTCACTTTTATTACTGACTCCACAAAAATCTATTTCACAAGAAAATAAAAGAGACAGTATTAAAAAACCAAAAATTGGATTAGTATTAAGCGGCGGCGGTGCCAAAGGTTTTGCACATATTGGAGTTTTAAAAGTACTGGAAGAAGCCGGAATCAAAATTGATTATATTGGCGGAACCAGTATGGGATCTGTAATTGGCGGACTTTATGCTTCTGGTTACAATGCTTCGCAAATTGACTCTATTTTCAAGAAAACAAATTTCGACGAATTAATAAACGATTATATTCCGCGTTCTTCAAAAAACTTCTACGGCAAGAAAAACGACGAATTGTATGCTATTGTTTTACCATTCAGTAATTTTAAAATTGGTATTCCTGAAGCACTTTCAAAAGGAATGTACAATTACAATTTACTGAGCAGTTTAACTCGTAATGTTCGTCATGTTCGCGATTTCAACAAACTTCCAACTCCGTTTTTATGCATTGGAACTAATATTGAAACCGGCGAAGAAGTATTGCTTAACAAAGGAAATCTAGTTCAAGCCATGATGGCGAGTGCTGCTTTTCCTTCGTTATTTACACCTGTCGAAATCGACGGAAATTTATTAGTCGACGGAGGTGTTGTAAACAATTACCCTATAAAAGAAGTTCGTAATCTTGGCGCCGACATTATTATTGGTGTCGATGTTCAGGATGATTTATTGAATAGAAAAAATCTAAAAAACGCCACTCGAATCTTGGTTCAGATTACCAATCTGCAATCAATTGAAAAAATGAAAAGTAAAGTAAAAGATACTGACATTTATATCAAACCTGATATTCGCGATTATGGTGTAATCTCATTTGACAAGGGAGAAGAAATTATCCGAAAAGGAGAAGAAGCTTCTTTTGCGGTTTACGAAAAAATTAAATCGCTGGTAAACGAAGATAATTTTTATAAAAAACCAAAACTAAAACTTGCCTCAGATACACTTGAAATCGCCGAGATAAACAGTGACAATCTCGAGAATTACACAAAGGAATATATTCGTGGTAAATTACGCTTCAAACCAGGAAGTACGATCACCTATGCTGATCTTAAAACTGGAATCAACAATTTAAATGCTACTCAAAACTTTAGCACTATATCCTATTGTTTAGAGCCCAATGGAGAAAAAAATGACAATTTAGATCTTGTATTAAAAGAAAACCCAACACAGACTTATTTAAAACTTGGTCTTCATTATGATGGTTTGTACAAGAGCGGTATATTATTAAATCTTACTCATAAAAAAACATTCTTAAAAAATGACATTACTTCGCTCGATGTCATTTTAGGCGATAATTTTAGATACGATTTCAACTATTATGTCGAAAATGGATTTAATATAAGTTTTGGATTTCGCTCTAGATTAAATCAATTTAACCGAAATGTAACGACAAACATAAGTACTCTAACAGCACAAAATCCGAATGTAAATCTTATTAATGTCGATTTTATGGATTTAAGCAATCAAGCTTATTTTCAAACCATTTTTGTACAGAAATTTTTAATGGGCGGCGGACTTGAATATAAATATCTTAAAATAAGCTCTCCAACACTAGCAAATATTGACAATGTAATTGACAAAAGCAGTTATCTAAGTGCTTTCGCCTATCTAAAATACGATTCATTTGATGACAAATATTACCCAAATTCAGGATTGTATTTCTCGACAGATCTCCAAACTTATTTAGCATCTTCAAATTATACTAATTTGTTTAAACCATTTTCGATGGCAAAAGCTCAGGTTTCGTACGTAAATACGATCTTCAAAAAGCTTACATTTAAAATAGATGCCGATGCTGGTTTAACGTTTGGAAACGACAGCGTACCATTTTTCGATTATATTTTAGGAGGATATGGATATAACAAAATAAATAATTTCAATTATTTTTACGGCTATGATTTTCTAAGTATTGCAGGAAACAGCTTTATAAAAACCGGAATTACACTCGATTATGAGATTTTCAAAAAAAATCACGTAAATCTTTCGGCCAATTATGCCAATTTGGGCGATGATATATTTAGTACAGTCGACTGGATTTCAATGCCAAAATATTCTGGTTATGCAGTAGGTTACGGACTAGAAACCATTATTGGCCCAATCGAAATTAAACAATCATGGTCGCCCGAAATGTCAAAAAGTTTCACTTGGTTTAGTATAGGTTTTTTATTTTAATTTCGATTTTTTCGAAATATTTTATGTTATAAATAATATAATATGTAATTTTGATCAATAAAAATTACGACATTTGTTATAATGAAAACTAAATGGACAGGTTTATTAGAGTATCTTCAATTCCTCATCAAGAGAAATCCTGAATGAAGCTATCGAATTGAGATAATTAGTCAATACTAATGTTGACTTGATTATCTGTTCACACAATTCACAATTTTCGAATTATCTAATTAATTTTAAAATTATCTAATTGAAAAGCCATGCCATTATACCATAAACTTGGAGATTTTCCTCAAAAGAGACACACCCAATTCGAAAAACCAAACGGAGGTTTTTACTATGAACAATTATTTGGAACCGAAGGTTTTCACGGACATTCGTCACTATCTTATCATGTTCACAGACCAACGCAGGTAAAAGAAATTTTAAATTCCTATTCGGTTGAACCAAAAATTGCAATCGGAAAAAACATAAAATCACTTCTTTTTAAAGGTTTTGAATTAAAACCTGAAAATGACTTTTTAGACAGCCGAAAAGCAATGTTAGTCAACAAAGACTGTATCATTGGTTTGGCTGCACCGAAAAAATCACTTCGAAATTATTTCTATAAAAATGCCGATGCCGATGAAATGCTTTTCATTCATAGAGGAAAAGGAAAATTAAGAACCATGTTAGGAAATATTCCGTTTGAATATGGCGATTATTTGATTATTCCGCGTGGTATTATTTATCAAATTGATTTTGAAACAGAAGACAACCGACTATTTTATGTAGAATCTTATTCTCCATTTTATACTCCAAAACGATATAAAAACCAATCAGGTCAGCATTTAGAGCACTCTCCATTTTGTGAGCGTGATTTTATTTTGCCAAACGAATTGGAAACCTACGACGAAAAAGGAGATTTTTTAATTAAGATTAAAAAAGAAGGCATGATTCACGAAGTGGTTTATGCTACACATCCATTTGATGTTGTGGGCTGGGACGGATACAACTTCCCTTACGGATTTTCAATTCACAATTTCGAACCTATAACCGGGCGTGTTCACCAACCGCCGCCGGTACATCAAACTTTTGAAACAGCAACTTTTGTTGTTTGTTCATTCTGCCCAAGACTTTACGATTATCACCCAAAAGCCATTCCAGCGCCATACAATCACAGCAATATAGATTCTGACGAAGTTTTATATTATGTCGATGGCGATTTTATGAGCCGTAACAATATTGAGCAGGGACATATCACTTTACACCCAAAAGGAATTCCACACGGTCCAGCACCAGGCGCTATGGAACGCAGTATTGGTCATAAAGAAACTCAGGAATTAGCCGTTATGGTTGATACTTTCAGACCTTTAATGGTTACTGAAGAAGCTATGGGTCTTGATGATGGTCAGTACTACAAGTCTTGGTGTGAATAAATTTTACTTTCGATCTAACCGCAAAGTCCGCAAGGATTTTACGCAAAGATCGCTACAAAAAACTTTGCGAACCTTGCGTTTTACTTAGCGTCTTTGCGGTAAAAAATTAACCTAAACACAACATTTCGGAAAAATCAATTAAACGATTAACCGATTAAACAAATAAACATCATGAGTAAAGAAGTTAAATCAGTAGAATACGGATTAGAGAAAATATTTGAAGGAGCACAAGATTTCCTTCCATTATTAGGAACAGATTATGTAGAATTTTATGTAGGGAATGCAAAACAATCTGCGCATTATTATAAAACCGCTTTCGGATATCAGTCATTAGCTTATGCCGGATTAGAAACTGGAGTAAAAGACAGAGCATCTTATGTTCTAAAACAAGATAAAATCAGAATTGTTTTAACTACACCATTAACGGCAGATTCTCCAATAAACGAACATCTTAAAAAACATGGTGACGGCGTAAAAGTGGCAGCACTTTGGGTTGAAGATGCTACAAAATCTTACGAAGAAACGATGAAACGCGGCGCACGTTCTTTTATGGAACCAACCGTAGAAGAAGATGAATTTGGTCAAGTTGTCCGTTCTGGAATTTATACTTACGGAGAAACTGTTCACATTTTTGTAGAAAGAAAAAACTACAACGGTGTTTTCTTGCCAGGTTATAAAGAATGGAAATCAGATTACAATCCAGAACCAACAGGATTAAAATATATTGATCACATGGTTGGAAATGTGGGATGGAACGAAATGAATACTTGGGTAAAATTCTATGAAGACGTTATGGGATTCGTGAATTTCTTATCTTTTGATGACAAACAAATTACTACAGAATATTCTGCATTGATGAGTAAGGTAATGTCAAACGGAAACGGAAGAATTAAATTCCCGATTAACGAACCTGCGGAAGGAAAGAAAAAATCGCAAATTGAAGAATATTTAGATTTTTATGGCGGGCCAGGGATTCAGCATATCGCTATCGCTACAGATGACATCATCAAAACCGTATCACAACTAAGAGCACGCGGTGTTGAATTTTTATCAGCTCCTCCGCATACTTATTACCAAGCAATTCCTGAAAGATTGGGAGTTCATATGGATATGATGAAAGAAGATATCAATGAAA
This sequence comes from Flavobacterium sp. FlaQc-30, assembly GCF_044005885.1. NCBI lineage: Bacteria > Pseudomonadati > Bacteroidota > Flavobacteriia > Flavobacteriales > Flavobacteriaceae > Flavobacterium > Flavobacterium sp. FlaQc-30. The sequence goes on along the minus strand of NZ_JBIPCO010000001.1, from coordinate 935,996 downwards.
TTGAAAATTTAGCGATCATGGTCGATGCCGACGAAGATGGTTACCTTTTACAGATATTTACAAAGCCAGTTCAAGACAGACCAACGCTTTTCTTTGAAATTATTCAAAGAATGGGTGCAAAAGGGTTTGGTGCAGGTAACTTTAAGGCTCTGTTTGAGTCAATTGAGAGAGAGCAAGAATTGAGAGGAACTTTGTAAAATTGCATTATTTTTACATTATGCAAAAAAATTCTCTGTAAAATGATGATTTTTATGCAAATGTTATGTTAAACTTACTATTTGCTATTTTTTTTATGCACTTTGTATCTATCTTTGCACTCGCAAATCAAGAAGGGGTGGTTTCCTTCTAATTTGATATAAATTTCATAATTTATAGTTTTTTGGTTAGTTAATAGCATAAAAACTCAGTCATTCCTTGACTGAGTTTTTTTGTTTTGGTACATTTGGAATAGAATTTGCATTTATTTACCTTTATTATGAAATGTAAAAATTGTACTATGAAAAAGTTCGTCCTCATTATATTGATTATAACGTCATTTAGTTTTGACACTCAAAAAGAAGACGCTTTTGATACTGGAGAATACTTCAAATTCAGAATTCATTACGGAATTGTAAATGCCGGATACGCGACTCTTGAGATTAAAGACGCTACAATAAACAACAAAAAAGTACATCACGCCATAGGAAAAGGCTACACAACCGGAATGTCAAAATTCTTTTTTAAAGTCGAAGACTTATACGAAAGCTACTTTGACAAAGAAACCGGAAGCCCATATCGCTATGTTCGCAAAATTGACGAAGGCGGTTACACTAAAAATCAAGAAGGTTTTTTTAATCTGCCCGATAACAAAGTTTTGGTAAAAGATTACAAACGAAAAACCGAAAAAACAATTGTAGTTACTGATAATGTGCAAGATATTGTTTCGTCTTTTTATTATTTAAGAAACCATCCAAATATCGATAAACTAAAATCAGGAGAATCCATTACAATTGATATGTTTTTTGATGATGAAATCACAAAATTTAAGTTAAAATATGTAGGCCGTCAAGATATTACGACTAAATTTGGAACCGTTTCAACAATGGTTTTCAAACCTCTCGTACAAACTGGAAGAGTCTTTAAAGAAAAGGAAAGCTTAACACTCTGGATAACAGACGACGACAACAAAGTACCAATCAGAATCAAAGCAGATCTTGCCGTTGGATCTCTAAAAGCAGATCTTGATGAATATAAAGGATTAAAAAATCCGCTTAAAGTTAAAAAGAAATGAACCTAACTGATCATTCAGAATCAATTTTAAAAGAAATTGACCTTAAATTTCAAGCCATAAATCAAAAAACTGATGTTCAGTTAGAAGGTTTGCTTTGGTCAAAACCAATTACATATTGGGATTATATACAAACTGATGCTCTTTTAAATTTACAAATACAACGCACCACACTTCCTGACGAAATGGTTTTCATCATGTATCATCAGGTGAACGAATTAATCTTCAAAATGATCTTGTGGGAAATCGATCAAATCGCTGATACAGAAAACATTCAAGCCGATTTTTTCAACGAAAGACTTTCAAGAATTACACGATATTTTGACATGCTTACGAATTCGTTCAGTATTATGGAGAACGGTATGGAAGTAGATCAATACATGAAATTTAGAAATACACTTACTCCTGCCAGCGGTTTTCAAAGTGCACAATATAGAATGATCGAATTTGCATCTACAGATGTTATTAATTTAACAGACCGCAGATACAAAGCAAATTTTGACGAAAACACTGATCTTGAAACAAGTTTTGAGCATTTGTATTGGCAGGCGGCAGGAAAAGATTATCAAACTGGCGAAAAATCTTATTTACTAAATGAATTTGAAAAAAAATATAAAGATCAGTTTTTAAGACAAATGACTTCGTTTAAAACGAAAAACATTTGGCAGAAATTCTCTCAACTACCTGTCGAAGATCAACAAAATAGTGATTTAATTGCAGCAATGCGCCACTACGACAAAACCGTAAATATTACTTGGGTAATGCAGCATTTAAATACTGCAAGAAAATACATCTTAGAAAGCGGAAAAGGAACGGGAGAAGCAACAGGCGGAAGCGACTGGCAAAAATATATGCACCCAAAATACCAACGACGCATCTTTTTTCCTAAATTGTGGACCGAAGATGAATTGTCTAACTGGGGGAACGAATAAACTACTTTAGTTTCCCAAAAAATTTAAAAGTTTGAAAAAAGCATTCGTAATTATAATAGTATTATTTTCAATATTTTCATGCAATAAAACCGCCGAAAAGGTTGAAACAAAAACTATTAAACCAAAAACTAAAAAAGTAGAATTTGGTTTTAATTATGCTGATTTCAATGTTGTTAATGATACTATCGAAAAAGGAGATTCTTTTGGTTCAATAATTCAAGGTCAAAATATTGGCGACAAACAAGTTCACAATATTGTCGAACAAGTAAAAGATTCTTTTAATGTAAGATCAATTCGCTACAACAAACCCTTTACTTTACTTAGAGCTAAAAATAAAACGAATAAATTACAAGTATTTATTTATCAGCCGGATGCATTGTCTTATTATGTAATTGACTTAAGAGACAGTATCGCAAAAGCATATAAAAAAGTAAAACCGGTTACTTTAAAACGTAAAATTATTGGCGGTGTTTTAAAAAGTTCACTATCTGAAACTCTTGGAAACGAGAGTGTAGAAACTGCACTTGCCAGCAGAATTACAAAAGTGTTCTCTTGGTCTATTGACTTCTTTAAACTAAAAAAAGGAGATCGTTACGGACTAATTTTCACAGAACGTTTTATCAATGGCAAAACTTATGATGGTGTCGAAGAACTAGAAGCTGCTTTTTTTGAATATAAAGGCAAAATCGTTTATGCATTTCCATTTGAAAGAGATACCACTTCAGGAAAAATTGAATATTATGATGACGAGGGAAAAACGTTAAAAAACTTTTTCTTAAAAACACCAATCAAATTCAGCCGAATTACTTCTCGCTTTACTGCGAATAGATTCCATCCCGTACAGCATACTTGGAAAGCACACAAAGGAACAGATTATGCAGCGCCAACTGGAACTCCAATTTCAACAACTGCATCAGGAGTTGTCGAAGCAACAGGATACACAGCAGGAAACGGAAATTTTGTAAAAGTAAAACACAACGGAACTTACTCTACTCAATACTTACACATGTCGCGAATTTTAGTTCGACGCGGACAGCGTGTTACACAAGGACAAACTATTGGATTAGTAGGAAGCACAGGACTTGCAACTGGACCTCACGTTTGTTACCGATTCTGGAAGAATGGCGTTCAGGTAGATGCACTTCGACTTAATTTACCAACTGGTGAATCTTTGACTGGAAATGACAGAACTCGTTTCATGAAACAAATCGAACCTTTGAAAAGAGAATTGGACAGTATTGGTAATTTGTAAATTTATCAAATAGAAAACATGAAAAATGCTCGGATTAAAGCAATTTACAATGAAACTTTTTCAGGTTTAAAACTGTTTTACAGAGATACAAATTTACCCGAAAACTTAATTTTGAATTACAAGATCGGACAGATCATTCAGGAAAAAGGTTTTACCGATATGACTTCAATTGGCGGTGGTCTTTTTGGAAATTTTAGATATTTAATTGCCAGCGCTCATCCTAAAGATTTATCAAAATTCAATCCTGATTCAGCAAAAATTGGACATTTTTTACTAGATTCGATTGCTTATTTTAAAGTTTTGGACATTCAAAAAATCGATGACAAAACACAGGTTTTTCTTTTAAATATTCCTGATACTTCAATTTCACTATTTAAAAATTCTTCATCAAATCTTGAAGAAGAAATTATTGAAAAGGCAAGAAAAAAATTCAGCGCCAAAATCAATTCACCCTTAATCCCTGAATTACAAACCGAAAACTGGAAAGAAAGAACTAAGTCTCCAATTGGAATGAGTGATAATGGCGAATTATTTTTTGATGATTCTAAGATTAAAACAGAACCTTTAAAAAGAATAGAAATTAATACCGCCGAGAAAACTATTACTATTAACAAAAAACCTTGGTGGAAGATTTGGTAAAACTTTAATTCAAAAAACATCATTTTATCAAATCACAAGATTAATTAATGAAAAGAATACTATTTGCATTCTCATCGACAATAATACTCGGATGTTCTAATCCAAAGATTTTCATTTTAAAGGATACAAATGAAAACAAATATTACGCATCAGAATTAATCAATAATGCTTTTAAAAATGATCAAATTGATGAATCTCCTCTAATCGTAATAAACGGAATTCCATTTAAATACAACAAACAGCAAGACACCATTTTATTACCGTTGAAAAAATCAGAGATCATAAATTTGGATTTTTTAAACAAGAACAGCAGTCGCATAATATATAACGAAAAAGAAAATGATGGCGCTGTCATAATAACAGCAAAAATTAAAAATTAAAAGCACTAATCTCATAAATCGTTTTCGTAACTATTTGTTATATAATCCCGAACCACTGCCCTTTTAAAAGTTATTTCAGTATTTTTGTGTTTCTAAAAAAAACTAAACTTCAATAAAAATACAAATGGCTTTAAACACAACAAACCCAACCGGGACTGAAGCGTGGAAAAATCTGCAAAACCACTATAACGCAATTCACGAAACTACAATACAAGAATTATTTCAACAAGATAATGCTCGTGCTGCAAAATTTAACTTACAATGGAATGACTTTTTAGTTGATTATTCTAAAAACAATATCAACCAAGAAACTATTTCATTATTATTAGAATTAGCAAATTCTATTGGATTAAAAGATGCAATTGCTCAATATTTTGGCGGAGCAATCATTAATCAAACTGAAAACCGAGCTGTCTTACATACTGCTTTGCGTGCTCCAGAATCGGCAGTTATAAAAGTTGATGGAGAAAATGTAATTCCTGAAGTTTACAAAGTAAAAAACAAAATCAAAAACTTTACAGAGGAAGTAATTTCTGGACAAAGAAAAGGTTTTACTGGAAAAGCTTTTACTGATATTGTAAATATTGGAATTGGAGGCTCAGATCTTGGACCTGTTATGGCTGTTGAAGCTTTACAATTTTACAAAAATCACTTAAAAACACATTTCGTTTCAAATGTTGACGGCGATCACGTAAACGAGATAATCAAAAAATTAAACCCAGAAACTACACTTTTCTTAATCGTTTCTAAAACTTTTACCACTCAAGAAACTTTATCAAATTCTGAAACTATCAAAGAATGGTTTTTAAAATCAGCTTCACAAGAAGATATTGCAAAACACTTCGTGGCAGTTTCAACGAATATTCAAAAGGTAACAGAATTTGGAATTAATCCTGACAACATTTTCCCAATGTGGGATTGGGTTGGAGGAAGATTTTCTTTATGGAGTGCTGTTGGTTTGAGTATTGCCTTAGCAATTGGTTTTGATAACTACAACCAATTATTAGTTGGTGCAAACGAAATGGACGATCATTTCAAATCAACAGAGTTCGACGAGAACATCCCTGTTATTTTAGGATTGTTAAGTGTTTGGTACAACAACTTCTTTGGTGCCGAAAGTGAAGCTTTGATTCCTTACACACAATATCTATCAAAACTAGCTCCTTACTTACAGCAGGCAACTATGGAAAGTAACGGAAAAAGTGTTGGCCGTGACGGAAAACCAGTTAACTACCAAACTGGAACAATTATTTGGGGAGAACCAGGAACAAATTCGCAGCATGCTTTCTTTCAATTAATTCACCAAGGAACAAAATTAATCCCAACGGATTTTATTGGATTCGTAAAGCCACTTTACGGAAATGAAGATCATCATGATAAATTAATGTCAAACTTTTTCGCCCAAACAGAAGCTTTAATGAACGGAAAAACTCCTACACAAGTTCAAGCTGAATTTGACAAACAAGAACTTCCTGCAGAAAAAGCGTCTTACTTATTGCCATTTAAAGTTTTTACAGGAAACAAACCAACCAATACAATCTTAATTCAAAAATTAACTCCTAAAAGCTTAGGATCATTAATTGCTTTATATGAACATAAGATTTTTGTTCAAGGTGTTATCTGGAATATTTTCAGCTTTGACCAATGGGGAGTTGAATTAGGAAAACAACTGGCAAACTCTATTTTAGATGAAATTAACTCTAAAACAGTAAAAAATCACGACAGTTCAACTACATTTTTATTGAACCACTTTTTGAAGAATAAATAAAACCTTAAAAAATAGAGTTTTATAACCTCCTGAAACGCCTTAAATTAACAAAATTTAAGGCGTTTTTTCGCATAAACAACCAGCAAAACGGCAGTTCACCGTAAAAATTTGCAAGTTTAACACTACACAACCGAACACATTCTTACGATTTTAACAAAAAACAGGCGTGTAAAATCAAAAAAACGTTGTTTTATGCAAACAAAAAAGAAAAAATCATTTTAATGCGCAACAAATTTTATAAAACTTACTTTTCTTAACATTTTGATAACACTATCTGATTTAATTGTTATAATTTTGCCAAAAACAAATAACAAAAACAACAAATGAAGAAAATGAAAAATTGGTTACTTACAGGACTATTTTTTATGGTAGTTTCAACTGTATTCTCTCAGGGAAAAATTACTGGTACTATTACTGATGGTATAGTTTCATTACCAGGAGCTAATGTAGTTATCAAAGGTTCTACAACATCAACATCTACTGATTTTGATGGAAAATTTACTATTGATTCGCCTACAGCTGCTGGAGAATTATACATCACTTACTTAGGTTACAACAACTTAACAGTAAAATTCACAGTTTCTAAAGGAGCTACAACTAACTTAGGAAAAATTGTTTTAGAATCTGATTCTAATCAATTAGAAGAAATTGTAGTAATGGGTAAAGGAATTATCGATTTAGCTAAAGATAGAAAAACTCCTATCGCAGTTTCTACTATTAAAGCTGCTGAAATTCAAGCTAAAATAGGTACTGCAGACATTACACAAACAATGGTAAACACTCCATCTGTTTATGTTGCTGGTCAATCTGGAGGTTACGGAGATTCAAGAATCAGTGTTCGTGGATTTGCTCAAGATAACACCGCTTTCTTATTAAACGGTCAACCAATCAACGGTATGGAAGACGGTAAAGTATACTGGTCTAACTGGTCTGGTTTATCTGATATCGCAAATGCTGTACAAATTCAAAGAGGTTTAGGATCTTCAAAATTAGCAATCTCTTCTGTAGGAGGTACTGTAAACTTTATTACAAAAGCTACTGAAAAAAATGAAGGTGGTTTTGTTTCTTTAGGAGTTGCAAATGATAATTACTTCAAAACTACTGCTGCTTACAACACAGGTATGAGCAAAAGCGGATGGGGAACAAGTGTAATGTTATCTCACTGGCAAGGTGACGGATACAATGACGGAACAAAAGGTGAAGGACAAACTTACTTTATTTCTGTTGGATATAAAGCTAATGACAAACACAGTTTCAACTTCTTGTTAACTGGTGCTCCACAATGGCACGATCAAAACTTTACAAAGTCTATTGACAGCTATTTAAAATACGGAAGAAAGTACAACAATAACTGGGGTACTCAAAACGGAGAATACAAATCTGAAAGAACAAACTACTACCACAAACCAGTTGCTAACATAAACTGGGATTATGATATTAGTGACAAAACACAACTTTCTACCGTATTATACGGATCTTGGGGAAGAGGTGGAGGAACTGGAAGCTACGGTACTAAACCAGCTACTGCTGCAGGAGGTCAAATAAATTTTGATGGTATCTTTGCAAGCAATCAAGCTATTATTAACGGTAAAGGAAATGCTGACGGTAGAAGTACAAATGGTGCTTACGTAATTAGAGCTAGTGTTAATAACCACGCTTGGTACGGTTTAGTATCTAACTTAAAAAACCAACTTACTGACAATTTAGCTTTAAATGTTGGTCTTGACTTAAGAACATACAAAGGAACTCACTTCAGACAAGTTTCTGACTTCATGGGATTGTCAAGCTGGACTGATACAAGAAACCTTAAAGATGGTAATAGTAACCCAAGCGGTACTATGAAAAGTAACTATGTTACAGAATCTGGAAGAGCATTGCCTTGGCCTGCAACTTTCAACACAATTGCAGAAGATCAAAGAATTGATTACGATTACGGAGAAACTATTTCTTACGGTGGTGTATTTAGCCAGTTAGAATATTCAAAAGATAACTTTTCTGCATTCTTCCAAGGATCGCTTTCAAACCAATCTCACAGTAGAGTTGATAGATTCGATTACTTACCACAATACCAAGATTCTAAAAAAGTTAACAACGTAGGTTACAACGTAAAAGGAGGAACTAGCTACAAAATTGCTGAACAACATACAATTTATGCAAATGCTGGTTACTACAGCCGTCAACCTTACCACGATAACATCTATTTGAACTTTACAAATGCGGTAAACCCATTAACTAAAAACGAAAAAATATTTGGTCTTGAAGCTGGATATACTTTCGCTTCAAAAATAGTAACTGCAAGTGTTAATGCTTACAGAACTTCTTGGAAAGACAGAGTTACAACTACATCTACTACTGCTACTGCTGCTGATATTATTAAATATCCATCTTTACAATTAGGTGATTTAATTTACAAAACTAACGAAGGTGTTGAGCAGGTTCACACTGGTGTAGAGTTAGATTTCGTTGCAAAACCAACTCACAATCTTAACTTAACAGGATTCTTATCAGTTGGAGACTGGCAATATAAAGGTAATACAGTAACTACAACTAGAGACGAAAGCTTATCTACTTTAGACAAAGTTCAACAAGATGTTGACGGTGGAAAAGTTGGAGATGGTGCTCAAGTAACATACGGTTTAGGTTTCAGATATGAATTCGTTAAAAACCTTTCTATCGATGCTGACTGGAGATATTATGACAAATTATACTCAAATGTTGGTGCCGTAAAAAACAACTTAGAATTACCAAGCTACGATTTAGTTGACTCAGGTATCTCATACAAATTGTTTATTGGAAAAGGAAAACACGATTCTATCGGATTCAGAGTTAATGTTAACAACGTATTTGATGAAGTTTATTTGTCTGAATTGACTACAGCTACAGCTGTAACACCAACTTCAAACAACTACAAAGGAATTAACGTTGCAAACACAGGATACTTTGGTTTAGGAAGAACTTGGAACTTTAGCTTACGCTACAATTTCTAATAAAGAACCAAACTAAATAAGAAAAAACGGCATTGACTTTTAAGTTTAATGCCGTTTTTTATTGCCCATTTTTGTTATATTTGTTTCAATAAAAATTTAATTTATGTACCATTTTTTACAAAAATTTCACTCAGGTTGGGCCTATTTAGCACTATTGCTTTTAGCAATTGCAGTAATAAATGCTATTATCGGATTCTCTTCTAAAAAAGAATTTACAGCAAAAGATCGCAAGATTTCTTTATTTGCTTTAATCGGAACTCATACACAATTGTTGATTGGTTTAATCCTTTATTTTGTGTCTCCGTTAGGAAAAGCAGCTTTTGGACAAATGTCTAATGCTGAACTTAGATTAACTTCTTTAGAGCATCCGCTGATCAATATTATCGCCATCGTTTTAATTACTATTGGATGGTCAAAACATAAAAAGCTAATCAACAGCGAAGCAAAATTTAAAACATTTGCTATATTTTACGGATTAGGATTATTACTTATTTTAAGTAGAATTCCATGGAACCTTTGGTTCTAAAAACACCAATTAAAGCCCTAGAAAAATAGGGCTTTTTTTATCTCGGCATATTATTTGTACAAACTCCCCCAAGTCTGAAAAAAAATAAATCATGAGTAAAAAGAATATCATACTTACCACATTTGCAATAACTTTTTTAAGTTGCTTTACCTACATTATAAGCCAAACAAAACCAGTAATTGAACAAAAATCAACTCAAGATACTGTAAAAAACAACAGACCCAGCATAATTGCTATGCCAACCGATTCTGTTTTTACAGACAAAGGCTTAAAATTAAAATTATACAAAAAAACAGCTCACGCATCCTACTATGCGGATCGTTTTAACGGTAGAAAAACAGCTGATGGAAGCAGATTCAGCAACAGTAAATATACTGCTGCGCATAAAAAACTTCCTTTTGGAACAAGAGTTAAAGTAACTAATGAAGCCAACGGAAAATTTGTAATTGTAAAAATTACAGATCGCGGTCCATTCGTAAAAACTCGTGAAATCGACCTTTCAAAACGGGCCTTTATGGAAATCACCAAAAATAAAGGTGCTGGCGCGATGAAAGTTACAATCGAAACAATAATAGAATAAAAAAATCCCGCTCAAGGCGGGATTTTTTTATTATACAAACTTCTTAATACTCATCATAACTCCCGTATGAAGTCCTTCATGATAATTATTAAAATCCAAAGCCCCTTCAATATTCTTTAAAGTGTAACCTATACTTGTACTGTACTCCATGTAGTTAACAAAAATACCTTTCTCAAAATCGCTTTCAACTTGTTTTAAAGTTGACAAAAGAAGCCTTTTAATATCATCAACCTCATCTTGAGAAACATCACCTTCTGGCTTAGTTCCTTTTTTATACTTTGCCATAAACTCTTCAGAAATATTTCCCGGTAAACCTGACAATTTATAAACTAAAGCTTGTTGAACAGATAAACAATGCCCCGCATTCCAAATTAAATTATTACTAAATCCTTCTGGAATTTTGTTTAATTGTTCTAATGTATAATTATCTAAAATCTTCAAAATAACTTCCCTAATGGTTTTCTGTACATTAAAAACTGATTTCATAAATATTTTTTTTTTTATAAAATTAATGATTTTTAAGTTTTAAATGATTTTTCTTTGCAGTCTAACAAACTTGTAAAAAAAATGAACAAAATATATTATTTAGCTTCTTGCGACACTTGCCGAAAAATCATTAAAAGTTTACCAGAAAATCATAATTTAGTTTTTCAAGACATCAGACAAAACCCGATTACCGAAACGGAACTTGAGGAAATGTATACGCTTTCTGGAAGCTATGAAGCATTATTCAGTAAAAAAGCACAATTGTACAAGTCAATGGATTTAAAAAACAAATCGTTGACTGAAGCCGATTTCAAAAAGTACATTTTAGAACACTACACTTTCTTAAGTCGTCCCGTTTTTATTATTGACGGAAAAATTTACATCGGCAACAGCCAAAAAAATATTGCAGAAGTTATAAAAGTTTTGAGCTAGGATTTTTTCCTCGTTTATACAATTACACAGATTATTGAATTACAGCGCAAGACTTCAAACTTTTAGTTATCTTTGCGCCTTTATACTCAATTATATGATACAATCTATGACAGGGTTCGGCAAAGCTTCTTTGCAATTGCCTACAAAAAAAATTACCGTTGAAGTAAAGTCCTTAAATAGCAAAGGTTTAGATTTAAACGTAAGAATGCCGTCGCTTTATCGCGAAATGGAACTAGGTTTAAGAACTCAAATCGCAGCAAAACTGGAAAGAGGTAAAATTGATTTCGGAATTTATATCGAAAGCACCTCTGAACAAACTTCAACAAAAGTAAATGTACCTGTCGTAAAAAACTACATTGCCCAATTAAAAGAGGTTTATCCTGATGCAGATGAAACTGAGTTAATGAAAATGGCTGTTCGTATGCCAGATACATTAAAAACAGAACGCGAAGAAATCGACGAAAACGACTGGGAACAAATTCAAGTTATTATTGACGAAGCGCTTCAAAACATTCTTGGTTTTAGAAAAGATGAAGGAGAATCTCTTGAAAAGGAATTCAACTTAAGAATTGGTAATATTCGTCAATATATGAATGACGCTTTGGCATTAGATCCAGAACGTGTTCAAGCCATTAAAGATCGTTTACAAACTGCAATTTCAGAATTACAAGTTAATGTTGATGAAAATCGTTTTGAGCAGGAATTAATCTACTACTTAGAAAAGTTGGATATAACCGAAGAGAAAGTGCGTTTAACGAACCATTTAGACTATTTCTTAGAAACTTTAAATGGAAATGAAGCCAACGGTCGAAAACTAGGCTTTATTACTCAAGAAATGGGTCGTGAAATCAACACTATGGGTTCAAAATCAAATCACGCACAAATGCAAAAGCTGGTTGTGATGATGAAAGATGAATTAGAAAAGATTAAAGAACAGGTTTTGAATGTACTTTAAAAGCCGTAAGCTTTAAGCTTTAAGCTATAAGCTATAGGCAACAAAAAATACCGCACAAATATTAAAGCTTAAAGCATATTGCTTAAAGCCTAAAGCATACACAATGAACAAAGGAAAATTAATTGTTTTTTCAGCACCTTCAGGATCGGGAAAAACAACTATAGTAAAACATTTACTAAGGAAAGAAGATTTAAACTTAGAATTTTCGATCTCGGCAGCTTCTCGCGACCCACGCGGAGAAGAAGAACACGGAAAAGATTATTATTTTATTTCGTTAGAACAATTCAAAAAACATATTAAGGCCGAAGAATTCCTGGAATGGGAAGAAGTTTATCGCGATAATTTTTACGGCACATTAAAGTCGGAAATTGAGCGTATTTGGGCTTTAGGAAAAAATGTAATATTTGACATTGATGTTGCGGGCGGATTACGTATCAAACATAAATTTCCAGAACAAACTTTAGCCGTTTTCGTAAAACCTCCAAGTGTCGATGAACTAAAACGCCGATTAAAACAACGTTCTACTGAAAGTGACGATAAAATTAATATGCGAATTGCAAAAGCATCTGTCGAATTAGCTACAGCACCTCAATTTGACACTATTATAAAAAACTACGATTTAGATACTGCAAAAGAAGAAGCATATCAATTGGTAAAAGAATTCATTAATAAGTAATTTATTCCGCCAAAATTCAAAAAGCAAAAGCACAAAGATTCACAAAGTACATTTAAAACTTTGTGAATCTTTGTGCTATCTTAGCGAATTTCTGTGAAACTCTAAAAAATGAAAATAGGACTTTACTTCGGAACGTATAACCCCATTCATGTTGGTCATTTGATCATTGCCAATCACATGGCTGAGTTTGCAGATTTAGATCAGATTTGGATGGTTGTTACCCCTCATAATCCGCTAAAAAAGAAAGCAACCCTACTCGATGATCATCACCGTTTGCAAATGGTCTTTCTAGCGACGGAAAACTATCCTAAAATCAAACCTTCAGATATTGAGTTTAAACTGCCGCAGCCTAATTATACAATCGTTACGTTAGCGCATTTACAAGAAAAATACCCAAGTCATGAATTCTCTTTGATTATGGGCGAAGACAATCTAAAAACGCTTCATAAATGGAGAAACTACGAGGTGATTCTCGAAAACCATGATATTTATGTTTACCCGCGCATCTCTGATGAGCCAGAAAACACCGAATTAAAATCACATCCAAAAATTCATGTAATTGATGCTCCTATTGTAGAAATTTCATCAACTTTTATTCGAAACAACATTAAAGAAGGCAAAAACATTCAGCCTTTACTGCCTCCAAAAGTTTGGGAATATATCGATCACAATAATTTATATAAAAAATAAAAAATCATTTTACATACGATCTTGTCATTTCGAGGAACGAGAAATCACACTCGAAAATGCACAAAGTATGGCAACTTTAGGAACGAAATTTCGTATGTGATTTTTAGGTTGAAATGACAAATAGAACACAAAAAAAAGCCTGAATTTAAAATTCAGGCTTTCTTTTTATTTGTCAGTTCCTAGTTAACCGTTACACTTCTCTTTGGAACAGATGTACATTCTTGACCATCTTTTTTAACCGTAACCTCTGCCTTAGCTTCATACGTTCCAGCAGCAGCATAAGTATGAGAAACATCTTTTCCAGTTGCTGTACTACCATCGCCAAATGTCCATTTTACAGAAACTAAGGTTCCTGTTCCGCTGTAACCAACTGAATAATTCATTATCTTAGGATTATTAGCATCTGTCGAATTATGCAATTTAACAAAAATTGACTCTGCTAAGCAATCTACTATCGCCTCGCTATCACTCTTACTGCAAGAATTACTCATAAAAACAGCTGCAATAAGAACTAACGCTGATACAAACTTTTTCATTTTTGAAAATTTTAGTGGTTTATGCATCAAAATTATTGTTTTAAACAACAAAAACAAATGATTTAAATCATAATCTGTTACCAAAAAACAATTTTAGTTCTTTTGAAATAATCTCAAAAAGCGCATTTAAATTATTGTTTTTGGGCGCTAGTAAATACACATATTCTTCTGGAACGTGAAAACTATTCCACACTAACTGTAGCTTATTTTCTTTAATAAAACTTCTTGCGTTACAATTCCACGTTACCGCCACTCCTTCATTTTTAGACAAAAGTCGCAGCATTTCAGATTCTGAAGGAATAATATAATTAGGAACCATTGAAGGTCTTTTTTTATTAAAAGCATGGAGCCAAAATAATTTTATATACGGAATTCGGGCATCATGGCTGTACCATTTTTGACCATTCAACCATTGTTCTATCTCAACAAAATTATCTGCTTTTAATCTCTGACGAAATTCTGTTATATCTAAAGTTGTTGGCGCAACCACTATTAATTTAATTTTTCCAACAATTTCATAAGTAGTATCAAAAGTGTCGAACCTTTTTGTGGTAATTGCAAAATCAAGTTTTTTAGAATCGACTAATGCAAAAAGTTCGTCGTTCTCTGCAAAAGTAAAATCGATCAAATCAAACTTTGAAATTAAGAGATTCCCTATACACTCAAAATGGTGTTTTGAAATTCCAACAGAAATTAATCGGTTAGCATCTTCAGCTTTAGCTCTAAAACCAGCCTCGACACTTTCGAGCCTGTCCAGCGCATCTATAATCAAATTATTCAGTAACTTAGCATATTCCGTTGGCTCTACTCCTTTTGATTTTCGATTAAATAATTTATTCCCAACATGAGCTTCGAGCATAGAAATTTGCTGACTAACGGCCGGCTGACTCATAAATAATTCCTTTGCAGCCACCGAAAAATTGCCGTTTTTATAAACAGCCTTAAAAGTTCTGTACCATTCTAGATTTACCATGACATAAATTTATTTATAACAAACATAGTTTATTTTATTTTTACTAATATCACTTAAGCTGTAAATTTGTTCAAAATTTAATATTATGAAGAAAATAACTTTACTCGCAATAATTGCATTTACGGCTGTAAGCATTTCGGCTGTTGCTCAAAAATCAAATAAAAAAGAGATGAAAAAAGTATTATTTGTTGTTACCAGTAATGATAAGCTGGGCAATACAGGAGAAAAAACTGGATTTTGGTCAGAAGAATTTGCTGCACCATATTATGAGTTATTAGATCAGGGAGTCGAAATCACAATTGCTTCTCCTCTTGGCGGACAACCTCCAATTGATCCTAAAAGTGCCGATCCGTCATCAGCAACAGAAGACACAAAACGTTTTGATGCCGATAAGGTTTTACAAGAAAAGCTAAAAAACACTTTAAAACTTTCGACTGTTAATCAAAAAGATTATGATGCCGTTTTTTACCCTGGAGGTCATGGACCACTTTGGGATTTAGTTGAAGATAGAAATTCTATCTCCTTAATCGAGTCGTTTTATACACACAACAAACCTGTTGCTTTTGTATGTCATGCGCCAGCTGTTTTGAAAAACGTAAAAGTAAAAGGCGAATATTTAGTAAAAGGCAAAAAAATAACTGGATTTACTAATGATGAAGAAGAAGCTGTTGGTTTAACTAAAGTTGTTCCGTTTTTATTGGAAGATGCTTTATCATCAAATGGAGGGATTTTTTCAAAAGGACCAAACTGGCAGCCATATGCGGTTGAAGACGGACTTTTAATTACAGGTCAAAATCCTGCATCGTCTAAACTGGTAGCCGGCAAATTATTACAAAAAATTAAATAAGATGCTGAGGGACTGAGATGCTAAGACTCTAAAGTTCTTCTCTTAGGAACTAAAAAAAGCTAACGTCTCATAAGCAAATTGACAAATAAAAAAATTAACCAAGATGTTAAGATCTTGAATCCACTAAGAAAAAACCTTAGAGCCTCAGAATCTTAGCATCTTAGAACCTTAAAAAAAAATGCTAAACTTTGAATTATACAATCCGACGAATTTAATTTTCGGAAAAGGACAAATTGAAAAACTATCAACTCTAGTTCCAAAAGAGGCTAAAATTCTTTTGGCTTACGGAGGGGGAAGTATTTTTAAAAATGGTGTTTACGATCAAGTAATCGCAAACTTAAAGGGTTTTGAAATTGTGGAATTTGGCGGAATCGAACCAAATCCAAGATTTGAAACTTTAATGAAGGCAGTTGACGTTATTAAAACTGAAAAAATTAATTTTATTCTTGCCGTTGGCGGAGGATCAGTAATTGATGGTGTAAAATTTATCTCGGCAGCTGTAAATTTTGATGGAAATCCGATTGTTATTCTGCAAAAAAGAATCTTAATTACAGAAAATGCCATGCCTTTTGGAACTGTTTTAACGCTTCCAGCGACTGGAAGCGAAATGAATTCAGGTTCTGTTGTAACTATCGAATCTACTCAGGAAAAACTGGCTTTTGGCGGAAGCGCAATGTTCCCAAAATTCTCTATTTGCGACCCAACGGTTATCGCTTCTTTACCAAAAAGACAAATTCAAAATGGTGTTGTTGATGCTTACACGCACGTAATGGAACAATACTTAACCTATCCGCATGAAGGTTTTTTACAAGACCGAATTGCTGAGGGAATTTTACAGACTTTAATTGAAATAGGTCCAAAAGTGGTTGAAAATCCAACTGATTATGCATTAGCTTCAAACTTTATGTGGAGTTGTACTATGGCGTTGAACGGATTAATTCAAAAAGGCGTTCCTCAAGATTGGGCAACTCATATGATAGGACATGAATTAACTGCACTTTACGGAATTGATCATGCAAGAACTTTAGCTATTATTGGCCCAAGTTTATACAACGTAATGTTTGAGACTAAAAAAGGCAAACTGGCACAATATGGCCGACGTATTTTTAATCTTTCAGGATCTGATGATGAAGTGGCAAAAGAAGCAATTAATAAAACGGTAGAATTTTTCCATACAATGGGAATGGACACAAAACTATCTCAATACACAGAAAATTATAGTAATACTGCCGATTTCATCGTAAATCGTTTTGACGAAAGAGGTTGGAAAGGTCTAGGAGAAAATCAATTAATAACTTTAGACAAAGTAAAATCTATTGTTGAACTTAGTTATTAATTGATCAGTAAAAATCAACTGTAAGTGCTAAAAAATGAGTACTAGCAACTAATAAAAAAAGGCGTTCTTAACTAGTTTAAGAGCGCCTTTTTAAAATACTAAAACAAAACTAACTAACTCAATTCTTGCTAAACTCATTAAATTCTAATTTATAAACAGTTACAACGTAAGGATTTTATTTTTATTGTGTTTCTCAAAAAATATTTTTTACTTTAATTGAAAACTGCTGAAAACCATTGCTATTATATACAAGCAAATAAATTTCTTAAATCAGATTTTGTATTATTACTACTTTATTAAGTACTTTTGTTTTAAATTATTAAAATAATGAGTGAAAAGTTAAAATTTGCAGTAATTGGAGGAGGAAGCTGGGCAACGGCAATTGCAAAAATGTTGTGCGTTAATCTTTCAGAAATTGCGTGGTATATGCGTAATGAATCTGCGATCGAACATATTCAGAAATACAAACACAATCCAAATTACCTAAGCTCTGTTGAGTTTGACACTAACAAGCTTAAACTAACCAGCAATATAAATGAAGCGATCGAATATGCAGATTACATCATTTTTGCTATCCCATCTGCTTTTTTAGATGCCGAATTAAAAAACATGACGGTTTCTTTATCTGATAAAATTATTTTTTCAGCAATTAAAGGTATCGTTCCTGAAACAAGTTTAATTGTTGGCGAGCATTTTCATATTCAATACGATATTCCATATTACAACATAGGAGTTATTACAGGTCCTTGTCATGCTGAAGAAGTGGCATTAGAAAGACTTTCTTATCTGACAATTGCTTGCGGTGATCCCGAAAAAGCTTCTACTGTAGCAAAATCTCTTTCAGGAAATTATATTAAAGCTAAAATTTCAGACGACATTATCGGAACTGAATACGCAGCAATGCTTAAAAACATTTACGCAATTGCCGCCGGAATTGCACATGGTTTAGGTTATGGCGACAATTTCCAATCGGTCATGATGAGTAACGGAATTCGCGAAATGAAAAAATTCATTCGTAAAGTGCATAAAATGAAACGCAACATTAATGATTCTGCTTATTTGGGCGATTTATTAGTTACAGGATATTCTATTTTTTCAAGAAATAGGATGTTCGGAAATATGATTGGAAAAGGATATACAGTAAAAAGCGCCATGATGGAAATGAGCATGGTTGCCGAAGGTTATTACGCCACAAAAAGTGCTTATAAACTAAATCAAGGTTACGGCGCAAAAACACCAATTATAGACGCTGTTTATGCTGTTTTATACGAAGGAAAAGATGCTAAAACGGTTTTCAAGAAATTAACGGAGTCTTTGGATTAAGTATTCAGTGGTCAGTTTTTAGTGATCAGTTAAAATAAAAAAGTCCGAAAAAATATTTTTTTCGGACTTTTTTATTTTAACGCTTAGTTTCAATTTTAAACTGAATACCATGACTGGCCACTAAAAACTGACCACTGAACAACTACTTCACCATAATTCCTTCAACAAACAAAATTGGCACTTCTTCAGTATCATTTTCGTTGATTAAATTAGATTTGAAAGTAAATTTCTTATCGTACAAAGTATTTCCGATGAAAAAAGTCACCATAAATTCATTGTTCATAACCAGAAGACTTTTCTCAATCATCTCAATTTTTACTACAGAAACTGCTGGAACTTCAACAAAAGCATGACGCAAAATTGAGGTTTTTTTCATTTCTCCATCAATAGTTCCAAATGCTTTTGAAACCACCATTACGCTGTCTAAATTAAAATCGCTGTCATTTACAAGATAAGCATACCATACTTTCTCCATAAAATCGTCGCTCCATTCCTGAACCGCCGCTAAAAACACGTTTTCAACTATCGGAATTATTATATCTTTTTTCATTTTAGTCAAAAGTTTAAAAGTCGAAAGTCATAAAGTCGAAAACCTCAAAGTAATGACTTTATGACTTTCGACTTTATGACTTTTAGACTTAGAATTATATATTTGCTTTGAATTGCTCTAAGAAACGAACATCGTTTTCATAAAACATACGGATATCGCCAATTTGGTATAAAAGCATCGCAATACGCTCTACTCCCATTCCAAATGCAAAACCGTTGTATTCATCTGGATTTATATCACAGTTTTTCAAAACGTTAGGATCAACCATTCCACAACCTCCAATTTCTAACCATCCTGTACCTTTTGTAATACGATAATCAGTTTCAGTTTTTAAACCCCAATAGATATCAATTTCAGCACTTGGTTCTGTAAATGGAAAGTATGACGGACGAAGACGAATTTTAGATTTTCCGAACATTTCTTTTGTAAAATAAAGTAACGTTTGTTTCAAATCAGCAAAAGAAACATCTTTATCAATATACAATCCTTCAACTTGATGAAAAATACAGTGCGAACGAGATGAAATTGCTTCGTTACGGAATACACGTCCTGGAGAAATTGTACGAATTGGCGGTTTATGATTTTCCATATAACGCACCTGAACAGATGATGTATGCGTACGCAACAACACATCAGGATTTGTTTGGATAAAAAACGTATCTTGCATATCACGCGCCGGATGATATTCAGGCAAGTTCAATGCTGTAAAATTATGCCAGTCGTCTTCTATTTCCGGACCTTCAGAAACGTTGAAACCAATATTAGCAAAAATATCAATAATCTGATTTTTAACGATCGAAATCGGGTGGCGAGAACCAATAATTACTGGCTCTGCTGCACGTGTTAAATCTCCAAAAACTCCTTTTGTTTCTTGTTTGCTCTCCAGTTCTTCTTGAATAACGCGAACTTTTTCTTCAGCAACAGCTTTTAGAGTATTAATTACCTGTCCAAAATCTTTTTTCTGGTCGTTTGGAATGTTCTTGAACTCTGTAAAAAGTTCTTTCAACAATCCTTTACTACCTAAATATTTAATACGGAATTGCTCTAAGGATTCTTTATTTTTGTCATTAAAGGCTTTAGCTTCCTCTATATGTTCTTTTATCTTGTCTATCATTTTCCTTCAATAATTGAGAATACAAATTTAGTAAAAAAGTGAGATGTTAAGAGTGAGATGTTTGAAGTATTTTCCAAACTTCTGTCATAATTTCAAACTAAAATATAAAATCTACATTCTAATCCCGAAGCATCGGGATAAATTTTCTATTCTATTACTTCTCTTTCTAAAAAATAATTAACGATTGCTTCTTTCATTAAAACTGATTGTTCACCAGCTTTTAAAGCCGGTAATTGTTCTTTTACTGTATAATGCGGCCAGCCCTCGCCATCAAAAAAATCAAATTCATAAAACCCATAAGGCTCCAATAATCTGCAGATTGCAATGTGCATCAAATTTAATTTTTCATCTTTCTTGAACTCTCGATGAACTTTTCCGAGTTCCTGAACCCCAATTAAATAAATAATTGCATCTAAATCTAGGTCTTCGCCTTGCGAAAATTGATTTGAAAGTATATCGACGAGCTTTTCCCAACGCTCTTTTAATTGTGTATCTCTTGACATTTTATTTATGATTTTAGATCTTAGATCTCAGATTGCTGATTTAAAAAATCTAAAATCTGCAATCTGAATTCTAAAATTAGAGTTGCAAAGATAAGAACTTCAAATCCAAAGACCTCAAAAAACGAAAACTTCCGTTTTACGGGATCAAAATGTCAAGAATGTCTATGGATTTTGAAAATTAAAAACTTTACTCCTTTAAAGCTTTGCTCCTTTGAACCTAAAAAAAAGATCTATATTTGCACCTTTATTAAATCCACAGAAAACATGAGTTTTTTTGATATTATTGTTGGTGCACTTTTAGGTTTTAGCTTATACAAAGGCATTAAAAATGGGCTTTTTGTAGAAGTTGCCTCTTTTATTTCGTTGTTGTTAGGAATTTATTTAGCGATTAAATTTTCTTCTTTAATGAAAGATATAATCAGCAAACATGTGTCGTGGAATCCAAGCACAATTCAAATTACAGCTTTTATACTAACTTTTGTTTTAGTTGTAATTGGTGTTTATTTTTTAGCCAAAATCCTTACGGGAATTGCTGATTTTGCTTTTTTAGGATGGGCAAATAAATTAGGCGGAGGTTTTTTTAGGGTTTTAAAATCAATTCTTATTTTAAGTATTTTTATTGCCTTGTTTGAAAAAATTAATTTCAATAATACTTTCGCTAAAAAAGAAACTCTGGATAACTCTATTTTTTATAATCCGGTAAAAAAAGTGGCCGCTTTTGTGTATCCTTCAATCGAAAAATGGTACGAGAATTTTAAAGACAATCAGTCAGAGAATTCCTCAAAAAACAGCAATACATCACCACAGTAATCTGCTTACCGCTTTAAGTTTCTTTTTCTCCTTCTCTTAAATCATTGATTTACATATTTTTAAATTATTAAAAATATTAAATGATCAACAAGAAGAGTTATGCATTTTATTTATTTAATTTGTAAAAATTTACTTCGCAAATGAATAAAAAAGTCGAAACCTGCTCTGTTCCAAAAAGTGAACAAAATGCAATGAAAGCGATTACAATTGACTGTGTTGTGTTTGGTTTTGAAGAAGGAAGTCTAGAAGTGCTATTAGTGCAGCATGCTGAAGGAATCAGCAAAGGAAAATGGGGACTTCCGGGCGGATGGATTAATAAAAACGAAAGCACTGATACTGCTGCTCAACGTTTATTGAGTGAACTTACAGGTCTTGATAACATCTATTTGGAACAGTTAAAAGTGTTTAGCGATCCAGATCGTTTTCCGCTTCGGCGGGTTATTACTATAGGATATTATGCTCTTGTAAAAAGAGAAGATTATAATATTAAAGTTGGTTTCACCGCATCTGATGCAAAATGGTACAAAATAAACAACATTCCTGATTTAATCTACGATCATAACGAAATCCTATCTTACAGTTTACAGCACCTTCGCAGCAGAGTTCGCCATGCTCCTATTGGTTTCAATCTTCTTCCTGAAAAATTTACTTTACTGCAGTTGATGCATCTTTATGAAGAAATTCTTGGTGTTGCATTAGAAAAATCAAATTTTAGAAGAAAAATTCTTCATATGAAACTACTGCTTGAACTGGATGAAAAAGAACAAGATGTTTCGCATAGAGCTGCAAAACTTTATAAGTTTGATGACGAAATCTACAAGAAATTAACTCAAAAAGGGTTTAATTTTGAATTTTAAAGCACTTTTTAAATCTTAGCTTTTAACTATCGGGCTTCTGAATTCCAGAATCCAAAACTTTGCGCTATCTTTGCGGCTTAGTAACATACGCTAAAGCAATTGTTAGAGCGCAATTTACATTAAAAGAAATACTTAAACTCGATTAGAGAACTTATATATTACAATGAAGAAGATTCGTAATTTTTGCATTATTGCACACATTGACCACGGTAAAAGCACACTGGCAGATAGATTATTGGGTGCTACTCAAACCGTTACAGCCCGTGAAGAAAAAGCTCAATTGCTTGACAACATGGATCTGGAGCGTGAACGTGGTATTACCATAAAAAGTCACGCTATTCAAATGGAATACACTTACAAAGGTGAGGAATACATTTTGAATTTAATTGACACTCCTGGACACGTTGATTTCTCATACGAAGTTTCACGTTCAATTGCTGCCTGCGAAGGTGCACTTTTAATTGTTGATGCTGCGCAAAGTATTCAAGCACAAACTATTTCTAATTTATACTTAGCATTAGAAAATGACTTAGAAATTATTCCGGTTTTAAACAAAGTAGATTTACCAAGTGCAAATCCTGAAGAAGTGAGCGATGATATTATCGATTTGCTGGGATGTAAATTGGAAGATATTATTCATGCTTCTGGAAAAACAGGTTTTGGTGTTGAAAATATCTTAGCTGCAATTATCGAAAAAATTCCAGCTCCAAAAGGAAATCCTGAAGAACCTTTACAAGCTTTGATTTTTGACTCGGTTTACAATCCATTTCGTGGAATCGAAGTTATTTTTAGAGTTGTAAATGGTGAAATTAAAAAAGGACAAAAAATTAAATTCATGGCTACTGGCAATGAATATTTTGCGGACGAAATTGGAACTTTAAAATTAAATCAAGTTCCTAAAAATGTGGTTTCTGCTGGAGATGTTGGTTATTTGATTTCAGGAATTAAAGAAGCACGCGAAGTAAAAGTAGGTGATACTATTACAGATGCAAAAGTGCCTACAACAAATATGATTACTGGTTTTGAGGACGTAAAACCAATGGTATTTGCGGGAATTTATCCTGTTGATACTGAAGATTATGAAGATTTACGTTCTTCTATGGAAAAATTACAGCTAAACGATGCTTCGTTAGTATTTACTCCCGAAAGTTCTGCAGCGTTAGGATTTGGTTTCCGTTGCGGATTCTTAGGAATGCTTCACATGGAAATTATTCAGGAACGTTTAGAGCGTGAGTTCGATATGACTGTAATTACTACTGTTCCTAACGTTTCGTATCTGGCTTATACTAAAAAAGAACCAGAAAAAGCTTTAATTGTAAACAATCCGTCAGACTTGCCGGAACCTTCAAAACTAGACAGAGTTGAAGAACCATACATCAAAGCAACTATTATTACAAAATCTGATTTCGTAGGTAACGTAATGAGTTTATGTATTGAGAAACGTGGTGTAATTACCAATCAAACGTATTTAACTACAGAACGTGTTGAATTGAATTTTGATATGCCTTTGGCGGAAATCGTATTTGATTTTTACGATCGTTTAAAAACAGTTTCTAAAGGTTATGCTTCTTTTGATTATTCTCCTATTGGAATGAGAACTTCAAAATTGGTAAAACTGGATGTACTTTTAAATGCACAAACAGTTGATGCTCTTTCTGCTTTAATTCACGAAGATAACGCTTACAATATTGGTAAAAAAATGACCGAAAAATTACGTGAGCTGATTCCAAGACAACAGTTTGATATTCCAATTCAGGCTGCGATTGGAGCTAAAATCATCGCTCGTGAAACGATTAAAGCGCTTCGTAAAGACGTTACCGCAAAATGTTACGGTGGAGATATTTCGCGTAAGCGTAAACTTCTTGAAAAACAGAAAAAAGGTAAAAAACGTATGCGTCAAGTAGGAAACGTTGAGATTCCACAAGAAGCGTTTATGGCTGTTTTGAAATTGAATGACTAGATTTTTATTTAGAAAAAAGAATAAAGAGAATAGAATATAGATAGAAACCCGATGACTTATGTTATCGGGTTTTTCTTTTATACCAAAGTCACTATTAAAAACTAGTAATCAATTCATTACAAAAAAATCAATTAAATTCAATCCAAATAAACATATGTAAAAAGCTACAAAAACAAAAATATTAACACCCTTCGCAGAATTTTGATGCAGTTCGTCGAAATTAACACAGAATTTAACACAAAAATTATAACTTGTAATCTTACAACTTTAAAACCAGATAATTATGAAAACTAAATTTTTTATTATTTTATCGATGTTAACTTTCTCATTTGTTAATGCTCAACAAGAAGAAGTAGAGTCTGAAATGAAAACTGCAAAAGGAATCACTTTTGCGCATGGGGATATGTTTATAGAAGGTTCTATACAAATTAGCACTGGCGGCGACCAGGATTACTATGCTTTCAATCCTAAATTTGGATACTTTCTTAATAACAAATTTGCTGTTGGAGGTCAATTAAATTATTCAAGTAACAAATATGAATCAACAAATACTAAAACAAACATCTTTGGTATTGGAGGATTCGCAAGATATTATGTGCTTGAATTAGATAAAAAACGTTTCAAAGCATATGGTGAAGCCGGTCTTGGCTATGGCCGAAACAAAGTTGAAACAACTGCAGGTTCTAACGACAGCAACAGTCTTACTGCCAATATTAATGTTGGTTTAAACTATTTTTTAACCAAAAATATTGCGGTTACATTTACTCTTGCTAACATTTTATCTTACAATAGTGTTTCTCCAGAAAATGGTCCTTCATCAGATACTTTTCAATTAAACATCAACTTATTTGAAAACATTTTTGACCAACCTAAGTTTGGACTTTTGTATAAATTTTAATTCGTTTCTACGATTTACCTATAAAAGCTGTCTCAATTTGGGACAGCTTTTTTATTTCTTTAAACATCAAACCTTTGTAACTTTGAGCCTCTTAATCTTTGAACCCAAAAAAATGCTCGACGAAACTCCTAAAAGATTTGACCGAATTGTGGCTATCCTAATTCAATTACAATCAAAAAAGATTGTAAAAGCACAAGAATTGGCAGATCGATTTGATGTGAGTTTGCGAACTATTTATAGAGACATTAGAACTCTTGAAGCGTCTGGAGTTCCAATCTACAGTGAAGCTGGCGTAGGCTACGCTTTAATGGAAGGCTACAGACTTCCGCCGGTTATGTTTACGCGCGAAGAAGTAAGCAGTTTTATTGCTGCCGAAAAACTAATGCAAAAGTTTACTGATCCTGCTCTTGGAAATCATTACGCATCGGCAATGTACAAGCTGAAATCGGTTCTACGAAGTACTGATAAGGACTGGCTTTCTAATATTGAATCTAAAGTTGTAATGCAAACTGCAGAACCAATGTTTAATGATAATTCTCCAAATACTTTAGCGGTTCTTTTTGAAAGTATTGCTGAGAAAAAACAAATCCTGCTTTCATACAAAACTTTTGAAAGTGATGAAACTAATGAACGAAATATTGAACCTGTCGGCGTTTTTCACGATCATAATAATTGGTATTTTTTAGGCTATTGCCATTTGCGAAAGGATTATCGCCAATTTAGAACGGACAGAATTCAAAAAATTCAGAAAACGGACTCTAATTTTACGATCGAACATAATTCGCTTGATGCATATTTAACTAAAAACGAAACTATCCCAACTACAAAAGTCAGAATCTTAATTGACAAAAAAATATCCCGCTATTTAGGAACTGAAAAAAAATATCACGGCTTTATTTCAGAAAAAGAAGTGGATGGAAAAATCGAAATGACGTTTATGTGCAAGGATATTGAAAGTGGTTTTCCGCGCTGGTTTTTAATGTTTGGTGATTATGCCGAAATCCTAGAACCTGAAAGACTAAAAACAAGAGCTTTAGAATTATTAGAAATTAACAGACTAAGACTTTTATAAAAAAAACTCCTGAGAGAAATCTTCAGGAGTTTTTTTTTGATTTATTTCTGTTTAACAACGTTATAAAAATTATAATCTGTATTTGAAGCATCAGTAATTCCTATATTCCGTCCCATTGTAACAATCTGCCCTCTGTGATAAGTACCATGATTGATAACCTGAAGTAAATAATCAGAGATTGGAAGTTCGCACTCAAACCAAGGATTACTAATTTTAACTTCTTTAACCAAATCTTCTTCAGACAATGAATGGATAATGTCTTTCAGCTTTGCAGATGAATTTAATAGTCCCGCAAATATTTCCTCTTTCGACAATTCATTTTCTGCTTTCTTTTCTATTGGAGAAGTTTCAGAAATGATCGAAAACCAATATTCTTCTGTAGACCAGATATGATCCAATGTTTTCATAATATTTGAAAAACTAGAAGGAACTTCTGCATAAAGCAATTCATCAGATTTCGGCGAAAGCCAATTCACAAATTGTTGATTTACCCATAAATTATAATCTGCATAATTAGACATTATCTTTTTTAAACTCATAGCTGTTAATTTAGATTTTTAAAGTTAAACGAATTAAAAAGTAATCTGATTATCTTTCCCAGAAAAATGGAGGCTCAATATTTAAAGCTCGCAAATAAACGTAACCTTGCCCACGGTGATGCACTTCATTATCAATAAAATACAAAATATTCTGGATAATTGGAAATTCATATTGTCCAAATAGATTAAAGTTTTGATTAAAATCTTCTATCGACAATTTCTCCCAATATTTATTAATTTCCTCTGTTGCCTCGTCCCATTTTTCAAGATACTGTGCTTTAAAAATCAATTTTTCTGTTCCTTCTGTGTAAGGCTGAACGTCACGATTAACAATTGATTTAAGTGCTGGTGCAGCAATAGCTAAAAGTTCATCGGCTAATTTTGCAAAAGGACGCATACCTCCGATCGAGAATTCAAAAAAATCTTTTTCAGGAAAAGCCTCAATCACATGACGTGTAAGTGCGCGATGTCCTTGCCAATGTTTCAATAATTCTTCTGAAGTAATTACTTGTGCTTCTAATGTTTTCATGATTTTAGTGTTTAATATTTCTATACTTCAAAAGTAAAATGAGCCAGTGACAACAGTTTGTCAGCAGTAAAAAACAATTTTTAAATTATTTTTTTATCTAATTATAGAGATGTCCTTTAGTACATACAACATACCAGAGATCTACACGTAATTTGTACAGTAATGAGACGCACTGCCGTGCGCCTCTACAGTATAAACATGCTAGAAAAAAACTTAGAACCTTAGCCTCTCAGAATCTTAGTGTCTTTAGAAAAAACCTTTGTACCTTTGCACCTTACAAACTTTGGAACTTAAAAAAAATGATCGAAGATAAAAATCCTCAACGTACCAGTATAGCGCAATTAGGCGAGTTTGGTCTAATTGAACACTTAACCAAGAACTTTGATGTTACTCAAGAATCTACTTTAAAAAGTATAGGCGATGATGCTGCTGTTCTTGATTTCAAAGCTAAAAAGGTGGTCGTTTCTACAGATTTATTAATAGAAGGTGTGCATTTTGATTTGGCTTATATGCCTTTAAAGCATTTAGGATACAAAGCTGTTGTGGTAAATATATCTGATATTTGCGCCATGAATGCTAAACCAACGCAAATAACTGTTTCTGTAGCCGTTTCTAATCGTTTTCCACTAGAAGCCTTAGAAGAATTATTTGAAGGGATTACGCATGCCGCAAAAGAATATAAAGTAGACGTTATTGGTGGTGACACTACCTCATCGCAAAAAGGATTAATTATTAGTATAACGGCTATTGGAGAGGCTGATGAAGATGAAATCGTTTATCGTAATGGCGCTAAGCAAACTGACTTATTAGTTGTAACCGGCGATATTGGTGCAGCATATATGGGATTGCAGGTTTTGGAACGTGAAAAACAGGTTTTCCAGGTTAACCCGAACAGTCAGCCAGATTTAGACCCTTATACTTATTTGGTCGAAAGACAACTAAAACCTGAAGCACGCAAAGATGTTCGAACTCTTTTGCATGCGCTTGAAATAAAACCAACTTCGATGATTGACATTTCTGACGGCTTATCTTCAGAGATTATTCACATCTGCAAACAATCTAAAGTGGGTTGTAATTTATATGAAGATAAACTTCCTCTAGATCCGCAATTTATTTCGACTTGTGAAGAGTTTAATATTGACAGCACTACTGTTGCGATTAATGGCGGTGAAGATTATGAACTTCTTTTTACAATAGATATTAATGATTTTGATAAGATAAAAGGAAATCCAAACTTTTCAATTATTGGTCATATGGCTGATGAAAGCGAAGGAATTCATTTGGTAACTCGCGCTAATACGAAAATTGCCTTAAAAGCACGTGGCTGGGATGCTTTGAGTGAATAAATTTTAAAAAATCAAATAAAAAATTCCAAATTCTAATGTGTTTTAAGCCATTGGAATTTGGAATTTTTTGTTTCGAAATTTTATTTTTAGAAGAGTCCTTTGCTCTTTGCTTCTTTTACTAAATCATCATTTGAACCTGATTTTACTTTCAGCAGTTCCATTAAAGCAATCCTGCGTCTTTGAATTTCATTTAAAGAAATAGCAATATAATGGGGCATTTCAGAAAGTTCTGTTCCTTTTGAAAAGTGAAATAAAATCTGCTTATCAAACTCATCAATTTCTATAGAATTGTGCGGTGATTGATTTAGCATTTTTACAACTGATTGGCTATAATACTTTTCACATTTCATTACTTTATCAAACGCAAAAAGCAATTCATCAAAAGTTAAATCATTTTTTATAACTAATCCATTCGGATTAATTGTCCTGATAATGGTTTTGATTTTCAGCAATTCTGTGTACATCGTAAGCAAAACGATTTTACAATGCGGCATTTTTTTAATGATCAATTTTGCCAGATCTTCGCCAGAAAAAAGATCTTTTTCTTCATAAGCCGGCATACTGATATCTAAAAAAGCAATGTCAAACTGAGGTGTATGATCATCTTGCAATAACTCGTAAGCTGATTTACAATCGTAGGCTTGTGCAATTACAAACTCATATTCTTTGGGGTTATATCGAGTTATTGCATTCTTATATCCTTCAATAATAAAAGGATGATCATCGACAATTAATATATTGGGTTTTATTAATTCCGAAATTGGGGCATTGCTATCAGATGTCATTTTTATGTAGGTTAATTTTTTGATCTATCGGAACTTTAACAACTAGAAGTGTTCCTTCTCCTTTGGCAGATTTTATGGCGACTGTACCCTTGCATTCTGCGGCCCTATATTCTATATTATGCAAACCAATACCCTTTTTTTTACGTTTGGTATTAAATCCAACTCCATCATCCATAATTGACAATATAAGATAATCTATTTCGCTTTTAAACTCGACTTTTATGGTTTCTGCATCTGCATACTTATTACAATTTTGAAGTGCTTCTTGAACAATTCTATACAAATTAATTTTAACCGTATTGTTTACAAGCTCCCATTTTATTTGAGAATCAAAAAAAGTAACCAATTTAGAATCGTATGTATTTCTTTGATTTTCAATTAGTTTATTCAAAATTAAAACAAAATTATTGACTAGTTCTGATTTCTCTCGATTTAAATCGTGCGATATTTCTCGAATATCTTCTTCAATACTTTTTAACTCAGCCAAATATTTTTTTCGTTTCGGCGCCGCAAGGCTTTCGTCTACTTTATCTAAACTATCCAAACTAATTCGAATTCCAAACATACGTCCTAAAACACCATCATGCAATTCCTGAGCAACATTTTTCTTTTCTCGAATTCGAGTTGCTTCTATCTCATTTTGCTGCGAAATCATCAGATTATAAATGTCTTCATTTGCCACCTGCTGCTGCTGTTTAAAAAGCAGTTCTCTATTTCTTGCCTGCTGGGTTTTATAAACATAAAAAAACAAACCTAGCAATGTACAAATACTAAAAACATACACCAGGGTTTTGTTTTTTTCTTGCAAGTTCGAGTTCTGGTCTTTTATTTCATTTGTTTCATATTCGATACGAGAGAATTTTTCTCCCATTTTTCGTTCTGCTTTCAGCATTTTATCATTCAACCTGATATATTCCTTTGAATAAACCGACGCATTGGCAGGATCAACAACAGCCAATTGTTTAAGTGCATCTAACGTACTAATCAATTTTGTTGTGCCTCGGGATGAATTTAACGCTTGTTTTGCAAATTGAACGGCTCTTAAAGTATCTTTTTTTAAAGCAAAGTATTCAGACAAATGTATTTTACTAGAAACTACTCCTGATGTAAGACCTAAACTATCTCTAATTTTTAATGATTTATAAAACAAATCCGGCAAGTTGTCAAATTCTTTTAATTTGAATTTAGAATAACCTAAATTATCAAG
The DNA here is from genome assembly GCF_044005885.1 of Flavobacterium sp. FlaQc-30. Classification (NCBI taxonomy): domain Bacteria; kingdom Pseudomonadati; phylum Bacteroidota; class Flavobacteriia; order Flavobacteriales; family Flavobacteriaceae; genus Flavobacterium; species Flavobacterium sp. FlaQc-30. The sequence continues at coordinate 905,241 of NZ_JBIPCO010000001.1, read as the reverse complement.
TAAAATGGCATATAGACTTACCCTGTCTTTAAAAAGGTTTTCTTGGTTTAAACCTTTTTCAAAAAAACCTTTTGCTTCTTTGTAATTATTCCAATTTAAATATATAAAACCAATATTATTTAATGAAGCCGCCTTGTATTGAAACAATGTTGGTATTGATTTATCTTCCAAAGTCTTTAAAGCCTTGTTTTGAAACTCTAAAGCTTTTGTATATTCTCCTCTTTCATTGTACAATACTCCTAATAAATTGTAACTTTCATAATACAACTCATTTACGTTTTGCTGTTTTTTTAAACTGCTTAAGGCTTTAAAAACAGCTATTTCGCTTTCAAAAAAATCCCCCTCGTTATATTGTAGACCTGCTTTGTTTAAAATTGTTTTTGACAGATTAAAATTATCATCCAACTTCTGATAAATTTTTTCTGCTTTATAGTAATGCATGAAAGCACTATCCGAAATGGCTTGAGAAGCATAATAATCTCCCAAATAGCTGTATGCTTTTGCCATATGGACAGAATCACTAGAATTAGCTGCTCTTTCTAAAATTAACTTGGTTACTTGAAGATATGATTTCCAGTCACTTATATTGTAATATCGATTGGCAACTTTAAAAAGATTTACTTTATTAAGAGAGTCATCCTGCTGATTTAGAATTACATTTAACGCTTTTTCATTGTAATTCTTTTTAATATTTAAAGGAAGCTTATCCTCATTTGCTAATGATAGATACGTAGACAAACTATCTACTGGAGGAATTGCATTTTTAGCAAATTCTGTTTTCTTGGTACATGCCATTAAAACAAAAAATAAAAGCAATATTATTTTACGTTTTCTTTTCAATTGCGATTTAGAGTTTCACCAAAAATAGTAAAACTATAGACACAAAAAAAAAGCTGTCAAAAAATTGACAGCTTTACTATATATTATTCAAAGTTTAATTAATCTAATTTTTTATCTGTTCCAATAGATTGATTAACACTTGCAAAATTTAGATGTGAATTACTTCTTACTTGATGAAAATCAGCTTTCTTTTGTCCGCCTACAGCACCAGTTCCATCTGTATCCATTAATTGTTCTCTTACTTGATGAAAATCAGCTTTCTTCTGTCCGCCTACAGCACCAGTTCCATCTGTTTCTCCATCTCTCTCTATTGTCTGATTTTGTGCCAATAGTACTGAATTTGTTTTTGGTGTTGCAAAAGAAGTTGCTACCATTACTAAAGAAAATAATCCGAAAGTTAAAGCTGTTTTTTTCATGATTTGAGGTATTAATATTTTTAAATGATTTTTTTTTGGAGTTGTTCACTTAGTGTGAATCATGATGTAAAACTAACACCGTAATCAAAAAAAATTTATACGAAAAAACAGGTTTATGGTAGATCATGCCCAATTGATAGTCAATGAGCGTCAAATCAATGTAATCGCTTAATTGTTAGACTTCTAAATAATTTCCAGCAGTAAAATCGGCAATAATTAAGTCAACATTTGATTTATAAGTTTTTGAAAAAGGGATCTTTTTCAATGAGTTTTTTATGTAACATACTGAGTGTCCGCTATGAATTCTTGCAATGTAATTTCGATTTATAATATAACTGTTATGAATTCGAATAAACGGATACACTAAAACGTTCTCGAAATGCTTTAATGTCTTAAAAGCTGTTATCATTTCACCAGAATTTAAATAAATATCTGTTGAATTATTATCGGCTTGAAAATATGCAATATCATCGGCATTTATATAACGATGATCTCCATATGATTTAATACAGATTATAAGTGGTCTATCAAATATTTGACCCGTTTTTGTATCTGAACTAATTAACGTAGAAACCTCTTGTTTAAAAACTTTTAAGTTTAGATCTTCGGTTATTTTGTTCAGTTTCAAAACTGTTTTCAACAAGTCTACGGGTATTATTGGTTTTATTAAATAATCAAACACGCCAAATTTAATCGCATTAAAAGCTTGTTCTGTTTTTAATGTGGTAATAACAATGTGAGGAATTGTATCTAAAAACCTGTGCAATTCATTAATAAAAGCAAGCGATAAATTACTTGAACTATCCTGGGGTTCAATTTCCAGAAAAACAATTGACGGCTTATATTCTAAAACCAAATTTAAACCATCTTGATAATTAGAAGCTGAAGCCGCAAAGGACAACTCCGAAAAACCTTCAGCAATTGTTTTGGTTTTTGAAATACTCTCAGCATCATCATCAATAATTATATACGAATACTTATTCAAGATAGTTTATATTGCTTTTTCATTAATCCCTTCCAGTGCTTTCTATTTGAGATTAGAAAACAGTTTCATAAATACTTTAAGAAAAAATTATTATTTTTCATTTTATCCGCATTTAAAAATACGAATTTCAATATTTTAAGCATTTCATTGTTAATACATTACTTCAAAATGTTAACACATACTGATGAAATGCAAAAATATCCGATGAATTACATCATTTAAAATTAAAAAAATCCCAAACTCCTGCTAAGGAATTTGGGATTTATATTGTTCAGCATCCAAAGATTACATCTTCATCAACCAATTTTTCATTGAAACTTCGTTTTCAATAATACCTCTTAATTCAGAGATTTTTACACGATCTTGTTTCATTGTATCTCTATGACGAATCGTTACCGTTTCATCTTCGATCGTTTGATGATCTACTGTGATACAAAACGGAGTTCCAAGTGCATCTTGTCTTCTATAACGGCGTCCTACAGCATCTTTTTCATCATAAGAAACATTGAAATCCCATTTTAGATCTTCTATAATCTTTTTTGAAATTTCTGGTAAACCATCTTTTTTAACCAATGGTAAAACTGCTGCTTTTGTTGGCGCTAAAACTGCAGGTAATTTTAAAACTGTTCTTGACGAACCGTCTTCTAATGTTTCTTCTTGTAATGATGTTGCAAATACAGCCAAGAACATACGATCTAAACCAACTGAAGTTTCTACTACATACGGCACATAGTTTTCATTCAATTCTGGATCAAAATACTGTAGTTTTCTACCAGAATATTGTTCGTGTGCTTTTAAGTCAAAATCGGTACGAGAGTGAATTCCTTCTAATTCTTTAAATCCGAATGGAAAGTTAAATTCAATATCAGCAGCAGCATTTGCGTAATGTGCTAATTTCTCATGATCGTGAAAACGGTAATTATCTTTTCCTAAACCTAAAGATAAATGCCAGTTTAAACGTGTTTGTTTCCAATGTTCGTACCATTGCATTTCTTCGCCCGGACGCACAAAAAATTGCATTTCCATTTGTTCGAATTCACGCATACGGAAAATAAACTGTCTCGCAACAATTTCATTTCTAAAAGCTTTTCCAGTTTGTGCAATTCCAAAAGGAACTTTCATACGACCTGATTTCTGCACATTTAAAAAGTTAACAAAAATACCTTGCGCCGTTTCTGGACGTAAATACAAATCCATTGCAGACTCTGCAGAAGCTCCTAACTTTGTTCCGAACATTAAGTTAAACTGCTTAACTTCTGTCCAGTTTCTAGAACCCGTTTCAGGATCAGCAATTTCTAATTCTTCGATCAAAGCTTTTACATCTTCAAGATCGCCATTTCCTAAAGAACGTCCTAAACGCTCTCTAATTTCTCTTTCTTTAGCCAAATATTCAATTACTCGAGCATTTGTAGTTACAAATTCTTCTTCATTGAAAGCGTCTCCAAAGCGAGCTTTCGCTTTTTCGATTTCTTTTTTAGCTTTTAGATTAATCTTTTCAGCATAATCTTCAACTAAAACATCGGCTCTATATCTTTTTTTAGAATCTTTATTATCAATTAATGGATCATTGAAGGCATCAACGTGACCTGAAGCTTTCCAGGTAGTTGGGTGCATTAATATTGCTGCGTCTAAACCAACAATATTTTCATTCATCTGAACCATTGATTTCCACCAATATTCACGGATATTCTTTTTTAATTCGACACCATTTTGTGCGTAATCATACACTGCACTCAATCCATCGTATACTTCGCTTGACGGAAATATAAATCCGTACTCTTTTGCGTGCGAAACCACATTCTTAAATAAATCGTCTTGTTTTGCCATAGTAATGCAAAAATATAAAAAGTACTTATAAAAAAAAGAAAAATTAAAAAGATTGAAGTTCAAATTTCTTTATTTTTGTAACTAAATTCTTTCTATTTGTGTTTAAATTCATAATCGACCTCTTTTTCCCTAAAGTTTGCTCGGGATGCCGCTCTGTTTTAATGACTAACGAAACCGTTTTATGTACTCGTTGCCGTCATGAAATACCTCTAACTCAGTATTATTTAGACCCAAATAATGGAGCTGTAAAGAAATTTTTCGGTAAGATTGAAATTGAACATGCTTCGGCATTTGTGTACTTCAACAAAAAAGGAATCGTTCAGGAACTCATTCACAACTTAAAATACAAAGGCCATGAAGAAATTGGAGTAGTATTAGGAAAATGGTATGTTGAAGATTTAAAAGAACTGCAATTAAAAACACCTTTTGATATAGTTATTCCTGTGCCGCTGCATCCAAATAAATTTAAAGAGCGCGGCTATAATCAAGTTGCTTCTTTCGGGAAAGCACTTGCCGAAGGCTTAAAAATACCATATGACGATTCTGTTTTATATCGAACGAAGTATTCCAAAACGCAGTCAAAAAAGAATCTTTTAGGGCGATCCGAAAATATCGAAAATATATTTGATGTGATTTTAAAAGAAGAAAATCACAATAAGCATTTTTTAATTGTTGATGATGTACTCACAACTGGAGCAACTCTAGAGGCTTGTTCTCGTGCTTTATTAAAAATTGAAGGAGCAAAAATCAGCATTGCATGTATGGCAATGGCAAATTCTTAAAGAGAAATTCCAAATACTTTAATTGACTATTATTTTCTTAACTGTTCTTCTGTCTCCATCAATTACGGTAACGAGATAAATTCCAGCTGCTGCGTTTGGTAAGTGAATATTTTGATTGAAAACTCCAGAACTTTCAAAAGTGTTTTCGTAAACTTTTTTCCCTAAAATATCATGAACAAATACTTTACATCCTGTTGCTGACTCACTTTGAAACTGAATCGAAAAGCTGCCTTTATTAGGATTTGGATAAAGTGCAAAATCAATATTTTCGAAATCATCACGTCCTAAAGTAAAACTCTGTGTACAAATATTTACAGAAGCTGAATTAATTGTTCCAGACATTCCCGAAACGGCATCACGAACTCCAAATGTCCAGCTTCCTTCTGGATTTTCTCCATTAAAAACACTTAATTGATCTACAGGAATAACGATTTGTTCTGTTGTTTTACTGCAATCTAAAACAGCACCGGAATCATCAAATCGGAAAATTAAAGTTGAATTCAAACTTGGGCAGGATTTATTAAACAAACGAGCGACAGTTCCTTTTGGACTTACAATTTGAATTTCAAGGTCTGACATTCTTTCGTGTGTTACATTTACTGAAACATTTACATCTGATACTGTACCTGTGGCAGCAGGAACACTAACAGTTTTTGTTGTAAATGTAGTACCTCCCGGAATACTAAACGAACTTCCAAAACTATAAGAAGCGCAAGTGGTTGATGGCGTATAGCCTACTGCAAAAGGTTTGCTATTTATCGCATAATAAATATTAGCCGTTGGCTCAATCAATAATCGGCAATTAGTTGATGAGACAACACTTGTTGGAAGTATAATCGTTTCTGAACCATCATTTGGAGTATTTGCCGCAAGTACAATTGGAAAAGTTAAACCGCCATCTGTAGACAATTTAATATTTACCTGCGATGATCCCTGAAGTGTATTAGTATTATTAACATTCCAAGTTACAGTTTCACTTAAGCCCTGCCACCAGCTTACGTCAGTACCATTATGAGAAGAAATCGTAAATGGTCCCGCAGTAGAAACTACGTTTACTACCATAGCATCTGTATTGGTTTGTCCTGAATCTAAAGTTGAATTATCTCTGCCTGTTAAAGTAAAGTTTAATGTTCTTGGGATAGAAGAAACTGATTCCCAAGTTGTAGTGAGTCTATTGTCTAAAACATAACTCAACCTTGGCATATATCGAATTGGAGAACTATTAGGAATTACTGATCGAAACAAAGGCCCATCTGGTTTTGTTGGATAAGCAATACTTGTTGAGCCTGAAGTTGTTACTGCATTATCATTTTCTTCCCAATTGAAAGTAACGGTATCACCATCTGGGTCTGAACCACTGCCTTTTAAAACGAATGCAGTACTTATTGGAATGGTATAATCTAAACCGGCATCAATTACCGGCGGATTGTTAGTCAAGCTTGTATTGACAGGACAGCTTTTCCCTGCAAGGTTATTTTGGATCTGCAAAATACTTACATAGGCAAAATAATCATCTGAATTATCTTGTATATCATAATCCCCGCTTACTCCTGCATATCCCATTATTGTAGAACCGCTTCCAGGTTCAACATTTACATTGGTTCTTTCGGTAGAATCGTATGAAAAAGTATGACTTGCTCCTAATTGATGACCAAATTCATGTACAACAAAATCAACATCAAAAGTATCTCCTTGAGGCTTTCCATCGCCTGGAGATGTATAAGCACTTCCTTTTGCCAAAGAATCACTAGAAGTTGGATTTGTGCAAACACAGCCTATACAACCCGCATTTCCGCCTCCGCCAGAAGCGCCGAACAAATGTCCAATATCATAATTATTGTTGCCTATTACACTCGTTAAAGTAGTTTGTACTTCTTTATTCCAAGCTCCTTTAACCCCTGTTGATGCAACAGAATAGGGATCTGTCGACGCATCTGTATAAATTACGGCATCATTATTTGCAATTAAAACCAATTTCACAGCAAGATCTTTATTCAAAATCCCGTTGACTCTGGTCATTGTTGCATTCATTCCTTCTAAGGCTTTCGCTTTTGTACCGCCAAAATATGCCGTATATTCTCCTGTACAAGACAATGCTAAACGCAGGGTTTTTAAAACTTTTGTGTTTGCTGCTGTTTGTGCCGTTTTACCAAAACTAGAATTGGCAATAAGTTCGTCTGATGTTTTACAATCTAACTTAACTTTTGAAGTTTTATCTTTAGACGTAAATAAAACGTATTCAGTTTTATTCTCTGGATTTTCTTCTATAAACTCGGTAGCTTTATCTACTCTTAAAACCATTGTTTGTATTCCGCTTTCAGAAACACTGAAATGTATTCTAGCCGATTTATCATCTAATCCTTTTCCTTGATAAGCTCTAATTTCTGGATATTTGGCTTGTAATTCAGGTTCAAAATTGGAAGATTCCCAAACTTGAAATCGCTCTAAAACTCCATTTGAATTTGGGATTGTAATTTCTGCGGTATTATTTACTGCCGATTTTTCGGTTGTTTTTGCCAATTTTGAGGTTAAAAAACCAGCATTCAATTTGTAATACTGTTTACCAGAATCTAAAACGACTGTCTTTTTACTAAAAACTGAAGCAGTATTGACTTTCTGCCACAAATCATCGCTTTGAGCCTGCAATCCTGACCAACTAAAAAGTAAAAATAAGAATAGTAGAGTTTTTTTCATGGCAAGTTGTTCTTTACTACATCAAAATTAAAGGAATTAAATCAAATTCTTACTTTTAACCGACATTTAATATTTTTTAATCGACAAGTCTCACTTTTTTGTCGTCAAGGGAAACTTAATCTTCTTAAAAAAAATCAATTCGCCTAAGCCTAAAATTTAAAATAGATAGTATAAATTTGCAGCATCTTAAATTATTTGTTTTGAAGCTCTTTCATTCTATAAACGATTTTCATTCGACCAAGAAAACAATTTTAACTCTTGGTACTTTTGATGGTGTGCATATTGGTCATAAAAAAATTCTGGAACGAATTACTCAAAATACCGAAAATGGCAAATACGAAAGTTTGGTGCTTACCTTTTTTCCGCATCCAAGAATGGTTTTACAGGAGAAATCAGAAATAAAACTTTTAAACACGATTGCTGAAAAAACAAAACTTCTGGAAGCGACAGGAATCGAAAATTTAATCATTCATCCTTTCGACGAAAGTTTTTCGAGACTGACTGCTGAAGAATTTGTGCATTCGATTTTAGTAGATCAATTTCATATTCAAAAAATAATTATTGGTCACGATCATCGTTTTGGAAGAAATCGAACTGCCAATATTGATAATTTAATTGCTTATGGCGCTGAATATGGTTTTGAAGTTGAACAAATTTCAGCACAAGAAATTCAAGATGTCTCTGTAAGTTCTACTAAAATTAGAAAAGCTCTTACCGAAGGAAAAATGGATTTAGCCAATGAATATCTAGGTTATGACTATTTTTTGAGCGGTAAAATTGTAAAAGGAAAACAGTTAGGAAGAACAATTGGTTTTCCAACGGCTAATATAGAAATTGAAGAGGATTATAAATTGATTCCCAAAACTGGTGTTTATGCCGTTAAAGCTCTTATCGATCAAAAGGAGGTTTTTGGAATGATGAATATTGGTTTTAATCCAACTGTAAACGGTCAGAAACAAACTATCGAGGTGAATCTTTTTGATTTCGATGCTGATATTTATGACAAAGAAATCGAGGTTTCATTATTGCATTTCCTACGTGAAGAACAAAAGTTTGGATCGATAGATTTACTAAAAGAGCAGTTAAATCAAGATCGAATAAATGCACTGGCATTTATAAATCAATTGTAAGCAAATCTTAAGATATACTTTTCTTTAATTTTAAACCATCGTAGTTATTTTTTTAGTAAATTTGATATACAACTCTGTTTATCAAAACTTTACTATTAACTTCTTTAAAAATAACCACTATGAAACTACCTAAAGAAATAACCAACGGTTTTTTGATATTCCTCGGAATTGGCATTTACTTTTTATTGATGAATGTATTGGGTTTAGCTGATTTGTTTTACCTGCGTGTCTTAAATGTATTTTTTATTTTCTGGGGTGTAAACAGAACTATGCAAATGAATCTTCACGAGGGAGAAACGAATTTTGTATCTAATGCTGTTTCGGCAATGGCAACTTCAGTGGTTGGTGTTGCATTGAGCGTTTTCGGATTATTAGTATATAGTTACGCAAGAGGCGGTGATGCTTATGTGAGTACACTCTCAAAAACTTTCATGTTTGGAGGAAATCCTTCTGTTCCTACTTATTGCATCTGTCTACTTTTTGAAGGGCTTGCTTCATCTGTAATTGTTACTTTATTGATGATGTTATATTGGAATAATAAATATGTTGCTGATTAATATATCAGAAAAAACATTCATTTAAAAAAACACTCTAAAATCATAAAAGCTTTAATTTGATGATTTTAGAGTGTTTCTTTTTTGAAAATAATGCACTAATATTCATTTGCAGCGTTCCCTATTGCTGATTAGGACAATTTAATTACTTTTGAAGCTTCAAAAACAATGTATTCGATGAGCATTACAAAACACAACTGGACCAAAGACGAAATAATCGCAATCTACAATAAACCTTTAATGGAATTGCTTTATGAAGCTGCGACAATTCATAGACAACAACATGATCCGAATGTAGTTCAGGTATCTACCTTACTTTCGATCAAAACGGGCGGCTGCCCTGAAGATTGTGGTTATTGCCCACAAGCTGCACGTTATAATACTGGTGTTGAAGGAAATGATTTAATGAGTGTAAGTCAGGTAAAAGCACAAGCTTTGCGTGCAAAATCAAGCGGATCTTCACGCGTTTGTATGGGAGCGGCTTGGCGAAATGTAAAAGACGGCGAAGAATTTGATCAGGTTTTAGAAATGGTTCGTACCATTAATAAACTAGATATGGAAGTTTGCTGTACTCTAGGTATGATTACTGAAAATCAGGCACAGCGTTTAGCCGAAGCTGGTTTATATGCCTACAATCACAACTTAGATACTTCTGAAGAATATTATAAAGACGTAATTTCTACGCGTGGTTTTGAAGATCGTTTGCAGACTATCGAGAATGTTCGAAAAACAAATGTTACGGTTTGCAGCGGCGGAATCATTGGTATGGGAGAAAGTATAGAGGACAGAGCTGGAATGCTAGTTGCTCTTTCTACATTAAACCCGCAGCCAGAATCTGTGCCAATTAATGCTTTGGTTGCTGTTGAGGGAACTCCAATGGAAGAGGAAAAACCAGTTGAAATTTGGGAAATGATTCGTATGGTGGCTACAACTCGAATTGTAATGCCGGAAACTCAGGTTCGTTTATCTGCTGGAAGAACCAATATGACTCGTGAAGGACAGGCAATGTGCTTTTTTGCGGGAGCAAACTCAATTTTTGCAGGTGACAAATTACTTACTACTCCAAACCCAGATGTAAACGAAGATATGAAGATGTTCGAAACATTAGGAATGGTGCCTCAAAAACCTTTTATCAAGGTAATGCAGCCTAAAACTGTTGAAGCAGCCGATTCTAAATTTACTTCATTGGGTGAAAAACCTAAATGGTCAAGACCTGGACATACTATCGAAAAAAATATTGAAGCTTCAGTTAAATCAAAAATTTAATTAACAGAGCTCAAAATCTCGATAAATATTTTTAAATTGCTTATAACTTGTGTGTTATAAGCAATTTTTTTATTTAGAAGATGGAGTTAAAACAAATCGAAAGGGTAAAAAAAATCTCTAAGGCCGATTTTATTTCCCAATATGTAAAAAAACAAATCCCAGTAGTTGTTGAGGAACTGACCGAAGATTGGCCAGCCTATAAAAATTGGAAACTTTCTTATATAAAGAAAGTCGCAGGAGATTTAATTGTGCCCTTGTACGATAATAGACCCGTTAATCATGAAGACGGTTTTAATGAAGCTCATACTAAAATGAAAATGAGCGATTATATAAATCTTCTGGAACAAAAACCAACAAATTATCGCATCTTTCTTTATAATTTAATGAAAGAAGTTCCGGCATTAAATCAAGATTTTTTATGGCCTGATATTGGCTTAAAACTTGTAAAGCAAATGCCAATGTTGTTTTTTGGCGGTGAAAACTCTAAAGTGTTCATGCATTTTGATATTGACTATTCAAATATTCTTCACTTTCATTTTCATGGAGAAAAACAATGTATGCTTTTTGCTCCTGACCAATCCAAATATATGTATAAAGTACCTCACGCTTTAATTTCGAGAGAAGATATAAATTTTGATGATCCTGATTACGAAAAATTTCCTGCTCTAAAAAATGCAAAAGGCTACATTACAAACTTAAAACATGGCGAAATGCTGTATATGCCAGAGGGTTATTGGCATTATATGAAATATTTAACTCCAGGATTTTCTATGAGCCTGCGCTCCTTTCCTAAAAACATAACCAATTTATCAAAAGCGGCTTATAATGTTTTTATCATGCGCTATTTTGATATTATGATGCGAAAGGTAAAAGGACAAAAATGGATTGATTATAAGAATGAAAAAGCAATTCAAAACACTCATGAAAAACTGCAAAAGACTTTTTGAGAAAAATTAATAAAAAACAATCTTTTGAGCTGCTGATTTTCCGCTGTCAAAAATTACATTAATTAACAATATCTGATCACTGGATTTGAAGTTTACAATCTGGTATTCTGTATTATTAATTGTTTTGTTATTGAATAACATTTTTCCTGAAACATCAAAAATTGATACTTCTTTCATAGTATCTTTTGTCGAATTTAATATTATGTTTTTTCCTTTAACCGAAACGCAAAGCGAACTGTCTTGATTCTTAAATTGATCCGCTCCTAATGTTTCAATATTATACCGAATTACAAAACGATCTAAAAAAGTTCCAGCTGTGGTTGTAAATTTATAGCTGCTTTCTAGAAGATTATGCATAACATTTTCGGTTTTGTCTTCTAAATAAACAGCGTGAGTACTCAAATCGCCATCTGCATGATCAATTGAAATTGAAAATTCGCCGGCAATTGTTGAGCTATATCCTAAAGCAACAAAATCTGATTCTGAAAAAGGCAAAGCACGCCCTTGAATTACAAGCTTTTTATCGTCAATTAAACTATAAAAATCAACAAATTGATTTCCGTCTAATGATTCCGCATCATACTTTAAATCATAAAAATTAGTAGCCTCTTCGAGATATCCAATCAAAATTTGCTTAAAAGCTCCTTTTGAATTTTGAAAATTCAACCACAATCGATGTTTCTCTGTTTTATTACTGCTTGGAAAATTTCCTGCTTTAGAAGGTTTAAAAAAAGCATTATTATTTCCTAGTATCCGCATACTGTCATTAAATTCGATCGTACCTGAAGCATTACTTGTAACAAAAAAGGACTGCCCCGAGGCTATTCTTCCATCAGGAATAGTTGTGTTTATATCGAAAGATGATGCTTCGGTACCCACTCCTCCAACCAGATTATAGGCCGCATAGTCATCTGAATTGTATTCAAAATTAGTTACTGGTGTATGATGCATCCAAAAGTAAAGTGCGCCTTTGGTTTTAAGATTGTTTTTTTTCAAAAAAACTGCAGCATCTATTGCCGATGGATAGGGATTTCCGACTAAACTAAAACTATCTGTTTCTCCCAATTCAATTTCTACTTTTCCATTATTTGGGATTCCTTTAAAAACGGCTTCATAAACTGCTCTTGATGTTATCGAAAATTCCTGCGGTCCTCTTATTGCATATCCTTTACCTAACAGCATATTATTTAAACGTGATTCTTCTTTCCAGCCCGCGGCAGTATCAAATGACAAATATTTATCAAACAATGTATTGGGCGATACATCTATTAATTTTTGATTATCGACAGGTGAAGACCAAAACGTATAGTCGTATCTTAAAATTGGTTTTGTTTTTCGATAAAGGTTAATAATCCCAGTATTTATAATACTATCGTCTGATTGATACAAACTTGCTGTATCTTCTAAAACTAATGTTCCTAAACCTGAATAAGAAAATTCTACACCTAAAGTGTTTCCGCTTAAAAGTGTCACCGTTTTGGCTGATTCAATTGTGCAGCTGCAAATATTTGCTGCAATTAAATTTGGATAACTTTCTTTAAAGAACACTTCTTTTCCGCTGGACGGGTAACCTTTTGTCCAAGAAAATCCATCCCAAATTGTTGAATCTACACAAAGTTTTAATCGTGCTGCTCGATGTTTAGAAACTCCGTTGACCGAATTAAAATCACCACCTATCAAAAGTCTATAATCGTTGGTGAAATTTAAAGTTAAAAGATTTTTATTGAGCCGCGCATCAAATGAGTTATCAAAATCGCCTGTTTTCAAGAGTCTTATTAATCGCAGTGCCTGACTGTTTTTATAAGTTCCTGAAAAGGCCCCTCCAACTAAAAGTTTATCATCTGGCTGTACCAAAATACACCGTACGTCGCCGTTACTAAAGCCTGTTCCTGCAGAAAAACTATCGTCCAGACTTCCATTGTAGTTTAAACGGATAATTCTTTTTTGTGAAGAGCCTTTAAATGTCAAAAAAGTACCACCAACAATTATTTTTCCGTCTGATTGCATTGCAAGTGCGTAGATGTGTTTATCAAAACCGGTGCCTATATTAAAACTTAAATCGACACTTCCGTCTTCATTTAGACGAACTAAATGAGGATAGGACAGTCCGTTAAAAGTGGTAAATCTGCCTGCAGCCAATATTTTCCCATCTGGCTGAATTAAAACATCTTCGATAATAGCATCTGCACCTGTACCAACATTAAAAGTAACATCTCGTGATCCATCGGGCAATAATCTTACTATTCTAGCAGCAGATAAATCGTTATTGAACCGAGTGAAGTTACCAGCCGCAATAATTTTATTGTCTGACTGTACTGCTAAAGCATAAACTTGAGCATTAAATCCAGTACCGCTATTGAAAGTATTATCTAAAGAGCCGTTTGGTAATATTCTAGCAATTCTATTAGAAACTGCGTCATTGTACTTGGCAAAATTTCCTCCAAAAACAATTTTTCCTCCTTCTTGAACTACAGCTGCTTTTATTAGTTTATCGGCTCCTGATTTACCTGTATTAAAATCCAAATCAAGCGAGCCGTCTTCTAAAAGTCGTGCAATTCGATTAACTGGTAAATTATTGAATTTGCTGAAATTACCAAAAACCATTGTTTTTAAATTTGCTAATGGCAAAATCTTTAACACTGAATTATCAAAGCCAACTCCTGCTGACAAATAACCTGTATCTTGTTCTCCATTAGAATCTGTTTTAGCTAAACCTCCTTGATTTTGCCCATCAAAAACCGCAAATGAACCGCCAATAAACCATGATCCTTCTTGATCTTCTGCTAATGCAAAAACAGAAGCTGACCCAGGACCTGCGCCCAAATCAAAGTCAGATTTTATAGTTCCGTCGGCGTTTAAAAGTACTGCTCTATTTACATCATCATTTCCATATCTGCTGGAAAAAGATCCTCCCACCATTATATTTCCTAAAAGATCTTCTTTGATTGTTTGTACTGAACCGTTATTAAAACCTAATCTTTGAAAACTTTGATCTAATGATCCATCTTCATAAATGCGAATAATTTTATTTGCGGTATTTCCATTATAAAGTGTGAAATTACCTCCTAGAAGAATTTTTCCGTCTCGTTGTACAGCAATGGCATTTACATCATCATTAAATCCAGAACCAATATTAAAACTATTATCAGCGCTTCCGTCAGAATTCAATCGAATAATCCTGTTACTTAATGTGCCATTAAATGAAATAAAATTTCCTGTAATTAAGATTTTTCCATTTGATAGGATTCTAACATTAGTAATATTGGTCGAAGATCCTGTTCCTGTCGCAAATGTTCGATCTAAGGAGCCATTTGGAAGAATTCGTGCTATGCGATTTACAGTTACATTATTGTATTTTGTAAAGCTTCCTACAATTATAATTTTTCCATCTGGCTGTTCTGCAATACTATAAATAATACCACTGCTGGCTCCCACAGAAGTGTCAAAAGTTGAATCACGGGAACCATCTGCATTTAAGCGAATTAATCTTCCTGAATTTACCGCATTATAACTTGTAAATCCTCCGCCAACTATTATTCTCCCGTCGAGCTGTAAATAAGCGGTATAAACTTTACCACTGAATCCTGAACCTACAGTAAAACTTTCATCGATTGTTCCATCTGGTTTTAAACGTATTAAAGATGGAGATGGAATTCCGTTTAGGCTGGAAAAATCACCCCCAACTATTAAATTATTATTGGGCTGCAAAAGTAAAGTTCTAACAGCACTGTCAAAACCATCACCTTTTGTACCATCATCAAATGTATTAAAAGTGGTATCCAATTTTCCTTGCTGTGCATTAATGAAAGTACAGGAGAGAAAAGAAACCCAAAACAGCAGGTAAAGTAGTTTTTTTATCAAAACCAGATGATTATTTAAAATTGTAAGAATTAACCGAAATTAAACTGTTCTGATTTTAAAAACAATACCCACTTTTAGTGATTTTTTATAATGCCTAAAAAAATGTTTTTTTCGCTGTAGGTATAAAAAATGAACACTCAAAAGTAAATTTTGAATCTTATAAACTGGGGGATTTATTTAAATTTGCTTTTGCTTTGATAGAATTTTCAAGAAAATGACTATTTGAAGCAGTAACACATAAAAAGAAAGAAAAACACATGAATTCGACCTGTACTCCGAAAGAAGCCTTACAGAAACTAGAACACTTTTGTGCTTATCAGGAGCGTTGTCATGATGAAGTTGTATCAAAACTTTATAGTTTAAAAATGACTTCTGACGAAATAGATCTTATTCTGGTTCAATTAATTGAAGGTAACTTCTTGAATGAAACACGTTTTGCGTGCAGTTTTGCCAGAGGAAAACATCGCATTAAACATTGGGGAAAACTTAGAATTACAAATGAACTGAAGTTTCGAAATATTTCCAGCACAAATATAACTCTCGCACTCAAAGAGATTTCGCAAGAAGAATATATTGAAACTTTTGAAGCTCTTTCTGAAAGATGCTGGAACGGTATACAGGAGAAAAATATATTAAAAAAGCGCAAAAAGTTCTGCGACTATATGCTTCGAAGAGGGTATGAAAGTAATCTGGTTTATGAAAAAGTAAAAGATCTTGAAAACCTTTAAACTATTTTAAGCAAAATAGTTCCTAGATATAAAAAACAAAAAAACCATTTACCTGTGATAAATGGATTTTTTTATTTTGAAGCTTTAAACTATGCTTTTTCGATTAAAATACTAACCGCATTTCCGCCAAAACCAACAGCATTAATCAAAACTTTTTTAATTGATCGGTCTTTAGTTATTGCTTTTGAAAAAGGAGTTTCGATAAAAATATCATGTTCCATCATTAAAAGCGCGAGCTCTACACTCAATATTCCAGAAGCCCCAAAAGTATGTCCGATTTTCCATTTATTAGTGGTCAACAAAGGCGGTTTTGAACCAAAAACTTTTTCAATTGCACGAAGTTCTGTCAAATCTCCTTTAATTGTTCCGGGTGCATGCATTACAATAACATCAACACTATCTAAATTGGTATCTTTTAACGCCATTTTCATAGACTTCTGAAAACAATCAGCTTCGGCAGAAATTGAGATATTATGTTCTAAAATTTCAGTTGCATAACCCACTCCCGTAACGTATGCAATAGCATTTTCTTTTTCTCCAGATTCTAAGCAGCATACTGCAGCACCTTCACCCAAAATCATGGTATTTTGTGTTTTCTCAAAATCAAAAGCAAGGTTGGGCCAAGAATCATTTTCTTGATCGATGCGTGAATATATTTTTAACGCACGCATTTGTCCAATAGTAAAATCTGTTAAAGGCGCTTCGCTGCCTCCTACCAAAAACTTATCCGCCATTCCCGATTTTAACCATGCAACACCGTTTAAAAGTGAATGTAATGCTGTTGAACAAGTTATTGAATGTGAAATTTCTGGTCCTGCACTTTGCAAATCATGTGCAATCCATGAAGAAATATTTCCTAAAGTTGTTGTAGGTGATGCTAAAGTTTGCGCTTTTCCTGTTTCTATATACTCAGCATAATGTTTTTCAAACAAATCTGTAGCTCCTCTTGAAGATCCAATATTTATACCAAAAACATCTTCGGAATTCCAACCAGCTTTTTGGACTGCCTTTCGTGAAGCCGCTAATGCAAACAAAACAGAATCGTCTAAAAATTTATATTTAGGATCTGATTCCCGTATTTGAGCAATCAATTGTTTTGAATTTGTACTTAAAGCTGCAACAAAAGTGTCTTGCTGATCTAAAAATCGTTTAATAAAACAATGTTTTCCGTCCAGATATTTATTCCAAACCTCGTCTTTATCGCTTCCTAAAGGAGAAATAGAAGAAAAGGCTGTTATGGCAATTTTTTGTGTATTCACATTATTTTATTTAACCGCAAAGTTCGCAAAAGTTTATGCAAAGTTCAACGGGTTTTAGAGTAAAAAATAAAACGATATAAGTAATATATGTTACTAAAAATGACAGCATTACTTATACAAATTTACAGAACTAAACCATTTCAATGGCTTCTTCAATTGTTTTATATACTTTTTGAAGCTGTTCGTTAGTCATGATATAAGGCGGCAATATGTAAACAATATTTCCCACGGGGCGCAGAACTACTCCGTTTTCTATGAAAAAATTATAAAGCTTTGTTCGCATCGACCCATAATAACTTTCTTCTGAATCTGATTTAATTTCAACTGCAAAAATAACTCCCAATGTTCTAGCGGTAATTACTTTTGAATGGTTTTCGATCTTCCTTTGAAATTCTAAATGACTGGCATTAATTCTTTCAATATTAGCCTGCATTTCTGCAGTCTGCAATAAATCGATACTTGCCAGCACCGCAGCACAACCTGTTGGATTTGCTGTAAAAGTATGTCCATGAAATAATGCTTTATTAATATCATCATCATAAAAGGCATCGAAAATGTCTTGTGTAAAAGTCGTAATTGCCATAGGAATAGTTCCTCCAGTTAAGGCTTTAGACAAGCAAATCATGTCTGGCTCTTCAGAAACGTAATCCATTGCAAATGTTTTTCCAGTTTTACCAAAACCAGTCATCACTTCATCTGCAATTGTCAATACCTTATTTGCTGCACAAATCTGAATTAATTTTGCCAATGCTTCTGGTTCGTACATTACCATTCCGGCTGCACCTTGTACCAATGGTTCAAATATAAAACCTGCGCAATTATGATTTTGAATTACATTCGTCAATGCATCAAAACTTATCTGTTCTTGTCCTTTTACCGGTACCGGAATTCGAACAACATCAATAAACATTCCCTGAAAAGCCTGCGTGTAAAAAGAAATTCCGCTTGCCGCCATTGCCGCAAAAGTATCGCCATGAAAAGCATTTTCAAAAGCAATTATAGTGGTACGTTTTTCATTTTTATTAAAGAAATATTGCAACGCTACTTTTATCGCAACCTCTACGGCGGTAGAACCATTATCAGAAAAAAAGATCTTCTGTTGGTTTTTGGGTAAAATTTCAATCAGCTTTTCTGCTACTTTTATGGCTGGCTCATGTGTAAAACCGCCAAACAAAACATGCTCTAGAGTTGTTAATTGCTTATAAACAGCATCGGCAATAAATTTATTACTGTGTCCAAAAGGGTTTACCCACCACGACGCAATTGCATCGATATATTCTTTGCCATTTTCATCCCATAATAAAGCGCCTTCGCCTCTAGAAATTGCAATTGGAGTTTGAGCTGTTTTGTGCTGTGTATAAGGATGCCAAAGATATTGGCTGTCTTTTTCTGTTAATGTCATTTTTAAGAAAATAGAAGAAAGAGAATAGAACAAAGACTAAACTCAATTGTTTAAGCAAAGATAGGAAAGTCTATATTCTATTTTCTATAATCTTTGCTCTATAAATGAAGCAGATTTTCTCGAAACAAATCAGCGTATTCGCGAATTACATTTTGATCAAAATAAGGTTCTTCGTCGATTCTTCCAATTAATTTAATTCCAGTTCTTTCTAGAATTATACTTTCTGTTGCTTTATTTTCGCTTCCGCTAAAGATAATTCCAGCGATTTCAAAACCTCGATTTTTAATTGCTTCAATCGTCAGCAAAGTATGATTAATGCTTCCTAGATAATGTCTTGAAACGATGACTATTTTATAATCCGGCTGCATTAAATCAATAATAGAATCTTTGTCGTTTAAAGGAACAAAAATACCTCCTGCACCTTCAATTACTAAATGATTATTGGTTTTAGGTTCTTGTATTTGTTTTAAATCGATCGTAATACCGTCAATCTCTGCTGCTAAATGCGGACTTGCAGGCGTGTTTAATTTGTAGCTGTTCTCGAATATTTGAGACTTATTATTCGAGATTTTTATTTTGATTTTATAACTGTCTGAATTATCTAAATCTCCCGCCTGAACAGGTTTCCAATAATCAGCCTCTAAGGCTTCTACAATAATAGACGATGCAATTGTTTTTCCAACATCTGTTGAAATTCCGGTAACAAATATTTTCATAGTTTTTTATTTCATAACTATTCTAAAAAGACTTTTTATTCCTAAAAAACTATAGAATAATTTCAACAAAAATACCAATAAAAACAAAACCCATCATGGCGATGGGTTTTTATTATTTCTTATTCTTCTTTTAATTCGTCTATTACTTTTCGGATTTCCTTAGCGTATTTTCCATAGGAGTAATGTACCCACCATTCTGTTAGCACACCTATAAGTAAAATCGTGATTACAAAAACAAACACAATCAATCCTAATTTCTTGTTGGCAAAACCTTCATTTAAAATCTGCAGAAAATCAGGCATTTCATAAAGAATAAATCCAAAGAAATAAATTAGAAAAAAAGGTGATAACGAAAAAGTAAATGTCTTATAAAGCTGCATATTCAGCCTGATGTCAAGATACGTTTCATACAAACTATCTTTAGTTTTCAATGCAGCCTTATCTAATCTTCTGTAAAACAAAAAAAGCTGTGTTAGATAATAAATACAAATAGCAACCAATATCCCAAATATAAAGTAATATGGCACCATTAAATTTGATGGAAACTTACTATGCAATGGCAAAAGACCTATAATCACCAAGGACAAAAACTGAATAAAGAATTCTATCCTTAAACTTTTTCTAATTCTATCCAAGGGCATACTTGCCGATTGTATTTTCTCTAAATTATTAGGAACAACAACATTATCTGTCTTTTCGCTATTCCAAGCGTTTTGTATATCGTTAAAATCCATATCCTTGATTTTTAATTATTTCTTTTAATTTTTCTTTTGCTCTGTTTAATTTCACTCTTGCATTTCCCTCTGATATTCCCAGATTCTCTCCTATTTCTTTATGAGAGAAACCTTCGAGCTGATAAAAAATGATTGCTTTATCAATTTTTTCTAGTTTTTGAACTGCTTTATAAAAATGATCTATCTGGCTTTCTTTGATATGTGAATCCCCTTCATCTTCCTTGATATTTTCAGAAGCGATTTCATATCTATCCACTTTTCGTTTTTCTTTTTTCAAGAAAACAATTGCTGTATTTACGGCAACCCGATACATCCATGTCGAAAACTGACTTTCGTTTCTAAAAGAATCATACGATTTCCAAAGCTGACAAATAATCTCCTGAAACAAATCTTGTTGATCATCATGATTATCCATGTACATCTTAGAAACTTTGTATAGTATTCCTTTATGACTTTCGATCCGATTTAAAAATTCTTGTTCTTTTTCTTTCAAAATAATACTAATTCATTACTGGTTTTACTTTGTATCCTGCCTTTCTTAACAAATTAATTACTCCTTCATCTCCAGCCAAATGTGCTGAACCAACTGCTACAAACAGTGCTTCATTTTTCATCATATCCTTCATTTTCTTCACCCAGTCACTATTTCTATCATCAAGAATATATTTTTTAGCTTTTTTACTCATTACCTTTTCATTGGCAATATCTCCATAAAGATCCATTATATTTTCATTTTTATAGTCCTTTACCATTTTTTTTGTTTGAGCTTTGCTCGCATCACCTAATGATTTGATCAGTTCAGAATCTGTGTAAGCATTAGAAAGCATATTCAACTGTCCTTTTACCGTTTCGAAACCACCTACACTTTTCTTTTCTTTCTGCGCCAAATCTGTAAAATCTGATTCGTATGATTTTAAGGTTTCACAATCAAACGTTTTAATAGTAATTAAACTCATAACTGTTGCTAAACTGTAACTGTCTACCTGCTGCACTTTTATACCTGTAGTTTTTTGTAAAATGAAATCTAATTCTGATAATTGTTCAGGCGTTAATTTTTTACTTAACAACTCTGGAGAAACTGCTAATTTTTGAGCATCTGCCATTTCATTTGGATCAGAAAAGTTGATTTCGACAATTAATTTATCTGATTTTTGAAAAGCATTCTTCGTTTTTTCTGTCAAAAAATAATCTGTTGGACAAATAGAATGAATCGTTCCGTACAAATATGATGGTTTTGATAATCCATTTCCTGAAACTTCCCATAAAAGAGAGTTTTCAAGTTTTGCAGATTTTGTTTGAGCTTGTGTTGTTCCGCCGAAAACTAATGTGATGGCTGCAATTGCTGATGTAAATAAATTTTTCATTTTTGATTGATTTTAAATTTTGATTGATTTTGAATGATTGAAACTCCTCTTTAATATTTATTATTTTTATTTCTCTTCCACCAAACTGCAGCTAAAAAAACTACCAAAATGATGCTGAGTACTTTTATTAAAAAGAAACTTATTAAACCTAAGATGAATCCTATCGAAGAAAAAAAGATAAAATCAAAGATTTTTTCGCTTATTGAAGTTGATGTTGTTTTCATAATTGTTTTGATTTATTTGATTACGACTCGTAAGTAATCAAACATTTAAAACGTTACAAAAAATTTTATTTTTTTTCAAAACATCAATAAAATAAAGGGATTGCGAACATAAAAAATTTAAAAAATGATTTCAATCAATCAAATTCAAACTTACATTTATTGCATTTATACCTGTGTTTTGAATAAATAGGAATCAAAACAAGAAGTAATGAAAGAACAAAAGCTAAAAGTGTTTTTAAATCTTTTATTGAAGTTACCATTTCTATTTCTTCGGCTCCGCAACGCGGGCATTTAATCAATTCATTATTTTCATTTAGAGAATAGGGACTGATTTCTGATAGAATTTCATTTGCTTTTTCAAAATCCTGACTTTTTACAAAAAGCTTGACACCCCCCACTGCATTGCTCCAAATAGGATTTGAGTCTACAGTATTAATGTCTCTTAAATACACATCTACACCTTCTGATTCAAGTTTACTACAGAAAACTTTAGCTTCATAGGAATACTGATAACTTCTAACTAGTTTAAAATCCTCTTCCATAATTAAAATATAAAACCGCTTAATAATTGCAGAACTTGATTAATTTCTTCTTCTGAATTATAACTATGAATACAAAAACGCAAGCGCTCTTGTCCTTCAGGAACTGTAGGCGAAAGTATTGGTTTTACATCATAACCTTTGTCCTGAAGCTGCTGCGCCAATTTTTTCACATTTTCATTCCCAGGCACAATTGCCGATTGTATTGCCGATTTACTTCGAACAAACATTGGTTTTAAACCTAGTAAGTTTTTTTGCTGATTAAAAAATATGATGTTTTGTCTTAATTTTTCAATCGTTTCTTTTTCAATATTCAATTGCTGATAAGCGGTAAAAACGGTAGAAACAGAATGTGGAGATAATCCTGTTGTATAAATAAAACTTCTGGCAAAGTTTACCAAATAATCTCTAAGATCTATACTGCCCAAAACTGAGGCGCCATGACAGCCTAAACCTTTTCCGAAAGTCATAATTCGAGCAAAGATTCGATTATGCAATTTCAAATACTGTGTTAAACCTTCACCTTTTTCGCCAAAAACACCTAAAGTATGTGCTTCATCAACTACTAAATAACAATTATATTTTTCAGACAACTCTACCAATTCTTCTAGATTTGGACTGTCGCCATCCATAGAAAAAACTGTTTCAGTAACGATATAAATATTCGTATCGGGGAATTTCAAGATCAATCGTTCGAGATCTTCAAAATCATTATGATTGAATTTATACGATTTAGCATTCGACATAAGGATTCCGTCTCTAATAGAAGCATGACTTAATTCATCATATAAAATAATATCATTTCGCTGCGGTACAGCGCTAAAAAAACCAACATTGGCATCGTAACCCGAATTAAAAATTAAAGCCGATTCAGCTTCATGAAACTGCGCAATAAAAGCTTCCGTAATTTGATATAAGGAATGATTTCCAGAAATTAATCTTGAACCCGTTGCACCGTTCTGAATAATCTCATTTTCGATTAAATAATGGTGCGAAATTTTAAAAATCGGTTCTGATTTTGAAAAACCGATATAATCATTTGACGAAAAATCGACAAGATTATTAAAACTTGGCAATTGTCGTAACGAATTATTCAGCCTTCTATTTTCAAGCTTTTGAACTAGATTTTTAGGTAATTTCATAAAAGCAAAGTTATAAAAATTGAAGTCGGTTTTAAATAATCAGCGGGTTTGATACTGATTAAAGTTTATAATTTAAATTTCAAACAATTGTTAATTGTTTTTTTGTCTAATTTTAAACTACGAACTAACTACCACTAATTTAATTATTTATTAAAAAGAAAAAAATGAAAACCATTTGCAAAAACTGTGAAACACCCAATTATCCTAACTTTAATTATTGCCCTAATTGCAGTCAGAAAATCCATTTACATCGCATAAATCCACACGAAATTTTTCACGAAGCCGTTCATTATTTTACACATGCCGACAAAGGTATTTTTCAACTCGTTAGAGATCTCACATTAAAAAGCGGCGTCGTAGCTAAGGAATATATAAATGGCAAAAGAAAAAAGTACTTCGCACCGCTTAATTTTTTTTTGCTGGTAGCAGCGGTCTTTGTTTTCATATCCAATATCCCAAAAGAAACACCTGCTATCAATATCTCACAGGAAAATACAGAGCTGAGCGCTATTTCTGATCCTATCCAAAAGGAAAAAATCATACATCTTTACGAACGAAAAGAAAAAATGGTTCATTTCATGAAAAAATATTCCAACTTAATGGCAATGATGGCTTTACCTCTTACAGCATTCTTTTTCTGGTTGTTTTATAAAAAAGAAAACTACAACTATACAGAGCATTTGGTTGCTGGAATGTATATGTTAGGCTTTTGCATATTAGTCAATACGCTTTTAATTTTGCCTATTTCTTTATTATTTCATCTATCGTCTAATTATCAAGCTTTGCTATTCCTGCTCTTTCAGCTCTTTTACTTTACGCTTTTTTATTACAGGTTTTTAAATAAAAGCACCAAACTTCAATTAGTAAAAGCCTTTTCTACAAGTGCTTTCGGAATTATCTCTTGGGGGATTATCTCAGGTCTTACTGTTAACGCCTATGTTTCTACTGGTTTTTGGGGAATATTATAATAACCATTGAGTGTAATTCAAAAAAAAATCTAACACATAGAAACATAAATTTTATATCTAAAAAAGGAGACAAAAAGAAACACTTTTCTTCCACATAGTGAAGCTATGTATTAAAAAGAAGTAAAACGCCTAATTTTCAACTGCAAAAGCTATGTTTCTATGCGTTGAAAATAATTACAGCCAACGGATTATAATAATATGAAATCATCAATCTAAACAAAAACAAAAAAGCCAAACATTTCTGTTTGGCTTTTTCTTTATTCAAAAATTGTCTTTAGTCAACTAAAACAATTACTTTATTGTCTTTCATCTCGATAGTACCAGACGTAATCTCTAATGTATAAGTCTGATCGTTTACCTTTGTGAATTTACCTACTACTTCTTTAGAAAAGTTAAAACTTGGCGCTGCAATTTTTACAGTTCCTTTTTCTAAAATAGAAACAATAGGAGCGTGATTATTCAATATTTGAAAGCTTCCATCAACTCCTGGTACAGTAACTGCTGTTACTTCTCCCGAAAATAATTTTGCTTCTGGTGATACTATTTCTAAAATCATCTTTTTTTTAGTTAATAGTTGATGGTTGATGGTTGATGGTTGCTCTCTAACAACTAACAACTAACAACTGACAACCAATTATGCTTCAGCTAACATTTTTTCTCCAGCTTCGATTGCATCTTGAATAGAACCTTTCAAGTTGAAAGCAGCTTCTGGAAGGTGATCTAACTCACCATCGATAATCATGTTGAATCCTTTGATAGTATCTTTAATATCTACTAATACTCCAGGAATACCTGTAAATTGCTCTGCTACGTGGAACGGCTGAGACAAGAAACGTTGTACACGACGTGCTCTTGATACAGAAAGTTTATCTTCTTCAGATAACTCTTCCATACCTAAAATCGCGATAATATCTTGAAGTTGTTTGTATTTTTGAAGAATCTCTTTTACTCTTTGTGCACAGTCGTAGTGCTCGTTTCCTAAAATTTGAGGAGTTAAAATTCTTGAAGTAGAATCTAACGGGTCAACCGCTGGATAAATACCAAGCTCAGCAATTTTACGAGACAATACTGTTGTAGCATCTAAGTGGGCGAAAGTTGTAGCTGGCGCCGGGTCAGTTAAGTCATCCGCAGGAACGTAAACCGCTTGTACAGATGTAATAGATCCTTTGTTTGTAGATGTAATACGCTCTTGCATAGCACCCATCTCTGTTGCCAAAGTTGGTTGGTAACCTACTGCAGATGGCATACGTCCTAAAAGTGCCGATACCTCAGAACCTGCTTGAGTAAAACGGAAGATATTATCAACGAAAAATAATACATCTTTACCTTGATCAGATCCAGCTCCATCACGGAAATACTCAGCGATAGATAATCCTGAAAGTGCCACACGTGCACGAGCTCCAGGTGGCTCATTCATTTGTCCGAAAACGAAAGTAGCTTTAGACTCTCTCATTCCTGGCATATCTACTTTAGATAAATCCCATCCTCCATTTTCCATAGAGTGCATGAAATCATCACCGTATTTAATAATTCCTGACTCTAACATCTCACGAAGTAAGTCATTTCCTTCACGTGTTCTTTCACCTACTCCTGCGAATACTGAAAGTCCACCGTGACCTTTTGCAATATTGTTAATCAACTCCTGAATCAATACTGTTTTACCAACACCAGCACCACCAAACAATCCAATTTTTCCTCCTTTTGCGTAAGGCTCGATCAAATCGATTACTTTGATACCTGTGAATAAAACTTCAGATGAAGTTGATAAATCTTCAAATTTAGGCGCTTGTCTGTGAATAGACAAACCGTTTTCTCCTGTTTTTGGCAAGTTTCCTAAACCATCAATTGCATCTCCAATTACATTGAATAATCTTCCATATACGTCTGGACCGATTGGCATTTGGATTGGATTTCCAGTTCCAACTACCTCATATCCTCTGCTTAAACCGTCTGTTGAGTCCATAGAAATGGTACGAACAGTGTTTTCACCGATGTGAGATTGTACTTCTAGAACTAACAATGTTCCGTCTTTTTTAGTGATTTCTAGTGAATCATAAATTTTTGGAAGTTCAACATCCTTACCGTTGAAAACTACGTCAACTACTGGTCCAATGATTTGAGCAACTTTTCCTATTACTTTTGACATTACTTATGTGTTTATTAAATAGCTATTTAGGTTTATCGAAAATACCTCTTTTTTCAGAGCGCAAAGATAATTTTTTAAAATATAAAATCAATTTTTTTTTCATAAAAAATAGCATGATTTTGTTTGATTCTAAAAATGAGAGCTTCAAACTCCCATTTTAAGCATTTTTTACACTAACAAAAAAAGCCGCTGCTTTTAAAAAACAAACGGCTTTTTAATTAAAAAAAATGGTTTTATGGCAATACGGCAGGATATAAAACTGGATAATTACCCACATTTACACCTTTTAAATTTGATCCGTATTTAGCATTAATTGCTTCAATGAATTTATTTGCTATAAATGCATACCCTCTTGGCGAAGGATGAACCCCATCTAAAGAAAAAGTCCCTCCAGTTACAAATGTCGATGCCATTGTAAAACTATTGGCAGAAATTCCTCCTTGATCAATTTGTTTCATAATTGCATTTGCATCTACAAAAGCTAGACCTTTAGATTCTGCAATAGATTTTATAGTTGCATTAAACGCATTTGTAGCCACTTCAAGTTCTGCAACTTCAGTTGGTATCAAAACATATTTATCCTGCAAAGGATATGTAATTCCAAAATTATTCAAAGGAGCCGGCGGAGCCATTCCTATTCCTGAATTTTCAGCTGTAGGTGCTGTTCCAATAGCCGATTGCGTAGTTAAAAGAACTAAATCAGTCTTTGTAGCTTGACGAGCCTGACCAAAAACATTACCATAAAAAGCTGCAGTCTGAGCTCCAAGTGTAGGCGTAAAAGCCGCTGTTAATTGCGCAGATAAGTTTGGAAGCGATTCGTCTTTTATCAATAATGGATTTGCTGCAGTTGTTGACAGCAAATTAATTCTTGATCCCGCTCCAAAAGCTGTCAAAGCTTGTTTTAACGGACCATATAATTGTGTATTTAATGCTGAAATAAGCGCAAGGCCTTGAGCAGCATTCCCTTTACCTATAGCAGAAGCCGTTAAAGGATTATAAGGAACGGTCTTAAAAAATGGGATTGAAGTTACATATGGAATATTTGCCACAACCCCTTTTGCTCCTCCTGAAGTTAAAGTAGTTACTAAAGCTGCGTATGTTCCATCAAAACCAACACCCGCAGCTCCAGAAGCTGGCGTAATTGGGTTCGTACCATCTCCTCCAGTAGTTGCATAACCTAAAACATCATTATTACCAATCCATAAAGAAAAGAATGTTGGTGTTTGGCTCATTGCATAAGCAAGAACAGAAGTTGTTCCATTTGGAGCAAATCGCACATAATAAGGATTTGCCGTTCCGTTTGCTAAACCAGCCGGCGCCCCATAAGTTGGAGACAACAAATGAAAACTTTTAGCGCCAGGAACACCTGTATTATTATAAGGACCCGCAGCTGCAACCGCAGGATTCATCACTTCTGTTGTTGGAGTTCCGCTTACAGGATCAACTGTCGAACTAGGATGAGTTGGAGAAACTGTAGTATTAAAATAAAGTCTCGGACCAAATGCTATATTAGGCTGTCCTCCAAAAAGCAAACCACCAATATTATCATTAGTATAAGGAATTTTAAATTCTCCTCCTCCAACAAGTTTAAATTGCTGCGCCATTATATTGGTATACGCTCCTTCTTGTCCCTTTTTAAAAAGAGCACCATCACTAAAACCAGACGTTAAAGAATTTCCTAACGCAACATATTTAGAGAAATTAGCAGAACCAGATGTTAGAGGCAATCCGTCTGACGAATCAACAACAGTTACTGCATCGTCATCACTATTACAAGCCATAAAGGTCAAAGAAACCAATAAAAGCCATTTGAAATTTTTTATCATAATTTTTATATTTTAAAATTACCTGTTTCTAAGTCACATCTTCAGAAACATAAATAACATATTTGACCTATAGTTAATAATCGATTTATGGATTAATAGTCCATGATACAAAATATTGCTGCCCGATTAATCCAGCTCCAATTACTTGATAATACTCTTTACCGCCAATATTAGCAGCTCCAAGTTTTACAACTGATTTCAACTTTGGAATTCCGTAATTTATCTGCGCATCTACTACTGTAGCAGATTTAATTGTGCCATCGGCGAAGCCTGATTGCCACTCATATTCACTATTCCATCTTCCGCTGACATTAAACCCAAAATTCTCGAACAATTTATCATTCCCAACAGACAATTTAATTCTATGTTTTGGAGTATTAAATCCTGCTTCAAAACTTGGATCTTTTGCTTGATCAAAATCAAACTGAGCATAATTATAGTTCAACCCTAATTCAAAATTTGAAATTATTTTTTTAGTAAGTCCAACTCCAAATCCTAATGAATGTATCTCTACATCTGAATTGGTATACAATTGATACACTCTATACTCTCCATTTTGAATCGCTCTTACTGATTGAACCCCCGGATCTGTAACTCCTGCCGCAAGATTTGGATTGTCTTGAGCCGTTCCGTAATAAGGAGAAATTACATTTAAATTACCAATAAAGTTGTTGTATATATTATAGTAGCCATTAATATCTATTGACATCCCTTCAAAAACAGAACGATATCCTAACTCAAAAGCTTTTACTTCTTCAGGCTTAACAAGATTAGCCCTTGTTTTTGTTAACAATGCTGCCGCTGCAATAGGATTACTTCCTGCCATCGCTGAAAAAGCACTAACAGAACTTGCCAAATACGAATTATAATAAGCATCATTACCACTCATAACTTTAGTTGGACCTCCGTTATACACCTGTCCTTCTGCACTTAAATTAAAAGTTTCATTAAATCTTGTTAAGTTATCTGGGGCAGAACCAACCAATACCGCACTTCCAATATTAAATCCGATATATTGATCTTGAGTTGATGGGTTTCTGAAACCTGTTTGAAACGAAGCTCTAATATTATGATTTTTTCTCTCTCCTCCTGAATACACTAAAGATAAACGCGGTGAATAATTACCGTCAAAGTTTTTAGATTTATCATAACGTAGAGAACCAGTAAACTTCAATCTATCTTCTAAAAATTTCTTCATCAACTGAGCATAAGCTCCGTACTCGTTATAATTAATCGGTCCATTTGCATCTGTATAAATTCTGCCATGAGAATTAAGCTCATAAGCTCTAAACGAACCTCCTACTTGAATTTCGGCAAATTTTATCAAATCTCTAAAGTTATAATTTGCATCAGAATGATAAATTTTGGAATTATCTACCAATTTCGAACCCGTACGAACATCTGGATCAGCTATAACCTGATTAAAAGCATTTTTAAACTCTGTTGTACCTGGCATAAAACGACCTGTATC
This sequence comes from Flavobacterium sp. FlaQc-30, assembly GCF_044005885.1. Classification (NCBI taxonomy): domain Bacteria; kingdom Pseudomonadati; phylum Bacteroidota; class Flavobacteriia; order Flavobacteriales; family Flavobacteriaceae; genus Flavobacterium; species Flavobacterium sp. FlaQc-30. The sequence continues at coordinate 875,420 of NZ_JBIPCO010000001.1, read as the reverse complement.
AGCCGTAGCCCTTCCAGCAGCATGCGCTTGTTGCGGCGTCATACCAGCTAACGTTCCTTGAATATAGGCTCCAGCGTATTGACCAAACCAAGTATTATCATCTTTCCATTTTCTATTTACATTAAGACCTGTAAAAATCATATCATAAGATTGCCCTCCATCTTCAGATGTTGTATAACCTCTCACAAAAAAATTCTTCCCTTTAACTTCTAATTTATGCTGCTGCATAAAAAAATTATTCAAGTAATATCTATTTCCTCCTTGATAAACAGCATTACCCATACCAAACTTACTTTGCCAGATAATCTCTAATCTTTCATCTCCAAGCGGCCTGCCATGAAAAGAGAAATCAATTTTTGTGTTTCCTGCTTTATTATTAGTCAAATCAATTTCATTATACCCCGTTCTACTTACATTTGAATCTGGCAAAAGATTAGATGCTCCTGCAGGAATCAAACCCATTGCTTCTAATTTTTTACCTACTCCTTTAATATTTGTCGCAGCCTCGTCACCATAAACATTAATACCATCATAACTCGGATTAGTTCTATCAATGCCCGCTCTAGTTTTATCATCATAATTTGTTGCATACCAATCTGTAGCTTCCATATAGGTAAAGTTAGCTTTGGCTGCGAAATATTTATTAAAAGCATGCGCGAATCGAATACCAAAATCATAATACCCATTTGTACCCGCAGCCTCTTGTGAAGTCACACCATATTTAAAATAAGTTGAAATACCTTGATAAGTAAATGGACTTTTACTATTCATAAACAAAATCCCATTAAAAGCATTTGCCCCATACAAAGCAGAAGATGCTCCCGGCAGAAGCTCAACACTCTGCACATCAATTTCTGAAACCCCAATCATGTTTCCAAGCACAAAATTCAACAATGGAGACGAGTTATCCATACCATCTACTAATTGCATAAAACGTGTATTAGCAACCGAAGCAAATCCTCTAGTATTAATCGACTTAAAAGTCATACTACTCGTATTCATCTGCACCTCTTTTAAATTTTCCAATCCATCATAAAATGACGGTGAAGCCGTTTTTTTAATATCCTGAATACCCATTCTTTCAATAGTAACAGGAGACTCAAAAACACGTTCAGGTGTTCTAGACGCAGAAACAACTATTTCATCAAGTTTAGTTTCTTCATCTTTTAAGATTACATTTACTTTTTGATTTGCCGATGTAACACTAATAATTTTTGTTTCAAATCCTACCGCAGAAACCTTTATAGAAAAAGGCAGTTTAGCTTTAGTAGTCAATTTAAACGATCCGTCAAAATCAGTAGACGCACCGCTGTTTTCTCCAGCAACAACAACATTAGCACCAGGAATAGATTGTTTGTTACCATCTGTAACCGAACCTGTTATTGTATTCTGCGCAAAAGATAATCCGCTGAACAATAACATAATTAGCAAGTAGACTCTCATTGGGTTAGTTTTTTCGTTAGTATGTAGCCAAAATACACAAATATTTTAATATGCATAAAAAAACGTTAAAAAAAATTAATATTTATCATGTATTTATGTAATATTTTAACTATTTGCTAATTGAATTTATTAGAATAAAAACAAAGAAAACCTAAAGAAAAACCAATTTACTATGCATACATATTAATTTTTATCAAAAAATTGAAAAATTCACAAAAATACATATGCTCAAAAAAAATTTTGACAATAAAAAAAAGCGAGACCTAAATCTCGCTTTTTTAACATATTTAATATTTTAAAGTATCTTTATTCTACTGTAACAGATTTTGCTAAGTTACGTGGTTGATCAACATTACAACCTCTCATAACTGCAATATAGTAAGATAACAATTGTAAAGGTATTGTAGTAATAAGCGGCGACAATGCATCTGAAGTTTCTGGAATTTCGATTACATAATCTGCTAATTCACGAACTTGCGTATCACCTTTAGTTACAACAGCAATAATTTTACCGCTTCGAGATTTAATCTCTTGAATGTTACTTACAATTTTATCGTAGTGACCTTGCTTTGGAGCAATTACAATAACCGGCATATGCTCATCGATTAAAGCAATTGGACCGTGTTTCATTTCTGCTGCAGGATAACCTTCAGCATGAATATAAGAGATCTCTTTAAGCTTTAATGCTCCTTCTAGTGCTACTGGAAAATTATATCCTCTTCCTAAGTAAAGACAGTTTGGCGCATCTTTAAAAGCCGCAGCAATTTCTTTTGCACGATCATTAGTTTCTAAAGCCTCACTCACTTTTTCAGGAATTAATTCTAATTCTTGTAAATAAGCATGGAAATCAGGGTTCGACAAAGTTCCTTTTGCTTTTCCTAACTTCAAAGCAATCATCGTTAAAACCGTGATTTGAGTTGTAAATGCTTTCGTAGAAGCTACTCCAATTTCTGGTCCCGCATGCGTATAAGCCCCTGCGTGGCTTTCTCTTGAAATAGAAGAACCTACAACATTACAAACTCCAAATACAAAAGCTCCGTTTTCCTTAGCCAGCTTAATAGCCGCCATAGTATCTGCTGTTTCACCTGATTGAGAGATAGCAATTACTACATCATCTTTATTGATAATTGGGTTTCTGTATCTAAATTCAGAAGCATATTCTACCTCTACTGGAATTCTCGTAAATTCCTCAAAAATATACTCTGCCACTAAACCTGCATGCCATGAAGTTCCGCAAGCAACGATTAAAATACGCTTTGCATTCAGGAATTTCTCCAAATTATCCTCAACACCAGCCATTTGAACAATTCCTTCATTTGCATGAAGTCTTCCTCTGTACGTATCTTTAATTACACTTGGCTGCTCGTAGATTTCTTTTAGCATGAAATGGTCATAACCTCCTTTTTCAATTTGCTCCAAGTTCATTTGAAGCTCTTGAATATAAGGGTCTACTAAAGAATCATCTTTAATTTTTCTGATTTTAAGAGGCTTGTGCAACCTAATATTTGCCATTTCACCATCTTCTAAATATACTGCATTTGAAGTATACTCAATAAACGGAGAAGCATCAGAAGCAATAAAGTATTCTCCTTCACCTACTCCAATTGCCAATGGACTTCCTAGTCTTGCCGCAACAATTTCATTTGGGTTCTTTTTATCAAATACTGCTATTGCATAAGCTCCAACAACCTGATTTAAAGCCACCTGAACCGCTTTCCCAAGCTTTATATTCTCATTTTTCTGAACTTCCTCAATTAAGTTAACTAAAACTTCGGTATCTGTATCAGACTTAAAAGTATAACCTCTTTTAATCAGCTCTTCTTTTAAAGGAGCATAATTCTCGATAATACCGTTATGAATGATTACTAAATCGCCAGAATTTGAAGCATGAGGATGCGAGTTCACATCATTTGGAACACCGTGAGTTGCCCAACGAGTGTGTCCAATTCCAATATTCCCATTGATTGTAAAACCTTCTTTTGCTTTAGCTTCAAGATCTGAAACTTTACCTTTTGTTTTACAAATTTTAATTCCTGCCTCGTCATCGTATAACATAACGCCGGCACTATCATATCCTCTGTACTCAAGACGCTTTAATCCTTTTATAACAATAGGATAAGCCTCTCTATGACCGATATACCCAACAATTCCACACATATATATTTATTAATTTGGTTTCGTGTAGTAAACCTCAAGCCTCAATCTTTTATCCTCTGGTACTGAAGATTTCCCTCCATATAAAATAGTCCCAAGCGGATTCATAACTGACGCTCTTGGCGCTTGAGAGATATTCTCATTCTTATTCTTTAAAAAATTCGAAGTCGAAATCGCTATACTCTCCGTCACAACCAATCCTAAATCAACATTTTTGGCTGTTTTATCTTTTATAAGATTACGGATATGTTCTGTAATTCTAATTTTATAATTTTTTCCTCGTTTATTATCATCAAGGTTAATCATACCTCCATAAATATACTTAGCCGTTTTAGGATCCGATAACACAAGATTTCCACTTCCATCAACAAGGTAATCTACAACTGGAACATTATTAGTTAAATCGTACAAATAAACTCTTTTCGGTTCTCTAGTTCCTGTCATTTTATCTGCATCGATATTAAATACCAAATTAGCTTCGTTTACTTTCCAGTTTTTAGCTCTGATGTCTTCTAGTTTTGCGACAAAATCATTAAGCTTAATAATAGCAAGAGAACCTTGACCACCTTTCACATAAAGTCTTTCATCTCCTTCAGTTTTATTTATGTTTGCCGTTGTAATAGCATTCTGGTAATTAGCCGACTTTACATCTTGAAGCAAATTGGCATTTGCACTAGAATTTGCAGGATTTACAATTGTCATTGTAATAGTTTTATCCTCTTTCTCTGTATCAGCATCTGTTGTACTTGCCGTTTTAGCTTTATAAGTAATTACAATTTTTCCTCCTGAGAAATCCAACAAAGCCATATTACCAGGGCTTCCATCTGCTTTTTCAACACTAAAGTACAAACCTCTAAAATACTCCTGAAACAAATCTGGAGCAGAAAGCTTTGAAGCCGGAGCATTCAATATTTTTTGCTGAAAATAAGCGGTATTTAAATCCAAACGCATTTCTGGCGGAGTATAAGTTGTTGTTTCCTTTCCTGCCGCATCTGTCGTCTTATCCACATATTCTGCTGAACTAAAAAAGAATTGATCATTCTGCAGCACATTGCTTGAATTATTTAAACGAGCCCCCACTTTATACTGATTAAAAACATTGTTTTCATCTGTATAATAAAACTGCGGCAACGAAACTCCATTGCTCACATACGAACTGCGCATTTGAACACCAGATTCATAAACACTTAACTTAAGTTTTCCTTCTGCCGGCCCATAAATAGAATCTAAAGTATAAGTATGAGTTCCATCACTATTAGTCGTTTTCAGCTTCTTAAAATAAGGTATACTTAATCTCACACTTGTAATTACAGGCTCTTCACCAATAATCAATGGATACGTAGTGCTTAAATCTACCTGTGTAGCAAAATTAGCAGTCGTTGTTCCAAAAACAGGATTATCGTAAATACCTAATGCATTAACCGCTAAAACATTTGACTGTATAGGTGTAACCTCCTGATTAAAAGCTACAACATCATATTTTTCAGACTCAAGTCCAAAATGATCGTCACCAATTAAATCATCTCCAATTGCATTAAAATCTTTATCGCACGAATATAAAAGAACAACCGTAAGAGCTAAAAGTATTTTCTTAATAAAAGAAGTATTGTACATGTTTAATAATAAAGTTAAAATTTAAAGTCCCATTTCTTTATAGAAATTTGTATACGCTTCAGCGAATGCATCTTTCGTGGCGAAAGGTAAAAAAGGTTTTCCTGAAGATTCTATAAATTTTGTTAAACTTGGAGAAACGTTTTCTGAAGCAATAATTACAGCATCAGAATGCAATATACTAGCTTTTAAGATGTTCTCATAGTTAGGAACTTCTAGATCTGATACAGATTCATGCGGAACTCCGTCAAATTTTACTTTGTTAATCATCTCCATATCTAGATTCTCATCAAAAGACTGACCATAAACTGATGTTACAATTTTTGTTTCAGAGAATAAAGCTTCATTTTTATAATAGTGCTTCATATAGATTGGCAGCATAGATGCCAGCCAGCCATGTACATGAATAATATCAGGAACCCAGTTTAATTTTTTTACTGTTTCAACAACACCTTTAGCAAAAAATATAGCTCTTTCGTCATTATCAGGATACAAAACACCTTCTTCATCAGCAAAAGTTGCTTTGCGTTTAAAGTATTCATCATTATCGATAAAGTAAACCTGTATTCTCTCTTTAGGAATTGAAGCCACCTTAATAATCAATGGCATATCTAAATCATTCACTACCAAATTCATCCCTGAAAGCCTAATTACTTCGTGTAATTGATGTCTTCTCTCGTTGATATTTCCATATCTTGGCATGAAAATTCTTATCTGACCTCCTTGATCGTTAATCATTTTCGGAACGTCATAAGACATTAAAGAAACTTCATTTTCAGCCAAATAAGGCACGACTTCAGATGATACATATAATATCCTCTTATCTTTCATAAATAGTATTTTACTTAATTTTTGGTAATAAAAACGTTGCAAAATTACAAAAATTTATGCAGTTATTAACTAATATATTATGTTTGCACTAAATTTTAATAATACCGCCATGCATATTTTCTACGGCAAAGTAGCTCTGATAGCTTATTTAAAAACTATCAAAACCGCAAATTCAACTATCGGATTTGTACCAACAATGGGAGCTTTGCACCAAGGGCATCTGGCTTTAATGCAGCGATCGCTCAAAGAAAACGACGACACTGTTGTAAGCATTTTCGTAAATCCAACCCAATTCAACAATCCTGAAGATCTCGAAAAATACCCTCGAACTCTTGAAGAAGATGTAAAAAAAATGCGAGGATTAAGCGATAAAATAATTTTATACGCTCCTTCTGTAGATGATATTTATGAAGGACAAACTATTTCGCAGTCATTTGACTTTGATGGATTAGAAAATCAAATGGAAGGCAAGTTTAGACCTGGACATTTTAACGGAGTGGGAACTATTGTGAAACGTTTGTTTGAAATCGTCACTCCAACAAATGCTTATTTTGGAGAAAAAGATTTTCAGCAGCTGCAAATTGTTAAAAAACTAGTCGAAAAAAATGACTTACCTGTAAATGTTATAGGCTGTCCAATTTTTAGAGAAGATAATCTGCTTGCCATGAGTTCTAGAAATGAACGACTGACTGCAGACGAAAGAAAAGAAGCGTCAATAATTTACAAAGTTCTTACTGAAGCTAAAGAAATCTTTCAAAACGGTACTCCTGAAGAAACCATCAAATTTGTTGAAGAATCTTTTAAAGACAACAAAAGATTCGAACTCGAATATTTTGTCATTGCTGACGAATCTACATTATTATCAATCGATCATAAAATTAACGATAAAAAATACCGTGCGTTTATAGCAATATTTGTTAATTCTATAAGGTTAATAGACACCATTTCATTTAATTAAATTACCTTTGCAACATGCAAATTCAAGTTATAAAATCAAAAATTCATCGAGTTAAAGTAACTGGAGCCGATTTAAATTACATTGGCAGTATTACTATTGATGAAACTTTACTAGAAGCTTCAAATATCATTGAAGGCGAAAAAGTAGCTATCGTTAACATAAATAATGGAGAACGTTTTGAAACTTATGCCATTAAAGGAGAAAAAAATTCAGGCGAAATTACGCTGAATGGTCCTGCAGCTAGAAAAGTTCAAAAAGATGATATTATCATCATTATTTCTTATGCAACCCTAGAATTTGAAGAAGCAAAAACCTTCAAACCATGGATTATTTTCCCTAATGAAAATGACAATTCATTAACCTAGGTTTCAACCTCAAATTATATCTTATTATGCTATTTGTCAAAAATTTATTTTGCACAAATAGGACTGCTTTTGCCTAAACCCAAACAAACGCAAAAGCACAAATACTATTGCTTTTTTTTAAAATCCCAAATAAATAAAAGAGCAAATAAAAGTATTATATTGCCACACTATTTTCAATACTTTTTAATTCACTGAAATGCCACAAATCATGAAAAAAGTTTACCTACTAATTGCATTTATTTCCATTTCTGTTTTTTCGCAGAAAAAATTCGACAACATTCAATCCCTAAAACTCGGAGAAGAAAGAAGGATAACAATTGGACTTCCAGCGTCATATGAAGCTAAGCCAGACAAAAAATATCCAGTTTTATATCTTTTAGACGGCGATTATTTGTTCGACCCTTTTTCTGGAGCCGTAAGTTATGGTACTTATTGGGATGATATTCCAGAAATGATCATAATCGGGATTCATCAAAACAAAGATGAGGAACGTTACGACGACACAACAATTGATCAAAACGAAGGGTTGCCATTTGAAAAAGGCGCAAAGTTTTTTGAATTTATAGGAGCCGAATTAATTCCTTATATTGAAAAAAAATACAGAACCTCGCCTTTTAGAATTATTGCAGGACATGATGTAACGGCGAGTTTTGCCAATTTTTATTTATATAAAGAAAACCCGCTTTTCAGTGCGTATATTTGTCTAAGTCCAGAATTGGCTCCAAAAATGGAAGTACGTATTGCCGAAAAGTTTGCCAAAATACAAAAACCAATTTTCTACTATCTTTCTGCAGGAGAAGGAGACATAAAAAAAATTAAAGAACCAATAGAAAAACTAGACAACAATATTAAAATCGCAAATAATCCGTTAGTAAATTATAAATACGAATTATTTAAAAACGCCACTCACTATACCGAAGTTTTACATTCGATTCCGAGTGCGTTATATCAGATTTTTGAAGTTTACAGACCAATAAATTCTGCAGAATACGCAAACAAAATCGCTGTACTTGAAACAGGTTATGCTGATTATTTAGAAAAAAAATACAATACAATGTCAGAAGTTTTAGGCGTTCAGATTCCAGTTCGAATGAGCGACTTTAAAGTGATTGAAAATATAATCTTGAAAAAGAACGCATACGACGAACTAGGAAAAATGGCCGAAATAGGAAATGTAAATTATCCAAAAGCAATGCTTGGAGAATATGAACTAGGCTTAATGTATGAAAAAATGGGCGATGCAAAACACGCCTCAAAAAAATATCAAAACGCTTCTCAAATGGAACCTATCGGCGATTTGAACAAGGATTTAATGTATGAGAAGATGGACGAAATGAACGCACTTACTAAAAAAAGTAAATAATGTCAAAAGTTAAAACTTCCTTTTTCTGCCAAAATTGCGGCACCCAATATTCAAAATGGCAAGGTCAATGCAATGCGTGCAAAGAATGGAATACTATTGCTGAAGAAATTATTCAGAAACAGGAAAAAGTAGCTTGGAAAAGCGAACCAACTTCAACAGGCAAAGCGCCAAGACCTTTAAAAATAAACGAAATCGACTCGGCTCAGGAAATTCGCATGAACACTACTGACGGCGAATTAAATCGTGTTTTGGGCGGCGGAATCGTTCCAGGTTCTTTAACTCTTTTGGGCGGCGAACCAGGAATCGGGAAAAGTACACTTTTACTTCAAATCTCACTAAAATTACCGTATAAAACTTTATATGTTTCTGGAGAAGAAAGTCAGAAACAAATAAAAATGCGCGCCGAAAGGATAACACCAAACAGCGATAACTGTTATATCCTTACAGAAACAAAAACGCAGAATATCTTTAAACAAATCGAAGCAATTCAGCCTGAAATTGTAATCATCGATTCGATTCAGACTTTACATACTGATTATATCGAATCAACGGCAGGAAGTATTTCTCAAATTAGAGAAACCACTGCAGAATTAATCAAATTTGCTAAAGAAACCAATACTCCAGTTATTTTAATAGGACATATTACAAAGGACGGAAATATTGCGGGACCAAAAATTCTGGAGCATATGGTGGATACTGTTCTTCAATTTGAAGGCGACAGAAACCACGTTTACCGAATTTTGCGTTCGCTTAAAAACCGTTTTGGCTCGACGGCCGAATTGGGAATTTATGAAATGCTTGGTAGCGGTTTACGAGAAGTAAGCAATCCGTCAGAAATATTGATTTCGCACAAAGACGAAGAATTATCAGGAACTGCGATTGCCACAACACTCGAAGGCATGCGTCCGCTTATGATAGAAATTCAATCACTTGTAAGCACAGCAGTTTATGGAACTCCGCAAAGAAGCACAACAGGCTACAATGCTAAAAGATTAAACATGATTTTGGCGGTTTTAGAAAAAAGAGCAGGATTTCGTTTGGGCGCAAAAGACGTTTTCTTAAATGTAACGGGCGGAATTTCTGTTGATGATCCTGCAATTGATCTTGCTGTTGTTGCTGCGATTTTATCTTCAAACGAAGACATTCCAGTTGGAAAAGGTTTTTGCTTTGCCGGCGAAGTAGGACTTTCTGGAGAAATTCGCCCTGTAAATCGTGTTGATCAGCGTATTCAGGAAGCCGAAAAACTAGGTTTTGATACTATTTTTGTTTCTAAATACAATAAAATCACTTTAAAAAACACTGGAATTAAAATTGAACTTGTTGCTAAAATTGAAGATGTTGCCAGTATTCTTTTTGGGTAATTTTTTTCGCCGCGAATTCCACAAATTAAACACGAATTTTTGTTTAATTTTAAAATCTAAATTTAGACATTTCCTAAATTCGAGAAATTAGTACAATTTGTAGCTGAAAAAACAACACTTCATTCTAATAGTTCTAAATTCTTTCGAAAACTGCTGATATGAATTTTCCAAAACAAAAAATATACAAAGCCCTAAAAATACTAGCCATTATATTGGTTTTGCTTTGCATCGGATTGTACTTTTTTCGCAACTCGCTTCTAAAACAAGCTGTCGCAAAAGTCACTCACAAAATGGCTGTTGATTACAACAGTGATTTTTCTATAAAAGAAGCTTCTTTCAGCGGATTGTCCAGCATAAAACTTACAGATGTTGTTTTGGTTCCAAAAAATGCTGACACACTTTTAAAAATCAAAAACATTGAAACCAGTGTCAGCTTAAGCAACTTATTAATCGGCGATGTTCAAGTTGGTACTTTAAAGGTTAATAATGGCTACATTCAATTAGTTAAAAAAGGAAAAATTCGAAATTTTGATGCTTTCCTAAAAAGAAACCGTGATGATTCTGAGAAAAACGAAAAACGTAAATATGGCGCTTTTGCTTATCGCATTATTTCAAAGCTATTAAATCTGGTTCCGACGGATATGAATTTGGAAAACTTCCAATTCAAAATCGATGACAATGGCAAAAAAACAGCCGTTGCAATCAACAAACTGGTTTTAAACAACAAACAACTTGAAACCAATATTCATGTTCAAAGCAAAGATTTTGATCAGCGCTGGAACTTAAAAGGATTTGCTGACCCAAGAAATCAAAAAGCTGATATTCGATTTTTTAATTTAGATACTGGAGCCATTCGCGTTCCTTATCTTGATGAGCGCTACAATTTAAAAGCAAGCTTTGATTCTATTCGTCTGAATGTTCAAAACATTGATAAAAGCGGAAGCGAATTGCATATTGACGGCTTCACCTCGATTGTTAATCTGAAAATTAATCATCCAAAAATTGCCAGTAAAGATGTTGTCATAAAAAATGCTCGTTTTGATTACCGATTTTTACTAGGCGATGATTTTATATCAATTGACAGTACTTCAACAATGCAGCTGAATAAGATTAAGGTAAAACCATACGTCTCTTACAGCACAGAAAAAGATACTGTTTATACTTTGAAGGTGAATATTCCAAAAATGAAAGCGCAAGATTTTATTGTATCTCTTCCTGATGGTTTATTCACACATTTTCAAGGTATGCAGGCAACGGGAAATTTTGATTATAAACTCGATTTCAAATTCAATAAAAACAAACCGAATACACTTGTTTTTGACAGTAAACTAAACAAAGAAGATTTACATATTACTAAGTATGGTGAAGCCGATTTGAATAAACTAAACGGTGAATTTGTGTATCGTGCCATTATTCAAAATGTACTGCAGCGTCCCGTTTTAGTTGGAAATGCAAATCCAAATTATACGCCATTAGATCAAATTTCGCCATATTTACGAAAATGTGTTTTAACAACTGAAGATCCTTCTTTCTTCTCGCATCGCGGTTTTATAAATGAAGCTTTCAAACAGTCTATTCTTAAAAACATTAGAACTAAGAAATTCTCACGCGGCGCGAGCACGATAAGCATGCAGCTGATTAAAAATGTATTCTTAACGAGAGAAAAAACGCTTTCGCGAAAGCTTGAAGAAATCCTTTTGGTTTATATTTTAGAAAATAACCGAATTGTAAGTAAGGAAAGAATGCTGGAGGTTTATTTCAATATTATTGAATGGGGGCCAAATGTATACGGAATTGGCGAAGCAAGTCATTTTTATTTCCAAAAAAGCCCTTCAGCGTTAAGCGTAGACGAATGTTTATATTTAGCAACGATTATTCCGAAACCAAGAAAATTCATGTATCAATTTAATGATGAAGGTAATTTGAAAGATTTCGCCATTAAAAACCAGAAATTTTTAAAGAATTTAATGTTTCGCCGAGGTTTATTGATTCCAGAAGATACAATTGGACAATTACCCGTTTACATTTCTGGAAATGCTCGCTCATTAATACGAATCAAAGCTCCAGATTCTACTGCAGTTCCTGCGGACTCTTTATCTATCAGCGACGAATTTGATTTGTAATTATGAAACCCACTTATTTATTTAAAAGAGTTTTCGCCTTTGGAATTGACTTTATCATTTTAGCTCTTACAGTTAAAATACTATTTCCATATATCTCCTATAAAAATAGCAGTGGTGAGAGCTTCATTAAAACGGAAATTGGTCTTTTAATTTATTATCTCTTTTTTATTCTGCAGGATGTTTTTATGAATAAAACTATTGGAAAGCACATCTTCAAGCTGCAAATGACATTTGATCATCCTATGAAAATAAAAGGATACAAAAAATATTTTAGAATAATTATTAGACGAATTTTTGATCTGCTTGAATTAGTTTGTCCTTTCCTTTATTTAATTACAATTGCTTTGACAAAGAAGAATCAAAAATTGGGTGATTTAATCGCAAAAATAGTGGTAATACAAAAACCGAATAATTAAGACAGCTGCTTTTGACAGCACAAAAAAAGCCACAAATTATCACGGATTAGTCTGTGTTACTTTGCGGCTTTTGTGTTTATTACAAAATTGAAATTAAGGCGCTGGATCAGGAATTATGGCCTGAACTTGATTAATTTCGGCAATAATTTCTTTTGAAAGCACGACATCAATTGTGGCAATATTTTCTTTTAATTGTTCTAAAGTTGTTGCACCAATAATTGCACTTGTTAAAAACGGCTGCTGCAATACAAATCCCATTGCCAATTCTGTCAAAGTTAAACCATGTTTTTCAGCAATTTCTAAATACAACTTTGTTGCTTTTGTGCATTGTTCACTATTGTAACGCGTGTATTGAGGAAAAAGTTTTATTCTTGAATTGGGATGTGCTTCTCCTGTCAAAAATTTACCCGTTAAAACTCCAAATGCTAAAGGCGAATAAGCCAGCAACCCAACATTTTCATGCATTGAAACTTCGGCTGAATTCACTTCAAAAAGACGGTTTAATAATGAATACGGATTTTGAACGGTTTTAATTCTTGGCAGATTATGATATTTACTTTCTTCTAAAAGACGCATCATTCCCCAAGAATTCTCATTTGAAACACCAATATGTTTAATTTTTCCTTCTTTAATTAATCCGTCAAACGTTTCTAAAATTTCTCTAAAGTTGTCTTCCCATGCATCTTCAAAACCTGTAAATGCGCGGTGCCCAAAATTATTAGTTTTTCTTTCCGGCCAATGCATTTGATACAAATCAATATAATCTGTCTGCAAACGCTTTAAACTGTTTTCTAAAGCATATTTAATACTTGCAGGCGAAAAATCTAATTTCTCACGCATATAACCAAAATTCGGATTTGGCCCTGCTATTTTAGAAGCTAAAACGACTTTATCACGATTTCCTGATTTTTTAAACCAAGTTCCAATAATTTTTTCAGTACTTCCGTAAGTTGCTTCACTTGCCGGCACCGAATACATCTCTGCAGTATCAAAAAAGTTCACGCCTTGTTCCAGTGCATAATCCATTTGAGCATGACCCTCTGCCTCTGTATTCTGTTGACCAAAAGTCATGGTTCCAAGATTGATTTTACTAACTTTTATATCGGTATTGGGTAATGTAGTGTATTTCATTTTTTTCTTTTTAAGATTCAAAGTTGCAGAGGTTCAAAGGTACAAAGGGATTTTTCAAATCGAAATTTGTCAAAGGTTAAAAAAAATACAAGATTTTTAAAACTTTGAAAGAACAAAAAAAAGGCTCAAAGTAAAAACTCTGAGCCTCTGTAACTTTGTTCCTTTGAACCTTAATTAATACTATTAAGCATCTCCGCAATCTCGTCTAATCTTGGAGTTAAAATAATTTCGATTCTGCGGTTTTTAGCTTTTCCTTCTGGAGTCGCATTACTTGCTAAAGGAGAGAATTCACTTCTTCCAGCCGCAGTTAATTTTTGTTTGTTGATTTTAGCATTTTCACTTAAAATAGCCACAATTGCAGTCGCTCTTTTAGTAGATAAATCCCAGTTGTTTGCAATTGGCCCAGAACCAGCATATGGATCATCATCTGTGTGTCCTTCAATAAGAACCGAAAGATCAGGATTGTCGCCTAGAACTTTTCCTAATTCTACAACAGCCTTTCTTCCCTCTGTTCCAACAGCCCAGCTTCCAGAATTGAAAAGCAGTTTATTTTCCATAGAAACATACACTTTTCCGTTCTTTTGTTCCACCGTCAAACCTTTACCTTCAAAACCATTTAAAGCTTTCGATAAAGTTTCTTTCAGCTTGCGCATTGATTCCTCTTTTGCAGCAATCATATCTTCAAGCTCTTTTAATCGACTTGCCGTTTTATCAAGACTTGCTTGTTCTTCAGCCAATTTCTTTGATTTTGCTTCCAACTGCGCTAACAATTCGCGGTTTTTATTCATGTTTTTCTCCAATGCGTCATTGCTGTTTTTTTCAAGAGCATTGTACGAATCTTGTAAAACCTTATATTTATTTTGCGCAGCGGCTAAATCAGCTTTTTGTTTCGCCAATTCATCTTTCGTGCTATTTAAATCTTTGGTTAAATTATCGCGTTCTAATTCCAGCTGATTCTTTGATTTTTGCAAATCGGCATTTTGATCCGCAATAGAACGATTTTCTTTTTTAAGATCTGAATACTTTGTTTCCAAATCATTATAAATCTTTTTAGACACACAAGAAGTCATAGACAAAGCCAAAACCACTAATCCTATCGAAGCTTTTTTAATCATTTTATTTTCTGTTTTTTTTATTTGAAACGTATTATTAATTCCTGATTTAAACGATAATTCGAATAAAATCTAAATGAACATTTTCTTTAAAATCAAAGTAAAATTCAATTTATCAGAATTTCCGAATCCCATTTCTCTCAACAAGAACAATACCAAATTTTACTCAATCTCAACTAAAACCGGACAATGATCTGAATGCATCGCATCCGGAAGAATCACAGCACGTTTTAAACGATGTTCCATTGGAGCGCTTAC
This sequence comes from Flavobacterium sp. FlaQc-30, assembly GCF_044005885.1. Classification (NCBI taxonomy): domain Bacteria; kingdom Pseudomonadati; phylum Bacteroidota; class Flavobacteriia; order Flavobacteriales; family Flavobacteriaceae; genus Flavobacterium; species Flavobacterium sp. FlaQc-30. Next base: position 860,294 of record NZ_JBIPCO010000001.1, on the reverse strand, counting down.
TAAATTATAGTCGATACGCCAGCCTTTGTTATTTCCTCTCGCTCCTGCACGATAGCTCCACCACGAATAATGATGCGGATCTTTATTAAAATGACGGAAACTGTCAATAAAACCAGACTTCATAAAAGCATCAAGCCACGCACGTTCAGCAGGTAAAAATCCTGAAACTGTTTTATTACGCACTGGATCATGAATATCTATTGCTTCATGGCAAATATTATAATCACCGCAAATAATTAGATTGGGAATAGCTAACTTCAATTCATTAATATACGTTTGAAAATCATCCATAAACATAAATTTATGATCTAATCTTTCAATATTAGTTCCAGACGGAAGGTATAAACTCATTACCGAAACATCATCAAAATCAGCGCGAAGATTACGTCCTTCAAAATCCATATGATGAATTCCTGTACCGTAAACCACATTATTGGGTTTTGTTTTGGATAAAATTGCAACACCGCTGTAACCTTTTTTTGTTGCTGGATAATAATATTGATAAGGATAGCCCGCGGCCGTAATATCGTCAACCGGAATTTGATCCTGCGTAGCTTTGATTTCCTGAAGGCAGATTACATCAGGATTTGCCTGTTGCAGCCATTCGATAAAACCTTTGTTAATTGCAGCACGAATTCCGTTTACATTATAAGAAATAATTTTCATCAGATTGTATTTTTAAGGATTCCAAATGTAATAAAAAAGTGGAAAGTTTGCGTTTGAATAAACGAAAAGTAGAGTTTTTTGTTATCTTTGTTGGCTGCTCTAATAATTTAAAAATAGTACATGGGTTTAGTTACCGCGAAAGAAGTTGCAAAAGCAATAAATGTTGATAAGTACGGAGTGTTTGGTACTTTTTCAGGCTGGATTCTTATGAAGGTCCTTAAGATCTCTACCCTAAATAAAATTTACGATCACAATAAACACTTAGAGGATGTTGCGTTTTTAAACGGGATTTTGGATGAAATGGAAATCAAATTTGAAATTCCTGAAGAAGATCTAAAACGTTTACCTAAAGATGGCGCTTATATTACCATTTCAAATCATCCGCTTGGAGGAATTGATGGTATTTTGCTTTTGAAATTAATGCTCGAAAGAGAACCAAATTTCAAGATTATCGCTAATTTTTTATTGCACCGAATTGTTCCTCTTAAAAAATACATCATGCCCGTAAATCCTTTTGAAAATCATAAGGATGTTAAATCGAGCGTGGTCGGAATTAAAGAAACTTTGCGCCATTTAAGTGACGGAAAACCTTTAGGGATATTTCCTGCAGGTGAAGTTTCAACTTATAAAGATGGCAAATTAGTCGTTGACAAACCTTGGGAAGAAGGCGCTTTAAAATTAATTAGAAAAGCCAAAGTTCCAGTTGTACCCATTTATTTTCATGCTAAAAACAGTAAATTATTCTACTGGCTTTCTAAAATTGACGATACTTTGCGTACTGCAAAATTACCTTCGGAATTACTGACACAGAAAGATCGCGTAATTAAAGTTCGTATTGGAAAACCAATTTCTGTAAACGAGCAAAACGAAATCGAATCGTTTGAAGAATATTCTGAGTTCTTGAGAAAGAAAACTTATATGTTGGCTAATCCGTTTGAAAAAGACACCAAATTGATTGACACTGCTAGTTTAAAAATAGCAAAAGCACCTAAAAAAATTGTTACGCCGGCGAACGAATCAAAAATGATTGACGAGGTTAATGCGTTAAGAAACAGTGATTGCCGCTTGCTGCAAAGCAAAAATTACGAAGTGTTTTTTGCACGTGCAAAATCGATTCCTAATATTCTGCATGAAATAGGTCGTCTGCGTGAAATCACCTTTAGAGAAGTAGGTGAAGGAACCAACGAATCTATTGACTTAGACGAATACGATAAATATTATCACCATATGTTTTTATGGGATGATGAAACCAAAAAAATAGCAGGTGCTTACCGCATGGGATTAGGTTCTGAGATTTATCCAAAATATGGTATCGAAGGCTTCTATTTGACAGATCTTTTTAGATTTGAACCAGAACTTCACGATATGATGCACAAATCTATTGAAATGGGACGTGCTTTTATCATTCGTGAATATCAGCAAAAACCAATGCCTTTGTTCTTGTTATGGAAAGGAATTATACACACTACCCTTCGCCATCCTGAACACAAATATTTATTAGGCGGCGTAAGTATCAGTAATCAATTTTCTGATTTCTCTAAATCGTTGATGATCGAGTTCATGAAATCAAATTATTACGATCCTTATATTGCGCAATACATTCATCCGAAGAAAGCTTATAAAGTAAAATTAAAAGATGCTGATAAAGACTTTATCTTCGACGAAGCGGAATCTGATTTAAATAAATTTGACAAAATCATTGATGAATTAGAACCAGGAAATTTACGTTTACCTGTTTTAATTAAAAAGTACATCAAGCAAAATGCGCGTGTTGTTGCTTTCAACGTAGATCCTTTGTTTAATAACGCTGTTGACGGCTTAATGTACATTAGAATCGCTGATATTCCAGAAAGCACTATGAAGCCCGTTATTGAAGAATTTCAAATAGAATTAGAGCGTAAATTATCTGAAAAAGAAGATTAACTGTAATCTCTCAAAATAAAAAAAATCCCATTTGGTAATTACAAATGGGATTTTTTAGTTTCAACGCTTATTTAAAAACAAATTAGACTTTATTCTTTTCCAATTTCATCTAATTCTTCTAATCCATTTTTAGGATCTGCCCCATATTGATTTGGTCCTTTTTCACCTTCAGTCGCAAGTAATACGATATTATAAAGTGGAATAAGAATATACCATCCACTTTTACCGATATCGTGCATTCTTCTAATTGCGACAGCGATTCCAGGAATTAAGACCGCTAAACTATAAATAGTGCTTACGATTGTTAATTTAGGAGAAATAAAGCCTAAACCAAACAACAAACCATAACCTATAATAACATTCAACAAAGTGAACAACCAATATTCTCTTCTTCTAGCTCTTCCGTTAAAGTTTGCGTAGTTTTCCAAAACTACTTTTTTGTACATTTCTAACATAATAAAATCTTTAAAATTGCCCTACTCTTTATGGATTTTCAGTTACTCCATTACTTTTTAACAAAGTTCAAGATTACTTACTTTTACAATTATTTAAAGAAACTAACCGACATTATAGTATCAAAAAAAGACATTTTTTTAAGAACGAACTGCTTACAAACAAAAATCCCATTCATTACTGAATGGGATTTTTTTTATTTTTAGAACCAAGTTTTCTGACCAACCTGATAAGTCTGATAAAACTCTTCATCGCTCTTCGTCAAATAAATAATGCCTTCTATAAGACCAATTATGGCACCTATACCGCATAATAATCCTAAAATAAGCTGAATAATACCCTCTTTAGTATAACCTAAATAAAACTTATGCACTCCTAATCCTCCAAGCAAAATCGCAAAAATTCCTGCTACAACTTTTTTATTCTCTGGTTTAGCATTTCCAAACTCCGATTGTGTGTTTTCCATAATTTATATTTTTAAGTTCAATAGTTAATTAAATAATATGGGGTAATCAAAAAAAAATCCCATTTGCTAATTGCAAATGGGAATACATATTTTTAGAACCAGCCTTTTTTTCCAACTTGATACGTTTGATAAAAGTCTTCTTCACTTTTAGTAAGGTAAATTATTCCTTCTATAAGACCTATTAAACTACCTAGTCCACATAAAAGATTAAGAAGTATTTGAATGATTCCTTCTTTTGTGTAACCTAAATAGAATTTATGAATTCCTAAAGCTCCAACTAAGATTCCTAAAATTCCGGCAGCAACTTTTTTATTTTCTTGTCTTGGAGCTGACGGAGTATTCCAAGCTTCTGGTTTTGTATTTTCCATTTTTTATTATTGTATTTTAGATTATTTATATTTCAGCACTTCCTATTTCGTTTATTTCTTCAAAATCGTCCTTAGGATCTGGTCCGTAAGCATTTGTACCTCTATCCCCTTCTGTGCATAACACAATAAGCAGCCAAATAACACCTGCTATTGGAAGCAACACGATCAGAAAAAACCAACCGCTTTTACCCACGTCGTGTAAACGTCTTACCATTACTCCTAAACCAGGTAAAAAAACCAATAAGCTATAAATCGACGATAATATTCCTGAATCTGCAAGACCAAAAGTCAAACCAGCAATATTATCCAAAGTTGAAAGTATTATAGAAACAATTATAGAAGCTAGTGTATAATACCAATACTCACTTCTTCTTGCACGACCTGAAAAATTCGCATAGTTCTCAAAAACTACTTTCTTGTACCACTCAATCATAAATAATAAATTAGTTTGTTAATATTTATCGCATTTGAAGACTTTGATTATTTCTTCCTTTAATTTTTGTTAAAATCGCAACAATATTATCAAAAATTAATTTTATAAACTAATTATGACGTGAGTTTTTTCACAAGAAAAAACTCGTTATAAAATGTTAACTATTACAGTTGTCTTTGTTTACTTTTTATAAATGGCTTTTATCTTATCTACAATAACCTGCGCAAGGCGCTCATGGCTTTCAAAAGTCCATCCGGCAATATGCGGTGTTAAGATTACTTTTCTTCCATCTAAAAGATATTGGAAGGCTTCTGGTGTATTTTTGTCTTGAAAAAGCGTTTCAAAAGACAGTTTTTCATACTCTAAAACATCCAAACCTGCACCCAATACTTTTCCTAACTTCATTGTTGCGACCAAATCTGCCGTTACAATATTTTTACCTCGTGAAGTATTAATGATCCATATTGGCTTTTTAAACTCATTAATAAATGCCGCATCAACCATTTTATCCGTTTCAGGAGTCCACGGAATATGCAAACTCAATACATCGGTTTTTTCATGAAGTTCTTTTAACGATACTTGTCTGGCATTTTCATCACCTACATTATCTTGAATGTCATAGCATAAAACTTCAACATCAAATCCTCTCAGTTTTTTGGCGAAAGCTTTACCCATATTTCCATATCCAATAATCCCAACGGTTTTACCATCAAGTTCATGACCACGATTACTTTCTCTATTCCATTGACCTGAACGAATTTCATAATCAGCAATATTCAATTTATTAAAAAGAGAAAGAATCATTCCTAAAGTATGTTCTGCCACGGCATTGCAATTTCCTTCAGGAGCAGCAATTAATTCAATATCTTTATCCAAGGCGTAATCACAATCAATACTTTCTAAACCTGCGCCAACTCTTGCGATAAACTGCAAATTGACCGCTTTATCCAGAAACGTTTTGTCGATTTTGAATCGGCTGCGAATTACGATTCCATTATAATCTTGAATTTTCGCCTCAATTTCTTCTTTAGAAGAAGTAAAATCGGCATAATTTTCAAAACCAGCCTCTTCCAACTGTTTCCATAAAATTGGATGGTTACTGTCGATATGTAGAATTTTTACACTCATTTTTATTTAATTTATTAAAACAAAAATACGGTTAATTCTCTTAGTTTTTTATTGATTTATTAATCTCATAAACACTGCCCGTTTTCACTAAACCTGCACATCCTATTCAATAATTTAAAGAAATACCTTTCAAGCCAACTAACGGCTTCCGCATTCCTTAACTTTAACATCACAAAAATTAAATCACTAATAAGAGTTAATCAATTAATTTTCATAATTTTATAGATACCTGTTACTTTAAAAACAAATCATAAACCTGCCTCATTTTTTCTTAACCTAAAAAAATAATTGACCAATCGTTTAAACAAACTGATATTAAATTCTAATTAAGCAATTTACATTTTAACCACTTAAACAATAAAACAATTATGGCAACACAAGATTTAACCATTATTTTGGTTCACGGAGCATGGGGAGATGGATCACATTGGCAATATGTAATTCCTGAACTGGCAAAAAAAGGATACAAAGTGCGCAGTGTTCAAAATCCTTTAACTTCTTTACAAGACGATATAAATAAAACAAAAGATTTAATTGATGCTCAAGAAGGCAAAGTACTTCTGGTTGGTCATTCATACGGGGGAGCTGTAATTTCTGGAGCGGGAAACCACGACAAAGTTGCGGGTTTAGTTTATATTGCTGCATTTGCACCAGATGCAGGAGACAGTTTAGGAGCGCTTTTAGGACGCAGAGCCGGCTCAGGAGGCGCCAGTATCTATCCTGATCCTAAAGGATTTTTGTGGATCAAGTATGATGAATTTCACAAATCGTTTGGACAGGATTTAGACGAAGAAAGAGCTTTAGTTATGGCACTCGCTCAAAAACCAATACATGGTCAATGTTTTGGAGATCAAGCAGGCGAACCTGCTTGGAAAACGAAACCTAGCTGGTATCAAATTTCTAATCACGATAATATGATTCCGCCAGAAACTCAAAAAGAAATGGCAGAATAATTAAATCCTAAAAAAATTATTCATTTAGACGCTGGTCACGCATCTCTGGCATCAAAACCTAAAGAGGTAAGTGCTTTAATTCTAGAAGCCGCAGCAGCTCTCTAAAAAAACTTAAAACCGCCAATTTAGGCGGTTTTTTTTATGGCTTTGGAAAAGAAATACCTCATTACAAAACATCAGAATTTTTTATTGGTTATATTTTTTTTAACTTTGAAAAACAAGAGTTAAAGAAAATTCTTTCTTTCTAAATTATTATACCTTTCAAATGAAACTAACCAAAACTTTTAAAGCCTTTTTTGAAAACGAAAAATCAGGCGGGCTGCTTCTATTATTTGTTACGATTGTTTCGTTGTATCTTGCCAATTCTTCTTATGCCGCTGAATATATATCGTTTTGGGAAAAAGATTTCAATGGTCATTCTATCACGCATTGGATTAATGACGGTTTGATGACTATTTTCTTTCTATTAATTGGTTTAGAATTAGAAAGAGAAATTTATCATGGTGAATTGTCCAGCATAAAAAATGCTTCACTCCCTATAATGGCCGCTTTTGGAGGAATGCTGGTTCCTGCCGCTATATTTCTAGCGTTAAACTTTGGAACAGCGACTCAAAACGGTGCAGGAATTCCAATGGCAACAGATATTGCTTTTGCGATTGGTATTCTTTCGCTTTTAGGAAGTAAAGTTCCGTCGTCGTTAAAAGTTTTTTTAACAGCTCTTGCTGTTATTGATGACTTGGGCGCTATAATTGTAATTGCAGTATTTTACACCACTTCGATTGCTTTTGTAAATCTTGCTATTGCTTTAGGAATATGGGTTTTCTTGTTTGTTTTGAATCGAATGAAAATTCACAATCTAATTCCATATCTAATTGGCGGAGTTGTTATGTGGTATTTCATGCTTAATTCAGGTGTTCATGCTACTATTACAGGTGTTATTCTCGCTTTTGTAATTCCGTTTGGCAATGGAGATGAGCAATCTTCTTCTTATAAGCTGCAGCATTTTTTACATAAACCTGTTGCCTTTGTAATTTTACCTCTTTTTGCTGTTGCAAACACTTGTATCGCGATTGAATCTGACTGGCATGAAGGATTAAATCACCCAAATACTTTTGGAATTATTCTCGGATTGGTCGTTGGAAAACCTTTAGGAATCTTACTATTTTCGTCAATTGGTGTCAGTGCCGGATTATGCGCTTTACCTAAAAACTTAAAATGGGCGCATATTTTAGGAGCAGGAATGCTTGGAGGTATTGGTTTTACAATGTCTATTTTTATCACAATTCTTGCTTTTACAGATCCTGAAACTATTGTATTTTCTAAAATAGCGATTTTAATTGCTTCTGTTCTATCTGGTCTATTTGGTTTTGTTTACCTCAAATATGTTTTAGGAAAGAAAAAAGTCTAAAAAATAAAAAATCCTAATTCCCCACTTATCAAGTTTGGAATTAGGATTTTTAAATATTGATTTTATTTATTCTCAGCCCTTAATTTGTTTCAAAGAGGTCTTAATTCCTTTTATCAATGATGAACTGAAACCATTGTGTTCCATTTCATTTAAACCAACAATTGTACAGCCTTGAGGCGTTGTTACACGGTCGATCAATTGCTCTGGATGTACTTTTTCTTCTAATAACATTTTTGCTGCTCCTTTTACGGTTTGTGCCGCAATTGCTAAAGCTGTGTTTGAATCGAATCCAATCTCAATTCCTGCCTGCATAGAGGCACGAATGTAACGCAAAGCATACGCAGTACCACACGCACCTAAAACAGTCGCTGCATCCATTAATTTTTCATCAATTACCGGAGCTGTTCCTAAATCTTGAAATAGATCAACAATTGGCAGCGCTTTTTCGCGGTCTTTTTCTGGAAAAGAAATACAAGTTGCCGATTCTCCAAACTGCGCCGCAATATTTGGCATAATGCGCACAACTGGATATTCGTTATTTGTTTTTGATTGAAGAATATCCAAAGACAATCCGCTTACTGCCGAAGCAATTGTTTTATTTTGAATAACTGGAAGAATTTCACCTAAAACAGTATCAACTTGATACGGTTTTATCGTTAAAATCACTACATCAGCTTCGTGAATCTTATGTTTATTGTTATTAGAAACTGTAATTCCATATTCAGATAAATATTGAATACTTGCAGTGTTTCTTCTCGTTACGGTAACTTGATTGTTTTTTGAAAATTTTGCAATTCCTAAGGCAATAGAAACGCCTAGGTTTCCTCCCCCTATAATGTGTACTTTCATCCTGCTTGGTTTTAATTTATTGTTGGCTGATTAACAGCCTGTTTTTCGGCATGTAAATTACGTAGATTTTACCCATTTTAAATCACTGTAACGTATCAATTTGTGGCAAAAATCTAAAGTCGAGAATCCTTTAGCGGCTGTAAAAACCCTAATTCAATGCAGTAAACAAACTTATTTTATTTTATAACAACTTCCCTTTTAAGAGTAAGGACGCAATTGTAAAGTAAATCACTAATCCGGTTACATCAACCAAAGTAGCTACAAAAGGTGCTGATGAAGTTGCGGGATCCAGTTTAAGTTTTTTCAATAAAAAGGGTATCATTGATCCTGAAAGTGTTCCCCACAAAACAATAAATACTAATGAAAGTGAAACTGTCATTCCTATCGCCAACCAATGCTCGCCATATTCATACAATCCGCTTTGCTGCCAAACTAAAATTCTAATAAAACCAACAATACCTAAAATCGCACCAAGCAAAAATCCAGATGCAATTTCTTTTTTCATTACATACCACCAGTCTTTTAAAGTAAGTTCTTTTAAGGCCATGGCACGAATAATCAATGTTGCAGCTTGCGAACCAGAATTTCCTCCACTCGAAATAATAAGCGGTACAAATAAGGCTAGAACAACGGCTTTTTCGATTTCTCCTTCAAAAAATCCCATTGCCGAAGCGGTAAACATTTCACCAATAAACAAAACAACTAACCAAGTTGCTCTCTTTTTTACCATTTCACCAAGTCTGGTTTGAACGTAAGGAAGTTCTAACGCTTCAAGACCTCCAAACTTTTGAATATCTTCGGTATCTCTTTTTTCGATTTCATCTTTGATTACGTCGATAATATCATCAATTGTAATGCGACCTACTAAACGTCCTAATTCATCTACAACAGGAATTGCTTCGAGATCGTATTTATCCATCATACGAGCAACCTCAACATCTGGTGTTTCAACATTTACATAGTATAATTTTCTAATGTATATGTCTGAAATTTGTGTTTTTGTAGAAGTCGTCAGCAAATCTTTAAGTGATAATCTGCCTTTAAGACGATTTTCATCATCGACTACATAAATAGAATGTACTCTTGAAACATTTTCGGCTTGAATACGCATTTCTTTCACGCAAGTAAGAACGTTCCAGTTTTCATTTACTTTCACTAACTCTTTATGCATGATACCTCCGGCAGTATCTTCATCGTAACGAAGTAAATCTACAATGCTTTTTGCGTGCTCAACATCCTGAAGTTCCGAGATTACTTCAGCTTTTCTGTCTTTCGAAAGTTCACCAATAATATCTGCCGCATCATTTGTTTCAAGCTCATCAAGCTCTTCTGCAATTTCTTTTGGCGAAAGTCTGTTTAAGATTTTCTCACGTAAATCATCCTCTAATTCTAAAAGAATTTCGGCTGTTTTTTCACTGTCTAAAACCTTAAAAATATAAGTAGCATCTGCAATGTCAATTTCGTCAAGTATTTCGGCGAAATCAGCATGGTGCATGTCATTCAATAAAATTTCTAGCTCTTTATTGTTCTTAGCTTGAATAAGCTGTGCTATTTCCTTAATGAGCTCTTTACTGATTTTAAACTCCATCGGCTTCTATTTTTTGAGTCAAAACAATAAATTCCTCGACACTAAGCTGTTCGGGACGTTTATCAAAGATAGTGTCTTCTCGCAGATTATCAGATAAATTTAATGTTTTCAAACTGTTACGTAATGTTTTTCGTCTTTGCTGAAAAGCCGTTTTTACTACTGTAAAAAATAACTTTTCACCACAAGGAAGGCTATAATCTTCCTTTCGGGTCATTTTCATCACACCCGACTTGACCTTGGGCGGAGGAATAAAAACATTTTCATCTACCGTAAACAGATACTCAGTATCATAGAAAGCCTGTGCTAAAACAGATAAGATTCCATAGGCTTTGGAGCCTTTTTTCTCGCAGATTCGTTCTGCAACTTCTTTTTGAAACATTCCTGAAAACTCAGGAATCTGGTCTCTAAACTCTAATGTTCTAAAAACAATTTGAGTAGAGATATTATAGGGGAAATTTCCAATTATTGCAAATTGTTTATCTCCGTATACTTCATGTATATTGTATTTCAGAAAATCTTTAGAGATAATCTGATCTTTTAGTTTTGGATAGTTCTCGCCTAAATACGCCACAGATTCGGTATCAATTTCGATCACGTGAGTATTAATTGGTTTCTCGAGCAAATACTTAGTAAGCACACCCATCCCAGGTCCTATTTCTAAAACCTCATCATATCCTTTTAAGCTCAAAGTATCGGCAATTGCTTTTGCGATGCTTTCGTCTTTAAGGAAATGCTGTCCTAAGTGTTTTTTGGCTTTTACTTTTTCCATTTTCTATCTTGTTTTGCCGCGAGGGCGCAAAAGTATTCTTTTTGCTGCAAAGGCTCAAACTTTTTTACTACTAAGACTCAAAGACACAAAGTTTTATTTAGTTTTTGTCTCAATTCTCTAACTAAAAATGCAAAACCGAGGTTAAAACTCAAACTTAGTGCTCTGAAATAAGCTCCAATTCTGTTCTAAAAGAGAGCATTTTATCAGCAAATAACTCTAATGCTTCTTGTCGTAATTTAGGCGCATCTTCAAGATAATACTTTTCTAAAGTAGCCTTGCTGTCTGTTATATATTGAACGGAATATGTGATACCTCCCATTTCTTCTTCAACTAAAACTCTCACAATTCTTGCCGATGAGAATTTTTGAGTTGCCAAAACTTCTGGTATGTGTTTTTCCTGCATCCATTTTAACCATTGGTCGTGAACGCTTTCGTGTATATTGGTTGTAACGTTGTAAATAATCATTTTTTCTAAAGATTCTGAGATTCTAAGGTATCAAGTTTCTTTTTAGGCACTTAATCACTTATTGAATCATCGTATTATTAATTCTTTTCTTTGAAATTTGGAATTTATAAATTCTTATCCCCTCTTAACTCTCGGTATTTTTTTCTAGCATCAACAAAGTAAATACTATCCTGATGATTAAAAATTATCTTTTCATATAAAGGCTTTGCCTTTTCTGTATCATGCAATTCATCGTTGTAAATTTCTGCCGAAAAAAACAGCGCTTCATCAACATAAATTCCGTCACTGTGGTGATCGATAATTTGCTGGTATTGGCTTAAAGCCGAATTGTAATCCTTCAAACTTTCGTAAATCTTACCTAAACGCAACATTGTAACAGCTTCAATTTCCTGTCCTTTATAAGCCTTTAATATGCTTTGAAACTGCGCTATTGCTTCTGGTTTTTTATTTTGATAAATTAAAAAATCCCCTTTTGCAAACTGTTTCAAAGCCGTTTGTGTCGAATCTGCAGCTTTATTATCGTTTATTAACAAAAAATACTCTAGAGCATCATTGGCAATCAATTGTGTGTTTGCCGATTTTAATGCTTTAAACTGCGTCAAAGCCCACTCAAAATCAGTTTTAAAATAACTTGTTTTAGCGGCTTTTAAACTTGCCTCATACACCATAACATCATTCTTTAGATCTAATTGAATCTGCGAATAATAAATTAATGCCTGATTAAACTTTTCTTCTAATAACAAAATATCTGCAAGTTCCATTTTAGCGTCTGCCTGCTGATACGCGTTCAAATTTAATTCCAGCGCTTTTTTCACAATTGCCTTAGCTTCTTCTGTCTTTTTTAGATTAAAAGCTAAAAAATGCGCTTGAATTAATTGCAAAGATAAGGTAAAAGGAGTTATTTCGTAAGTTGTGAGCAATTGCTGTAACTCATTTGTAATTGCAGGATAATCTTTTTCCTGCGCTTTATCGATTTTAATCTGCATTAAACGGGCATTGCTTTCTACCAATAAATCTAAATCTTTGGTGTTTAAAAGAATGAAATTCAATATTTCTTCTGCCGTGTCAGTATCATCTTCGTTTATAGCAAACTGGCTCAGATTTACAATGCTTATTAATGATTCTGGTTCGCGTTTGTAAATTGCTTTCTCTTGAATAAATGCTTTTCCAAATTCTTTTTGCTGTACATAAAACCAGCTTAGATAATGATTCCAAAAAATATCTTGATCTTTTTGTGTTTTTAAAATCAAGGCTTTTCGCATAGCATCTTTAAATGCAGTATTATCTGTTTCCCCATTCATAAAACGGGAAAGTTGTGTTTGTATCAAATTGGCGTTTTGCGGATTCTGATACGATTCTGTCAGCAGCATATCGATCATTAGATCTGTTTTCCCAAGCTGACCGTATAACATCCCGATTTGGAAGTTAAAATTATAATTGGGCTGCACCTGCATTCCCGTTTGATATGCTTTCACCGCATATTCAAGCAAAACTTTTTTCTCAAAAGAATTACCAATTCCATAAACATCATTAGGACTTGTTTTGATTTTATCGATTGCCTGCTCGTAATACGATTTAGCCTTAGAATCATTTTTTTGCAACTGAAAATTATATCCTAATTCAACTAAAAAAATACCTTGCTTGTATTTATTATAGCGATCTTGAATCGTTTTTTCGGCAACATCATACATTTGCAGCTGCTGATAACAGTCTACCGTTCTTAAAAAATACTGTGTATTAGAGGGAGAACCTTTTAAAAGCTCTTCATAAATCAGTTTAGCTTTCTCAAAATCGCCTTTCTCGTAGTAATTATTTGCCAGTTGCTCGTTTTGCGCGAATACAAAACCAGACCACAACAAAACGATATAGATAAAGATGTTTTTCATATTCAGCTTATTAAGTTGCCGCTTTTTGTTGCCTATTGTAGAATCTGAACACAGCAATTATCAAACTCCTGCGTAATCATTTTTTTGTCTTGATTTTAAAACAATCAAAACTATGCCAATAATTATAAAAGGAATACTCAATAATTGTCCCATATTAAAAAGCATATTATTCTCGAAACTTTCTTGATTTTCCTTAAAGAATTCAATTATAAATCTAGCTAGAAACAATAGTGTCAAAAAGGTTCCAAAAATTAATCCGTTGGCATTTCTAATTCTTTCTGATTTATACATTTTAAACAAAATACCAAAAATCACTAAATAAGCAAATGCTTCATACAATTGCGTTGGATGTCTTGGAATCATATCGTCTCTTTGAAAAACAACGCCCCAATTTCCGTTAGTAGCTTTTCCGTAGATTTCTGAATTCATAAAATTCCCAAACCTGATAAATGCCCCTGTTACCGGAACTCCAACTGCCATTTTATCTAAAAGCCACAAAAACTTTACATGATATTTTCGACAATATAAAACCAATGCGATAAGAACTCCTATTGATCCGCCATGACTAGCTAAACCTTGATATCCAACAAATTTATAAACTCCTGCTGTTTCTTTTATCGGTAAAAGAATTTCTATCGGATGCTGCATAAAATATTCAGGCTCATAGAAAAAAACATGCCCTAATCTTGCACCCAAAATTGTTCCAACAATTACATAAACCAGCAGACTGTCAAGATTCTCGACAGAAAGATTTTCCTTTTTGTAAATATTCCTTACGATATAATATCCTAATAAAAGTCCGCAAGCAAAAAGCGCTCCGTAATATTTTAAAGGAAAACTATCTGTTATCCAATAAATAACAGGGTCTACATTCCAATTTAACACTCCATTCATCCTCTTCAATTTTAATTATGCTGACCGTTACAATTAAGAAAACCTAACAAGTTTAAAAAAACCTGTTAGGTTTAACCCTAAATGTACGAAATTTTTATTTTATGATGTCAAAACCGCAGTAAGGGCGTAAAACTTCTGGAATTACGATTCCTTCTGGTGTTTGATAATTTTCTATAATTCCTGCCAAAACTCTAGGCAAAGCCAATGAACTTCCGTTTAATGTGTGTGCCAATTGGTTTTTACCATCTTTGTCTTTAAAACGCAGTTTTAAGCGGTTTGCTTGAAAAGTTTCGAAGTTAGAAACTGAACTAATTTCTAACCAACGATCCTGCGCTGTAGAAAACACTTCAAAATCATAGGTTAAAGCTGATGTGAAACCCATATCACCTCCGCAAAGACGTAAAATTCTGTATGGCAATTTCAGTTCCTGCAAAATATTCTTTACATGCTCAACCATTCCGTCAAGCGCTTGGTATGAATTATCTGGGTGTTCAACACGAACAATTTCAACTTTATCAAATTGGTGCAAACGGTTTAATCCGCGTACGTGCGCTCCATATGAACCTGCTTCACGACGGAAACATGGTGTATAAGCAGTGTGTAAAATAGGCAATTCGCTTTCGTTTAAAATAACGTCGCGGAATAAATTGGTAACTGGCACCTCAGCTGTTGGAATCAAATATAAATCATCAACTCCAGCGTGATACATTTGCCCTTCTTTATCTGGCAATTGCCCAGTTCCATATCCTGAAGCTTCATTTACCAAATGCGGCACTTGAACTTCGTTATATCCTGCAGCTGTATTTTTATCTAAAAAGTAATTGATTAAAGCACGTTGTAAACGAGCTCCTTTTCCTTTGTAAACAGGAAAACCAGCTCCTGTAATTTTTACACCCAATTCAAAATCGATGATGTCGTATTTTTTAACCAATTCCCAATGCGGTTGTGCACCTTCGTGCAAAACTGGAATATCACCTTCTTGAAAAACATTCAAATTATCATCTGGAGTTTTTCCTTCTGGAACGATATCAGCGGGAAGATTGGGTAGTGTGTATAATTTATTAGTCAGCTCAACAGCCAAAGCTTCTGCTTTTTCGCCAAGTTCTTTGCTTTTTTCTTTTAATGAAACGGTTTTTTCTTTTAAAATTGCGGCTTTAGATTTCTCTCCCGCTTTCATTAATTCGCCTATGTCTTTGGACAATTTATTAGATTCAGATAAAATATTGTCTAGCTCAACTTGCGCAGCACGACGGTTTTCATCTAATTTCACCACCTCTTCAACAACGCTTTTAGCATCGATATTTCGTTTTGCTAAAGCCTTGATTACTTTCTCTTGATTTTCTCTAATAAATGCGATTTGTAACATAGCTTGTTTTTTATAACTATTGTATATTTTTTATAACGGAAGCAAATTTAAGCAAATGTTTCCTAAGATTATGACAAAGTTTTTGAGGAAAGAAATATTTCGCACATCTACATGCAGTTTCTTTAAAGGTTTGCAAAGCGTTTTTAAAGTTTACTCTTTTATCATTTTAAAAGTTTGTACTGAAGTGCCAACTGTAACTTTTAAAATGTAAAATCCAGAAAGCAGTCCAGAAACATTTATCGTTCCGTCGCTTGTTTTTCCTTTTAAAACCGACACGGACTCAAAGTTAAAAAACTCAAAATCAAAGTTTTTAGAATTCAAATTCTCAATTGTAATGGTTGTTACGGCAGGATTTGGAAAAACAAAGGGTTTGCTTTTTGCATTTTCTTTTGGCGGCATATTATTACAGGCACTTTCTAAAAGCATCTCCAGATCAAATTCATCATACGTCAAAGTATAATTTAGTTCTTTTGCTTTTGTAAATAAGCCACAGGCATCTTCGTACTTTTTTTGATCCAGATAAATGATTCCGAGGTTTTTCATAGCATACGAATTGTTTTTATCCATCTCCAAAGCGATTTTCAAATCGGCAATTCCTTTGTCCGATTCTCCAAGTTTATGATAGATTAAACCTCTAGTCGTTCTTAAATCACGTCCGCCATATCCTGTTGTTCTTTCGATAATGGCTTTTTCAGATACAAAAGCAAACATGATATTATCCATTGCTTTTTCATACTCGCCCATATCACTGTACAATCTGGCAAGTCCCCATCTCGCGTGGGCATGATCTGGTTTTGCAGCTATAATTTTCTCTAAATAATAACGTGCCAAATCATACGATTTTCGCTGCTGCAACAATGTTGCAAAATTATATAGAATGCGATAATCATTGGGCGCATTCTGGATTGCTTTAAAATAATAGTGAAACGCGAAACTTTCCATTTCAAGTGATCCATATATACTTGCAATACGATCATAAAGTTTACTTCGAAAGGAAGCCGCTTTCTTTTGCGCTGAGTCTGATAAAACTAAATTCTTGTTTTTTGGATCTTTGTCAATCGCATATTCAACCCTTTTTAAATCCTCAATTGCCAATGTTGCATTACCAAGACTGATTCTTAAAACCCCGCGATTGTAGAGATCATTAATTTTTGTTGGATTAAAATTAGTCTTTGCATTAATTTCAGTCAGCATTTTTAGTGCTTTCTTGGTAGTTTCTTCTCGATCTTTATTAAAAGGCAGTTTATGATCTACTCGACTCGTTAATTTTCCGTGCACAAAATTCCACGTTACGAGTTTTTCACCTTGTTTGTTGAGTTGATAGCAATCTCCATCTTTTTTACCTTCGTTATCAAAATAAAAAACTTCATTTAGTTTTCCACTCGAATAATAGGTTTTAGAACTGTCCGGTTTTTTATCAGCACCATACCAAATCTCGATCGAAACTACTTTATCGTCATAAAAATAACGCGTCACATTATCCGACATTTCTTTTTGCTTTTCTTGCGCCAACAAGAAAACAGGCAAAATCAATAAAACAAAAAGTAATTTTTTTAGCATTTTTTTTTCGTTTCTATAAAGACATAAAATTATAAAAATCGGTTTTGATCGTCTTTTTTAAACGAGTACATTTTACCATTAAATCGCAGCCTTTGAAATTCTTTTTTAACTTTTAGATCATTCATTTTCTGAATATCATTTTCTAAATCTTCTTCGGCAGCGGCCTCGTATGAAAATATTTTTGAAACCAATAAATCATAAAACCCATTTGACTGAGCATCAGAAATGCTAATACCGGTTTCGAGCGTTTCGATTTGATAAGTACCGCTTCCGTCTGAATCTCCATTTACTGACCGAATTGGATATTCGTACAACAATTTCTTCATTTTACTTCCGTCGAATGTCATAATCGTTAGCTTTTCCTCAGAATACACTACAACTCTGCTGTTTGAATATACTGCTGTAGTAAAAGCAATTGCTTGATTTTTTTCATCCAGTTTCAATAGATTTTTCAAAATATACGTTTTGCCGACTCTTAAACCTTCATTTTCATAATAACCAAGACCAGCATCAGATTCTTCTGCCAGAATTTTCCCGTCGCTGTTGTTTACGAAAACATATTTTCTTTCGTAAAAATTACCTCGATTTTCATCTTTTGATTTTGATTTGTTCTCTTTTCTAATAATACAAATCGCGAAAAAAGTTATTTCATCACTGTATTTAATCGAGCTGACATCTTCAATTTTAACAGCTTTGTATTCGATTTTCAAATTTTCGGATGCTTTTTTGAGCAGACTTAAATCTAATTCGTCAGAAGAAATTATGTATTCGCTATTCTTGAAAATAAGTTTTTCAACTGGTTTAGGTGTCTCTGTTTTTAGAGCCAGCGATGAAGCATTTTCCTCAATGATTTCTTTCTCTTTTTTTCCGCAAGAGGATAAAAATAGAAAAATGCCACTGAGAATTAAGTAGGTTTTAATTCTCATTGTTCTTGATTTTAATAATTAGGGGCTTCCAAATATAAAATAATCTGCTTACCCTTTTTAATTAAAATCACTTTTTTAAGAGAGCTCTTAATTTAACCCACCGGCTGTAATTATTTTCAACACATAGAAACATAGCTTTTGCAGTCTAAATTAGGCGCTTCACTTTTTTTAAATACTCATAGTCGCGCTATACGAAAGAAACGCGTTTCTTTTTGTCTTCTTTTTTACATACAAAATCTATGTTTCTATGTGTTTAATTATTGTTGTTTTGCAGTTACAATCAATGAGTTAATTTACTTATATTCTACAAGCAATTCTCTTAATTCATTCGTTTTCAAAAATACCGCAAAGCGTCCAGATAAAAGTAAAACATCTCTTTCCTGAGCGGTAATTCGCAATTTTGTTTCAACGTGAGAAGCGTATTCATACAACAGTAAAACTTCGCTTGCAGTCAATTCTGGAAATTTATCTTTATCAAGTGTTGCTACTATTATTTCGCCAACTTTATCTTTTTTAAACGCACTTTCGCCAAATTTGGTTACTAAATCTTCTTTAAAGTTCGCAAACAGCTTAATCCAACTGCTGGAATCGTCGTTTGTTGCTTTCAATTCTACAACTAAATCATTGTAATCTTGATCTTTCTCCATTTTCAGCAAATGATCTCGAATCGTAGTAAAACCAATTATCTGATAATTCTTAACAGGAATCTTATATCTTTCAAAAGTACTTTCTACATCTTTATCAAAAGTCATATATCGGGTTTGAACGGTATAAAGCGAAGCCGTTTCAAACAATGAAAGAAGACCAATTTTTGTATCGTTTATATAAGGTTCCTTTTTTCCTTGACCAAGACAGTCAATAAAAACGGCTTTTTTATTCTTATCATTTACTTTAGTATCACTATGAAGTACTTCGGCCAATGTTTTGTATCCCATATTATCCGAAGCACCGCCGTCTATAATACACAATATTTTACTTTGATCTTTGACACCAAATTTAACCTTTGGCAAAACACCCGGAAAGGCAGAACTTGCCGTAATGCCATACGTTACAGGGAAATTATATCCGTCATTAATTTCACTTTCGTTTAATGGCAAAGCAGCTCTATTTGGCGCAAGCGATGCATTAAGTTTTAATCCTTTAATAATATGCGGCATAAACGGAATTCGTTCTCCATTATTAAAAGAGCAGTTCCGTTTGCAATAAACATTGGCATCAAAGGCACAACAGTACTCTCTTTTGGAATAAAAAAATCAGACAGCAGCATTTGTTTTCCAAATTTATCTTTGTTGTCAGGATTTATAGCATCGTATTGCAAAATATCAGCATCTATACGCTGTGTCATTGATACGCGATCTCCTTTTTCGTTACGGCTGTTGTTTAAAAGCGACAATATATTGGCCGATTTATCGACATAGTCTTTGTAAGCATCTGCTTTTGAAAAATAAAACTCGTTGAAAGAACAGTTGTCTTGAAATAATTTATTCTTGAGAATGGTTAAATAATATCCTGCCGAAAAACAGCCGCCCGAAACTGTTGAATAATAGTCTATTTCGTTCAAAAAATTGCGCTGCAGATTGTTCTCGCTAATTTCTTCAAGTCCGAGAAGAACGCCCATACTAAAAAACTGCGCTCTTGAACCGCCGCCAGAAATACTTATTCCGAGTGCAATATTAGGATTCTGAAAACTGGGATCTCTTTCCTGAACCGATTTATAATCATTTAAAGAAACTGCAGGAATAGAGCTGTAATTGATTTCAGAAAAAAGATTGATTTTATTTTGAGAAATTGCTGCTTGAACAAAAAGAATCAGCAAAATTTGGCAGTATTTATTTCTCATTTTGGGCCTTTTTAAAATCTGTAAAACACTCAAAGCGAAATTAATAAAGTTATTTCACAAAATAATAGCAGGACTGCGTAAAGATTTGTTAAGTTTTACTCTTAATGAGATTCGACTATTTTAAAAGGCTTGTTTTAAAATAGTCGAATCTCATCAAAATCATTAAAACTTTTATTCTTTGAACCTTTGCTGCTCTGAACCTTTGAACCTTAAAAAGACTAAGCTCTTTTTATTTCGTGCCCAACAAACTCTTCCAAAACTGCAAATATTTCATCTACAGGAAGCACTTCAAAATCAGGATGATTTTTTAGGAAATTGGCATTTAGTTCGACCAAATTTTCGTCTAATTCAAAATAAGTGTTATTGTTCAGCAAGTCTCTTGTTGGGTTTACACCTTCGAACTTTCCTTTAAGAAATTTAGCAATTTTTACGCTGCTCAATAATTTGACTCTTTTAGCTTGTGCCTGAAATAACTCCAAATGTTTTTCGGCACCAATCAAAGTCAAACCTTCTTCAATCAATTCGTTTAATTCTTTGTTCCAACCAGAATTATAGACAAACTGCGAAAAATTACCAGCTGCATATTGCGACGCATAATAATCTAAATAATAACTCAACAAAGCATCTTCATGAATCAGATCGTCATCTACTTTTTCTTCACGCATTAGGTTGATTACCGAAATATTAGAGTTGATAATATCCTGCGGATTTTCACTTTCCATTGCTGTTTCAGAAACTATAATTCTACCGAATTCCTCCATTTTGTTTTGTTTTGAGATTATTTTAAAATTAAAGACTTAAGAAATCTACTAAGCTAAACAGCGTCAGATTCGTCGTTCTTCTTCATTTCGTTCATTTTCGCAACTAAAGCTTTCAATCGTAAAGCACGTTCTCTCTTTTCTTCTTGAAGTTTAGCTTTTTTACGATTTAGTAATTTGGTATGTAAAGCCTTGTTTTTAGTATTCTTTTCGGGTCCTTTTGCCATGATTCACATCCTAACTGTTTTGCTTTGCAAATTTCGTCGAAATAATGATATAATCAGCAATAATTTTTTGGGAGTTTTCTGTAGACTATTTATTAGTATCTCTAATAAAAACAGCATTTATTTGAACCATTTTTTTTGTAAGTTTATTACGAAATTAAAATATTTTCTATCTAAATCTTAAAACTGCCAATTCTATGAGTTTACCAAAAAATCTAACCTTATTCTATGTCGCAGGAATTCTCTCTATTATTATTGGAATAGTTTACGCTGTAATGCTGATAAACGGAAATTCTGCACCAGATGGATTAATGGGAATCTATATTTTGTTTTGGTTAATTCCTATTTTTGCGGCTGTACTAATAGATCGTTTTTTAGTCAAGAAATTTGGAAACCAAAAAGTAAATAAAGTTCAATTCTCTTTTTTGTTATTCATTGTACTTTTATGGATTATTAGAGCTATTGCTAATTTGTAATTTTAGTAATTATGAAGAAAACATCTTTACTGGTCATAATCTTATTTATTTTCTTTGGATGCAAAAAAGAAGACGATAATACACAATTTAAATATTTTGATTTTTCCTTTAATAATACTTTTGGAACATGTTTTTCAATCAAGTTTACTCCAAACGATAGTATTTATCTAAGAGAACATTGGAATAGCAATACTGCTTTTGACAGTATTAAAAGCCCAAAAAGCAAAACAAATTATATAGCATACTTAAGTAAAAAAGACAGAAGAGAACTGTCTGATTTAATATCTAAAACACAGCTAAAAAATTACAATTCCATGTACAATGAAGATTATACTGATGGAAGATTTTACATAATGTATATAGATAAAGATTCAATCAAAAAATCCATAGCGGTACATAGTCGAAAAAAAGACGTTCCAAAAGAATTAGATTCTTTAGCAATATGGATTTACAATTGGAAGAAAACCGCAAAATTAATTGAAACAAAGAAAAAATTATTCTTTTTCAGCTCCAAGTATATTCTTCCACCACCACCTCCTCCATTAAAAAGCAACTAAATCATGACACCAATCTTCTTTGCAACTCCAGAAAAATTTAGAGCATGGTTAGAAAAAAATCATGATAAAGAAACCGAACTTATAGTAGGTTTCTATAAAATGAGCACCAAAAAACCATCAATGACATGGTCTGAATCTGTAGATCAAGCGCTTTGTTTTGGCTGGATTGACAGTGTTCGAAAATCAATTGATGAAGAAAGTTATTCGAACAGATTTACACCCAGAAAAAAAACAAGCAATTGGAGCGCCATCAACATCAAAAAAGTCGAAGAACTTACAAAGGCAGGACTTATGAGAGAAGCCGGATTAAAAGCTTTTGAACTAAGATCTGACGCAAAATCTGGAATTTATTCTTATGAAAAAGAACCAGAAGTTCTAGATCCAGAATTTGAAAAACATTTTAAAGTCAATAAACCCGCTTGGGACTTTTTCGAAAATCAAGCGCCATCATACAAAAAAGTTATGATTCACTGGATTATGAGCGCCAAACAAGAAAAAACCAGACTTTCGAGACTAGAAAAAGCAATAGCAATAAGTGCTGAACAAAAACGAATGTTGTAAAAGCTGTTGTTTTCATATTTTTTAAGCATTAACTTTATTCCGTCTAAAAAGTTTAAGCTAAAAAAGAATTAAGGAATGGAAGGAAGAAAAGCATTAGAATATTATGTTTTAGATGTATTCTCAAATGAAAGTTATAGAGGAAACCCGCTTTCGGTGGTTTTTACAAACGGTAATTTAGAATTAGAAACGTATCAAAACATCTCCAAAGAATTTGGCTATTCCGAAACTTCATTTGTTTATTATTCCCCAGCACAAAAAGCATTAAACGTACGCTCGTTTACTCCAACCGGAATCGAAATTGACGGCGCAGGACACAATTTATTAGGAGCGGTTTGCGGAGCTTTATTAAAAGGAATCCCCATATTTAAAGACCAAGAAGAAAACGCTCGTTTCGTAATCATGAAACACGCTGCAATTCCGTTGACTGTAAGTTTTGATCCCGTAAGCTTTTATCCTGTTGTGCAAATGCATCAAAAGTCGGCAGTTTTAAGACAGGAAATTCCAACATACAAATTAGCGGTTGCACTTGGTTTAAAAATCGAAGATTTAGACAGCAACGACTTTGTTCCCACAATCGTTAAAACCGAAGTTTCGCATACTATGGTTCCCATTAAAAACAGTCAAATCCTGAACGATTGTATTCCAGATCCAAAACTGTTAATCGAAATTTCGAAAGAATATCAATCTGAAGGTTTTTATTGCTTTACCATAAAAGGTCAAAATGAAGAACATATTGCCGAGACCCGATTTTTTAATCCAATAATCGGAATTTATGAAGATCCCGCAACAGGAACTGCCGCAGGTCCATTAATTGGATTTTTAACTCAAAAAAAACAAGCAAAACTCAATCAAGAATATAAAATCCTGCAAGGTATAAAATTAAATCAGCCTTCAATTATTGAAGTTATGAATCGCGAAAATGATATTTTGGTTGGCGGTTCTTCGATAATTACGATGAAAGGCGAACTTTATCTATAAAAAAAGCTGCATCAATAAAATGCAGCTTTTTTTATATTCAAATTAGAAAAAATCTTAATTCGTTTTCATTGGCGGTAAATCGAATGCAACAGATTCGTGTTCGAAATTATTTCTGTGTCCGCCATCGCAAAATGGTTTGTTTGCAGATAATCCACAACGGCAAAGACCAAGTGCAGATCTTCCTTGTAATCCGTATACAGCTCCTTCTGAATCCATGATTTCAAAATCACCTTCGATTTTGATTGATCCATTTTTATTGATGATTAATTTTGTCTTGCTCATAAACTTGTTTTTTAGTTTTTTTTCGGAAGGCAAAGATTGCGAAATAAATCTTGAAGATTTTAGCGGCAATGCTAGTTTAAACTGGTTCTATTTTACACCCAATACATCCAATATTGTCATTTCGACGAAGGAGAAATCTTCGCGAGAAGCTCCATTCCTAAAGTCGCCAATCTTTGTCGAGCTACTTGCTAAGATTTCTCCTTCGTCGAAATGACATAAAATGAGAAAAAACTTTGCGCCTCTGCGACTTTGCGAGATTAAAAAACTCAGCGAATGGCTGCGTAATAACAAAATCTCAATTCTATTGCTTATTTTTGCACTCAATAAAATTGAGTTATGATACAAAATCCAAAGAGATATACTATTACAGCAGCATTACCTTATACTAATGGACCAATCCATATTGGGCATTTGGCGGGGGTTTACGTGCCTGCAGATATATATTCTAGATACTTGCGTTTGCAAAATAAAGATGTTGCGTTTATTTGCGGAAGCGATGAACACGGTGTTGCAATTTCGATGAAAGCAAAAAAAGAAGGAGTTACACCACAAGAAGTTATTGATAAATACGACGGAATCATCCGTAAATCGTTTGCAGATTTCGGAATTTCATTTGATAATTATTCTAGAACTTCTGCAAAAGTGCATCACGATACGGCTTCAGAATTCTTTAGAACGCTGTATGATAAAGGCGATTTTATTGAAGAAGTTACAGAGCAATTGTACGATGCAAAAGCAAATCAGTTTTTAGCAGACCGTTTTGTGGTTGGAACTTGTCCTAAATGCGACAATCCAGAAGCTTACGGCGATCAATGCGAAAAATGCGGATCGACTTTGAACGCTACTGATTTAATCAATCCAAAATCGACAATTACTGGTGAAACTCCAATTTTAAAAGAAACAAAACACTGGTTTTTACCTTTAGACAGATATTCTGATTTCTTAACAAAATGGATTTTAGAAGGTCATAAAAACGACTGGAAACCTAACGTTTACGGTCAAGTAAAATCTTGGATCGACGGCGGACTTGAACCTCGTGCGGTAACGCGTGACCTTGATTGGGGAATTGATGTTCCTGTTGAAGGTGCCGAAGGAAAAAAATTATACGTTTGGTTTGATGCGCCAATTGGTTACATTTCTTCTACAAAAGAATGGGCTGCCCGCGAAGGAAAAGATTGGGAACCATATTGGAAAGATGAAGAAACGAAATTGGTTCACTTTATCGGGAAAGACAATATCGTTTTCCACTGTATCATTTTCCCTGCGATGTTAAAAGCTGAAGGAAGTTATATTTTACCAGACAATGTTCCTGCAAATGAGTTTTTGAACCTAGAAGGAAACAAACTTTCGACTTCTAAAAACTGGGCAGTTTGGCTACACGAATATTTAGAAGAATTTCCAGACAAACAGGATGTTTTGCGTTATGCCTTAACCTCAAATGCACCGGAAACAAAAGATAATGATTTTACTTGGAAAGACTTTCAAGCAAGAAATAACAACGAATTAGTTGCTATTTTCGGAAACTTCATTAATCGTGTGGTGGTTTTAACCAACAAATATTATGAAGGTGTTATTCCAACGCCAAATGAATTTAGTGAAGTTGACGAAGCTGTTTTAGCAGAATTAAAAGCGTATCCAGCTGTAATTTCAAGTTCTGTTGAGCGTTACAGATTCCGTGAAGCTTTAGGCGAATTAATGAATGTTGCTCGTTTAGGAAACAAATATCTTGCTGACGAAGAGCCTTGGAAGGTAATGAAAGACAATCCAGAGCGTGTAAAAACGCAAATGTATGTAGCACTTCAAATTGCTGCGGCATTGAGCGTTTTGGCTGAACCATTTTTACCTTTTACAGCGGCTAAACTTTCTAAAATCTTGAATTTAGGTGATCTTAAAGAACATTTTGAAGGATTCAGCAAATTCTTGAAAGAGAAAAATCGTGATGCAAAAGACATCATTTTGGATAAAACATTGGGTTGGAATGATATTACTGAAAATTCAGATTTAATTCCGGCTGGACATAAAATTGGCGAAGCTGAATTGCTTTTTGCTAAAATTGAAGACGAAGAAATACAAAAACAAATAGATAAATTGGAAGCAACAAAAACGGCTAATCTTGCTGAAAGCAAACAACCTGAACCACAAAAAGATTTAATTCAGTTTGAGGATTTTGCAAAAATGGATATCCGTATAGGAACTATTCTAGAAGCGGAAAAGATGCCAAAAGCAAACAAACTTTTAGTTCTTAAAGTGGATACTGGAATTGATGTTCGTACAATTGTTTCAGGAATTGCCGAGAGTTTTTCTCCAGAAGAAATCGTTGGAAAACGTGTTTCTGTTTTAGCTAATTTAGCACCAAGAGCTTTACGCGGAGTTGAAAGCCAGGGAATGATCTTGATGACAACAAATGCCGAAGGAAAATTGGTATTTGTAAACCCAGATGCTGAAGCACCAAATGGGGCTACGGTAAATTAAACTGATTTTACACATCTAGTATATCGTTTGTCATTTCGAGGAACGAGAAATCTTCGCAAGTAACTCCGCAATGAGAATCCAATCTTTGTCGAGCTTCTCGCGAAGATTTCTCGTTCCTCGAAATGACAAAATTGGCAAAATTAAAAAGAAAACAAAATTCTTACATTTTTCCGTTTCTTTCAAATTTATATTTGTACGTTTGTACTGACAAAATATTTGAGAGACTTTCGATAATAAACTTATTTAAAGTAACAATAAGCGAAACCCTCGTCATGGTGCTGGAGCAGGAAACTGCCCTTGATCTATTCTTTTGAATATTTTGTCACACCTAAAATGAGGGTTTCGTGCGTTTAAAATTTTCGATCATGACAGAAGAAAATGAAAAAACAACAGAAGCAGCTGTAATGACAGCAATGGCAAAATTTCTCTCAGACCTTTGGTTTGTAGATGATTTTAGAGATCAACCCGAATATTTGTCTGAAATATTCGAGACTATTCTTTTAACTGAAATGGGCGACGATCAAGATCTGAGAGTCAGAATGATCAACTCTATTAGAACCAGTAAAATGCTGGCGGAAACACTCGGATCTTTTTCTGACGGAGAAATTAACAAAGCCTGCGAGAAAATGATTAAAGCATAAAAACACAAAAAGCGTAAACTCTAAACTGATTTTACGCTTTTTAGTTTCAAAAGTATTTGCTTGTAAACTATCTTTGAAAAATAATACACGATTAAAATCACAAAATGAAACTCACCAAACCAAGATTAGCTCTAATCTGCGGTATACTCTGCATCTCGATTTTCCCGATATTGGTTAAATTACGTTTAACATCAGGATTGATTTCGGCTTTTTACCGAATGTTTTTTGCAGTTATTCTCCTTTTGCCTTACGTGCTTTTAAGCAAAAACTTTAAACTTCCGAGTTTAAAACTTACGCTTTTGGCAATGCTTTGCGGAATTTTATTTTCATCAGATGTTGCCGTTTGGAATATCGCTATTCAGGATTCGAGTGCGACGCAGGCTTCATTGCTTACAAACTTATCGCCAGTTTGGGTAGGAATTGGTTCCTTTTTATTTCTAAAATCAAAACCTGCGACAAATTTCTGGATTGGAACAATTGTTTCTTTATTCGGAATGGTAACTTTGGTTGGTTTTGAGTTTTTTATTGATCTTAATTTCAATCAAGCCTTTCTGTTTGCCGTTTTATCAGGAATTTTATATTCGATTTATCTTTTGGTGAGCAAAAATGTATTGTCAGAAGTTGATGTACTTTCCTTTATGACAATCAGTTTATTTACATCAAGTATTTATTTAGGAATTCTATGTTATTCATTAAACGAACCTTTTACAGGGTTTACAAATACAGGTTGGTTTGTATTAGTACTTCAAGCGGTAATTTGTCAATTGTGTGCGTGGCTTTCGATTAGTTATGCCACACAACATATGCGCGCAACAAGAGTATCGCTGAGTTTATTAAGTCAGGCTGTAATAACATCAATTTTAGCTTGGTTGTTTTTAGAAGAAAAAATAACTTTACAAATGGTTTTTGGCGGTATTATTTTACTTTTCGGAATCCGAATTACGTTTTACGATAAAACGATTTCTTTGAAAAAGCTTTTTTCTAAGTAAAGAACAGCTCATAGATTTCTACAGATTTAAAGAATTAACACAGATTAATTAATTTTAAAAAAAGTTCTCACGCAGATTTGGCAGATTAAGCAAATAAAAATCCTTTTAATCTTAATAATCTTTGGCAAAAAATTAGTGCAATTCGTGTAATTTGTGGCTAAATATTTTCACGCAGATTCAGCAGATTTAAGCAGATTTTAAAAAACACTTTAATCTCAATATCACGATAGCTATCGGGAGTGGCAAAAAACCTGAAACCTGAAACAAAAAACTTGAAACAAAAAACATTATGTTACATAAAACTAAAATACCTAACCTAAAAGTAATCGCATTTGATGCCGATGATACTTTATTTGTAAACGAACCTTATTTTCAAGAAACGGAACATAAATTTTGTGCTTTGATGGAAGATTATCTTTCACATCAAGGTATTTCGCAGGAGTTATTTAAAATTGAAATAGAGAATCTGCCGTTGTACGGATACGGAATCAAAGGTTACATTCTTTCGATGATTGAAGCTGCGATGAACATTTCAAACAACACAATTCCAATTGAAGTTATTGAAAAGATCATTCAATACGGAAAAGAATTACTTGAAAAGCCTATCGAACTTTTAGACGGAGTTGAAGAAACTTTGCAGGCACTGCACGGAAAATATAAACTAGTTGTTGCTACAAAAGGCGATCTTAAAGATCAGCACAGCAAATTGCATCGTTCTGGTTTGGGTCATTATTTTCACCATATCGAAGTAATGTCAGACAAGCAAAATATTGATTATCAAAAACTGCTTGGCCGTTTAGACATTAAATCTCATGAGTTTCTAATGATAGGAAACTCATTAAAATCAGATGTTCTGCCTGTTTTAGAAATTGGAGGATATGCCGTTCATATACCATTTCATACTACTTGGGAACACGAAAAAATTAATCATAAAATAGAACACGAACATTTTAGTTCATTTGAAAATATAACTGAAGTCCTTCAGAACTTACTATAATGAAAACACTTTTAGATCTAGAAAACTGGAACAGAAAAGAGCATTTTGCACACTTTAAACAAATGGAAGAACCGTTTTTTGGCGTAACCGTAGAAATTGATTGTACAAAAGCGTATCAAACGGCAAAAGAATTAAATGTTTCTTTTTTTATCTACTACTTACACAAAACATTAGTTGCTGTAAATTCAGTAGAAAATTTTAAATACAGAATTGCCGATGATAAAATTTACATCAACGATCATATTGATGCATCGGCAACAATTGGAAGAGAAGACGGTACTTTCGGATTTTCATTAATTGAATACCATCCAGATTTTAATTTGTTCAAACAAAATGCTTTAGCCGAAATTGAACGTATTCAAAACACAACCGGTCTTTTTACAAGATCATTTGATGATGATAATTTGATTCATTTCTCGGCTATTCCGTGGATAAATTTTACTTCGATTTCTCACGCCAGAAGTTACACGTTTCCAGACAGCTGCCCTAAAATTTCTTTTGGAAAAATGACAACTTCCGAAACTGGAAAACGAACAATTTCAATGTCAGTACATGTACATCATGCTTTAATGGATGGTTTACATGTAGGACAATTTATAGATCGCTTTGAAGAGGAAATGAATCAAAAATAGTTTTTATCTTATATTTTTTACCTTATTCTGCTATTATAATAACTTTTAATGGACAGCATAAACGCTGATAAATTTGTTGGTTTGAGGAAAATTTAAAACTCAAATTACAATGAAAAAAATTGTTATTACTCTAGC
This sequence comes from Flavobacterium sp. FlaQc-30, assembly GCF_044005885.1. NCBI lineage: Bacteria > Pseudomonadati > Bacteroidota > Flavobacteriia > Flavobacteriales > Flavobacteriaceae > Flavobacterium > Flavobacterium sp. FlaQc-30. The sequence continues at coordinate 830,650 of NZ_JBIPCO010000001.1, read as the reverse complement.
ATTTGCACTAGGGTTAATTCATGTAAATGCACAAACAGAACATACTGCAAACAACTACAATAAGTGGTCTGTAGAATTGGCAGGAGGACTAACTAAACCTCAACGACCATTCTCTTCTGGTTATTCAACAGACACTCCAAGTCCATGGGTTGGAGATTTAGGAGTTCGCTATATGTTTAACAACAAATTTGGTTTGAAAGCTGATTTTGGTTACAACAGTTTTACTTCAAAAAGTAATTCTATCGATTTTGATTCAAAATACTACAGAGTAGATTTACAGGCGGTTGCTAACTTAGGCCGCATCATGAACTTTGAAACTTGGACAAATACTTTTGGTTTATTAGGACATGCTGGTTTTGGTTATGCTCAATTAAGAAGCGATAGTTTTAGAGGTGCTGATGAAATGGGTAATTTTATTGCGGGTGTAACTGGGCAAATTAGATTATCTAACAGAGTTGCTTTAACTGGAGATTTCTCTACTATTTTAAACGCATCACAAGATCGTGCTTTTGACGGTGCATATCTTGAAGGTAACAGAGGTTTTTCTGGATTACTTTTCAATGGTACTGTTGGTTTAAATATTTACTTAGGTAAAAACACTAAACATGCAGACTGGACGGTAATTTCTGAAAATGTAGATCTTAGAGCTTACGATGAGAAAATCGCTAATCTTGAAAATCAAATCAAGAACATGCCTTCTAAACAAGTTATCGTAGAAAAACCAGTTACAACAACTGTTGTAAACGATAAAGACGTTGTAAAAGAAATGATAAACGATAAATACTATAGTGTATATTTCGATTTCAACAAATCAACTCCAATCGAAAATTCAACGGCTGCAATTGATGTTGTTTTATCTTATTTAAGAAAAAATCCATCAGCTTCACTTGACATTTTAGGATATGCTGATCAGGTTGGAAAATCTGAATACAACGAAAAACTATCAAACACAAGAGCTACAAATGTTAAAACTATTCTTGAAAAAGCAGGTATTGCATCTTCAAGATTAAATGTAGTTGCTCAAGGTGCCGATACTTCAATTCAAAAAGACTCTGAAGAAGCTAGAAGATTAGCAAGAAGAGTTACTTTTAGAGTAAAATAACCGTTCTTAACTAAACTTAAAAAGTCCTAAGGAAATTTCTTTAGGGCTTTTTTTTTATCTCCCTCAAAAGAAAAAGTATAAGTATTAAAGATCATTTTGGTTTCGGAACAGAAAATTTATTTCACTAAATTTGGAATGATTTTTGTCGCAAAATACTCATGAAAAAAATACTACTTTTCCTTGTTTTACTCCATAATTCAATACTGCTAAGTCAAACAGTATTAAATAGTTTTCCGTTAAATTTAAATAATCCGCTAGAAAATGGTCAGAGCTTAAATATAGAGGATGTAAAAACTAATGAAATATATGTATTTGCCACAGACAATAACAATGTCAATATTTTAAAATACAATAAATCCCTATTTCTAAGAGGTCAGTTTACTGATTCTATAAAAAGTGCCAAAAATGGAATTTTGCTGGGCAGCAGCTTAAGCGAAGACGGAAATCCATCGCTGTATTGGAGCTCTCCTGACTATAAAAACTTAAGAATTATTAAGTATTACTTTGATACAAAAGCTTCCAAAACTTTAAGTTTTGATTTTGGTTCTTACAATTCTTATGTTATAAGCCATTTTCAAAAAGACAACTCGTTTTATGTTTTAGCAAAGGAAATAAAAGAGCCACATTTACTTCTTTTTATATTTAATAACGGAAAATGCGAAATAAAAATGTTTGATTTTTCAGGAATTTTATTTCAAAATAAAAATGACCAGCGCTTTTCTTTCAGCACAATTCTCCAGTATTTTCCCATAGAAAAAATAGAATATAACAACTTTAATCCGCTGGACAAAAGCGTAAGCAAAAACAAAATGTATGTTTTAGACAATCACATTCTTTTAACTTTAGATTACAATACAAAAAAAACACAGGTTTTAGATCTTAATTTGGAAACTCAGGAAGTAACAGAGAAAAACTACGATCAGCCTGTATCTAAAAAGCCTTCTAAAACTTCAAATTCTTTTTATAACGACAACAAACTATTTCAAATCAGCACCAATAACGACGAGTTTTTATTTGATGTAAAGGACTTGTCTACCGGCAAATCTGTTAAAACAGTTTCTATTTCAAAAAAGGATACCATACGTTTTAAGAACTCTCCTCTGTTTATTCAAAATAACGGATACAAACCGCAGGAAATTACTACTACAGCTAAATTTCTAAAGCAATTATCTGCTTTAAATTCTGGAGTTACTGTTTTTAAAAACAAAGAAAATAGTTTTATCACCTTTGGCGGATTTCTGGAATATCAAATCTCACGAGCACCAAGTTTTAATTACAATCAAAACGATGCTTTCTTTGGATTTGAAGACTACAATACTTATCCTGCTTACACACAAAGCCGAATGGTTTACTTTGATTCGATGCTGAATCCTGATTATGAGTTTGTAAACAACCAACAAACTGAACCTTTGGCTGTTGACAATATATTTTATTTTTTAGGAAAAAGTAAAAACATTATCCTGGAAAACATCATAAAACTAAAAGACTATTCGCTTTTAGGTTATTATGATCTGGGAACAAAACAATATGTAATTCGTAAATTTACTGATGGCTTTATGCGTGAAGATGCAGGAAATCCTATTAGCAATAAAGCTGTTTTTTCGAAAAATTTCCCTGTAAATAAGCCTTAATTTTATTGTGAATTAATTCAAATGTGCCATGTTTTCTTGGTTTCGAAAAAATGGAATGAATTATTTTTTCTAACTTTACAAAAAAGACATCATTATGCTATCAAAAAATATTGAAACGGCTTTAAACAAGCAAATTCGCATAGAAGCAGAATCTTCGCAAACTTATCTTTCTATGGCTTGTTGGGCTGAAGTACACGGATTAGAGGGAATCGCTCAATTTATGTACACACAATCAGATGAAGAGCGTGCACATATGCTAAAATTAGTAAAATATGTAAACGAACGCGGAGGACACGCTCATATAACAGATCTAAAAGCGCCAAAAACAAGCTATTCTACTTTTAAAGAAATGTTTGAGGAGCTTTATAATCATGAACTTTTTGTTTCAAAATCGATCAACGAATTAGTGCACATAACTTTTGAAGAAAAAGATTATGCAACACATAATTTCTTACAATGGTATGTTTCTGAACAAATCGAGGAAGAAGCAACTGCTAAATCAATTTTAGATAAAATAAACTTAATTGGAGATGATAAAGGCGGACTTTACTTGTTTGATCGTGATATTCAGCAATTAACAGTTACGAGCTCAATTGCAATCAATCCAAAATAAAAAAAGTTAAAGTTTATTTAGAATACTTAAAAATAACTTTTTTGATTTATATTTGCTACTGTTTTTATAATACAGAGGAAAATTGGGCAAGAAAGAAAAAGACAAGGACAAGAAAAAGGATAAAAAGAAAAAAAAGAATAAAGCTATCCTTGAAAACATTAAGAAGTTAGAAAACTGTAAATCTTCTTGTTGTGAGAAATACAAAAAAAGTGAAAAGAAACGTTGTTCACGTTGTCCTATGTTTGATTTATTCAAAAAAACAGCTTAACGATATATAGAAAACCCACCAATAGATTTGGTGGGTTTTTAATTTTAAAGTAAATTCAGCATCTGATTTTAAAAAACACTTTCATAACTAAATATGGAAAATCACATAACTATACCAAAATCCAGCCTTGATTTTTTGTCTCAACTTAAAGAAAACAATAACAAACCTTGGTTTGATGCACATAAACCGGAATACTTAAAAGAATTAAATCATATTGAAACTTTTGCAGGCACGTTATTACAAGAGCTTTCTAAAACTGATCTTATAGAAACAGCTTCCGGCAAAAAAAGTGTGTACCGAATTTATCGAGATATTCGTTTTTCTAAAGACAAAACTCCTTTTAAAACCTTTTGGGGCGGCAGTTTTACGCGAGCAACAAGTGAAAGAAGAGGCGGTTATTATTTTCATATAGAAAAAGGAAATACTTTTGTTGGCGGGGGATTTTGGGGACCGAATGCAGCAGATTTAAAACGCATAAGAAGCGAATTTGGACATGATTCAGAATCGTTTAGAACAATCTTAAACTCAAAATCTTTTGTTTCTACCTTTGGAACTTTACAAGGTGAACAACTTAAAACAGCACCAAAAGGTTTTGACACAACTCAAGAAGCAATTGACTTACTACGTTACAAACAGTTTTTAGTACTTAAGCGCTTTACAGATGATGAAGTTTTGAGCCCTCAGTTTTTAGAACAAGCTTTAGAAACTTTCAAGAACATGCGGCCTTTTTTAGATTATATGAGCGAAGTCTTAACAACGGATACAAATGGCGCTTCGATTCTATAATTTCATAAAAAAACCTAACACGTTTTAAAAACATGTTAGGTTTAGTTTTATTCTTTTGATTAGAAGATTATTTACTAAGCAGCAAAATTTCATTTACAACAACTTCAGTAATAAATCTTTTCTCTCCATTTTTATCATCATAACTTCTGTGCGTTAATTTGCCATCTATAGCAACCTCTTTTCCTTTTACAACAAACTTTTCAATGATTTCAGCCGTTTTTCCCCACGCTGTTACTCGATGCCATTCTGTTTTTTCTACTTTATCGCCTTTCTCATTTTTATAAATCTCATTTGTAGCGATAGTTAAATGGGCTATTTTTTTACCTGTTTCTAACGTTTTAATTTCTGGATCACTTCCTACGTTACCAATTAATTGTACTCTGTTTTTCATTGCATTCATGGCTTTTACTTTTTTAAATGTTCATATAAAGAATTCGTTGATCAAATTCAACAAGGCAAAGATGCGATCGACCGCAAAAAATATTCGGTTGTAAACTAATTACTTTCGGTTGTAAATACTTGTAAGCGTTTGTAAATGGAAATCTTTTTGTATATTTGAGATAAATCCTACGATATGCAAGCAGAAATCAAAAAAGTAGAACTACGAAATTTAGCTCTTGAAGATTACAAACAATTGAAAAACTCAATGGTTGAAGCGTATCCTGAAATGGCCAATTCGTATTGGAGATCTAGTGACATCAAAAAATTACTTTCGATATTTCCCGAAGGGCAATTAGTTATTCTTGTTGATGGTGTAGTTGTTGGATCGGCATTATCGCTTATTGTTGATGAAAAACTCGTTGATAAAAGACACAACTACAAACAAATTATTGGCGATTATACGTTTTCAACTCACAATCCTAATGGAGAAATTTTGTACGGAATTGATGTTTTTATTCATCCCAACTATCGAGGTCTTCGTTTAGGCCGACGTCTTTACGATGCGCGTAAGGAACTTTGCGAACAACTTAATCTAAAAGCCATTGTTTTTGCCGGAAGAATTCCAAATTACAATCAATACGCTAAAAAATTATCTCCAAAAAACTATATCGAAAAAGTTAAAGATAAGGAACTGCACGATCCTGTACTTTCTTTTCAGCTCAGCAATGATTTTCATGTATTGAGAATCATCAAAAACTATTTAGAAGGCGACGAGGAATCAAAAGAATTTGCGGTTCTATTAGAATGGAATAATGTTTACTATGACGAAAGTCCGAAACTTATAAATCTTGAAAAAAGCGTTATCAGGCTGGGATTAATACAATGGCAGATGCGCCAGTTAAACAATGTCGAAGCTCTTTTTGAACAGGCCGAATTTTTTATAGATGTTGTTTCTGGTTATGGAAGTGATTTTGCATTATTTCCAGAGCTTTTTATCGCTCCTTTAATGGCCGATTTCAATCATTTATCCGAAGCCGAAGCAATTAGAGAACTAGCGCGTCATTCAGATCCAATTCGAAAGCGTTTTCAGGAATTTGCCATTTCATATAATATCAATATTATAACTGGAAGTATGCCGCATTTGGAAAATGGTAATTTATACAATGTTGGTTTTTTATGCAAAAGAGACGGTACTTCTGAGATGTATTCAAAAATTCATATCACACCAAATGAAGTACAGCATTGGGGAATGAAAGGCGGTTCTGAATTTAAAACCTACGATACGGATTGTGGTAAAATTGGTATTTTGATTTGCTATGATGTCGAATTCCCAGAACTTTCAAGATTATTGGCAGATGAAGGAATGAATATTTTATTTGTTCCGTTTTTAACCGATACTCAAAATGCGTACACTCGTGTAAAACACTGTTCGCAGGCACGTGCTATCGAAAATGAATGTTATGTTGCGATTGCAGGCTGTGTTGGCAATCTTCCGAAGGTAAATAATATGGACATTCAATATGCGCAGGCTTCTGTATTTACGCCTTCAGATTTTGCTTTTCCTAGTAATGGAATTAAAGCGGAAGCAACACCAAATACCGAAATGACATTGATTGTAGATGTTGATCTAAATCTGCTTAAAGAGCTTCATGAACACGGGAGCGTTCGAATTCTAAAAGACAGAAGAACAGATTTGTACGAAACTAAAAAAATAAATTAATGAAAACGTGCCTCGAATGTTCGGAAAAACTTTTTGGCAGAGAAGACAAAAAATTCTGCTCAGACAGCTGCCGAAATGCCTACAACAATAAAATAAATAAAGACAGCAACAATTATATGCGTAATGTAAACAATAAATTACGAAAAAATTACCGTATTTTGTCTGAGTTAAATACTGATGGGAAATCAAAAGCAACAAAAGATAAAATGATTAATAAAGGCTTTGATTTTGATTTCTTTACCAATATCTTGCTGACCAAAACAGGAAATACCTACTATTTCCTATACGACCAAGGATATCGCTCTTTGGACAATGATTATTATATGCTTGTTAAAAAAGAAATTTAGTTTAATACTCATCATGAAAAAAAACCCAGCCTCAATTCTGGCAGTAGTCTGCATTTTAACCTTATTAGGCATTATTTATGCCGCAATGATGCCGCAATGGCTGTCAAAAAATGATGAAGCACTTGCTGATTTTTCGACTGAAAGAGCTTTCAATCAAGTGCAGATTATCGCTCAGAAACCACATTATGTTGGGTCAACAAATCATGAATTAGTAGCAAACTATCTTAAGCTTGAACTTAATCGCATTGGTTTAGAAACTAGTGTTCAAGAGGGTTTTACACTAAACGACAAAGGTCTTTTAGTAAAATCAAAAAACATTCTAGCCCGTATTAAGGGTACTAATAATACTAAAGCGCTTTTACTTTTATCGCATTACGACAGTGCTCCGCACTCTTTTTCAAAAGGCGCAAGTGATGATGCATCGGGTGTAGCCACAATTCTAGAAGGAATTCGTGCTTTTTTATACGCTAAACAGCCACAAAAAAATGATATTATTATTCTTTTTTCAGATGCTGAAGAATTAGGCTTAAATGGCGCTGCACTTTTTGTAAACAAACATCCTTGGGCAAAAGATGTTGGTCTAGTTTTAAACTTTGAAGCCAGAGGAACTTCGGGACCAAGTTATATGTTAATGGAAACGAACAAAGGCAATCAAACCCTTGTTGAAGAATTTTCGAAGGCAAAAACAGCTTATCCCGTTTCTAACTCGTTAATGTACAGCATTTATAAAATGCTTCCAAACGATACTGATTTAACTGTTTTTAGAGAACAGGGAAATATTCAAGGATTCAACTTTGCTTTTATCGACGGACATTACAATTATCATACACAGCAAGACGATATTCATCATTTAAGCAAAACTACTCTGGCACATCAAGGATCTTATTTAATGCCTTTGCTGAAATATTTTGCCAATACAGACTTAAACAAAACTTCATCAACAGAAGATAATGTATATTTTAACATTCCATTTTCATTTATAAGCTATCCGTTTTCATGGGTTGCGCCAATGACTCTGATTGCTTTTGGTTTATTGATTATTCTTATTTTCATTGGAAAAGCGAAACGTATTATTACTTTCAGAGAAATATTTAAAGGTTTTGTTCCGCTTTTAGGATCTATAATTACGGCTGGATTAGTTACTTTTTTAGGTTGGAAAATTATCTTAGAAATCTATCCGCAATATTCTGATTTACTAAACGGATTTACCTATAATGGTCACGCTTATATTGGAGCATTTGTAACGCTGAGTATTGCCATTTGTTTTGCCTTTTATCATCATTTTTCAGATGCAAAGGCTACTATGAATCATTTTGCAGCTCCTTTATTACTTTGGATTATTATAAATGCCTTTTTAGCAAACAGTTTAACTGGCGCAGGATTTTTAATTATTCCTGTTTATTTTGGAATAGTATTATTCGCAATCTACGTTTTTACTCAATATTCCGGCTTGGGTTTAAACTTGATTTTCAGTATTCCTGCATTGGCAATTGTAGCTCCGTTTATCGTAATGTTCCCAATTGGTTTGGGCTTAAAAATACTTTTTGGAAGCGCAGTTCTAACGGTTCTTCTTTTCGGGTTACTGCTTCCGGTTTTTAACTCTTTTATAAAAAAAGGCGTTTGGCTTATCGTTTTCTTTGCCTGCTCAATAGGTTTTTTCGTTTACGCGGGTTATCATTCAGGATATGAACCAGGAAAGGCAAAATCAAATAGTTTATTATACATCTACAATGCAAATTCAAACTCAGCAATTTGGGCTACTTACGATACAAATCTAGATGATTGGACAAAAGCTTATTTGGGAGAAAAAAACCAGAAAGCTCCGGGATTAAATAATCTGCCATTAAGCAGTAAATACAGCTCAGGTTTTACATACAGTGCAATCGCTCCAGTTATCGATGTACCAAAACCAACTATCTCTTTTATAAAAGACAGTGTTGTGGGCAATAATCGCTATTTAAAAATTAAAATTACTCCTAATCGAAAAGTAAATCGATACGATATTTATGCTAACCCCAAAATGACATTTTACAACTTTAAGGCAAATGGAGTTTCGACTTCAGACGAAAAAGGAAATCGTTTAGAGCGAGAAGGAATGCGTCTTTTATGTTACTATGTTGTAGGCAATGAACCTCTTGTTTTGGATTTCTATATTAATAAATCGTCTATTTTTGATATGGATTTAATAGAGAGTTCTTTTGATTTGTTATCCAATCCGTTGCTTAAAATCAAACCTAGAAGTGACTGGATGATGCCTACTCCTTTTGTTTTAAATGATGCGGTTTTAATACAACAAAAAATAAAACGATATACACCGCCGGCACCTGTTTTACCGCCTGCTGCAACTGTAAAAGATTCTACCATTATTACAAAAGACAGTTTAAAACCGGTTATTAAACAACAATAGTTTTATGGCAACAAACATTTCAACTACAATCTTAAATGCATCTATTGAAAAAGTTTGGAATGCATTGACAAAACCAGAGTTAGTAAAACAGTGGCAATATGGCAGCGAACTTATTACAGACTGGAAAACAGGTAATGAAATACGTTTTAGAAATGAATGGCAAGGTCAAGTCTTTGAGCAATGGGGCAGTATTTTAGAAATTGTTCCAAATCAGAAAATAAAATACTCTTTGTTTTTTCCACGTCCAGAATTAGAGGACAAACCAGAAAATTATTTCATAATGAGTTATATTTTATCTGAAGAAAACAACAAAGTAAAACTACAAATAATTCAAGAAGACAATCGTCCTGGAGCCATTCAGGAAGAACCTCAAGATGATGAAAATCCTATACTTCAAAGTTTAAAAACTTTGGTCGAAAATTAAATCTCAGGGCAGACTTTTAAATTAAGTACTGCCCTTCCTTTTTTTCAGAAATCTTCTTTACTCAATCTTTTGTTGTTCTTGCAAACATTCTGAAACAATCGCAAGACAAGCATAAAAAGTCTTTTATAAGTTTTAACTTTGAGCCTTTTCAACTTTGAATCTTTACACGAAAATGGCAAAAATAAGCATAATGGGCTGCGGATGGCTGGGTTTACCTCTGGCTAAAAAACTAATTAAAACAGGAAATTCGGTAAAAGGATCAACAACTTCTGAACATAAACTTTCCATTTTAGAAAATGCAGGCATAAATCCTTTTTTAGTTTCGGTTGAGAGCGACAGAATTTCAGAAAGTATAGACGCTTTTTTAGACGGAAACGAAATTTTAATTATTGATATTCCGCCCAAATTAAGAGAAAACAACTCTGATTCTTCCGATAAAATTTTTGTCAAAAAAATTGAAAATTTAATTCCCTTTATAGAAAATGCAGCAATCAAAAAAGTCCTTTTTGTAAGTTCAACTTCTGTATATGGTGATGAAAACAGTTTAATTACAGAAGAAACAAACCCAAATCCAGAAACCGAAAGCGGTCGGCAATTGCTTTTGGCAGAGCAGATTCTTCAAAAAAATCAAAATTTCGAAACCACAATACTTCGTTTCGGCGGATTAATTGGGGCAGACAGACAACCTGTAAAGTTCTTAGCCGGAAAAGAAAATCTTAAGAACCCAGATGCTCCCGTAAATCTTATTCATCAAAATGACTGCATTGGCATAATTGAAGCCATCATCATACAATCAAAATGGAATGAAGTTTTTAATGCTGCTGCACCTTTTCATCCTTCGCGAAAAGAATATTACACTCAAAAAGCAAAAGAATTGAATTTAGTTTTGCCAATATTCAGTTCTGAAAAATCAGACATAAAAAAGACTATTTCAAGCGAAAAAATTCAAAACGAATTAAACTATCATTTTAAACTGGAGAATTATTAAAGACGACGAATGTCAGGCTGAGCGAAGTCGAAGTCCTTTTGTTTTCATAAGCCTTCGACTTCGCTCAGGGTGACAATAGTGTAAACTTTACGAACTTTAGTAAAACGAACAAAAACTTAAATTACTAACATAGAATCTTATTTGGTTTAAAAAACTTTGCGAACTTTGCGATATACCTTTGCTCCTTTGCGGTAAAAAAAATATGGAAACAGTTTACATCAATTCACCATTAGGAATCACCAAAATTATTGGAGATGAAAATGGTATTTCAGTAATTTCAGTTTCAGATATTGGCAGCAATGAGATTTCTAAAACAATTCCTGACGTTTTGAAAGAAGCTGTTTTGCAGCTCCAAGAATATTTTGAAGGGAAAAGAACCGATTTTGATCTAAAACTAAACCCAAAAGGCACCGAGTTCCAACAAAAAGTATGGAAATCGTTACTTGAAATTCCGTATGGAAAAACGGTGAGTTATATGGATCAAACCAAAAAATTGGGCGATGTAAAAGCGATTCGCGCAGTGGCTTCGGCAAATGGAAAAAACCCGCTTTGGATTGTAGTTCCTTGTCACCGTGTTATTGGTACAAATGGTTCTTTAACCGGTTACGCAGGCGGATTATCTCGTAAAAAATGGCTTTTGGAACACGAAAACCCAAGTACACAACAAAGCTTATTTTAAAAAAATAGGTTAATTCTTATATAACCATTAGTTTTTGTACTTTTATAAATCTAAGAAGTCTAAAAATCTAACATCTAAGATGTCTAAATAATGATTGAAAAAATAAACCTCAATAACATTCTCTTTCTCGATATAGAAACCGTTCCAGAAGAAGAAAATTTCAATTCGCTTGATGCAGAAATGCAGCTGCTTTGGGATCATAAAACACAATATCAGCGAAAAGACGATTTTACTGCAGAAGAATTTTACGATCGTGCTGGAATTTGGGCCGAGTTTGGAAAAATCGTCTGTATATCTGTCGGTTATTTTACCATTAAAGGAGACATTCGTAATTTTAGAGTGACTTCTTTTTTTGGAGAAGAAAAAAAGATCTTGAAAGACTTTAATAACTTATTAAACAATCATTTCAATCAGCCACAACATCTTTTGTGCGGACACAATGCAAAAGAATTTGATATTCCGTTTCTAGCCCGCCGAATGATTATCAATCAAATTGCAATTCCAGATAAACTAAATTTATTTGGTAAAAAACCTTGGGAAATTGCACATTTGGATACTTTAGAATTATGGAAGTTTGGCGATTATAAACATTTTACATCCTTAAAATTACTAACTAAAATTCTAGGTGTTCCATCGCCAAAAGGAGATATTGACGGCAGTCAAGTTGCCCACGTGTTTTATGTAGAAAAAGATATCGATCGAATTGTGACGTATTGCGAAAAAGATACTATTGCCGTTGCACAGATTTTTCTCCGTCTGCGTCGCGAAGATTTATTGATTGACGATGAAATTATTCACGTTTAATTTTTAAGGTACAGAGGCACAAAGGTGCAGAGATGCAAAGTTTATTTTGATATTTAAAAAATGACACATTCGGAAATTTCACATCATCGTCTTGTTTCTCAAAAACTTTACAAAACAACTAAATGTTCTCCACAAGAAGTTGTACACTATTTAGGTGCAATGCAAGCGCAAGATTATGCCATGGCAAAATGGGCTGTGGGATCTCGGTGTGATACATCTGAAAAGGAAATTGAAGAAGCTGTAGATTCTGGTAAGATTATCAGAACCCATATTTTAAGACCGACTTGGCATTTTGTTTCGGCAGATGATATTTATTGGATGCTTGATCTTTCAGCACCGCAAGTAAAAAGATTCACTACTTCAGCGGCAAAAAAATATGGTTTTGATTCCAAAAAACTAGATCAAATTAATATTTCGATTGAAAAATTATTGGCGAGAAACAATCATTTGACACGAGATGAAATAATGCAGGAACTAGGCATTAAAAAAACTTCGAAAGAAGATTTTCTAAGTGCCGCAATTATGATGAATGCAGAACTCGATGGTTTGGTTTGTAACGGTAAAATGAATGGCAAACAAATTACATATGCACTTCTTGAAGAACGTGTTGAACGGCCAAATACTAAACTGACAAAAGAAGAGGGACTGGCAAAATTAGCAAAACGTTATTTCGAAAGTCATGGCCCGGCAACTTTACTTGATTTTTCGTGGTGGTCTGGTTTTTCGCCTACAGTCTGTAAACTGGCGATTCATTCAATCGAATCAGAATTGAATTCGGTCGAAATTGAAAATCAAACTTATTGGTTTGGTTCTGATACTTCTAATGAGAATATCTTCCGCGAAAGCGTACATTTTCTCCCTGCTTTTGATGAAATTCTCATATCATATAAAACGCGTGAAGCATCAATTTTATTAGAACATCAAGCTAAAGCCTTTACCAACAACGGTATTTTTAAACCCATAATTATGGAAAACGGAAAGGTTATTGGAACATGGAAAAGAACGATCAAAAAAGATCACGCAAAAATTGAAACACAGTTTTTTAGTGAAATCAAAAGCGCCAAAAAAGAACTGCTCTTTAAAGAAATTAAAACTTTTGAAAATTATCTCGAGACCAAAATTGTCATTGAATAAATCAAAATTTCACTAAATGATTATTACTTGTGAGAGATACTTCTCGTTTCGATTATAAAATCTTTGTGCATATTATCCCTAAATAATTACATTTACAAAAAAAATTAGCATTATGGTATTAAGCAGATTCTGGTTAGTGATTTTTATTTCTTCGATTGTCTTTATTGTAGTCAGTTTATTTACTGCCAATACTTATACTATTGATTCTGTCTTGAATGGAAAAAAAGATGATCCGATTTTAGTTTCAGAAAAATACATTGAGCAACTTCCTGCTTTTATCAAGGACAGTATTAAAAAAGCGCCAGATCAAACGATGATTATCAATCGTGATACGCTTAATGCTGACACAACTTATGTTTATAAAAACAAAACAGTAAAAATTTTCAGCGGTCTTCAAAAATCGGATGGTTTACTTCCAACTTGTAAAACTACTTTACTTGACTTAATTCTGCCTCTTATGGCATATCTGGCCTTTTTCTGCGGATTAATGGAGCTTTTAATTATTTCCGGAGCATCTGGAAGACTGGCTAAAGTATTAAGTCCTGTGTTTGTAAAGGTATTTCCAAGTATTCCTAAAAATCATCCCTCAATATCTTATATGACTTTAAACTTTGCTGCTAATTTCTTAGGATTAGATTCAGCTGCAACTCCGTTTGGACTTAAGGCTATGGAAAGTTTACAGGAAATAAACCCCGACAAAGACAGGGCGAGCGATGCTCAAATTATGTTTATGTGTCTTCACGCTTCTGGATTAACATTAATTGCGACTTCAATTATTGGATATCGTGCGGCAGCTAATGCAACTAATCCAGCTGATGTTATGCTGCCTTGTATCATTACATCTTTTATTGGCACAATTGCGGCCTTTTTAATTGTTGGAATTAAACAAAAAATCAATTTTAAAAGCGCTTCACTTCTAATTGTTTTAATGGGATTAATTGCTGCTATTGTTGGCTTGCTGATGTATGTAAATCATTTAGATTTAATTGGAAAAAACTACTTTACTTCTAACCTTTCTGGTTTGATATTAATTGCAATTATCGCTTTTACTTTGATTTTTTCATTCATTCACGAGAAAAAATTTACTGATGCCAATACAACCGTTTTTGAGACATTTGTAGTTGGCGCAAACAATGGTGTAAAAACCGGCGTTACTATTTTTCCTTATGTATTGGGTATGTTAGTCGCTATTTCTTTGTTCAGAAACAGTGGTTTATTTGAAATTATAAGTGATGGAATTGCTTTTGTATTTTCGAATATGGGTGTGAGTAAAGAAATCACAAATGCTTTGCCTGTAGCTATGCTTCGTCCATTTAGTTCAGCAGGATCTCGCGGATTTTTGATTGATTCGATGAATACTTTTGGAGCAGATTCATTGACGGCTAGATTAAGCAGTATTTTTCAATGCAGCGCCGAAAGTACTTTTTACGTAATTGCCGTTTACTTTGGATCTGTAAATATCAAAAACACACGCTACGCTTTGGGAACAATGCTTTTGGTTGATTTAATTTGTGTGATTACGGCGATTTTTGTGGCTACATGGTTTTTTTAACTAATTGATCCTACATCTTGTATAAACTGGACTGAAGTCCAGCCCTACAATATTGTTTGTGCTCATGCACTTTTCGCGGTTTTGAAAAACCAATTTATTCTGTATAAAACAGACTGAAGTCCAGCCCTACAATATTGTTCGTGCTTATGCACTTTTCTTGATTTTGAAGAACCAATTTATTCTGTATAAACTGGACTGAAGTCCCGCCCTACAATATTATTTTTTAAATTCCGAAGGAATGATTTATTTTGTAGAGCTGGACTTCAGTCCAGTTTAAAATAAATTTGAGATTGAATCAATAAATTTGTAAGGTATTTTGTATTATTGTGATGATAAAAATCATTACAAATTAATACAGAAATATGTCAAATACCTTTCATCAAGTTTATATTCAGGCAGTTTTTGCAGTTAAATATAGAGAAGCGCTTATTACCGTTGAATGTAAATCAAAAATATTAGGTGTTATTGGTAATCTAATTAATGAAACTGGATGTAAAACAATAATTGTAAATGGAACAGAAGATCATGTTCATTGTTTCTTCGGCTTAAAACCAACAGTTTCTATCTCTGAATTAATGAGAATTGTAAAAGGAAAATCTTCAAAATATATTAATGATAATCAATTAACAACTTCTAGATTTGAATGGCAGGAAGGCTACGGCGCTTTTTCCTATAGTCAGTCTCATATTGATGCTGTTTATAAATACATTAAAAATCAAGAAGAACATCATAAAAAACAAAATTTTAAAGATGAATACTTTTCTTTCTTAGAAAAATTCAACGTCAAATTTGAACAAAAACATGTTTTCCAAAACTTAATATAATTTGATTTTAAAATCGTTGTAAACTGGACTGAAGTCCAGCTCTATGAATATGAATAGAATGGGTTTAATATGTTGAAACTATAACTTTACTGAAAAGGAACATTGATAATAATAATTAAAAAAATAATGAAACCACAAGCTCTTTTATTTTTATTGCTTTTAATAAGCTGCCAAAAACCAAAACCTGAAACGCAACTTACAAGTACAACTGCAGAATCTAAAACAGAAACAACTGTCGTAAAAGAACATTTTTTAAAAACAGATACAATTTCAATTGCTGAAGGAGAAGAAACCTCAAAAACCAATTTTATTTTAGCTCATCTATTAAATCAAACAGCAGATAAAGACAGCATTGTAACTGCAAAATATCGTCTTGATTTCTATGTAAATAAAACTAAAGTTACCGATTCACAAATTTCAATTAAAGGCGTTGATAAAGGATCTGAATGGGGAGCAACATATGGATTAAATTCGACGGCTTCCAAAAATTCTCCTTTTGTTCAAATTACTTTTGGATATCCTGCCTGCGGTTATAGCCAAAATAATTATTTGTTTTATTTAAAAAACAGTGACTTACAACTGGTTCATGAATGGGATTCTATGCTCGATGGAGGTTGGGGAAGCTGGGTTGAGTTTGACAATCCTAATGCAAAATCTAATCCTGAATCTTTTTATTGTAAAACCGTGACCTATTTCCCCGAAGATGATAATGAAGATATGGGAACTGTTTCACATTCTGACTCTATTGCTTTTCGCTTAAACGGCAATCATTGGAAAAAGCAGTTAGTTTCTGCCAAAGACAAGGTTTATTTCGAGAAAAAAGTATCGTTTGACGAATTTCACAAACGAGAATAAACACTCAAAAACAAGTCTTATTCAAATTCTTTCTTAGGTAAATAATTTCTAACTTTGTAAAAAACAAAGCAATGATTGATTTTATATACCAAGATCCTTATCCTATTTTAAAGGATGATACGCAATACCGCAAAATCACTTCTGATTTTGTAAAAGTGGAACAATTTGGTGAACGCGAAGTTCTTACCGTTGACCCAAAAGGTTTAGAGTTATTGGCTGAAGAAGCTTTAACAGATGTTTCGTTTATGCTTAGAACGACGCATTTACAGAAATTAAGAAAAATTCTTGACGATCCTGAAGCTACAGATAATGATCGTTTTGTGGCTTACAATTTGCTTCAAAATGCTTCTGTTGCTGCCGAAGGACAATTACCAAGCTGCCAAGATACCGGAACTGCAATTGTAATGGCAAAAAAAGGTGAAAGCATTTTTACTGGTGTTGATGATGCAGAATGGTTAAGCAAAGGAATTTTTAATACCTATCAAAAACGTAACTTACGTTATTCGCAGATCGTTCCAATTTCGATGTTTGAAGAAAAGAATTCAGGTTCAAATCTTCCAGCTCAAATTGATATTTATGCTAAAAAAGGAGCTTCTTATGAATTCTTATTTATGGCAAAAGGAGGTGGTTCTGCAAATAAAACATATTTATACCAACAAACTAAGTCTTTATTAAACGATAAATCTTTAGATGCTTTTATCCGTACTAAGATTAAAGATTTAGGAACTTCAGCATGTCCGCCATACCATTTAGCTTTGGTTATTGGAGGAACTTCTGCTGAAGCGAATTTAAGTGCTGTAAAAAAAGCTTCAGCAGGCTATTATGACCATTTACCAACTTCAGGAAACATGGCTGGTCAGGCATTTCGTGATCATGAATGGGAAGAACGTGTACAGCAAATTTGCCAGGAAAGTGCAATTGGCGCCCAGTTTGGAGGAAAATATTTTACACATGATGTTCGTGTAATTCGTTTACCTCGTCACGCTGCTTCTTGCCCAGTTGGATTAGGAGTTTCTTGTTCTGCAGATAGAAATATCAAAGGAAAAATTACGAAAGACGGAATTTTTGTTGAGCAATTAGAAGTGAACCCAAAACAATTTTTACCAGAAACAGCTCCGCATTTAGAAGCTCCGGTTGAAATTGACTTAAATCAGCCAATGGCAGATATGCTGGCAAAACTATCTCAATATCCTATCAAAACGCGTTTAAAGTTAAACGGAACTGTAATTGTAGCACGTGATATTGCACATGCTAAAATTAAAGAGATGCTTGAAGAAGGAAAACCAATGCCGGACTATTTTAAAAACCACCCTGTTTACTATGCTGGACCAGCAAAAACGCCAGAAGGAATGCCTTCAGGAAGTTTTGGTCCAACTACGGCTGGTCGAATGGATGTTTATGTTGATGAATTTCAAAAACATGGCGGAAGTATGATTATGCTTGCAAAAGGAAACCGAACTAAACAGGTTACTGATGCTTGTCATAAATACGGCGGATTCTATTTAGGTTCTATTGGCGGGCCCGCAGCAATTTTGGCTCAAGATAATATTCTAAAAGTTGAAGTTGTTGATTTTGAAGAATTAGGAATGGAAGCGGTTAGAAAAATCACCGTTAAAGATTTCCCAGCTTTTATTATCACTGACGATAAAGGAAATGACTTCTTTGAAAATTTATAGTTTTTTCTAGATGCTGAGGAACTAAGGTTCTGAGGTACTTAGATTTTAAAAAAAGAAACCGCCAAATGGCGGTTTCTTTTTTACTATAACTTAAAGGTCTACCCTTTTATGATTTTCTTTAGTGACTCTGAGCCTTTGTCACTTTGAGCCTTTGAACCTAAAACTAAGCACTTTTATCTTCTTTTTCGAAAGCTATAAAATGAGAAACTTTACCTTTTAAATTATAAACAGGTATTGCATCAATGTTGCATTTGTAAACTTTTCCGTCTTTTTTATAGTTTTTAAGGGTTTTATTGAATGGAACTTGCTGTTGTATCGCTTGTCTTATTTCATTTAAAACCACTTTTGATGTGGCAGGCCCTTGAAACATTTTTGGTGTTTTTCCTAAAACTTCATCTTCTGTATAACCAGTCATTTTTTTAATTCCATTTGAAGCGAAAATGATTTTCAAATTCAAATCAGTAACCAAAACAACTTCCTTTGTAATACGCTCTTCGATATCAAAGTTTTCCTGATTCCAAACGAACTGATTGGAGATTTTATTCATTCTTTTTAAGTCTGCAAGAAATGCTTTGAGCTCTCTAAAATACTCACAATGAAAATCCCACGCCAAAATAGGAACTGAATTACGATCCGAAGTCTCCTCAGATAAGTTTGTTTTCATGCTCAGATATTTGATTTTATCTAAATTTTCAACTCAAATATAAGAAGAAAATTCATCACAAAAACAAAAATATTCATAAGTTTAATTATTTAATAATACACTTAAAATGAAAACTTTAGCTGCACAACAACAGCTTTTTTCTCTTCGGTATTTAGATTACTTAAAGAAATTCCCAACAATCGAACTGAATCTTTCATTTTCTCCTGATATAGTAATTCTTCAACAATTTCGATAATTAAACTTTTATCCGAAATAAAATAAGGCAGTGTTTTACTTCTAGTTTGCTGTGTAAAATCGCTGTATTTTATTTTAAGTGTAACTGTTTTTCCTGAAATAGTATGCTTTTTCAACCGCCTTTCTAGTGAAGCGGCAATTTTTTCAAGCTGCTCCAGCATAAAAATTTCAGAAGACAAGTTAACATCAAAAGTATGTTCGGCTGCGACGGACTTAGTTGTACGAGATGCTTTTACCTCGCTGTTATGAACGCCTCGAACAACATGGTAGTAAAAAGTTCCTGACTTGCCAAAATGTTTTTCAAGGAACTCCAGCGATTTGTTTTTTAAATCTAATCCTGTAAAAATGCCCAATTGATACATTTTTTCTGTTGTGACTTTTCCAACACCATAAAACTTTCGAATAGGCAGTTCTTCCAAAAAACTTAAAATTTCATCTGGATTTACCGTTTTTTGTCCGTTTGGTTTGTTGACATCACTGGCAATTTTAGCCACAAACTTATTAACTGAAATTCCAGCCGAAGCGGTTAGACCAACTTCATTTAAAATCCTAAGTCTAATTTCTTGCGCCAATAAACTTGCACTGGGATTTCCTTTTTTATTTTGAGTAACGTCGAGATAAGCCTCATCCAGCGAAAGCGGTTCAACTAAATCTGTATAGTCATGAAAGATCTTATGAATTTTACTAGAGATTTCTCTATATCGATCAAATCTCAGAGGAACAAAAATAATATCTGGACAGTATTTTTTGGCCAAAACTCCGCTTATAGCACTTCTAACTCCAAACTTTCGAGCTTCGTAACTTGCTGCAGAAACGACTCCTCTATTCTCTGAGCCTCCAACTGCCACAGGTTTTCCTCTCAGCATCGGATTGTCCATCTGCTCAACAGAAGCATAAAAAGCATCCATATCAATATGAATAATTTTTCGATATGTTGGCAAGTCTGACATAATGCAAATTTAAACAGGAAACCTATAACTAGAGAGCTTCTGCTGTTATAAATAGTATCAATTTTTAAAGATTAACAACTAAATGATTCCAAACAAATCATTTTAATTATTTTTGTAGTTAATACCCGAAATTTTTTAAAATGCGAACATTTGTTATAGGCGACATACACGGAGGATTACTCGCACTTGAGCAAGTGATGAAAAAAGCTCAAGTTACTACAAAAGATACTCTTATATTTTTAGGTGATTATGTTGACGGCTGGAGTCAGTCAGCAGAAGTAATTGATTATTTGATTGATCTAAAAAGTAAGCAAAACTGCATCTGCATTAGAGGAAATCACGATCAATTGGCTTTAGAATGGCTTGAAAACAGACATGATGACCTTGATGAAGAAATGTGGTATAAACATGGCGGAAGAGCAACTGTTGAAGGCTATGCTAAAGTATCTGAAGAAAAAAAGAAAACACATATTACTTTTTTAGAAGCACTTAAGGATTATTATTTAGATGATCAAAATCGTCTATTTGTACATGCTGGTTTTACTAATTTAAATGGTGTTGTTTGGGAATACTTTCCAAAACTATTTTATTGGGATAGAACACTATGGGAAACTGCACTTTCATTAGATCCAAACTTAAAACCAGATGATTTGTACTATCCGAAGCGTTTTACAGTTTATAAAGAAATCTATATTGGGCATACGCCTGTTACCAGAATTGGACAGACTATACCTGTACAAAAGGCTTGTGTATGGAATGTTGACACTGGTGCCGCTTTTAAAGGTCCGTTGACAATTATGGATATTGATACTAAAGAATTCTGGCAGAGTGATCCGCTGAACGAATTATATTCCGATGAAAAAGGTAGGAATTAGCACCTAAAAAACTAAATTTGCACTCAATAATTAATATTTAAGTTTTATGAAAAAGGTTATTACATTTTTGTTTTTAGTAACATTTGGGTTTACTCAGGCGCAGCAGGCTTTTAAAGGAAAAGGAGATATAAAAGTAAACGTTGGTGCTAATATACAAGATGGAGGTTCTGGAATTCAAGGGTCTGTAGATTTTGGTTTAGGAGAAAATTTCTCTTTTGGTTTTGTTGCTAATTATTTACTTGGTGTAGATAATTTTACTGGTTTCTATCATAACAATCCAACTCCTTACAACGATTACAAACCAGATTTTCAAGATCGTTTTGACGCTAAAGCAAGAATTAATGCTAATTTAAGCAGTGTTATTGGTGTAGAACAATTAGATATTTACCCAGGTTTAAGTTTAGGATTACATAATTTTGGAGGTCACATTGGCGGACGTTATTTCTTTACAGATGGTTTTGGAGTTTTTACTGAAATTGGATTTCCAATTGCAAAAATACGGAAGTAATGATGGTGTTTTTGATCACTTAAATAATCAAACGACTTTTAGTTTAGGAGCTTCTTTCAATTTAGATTAAGTTCCAAAGGCTCAAAGTGGCAAAGGGACAAAGTTTTTAAAAATAAAAAAACCGCTCATTTTGAGCGGTTTTTTTATTTTTAAAAACTTTGAGCTTCTGTGTCTTTGCGAAACTAAAACATTTCATATACTTTCTTTGTGTACATTGCGGTTAAAATCTAAATTGCCATTTCTGGAATTTCTCCCTCAATAATCAAATCGGCTTCAGTTGAAGCAATGATATGCTCAACAGAAACACCTGGCGCTCGTTCTAAGAGCTTAAAACCTTTTTCTGTTACTTCGAGAACCGCAAGCTCAGTTACAACCTTTTTAACGCATCCTACACCTGTTAATGGCAAAGTACATTTTTTTAAGATTTTAGATTCGCCTGCTTTATTCACATGCATCATAGCAACGATGATGTTTTCGGCGGAAGCCACTAAATCCATCGCACCTCCCATTCCTTTTACCATTTTACCCGGAATTTTCCAGTTTGCGATATCTCCGTTTTCAGAAACTTCCATTGCTCCTAGAATGGTTAAATCTACTTTTTGACTGCGAATCATTCCGAAACTAAACGCCGAGTCGAAAAAACTTGCACCCGGAAGTGTGGTTATGGTTTGTTTTCCTGCATTGATAATATCTGCATCTTCTTCACCAGCGAAAGGAAAAGGTCCCATACCAAGAACTCCGTTTTCGCTTTGAAATTCAACTGCAATATCTTCTCTGACATAATTTGCAACCAAAGTCGGGATCCCGATTCCAAGGTTTACAAAATATCTGTCTTTTACTTCTTTTGCAATTCGTTTTGCTATATCTTCTTTTGTTAACATGTCTTGAATGTGTTAATTAGAAAATTTGATAATTAGAAAATTTTTACGCAATCTGCTTAATTATCAAATTTTCTCATTATCTAATTTTTAGTTCTCACTGTTCGTTGCTCGATTCTTTTTTCAAATTTTTCTCCTTGAAAGATACGCTGTACCATAATTCCGGGAATATGAATTTGATTTGGATCTAAAGTCCCAACTGGAACCAATTCTTCAACCTCTGCAATTGTAATTTTCCCTGCACCGGCCATACAAGCATTGAAGTTTCTGGCAGTTCCTTTAAAAATCAAATTTCCAGCTTCGTCACCTTTCCATGCTTTTACAATAGCAAAATCGGCTTTAAAAGCTTGTTCCATAATGTGCATTTTACCGTTGAATTCGCGAACTTCTTTTCCTTCGGCAACTTCAGTTCCGTAACCAGCAGGTGTAAAGAAAGCTGGAATTCCGGCTTGTGCTGCACGACAGCGTTCTGCCAAAGTTCCTTGCGGCGTTAACTCTACTTCCAATTCCCCTGAAAGCATCTGACGCTCGAACTCGGCATTTTCTCCCACATAAGAGGAGATCATTTTTTTGATTTGTTTTTTCTGCAAAAGCAATCCTAAACCAAAATCATCGACTCCGGCATTGTTCGAAATACAAGTTAAATCTGAAATTGTAGTTTCTACTAAAGCCGCAATAGTATTTTCAGGAATACCGCACAGACCAAAACCGCCAAACATAATTGTCATTCCCGTTTTTATTCCATCAATTGCTTCCTGAACATTATTTACTTTTTTTGTTATCATAACAAAGGGTCTTTATTATCGTATATTTTTGATAAAAATAAGATTTTTAGATTAATTTATATCGATTTCGTAAAAAAATAAAATCAACCAATCCAAAAAAAATATCCTTTTGCGTTTTTCAAATCTGAAAGCCGCAAAAGGATATTTTATATTTAAAAAAGAGACTAAATTACAACTCGAATTCGTCTGTATTTTGTTCTGTTTGTGTTGTGTCTTTTACAACAGCAGGTCTGCTATAACAATCTACTTTTATAGAAAGATTTGCTGGACGTTCAAATTCTGATTTAGAAATTTGAAGTCCTGGATCAGCATAACAAAGTTTCATGAAATACCCCCAAATTGGTAATGCTGCTGTAGCTCCTTGTCCGTAAGTTAAACTTTTAAAACGAGCCGAACGATCTTCGCAACCTACCCAAACTCCAGTTACTAAATTCGGAACCATTCCCATAAACCATCCATCTGACTGATTTTGTGTTGTTCCGGTTTTACCTGCAATTGGATTTTTGAACATATACGGATATCCTGTCCATCTATTATCACCACTTCCACCGCCTTGCGTACGCAAACGAGCACCAGAACCAGTTTCTGTAACCCCTTCTAACAATTTGATTACGGCAAAAGCAATATCTTTATTTAAAACGTCATGAGATTCTGGAATTGGTTCGTAAATAACCTCGCCGCTTTTATTTTCGATACGGCTTAAAAATTGCGGTTTTACATAAACTCCTTGATTGGCAAATGTACTGTAAGCAGCCACCATATCTTCAACCGTAATATCAACAGCTCCAAGAGCAATAGACGGCTGTGCAGGAATTTCGGTTTTTACCCCTAATTTATGTGTTAATTCAACAACTGCTTCTGGGCCAGTTCTGTCAATTAATTTTGCTGAAATCGTATTAATCGAATTAGCCAAACCTTGCTTTAAAGTAACCATTCCGCGGTATCTGTTGTCAGAGTTTCTCGGTTCCCAATCTGCTGTAACATTATGACGTCCTTTATGAATCATAAATGGTCCATCTAGAATTGAATCACAAGGAGACATATTTAATTGTTCAATAGCAGTTGCGTAAACAAATGGTTTAAAAGTAGAACCAACTTGTCTTGCTCCTTGCCCAACGTGATCGTATTGGAAATATTTATAATTAATTCCCCCAACCCATGCTTTAATATTTCCAGTTTGCGGCTCCATAGCCATCATACCTGATTGTAAAAAATGCTTGAAATAACGAATAGAATCTAATGGCGTCATTACAGTATCACGTTCTCCTTTCCAAGTAAAGATGCGCATTTTTGTTTTTACTTTGAATGAAGCAATAATATCATCTTCGCTTTTATCCATGTCTTTCATCTGAGCCCAGCGAACAGAGTTTTTCATTGCCTGCATCATAATACGATCAGTCTCTGCTTGCGTAATGTTTACGAAAGGCGCATTTTTATTGGTTTTCATTTCAATAAAAAATTGCTGCTGCAGATTTTTCATGTGCTCAGAAACTGCTTCTTCGGCATGTGCCTGCATTCTCGAATCGATGGTAGTATAGATTTTTAAACCGTCTTTATAAATATCATAATCTGAACCATCTGGTTTTTTATTTTCGGCAACCCATTTTTTCATGTAATCACGAAGGTATTCTCTAAAATAAGTAGCTGTTCCTTCACGGTGGCTTTCTAGTTTGAATTTTAACGCAATTGGCAAGGCCTGCAACCTCAACTTTTCAGCTTCAGTAATCATTTTTGCTTTTTCCATTTGAGAAAGCACTACGTTACGACGGTTTTTTACTCCTTCTGGATTACGAACTGGATTGTATAATCCCGAGTTTTTGAACATTCCGACTAAAATAGCCGATTCGTCCATGGTTAAATCTTTTGGATCTTTTGAGAAATAGGTTTGAGCAGCAGAACTAACTCCTACTGAATAATTTCCGAAATCGTAAACGTTGCAATACATTGCCAAAATTTCGTTTTTGGTGTATTGACGTTCCAGACGAATGGCAATAATCCATTCTTTTATTTTTTGTACAATTCTAAAAGGGAGAAATTTAGAACCTTCTCCATGAAATAATTGTTTTGCAAGCTGTTGTGTTAATGTACTTGCTCCTCCATTTGTTCCTAAACTAAATACCGCTCTTAAAGTTCCACGTCCGTCGATTCCTGAATGTTCGTAAAAACGAGCATCTTCAGTTGCAACCAAGGCTTCAACTAAACTTTTTGGTAAATCCGAATATTTAAGCTGAGATCTATTGGTTTTAAAATACTTACCAATTACAACTCCATCAGAAGAAATAATCTCGGTTGCCAAATTAGAATCTGGATTTTCCAAATCTTCAAATGAAGGCATCGAGCCAAAAAGTCCCCAAGAAGCAAATAAAAAGAAAGCCAGAATACCTAATAAGGAATAAGCAAAAACTCTCCAGAACTTCTTTTTATAATAATTAATATCCTTAACGCTATTTGTTTGATTGTTTTTCTTAGCAGCCATAACTATTTTCTAATCTTTTTGTTCTATTCTAAAACCTACATCTGTAATACCATCTAAAGCTTCAACTCCAGGTATTTTTCCTGATTCTCTAACCGCTTGTTTAATATGAACTTTGTAGGTTCCTTTAAACTTTACATCTTCTTTGTAAAAAAGTTTACTTTCTTTAATATCGCTAAAACCGTTTCCTAAAAGAGTTCCGTCAGGATTTGCCATTTGATATTCTAAAGTATCCACTTTTGTAAAACCGCTTGGTGTTTCTAAAGCTACAATTAAGAACAGATTATTAAACGGATAATTGTTGTTGTCTCTCAAATTTACAAACAAATTGTATTTTTTGGTAGAATCTAAAACTGGCAGATCAAAAGTTACAATACTGTCTTTGTGCCAAGCACTTCCAACAGATTTATACTCATCGAACACTCTTTTTTTATCGCACGAAAAAAGGAGTATCGCTGCCAAAAAAAGAATTCCGCTATTTTTTATTCTCATTTTTTGTAATAATTATAGGTTTTCTAGGTTCAGCCGTTTTATTTTCATTTGAATTTGGCTTATTCGAGTTATTTCCTTTATTCGTATTTTGCGGCTTATTCTGGTGATTTGGCTTATTCGGATTATTCCCTTTATTTGGTTTATTCGAATTTCCTCCACCAGGTTTATTATTAGCTTGCTGTGTTTTTTCAGGAGCAGCAACAATCGCATTTTCAGCATTTGGCTTACGCTTACGATTTGGTTTTTTCTTTCTTTTCGGCTGGTCAAAACGAGTTAAACTTTCTTGACCCATTGCGTTATTAAAGTCTTTTTCAGGCTCTGAAGTCACTTCAATTGCAAAATCTTCTAATGAAGAAACTTTGTTTTTTTGTTTATTCTCAGCTATAATTTCTTTTACCTGATCAATTTTTAAAACATGCCAATTTGCAAAATTATTGGTATAAGCAAACCACATTAATCCTTTAAAAATATCTTGTTTCTGACAGATTGCATCTCCTTTTTCTGTCACTAATTTAGTGTCGTAATCTGGAAAATCTTTCAATGCGTCCATGTAAGTATCTAACTCGTAGTTTAGACAGCATTTTAATTTACCGCATTGTCCTGCTAATTTCTGTGGATTCAATGAAAGCTGCTGGTAACGTGCTGCCGATGTGTTGACACTTCTAAAATCTGTTAACCAAGTTGAACAGCAAAGTTCTCTTCCGCAAGATCCAATTCCACCCAAACGAGCAGCTTCCTGACGGAAACCAACTTGTTTCATCTCAACTCTTGTACTAAATTCTTTTGCAAAATCTTTAATCAAAAGTCTAAAATCGACTCTGTCATTTGCGGTGTAATAAAAAGTAGCTTTTGATCCATCACCTTGAAATTCAATATCTGAAATCTTCATTTCCAGCTTATGCTGAATTGCCAATTCACGTGCACGAACTTTCATTGGTTCTTCACGATCACGTGCTACAGACCAAATATCAATATCTTTTTGAGATGCTTTTCTATAAATCTTTGGAACTTCGTTACTATCTGGATTTACTCCTTTTTTCTTCATTTGAATTTTTACCAATTCTCCTGTCAAAGTAACAATTCCTATATCATGTCCTGGTGATGCAACAGTTGCTACAATATCACCTATGCTTAACGTTAATTTTTCTGAATTTCTAAAAAACTCTTTACGTCCGTTCTTAAAACGAACCTCAACACAATCAAAAACCACCTCTCCATTAGACGGGCTCATGTTCGAAAGCCAATCAAAAACCGTCAATTTATTGCAGCTGTCGGTGCCGCAAGTCCCATTATTTTTACAACCCTTTGGTGCGCCGCCATCAGAGGTTGAACAACTTGTACATGCCATAATTATATATGTAGTGTTGCATAAAAGCAACTTAAGTTCATAAACGTTTGATCGGTAAAGATAGTATTTTTTTTATTTTGCTTTTTATCGTTTGAATTATAAGACGTGTAAAATAAAAAAACCTGTTCTGTTTAACACAAAATAGGTTTTTTTAAGCTTTTTTTAGGCTGAATATATCTATGTCTCTTTAACCGTAATAATTTTCACCGGACAAGCTTTTGCTGCTAATTCGCAGCTTTCAACAATACTATGATTTGGAGATTTTAATGTAAAAAAGCCTTTTGCATTCACTGAATGAATCAAAACTGATTTCCCATCCTTTTTTGACATTTGAAAATGCACTGGATCCATTTCGACGCAGTAATTACATCCAATACATTTATCTCTTTGTAAAGTTACGATAACCATTACGCTTCAACAATTTTATATAATTTGTCCGACATTCTGATTCTAAATGGAAGTTTAAAAGTACAATCGTCTCCTTTTGTAGCTTTTTCTGCTGCGAGATCATTTACAAACATCTCATCAATAATCATTTCCTGAGCGCCGGTGCTTGGTCCGGTTACGAGAATTTTATCCCCAATTTTTATATCGTAAGCTTCTATTTTGAATTGTCCTACATTGGCTTTTGGAAAATAATGTGTTCCTCTTCCAACATAAACCTTTTTCTGTGTTGCTGCAGATCCTGGAATAGCACTCCATTCTCCTAATTCTTGTCCCAAATAATATCCTGACCAGAAACCACGATTGTAGACAGTTTCTAAAGCCTGCATCCAAACTGTTACTTTTTCTTTGGAGAAAGTTCCATCATAATAAGCATCAATAGCTTCACGATAAGTTTTAATAACTGTTGCTACATATTCGGGCGCACGACCACGCCCTTCAATTTTTAAAACCTGAATTCCAGAATCTATAACTTGATCTAAGAAATCCAGCGTACATAAATCTTTTGGCGACATCATGTATTCATTATCAAGTTCGATTTCAAAACCAGTTTCCTGATCGATAACAGTATATTTTTTTCGGCAGTTTTGTTTGCAGGCGCCACGATTCGCAGATGAATTATGAGAGTGTAAACTCAAATAACATTTCCCTGAAACTGCCATACACAAAGCTCCGTGGCCAAAAATTTCGATTTCAACTAAATTTCCATTTGGACCTTTTATCTGTTCTTTTTCAATTTGAGCCGTAATATTCTTTACTTGACGCAAGCTTAATTCTCGACTCAAAACCATTGTATCTGCAAATAAGCTGTAGAATTTTATGGTTTCGATATTCGTTACATTCAACTGAGTTGAAATATGAACTTCCATTCCAATTGATCTTGCCATGGCAATTACGGCCTGATCAGAAGCAATTACCGCCGTTATATTAGCTTCCTTCGCCTTGTTCAATAATGTTTTTACGACAGATAAATCGTGATCGTAAATAATCGTGTTTAATGTAAGATAGCTTCTAACATTTTGGGCTTCACAACGCTTCGCAATTTCTTTTAAATCTTCAATTGTAAAGTTCACCGTCGAACGTGCGCGCATATTCAGCTGTTCAACTCCAAAATATACGGAATCACAACCATTATCTAAAGCAGCCTGAAGCGACTCAAAGTTCCCTGCGGGAGCCATGAGTTCAATTTTGTTGGTAAGTGTCATTTTGATTTATTATTCAAATGACAAAAATAATGCGGGTATAGATTAGATTCCTATGATTTATATCATAGTCTATATTTTAAAAATTATTCGTAGAAATATTAATAATCGTTGTCGATATCCGTTGTGTTCCTGCGGTTGAAACCGCAGGCTATGTTTTCTTTACGTATTGTTTGTCAATATAGCCCGTGGTTTTAACCACGAGAACGCATCGGATTCAATCCTACAAAATGCATGATCGTTGAGGAAATTCATTGAGTCCATGCGGTTGAAACCGCAAGTTATGTTTTTCTTTGCGCATGTTTTTTCAAATATAGCCCGTGGTTTTAACCACGGGAAACGTATCGGATTCAATCCTACAAAATGGATAATCGTTGAGGAAATTCGTTGTGTCCATGCGGTTGAAACCGCAGGCTATGTTTTTCTTTACGTATTGTTTGTCAATATAGCCCGTGGTTGAAACCACGGGGAACGCATCAGATTCGATCCTACAAAATGCATGATCGTTGAGGAAATTCATTGAGTCCATGAGGTTGAAACCGCAAGTTATGTTTTTCTTTGCGCATGTTTTTTCAAATATAGCCTGTGGTTTTAACCACGGGAACGCATTAGATTCAATCCTACAAAATGCATAATCGTTGAGGAAATTCGGCCCGTGGTTGAAACCACGGGAAACGCATCGCTAATTAAGCCAAGCAATCATTTATTCCCCCAGTCCATGCAGTTTTACAAACTCATCAAATTCATCTTTCCCATTTTTCTTAAGATGATGTTGCTTTTGATTTTTAATGTAATTGTAAACAACATCTAACTGTGATTCACTTACAGAAAAGGCTGCAAAGCCAGTCTGCCAAGCAAATTTTTCAAGGATAAATTCTCCTCTATTTATAAAATGAGAAGAACTTCCTTTTATTTGCTTTACAATGTCTGAGATTGTTTTTTGTGGATTTTGTAAAAATAAAACATGTATATGATCTGGCATTCCGTTAATGATTCTAACTGGGCATCCAAGTTCAGTTAACTCTAGCCAAATGAAATCGTACAGTTGTTTCTCAATTGAATAATCAATTAATTCCTGACGATTTTTGGTTGCCCAAATGACATGAACCCATAATTTGGTAAACGATTGCGACATAAATAAATTAGCATAAAAATTTATGCTAATTTACAATTTTATACAATTTATCTGACAATCTAATTCTAAAAGGAACTTCAAAAGTAACTTTATCACCAATTTTAGCTGTTGCAGTTTCTGCCCCATCAACAATCAGCTTTTCTAAAATCATTTCCTGATTACCTGTTGTTGGCCCCGAAATTAAGATTTTATCTCCGCTGTTTAACTCTTGGTTTTCAATAGTAAATTGTCCTACTTGTGCTTTAACATAATAATGTTCTGCTTTTCCAAGAAGTACTTTTTTTACTTTTACTTTCTGGCGAATATCAACTGGTTTTTCTGCGGCACCCAAAGCTGAGTTTGGCAGTTCACCTGAATGTTTGAATTTTAGATTTTCTGATTTTCCTTTTCTAAACACTTTGTTTCCAACTTGTTTTCCAGTTCTTAAACGAACTTGGTCTACTAAAGGCATATGAATAATCTCTAAACATTCTGTAGAACAACAGTTTTCCATTGCGGCTTTACAATCGTCACATTGAATAAACAATAAATGACAGCCGTCATTTTCGCAGTTTGTGTGATTATCGCAAGGTTTTCCGCATTGGTGGCATTGTGAGATAATATCATCTGTAATTCTTTCTCCAAGACGATTATCAAATACAAAGTTTTTTCCAATGAATTTGCTTTCTAAACCTTCAGCTTCAATTTGTTTAGCATAATTGATAATTCCGCCTTCTAATTGAAATACATTTTTAAAACCTTGGTGTTTAAAATAAGCACTTGCTTTTTCGCAACGAATTCCTCCGGTACAATACATTACCAGATTTTTATCTTCTTTATGGTTCTGAAGTTGATCGTTGATTATTGGCAGACTTTCTCTAAAAGTTTCAACGTCTGGAGTAATGGCGTTTTTAAAATGTCCTACTTCACTTTCGTAGTGATTTCTAAAATCAACAACAATTGTGTTTGGATCATCTAAAATCTCGTTGAATTCTTTGGCTTTCAAGTGAACGCCTATATTGGTAACATCAAAAGTATCATCATTTAAACCGTCGGCAACGATTTTATGACGAACTTTAATGGTTAATTTTAAAAAGGAATGGTCATCATGTTCTACAGCTTCATTTAAACGAATGCCTTTCATGAAATCATAAACTTCAAGAGTTGCTCTAAAAGCTTCCAAATTTTCTTCAGGAATACTCATTTGAGCATTAATTCCTTCATTAGCAACATAAATTCGACCTAAAGCATCGAGTGCGTTCCAGGCTAGAAATAAATCATCGCGAAATTTTTTGGGATCTTCAATTTTTGCATACGCATAGAAAGACAACGTAAGACGTTGTTTACCTGCATCATCGATCATGATGGCTCTTTCTTCTGCGCTCAAAGTGTTGTACAGTTGCATGCTATAAACAGTTTTAAGTTAAGAATATATGTGATTTTTAAAATCTGCTGCAAAAATAAGGTTTATTTTCAGATTAAAAATTCTATTAACATTTTATCTGTTTTTTTTGATTAAAGAATTGGTTCAATTCGTACATTTTATCTTTACCATTCATCAAAACCACCGTAATTACTGATTATCAAATAAATACAGTCTTTACAAAGTGAGATAAAATGAAATATACTTTTTTCATTTTTTTATTAAAAAAATGTTAACTTAGCTATGGACTTAATTGGTTTTTAGTTAGTTGAATATTAATGCATCTTAATATAAATTAAAAATGAACAAAATTTACCTCTCGGCAATTCTACCCCTTTTCTTTCTTTCAGCCTGCAAAAAAGAAACTCCGCCAGCGCCAAAACCATTAGAAATCTCAATCCTTACAGTTTTGAATCAGGATGTAAAAGTTGAATCTGAATACACTGGACAAACTTACGGGCAATCAGATATTCAAATAAATCCGCGAGTCGATGGCATTATTACAAGCTTAAATTTTAAAGAAGGAGGTTTTGTAACCAAAGGTCAGTTATTGTACAGCATTGATCCGTTACCATATAAAGCAAAAGTTGCCGAAGCCGAAGGAACATTGGCAGAATCGCAAGCACGTTTGGCAAAAACCAAGGCCGACTTAGATATGATTGCTCCTTTAGCTAAAATAAATGCTGTTAGTCAGAGAGAATTAATTTCGGCAAAATCTGCCAATAGTGCTTCTCAAGCTCAAATTAAAGCATCACAAGCTTCTTTAGAAAATTCAAAAATTGAATTGGGTTACTGCCAAATTCTAGCTCCAATTTCAGGTTTAATTGGAATATCTAAAGTAAGAGTGGGCGATTATGTGAGACCTGGTGCGGCATCTGTTTTAAATACAATTTCTGATCTAGGTGATGTTAGAGTCCGATTTACAATGAGCGAACAGGAATTTCTGCGTCTTTTTAGAGAATTTAGTAAACCCGATTCTCCCTTAAAAGGATCTGGCGCAGTAGTTTCTCTAAAATTATCAGACGGATCAACGTACCCTGAAACAGGTCGAGTTAGTTTTGCCGACAGACAAATTGATCCTTCTACTGGTGCCATAACATTTGAAGCTTCATTTGCAAACCCTGATAAATTACTGCGTCCGGGACAATATGTAAAAATTGGTTTACTTACAGATGTTCGCAAAAATGCAATCGTGATTCCGCAGCGAGCAGTAATAGAAGTACAAGGGATTTATCAAGTGTATGTTCTTGGAAAAGACAATAAAGTCAATATGCAGATTGTAAAACCGGGTCCATCAGTAAAAGATGGTTATGTTATTGAAGATGGTTTAAAACCTGGAGATAAGATTGCCATGGGAGGCACTTCATTATTAAAAAATGGAAGTGTTATTACACCAAAAATAGTGCAATGGGAATTAGGTCAGACTGGGGCTGGAGCAGCTAAATAATTTATACAACACAGTATTATGGGAGAATTTTTCGTTCGCAGACCAATTGTTGCTATTGTAATAAGTATTATTATTGTAATACTTGGATTACTGGCACTACAAAAAACGCCTATTTCACAATACCCTGACATCAATCCGCCTGTTGTAAAAATTACTACAAGTTTTACAGGAGCTAATGCATTGAATGTTGAACAAGCTGTTGCTACACCAATTGAACAAAAGGTAAATGGTGTAGAAAATATGTTATACATGAAATCTACCAATACTTCTGATGGAGCTTGTACCATTGAGGTAACTTTTGATGTAGGAACCAATTTGGACAATGCCAATATGCTTACGCAAAACAGGCAGAATCAATCTTCGCCTTTTATGCCTTCAAGTGTAAAACAACAAGGTGTTGTGGTAAAAAAGTCACTTTCATTCCCAATGATGTTGTTTACAGTAACATCAAACAATCCAAAATATGATGCTAAATTTTTAAATAATTATGCCAGTATCAATATTGTAGATCAATTGGCACGTATAAAGGGTGTTGGAGAAGTTTCACTCTTTGGAGGAAGTGATTATTCAATGCGTATTTGGCTAAAAGCAGATGTAATGAGCAAACTAGGCGTTACTGTTGATGATGTCAAAAATGCATTGAATGCTCAAAACATGATTAGCCCGGGAGGAAAATTTGGAGCTGAGCCTGCACCGCCCGGAACCGAGTTTACTTATGGTGTTACATTGCAGGATCGTTTAGTTACTGAAAAACAATTTGGAGAAATTGTTGTTCGAAGTAAAAAAGATGGTGCTCAGGTTTTACTAAGTGACATCTCAAGAATTGAATTAGGAACTGAAAATTATAGTTCTTCTGCTCGTCGTAACAGCTCTCCAAGTGCGGTAATGGCAGTTTATCAAATGCCGGGCAGTAATGCTCTCGAAGTGGCTAAACTAGCCAAAAGCACCATGAAAGACTTGTCTGAAAAATTCCCAAAAGACATAGAATATCAAGAATCATTAGATACTACTCTTGCCATTACAGCGGGAGTTGATGACATTGTTCATACCCTTTTTGAAGCGATTATACTGGTAATTTTGGTCGTTTTTATTTTCCTTCAAAACTGGCGTGCAACATTAATTCCATTAATCACGGTTCCAGTTTCTTTAATAGGCACAATTGCCGTTTTCCCATTATTAGGATTCTCTATAAATACACTTTCGCTTTTAGGATTAGTATTAGCTATTGGTATCGTAGTCGATGATGCCATTGTTGTTGTAGAAGCCGTAATTCATCATATCGAAAAAGGAAAAAGTCCGCGAGAAGCAACAATCCAAGCAATGCGTGAAGTATCTGGCCCTGTAATTGCAATTGCCTTAATTTTGATTGCTGTATTTGTACCTGTTGCAATGACTCCAGGAATTACAGGTCGTTTTTATCAGCAGTTTGCCATAACCATTGCCGTCTCTGTAGCATTCTCTGCATTTAGTGCCTTATCTTTAAGTCCCGCTTTATGTGCCATGCTGTTGAAACCAACTAAACCAATCGAAGAACAAACAGGCTGGTTAGCTAAGTTTTTTACTGGATTTAATAGAATTTTCGAAAAAGTAACGGGCAGATACATAAAAGGAGCCACTTTTTTTGCCAAAAAATCAATGCGAATTGTTGTATTACTGGCAGTTATTCTAACTGCGGTTGTATTACTAGGCAAAAAAATTCCGTTGGGATTCATTCCTGAAGAAGATCAAGGTTATGTATTGGTCAATATGTCTTTACCGCCCGCATCTTCATTGCAACGCACTGATGAAGTATCAAGAAAAGTGGATAGTTTTTTAAAAGAAGAAAAATCAATACTGTCCTATACTACCATAAACGGGTTTAGTATGCTTACGAATTCTTACCAGCCTAATAGTGCATTTGTTTTCATTTCATTAAAACCTTGGGAAGAAAGAGAAGAAACCTCTAAACAATTTGTTGACAGAATAAACAAAAAATTTGCAACTCAAATAACGACTGCTTCTGTATTCGGATTTGGTCCTCCGGCAATTCAAGGTCTTGGCGCGTCTGCCGGTTTTAGTTTAATGCTGCAGGATAAAGGTGGTAACACGCCACAATATTTAGCCGAGCAAACTCAGGCTTTTATAGCGGCAGCTCAGCAGCGCCCTGAAATAAAACGTATTTACACCACCTTTAATGCTGGTTCTCCGCAAATTAAACTTGATATTGATAATGACAAAGCCATGAAACTAGGCGTACCCGTCTCGAAAGTTACAGAAGCTTTAGGAGCATTTTTAGGAGGAAGTTATGTAAATGACTTTAATCGTTTTGGGCGTCAATATAAGGTTTTCATACAAGGTGAAGCTGTAAATAGAGTAAAACCAGAAGATTTGAATTTAATTTATATCAAGAATAATGATGGCGATATGCTGCCAATATCTACATTAGTTACAGCAACAAAAGTTATGGGGCCCGATTTCACCAATCGTCTAAATCTATTTAGATCTGCCGAAATTGGAGGAAGCCCTAATGACGGTTACAGTAGTGCCCAAGCCTTACAAGCTTTAGAGGAAGTTGCCAAACAAACTCTGCCTTCAGACATGGGCTACGATTACATCAACCTTTCCTATCAAGAAAAACATTCTCCCGGCGGAAGTTCCGTATTTATAATGGCATTAGTTTTTGTATTTCTAATTCTAGCCGCACAGTACGAAAGCTGGAAACTGCCTTTTAGTGTTTTACTTGGTGCTCCTTTTGCCGTTTTTGGTGCATTTTTAGGGCTGCTTTTAGCAAGAATTGGAAGTGATGCATATGTCAACAACGTTTTTGCTCAAATTGGACTAGTACTGTTAATTGGATTAGTCGCCAAAAATGCCATTCTTATTGTCGAGTTTGCCAAAGAAGAATATGAAAAAGGAAAACCGCTTTATGAATCAGCAATGGTAGCAGCAAAACTTCGTTTTCGACCAATTTTAATGACCGCCTTTGCTTTTATTCTTGGAGTTGTTCCGCTGTTAACCGCAACAGGAGCAGGTTCTCAGGCTCGAATTGTAATGGGAATGGCAGTATTCAGCGGTATGTTAATCGCTACCGTTTTAGGTGTGTTAATTGTACCCGGCTTATTTGTAATGATTGAAAACATCGGTAAAAAGAAAGATGATGAGATCGTAACATCTGAAAATAATATGGACTCAAAAACTACAGACCATGATTAAGAAATACAAAATAATCGTAGTTATATTTATACTTTCACTACTACCGGTGGGCTGTATGGTGGGACCAAAATATACTAAACCAGAACAGCTAAAGTCAGATTCTTATAAAAACGAGAGAAATTTAGATACACTGGCTTCTGTAACCAACTTAAAATGGTTTGATCTATTTAATGATGATGTTTTAAAAGATTTGATTACAAAAGGACTTCAAAATAATTATGATTTAAAAATTGCAGTCGCCAGAATTGATCAGCTTAGAGCAGAATTAGGTTATTCTAAAACAAATTTATTGCCTTCATTTCAATATGGAGCAACCATAAACAGCAATGAGAAAAACTTAACACCATCGAATGTCGGCGCCAGTATGTCATGGGAAATTGATTTTTGGGGAAGATACCGCCATGAAAATAATGCTGTACAAAATGAACTTCTTGCGACAGAAGAAGCTCGAAAAGTTGTTTTGTCTGATATTGTAAGCAGTATTGCCACAGCTTATTTTCAGATGCGAAACTTTGACGATCAATTGGAAATTGCAAAACATACTCTTTCTACTAGAGAAAAGTACTATGAGATTATAAGCAAAAGATTTGAAAGCGGTTATATCTCTGAGGTTGATAAAGTTCAAATTGAACAGCAGGTTGCCATAGCGCAAGCCGCTATTCCTAATATCAAAAGGCAGATTACCTATCAAGAAAATGTTATTTCTCTTCTTACAGGTCAGCTTCCATCTGAAATTCCGCGAGGAAAATCTAACACTGAACTGCGAGTTGTAAATGAAATACCATTATCAATTCCTTCTTCTTTATTAGAAAACAGACCTGATGTAAAAGCTGCAGAATTAAAGTACAAAGCTTCAAATGAAAGAATTGGAACGGCTCAGGCCATGCGTTTTCCTTCTCTAAACCTTGCCGCAATTGCAGGATTTGCAAGTGCCGATTTAAGCAATTTATTTTTAGGAAGTTCCTACGTTCAGAATGCATCAGCTGGAATTGCCGGACCAATATTTGCTTTTGGAAGAAACAAACGAAGAGTTGAGATATATAGACAACAGGCCGAAGAGCTCAAATTTTCCTATCAAAAAACCTATATTTCTGCCGTTACCGAAGTAGAACAATCTATTCAAAACATCAAAACCTACAAAGAAGAATGGGAAGCCCGCAACAGACAGGTTAAAGCGGCTTTAATAAACTTTAATCTTTCTCGAGAAAGATACGACAGCGGCTACGTTTCTTACCTAGAAGTTTTAGATGTAGAAACTAATTTGTTTAATGCTCAATTAAGCTTAGCACAATTATCTGAAAGACAATTAAGCTCGATGGTGGAGTTGTATAAAGCACTTGGCGGGGGATGGAGCTTATAAAGGCGCAAAGGTTCAGAGTGACAAAGGTTCAAAGATTTCTTAACATACTCTAAAAAACAAAAAAGCACTATTTTCATAGTGCTTTTTTTTAATCTTTGTCCCTCTGTGCCTTTGCTACTTTGAACCTAACGAATTAACAAAACTCATTAAATGCATCTTGCAAATTCTCAGCGATCATTTCAGCTGGACGACCTTCAATGTGGTGACGCTCTAACATGTGAACCAATTCTCCGTTTTTGAACAAAGCCATAGATGGCGATGATGGAGGAAATGGGAACATATGTTGTCTTGCAGCATCAACAGCTTCTTTGTCTACACCAGCAAAAACTGTAATAAGATGATCTGGTTTTTTAGCACCTTCTAAACTCATTTTTGCTCCCGGACGTGCATTTCTTGCAGCACAACCACAAACAGAGTTTACAACAACTAAAGTGGTACCTTCAGCTTTGATAGCATTATCTACAGCCTCAGCACTATGTAAATCTTGAAAACCTGCAGCAGTTAATTCAGCTTGCATTGGTTTTACCATTTCTTCTGGATACATATTTTTTATTTTTAAATTTTACTTTTGAATTGCAAAGTTACAAAGTTTACTCGCAACTACTTAATTTGAAGTATAAAGTTTTGTTATAGTTCGATCGATTTAGTCAAAAATTGTAAAGTCTTAAATCAAAAGTCAAAACCAAATTGAAAAATAACCTCTTTTTAAAATAAAACGCATAATTAACTTGATTACAATGGCATAATCTTATTTAGTGAATTTCTTTTGGTACGGATAAGTTTCATAAATAGTATTGTCTTCATTAATCGAAAATCCTTTCGCCGCATCCTCTCTAGCAATTCCTACCAAAGCCACAACTTCTTCTCTTGGTTTACCTTGTTTCAGCGAGCAAATTGCTTTGTAATATTTAGCATCTGAGAATTCAGGATAGATTTTTAGAGCTTTGTCAAAAATAGCAATTGCTTCATCCCATTTTTTAAGTTCATACTTTGCAATTCCCTGATAAAAATAAGCCGTAGCATGTTCTAGTTGTTGTCTGTTTTTATAAATATCATTTACATAATCATCAAAAAGCTTTTCTGCCTTTTCGTATTCGTTCAACTGAAGATAACAAAGCCCTTTATAAAAATTAAACGAATGATCCATAACATAGCTGTTTCCGTATAATTTTATTGCTTCATCAAAATCAATAATAGCTTCTTTATATTCACGCGAAAAAATGCATTTCATAAAAGCACGATAAGACAGCCAGCGATCTTTATTATAATAAACAGCTTTATTTAAATATTGCATTCCAACTTCATATTTTTTACACTTAAAATACGGCATTGCTTTTTGCTGCCAGAGATAGGCAACAGTACTGTCTTTTTTTAATCCCTGATCAAGGCAGTCCTGCCATTCAGCCATTTCGAAAACATAATTGTGTTTTTCGGCGCAATTGGTTAAAAACTCCTCCACAATAGCATCATGCGCTTTATTTGTAGAAACTTGTCCGAATGATAAAAGGGTAAAAAAGAAAGAAATTCCTAAAGTAATATTTTTCAAAGGTTATTGGTTTTGGTTAATTTTATTTGAGAGAAAAATCACCCTAAATAACGCTTTAATAAATGGGATTTTTGGACACTTTAAAATAACTTTAACATCTTCCCAAAAACTCGTTTCTTCGTCTAAGAACTTAAAAATCAATTGAGGATTTCCTTTTCTAAATAAAGAAGAAAAAATAGAACTTCCTAATTCATTATGACGATACAAAATATCCAATAACAGTAAATCATAAAACCAAAATCGGCTTCTCTTGTAAAAATCTTTCATTTCGAAATTCTCATTTTGAAGAAAATCAACTAATTCCGAAGATTTTTTATCCGAATTTTTAAAGGTATAGCCTGTACTTGCTTTTGTCCATCCGCCGGCAGTTCCAATGTTTAAAACCCTTTTTGTGTTTTTCTTCCAAAAAGGATAACAAGTCATCGGGATACTTCCCTGCTCTTTTTCTTTAATTTCATATTTCTGAATTCCGAGTTTTTCCAAATAAACTTGAATTTCACTTTCGTATTCTTCTGTAGAAAGCCTTTTTTCTGAAAACAAAGTATATTCAACCAAAGCTTCAGTTGTAGAAGTCGGCAAAACATACATAAATCGAGTATTCCCTTTTTGTTCAACCGAAAAATCCATAAAAGTGACTTTTTCGGAATTAAAAATTTCAGTTTCAGTTTTCACAAACCAACCCACAAAATGCTGTTGTAAAACTGGGTATTTGTTTTGACTTTCAGCGAAAGCCTTAGTGTAAATACTGTTGAACAAATGATTACAGGTATATCGATTTTCTTCTGTACCCACAAAAACATGAGTTTCGAGTTCGTTTATATCCGTAACTTTCTCGTTCGAAAAAGTAACATTTGGCTGATTTGAAATAATTTCAAAAACGAAATTATAAAAATCTAATCCATTGATTTTATTATATGTATAAGGGCTAAGATCTAAATCACGTTTAAAATCTTGATTGGCAAACAAAGCCAAATCCCATTTTTTTGAAATAACGGGATTCCAAATTGAATCTTCCTTTTCCCAAAAACACCAAGTTCTGTCGTTTCTTTTCTTTGAATCTTGATCTAACAGCAAAATAGATTTATCTAAAAATTTTTCAGCTAAAATCATTTTGTAAACTGTCATTAAAGCAGCCAGCCCAGTTCCCGTAAAAATGTAATCGAAGTGTTTGATTTGCGAAGAATTCATTCTCAAAAATAAGAAATTTTATTCTTCCAATTTTTCTAAAAGAAGTTTAAAATCTTTTGGACTTAAATAGTTGTTGTACTGAAGAATGATTTCATAATTCTCATTCAAAACGCATAAAACCGGATATACAATTTGGTTGTTAATTGTTCCAAGCTGCAAAGCCAGTTCATGAACGCCAACATTATTTCCTGAAGGTTTGTATTTAAATATCTGATTGTTAAAAGCAATATTACGTTTCTCTTCGGCATTAAAATCAATGAAATAGAAATTTGAATTCAATGTTTCAATGATTTCTTTATTCTTGAAAGTTGTCGCTTTCATTCTTTGGCAAAACTGACACCAATCGGTATGAATGAAAACGATGATTTTCCGTTTTTGAATTTGCTGTAAACTATCCACTTCTTCAAAAGTTTGGCTTTTCAATTGGCTAAATCCTGATGAAGAAATTCCGAAGAAGATTATTAATAGCAATAGCTTTTTCATATTATTTTGATTTTTATTACTAAACTGGACTGAAGTCCAGCCCTACAATAGGAATCGAGCCCATGGCTCTTTAAGTTCCAATGGAACGAAATATTTTGTAGAGCTGGACTTCAGTCCAGTTCAATTATGAATTGGCATTATTTTAATTTATAAACGTGTATAATTTATTCCCTGAAGAATCTATTTAACCTGCAAAATCCTATGGCTTATAAAATTATCTCAAAATATATCGTAATCCTATAAAACCACGAATAGTTTGGTTTTGCCCGTAAACATAAGTGGTATCAAAAGTTAAACCGTATGGATTATCAGGCGTAACCAATACTTTTCCAGCCGAATCATATTGTACATTTTTATCGAAAGGATCGTTTGCTCTCGAAATCAAAAACGGATTATTCCGCATTGGAGTAAAATTAAGCAGATTTTTTACGCCGCCATAAAGTTCAAAATTTTTCCATCCTGTATACGTAAACTGAATATTTTGAATACTGTACCAAGGCGAGTTTGGATTTCTTGGATCATATTCGTTCAGCAAAGGCAGTTTCATTGGGCTGTAAACATTTCCTGTATAATCTAATAACAAATTCCAAGGTTCAATTTTATACGAAATACTCCAAGTTCCCGTAAAGTTTTCTGTTAAAAAAGGGCGTGAAGCAATTCCATCTTCAACATTTTTATTATCCAAAAAAGTCGCGCCGAGAATAAATTTCAATCCATTGGTAAAATTCACATCAACATTAGTGCTGATTCCTTGACTTAAAGCATATCCATCAATATTATCATAAATAATTTTGTTTGGATCAGTCTCGTAATCTGAAATTATTTTATTGCTGAATCGTGTATAAAAAGCAGTCGTTTCAATACCCATAAATGTTCCATTTCCGAAATTAATTTTCTGAATATAATTCAAATTAACATTTACAGATTTTTCTGGTTTCAAATCATTCTGAATTACAACATCTCGAGAACCTGTAAGTGCTGCGTGATCTTCGGTAAATAAATTCACAACTCTAAATCCTGTTCCAGCATTCAATCTAAAAATAGTATTTTCATTTGCTTTTAGGCGATAAGCAAATCTTGGCGTAAAAATCGAACCATGAATGGAGTTATAATCATAGCGCGCTCCTAACAAAATTTGGCTTTTGGGAGAAATTGTAATTTCATCCTGAACAAAAATTCCAGGCAGCCAAGTACTTTCAGCTTCTTTTGTTGCCGTAGTGTTATCATCATAATAAGAATATCGAGTGGCAATTCCGGCAAGGAAATCATTTCTTCCTATTTTTTTATCCCAAGTCAATTGCAGAAAACCAATTTTTTGATTTGCTATATACGAAGTTGTTCCGTAACGACTGTCCTGATAATGCACGTTTCCAGAGAAAGAAAGCATTAATTTCTCTTCAAACGGTAATTGATAACTTCCTATCAACTCTCCTCTTTTTGTATAAATACTTTCGCCATAAATTTCGTCGCCGCCTCGATATTTTTTCTCCCATCTTACATCTCCACCCCAGCGATCTTCATACATTCCGCGTGCTGCAATGGTAAACAAACGATTATTATTTCGACGAAAACTCCATTTATTAAAAACTGAAATACGATCAGAAAGCGTGACATCTGTAAAATTATCCTTGTCTTTATCGATAACCTGATCATAATTGAAGTAATTAATTCCTAAAAGTGAAGTTGCTTTTTTTCCAACATTAAATTTCATTCCCAAATCAAGATTATTCTCAAAATAAGTTGTTGTAAAATAATCTGCAGAAAACATTGGTGCATTTGTTGGATTTTTAGTGATAATATTAATTAATCCGCCAACCGCCTCACTTCCGTAAAGAGAAGAAGCGGGACCTTTTACAATTTCAATTCTCTCGACCAGCGAATTTGGTATTCCTGACAAACCATAAACTGTCGAAAGACTGCTTACAATTGGCATTCCATCAATCAAAACCAAAGTATAAGGCCCTTCCAAACCGTTTATATGAATATCACCCGTGTTGCAAACGCCGCAATTGAGCTGAGGACGAACGCCATTTACATTTTGAAGTGCATCGTAAATACTTGGTGTTGGGTTTTTCTTGAAGAAAACGGGCGAATAAACCTCAACTGGAACAGCACTTTCTAATCGCTTTACGGCTTTTAAAGTCCCAGAAACTACTACTTCATTAAGCTGATTCTCGTTATCGGTCAATTCAAAATCATAAGATTGAATAGAATCTTTAGTTACTTCTATTTTCTTTTTCAGGGTCTGAAATCCCATTTGAGAAACCTGAATGGTGTAATTCCCAAAAGCAACATTATCAAAAGCATAAAACCCTAAACTGTCCGTAACCGTTTTTTGCTTTGAACCAAATAAATGAACATTTGCGGCTTGTATTTTCCTTCCTTCTCCAGATATAAAACCCGATACTTTTGTAGTTTCTTGTGCAAAAGAAAAGTGTAAATTAAATAATATCAATATCCAAATTGAATTTTTCATCGTGGTAAAATTAAATTTAGACAAAACTAAAAATTAAATTTGACAAATATTGTTTCTGTTTAAAATAATTTTAAACGGATTGAATTCAATGTGTTAGATTTTTATTTTTTTTAAAGATCTAAAACAAAATAAACTCAATAAAGTCAAGCTTTATCTGGATCTTTCATGAATGATACAAACAAAGACTTTAAACATAATTAAAATTTGGCTAAAGCCCTTTTGAATACAAATCGTATTCCCCTAGCTGAAACTAGTGGCTATGAAAAAATCTAAA
This sequence comes from Flavobacterium sp. FlaQc-30, assembly GCF_044005885.1. Taxonomy (NCBI): domain Bacteria; kingdom Pseudomonadati; phylum Bacteroidota; class Flavobacteriia; order Flavobacteriales; family Flavobacteriaceae; genus Flavobacterium; species Flavobacterium sp. FlaQc-30. Next base: position 787,103 of record NZ_JBIPCO010000001.1, on the reverse strand, counting down.
CGCTCCATTTTACAAAGCCGACAGCTTTTAAAAACCTATCTAATTTAACATCAAAAATCCTCATCAATAAGTTCTTTATTAATCACAGCTGCGGCAAACGATCCTGTAGAAACTGCTATTGAGACAGATCGCATTTGAGTCGTGCAATCTCCACTTGCATAAATACCGGCAATATTTGTTTTTTGCATTGCATCTACTTTTAGCAAACCTTGCTCGTTTAAATCACAACCTAATGTTACGGGCAATGAACAATGTTGTTCTAAAGGCGGTTTCGCATACACAGCCTTTACAGCCGTTTTTTTACCATTTTTGAAGACAATATATTCCACATATCCATTTGTATGCTCAAAAGCTTCAATTTCATCCTCAAATAGGATAATTCCGTGTTTTTTTAAAGCATCAATTTGATCTAAAGTCAAAGTTGATTTTCCGTTCGTACATAATCTAAGATCTTTTGTCCAATTTGAAATCAGCTTTGCATATTCAAAAGCCATTTCACCATTAGCAATAATTGCTGTTTTTTCGTTCTTAACTTCATAACCATGACAATACGGACAATGCAAAACTGAAATTCCCCAGCAATCTGCAAAACCTTTAATTTCAGGAAGTAAATCTTTAACGCCAGTTGCAAACAAGACTTTTCTAGCGCTGAAAACTTCACTAGATTCTGTTGAAATTTCAAATCCGTTTTCTCTCTTAACCGCTCCTACCGCAAGTCCATTATAAAAATGAATCGTTTTATAAAGATCAACCTGCAATTTGGCTTTCGCCGAAATAACAGCCGGTTTTTCACCGTCCTGCGTAATAAAATTATGAGAATAAGGTGTCTGCCTGTTACAAGGCAAACCATTATCGATAACCAAAACCTGACGCAGAGCGCGCCCCAAACTCATTGCCGCTGACAAACCGCTATAACTGCCGCCAACGATAATTACATCAAAATTTTTCTGTTTCATAACAATGCTTTTTTAATGATTTTGTTTTTTGTGTAATTTGTAATTGATCAAATGCCCGATAATCATTCCGATGCCTCCCAAATAAATTAAATCTGAATGTATGTCTAACACCAGCTCGCTTAAAATGCTTATCCAGATCAACATCATTGAAACAACTAGAATTGTTGAGACTAAAAGAGCAGATTTTTTAATAATTTTGAAGATGGCAAATAAACCTATTGAAGCAAATAATAAATCGATAATTGGATTGTGACTTAAGCCTAAAGGCAAAATGGTTAAGAGTGGAAAAATTAAACAATGAACCAGGCAAATAGTTGCACTCGAAATTCCTAAAATATCGTAAAAGGATGTTGTTGTTTTCTTCATTTCTTGTATTTTTGCTTAATGCAATTTTGTTGCAAATATACACATTAAAATCAATTGCAACATTGTTGCGTTAATTTTTTAATTTATAAACAGAATGAAAACCACACGCAATACTACAGCAAAGACGGCCGTTTTAGAGATTTTTGAGAAATCTAAAACAGCTCTGTCTCATACCGAAATTCAAAAACAATTGAACGAGATATGCGATCGTGTCACTACTTATAGAATTTTAGACCGTCTGGTTAACGATGATGTTATTCATAAAATTTCAAATCTAGACGGCACAGTAAAATATGCAAAATGCAATCATTCGCATCAACGTGTGCATATACATAATCATGCCCATTTTAGCTGTGAAAACTGTCATGAGATTACCTGCCTCGAAAATGTAAAGCCAAGTTATATTATGCCGCATAATTATAAAGTAAACGAGATAAATTTTACATTATCAGGATTATGTCCAAATTGTTTAAATTCTAACAACTAATATTTAGACTCGCCTAAAAATATTGTTATACGAATATAATTTATCCCTATATTTGTTAAAACAATACTTTTAAAATGACCAAATCTTTAGAAGAGGTAAACCAATCGGTTGCTACAGAGCATAAAAAAACAGGATTCAGAAAAATATTAGCCTTTCTAGGCCCCGCATATCTAGTAAGTGTTGGATATATGGATCCAGGAAACTGGGCAACGGATATCGCCGGCGGAAGTCAATTTGGTTACACTTTAGTCTGGGTTTTATTAATGAGTAACTTAATGGCTTTGCTGCTTCAAAGCTTAAGTGCGCGTTTAGGAATTGTAACGCAGCGCGATCTTGCGCAGGCTTCAAGAGAAACCTATTCAAAATTCATTAATTACATTTTATATTTTCTGGCAGAAATTGCCATTGCCGCCTGCGATCTTGCAGAAGTTCTAGGAATGGCGATTGGAATTAATTTATTGTTTGGAATTCCACTTTTCGAAGGTGTTTTAATAACGGTATTAGATACTTTTCTTCTCTTATTCTTAATAAATAAAGGAATTCGAAAAATGGAGGCCTTTATAATTGTTTTGGTCGCAATTATTGGTCTTTCTTTCATTTTTGAAATGATTTTTGCACAACCTGAAGTTCCTAAAATCCTTGCGGGCCTTATTCCATCAATTCCAAATTCGGCAGCTTTATACATCGCGATCGGAATTATTGGAGCGACTGTAATGCCGCACAATTTATATCTGCATTCTTCTTTAGTACAAACTAGAAAATTTGACCGAAGTCCAGCAGGTATAAAACAAGCTTTAAAATACAATTTAATCGATTCTACGATTGCCTTAAATTTAGCTTTCTTCGTAAACGCCGCAATTTTAATTCTTGCAGCTGCAACTTTTCATAAAAACGGAATGTTTGAGGTTGCTGAAATACAAGACGCGCATCAATTTCTAGAACCACTATTAGGAACAAAATGGGCTCCAATTTTATTTGCTGTTGCCCTTATTGCTGCAGGACAAAGTTCTACTGTAACGGGAACTCTTGCCGGACAAATTGTAATGGAAGGTTATTTGCATTTGCGTATTCAGCCTTGGGTTCGTCGTATTCTAACTCGTTTAATTGCAATTGTTCCCGCGTTAATTGTTATATCAATTTATGGCGAAAGTGTTACGGGAAAATTGTTAATCTTGAGTCAGGTAATTTTAAGTCTTCAGCTTGGCTTTGCTATTATTCCTTTAATTCATTTTGTGAGTGATAAATCTAAAATGAATGGTTTTCATATCTCTAAAACTACTCAAGCCGTTTCTTGGATCATTGCTGCGATCATTGTTTCATTAAATGCTAAATTGGTTTATGACGAAATAACTACTTGGCTTGCAACTTCAGAGCATCCCGCAATAATATGGTTTACGGTTGTTCCGCTTGCTTTTGGTTTTCTAGCTTTGTTACTTTATATCATTGTAAAACCATTTATTGCCAGAGCAAAATCAAACATTGAGAATCACTCTCCACACCATCTTAAATTACAATATGTTCAAAAAGAAATCTACAACAAGAAAAACATAGCAATTTCTGTTGATTTTTCTAAGGCTGATGAAGCGGCGCTTAACAATGCGTTTGAACTGGGCGGAATTAATGCTCAGTACACTTTAATTCATATTGTTGAAACGGTAGGAGCGCTAATGTACGGAGGAAATATTGCCGACCATGAAACTACTATAGACGGAAAATTATTGCTGGAATATAAAGATATGCTTTCGCAGAAAGGGTTTAAAATCGAAACTGAACTTGGTTTTGGAAAACCTAACACTGTGATTCCAAATATTGTTAATCAAGGAAATTTTGATGTTTTAGTTATGGGAACTCACGGCCACACCGGATTAAAAGATATTCTTTTTGGCACTACAGTAGACAAACTCAGACATAAAATTTCGATACCTTTGTTGATTGTTAAATAAAGGTACTGAGATACTGAGGCTCTAAGATTCTAAGGTTTTATAAAAGCCACAAAAGAAAACTTAGAACCTTAGCCTCTTAGAACCTTAGAACCTCAAAAAAATGACTTTTTCAGAAGAAAACTACCTTAAATCTATATATCACCTTACAGCTTCTCTTGAAACTGAGGTGAGCACGAATGCTATTGCCGAAATGATGGAAACTAAAGCTTCATCTGTTACCGATATGCTTAAAAAGTTAGCCGAGAAAGATTTGGTTAACTATAAAAAATATCAAGGTGTTTCGTTAACTGAAAATGGAAAACTGGCGGCAAAAATGATTGTTAGAAAGCATCGCTTATGGGAGGTTTTTCTTGTTGAAAAACTAAATTTCAGCTGGGATGAGGTTCATGATATTGCAGAACAATTAGAACACATAAAATCTGAGCAGCTAATAAATCGTTTGGATGATTTTCTTGGAAATCCGACTGAAGATCCACACGGAGATCCCATTCCAGATGCAAATGGCCGAATTATTAAAATAGAGAAACAACTGCTTTCTGAATTATCCGAAAATCAAACAGGCATTTGCGTTGGGGTAAAAGATACTTCATCAGAATTCTTGAAGTATCTGGACAAGCAAGGAATTGCTCTAGGTTCTAAAATAGAATTTCTTTCTAAAGAATCTTTTGATTTATCGGTTAAAATAAAGGTTGACAACAAGGAATTGTCTATTTCGAACAAAATTGCTTCTAACTTATTTGTGAAATTAGTGTAGATTATCTATCAATTAGAAATCTAAATTTGTAAATCGCACTTCTAAACTGCGTATCAAATTATTTGTTCTTTCTAAACTAACAAGATTTATCGCAATCTGTTTTTTCTCGTTTGAATTTGTGACTATGTAAAGCATTGAATTATTAATTTTATAGCCTTTTATCTCACCGTATGCCAGTTTTCGGGTACTAAATATGTTTCTTGAAATAATAGAATCATTTGTAAAAATGACTCTTCTGACAAAGACATTAATTAATAAAATTAGGGCTAAGGCAATAATCACAATTGCTAACAACACCACTAGAGCATTTAAATAAATGGAAGAACAACAGAAACTGTACAATTCCAAAATACGGGAATCTGGCGGTAATGTAACAAAAGGAACTAGCAATAAGCTGCCAAAAATCAATATTAATACTATTGAAAAAAAGAAAATAAAAGCTTTCAATCGACCTGATACTCTATATACATTCATCTGCAATTATCTTTAATCTGAAAATCACTGCTAAAATAAAGTATTTTTCTTACGAATTAGAAAAAGACACTAACTTTAACTATATTAAATAATTCCCTTCTCAATCATCTCCAGCATTACTGGTGAAGCATTTTTAAATGTCGGCTGTTGTTCGATAATACTTCCAGCATTCTTTTTGTTTACTTTAAAAGTAACGTCATTGTCTGTTGTAAATAACAAAGCGGTTAAAAACGGATTTTTAATATAGGTGCCTAACACTAATAAGGCTTCGTCTAAAGTATGAATACTTTCAACTTCTTCTGTTTTATAACGTGTGGTTAATGAAATCGAAAAAGTATTATCTTCATTTAAAACCAAACGAAAGTAGATGTTTTTAATCTCTGTATCTCCCATTGTTTTGGCCAAAGTAAGTTTCGCAAAAGTTCCATTTTGAATACTTTCTCTAACACGCTCGCAAAAAAGGGCAAATATTGGTTCGTACATTTTTTTTAAGGTTCTAAGGTTGTAAGAGACTAAGGTTCTAAGTTTTTAAAACCTTTGTCTGTTATTGTTTAACCGCAAAGTTCGTAATTTTGATAACTATCTGGATTATGAGCTTTGCGGTTAAGAAAAATTATTTTCCTGTAAATTCGGCTTTACGCTTTTCTAAAAACGCTGTTGTACCTTCTTTAAAATCTTGGGTTCCAAAACATTTTCCAAACGATTTTATTTCAGTATCAAACCCATTCTTTCCATCGGTAAAGTTTGCATTGATTGCTTTAATCGCTTTACTTATTGCAAATGGAGCATTTTTAATTATTTTTTGCGCGATACCGTTTGTAAACGATAAAAGTTCTTCTTGAGACACAACATGATTTACCAAACCGTATTGTTTTGCTTCTTCAGCAGAAATCATTGCTGCGGTCATAATCATTTCTATTGCGCGTCCTTTTCCAACTAATTGAGGCAAACGCTGTGTTCCTCCATAACCTGGAATTAATCCTAAAGTAACCTCTGGCAATCCCATTTTAGCATTATCTGATGCTACTCTAAAATGACATGCCATTGCTAATTCTAATCCGCCTCCTAATGCAAAACCATTTACAGCTGCAATAACTGGTTTTTTAAGGTTTTCGATAAAATCAAATAGTGATTCCTGACCTTCAGCTGCTAATTGTGCACCTTCTATAATAGTGTAGTTTGCAAATTCTGAAATATCGGCTCCAGCCACAAACGCTTTTTCTCCGCTTCCTGTTAAAATAATAACACGAACATCGTCGTTTTTTCCCAATAATTTAATCGCTTTACTAAGATCACTGATGGTTGCTTTGTTTAAAGCATTCAGTTTTGCAGGTCTGTTAATCGTAACAGTCGCGATTTTTTCCTCAATCGAAATTAAAATATTTTCGTAGTTCATGACCTTGAATTTATGAGTTTGTTATTGGTAAAGAAACTCTAAAAGTGGTTCCCTTCCCGTATGTTGATTCAAAGGTAATTGTTCCTTTGTAATTTTCGATAATGTTTTTTATAATTCCTAATCCAAGACCCATTCCGCTGGTTTTAGTGGTGAATTTTGGCTCAAATATTCGGCTTATATCTTGTTTTTGAATTCCAATTCCGTTGTCCTTTACGGCGATTTCAACATTATTATTTCGTCTTTTCACCTTGACAACAATCGATTTATGAATCTGACTTTCTGGAATTGCTTGTGTTGCATTTTTAACCAAATTGGTAATTACACGTATTAATTGCGTACGATCCATCTTTGAAATGATCTCTTCTTCATCACTTTCAAAAGAAATATAATCTTCATTAAAAATATCCAATGCCAATTCTACAACCTCAACTACATTTAATGTCTCATTTTGCTGTGCCGGCATCGAGGCGAAATTCGAGAATGCCGAAGCAACGGCTGTCATGGTATCGATTTGCTGAATTAAAGTTTCTGAATAATCGTTCATCTTCTGCTTTACATCAGGATCGTTTGGATCGAATTTTCGTTGAAAACTCTGAACAGTTAAACGCATTGGGGTAAGCGGATTTTTTATTTCATGCGCCACTTGTTTCGCCATTTCGCGCCAAGCTTCTTCACGCTCGCTTTGAGCCAATTTTATAGCACTGGTTTCAAGTTTATCCACCATTCCATTGTATGCCTTGATCAAGAAGTTTACCTCCTTACTCGTGGCTTCTATTACGATTTTCTCGTTTTTCTGATCTAAATTGGTTTCTTCTAATTTATCAGAAATTGTTTTTAATGATTTTGTAATATAAGTCGAAAGAAAATACGCCAACGCAAAAGCAACAAGCAACATAAAAGAATATACTTGACTTAAACGGATTAAAAACGTATTCAGCTCATTATCATAATAACCGTCGTCTTCTAAATAGGGAAGATTTAAAATCCCTAGAGGTTTGAATTTTTCGTCTTTAATTAAACTGTACGACGATCTATTTTTAACGCCGTCGATGGTTTTAATATCCACAAAACGTTTTTCGATTGATGAACGAACTAATTTCAGAATATATTCAGGAATTGGCGGTGATATTTTATCGACTGCAAAGGATTCTTTTGAAGATTTTAGCAGCTTCCCGTCGAGGCTGTAAATATTGATTTCAATTTTATGAATCTGAGCAAGTTCGTGAATTTTATCTTTGAAAATTAAATCTAGATTTTGGGTTTTCAAAGGATAAGTGGTTGTAGAAAGCACATAATTAATATGCTCTTTTACGGCGTTTTCTTTACGTTCGAGCCGCTCTTGATGGTATTCTTTTGCTTCGGTTTTGAACTGTATAATCGAAATCGAAGCCAATAAAAAAGATGCTACAACAATCAATACAATCATCGACAGGAAAATCCTGGTACGAAGCGAAAGCATTGACATTTTGAAGTTGTTAAACATAGTTTTTGTTTTTTCGCCGCGAATTACACTAATTTACACTAATTATTATTTTTCTGCCACAGATTAAAGTGATTATTAGGATTTTAAATTGCGTAAAAAAAATCATTTAAATCCTTTTAATCTGTGGCAAAAAACACAAAAATAAATTCGTGCTAATTTGTGTAATTCGTGGCAACCTTTTTATTTTTTCTCTCTAATTCTTTTATAAAATTTAAAGCCCAGCATAAGTAAAACTGAGAATAAAATGATCCCGACCACACCAAAAATCCAATTGAAAGCACTCTTTAAAACTACTAAAAAAACAATAGCAAATAATATAATCGTCGCACCTTCATTCCATAAACGCATATAGTTACTTGAATATTTTACCTCATCTTTTTGTAATTGTTTAAAAATCTGGTGACACTTTAAATGATAAAGATACAACAGGAATACGAAGCCTAATTTAATATGCATCCAAGGCATTTTAAGCCATGCATTTCCTAAATCAGTAAAAAACAACATCCAAAAAGCAAAAATACTGGCTAAAATTGCCGACGGCCATGTAATAATATACCACAATCGATAGCTCATAATTTTAAATTGCGCCTGTAAAATTTCTTTTTCAGGAGATGGCTTATCATTAGCTTCAATTTGATAAACAAACAAACGCACAATATTAAACAAACCTACAAACCAGGTTAATACGAAAATAATATGTAGTGATTTTAGATAATTGTAATATTCCATAAAGTCTTTTTTCTTTACTCTTGCTTCTATTCTCTATTTAGCCCAATCGTTTATCCAATTCCCAACAGTCTGACACCATTCATCATCGTCATTCAAACATGGAATTGCCAAAAACTCTTCTCCTCCATTTGCTTCAAAATCTTCTTTGGCGCGCATTGCGATTTCCTCCAAAGTTTCTAAACAATCTGAAACGAAAGCTGGTGTTACAACTGCTAATTTTTTGATTCCTTTTGCCGGCATGTTATCAATTTCAACATCTGTATAAGGTTCTAACCATTTGTCTCCCGCTAAACGCGATTGAAATGTCAAACTATATTTATCTTCAGGAAGTCCTAATAGCTTAATAACTTGTCTTGTCGTTTCATAACATTGGTGACGGTAACAAAAATCGTGTGCAGGAGATGGCGTATTACAACAAGAACCATCAATTTTACAATGTGATTTGGTTACATCTGTTTTGCGAATGTGACGCTCTGGGATTCCGTGGTATGAAAACAATAGATGATCATAATCAAACCCAACTAAATGCTTCTGAATCGAATCAGCCAAATTCTTGATATAATCTGGTTTGTTGTAAAATGCCGGAACATCAGTAAATGTTATATGTGGAAATTTCTTCTTGCGAATTTCTTCCGCTTTAACCAAAATTGTCAAAGTTGAAGCCATTGCATATTGAGGATAAAGCGGAAAAAGTAAAACTTCTGTAACACCTTTATCACTCAATTCCTGAAGACCTTTTTCGATTGTCATGCTTCCGTAACGCATTGCTAAAGAAACCGGAACATTTACCAAAGGCTGTACTTTTTTCTGCATTCTTTCAGAAAGAACTACTAAAGGAGAGCCTTCTTCCCACCAAATTTTTGCATAAGCATGTGCTGATTCTTCTGGTCTTTTTCTTAAAATAATACCGCGAACTAATAATGCTCTCAACAAATACGGAACGTCAATCACGTATTTATCCATTAAAAATTCGTCTAAATAAGGTTTTACATCTTTTGTTGTTGGACTGTCTGGAGACCCTAGATTTACTAATAATACGCCTTTCATTATTTTTTTACTTTAGGCTTTAAGCATTAGGCTTTAAGCTTTTTATTTGTTTTTAAAATTTCGTCAAAAGTAGAACTTGCTGCTTTTTAGAAATATGATATTTATTACTTTTTAATTATTGTGGAATACCCAAAATCAATATTGCAGCAATTTTTCACGCAGATTTCGCAGATCTTGCAGATTTTTAATTTGTGAAATTAGCGGCAAAAAATCTAAACATTCGCATTAATTGACATTAAATACTTTTTTGGAGTTGTCGCAAATTTTTTCTTGAACGCCGCTATAAAATGACTTCCGGTGCTGTATCCAATTTTAAGTCCAACTTCATTTACGTTATAAGATCCGCTGTCAAGAAGCTTTCGAGCGAAATCCATTTTATAATCAAATAGAAAGCCATAAACGGTGTCACCGTAAATTTGTTTGAAACCCATTTTGAGTTTCTTCAAATTCAAACCAATTTCATCTGCTAATTCTTGTAATCCCGGCGGTTCAGCCATATTAGCAATGATAATTTCTTTGGCTCTGCGAATTTTAAGCACGTTATCTTCATCTATCAAAAACGGACATTGTTCTGCGTTTGGGTCTTCTGTTCGATTGAAATATAAACTCAATAATTCGTATCCTTTTCCTTTATAATAAAGGTTTTTTATAGATGGATGAAGATTATAATGAAACAACTGACTTAAAACAATTGCCATTGACGGACTGATATTTCCTTCGTTATAATACTTTTTATCCTTATTATCAGGGCTTAAAAAAGTAATATAATCAGCTTCGGCAGAAAATAATGCGTGAAATTTTTTAATAGAGACAATTACAGAAATCACCCAAGAGTTTGGAGCTAATTCTAAATTCAGCGGTAATTCTTTTTGCGGATTGTACAAAAGCAGCGATTTTTCTTCTTTCAATTCCAAAGCATAATTACCTTGATTGAACAAAAATTTGGCGTTGCCTTTTATTCCGAAGTGAAACTGTATCAGCCCACTACCTACTTCATGCTGCCCAAAAAAGGGTTCTGAACTATCGTTTTGAAAACGGATCAGCGTAAAGTCGTCTTCAATTTTTATAATTTCTTGAGAACTCATAGCGATGTTTTTTAGAAAAGAAAATCAAAGCAAATCCAGAATGTTATTTAGAACGACTCTAAACAAATCATTTCAAACGACTTGATTTTGCTACAAAAGTACTTCTTTTTGCATAAAAACAGTCGTTTACAATCAAAAAAACACATAGCGATACAAAAAGTACTTTAAGCGTTACTTTTATAAACACTATAGTAATAATTTTGTTGCACTTTTATGAAAGTGAATTTATGGAAAACAATAACGTACCGAAACACCTTTATTTTTACTCAGTTGGTCTGAGTTATAAAAAAGCTGATGCTGAGGTCAGAGGTCAATTTAGTTTGGATGCTGTTGCAAAAACTCGTTTGCTGGAACAAGCTAAAAATGATGGAATAGAAAGTTTAATTGTTACTTCAACCTGCAACAGAACCGAAATCTATGGTTTTGCAGAACATCCTTTTCAATTAATCAAACTTATTTGCGACAACAGCAACGGTTCTGTTGATGCTTTTCAAAAAGTTGGTTTTGTTTACAAAAACCAAGAAGCAATTAATCATATGTTTCGCGTAGGAACTGGTTTAGATAGTCAGATTCTAGGCGATTTTGAAATTATATCTCAAATTAAAACCAGTTTTGCCCATTCAAAATCAATGGGATTAGCCAATGCTTTTTTAGAAAGATTGGTTAATGCGGTTATTCAGGCTAGTAAAAGAATCAAAAACGAAACAGAAATAAGTTCTGGTGCAACTTCGGTTTCTTTTGCTTCGGTACAATACATTCTTAAAAATGTAGAAGACATCAGCAATAAAAATATTTTGCTTTTTGGAACTGGAAAAATTGGTAGAAATACTTGCGAGAATTTAGTAAAACACACTAAAAATGAACACATTACTTTAATCAACCGAACTAAAGACAAAGCTGAAAAATTAGCTGGAAAACTTAATTTGATTGTTAAAGATTATTCTGAACTTCATTTAGAACTTCAAAAAGCAGATGTTGTGGTTGTTGCAACAGGCGCCCAAAACCCAACGGTTGATAAAGCAATTTTAAATCTTAAAAAACCTTTGTTGATTCTGGATTTGTCTATTCCGAAAAACGTGAATGAAAACGTAGAGGAATTAGACGGTGTAACTTTGATTCACATGGATTATTTGTCGCAATTGACAGATGAAACTTTAGAAAATAGAAAATTACACATTCCGGCTGCGGAAGCGATCATTGAAGAAATCAAAGAAGAATTTGTAATTTGGATGAAAGGCCGCAAATTTGCTCCAACAATTAACGCCTTAAAAGAGAAATTAAATGCAATCAAAGCTTCGGAATTAGATTTTCAAAGCAAAAAAATTGCTGATTTTAATGAAAAACAAGCTGAAATCATCAGTAATAGAATCATCCAAAAAATCACTACTCATTTTGCCAATCATTTAAAAGACGACGATACCATGGTCGATGAAAGCATCGAATGGATCGAAAAAGTCTTCAAAATAAAAGCATCTTAAATAAAATTTAAACCATATAAGTTATATAAGTTCATTTAAAAACTGTGTTTTACCCAAACTGCTTAAATTTACTTATATAACTTATATGGTTCAAAAAATAAAACATGGCTGAAAAAACAATCAGAATTGGAACACGAGACAGCGAATTGGCTCTTTGGCAGGCACATACTGTCGAGAAAAAACTAAATGATTTAGGTTATAAAACCTCAATTGTTGCTGTAAAATCTCAAGGTGATATTATTCTGGACAAACCTCTTTACGAATTAGGAATTACAGGAATTTTTACAAAAACGCTGGATATTGCCATGATTAATGGTGATATAGATATTGCGGTTCATTCTATGAAAGATGTTCCAACGGCTTTACCAAAAGGAATTGTTCAGGCAGCTGTTCTCGAAAGGGCCAATGTTTTAGATATTTTAGTCCATAAAGGAAATCCTGATTTTGTTAATCCAAGTACAATTGCAACCGGCAGTTTACGTCGTCAGGCACAATGGTTCAATAAATATCCAAATCATACTGTAGTTGATTTACGCGGAAATGTAAATACGCGTATGCAAAAACTACAGGACAATGATTGGGATGGAGCTGTTTTTGCTGCTGCAGGTTTGGAACGAATTAACTTAAAACCTGAAAATTTCATCAATTTAGATTGGATGATTCCCGCGCCGGCACAAGGAGCAATGCTTGTTGTGGCAATGGAAAACGATAATTATACTTTAGATGCGCTATCGCAGTTAAATCATATCGAAACTGAAATTTGCACATATATCGAACGTCAATTTTTGAGAACACTTGAAGGCGGATGTACGGCACCAATTGGAGCTTTGGTAAACTATAACGAAGACGAAGATACGCTTCATTTTCAAGGTGTTTTACTTTCTATTGACGGAAAACAGAAATTAGAAATCAACAAAACGGTTGATATTTCAGAATGGAAAAAATTAGGTTTTCATTCCGCTCAGGAGATTTTAAACAATGGCGGAGCAGAATTAATGCAGAAGATTAAAGAATCCCTGAAAAAATAATGGCAAAATCAATTCAGATATTATCCACAAAAATATTATCTCCTGTTCAAAAACAAGAGTTGACAAAAGCTGGCATAGAAGTAATCGAAGCTGATTTTATCAAAACCCAAAACAAACCTTTTGAACTTAAAAATCTCAACGAAAGTTTGATTTTTACCAGTCAAAATGCCGTTCGAAGTGTTTTATCGAATCCAAAATCAGAAGATCTTAAAAGTAAAAATGTGTATTGCGTTGGCTTAAAAACAAAGATCCTTTTATCTGAAAACGGGTTCAATGTTGTAGCATATACAGGTTATGCCGCTGATTTAGCAGAAATTATCACTTTAATTTACCGCAATGAAAGTTATACTTTCTTCAGTGGAAATCTTAGACGAGATACTTTACCAACGGCTTTAAAAGAAGCTGAAATAAAACTGAACGAAATTCAGGTTTACGAAACTTCATTACAGCCTCAAAAAATAAAAACTGCCGTTGATGCAATTTTATTTTACAGTCCGTCTGGAGTTGAAAGTTATTTAAAAGAAAATACGATTAAGAAAGAAATCTGTTTTTGCATTGGAGAAACTACTGCAGAAACTTTACATAAAATTACCAAAAACATCATTATTGCAGATCAGCCCACAGTTGAAGACGTAATTGAAGATGTAATTAACGAATACAAGTAGCACTAGGCTTTAGGCTGTAAGCCGTAAGCCGTAAGCTAAAAAATAAAAATAAATATCGCTTAAAGCCTAAAGCTTAAAGCCTAAAGCAAGAAAAAAATGTTAAAAAACGACCTATTTTTAAGAGCATTAAAAGGAGAAACAGTTCAACGTCCGCCAGTATGGATGATGCGTCAGGCAGGAAGATATTTACCTGAATTTAGAGAACTTCGTGACAAATACGACTTTTTTACACGTTGTGAAACTCCTGAATTAGCTGCTGAAATTACCGTACAGCCAATTCGCAGAATTGCTCCAGATGCTGCAATTTTATTCTCGGATATTTTGGTAGTGCCTCGTGCAATGGGAATTCATGTAGAATTGAAAGACAATTTGGGACCAATCATTCCAAATCCAATTCGTTCTTTGGCCGATGTTCACAAAGTTTTTGTTCCAGATGTAAATGAAACTTTAGGTTACGTTTTTGATGCTGTGAAATTGACCAAGGAAATGTTGAACGACGAAGTACCATTAATTGGTTTCGCAGGTTCTCCTTGGACAATTTTCTGCTATGCTGTTGAAGGAAAAGGTTCTAAAAGTTTTGATATTGCAAAAGGGTTCTGTTTTTCAAATCCAGCAGCAGCGCATACTTTATTACAAAAAATCACAGATACGACTATTTTATACTTAAAAGAAAAAGTAAAATCGGGTGTAAATGCGGTTCAGATTTTTGATTCTTGGGGAGGAATGCTTTCTCCTGTTGATTATCAAGAGTTTTCATGGAAATACATCAACCAGATTGTTGATGCTTTAGCTGATATTACACCGGTTATTGTTTTCGGAAAAGGATGTTGGTTTGCTCTTGGCGAAATGGGAAAAAGTAAAGCTTCTGCATTAGGAGTTGACTGGACTTGTTCGGCTAGAAATGCTCGTTATTTGTCTGGTGGAAACATTACTTTACAAGGAAATTTTGATCCGTCAAGGTTACTTTCTCCAATTCCGACTATCAAGAAAATGGTTCACGAAATGATCGACGAATTCGGAAAAGATAAATATATTGTAAATTTAGGTCACGGAATTTTACCACATATCCCTGTAGATCAAGCAAAAGCGTTTATTGACGCGGTGAAGGAATACGGGCAATAATCGTTGATAGTTTTTGGTTGATGGTTGTTGAAAATGTAACGATCAACCAAAAACTATCAACCATCAACTTAAAGAAACATGCTGAACAAAGGACTTAGAGACGAAGAATCTATTAGAATAGAAAATACTCTGCGAACTTTGCATGCCTTAATTTTTGTTCCAAAATTTTGGAATGCTGAAGATACAAGTTTAATTGATGAGCAGTTAAAAAGTTTTGGCTTAAGCCTGCAGAGAACAATTGAAATTCCAGAAGAGGAATTAATTACTCTATTGCAACAATCTCATTTAGACTGGAATCAGCAAGAACAATTTGCCGATATTTTGATGGGACTTTCTGCAGAGAAACAATTTGATTTTCTAGAAAAAGCTCTTGTCATTTACCAATATATCCAACAAGAAAGCAAAGTTTTTTCTTTTGGGATTAACTCTAAAATTGCTTCGGCCAAAAACAAATAGAGATGAGTTTTACAGACTGGAAAACAGAGCGAATTGAAAGCATTCTTCCCGAAGATTTTTACGCGCTTATTGAAAAGAATGCAAAACACATCGAAAAAACTTTTCCAGTAACTTTGTCTCACTGCTTAGATTTAGAAAAAACCAAAAATTTCATTGCTTATAATCAAGATAAAGAGAACCATAAAGAAGGATACTATTTTTATCCCAGAGACATAAAAACCAATGCATTAATTGGTTATTTATGTATCAAAAGCATTGATAATCGTATTTCTAAATGTGAATTGGGTTATTTTGTTGATGAAGATTATCAAGGAAAAGGAATTACCTCAAAACTGGTTTCAGAAACATTAGATTTTTGTTTCAATACTTTAAAAATGAATAAGGTTTTTATCTGTACTTCAAAAATCAATAAAGCAAGTCAGCAAATTGCATTAAAACATCATTTTAAACAAGAAGGAATATTAAGAGACGAATTTAAAGGCGGCGACGGAACATTTGAAGATGTCGTTTATTTTGGATTACTCAAATCAGAATATAAGCAACATGAAAGATAAATTTTACGCATACATACAACAATTACAAGACCAAATCTGCGCTGGATTAGAGACTGTTGACGGAACAACAAAATTCAAAGAAGATTTGTGGAAACGTCCTGAAGGCGGCGGCGGAAGAACACGTGTTATTGAAAACGGAAATGTTTTTGAAAAAGGCGGAGTAAACATTTCAGCCGTTCACGGAAAACTTCCTGAAACGATGCAAAAAATGTTCGGTGTTGGCGAAGCTGATTTCTTTGCTTGCGGATTGAGTTTGGTTTTGCATCCAAAAAACCCAATGGTTCCTACGGTTCATGCGAATTGGCGCTACTTTGAAATGTACGATGAATCTGAAAAAGTGATCGAACAATGGTTTGGCGGCGGACAGGATTTAACGCCTTATTATTTATTTGAGGAAGATGCAAAACACTTTCACCAAACTTGCAAAACGGCTTGCGATAAGCATAATCCAGAATTTTATCCAAAATATAAAAAGCAATGCGATTCGTATTTTTGGAATGCGCACAGAAATGAAGCCCGCGGAATTGGCGGTTTATTCTTTGATTATTGCAAAGCAAATGAGCAAATGTCGATGGAAAACTGGTACAATTTTGTAACCGAAGTTGGTAATAGTTTCCTTGAGGCATATGTTCCGATTGTGGAAAGAAGAAAAAATTTAGAATATAACCCAGAAAACAGAACATGGCAGGAAATTCGCCGCGGCCGCTATGTTGAGTTTAATCTCGTTCATGACAAAGGAACTTTATTTGGCTTAAAAACAAATGGAAGAATTGAGAGTATTTTGATGAGTTTACCTCCGCATGTTCAATGGGTTTACGATCATCATCCAGAAACGGGAAGTGATGAGGAAAAATTGGTTAATGTGTTAGAAAATCCGCGTGAATGGGTTTAATCATATAATCTAAAAAAAATTTATTGAACACATAGAAACATAGATCTAAAGGTTTATCTTAGAGGTGATTTTAGAAAATCATGATTTTTTCACATTGCGCTATGTGGCTCATTTTGAGTAAAACGTCTTTTCAAATGATCTAAAAACTATGTCCCTATGTGTTTAAAATTAATTTGTACAGTATTTTTCACCAGTATTCTCGGGTGTTTTGCCCAAAACGATACTTTACAAAACCCATACTTTAAATCATACAATGATAAAATTACCGTCAGTACTTATTATTTAGACACTTCCAACAGTTTTCAGATTGCTTCAGGCAGTCAAGATTCGCAAACATTTGTTAATCTTATTCCGAATCGGAAAGAACAAATTGGTTTTAATTTGAATTATAAAATCATCGATGTTACGATTGGTTTTGCACCTAAATTTCTTGGCGGTAACAAAGGCGATTCTCATTCCAAGCATTTCAATTTCAATACCCGTTTTTATTATAAAAAATGGATGCAGTCATTCACTTTCATCAATCAAAAGGGATTTTATATCAGTGATGATAATATAACTGCTCAATTGCCAAGAATGAGAACCACTAAAATTGGCGGATCGACAGCTTATGTTTTTAATGATAAATTCTCTTTTAAAACGCTGGTAAGCCAAAATGAATGGCAGACAAAAAGTTCTGGAAGTTTTATTCCGACTTTTTCATTTTATTACACCAATATAGATTTAAACACTCAAGATTCGTCTCCCGGCGATATTTATGTATTTACTTTAGCGCCTTCTTACTTTTACAATTTCGTAATCAGCGATCGTGTTTTAATTGGAGCTGGAATTGCCTTAGGATTTGGAATTAATGATGTTGACGGAGATACGTCAGCTTTATATCAGGCCGATTTCAATTTAAAACTGGCCTATAATAAAGACCGTTTCTTTGCTTTTGCGAGTTTAAATTCGGTAAGCTTTGTTCAAGATGAAAAAGTTGATCCTAGGCTGAATGATAATGTTTCAACATTAAAATTTTCGGTAGGTTATCGATTTGATCCTCCAAAAAAAGTAAAGGAAGTTTACGATAAAGTCAATAAAAAAATTGGGCTGTAAAAAACGCTCTTTCAATAAGTTCTAAAAAATGCTTAAATTAACGGGAATTTATTCCACCTAAAATTCAGTATTATGGCAAATATGAACAATGAACAATTAAATCGCATGCATTCTGGGAAAGGTTTTATTGCTGCTTTAGATCAAAGCGGCGGAAGTACTCCAAAAGCATTGGCACAATATGGAATACAGGAAAGCAGTTTCTCAAATGATGAAGAAATGTACACTTTAGTACACGAAATGAGAACGAGAATTATAAAAAGCCCTGCGTTTGACAGCGAGTATATTTTAGGTGCTATTTTGTTTGAAAACACAATGGATCGTAAAATTGACGGTCTGTGGACTGCTGACTATTTATGGGAGAAAAAACAGATTGTACCGTTTTTAAAAGTTGACAAAGGTCTTGCTGATCTAGCAAATGGCGTACAGTTGATGAAACCTATTTCTAATTTGGATGAATTATTGACGCGAGCTGTTGAACGAAACGTTTTTGGAACTAAAATGCGTTCTGTTATTAAAGAGGCAAATGCGGCAGGTATTCGCGAAGTTGTGGAACAGCAATTTGCTGTAGGTCTTCAAATCTTTAAAAAAGGACTAATTCCTATTATTGAGCCTGAAGTTGATATTTATAGTGCTGATAAAACAAAATCAGAAGAAATTCTAAAAGAAGAAATCATAAAACAACTACGCGCATTAGACAAAGATGTAAAAGTGATGCTAAAATTATCGATTCCAACGGTTAATGATTTTTACAGCGAATTAATGTCGAACCCGAATGTTGTTAGAGTTGTGGCTCTTTCCGGTG
The DNA here is from genome assembly GCF_044005885.1 of Flavobacterium sp. FlaQc-30. NCBI lineage: Bacteria > Pseudomonadati > Bacteroidota > Flavobacteriia > Flavobacteriales > Flavobacteriaceae > Flavobacterium > Flavobacterium sp. FlaQc-30. The sequence goes on along the minus strand of NZ_JBIPCO010000001.1, from coordinate 768,291 downwards.
GATATTCTAGAGAAGATGCCAATGACAGGCTTTCACAAAACCACGGATTGATTGCGAGTTTCTCAAGAGCATTATCTGAAGGACTTAGTGCTGACCAATCTGATAATGATTTTAATAATACACTAAAACATACGATAAAAGCCATTTATGACGCTTCTGTCACCTAGTAAATTATCATTTAAAGCTTAAAAAAAATCCCCGAAAATTAATTTTTCGGGGATTTGTATTTTATAGCTTATTTAGAAGTCATCTCGTCAGCTAAATCTAATGTCTGTAAAATGATGTTTTTATCAGATTTTAAAGTGTTCAATTTAACTGCAAAAATCAATTTGTTATTGATTAGTTTTTTAGGAGACTCAAAAGTAATATCTGAAAATTGCTTCGAAATTCTATTGAATTTCTCAAAATCAGATGCATTAGTGCTCTCCGATTTACCGAAAACATTCATCGTCTGACCAATATTCAACTTTCCGAACATATAATTTTTCTTTAAATCTTTCTTGGCTTCAGCCACAAATGATCCTTTTTCTTTGCTAAAATAATCAAGCGTGTTTGCTACGACAACAACATCTTTGTCTTTGATAATAAACAAATCGCCATATTCTTTTGTTCCTTCTATCAAGAAAGTATTTCCGTTTTGAGTCAAAAATTGCTTACGAACGCCTAACTGTAAAAGCTTATCTCCAAATGTTGGATGTGTAGAGGTAAAAATCACAGAAAAAAGCGGCACTGTTTTCTTAATTTTTTCTTCTTTTTCTATCGGCTCAAAATTTTCATCGTAGTCGTACGATTTAGAAACTACCTCAACTTTCTTGCTGTTGTATAAAAACAGGCTCAAATCACCGTCAAAAAGCTTTGCTGTGGCTTCTTCATCAACAATTGTAGAAATTAAATCTGTAACCACGGTCAAATCATCTCTCTTTAACGCAGGGCTATTAAACAAATCGGTCATTAAAGACGGAATGTTTTCAAGCGCTGCTTGGGTATTGATGTGATAAGACATATAACCCAAAGGCTTATTCAACGGGAAGTAATTAAATATGTTTTTGTTGATTTTTCTATTGCTGATTTTCCCCACAACTTCTGCAATCTGCTCTGAATATTCGATAACTTCTTCTATTCGCGCATTGTTGTTGTCGAAATAAAAATCGAGATTTATCCCTTTTACAAAATTGCCCAAATTTTTCTGGTTTGGTAAAAATTTATCATAACCTCCAAAAACTGCCATTGGATAGGAGTAAGAAGAATATAAGCCAGTCATAATTGCGCCATAATTTACCCACGATGAAATATCTGCCAGTGCATTTATTTTATCAGATACAGGTGCCGTAAAACCATTCTCAAACAATGCTTTTATCATCAAATTTTGCTGTTCGGCCAATTTTTGATTAAAGTCATCTTCTTCTTTAGTGTATTCAGCATAAGATTCATTACTATATGGAGATTCTTCTGCAGGAGATTCTTCTACATCTGTTGAATTATCAGTAACTCCCGGCTCCTCAATAGACAATTCTTTATAAGGTTCATCTATTGTAATTGAATCTTGCAGTGTAACTGCTGCTGGAATATCATATCGGTTTGAGTGAAATTTCTTTGTTAATTTTAGTATTACCAAATAATTATCATTCAACGCAAATGATTCTTTTTCATTTTTTGTGGTAAGAATACTGAAATTTCCAAAATCCTGAACATTTGGAGCTATAACTGAATCCGTGTTTTTGTTAACGCTGTATTCTTGGATTAAAAACTGTCTTGCAGCTTCTTTATTCTTTATCGGAATCGTGATTTGACAATACGGAATACTGTCTGTAAAATTTCCGTGAACGGTTAATTGTTTGTCTAAATAAAAAAGAGATGTGTACTTGCTTATGTCAAAACCTGAGTTTCCCTCTTTGTACTTATTCAATACAGGATGATTTAGTACCTCATCGATATTTACTTTTTTCGAAAGTTGATTTCCATTAAATTGTACAAAATAGTCGTATTTATTTTGATTGTTTTGACCAAAGGTCAGATAGGTGGCGAATACTAAAAATAAAGTGCAAAACTGCTTCATAAATCAGGGCGTTAATTGGATTGTATTATTCATTAATGTCGATTTTTTAAGTACGCTGTACATACTCTGTTTCAAAAAAACCGTTTTTTTGTTTTTGGATATTTTACTATTGGTATTTTCAACTGATGCAATATCTTTGTCGAAAGTATAAATCGCTGTTATACTGGCTTCTTCAAGATCTTTCTTTTTCTTTGGGTCTTTAATTACTTTCTCAGGAACTGGATAAGAAGCAATTCGTTCAAAATTTTTAGCATTACTGCTAAAATGAATTTGATCACGCTGATTGTTAATCGTATTTACGACAGCGTTTAAGGCTTTTATATTGGCATAATTAAGTTTGATAATGAAAACATAATTGTCAAAATCTGTTTTGGTCGTTACGTTTGAAATACCCCCAATTTTTGAAGCTTTCACTTTAAAGTCTTCTAATTTCTGCGAGATTTCCTGTTCGTTTGGGATTTTAACTCCATCGACTTCTTCTAAAAAAATAGCTGATTTGGTTTTAAACCATGATTTCGAAAAATCGATCATCAATGTATATTCACCACTTTGGTCGTCGTGATGTTTGATTCTTTCTGTTATCTCAAAACAACTCGTCATGAGCAAACAGCAGCAGAAAGCAAGAATTTTCTTCATTTAGCAAATTTATGCGAAATATTTTAAAAACCTACCGCAAAGGTTTCTTAAAATTCAGCTTATAAAAGCATCAATTTTTAGATAATATTAACGGATTCTACGCAGGTCTAAACTCCTTATTCTGTTGATTTTTGATTAACTTTGCGCTACTTGTTAAAAAAGTAAAATAATCTTCAAAAAAATAAAAAAACAACTTCACTTTTAGAAATTAAGATTTATTAATCTGTTTTCAAAGAAACCAGGTTTCAAAGTCTGAAATCTAAAATCTAAAATCTAAATTATATGTTCCCATTACAAAGAAACCGTCGTTTGAGAACCAATGAATCAATTCGTTCTTTAGTACGTGAAACCAGTTTAAGCCCACAAGATTTTATGCTTCCAATGTTTGTTGCTGAAGGAAAAGATGTAAAAGCAGCTATTCCGTCAATGCCGGGAATTTACCGTCATTCCTTAGACAACACAATAAAAGAGGTAAAAGAAGCATGGGATTTAGGTATAAAAGCGGTAAATATCTATGTAAAAGTCAGCGATAATTTAAAAGACAACAAAGGAACTGAAGCTTGGAATAAAGACGGCTTAATGCAGCAAACTATTCGTGCGATAAAAGACGCTGTTCCAGAAATGATCGTTATGCCTGACGTAGCTTTAGATCCGTATTCAATCTATGGTCATGACGGAATTATTGAAAACGGTCAATTAATCAATGATGCAACTGTTGATGCTTTAACTCGAATGAGTTTAAGTCATGCAGAAGCTGGAGCTGATTTTGTTGCTCCAAGTGATATGATGGATGGAAGAGTTTTGGCAATTAGAAAGGCTTTAGAAGAAAACGGACATCATAATGTTGGAATTATGAGTTACAGTGCTAAATATGCTTCGGCATTTTATGGTCCTTTTCGTGATGCTTTGGATTCTGCTCCGGTAGATTCCCAAAATATTCCAAAAGACAAGAAAACATATCAAATGGATTATGCTAACCGAATTGAAGGAATTCGTGAAGCTTTGTTAGATGTTGAAGAAGGTGCAGATATTGTTATGGTAAAACCAGGAATGGCTTATTTAGACATTGTTCGTGAGGTAAAAAACGCAGTTCATGTTCCTGTTGCTGTTTACCAAGTTTCTGGTGAGTACGCTATGGTAAAGGCCGCAGCCGAAAGAGGATGGTTGGATCACGATAAAATTATGATAGAGCAACTTTATTGCATTAAGCGTGCAGGCGCTAGTATTATCTCTACTTACTTTGCAAAAGAAGCTGCCGTAATTTTAAATAAATAATATGAAAAAAGTATTATTCTTATCTGCCGTTTTAGCATTTGCTTCATGCAAAAAAGAAGCGGCTGAAAACCCAGATCATAATCCAACTGAAACGTATACTGAAGGAGAATCTGCAGAAGCCAAAACACCAGAAGCTTTAGGAAAAGAAATTTTTGAAGGAAGAGGAAACTGTACTTCTTGCCATCAAGTTGATCAAAAAGTAATTGGACCAAGTATTAAAGAAATCGCACAGATTTACAAAGATAAAAATGCTGATATCGTTACGTTCTTAAAAGGAAAAGCGGAACCAATTGTTGACCCAAGTCAATTTGCGGTTATGAAAACTAATATTCCGATAACGCAGGCAATGTCTGATGAAGAATTAAAGGCTATTGAAACGTATATCTATAGTCAATTAAAATAGTTCTATTTCCTGTTGACATACAGTTGTCACTACCTCATTTTAAATTTACAATTCAACAAAAATGAAGTAAAATGAAAATTCAGAAATTCGATATTATTGGTATTTCGGTAAGAACTACAAACGAAAATGGTCAATCAGCTCAGGATATTCCTGCTCTTTGGAACAAATTTATGACAGAAGGAATTCAACAAAAAATTCCAGCTAAAATTTCAGAAGAGATTTTTTGCATTTATACCGATTATGAAAAAGATCACACCAAACCTTACACTACTATTCTAGGCTGTAAAGTTGAAAGTTTAGATTTTGTACCTGAAAACATGGTTAGTAAAACAATTGAATCTGCTGAATATGAAAAAATAATTGCCAAAGGAGATTTGACTGAAGGTATTGTTTATAATAAATGGCTGGAGATTTGGAATTCAGATCTAAATCGAATTTTTACAGCAGATTTTGAAGTTTATGGAGAAAAAGTCCAAGACCCAAAAAATGCAGAAGTTGATATTTACATCGCAATTCGATAAGACATAAAAACAAAAACGGCGCTGAATCAGCGCCGTTTTTTTATATTTTACTCTTACCAGATTTTAACTCTCTTAGCAGGATCAATATACATTTTATCTCCTTTTTTAATATCAAAAGCTTGGTAAAAAGCATCTACGTTCTGAATTGGCACAACTGCTCTGTACATTCCAGGAGAATGCGGATCAGTTTTAACCTGACTCTTAATTGCCTCGTCTCTAGATTTTGTTCTCCAAACCGTAGCCCAAGAAATAAAGAAACGCTGCTCTGGCGTAAAACCGTCAATTAAACCAGGATTTCCGTTTGCTTTTAAATACAATTGTAACCCGTCGTAAGCAGCATTAATTCCGCCTAAATCTCCAATGTTTTCCCCTAAAGTAAATTTACCATCTACATGAATTCCAGGCAAAGGCTCTAAAGCGCTGTATTGATCTGCCAAAGCAGTTCCAAGAGTTGTAAACTGTTTTAAGTCTTCTGGTGTCCACCAGTCAACAAGATTTCCATCAGCATTGTAACGTGCTCCAGAATCATCAAAACCATGAGAAATTTCGTGACCAATAACAGCACCAATTCCACCGTAATTAACTGCTTCATCAGCTTGGTAATTGTAGAAAGGCGGTTGTAAAATTGCCGCTGGGAATACAATTTCGTTATACGACGGATTGAAATAAGCATTAACTGTTTGAGGTGACATTCCCCACTCTGTTTTATCAACTGGTTTACCCAATTTCGCTAAACTTTCGGCATAAGACCATTTTGATATGTTTTTCATATTATCAAAATAAGTTCCGCCTTCGTTAACATTTTTAAGTTCTAGCTTAGAATAATCTTTCCATTTATCAGGATATCCAATTTTAATGGTAAGTCTCTTTAGTTTTTCAATTGCTTTTGCTTTTGTTGGTGCAGACATCCAAGGCAATGCATTGATTCTATTTTCGTAAGCTAACATTACATTAGCAATCATGCTCTTTGCTTTGTCTTTTGCCTCAGCAGGAAATAATTTTTCTACATACAATTTCCCCAAAGCTTCTCCGGTAGCACCGTTAATTACCTGCAATGCCATTTCTTCACGAGGACGTTGTTTTAACGCTCCAGTAAGGGTTTTTCCGTAGAAATCAAAATTTGCTTCTTCAATAGCAGTAGTCAACGTTGAAGCATTTCTATTCAATAAAGACCATTTCAAATATTCTTTCCATGCTTCTACTTTCTTTTCAGAAAGTGTTTTTTCTAAAGCAATCATATAACGTGGCTGCGATACATTTACTGAATCCAATTTTGTCATTCCGATTCCAGTGAAATATTTCTCCCATTGAATAGAAGGTGTATTTTTCTTTAAATCAGCAATCGCAGTTGGATTGTATTGTTTTCTGCGGTCTCTTCTTTCAACACGGTCTAATCTTGGAGCAGAAAGTTCAATTTCTAAAGCTAAAATTTGTTTTGCGCTTTCTTTTGCTTTTGCAGGAGATTCTCCAATATACTGTAACATTCTCGCAACGTGTACTTCGTATTTTTCACGTTTTTCTTTTGAATCTTTATCATCTGAATTGTAGTAATCCTTATCAGATAATCCTAAACCTCCCGGCCCTAAGTTAACGGTATTTTTGTTACTGTTTTTAGCATCAGCCCCAACATATACTCCAAAAAAACCAATACCTCCTTGTGGCTGCATTTCAATAAAGAAATTCTGAAGATCGGTAACGTTTTTAATAGCATCGATTTTCTTCAAAACAGGCTGAAGTGGTGTAATTCCGTTTTTATTACGACCAACAGTATCCATAATCGTGTTAAACAAAGCAATTGCTTTACCTTGATCTGTATTTGATTTGTATTTAGGATCTTTTGATGCTTCTTTTAGAATAGCAAGAGCATCATTATCAGTCTTCTGACGTAATTCGTTAAAACTTCCCCATGAATTTCTATCGCTTGGAATCTCTGTTTTGTCCAGCCAAGCTCCATTTACGTAACGAAAAAAATCATTTTTCGGGCTCACTTTCGTGTCCATATTAGAAAGATTGATACCCGGTTCTTTCTTTTTTGCGTCTTGTGCCTGAGCTGCAGTAATTGTAATCATTGCAGAAACAACACAAAACAGCGGCTTTCTAAACTGTTTAATCATTTTTATTTATAGTTTTTAGTATATACACAAACATATTGCAATTATTCTAAACTATGTGTTAAATACAATAAATAATTAATTTGATACTTTATAGAAACAAAAACGGCGCTGAATCAGCGCCGTTTTTTATGGTTTGATATTATCTTACCAAATTTTTACTCTTTTATCTGGACTTACAAACATTTTATCACCGCTTTTAATTCCAAAAGTAGTGTAAAAAACGTCCATGTTTTGAATTGGAACATAAGCTCTGTACATTCCCGGAGAGTGTGGGTCTGTTTTTACTTGGTTTTTTATCGCTTCGTCTCTTGATTTTGTTCTCCAAACTGTTGCCCAAGAAATAAAGAATCTTTGATCTGGTGTAAAACCGTCAATTAAACCAGGATTTCCATGTTTCTTTAAATACAACTGCAGTCCATCATAAGCTGCATTTATTCCTCCTAAATCTCCAATGTTTTCACCCAATGTAAATTTACCATCAACATGAATTCCAGGCAAAGGCTCTAAGGCGCTGTATTGATCTGCTAATTTATCGCCAAGTGCTGTAAATTGTTTTAAATCCTCAGGAGTCCACCAGTCTACAAGATTTCCTTCGGCATTATAGCGTGCTCCAGAATCATCAAAACCATGTGAAATTTCATGCCCGATTACAGCTCCGATACCGCCATAATTTACAGCTTCGTCAGCTTGATAATTGTAAAACGGCGGTTGTAAAATCGCTGCTGGGAAAACAATTTCGTTGTAAGATGGATTGTAATACGCATTTACAGTTTGAGGAGACATTCCCCATTCTGTTTTATCAACTGGTTTGTTTAATTTTTCAATTCCTTTTTTGAAATTCCATTTTGCTATATTTCGTGAATTATTAAAATAACTTCCGCCTTCTGCAATACTTTTAATTTCAAGCGCTGAGTAATCTTTCCATTTATCAGGATAACCTACTTTAATGGTGATTTTGTTTAATTTTTCAATTGCTTTTACTTTTGTTTCTGCAGACATCCAAGTTAAGTTGTTGATACGATTTTGGTATGCAGTGATTACATTTTGAATCATATCTAACGCTTTGGTTTTAGCTTCAGCTGGAAAAACTTTCTCAACGTACAATTTACCAAGTGCTTCACCAACATCGTTATTTACAATTTGCAATGCTTTTTCTTCACGCGGTAATTGTTTTATTGCTCCTCTTAAAGTTTTGCTGTAGAAATCGAAATTAGCCGTTTCAAGATTTGTTGATAATTTCGTTGCATAGGTATGAACTAAATCCCATTTCAAATACTCTTTCCATTGTCCAACTTTGTTAGCTGTAAAAACAGTTTGAAGTGCTTTCATGTATTTAGGCTCCATAACTATAACTGTATCAAGCTTTGCTAAACCTATTCCAGTAAAATAAGCTTCCCATTTTATAGCTGGTGTTAACTTTTGAAGTTCAGCAATTGTCATTGGATTATATTGTAAACGGCTGTCTCTGCTTTCAACACGATTTAATCTTGGTTTTGACAATTCAGTTTCTAAAGCTAAAATAGCCGAAGCACTTTGCTTTGATTTCTCTGGAGATTCACCAATAAACTGCATCATCTTTGCAACATGCAATAGGTATTTTGCACGTTTTTCTTTAGAATCTTTATCTTCTGAAATATAATAATCTTTATCTGGCAATCCCAATTGGTTTACTCCAAGATATACCGAATTTTTAGAACTGTTTTTTTCATCAGCACCTACATAAGTTCCAAAAAAACCAGCAGCTCCTTCTTGTTCTACTTCAGTTAGATATTTTTGAAGATCGGCAACGCTTTTTATAGCATCAATTTTTTTCAAATAGGATTGTAAAGGTGCAATTCCTTGTTTGTTTCTGCCTACTGTATCAAGAACGGTTGCAAATAAATTTATTGCTTTTCCTTGATCAGTATCTGATTTGTACTTTGGATTTTTTGATGCTTCTTTTAGAATAGACATTGCATCTTTATCTGTTCTCTTTATCAATTCATTGAAACTTCCCCAAGTTGTACGATCACTTGGAATTTCGGTGTTGCTTAACCAAGTTCCATTTACATATTGAAAAAAGTCCTGACCTGGACTAACTTTGGTATTCATGTAGGAAACATTAATACCGGGCTCTTTTGGAGCTGTGTTTTGTGCTTTAACTGCAGTCAATGAAAACATTACAGAAAAGACACAAAATAAGGGTTTTGTAAATTGTTTGTTCATTTTCGAGTGTGATTTTTGTGTTAATACAAAAATATTGTTAATATTTGGAATTTTGTGTTAAAATCAAAGCAATAATTAGCGGCAGTATTTTAGTAAGAAGTATAACCTCCGCCATTTCTGCTTTTTAAGATTTAAACCACATACAATTTCTAGAAAGTAAGTTTCAGCAGTGTGTGCATTTAATTAAAGATCTGCTTAAATCTGTAAAATCTACGTGAAACAAAAAGCACTGCACATTTTATAAGATTAAAAAAATCAAAGCTGTTAAAAAGCATTATAGTTGTGCCTTTTAAAATGCTCTTTTCGTATTTTTGCGCCAAATTGTTTTTATGAAATCGCTTCTATACAAATACCGCAAATTCTTTATTGTATTAATTGTCTTTTCGGTTGTCACTATATCTTTATTTTATTCGGCTTTAAAACCGCAAAAAACACTGCCTATTTTTAATCCTGCTGATGTTAATCCAGAATTAGTCGACAGCACTGTTCAATACAAGAGTAAATACCATACAATTGCTGATTTTTCGTTTGTAAATCAAAATGGAGACACGATTACTCAAAAAAACTACGAAGGAAAAATTTATGTTGCTGATTTTTTCTTTACAACCTGCGGTTCTATTTGTCCAAAAATGACAACGAATCTTGAGGAGGTTCAAAAAGCCGTTTTAAACAATCCAAAAGTTATGCTGCTTTCGCACACTGTTTTTCCAGAAGTGGACAGCATTCCTGTTTTGAAAGCTTACGCTGTAAAACATGGCGTTGTAGACAGTAAATGGAATTTGGTTACGGGCGACAAAAAAGAAATCTATACGATGGCGAGAAAATCGTATTTGGCGGTAAAATTAGGTCGACCTGATCAATTGTACGATATGGTTCATACCGAAAATTTTGTTTTAGTTGATCAAAAAAGACGTGTTCGCGGTTTTTATGACGGAACGAACAAAGAAGAAATTAAACGTCTGTTGGAAGACATCGATTTCTTGTGTAAGGAGTAAAATCCTCAATTTTTAGAAAGATTTAGCATTTTCAGGTGTGTTAAATGCCTTGAAATAAAGAATTATTGCCTATTTTTGCAATCTAAACTCAATCTAAATAAGCTTGCAAAATACAATCCATACCCTGAAAAAAGGCGATAAAGCCATTATCAAAGATTTTGATATCGATTTGATTCCTTTAAAATTATTAGAGATGGGTTGTTTGCCGGGCAGCTTAGTCGAATTGCTTCAAATTGCTCCTTTTGGAGATCCTTTATATTTAGATATAAATGGTTCGCACGTAGCGATACGTGTTGAAACTGCTCGTGAAATTGAAGTTGAACTTATCAAAAACAATTTGTAATGAGCATTCAAAATATCAATGTTGCCCTTATTGGGAATCCAAATACTGGAAAGACTTCTGTTTTTAATCAACTTACGGGTTTAAATCAACAAGTGGGGAATTATCCTGGAATTACGGTTGAGAAAAAAATAGGTTTCTGTAAATTACCGCATAACATCAAAGCTAACATTCTGGATTTGCCGGGAACGTACAGTTTGAATGCAAGTTCGATGGACGAAAGTGTTGTTATTGAGCTTTTATTGAACAAAAACGATAAATTGTATCCAGATGTTGCTGTAGTAGTTACTGATGTTGAAAACCTGAAACGAAATTTACTGATTTACACTCAGATAAAGGATCTTGAAATTCCGACGATTCTAGTTATTAATATGTCTGATCGTATGGAAAGCAAGGGAATTAGTTTAGACATTCCGTATTTAGAAGAAAAACTAAAAACTAAAATTGCTTTAGTAAGTTCGCGCAAAGGTTTAGGAATTGAGCAATTAAAAGAATTAATTGTTTCCTATAAAACAATTCCGCACGAACCTTGTTTAAATGCTTCTGTAATTGATCCTGAATATTTTGAAAATTTACAAAAAGCATTTCCAAATCAATTAATGTACAAATTGTGGCTGGTAATTACGCAGGATGTTAATTTCTCTAATTTAGATCGAAATGAAATCCGAAGCACTTTTACCAAATCGCATTCAGAATTAAAACGTCTGCAGCAAAAAGAAACCATTAAAAGGTATCAGTTTATAAATGATGTTTTAAAGGAAGGTTTAAAAGTCGATGCCTCGATAGCAAAAGATTTTAGAGCAAAACTAGATCGTGTTTTAACTCATAAATTTTGGGGTTATGCCATCTTTCTAGGCATTTTGTTTATCATTTTCCAGTCTATTTTCAGCTGGTCGACGATACCTATGGATTTTATTGACAGCTCTTTTGCATCTTTAAGCAGCTGGGTTGCTGACGAACTGCCAAGCGGTATTTTGACTGATTTACTTTCGCAGGGAATTATTCCGGGAATTGGCGGAGTTATTATTTTTATTCCTCAAATTGCCTTCTTGTTTTTATTTATTTCGATTCTGGAAGAGAGTGGTTATATGAGCCGTGTTGTTTTTTTAATGGATAAAATAATGCGCAAATTCGGGCTTTCAGGAAAAAGTGTTGTGCCCTTAATTTCAGGAACTGCTTGTGCCATTCCGGCAATTATGGCGACACGAAATATCGAAAACTGGAAAGAACGTTTAATTACTATTTTGGTAACGCCGTTTACAACTTGTTCTGCGAGATTACCTGTTTATGCGATCATGATTTCGTTAGTGATTCCTAATAAACGCGTTTTAGGAATTTTCAATCTGCAGGGATTGTCTTTGATGTTCTTGTATTTACTAGGATTTGTTGCGGCTATACTTTCGGCATATGTTTTAAATAAGGTTTTAAAACTAAACTCAAAATCCTATTTTGTTGTTGAAATGCCAAGTTACAAATTACCGCTTTTGAAGAATGTTGGAATTAACGTTGTCGAAAAAACGAAAGCTTTTGTTCTTGGTGCTGGTAAAATTATCTTAGCAATATCTGTTATTTTATGGTTTTTAGCTTCTTTTGGACCTGGAAAAGATTTTAATGACGCGGAAAACATTGTAAAGGAAAGATTCGCAAATACGACTTTAAATGAAGTTCAATTTGAAAATGAAGTGGCTTCTCAAAAAATAGAGAATTCTTATATCGGGATTATGGGTAAAGCTATTGAACCTGTAATTTCTCCTTTGGGTTATGATTGGAAAATTGGAATAGCGATTATCAGTTCTTTTGCCGCTCGTGAAGTGTTGGTGGGAACTTTAGCAACAATTTATAGTGTTGGAGACAGTGATAATGAATCGACAATTAAGAGCAAAATGCAAAAGGAAGTAAATCCTGAAACAGGCGAAAAGATATTCAATTTTGCCAGCGGTATTTCATTGCTACTGTTTTATGCTTTTGCGATGCAGTGTGCCAGTACATTAGCGATTACAAAAAAAGAGACAAATTCATGGAAATGGCCTGTTGCACAGCTTTTCTTAATGACTGGACTGGCTTATTTTACGGCTCTTTTAGCTTATCAATTTTTAAAATAAATCACCATGATACAAGAAATAATTGCTTTTGGAATCCTTTTTATCGCGGTCGCTTTTTTGATCAAAAAGTTTTTTTGGAAATCTAAAAAGAAAAAAGACTGTGGCGATGGTAATTGTGGATGTTCTTAGTTTTTGAGGGACTAAGGAACTGAGGTTCTAAGGTTCTGAGACTAAAAAACAAATTCGCAGAGATACTCAAAGTAAAGACACAAAGCCTCGCAGAGAATTAAAAATCTTTGCGAGGCTTTGTGTTTATTTGGTGAATATCTGCGAAACAAAAACTTACTTCACTCCTTCCCACTCTGCATAAAACTGGGCTAGAAATGTTTCCATAAAACGATGTCTTTCTGCCGCAATTTGCTTTCCTTTTTCAGTATTCATTTTATCTTTTAGGAGCAAAAGCTTTTCGTAAAAGTGGTTTATTGTTGGCGCACTATTTTTCTTGTACTCTTCTTTTGTCATATTTGTCACCGGCGCAATTTCGGGATTGTGCAAGGCTCTATTTTTGAATCCTCCGTAATTAAATGCTCTTGCAACTCCAATTGCTCCAATAGCATCTAAGCGATCAGCATCCTGAACAATATCTAATTCTATGGAAGAGAACTTTTTTTCAAAATTTCCGCCTTTATAAGAGATATTTTCAATGATATTGACAACGTGCTGTATAATTTCTTCTGAAACATTTTCTGACTCTAAAAACAACCGTGCTGTTTTGGGGCCAATTGTCTCGTCTCCGTTATGAAACTTACTATCGGCAATATCATGAAGTAAAGCTCCTAATTGAACAACAGTAAGGTCACAATTGGTATCATTTGCAATTAAAAGTGCATTCTTGTAAACACGTTCGATATGAAACCAGTCGTGCCCGCCTTCGGCATCATTTAATTTCTCTTTTACAAAAGTGATTGTTTTAGTTATAAGTTCAGAATTATTCATAAGTGGTATTAGTTTGTAATAAAAGCATTCTGATTAAACAGATTTATATTCGCTTTTATATTTAAAATAAAAAAGTTGATTGTTAAAGCTTCAAGACTTTAACAATCAACAATGTTTTCAATATCAATTGCAAAAATCAATTTTAAATCTAAAATCAGTACTCTGCAATCTAAAATCTATAATCTCGCTGGTTCAACCCATTTAAAGATATGTCCTTCAGCAGGAATTACTAATCTTTCAGAAATTCTAGCCATACGAGCTGGAAGTTTCATTAAGTAATCACGTGCTTTTTCTGCTTCATCAGTCAAATTAGAAACTTTGTCGATTTCCCATTTGTTGATTAATTTCTGCATAATATCAACATAATCATTAGCGGTGTAAACACCAATACGTTGTGCTGAATCTGAGAATTGCTCAAAAGCGGTACTTATTTTTTGACCTGATTCTCTTAAAAAGTGAGCCGGCATAACAATTTTCTGCTTCATCATGTATTGAAAAGCTAACATCATTTCGCTTGGATCAACTTGGAAAATTCTGGTAACAAATTCACTGTAAGCATGATGATGACGCATTTCGTCCCCTGCAATCATTTTACACATTTTAGACAACTTGTTATCACCAAATTTCTTAGCGATCTGCGCTACTCTATTGTGCGAAACATAAGTTGCTAATTCTTGAAAACTGGTGTATACAAAGTTTTTGTACGGATCAGTTCCTGTTCCAATATCAAAACCGTCGTTAATTAAATGCTGCGTTGTCATTTCGATTTCACGCATATTTACACGACCAGACAAATACAAGTATTTATTTAAAAGATCACCGTGACGGTTCTCTTCTCCTGTCCATTGTCTAATCCATTTAGACCAGCCATTTCCGCCATTTTCTACTTGGTTTACACCTTCTACATCCATTAACCAAGACTCATATGTTGGCAAAGCTTCTTCGGTAATTGTATCACCTACAAGCGTTACCCAGAAATCGTATGGCAGTTCTTTGGCAATTTCACGCAATTCTTTTACCTCTTCAAAAAAGTTTTCACCTTCAGAATTAGGCAAAAAATCAGACGGCTGCCAAATTTTTTCCACAGGAATTAAATACTGTTCAACGAAGCTGTCAACGTTTTTTTCCAAAAACTGCATCACTTCTAATCTAATGTTTTTTATAGACATTACTTATTTTAAATTTGGATTTAAGTTTAGCTTTTTACTAAAATTAAATCTGTTTATACTCGTTTACTCCTTCTACAACTGCCTTTTCTGTCAAAGCCATTAGTTCTACAAAATCATACTCTTTTACAGCCATTGCTTTATGCACTGTAAAGGTAAGGCGATTTCCTAAACCAACAGGAAACATTCCATAACGCACCATTTTCCATGAATTGTTAATACTTACTGGCACAACATACGCTGAAGGCGCATATTTACATAGAATTTTTAAACCGCTTTGGGCAAATTCTTTTGGTTTTCCAGTTTTGCTGCGGGTTCCTTCTGGAAAAATCACAGCAGATCTAGTGTTTTTTTCGATATATTCAGACAAGCCTTTGATTACTGGAATCGCTTGTTTAGGGTCTTTACGGTCAATTAGCACAGATCCTCCGTGACGTAAATTAAAAGATACGCTCGGGATTCCGCTTCCTAACTCCTTCTTACTTACAAATTTACAATGAAAACGTCTAAAGTACCAAATCATTGTCACGATATCGTACATACTTTGATGATTTGAAACAAAAATAAGCGGTACTCCTTTAGGAATTGTGTCTACGCCTTCAATTTTATAGGTTGTTCCAACTAGATTTGTACATTTTAAAAGGCAAAAGTTTAAGTAATCAACGCTTTTTTTATGCGCCTGATAACCAAAAAGGTTTAAACAAACCCATTGTATCGGATGAAAAACCGCTAAGCATAATCCAAAACATAAATAATAAATTACTGATATAGGATACGAAATTACCTTTTGCATGCTTCTAAAAATTAAAGGCCAAAAGTAATAAATATATTTTTAGCGGTATAAAAATTAAAAACAATAACCATTTTTATGCTTTAATTGTACCTTTGTATCAAAATTTGCAAATTTTTTCTGAATTAAATGAACTTTACTTACCCTAAAAATGAACGCTTAAAGAGCAAAACGACAATTGGTTTACTGTTTTCTGAAGGAAAATCGGTTTCAAAATACCCGCTTCGTTTGGTTTATTGTCCAGTAGGAGAAAATTCAGAAGAAAAAACAAAAATTGGAGTTTCGGTATCTAAAAAATATTTTAAAAAAGCGGTTGATCGAAATTATTTCAAAAGGGTTCTAAGGGAAACCTATCGTTTAAACAAACATTTACTTTTAGATCATCTGGATCAGCCATATTCTTTCATGTTTTTTTATCAAACAAAAGACAGATTATCTTACGAAGAAATCAATACAAAAACGATTCAATTGTTTGAAAAATTCATACTTCAAATTAAGAAAACTCAGGAATCTGAAAATAAAACGGAGTTGTAGACCTCAAAACTCATTTTGTATGTTAATTTAGACAAAAAATTATAAAAAAATTGTAGTTTTAGCTCTAAATTGAAACTTTATGCGATATATTTTCTTTTTAACATGTTGTTTTTTAGTTCTTTCTGGCTGCAATAAAGCTGATGCAAAGCATGAAGATCTTGCCGTAAGTAATATAGAAATGCCTCCGCCACCGCCCGCAGGTGCAAGTGAATCTAATAGAAAAGATCAAGATAAAAATTTAGCTTCTCCAGAAATTCCGCAGAAAATTATCAAACAAGCTTCGCTTCGATTTGAAACTAATGATTTAGAAAAAACTTTCGATCAAATCAAAACTGCTATTACGGCTAATAAAGGAAGTATTCTAAGTGATTCTGAAGGAAAAGATTATAATACTATTTATAGAAATCTAACGGTAAAAGTTCCAAGTCAGAATTTTGACCCTTTTTTGAGTTCTGTCTCAAAAGGTGTTTCGTATTTTGAACGCAAAGATATTTCGGCAGAAGATGTTACAGAACAATACATTGATCTGAATTCACGATTAAAAACGAAACAAAAACTGGAAGAGCGTTATCTGCAAATTCTGCAAAAAGCAACTAAAATTAGTGAGATTTTAGAAATTGAAAAGCAAATTTCGGCGATTCGTGAAGAAATTGAAGCGAAACAAGGTCAACTAAAATATTTGGAAAGCCGAGTTTCTGAAAGCACTGTTACTATTGAGTTTTACAAAACAATTGCAGAACAGGAAGGGGTTAAAACATCTTATGGTGCTAAAATCTGGACGGCATTTAAATCTGGATTTTTTGGCTTGTCTAGTTTTTTCATTTGGCTGTTAAGTGTTTGGCCATTTGTATTGATGGTTTGTGCGACGGTTTATTTTATTAGAAAAAGATTTAAAAGAAAAAAACAATAATCATGTATCCTTATTTCAAAAAGAAATTTATTATACCAGCTGTTGCAGCAGGGTTTTTATTTGTTGGAACCAGTTTTAAAGATGATTTCTTTGAAATTGCCAAGCAAATAGAAATTTTTACAACTCTATTTAAAGCGGTTAACACTAATTATGTAGATGAAACGAATCCGGGCGATTTGATGGATAAAGCCATTAAAAGTATGCTTGCAAGTTTAGATCCTTACACGGTTTACTTTAACGAACAGGATGTTGTTAATTTTAAAATTAATAATACTGGGGAATACACTGGAATTGGTGCTATGATTGCCCGTAAAAAAGATCGTCTTGTTGTTCGTGAGCCTTATAAAAATTATCCTGCTGATAAAGCGGGATTGAAAGCGGGTGACGAAATTATACAAATTGGTGATGTTTTAATTGCTGATTTTAAAGATGATGCTTCGCAGCTTTTAAAAGGGGCAAAAAACACCAAAATCGCTGTAAAATACCTTCGTCAGGGAAAAATGTATACTACAGAATTAGTTCTAGACGAAGTTGATATTAAATCGGTTCCTTTTTATGGCAAGATTGACAACAAAACGGGTTATATAGTGCTGTCTCACTTTAGCCGAAAAGCTTCTGCTGAAGTCAAAGAGGCGCTGGAGAAGTTAAAAGCTGACGGGGCAACACAAATTGTTCTTGATTTAAGAGGAAATCCTGGAGGTCTGTTGAATGAAGCTATTGATATTTGTAATTTGTTTGTTCCTAAAAATGAAGTTATTGTAACTACTAAATCGAGAATTGAAAAACATAATAATACTTATAAAACGACCAAAGAACCTGTTGATACTGAAATTCCTTTAGCAATTTTGGTAAACGGACGCAGTGCTTCGGCTTCTGAAATTGTTTCTGGGGCTTTGCAGGATTTAGATCGTGCGGTTATTTTAGGAAGCCGCAGTTTTGGTAAGGGTTTAGTGCAACGCTCTGTAGATCTTACTTATGGAACGCAGTTAAAGGTGACTATTTCTAGATATTACACTCCGTCTGGAAGATGTATTCAGGCTTTGGATTATGCTCATAAGGACAAAAATGGTGTAGCACAAAAAACAGATGCTAAAAACTTTAATGCTTTTAAAACGAGAAAAGGAAGAACGGTTTATGACGGCGGCGGAGTTTTACCGGATATTGAATTAGACGAGACAAAAATGAGTCCGATTACGACTGCTCTTTTAAAAAATGATGGAATTTTTGATTATGCAACGTCGTACTATTACAAGAATCCAAATTTAGGAGACAAAATTCCTGTGATTACTGATGCTGATTACGGCAGTTTTAAACAATATTTAAAATCGAACAAAATTAGTTTTGATACTGAAACTGAAATTGCTCTAAAGAATACTTTGGCTGCTGCTAAAAACGAAAAGATTGACGAAACTATTGCTCCTGAATACCAACAATTAATAGCGGCTTTGGAGAAAAGCGAAAATACTTTATTGGATAAAAATCAAAAAGAAATTAAAAATCTAATTCAGGAAGAGCTTATAAAAAGATACCAATATCAGGAAGGTTTGTATCAATTTTACATCAAAAATAATTCGGAAATAAAAAAAGCTGTTAACGTATTAAATAATCAAACCGAATATAAAACGATTCTAAAAATGTAATGAATGAAACTTTATAGAGCCCTATTTCTGTTTTTAATTTACAATGTATCGGCACAACAAAAACCTATCGAAACGGTCTATTTTGATTTCGATAAATTTGATCTTACCAGCCAGCAGATTGAAGTTGTAAAGAATTTTATTAAAACAATAGATACCTCTAAAGTTGAGTCTATACAAATTTACGGCTACTGCGATGATCGAGGCAGTGATGATTATAATTTTCGATTGTCTCATGACAGGGTAAATACAATTCAAGACTTGCTGCTTGCTTCTGGATTTAATCAAACTAAAATTGTTGTTTTAGAAGGAAAGGGCCGTGTGGTGCTTCGACCAGATACGGTCGAAAATTTGTACGAAACGAGATCTAGAAATCGGCGGGTTGATTTAATTGTTGTCAAGCGCAACAGTTTTGGCAAAGGCGTTTATTCTTCGTTTAAAGACAAATTAAAGGTTGGTGACAGGATTTATTTAGACAATATTCTCTTTGATCTTGGAAGTGCAAAACTTACTAATAATTCTAAAAAGGAGTTAGATAAAATTGCTGTTCTTTTGCAAAAGCAAAAAAACATACAGTTCGAAATTAGAGGTCACGTTTGCTGTACTCCAGAAATATATAGTGATGGAATTGACAAGGATACAAAGGAAAGACGTTTGTCTTGGAACCGTGCCAAGACTGTTTTTTATTATTTAAGCTCTAAAAAAGTTTCTAAAAACAGAATGACTTATCAAGGCTGCGGCAATAAATTTCCTTTAAAAAAGGGAGATAATTATGATCGCCGTGTTGAGTTTTTGATCACTAAAATTTAAACTTATACTTTACCAGAACAGTTTCGAAAAAAATAAAAAAGCTACACTTAATTATCGTCAAACTGATCTTATATGCGAATTTGGTTTCTTTTCCACTCTTGCGCCTTTTCAATGATTTTAATTATATATCCCTCTTTTTTTTCTGTATATCCGCTTCTATTATTTCTATTGTCCTTTTGTAATTTAACTTTCAGCTTTTCGTAATTTTTAGCATCAGTCTCATTATTATTCAAATAATCTCTAAAATTAATCTGATTATTCCATACATCACTGTTATGTTTTACAACATGAATATGATGTGTTCTTGTTTCTTCTCTTATATTTCCTTTTATAAAAATTACATCATCTTCTTTAAAAGGTCTATAAACATAATTATTCTGTTCTAATTTTTCTACAAAGACACCCAGTTCCTTCAATTCATTTATTCCAACAACAATATCTATTATTGGTTTTGCCTTTATATTTTTTATAGCTGTGCTTCCAATATGTTGAATGTCTATTGCAGTATGACCAAATATATTCTTCAATTCAATTATTGTTTCATTGGCATATTTTTCCCACAAAACACTGTGGTCAAATAATTCTACAATATCCCTTCTTAATCCTAAGTTAATTGGATTTCTCATATTTGCTTATTCTTACTATTATCTAGGCTTCTATCTTTTTATACTAAAATGTGCTCCAATCTCCAGCTATGCTACTCCTAACTGGGACTATAAAACTCTTTTTATTCTCTAATCATTTCAATATGGGGAATATCGTCTTCTAAATACATTTCGCTTGATTGTACAAAACCGTGACTTTCGTAAAATTTCTTTAAATACAATTGTGCACCGATAGTAATCTTTTCTTTATTGAAGTTTGCTTTTATGGCAGAAATTGCTTCACGCATTAAATCGTGTCCCCATTTTCTATCACGATAATTAGCATCAACTACCACTCGCCCAATCGAAGCATTATCAAAAGTGATTCCTGCATCAAATAAACGGACATAGGCAACAATTTTATTGTCGTATTCCCCAATTAGGTGCAATGCTTTCTTGTCTTTGCCGTCAAGATCTAAATAAATACAGTTTTGCTCTACTACAAAGATCTCACTTCTTAATTTGAGCAAATCATATAGCTCGTTTACATTTAGTGCCTCAAAAGGCTTTATTTTCCATTTTAATTCCATTCTTCCTTATTTTTTGCCACAAAGGCACGAAGGCGCTAAGTTAAATAATTTTTTAGCTGCGCTAAAGTTTCTTATAGAAATTACAAAGACACAAAGCTTCATTTCCTAGAATAAACCTTTGTGTCTTTATTTCTCTATATCTAAATAGAAAATTACTTTTTCTTCATTATAATTTCCATGCTTTTATATTCTTCTCCATTTTTCATGTCAAACATTTCCATTTTTCGAGTTTTAGGGTCGACAATTGTGTAGATCTCTCTGTATGGTGTTTTTATACCATTCATTGGGTTTACCATATCGCCTTTTAATTCCATGCTTTTGGTTTTTTCGTCATATTTACCAAATCCTACCATCATTCCAGTTCCCATATTATCGATAAAAGTGCTGGTGAATTCTTTGCTGGCATTATTGTACGCTAATGTGCTTTTGCCTTCAAATGGCTGTCCCATCATGGTTCCGATATAAATAGCTTCTTGATAACGTCCGCCAAGGATCATTTTTACATTGGCTGTCGAAGTGGCTTTTTCAGGTTTTCCATTTGGTTCTGACCAAAAAGTCATTTCGCAGTTCCACGTTCCAACTTCATCGGCCATTAATTTATGCTCGTTTCCTGGAGTTGCATAAGCTGCCCAAGCTTTCATTTGTGCTGCTGAGTCTAAAGGCTGTTCTGGAGCTGGTTCTTCTACAGCAACGCTGTCTTTGATTGTTTTTTCGGCATCTTCTGTTTTTGCTTCTTTTTTACAAGAGGTAAAACACAGCACCGCTAGTAGTAATGTTGTGGTTAAATTTTTCATAAGTCTTTGTTTTATTGTTTGTTATAAAACAAAAGTAAGAAATATATTAACTGTCGTGGTTTTAAGTTTAAGGTTTCAATGTTTCATGTTTTACATTGTGCAGTTTAACCACAAAGTTTACGAAAGGAATACGATTAAAAACGTTCTGATTAGAAAGCTTAAAACATTGAAATCTGAAACAAATTTTTATCGTTTATCTATTTTTACCGATTTTATGATGGCTTCTAGTTCTAACATTAAATCTCGTTCTTGATTGGATGGGGAATAACAAAATCCTTCTATAACTAAAATTCTATTATAAACTGGATCGACGATTGCGTAATTGATAAATGGCCCTGCCATGAAATCGTTTTTGAGCTCCCAGGTTCCTTTTGTTTCAAAGGCTTCTTTTTGGTCTAAAGTTGTATTAGAAAAATAAGGTGCATAAGCTTCTCCGGTAATCATACGTGTATTTGGTTCACGCCCTTTTATGTAATAACCAATTGAATCTCTCATTTTGATTATATTACCAACAACATTTCCTTTGGTTTTAAAGTTGTGAAGTGGTATTTGATAAATAAGTAAACTTGTATTGCCGCTTATAATGTCTTTTTTAAGCCAAATGAAGTTCTTTTTGTGCAGCATGTATTCATATCCGGTTGGAATTTGGAGATCGATATGAAATTTGTTTTTTATAACTGCCGGGTTTAATAGTGATTTGCTATTGTCTTCTTGAATTTTGTGGATTTCGGCATCACGAATCATTTTGATTATTTGTGCTGAATTTAATTCGATACTGCAAATAATATCATCAACTGATTTTCCGTAAATGCGAAATGTATTGTGCGGCAGGGTTTTGCTGCGGGTAATTTCGAATTTATCTACTGCAGCTTTTTTTACCACAATTATACTGCGGCTGTCTGTAACAAAACCTTCAAGCAGTCTTGCGGGGTATTGATTTATAGTAAATAGGGGTTCTTCTTGGGTTAGACCCAAAACTGGCGAGGCAAATTTGTTTCTAATGGTATCGCCAACTTCTCCGTACCACAATTGGTCGTCGATAATGATAGAAATAGTATTTGTTTTCCCTGAAACTGGTTCTGACTGCTTATCTGTCTTTAAGCAAGACAACAGTAAAAATGGGATTAACAGCAATAAAAAATGGGTTTTATTCATTTTTTCAATTTATGAAATAAAACCCAAATTTAAATAAGATTTTTTATTATCCGTTTATTTTAAGTTTCATTCCGGGTTTAATGTCTTCATCTTTAATACCATTCCATTTTTTAATATCCGAGATTGTTACTCCTGGATATTTTTTAGAAATACTGTATAAAGAATCTCCTTTTTTTACGTAATAATCCTCGCTCAAACTTTTTGCAGATGGTGCTTTTTTCTTAAAAGAATCAACAGAATTAAGTGCTATTGCAGTTGATGCCGGTTCTTCGATTTCAGAAACTGTTTTAGAAACTACTAATGTTTTTCCTAAAGCAATTGTATTTGAATTTAGATTATTCAGTTCTTTTAAGTCCGCAATAGTCGTACCGAATTTTTTGGCAATGCTTCCTAAATTATCTCCAGCTGCAACGGTGTACTCTTGAGTTTGCATCTCATTTTTATCTTTGTCGTCAGCAGAGGCAATAGCTTCTTCGTGATTTCTTTCGATAATTGCCGGAGTTCTAGGCTCTTTTATATTTTTAGAAACTGTTTCTGCTTCTGATTTGATTTTTAATGTTCTTCCAAATGCAACTGCATTGGATTTAAGATTATTCCATTTTTTTAAATCAGAAATATTAACATTATACTTATCTGCGATTGCGCCTAAGTTGTCTCCTTTTCTAACTTTATAAAACTGAATATCTTTTGATGATGCTATGGCTTCTCTAGTTACTGCTGGTTTTACTTTTGGCGCCACTTTCATTGCTAATTGTGTCGACATTGTTTTAAATCCAGATTGGTACTTAACGTAGGCATATATTTTATCTTCATTTGAAACGAAGGTGGCAATTTTATCCTTTGGTAAACGAAGGAAATGCTGTTCTCCTTGATAATAAGGCACTACATTTAATTTATAAGAAGGGTTTAGGAGCTGAATCTGCGATTGCGGCATATCGAGTAAATCGGCAATCTGTTTGAAAGACATTTGGTTTTTTATTGCAACTGTGTCTGTTTCAAAATTTTTAACAACTGCTCTTTCTGGATTAATTCCGTGCTCTTTATGGTATTCGAAAAGATACATTGTAGCGTAAAATGCTGGAACGTATCCTTGAGTTTCTTTTGGTAGGTGATTACGAATGTCCCAATAGTTTGTTTTACCGCCTGAACGACGAATTGCTTTTGTTACGTTTCCTGGTCCTGAGTTGTACGAAGCTAAAACTAGTTCCCAATCGTTAAAAACGTTAAACATTCTGGTCATGTAATCTGAAGCTGCGGCTGTAGCTTTAAGAGCATCGCTTCGTTCATCAACATAAGAATCGATTTTTAAAGCGTATTGTTTTCCGGTTCCGTACATAAACTGCCAAAGTCCGGTGGCGCCCATTTTAGAAACTGCTTTAGGGTTTAAAGCAGATTCTACAACGGCTAAATATTTAATTTCCAAAGGAATTTTTTCTTTGGCAAACGTTTCCTCAAAAATTGGAAAGTAATATTCAGATAAAGCCATTAATCGAGAAAACGATTTTTTACGATTCTTAAGAAATGACTTTATTATATTTTCTAAACCTTGATTGTATTGAATATCAAATGGTGATTTTTCATTCATTGCCTGCAGACGTTGTTTTAGAAGTTCTGTTGGCAGTTCTTCATCTACTGTAACATCTGAGTTAATGGTTTGAATATCTTTTGTTAAATCGTCATAAATATCTAAGCTTACTAACTCATTCATCCAAAGACTGTCAACACGAGTAGCCATGTCATCTTTTTTGAAAGTGCTTTTTATTGAGTCTAGATATGATAACTTAACTACTGGCTTAAGTTCTAATTCGGTTTTTGCAGTTTCCTGCGCAAACATCGACATCGAAAAAAGGACAGATACCGCTAGTGAGATTTTTTTTACAATCATATAACATCTTTTTTAAACCCTTATAATTCAAATAATTATAAGACCTCGTTTTTGCAAAAATAAATGGTTTAACGAAGAAAACTATGCAAAAAAATGTTAAATGTGATATTTTAGTCTAAAATCGCAGCGATTCCAGGTAAAGTTCTTCCTTCTAACATTTCAAGCATTGCCCCGCCACCAGTAGAAACATAGCTCATTTTGTCTTCAAAACCGAATTGTTTTACGGCTGCAACTGAATCACCGCCTCCAACTAATGAAAATGCTCCATTTTGTGTTGCTTCGGCAATATAATCACCTAAAGCAATCGTTCCTTTAGAGAATGTTTCCATTTCGAAAACGCCTAATGGACCATTCCATAAAATAGTTTTTGACTCTAAAATCACTTTTTTAAAGTTTTCTAAAGATTTAGGTCCTGCATCAAGTCCTTGCCATCCGTCAGGAATTGCTGTTACATCTACAATTTGTGTATTTGCTGTATTTGAAAAATCATCAGCGGCAACTACATCAACTGGAATGTGAACTTGTACATTTTTCTCTTTTGCTAATCTTAAAATTTCAAGTGCTAAATCTAGTTTGTCATCTTCGCAGATTGACTCACCAATTTTTCCACCTTGTGCTTTAACGAAAGTAAAAGTCATTCCACCACCAATAATCATGTGATCTACTTTGTCAAGAATATTTTCGATAACGGTAATTTTAGAAGAAACTTTTGAACCTCCTAAAACTGCTGTTACTGGTTTTTCGCTGTTTTTAAGTACTTTGTTTAAGCTTTCAATTTCTTTTGCTAATAATGTTCCAAAACATTTTTCGTTTGGAAAAAATTGTGCAATAATTGTTGTTGAAGCGTGCGCTCTGTGTGCTGTACCAAATGCATCATTTACATAAATATCTCCAAGCGATGCTAATTCTTTTGCAAAAGCAACATCACCAGCTTCTTCTTCAGCATGAAAACGTAAATTTTCAAGTAATAAAACTTCTCCTGGTTTTAAATTTTTAGCTGCTGTTTGTGCTGGTTCTCCAATACAGTTTTCAGCAAACTTAACCTCAACTCCTAAAATTTGAGAAGCTGTTTTTAAAATATGTTTTAACGAATATTTTTCTTCTGCTCCTTTTGGTCTTCCTAAGTGCGACATTAAGATTACGCTTCCGCCTTGTGCTAAAATAGCATCAATTGTTGGTTTTGCTGCATCAATACGTGTTGTATCTGTTACATTAAAATTCTCATCTAACGGCACATTAAAATCAACACGGATAATTGCCTTTTTATTTTTAAAATCGAAATCGTTTAAAGTTTTCATTTTATAATTTTTTAGTTTTTTTGAAAGAAAAACAAATATAGAACTTTTACAGTTGTATTAAATTCGAAAAAAACAAAAATAACTAGTGATTAACAACGAAAACGATGTAAATTATGAAATAAAACAAAAAATGTTTTAAATACTAAAATTTTTACGGTGGTTCTTATTAATCGTGCACTGGACTTTGTGTACAAGGACAGTTACTGATTGATGAGAAGAAATCAAAACCAATTGTAATCGAATGCGTACCGGTATTGTAACTTCCTAAATCATTGAACATTACTTGATACGAGTATCCAAAATAGAATTTTGATTTCATGAAACCAACCATTGGTCCTACTGACAATGGTTTTGGAAATTGATCGTTTAAGAAACGATATGAAACTCCAATCCAATAATAATCTTCGTAACGGTTATAACGTCTGTACTTAAAGTTGAAATCGGTTGTTGAACGCTTATCGCTGGCAAAATACTGATAGTAAATTGATGGTTCGTATTCTATACGTCTATTTTCGCCGTCGTTAAAGACAAAGCCTGTATACACTTGATAATTTGAAAGCAAACTAGGCTCTACACCACGATATTTATCTGTGTTCTTTTTTAAGACGTTATTGGCATTAAAACTTACATAAAATCCTTTGTTACGATATAGCGCACTAACATCGAAGTTGCTATTTGTTGTATAACGGTTATCTGTAACGGCTGGATCCAAAATTGGACGTTCTATTGTATTGTTAAATTCATCAATATCAATTCTAAATGTATTGAAGTTGTATGAAAGTCCAAAAGATAAATATTGTTTGGAATAATAATCAAGAATCAAATGGTGAGCAAATGAAACTTTTGCTCCTGTTTGTCTGGTATATCCATTTTTATCATTGTAAACATTTAAACCAACTCCTGAACGGTCTAGAATTCTAAAATCGGCATACAGCGATTGATTATCTGGTGCATCTTTAATCCCAACCCATTGTGTAAGGCCGTTGGCACGAATTCTAAGATTATCACCAATTCCTGCAAATGCTGGTGAAATTACAAAAGGGTTATCTGCCAAATACTGGGTAAATACTGGTAGGTTTAACTCTTGGCTGTAACTTGTTGTTACAGCCATGAGTACTAAGGATAAAATAAACTTTTTCATTGTAATAATTTTTTTAGACAACATCATAGGGGCATTTATTTTGTTATCTGTATAAAGTGAAATGTCCAACAAACTCTCTTGCATCATTCTCGTCATTTAGTTTAAGAACATACCAGTAATCACCTGAAGGCAATTCAGCACCGTTGTATCTACCATCCCATTTTTGACCATAGTGATATTTAGCAATTATACGACCGTATCTGTCAAATATTGAGAACTCCAGTTTGTCATAGATATTTGTACATCCAGGTCCCCAAGTGTCGTAAACGCCGTCGCCGTTTGGTGTAAAGTAATTATCAAGACAAACATCAATATACTTAATGTAGTAATCTTGAGAAACTGTACAGCCATTTTTATCTCTTACGGTTATGGTGTAAGTACCAGTTTTGTAAATTTTGAACTCATTTTTAGTACTAAAGTTTACTCCATCGATACTATACTCGTAATCACCTCCACCACCTGTGGCAGTTGCTTTAATGATGTTCCATACTCCTTTGTCTTCTGCTAATGTTAATGCTAAAGGTTCGTATGAAACGATCTTGAAACTTGTTGTTGGCGTCTCACATCCATTTGTATGTCTTGCTACAATAAAGTGAGTTCCTGGTGCCACGTTTGTAAAGACGTTGCTTGGCTGATAAGTTCCTGTTCCGTCAAGGGAGTAATCGACATCGGCAATATCATTGCTGTCATCAATTTTTACAACTACCATGTTTGCTTGTGCATTATCAACACAGTGGTAAGATACTTCGGTAATTGGATCAAGAACAACTGCTTTATCCATTATAACGTCTCTTGAAGTTAAACAAGTAGCATCTTTAACAAACACCTTATGTGCTCCTCCTTTAAGGTTAGCAAAACTATGCTGTGTACCAACAACTGGTGCATAAGTTCCGTTTTCATTATCAAGACTGATACTATAAGGTGGTTTTCCTCCAGAAATTTCTATGGTAAATGCACCATCTTTATCTCCATCACATATTTCTTGGATAATAGGTCCTACTACTTTCGCCTCTAAAACTGTTGGTTCTTTGATTTCACGCTCTATAATTTGGAAACATGAATTTTCGTCTTGAATAATAATTTGGTATAAACCTGGAACTAGACGATCAAAGACAGATTTAGTATCGAATAAACCTAAATTTGGCGAAATTGCATACTGAATAACTCCAGTTCCACCAGTTGCAGCGATTACTATTTTACCATCATCAGCTCCAAAACATGTCACATCGGTTACTGTTGCTGTAACAGATAATGCTTCTGCAGGTTCATTTATTGTTATTGCTTGTGAAGAGTACTGACAATCACCACTGTCTACTCTTACAACATAAACTCCTTTTGGAAGCAGATCGAAATAACCGCTAGGTTGTGCCGGTCTAACTATTCCACCTGTGCTATCAAGTAAAGTATATATATAATTTCCTAAACCGCCTACACCTTCAGCATCAATGACTGCTGTTGAATCTCCTTTACAATAAACTACTGCATTCATTAAATCTAGCTTAAGATCTAATGGTGTTACAGGATTTATGGTAATATTATTAGAGATAGCTCCAACACATCCTCTAGAATCTCTTACATAGTACTGATGATCTCCTAATCCAACAGCAAATGTTACTGATGAAGAAAATTGACCTGCAATTGCGGCAAAAGTTTTGTCTGTACTGTACTCATATTGTCCAGTTCCTCCTGTTGCACTTAAAGTCAATGTCGCACTTGTTTTACAAGTTATTCCTGTAGCCAGTTTTAATTCGGCTTCGACTTTAGATGGCTCGCTTATTACTAGCTCTGCACTTGGTTGTGAAACACAGTTAAGACCATCAACGACTGTTACTGAATATGTTCCAGCTGCTAAGCCTGAGAAAACAGGTTGGCTTTGAGGTGCAGATGAAACTACAGGAACTACAGATAGATAGTTTAAAATATAAGAATAATTAGTTCCCTGACCTCCCGTTGGTAAATCAACTGTTATCACTCCACTTGTATCACCGTTACACAATAAAGCGCTTACAGTTGCATTGGCTGTAACTAATATTGCATCTGGCGTTTTTAACGTCAGGCTTTCTGTTTGAACACATCCAGAAAGATCTTTAACATTTACTGTATAACTTCCTGGTGTTAGATTTTCAAAATAAAACTGCTGTGAGTAAGCAACGCTTATTGCACCCGGACCAACACCTACCAATTCATATAGATAACTTCCTGGCCATCCGCCTTCAGCTCCAACTGTAATTGTACCATCATTACCTGGATCACAACTAATTGGAGTCGAGTTTACTGAAATAGACAATGCCGCGGTTGGCTCTGCAATTGAAAAACTTGTTTCTACCTCACAGCTTGGCGTAGCACTCAATTTAGCTTTAACAGTATAAAATCCTGCTTCTAAATTAGGAATAGTGATCATAACACCCGTAGTGGTTTGTAATGGACTAGTTCCTTTTGGTCCCGTAATTGTGTACTCAAATGGTCCCGCTTCATCCGGATTAACTTGATTGTCAACAAAACTTAAATCTACACTTCCAGTAGCAGTTCCATAACAAATAACATTTTTAATATTACTTGCCACTAAATCAAACGTATTTGGATCGTTAACATAATGAATCATAGTTATAGTACATCCTGTAATTGGATTAGTAACTGTAACTAAATAATTTCCTATCGTTAATCCAGTAAAAGCTCCGTCATTGTTTGTCATGTCGTAAGTACTTCCTGTACTGATTCCTTTTAGGTTGTAAAGCAATACCGGCATTGGTGTAGTTGTTCCTGTTGTAGTAACATTTACCTGAATATCTTCGTCATTAATACATGTAATTGCTTTAGTTACTGTAATTGCTGAAGGAGTTGCAAAATCAATAGCCACGAATGGTTTGATTACTGCAGTTGTTGTTCCTAAACAACCATTAGTATCGTAAACATTGATTACATAGTTACCTCCTAACAGATCTGATTCGATATAAACAGGATTATCTCCTCTTTGAACTGGAATAGGATTTCCATTTTTCAAAAATTCATAAACTTTATAATCGTTAGAACCACCAGATGGCAGACCAACTGTAATTGTAGCATCATTCGCTTTATTTACTTTTGTACATCCAAATTCTACTACATCAGGATTAGGAACCGTGATTGCCAACGGTTCTTCAACGTCAATAGTTTTATCAACTGGACAACCTTTTCCTGAAGTTACTGTAACTGTATACGTTCCTTTAGGAAGATTTGTAAATACATTACCAACTAAAACCACTCCAATTGGTGATGGATGGATTGCGTAAGTATAAACAGGATTATTGTTTACTGTTGTTGTTTGAGCAGCCATATTTACAGTAATACTACCTGTGCTTCCTCCGTTGCAAAGTACTTTTGATGGAGTTAAACTAAAGTCGATCGCTGTATTTGGAATTTCAAAAACAACTTCTACGTCTTTTGTACAATTTGTTCCTGTATCTCTAACACTAAATGTGTATTTACCAGGACTCAAGCCACTAAATACTGGTGTTGTTTGAGTATTTGCCCAATTGTCTTTAGTGTATTCATAACTTGGTATTATTGTACCGCCTGAAGCAATTAGTGTTACTTCACCTTCGTTTCCATTACAAATAGGATTTATAATATTGTCGTCATACAATAATTTTAGCGGCTCTAAAATATGAACTACTTGAGTAACCACACATTTATTCTCGTCACGAACATATACAGTGTGATCTCCTGTAGTTTTTACTACCAAAATACTATTTGTTCCCCAGCTGTTTCCGTCTAAGCTGTATTCAAGATTTGGAGTAAATCCAGTTGCTATTACAGGAATATCATAAGTACCCGCTGTACTTGGACATTGCGTAGGTATTGCCGAAGTAATACTTGGCATTGGATCTTGTGATATCTTAACTGTTACATGATCAAAACAATTTTGTGCATCTCTTACATATACATCGTAAGAATCGAATTGCGGAGACACCTCACTTGTAGCAATTTCTATAGTAGTAAATGGATTATAATCTCCACCTGCTGGAATTGTTGGCGGCGTTGTTGTAGGTACTACTGCATACATATATCCAGATGTTCCTCCTACAATTGTTGTAGGATCAATAGTAAGAACTGCTTTTAAATCATGACAATTTTGGTTCTTAACGCTTACCTTAAATCCGCTTAAATCTAAAGGATCCGGCTCAGTAATAATAACTGAATTTGAAGTTGCAGGGCAACTTGGGAAATCAGTTTCTACAATTCTTACTGTATAATTGTTTCCTTCAAGTAATCCGGAAGGAATTACAAATGGATTAGAAACAGCAGTATCATGAGAACCTGAAGCTCCAGCTACAGCCGTTGCTCCTTTATAAACTGCATAATCATATTTTCCAGAATAATTTAAAATATTAATTTCGATTGAACCCGAAGCATTGCCGCTACAATCTACGTTTGCAAAAGTGCTTGCAACCACTTTTGCTTTGTCGAAAACTGGAATTTCATATGACGCAGATTTTAAACTACATCCTGTATTATTATCAAAAACTTCAAACTCATAGTAACTACCTACTGTTGGAGCATCATACGTAAATGTATTTCCTGTAACAGGAAATGGTCCGTCAAGAAATGCACCATCTTTGTATACATTGTAAGTAAATGGATTAGGCGAATTACTTCCTCCAGTAATCGTAACATTTATTTCCTGCTTGTTATTAATACAGTCCATTTTTGTACCAAAAACACCATCCACAGAATTTAATTTAGGTAATGGATTTAATACTGTAGTCAATTTTGTTGTTTGTAAACAACCTTTCGAGTCTTTCACATAAAAAGTTGGATCTTGAACACTTCCATTATCTCCTAACTCAAATGTATATTTATTATCTGCAGGTATGCTATTACTTGCGAAATAACGAATACCATCTATACTGAAAGTATACGTACCTGTACCTCCTCCAGCTGTAACAACTGCAGTTGTTTTAGTTGGATTTACAGTACAGCTAAACGGTACTGCATCAGCTGCAGCAGTTACTGCGACAGGATCTAATATTTCAACATCTACATTTGCTTCGCAATTTAAGTTTGAGGTAACACTTACATTATATTTTCCAGGAGCTAATCCGCTAAATACATTCATACCTTGCGTTTTAGCTGTACCAGCTGGTAATGGTGTAAGTGTATAATTATAACTATCACTATTATTTACTGGTCTTAAATTTACAGTAATGGTTCCGTTGTTATTTGTTCCTTGCGGAGCATTACAGTCTACTGGTGTAATATCAATATCTGTTATTAATAAATCTACCTGAGTTGGAGGATTCATAACAACTTTTTCTGTAATGACATAAGAACAATTTCTTGCATCATAAACTACAATTTCATAGTTTCCTGTCTCTCCAGCTAGAACGGTATGATAAGCAGTGTCTAATCCTGCTGGGAATGCTATTGGAGCAGATACTACGCCAGCAGGATTCTTAACGGTATAAGTATAAGAACCATAACCACCTACAGCAGTAATTTTAATGGTTCCATCAACAGGACCACAGAAAATTTCGGTATCTATTTTTGCTGAAGCGAAAATTTGACCTTTAATTTCAACTGGAATAGAAGCCAATGCTTGACATCCATATTGATCTATTACTGTAATTTGATAGTTACCTGGTGCTAAATCTGTAAATGTATTGTTTGTAAGCCAAGTTTTTCCGTTGTCAATACTATATTTATAAATTGGCGTATACTCTGGTGTACCTGGTGTAGATGCATTAACTATAATTGTTGCACCTTGTCCAACACCTGAACCTGTATAACAATATACTGATGCTGCATCGATTGAAGCAACTGGTTCAATTGGTGTTTTTAATTCGAATGTTTTTGTTACTTCACAGCCTTTTGCATCTTTTACCGAAACAGTATACACTCCAACTTTAGTAAGTCCAGCAAAAACTCCATCTGTATTTGATGGTAAAACTGTACTTGCTGGCGCTGGTTCTGTAACAGTGTACGTGTAACCCCCCCATCCTTCTGATGCTTCAAGTTTTACTGCACCTGTCGTTTTACATCCTAATGGTGTAACATCAACAGTAAAACCTAAGGCTTTTGTAACAGTATAGATATCAAAATTAAATGTAGCTGGACATCCTGTCTCAGTATCTGTCACTTTGATACTATGAGGGCCTGGAGCTAATCCTGTTAAATCGATTGTTCCAACTGTCATTGTTACTGTTGTTCCGCTTGAATCTAATTCATAATCATAACTAGAATTAAATCTTGTTACTAAGAAACTAGCTTTTCCGTCGCCGGCATTTAAACAAGTAATATCTGTTGTAGATTGAGGCGTAATCTCAATCTTGATAACGTCTTTAACAGTATGTTTTATCTGTTTGATACACTTATTTGCATCAGTTACCTGGAATATATAATCACCAGGCAATAAACCACCAAATAATGGATTATTGTTATTCTCTGTAATTATTGCTCCAGTATTTGAAACAATCTGATAAGTCAACGGCAGAATTCCACCAGTTACATTTTTGATTTCTACACTAGTACTTGTTCTTAAACAAGTAATTGGATCTGGTTGATCTAGATCAAACTTTGTTGGAGGATCTAACCATAAGATCGTTACAGTTCCTGTTTTAGGACAACCGTTTTCATCTCTAATTGCATACGGAATAGTTTGACTTGCTCCGTTTTGATCTACATAGAAAATGTTTGTATCTGCACTGAAGTCACTATTATTAAAACTATATTCATATGCACCAGTACCTCCGTGTGCCGCTAAAACAACTTTTGCTTGTTGTGGAGCATTATTTGCACCACATAAAGGCTGATCAATTGTTGGCGTATCTAATATCAATTCTGTTGGCTGGCCTAAAGTTTGAGTACCAGTTACAACACAACCCAATTCATCTTTAACAGTATAAGTATAATCACCTGCAATTAAATTAATAAACAATGGAGTTGATTGTGTAATTAAAGTTCCTCCTGCTGGTAAAGTTCTTAGTAATGTATATTCATACTTGCCTTTACCACCTTTTGCAGATAGCAACATGGTTCCTTCTCCTCCAAAACATAATGGTTGAGTTGGAGTTGCATCTGGTACAATTGGCACAATCGGGTCAACAGCTACTGGAGTTGTTTGTATCTCACAGCCGTTTGCATCTTTAATTAAGAATACATAAGAATCTGCGTCTGTAGCTGCAACTGGATAAGTGAAAGTTCTTGAACCTGCAGGTAAAATTGGAGTATCACCACCAAATGTTCCCGTTCCTTTTTTAACAGCATATGTAAAATTAGGAGTACCAGTACCATTTGTAATAGTCACTGTAATGATAGCATTTGGACCTACTGCTCCACTAGCATCACAAACTAAATCTGTTGTAACTTCTGCATTTGCTTTTGGAGTTGGAGTAATTGGAGATTTAACAACAGGTGTTTCACAACCGTTAAAATCTTTAATAATTACATCTACTGGTCCAGAGCTAAGATTTTTTATTGTATACGGTAAAGTACCAATTGGTACAAAAGTTTTTCCGTTTACGCTTATATAATATGGTTCTTTTCCTTTTGTTGTTTCTGTTACTTCAACTTCAAAAGAACCTTCAGCGGCACAATTATCTACGATATCTAATGTAAATGCTGGAATAGGATCCTGCGGTAAAGCAATAGTAGTATATTTAATACATCCGTTTGCATCTTTAACATAGACATCATAGCTAGTTCCAGCTCCTACGCTTCCTGCTAAATTAAAGCTATTTTTATTATTCCATTTTGTAGGGTCATAAGCCGTTCCTGAAGCAACAGCCTGATATGTATAAGGTGCTGTTCCATCTTGTGCAGATGCACTAATTGTTCCTAATTTACTACAAGTTGCATTTAAATCAACCGAAGCGTTAATTCTTAACAATTTAGTCGATTTATCAATTTTAAAGTTTGTTGTAGCAATACTACATCCTTGATTAGGTGTAGCTCCAGTTTCTTTTATTAAAACATAATAGTATCCTAAATCTAATGCTGATGGACTAGTAATAGTTACTGTTCCAGGAACACCACCCACAGCTGCAGGTACTGTACCAGAACCCGTAACACCAGTTGATGTCAATGTTAAGCCATTAAAAATTGTATAGGTAAAATTAGTTGCGGTTGTATAGATACTATTAACCGTAAATGTTACGTTACCGTCTGTTACATCACTACAAGTAACGTTTTGTGGCACTATATTGCTAGCCGTTAAAGTAGAGTTACTTGGAATAGCAGGTGCGCCAGTTTCATAATAGTAACATTTTGATTGATCATCGTATACTACATAAGTATAAGTAACACCTGGTGTTAAATTAGTAAAAGTAGTTTGCTTAAGTCTATCGCCTGTAACAATATCAACTTCTTCTGCCTGCCATCCTGGTCCAGGGTAAGTTGCATTTGTTCCGTCATAAATTCTAAAGAAAAATGGTCCTGTACCTGAAAATGCAGATCCAACCTTTACAACTGCAGAACCACCGCCTCCTCCCGGAGCTGTAGTATCACAATTTGTAGGAGGATAAGTTACTGTAATAGCAAGTTTATTAGGTGGAGATGTAACTAGCTCATCTGGGAATTCTACTGAACAACCATTTTCATCCTTAACTACAATCTTATATAAACCAAAATCTACAATACTAAAAGTAACAGAAGTTGTACCGTCAGTATTTAATTCACTCTTATTATAATTTGTCCCTGTAACATAGTAGCTATAACCCGTAGAGCCAGGAACTCCCGGAGAAGTAACCGTTCCACCTGTTACACTATGAATGATAATAGACCCTTTTGCCATTCCACCGGCAGGATCACACTTTATACCAATAATTTCATAATCTACTACAATAGGTTTTGGTTTAATGATTTCTACTAATTCATCATCAAAACATCCTTTGCTATCAGTAACCGTAACTTTATAATGACCTGCTGGTAAACCTGTCATTTGAGAACCAAAATCTGTAAATGGCGCATCTAAAAGCTCTACTTTATATGTAAAAGGTGAAGCACCTTTACTTGTATCAAGTGTAACTTTAATAGCTCCTGTTGATTCTGTTGGACATAAAATCTTCTGTGATTGAACCGCTGTTAAAATAACTGGTGGTTCAACTGGACTTACTTTAACTACACCTGAAATAATAGAACATGCTGGAGTATTAGAATCTGTAGCTTCAAATTTGTAATCTCCATCTTGACTTGTTGAAAAAGTACTTCCTGTAATTCCTGTTGTTGTATAACCACCTCCATTACGAGAAACTCTGTATGTATAAGGACCTACTCCGCCTTCTGCAGATAATGTAAATTGGGCATCTGTAGTAGTATATGGAGGTAAAACAGCACATGTTAAATCTTTAACAGGAGTTACTGTAATCTTCAATTGATCGTTAACAGTAATAATAGTAGTATCCTCACAACCATTATCATCTTTAATACCTAACGTATATTTTCCTGGCGCTGTGATTGATTTGGTATCATTTGTATTATAAACGCCATTTAATCCGTAAAGTTTTGTTGTTGATCCTGAATAAACTGATCCTGTAATTTTCACATCAAATGCAGCACCAGCATAACAAAGTGCTGTTGTTACTGGATCAATTTTTGGAGAATCGTTTCTTGTAATAGAAATTGATGTTTGCGCAGGACAGCTATTACCGTCTTGAACATATACATCATAATCTAAACCATCTACACTTGTATCTTTAATAAAAGTATTAGCATCTACAAAATCAGTAGCTGTTGGGGTAACTCCAGCTTTTACTACTGCATATTTTAAAGGAGCTTTTCCACCTTTAGCC
Source organism: Flavobacterium sp. FlaQc-30 (assembly GCF_044005885.1). Lineage (NCBI taxonomy): Bacteria > Pseudomonadati > Bacteroidota > Flavobacteriia > Flavobacteriales > Flavobacteriaceae > Flavobacterium > Flavobacterium sp. FlaQc-30. Next base: position 731,650 of record NZ_JBIPCO010000001.1, on the reverse strand, counting down.
GTTACTACAATCGTTGTGCTAACATGAGGTGCACAGAAAACTTTTGTTCCTGTAACTTTAGTAATTTCTACAAGAACTGGATCTGCAAGAGTTACTTCGCTTGTAGCAGAACATTTTGTGTCTTTATTTGTAACAGTAAAGGTAAATTTCTGACCTCCTTTTAATCCTGCGAAAGTAAGCACATCTTCTAATGCGCCAGTAACTATACCTGGAGCTGTGTTGATAGTTCCTGAAACACTTCCAACCAATGTATAAGTATAATCTGTTGTTCTATTTCCAGAAACTTTGAAGCTAATAGAACCATTACTCAATCCATTACAAGTTACATTACTTGCAATTGATCCTGTCGCTTGAATTTTTACAACATCTAAAATTTCAAAGTCATCTTCTACAGTACATTTGTTTGCATCTGTAACTTTAAAGTAATAATGGCCTGGCACTAAGCCTGTAAATGTGTGTGAATTTGAATTTACACCTGTAACAACAGTAGCTGTTGGACTAGTAATTTCGTATGTAAATGGCAATACACCATCTGTTACTGTTAAAGTTAAGCTTGTTTTATCATGTCCTGTCTCACAAGTAATTGCTGCTGGCGGAGCAAAAGCAATTGCTTTTGGAGGGTTTAAAGCGTCAATAGTTACACCTCCTGTTACAGAAACTTTACATCCGTTAGCATCATAAACATCTACAGTCACATTGCCTGAAGCAGTTGTAGAATATGTATTTGAAGTAACTGGTGTTTTACCATTATAACTATATCTATAAAGATCTGGCGCTGGGTACGGAGTACCTCCTGAAGCCGTTACTTTAATTGTTGCTTTTTGCGCATTATTTGAAGCATCACAAGTTAACTTAACATCAACATCTGCATCCGCTGTTAGTGCAACTAATGGTTCTTTAATCGTAACCGTTTTAGCATCCGAAGCACATTTTTTAGCATCAACAATAACAACACTATAGGTTCCTGCACCTAAATTTTCGAATACGTTTGTTGTTTGTGTAATTTTTGTACCTGCTGGAGTAATTGGTGTTACCTCATAGGTATAAGATCCTGCAAGAATTGGATTTACTGTAATACTTCCTGTTTTATCTCCTTTACATAAAACAACGCTTTCTACTGTATTAAAATCAGGTTTTACAGTAGAATTTACAGTTTGAGAAACTACAACTGTACAGCCTTTGCTATCTGTAATTTCAAAATAGTGAGTTCCTGCTAAAGCTGGATAAGTAAATTTAGTTTGACCTGCTGGTACATCTGTATATAATCCTGAGAAAGGAGCTCCTGAAGTATTAACTCTATACTTATAATCTGGGTATCCATCTTGAATTGTAACTCCAATGATAGCCTCTGGGCTAGTTGGATCACAAGTTAAGTCTGTATCAATTGCTGCTTTAGCGCTTAAAGGAGATGAAATTACTTCCTCTGCCAAATCAGCTGTACAACCAGTTACAATATCTCTAACGGTTATAGTATATTTTCCTGGAGTTAATCCTGAGAATGTACCTGATGGCTGATAATTACCGCTATTAAGTTTATATTCATAATTAGGATTTGGTTTTGGTGCATTTTTTGGCGTCGCAATTAATGTTGCTCCAGCTCCTCCAGCACAGTAAACCGAAGTTGCATCAATACTTGCTATTGGTTTTACTTCAGGGTTAATTGTAAAATCTGTACCCGCTACATTACATCCTGTACCATCAGAAACAGAAACACTATAAGTTCCTGCCGCTAAGTTTTTAAACAGATTGTCATTCGTTTGAGTAATTGCTGTTCCAATAACTGGTGCTTTTTGTGTAACAGTGTATGTATAAGCTCCTGATCCTCCTACAGCATTAATTTTTGCTGTTCCTAAATCCTTACAGGTAACATGTGTAAGATCTGACGGATTTAATTTTAATGCAGATGCCGGACCTGCCACTGTTACCTTTTCTGTAATTTTACATTTTGTAACTGAATTTGTAACGACAATAGTATGTAAACCTGCGTCTAATCCAGAAACAGTAATATTAAAAGGATCAGTTGTCGAAGTACCCGATCCTGTTGTTGGTGGTGTTGTATCTACCGAATATGAGTAGGTTGTACCTACAACCATTCCGCTAACCGTAAATATAGCAGAACCATCAGAAGCACCAAAACATTTTATACTAGTTGGAGTGCCTGTTACTGTAAAGTCTTTAGGCAAATCAATTAAATGTGTTTTTTCAAACGTACATTTATTAGCATCTCTTACTTCAAATTTATAAGTAACACCAGCTTTAATATTATCAAATACGTTACTTGGTTGAAATGCTGTTGCTGTTGGCGAAACAATTCTATATTCTAAACCTGCAGTTGGTAAAGGAGTATTTGTAGCATCAACAACATTAGTAATCGTAACACTTCCCTCTTTCAATGGACAGGTAGCTGCTGTAGTTGTCGAAATTGTCATTCCCTTTGCAGGATTCAAATCTACAATAGTTAATTTTGGTGTTGTTGTAAATGTACATGAATTACTATCTGTAATAGTTACTGTGTAATCTCCTGCTACAGAAATATTATCAAAAACCTTTGTCGTTTGAGTAATTAATGCAACTCCATTTCTATTCAGCGTGTATTTGTAAACACCATTTCCACCTGTAACTACTGCACCTACGGTTATTGTAGCAGGGCTATCACAAGTATACGGAACTGTTATTGTTGCTGTACCACTAATTGGATCTGGCGCTGTTAAGGTAACAGTTATACTTTTTTTACATCTATTTTCATCTTTTACATAATATGTATAGGCCACTCCAGCACTAAGTCCTGTAAAATATGATGTGCTATTATAAGTAATATCGTCTTTACTATATGTATATACACCAGTTCCTCCACCTGGTTTTAATAAAATAGTTCCATCATTAGAACTATCACATTTTGGGTTTACATTTGTTGACCCTAATGTAATTGGAACCAATGCCTCTATCTTAGCATCGCTGGTTGTTGTACAATTGTTTGCATCTTTAATTGTAAAAGTGTAATTACCAGCCACCGCTGTAGTATACGTAAAAGTGTTTCCTGTTGAAGTAGGTCCCACTAAATCTCCTGTTTTATCTCCAGTAGTAATTGTTACTGTAAAAGGTGCTTTACCTCCTTCGATTGTTCCCGTAATAACTGCACGATTTGCTGGTGCAACGTCGCAATCAAGCGGAGTTGTAACTGGAGTCGCTGCAAGTAATTGAGCCGTTATAACTTGAGTAATTGGATCTGAGCTGCATCCAAAACTATCTGTAACTATAAATTCATAAGTTCCTTCATTCTCCGCTTTATAAGTAAAAGTAGGTCCTGCAAATGTTGCGCTTGGCCCAACTGGATTGCCTCCATTGTATTTTACCGTATAAGTATAATCTGGTACTCCATCTGTAACTTTTATTGTGATATTTGTTCCTGCATTTTTATCAAAACATACACTTGGCGTAACATTTTCTAATTTTGGTCTTACTGGAGGAACAATATCCACAGATGCCAAAACTTCTGTCTCACAATCGTTTAAATCTTTGGCTACAACTTTATAATTTCCAGTTATTTTAATATCTAGAAATGTATCTGAATCTTGAAAAGCTTTTACAACTGTTACACCGTCCGTTTCTCTTAATTCATATCGGTAACCAGGAGTTCCATCACTTGCTTTAGCCTTAATAATTGCTCCAGTAGAACATTTTAATACCTGCTCTACCCAAGCATCTACTTTTAATTTTTTTGGAGATTTAATTTCCTGAGCTACTGGAAAAGAACAACTGCCAGCTGTATCATCATAACGAATACTAATGTTATAAATTTTACTAGCTAAATTTTTCAACGTTATACTACCGCTTGTTGCCGCAGGAACTGGTTTTACAGTCTGCCAACCTGCAGGATCACCTGCTATTAAATATTGAAATCCTTTTTTAGGATCAAAGTTTTTAGCTGATAATGTAATTTCTCCATTTTGCTCACCACTACATCTTACATCTTTATATCCTGTTATACCAGCAGAGAAAGCCTTACTACCATCAACAACTATTGGGAACAAAGCTGTCGCCCCACAAATTTTAGGCATTTGAAAAACTGTGATATCATCTATAGCTACGTCATTACCGTCAACTTCTTGAACATTAGAACGCACAACAAATCTTAGGTTAGTATTTTTCCCTGGGTTTAAGGTTAATAAATAATCTTCCCATTTATTTGTTTTAGGTATAGCACCTGTAGCAACACTCGAAACATCATTCCCTGCAAGATCTACTAACGCTAACTGTATATTAGGATTAGCTCCCAATTGACCTGTTCTCAATAAATTTATTGCAGATATTTTTACACTTATGGGTTGATCAGCTATAACATCTTTTATCTCTTTTTGATACAAAATAGCCGACGTAGGAATTTGATCCCCAATATTAACTGCCAGATATCTTCCTCTTAGATCCTTTGGTCCTGCAATAGTAGTATGATCTTCTGGACTTAACCAAGTACCATGTGGAGATACTATCTTCGCAGTAACTGTGTATTCACCATCGTTTAATTTAATACTTCCATTTTCCTGCGTAGCAGCTACTTGTCTCTCCCATTTATAATAAAAGGTATTTATTCCCGGTGAAGTAACGTCTGGTCCTGAACCGAAAGTTTCTACCAATAAATTACTATATGTAGGAACCGTTTTTACAGTGTAGCTCACCATTATAGTATGATCTCCCTGGCTTACATTTTTAAACACATTTGAATTAATTGGTGTATTAGCGGTGCCATCAATAAAATAACTATAAATAAATTCAGAATTCACGTCATTTGTAACCGTTACAGTTGTAGTTGCTGTTCCATCACAATTAAAAACGGGATCATCAATCTTAATTGTAGGTTCATTAGGTTTTGGTTTTAAAGTTATACCGCTCATTTCAAATATGCATCCAACATTATCTTTAACATAAACCTTATGATCTACTACTGGATCAATATAAGCCCAATTCTGATCTATCCAAGTTTTTTTTAAATCAAAACTATATTTATAAGGCGCAGTTCCACCCTCGGCATTTGTAATTCTAATCTTTCCCTGTTTCTCATTTCCTACTGGTCCACAGCCCGCTAATTCAGCGACACCCGCAGATGCCGTTAAAGCAGGTTTTCCTCCTATTGCCACCGATACAACAGGGTCAGAACATTTAGTCGTTACATCCTTACCATTAACTCTTACCGTTTTACTATAGTTAACACCTATAAGGTAATTTCCAGGGTCTAGATTCTTAATAATTGGCCCTGAGCTATTACCCTCAAAAGTATAGCTCATCGTATAACCGTTTGCATTTGAAACTCTTATCTCTATTTGACCTAGACCTCCATTACAATTTCCATCTGTTGCAATAATTTCATAGATTGGTTTTTGAGGGTCACTAACTGGAACAGCTGGAGCCAAAGCAGAACAACCATTTACATCTTCTACACGAATAATATAACTCCCTGCTTTAACTAACGATATCTTATTACTAGTTCCATTAGCTACAAATGTGGTGCCTCCATCAGTACTCACAAAATATTGATAAGGTGCAGTTCCTCCACTTTGACTTACTGTAATGATACCTTTATCACTACATGCAGTTAAGCCATCTGTTAGAGTGGCACTCGCAGTTATTTTTGCAGCTGGAGCCGCAATAGTAAAATTGTTAGTTTCCTTCATACATCCAGTCCCAATCGAGGTAATTACTCGATAATTTCCGGGAGCTAAATCTGAAAAAGGATATTCAGAATCTTTGGTAAATGGAGAATCATTTAATAAGGTAGAAGTGGTACCAGTAACCTTAAAAATTTCATATTTATAATCCTGTTTGATATCATTTGTAATGACCTTTACACTACCTAGATCGCCATTACATTTTGGAGAAGTAAAACTAGTTTTTACTTGAAAAGTAAGGCTTTTAATATCCAGATTTATAACTTTAAATTCACATGATCCTACTACATCTTTTATTCTAATAAAAGCCGTGTAATTACCCGGTGTACTTGTTGTAAAAGTACTATTTACATCCCATAGTCCCGGAGCTCCAGTTGTAGTAAAACTATACTCATATCCATTTCCGAACCCCCCAACGGTAATTTTACCATCTATTTTGCAGTTACCGTCGCTGCTTTTAATAATATCGCTTTTAGTAACAGCCGTTGGAATTAAAGTATTTTGATATACATTAAAATAAAAAACACTAGGTACACCTGCTTTATCTACTATTTTTACTCTAAATTGTCCAGCCGTATTTGCTAAATAATCTTTTCCAGTTCCGACTTGTTTCCAGCAAGATGCTGCAGCGGTTTCATTAGCACAATCACTGTTTGAAACTGTTACACAACCACCTCCAGAAATAAATCTTTCCCAAACAATAGATTGAGGATCTGTGATATTAATATTGATAGGTCGAGAATCGTTTCCTCCACATAAAAATAACTTGGGTAATTCTTTTCCATCATTTGGACATTTTACAACTTGTCCTGCATATGGTAGTTGAGCATATGGAATTATAGGATTGGTAAGTGCTGCGACAGCTTCCGTTTTTGACGTTTCTTTTTCATCACTTAAACTAATTGAGTTGTCAGGCTGACTTGCAGCTTTAAAAAATACATCTTCCTTCAAGTTCTTATTGAACTTAGAATCGAATGCTATTAAATTCTGTGAATGGGACACAAAATTAAATAACATTGCAACGGCAAAAATCAGCGTTCTTAAAATAGTAGGTTTTTTCATAGTCAATCTATTGTTTACTTCCATCTTGCTGTCTGAGGGGCGTCATAAAGCAAAATAATTAGTATTTAAAACATTTTATTTTATAAGCTCTTAGATATTATCTAAGAGCTGTATATATCTTTTTAATTCTCCACTTTTACGATAGCCATTTTCCCGTTGTATGGCTTAGATCCTTTAGCTTCTAATGCCTTAGTTGCTTCTGGTAATCCATCGAACTTATCGTAATAGATGTAATATTTACTTGTTGTAACGTTGTAGAAGAAATTAACATCTGTACGTCCAGCCGCTACGGCTTTTCTTAAGAATTCATCTCTTTTTTCAACGCTGTTGTGAACTGCAATAATTAAATAATAACCATTATCAGAATTTTTAATATTCTTAATAATCTGCATATTCGACTGATCTTCTCCAAAATCAAAATCACTTGCCTTCAATGGTGTGCTGCTTAATTTTGTGGTCTCTTTTATACGTTTAAGAGCGGCAACGTCCTGTGCATATCTTCCTTGATCGTTTTCATATGCTGCACGTTTAATTCTACGTTTTTTCTCAATCTCCGTTTCAGTCTTAATACGCTCTAAGTTCGAAAGCAGAACTGCACTGTCTTGTTCCATTTTTAACTGAGCCGCTTTTAACTCATTTATTTTATCCAAATAAGCTTTATTCAAAGCATCATTTTTATTTGGAACTTTTTTAAGTCTTTCGTTATACAAATTAGTCAGCTTGGCAATTTCTTCTTTTTGCATTCTGCTCGCATCTGCAAGTTGTCCTTTTAAGGCCTCTAACTGGCTATTTTCTGCAGCAACACTTTTAAATGGTTTTGGCTCTTTATAAATACCTTTTTCACTTAAATCGTTCTCTTCTCTTAAATCATTCAAATCTCTTTGTTTATTAGCTACTGTTGTATTAAACTGAGATAATAAATCTTTCTGTACTTTACTTGAGTTTTCTAATGACTGTGTTAAGTTTTCAATAGCTTTAGCTGAATCATCTTTTGGAGTTGCCGCTGCTTTTGCCGCAGCTTCGGCAGCTAATCTTGCCTGAAGCGCTTCTGCATCAGCTTTCGCTTTCGCATCTGCCAATAATTTTGCCTCACGTGCTTCTTCTGCTAATCTTAACTGTCTCGTTTCTTCTTCCGCTTTCATTTTTTCAGTCGCTTCCGCATCTGCTTTTGCTTTGGCATCTGCTAATAATTTAGCCTGAGCTGCCTCCATGTCTGCTTTTGCTTTTGCGTCCGCAGCAAGTTTTGCTTGGCGGGCTTCTGCATCAGCTTTTGCTTTTTCTTCCGCTGCTTGTTTTACTCTAAGAGCTTCAGCATCTGCTTTCGCTTTAGCGTCTGCGGCTAATTTTGCTTGAAGTGCTTCTGCATCAGCCTTAGCTTTTGCGTCGGCAGCAAGTTTCGCCTGTAATGCTTCTGCGTCTGCTTTAGCTTTCGCATCGGCTGCAAGTTTCGCTTGAAGTGCATCAGCTTTGGCTTTTGCCTCAGCATCTGCTTTTGCTTTTTCTTCAGCCGCTTGTTTTGCTTTCAGCGCTTCAGCATCAGCTTTCGCTTTTGCATCTGCAGCTAATTTAGCCAAGCGAGCTTCTTCAGCTTGTTGTAGTTGTTTAGCTTCAGCGTCTGCCTTTGCTTTCGCAGTTGCTTCTGCATCAGCTTTAACTCTTGCATCTGCAATTAATTTCGCTTGTAATGCCGCCATATCGGCTTTTGCTTTTGCTTCTGCTGCCAATCTCGCTTGTTCCGCTTCTGCATCAGCCTTCACTTTAGCTTCAGCTGCCAATTTCGCTTGTAATGCTTCTGCATCGGCTTTTGCTTTAGCCTCAGCGGCAAGCTTCGCTTGAGCGTCTGCTTTTGCTTTGGCATCGGCTACTAATTTTGCTTGAAGTGCTTCAGCATCGGCTTTAGCTTTTGCTTCTGCTGCTAATTTTGCTTGTGCTTCGGCATCGGCTTTAGCCTTAGCATCTGCCGCCAATTTAATTTTTAAAGCTTCTGCATCTGCTTTCGCTTTTGCTTCTGCTGCTATTAATGCTTGTCTTGCTTCAGCATCTGCTTTTGCTTTTGCTTCGGCTGCTAATTTTTCTTTCAAGGCCGCATCTGCTGCTGCTTTCGCTTTTGCATCTGACGCTAGTTTCGCCTTATTTGCGGCATCAATTGAAGCTTTAGTTTTTGCTTCGGCAGCAGCTTTTGCTTTTGCTTCGGCAGCTAACTTAGCTTGCAATGCATCAGAATCTGCTTTTGCTTTTGCATCAGCTGCTAGTATCGATTGTAAATCTGCTTCTTCCGCTTTTGCTTTAGCTTCCGCTTTTCGTTTTGCTTCAGCTGCATCAGCCTTAGCTTTATCATCTGCTGCTAGTTTTACTCTTAAAGCTTCCGCATCTGCTTTGGTCTTGGCATCTGCCGCAAGTTTAATTTTAAGAGCCTCTGCATCTGCTTTTGCTTTATCAGCTGCTAACTGTGCTTGTGTTTTTTGTGGAGCTGTACTCGCTGCTGCAGGTTTATTTGCAATTGCTTGAGCTCTCGCTGCTGCAGCTGCATCAACTCTTGCTTTATTATCTGCGGCAAGTTTAATTCTGCGTGCTTCAGCATCGGCTCTGGCTTTATCAGCGGCCAATTGTGTTTGTGTTTTTTGTGTTGTGGCAACTGCTCTATTTGCTGTTGCAGTTTGTGCTCTCGCACTGGCCGCGGCATCAGCTTTAGCCTTAGCATCGGCTGCTAATTTTATCTTAATAGCTTCAGCATCTGCTTTCGCTTTATTATCTGCTTCTAATTTTGCTTTCGCTGCGGCTTCGGCATCAGCCTTCACTTTTTCTGCAGCGGCAAGTCTTGCTTGTTTTGCTTCTGCATCAGCAATAGCTTTAGCTTCAGCTGCTAATCTAGCTGTTTCGGCACCACTCACTCTTGTAACTGGAGCACTTGTCGTTTTCTTAGCCATTACTGGTTTTGGTTTTGCAGGATCTATTAATGAACCTTCTTCATCTTCACCGTAATAGTAATTTTTACTTTTAAATTTATATGCAATTGCAAATTCATGAGAACCTCCCATATTGGTGAAATTTCCCATTCCTCTTTCATAATTGTATTCGATCGAAATGCTAGGCGAAATATTAACGCCTAAACCAGCCGAAATTCCGTATAAAGTATTATATCCTGCCTGAGCCCAAACTCCTTGCGGAATAGCAAGCATGGCAAGTCCAGAAATAACTGTTTTATCTTTTTTAATCTCTGTTTTTACAAGTCCAGAAAATTTACTTCTGTCAAAAAAACCAAAACTATCCAAATAACCCGTGTACATTCCGTGCAGTTGTATCGCTCTTTCTGGATCATCCTTTACCATTCCTGAACCAAAATTGTAAAGCACTAAGTTGTTTATCGATAATCCGAAATCTAGAAATGCAGTTCCGTAATTAATACCTGGATTAACGGTTAATAAAGTATTTGAGGGATACTCTCCGTTTAAAACTTCAATGTCGTCAGTAATGATTTTACCTCTGTCTAAACCGCTTTTATAAACTCCTACATTCAAACCAAATGTTAAGTTGCTGTCTTCTTGCAAAACGATGTTATGAGCAAAATTTCCGACTCCGCCAAAAACAGTCATTAAACCATAATTTTGTTGAAATAAACCAAAAGCGAAAGCCTCATTTTCTCTAAAACGACCTGAATAACCTGCCAAATAAGTTTGCGGCGCATTATCAAATTGTACCCATTGTCTTTTATTATAAAAACTTGCATAAGCATTTGTTTCTCGAACAAAACTAAACGCAGGGTTAATTAAATATCTGTTGAACTTTAAAGAATTTCTTATAGGCATTGAAAACGAAACAACTCCATTCTCATTTTGTTCTTGAGAATAGAGTGCATTTGAAAAACCGTAAAATAAAGTTATGAATAGTAAAATTTTCTTCATCTTATTTAATCACAGTTATTGATCCTTTTTTTTCACCGGTGTCTGATTGAATGACATAGTAATATACTGGATTTACATTTTTAAAATCTATTGCTGTCTGCGGCCAATCGCCTTGATAGTTGTAAACATCAAGAACCTTTTCGCCGTTTGAACTTAGAATAATTACTTTGGTATTAGCATTTTTATAAGCATCTGGAATATTCCAATACGGACTTGCACTGCTGAGCTTAATTATATTTTGAATAACCGTAGAGGGTGCTGTAGGACCTGTAACTTTAAAACTAAATTCCTGAGAAGATATACATCCTGTAGTCTGCGAAATTTTTGCTTTATAATTACCCGGCGCAGCTACCAAGTATGATCTTGATGTCGCTCCTGCGATTACATTTCCATTTAATGACCACTCAAACTCTGGATTCGTAGCATCTGTTGTAAGACTGACATTAACAGTTTCGCCTTCATTAAGAGCGGTAGTATCTGCAACATCTATACTTGCTGTAAATCCGTTACTTTTAAGATCTATAGATCCTGAAGCGCTGCAGCCTCCAAAATCGACATCAACTGAATAAATACCAGATTCATTTGTCGCATAAGAACGACCTACAGCATCTTTAATAGCCACTCCATTCTTTTTCCATTGATACTTGTTTCCTGCGGTTGCTGTTAAAATTGTACCTGTCCCGTTTGAACAAAAAGGATTTCCTAAATTGGAATCGATTGTTACACCAGAACCTCCGCTTGAAGTAGCGACTGTCACTTTGTTTGAACTAATATTAACATCTGAACATTTGCCGTAATCAACCACGGCATAGTAACTCCCTGCTGTATTTACAACAAGGTCTTTACCGCTTTGACCAGCAATAGCAACATCGTCTTTATACCACGTATATTTAAGTTTTGGAAAGTTTAATGGTGATGAATTAGGTATAGAAGGTGTACTATTATCTATTGAAAGAGTTACACTTCCGCCTGGACAGATTGTTACATTAGTATTTTGATTATTAATAAAGAACTTCGATTCAAAATCTTTATAATAAACAGGAAAAGAAGTATCTCCAATAGAATTTTTAAATCGACCAGTTGTAACAGGAGATGCTCCTGAACTTTTAACTCTCAATCCGTACAAATCTGAACCTGTCAAATTTACAGGCACTGCAAATTTTATCGTTTTCTGTGTAGCACTAACATCTACAGCATCTAAAAAAGTTGTTGCAATAGGATTATCTGCATTGTCTAAAAGTTCTACGACAAATGTGGTTCCAGCAGGAAAATTAACATAACTAAATGATGCATAAAATTCATTAAACGAACTTCCTGCACATAACTTTTCTAATCCGTCAAGTTGCTTTGGAACAATAGTCTGCCCATAAGAACTTGATTTAGTAAATAGAATTATGCTAAATAAAATAAGTAATCTGGTAAAAGAAAAAGTAATTTTTTGAATCATATAGTACGCGTTCTAGATAAGTCTATACGTTCAAAAAATAAGATGTCTATGAATGTTTCTGAAAAATCATATTTATAGTTTTCAATAATATCTTTTGCAAGAATTGAAGTTGCACTAATTAATGAATTTTCATTACAGTCTGCACTTAGATCTTTCATTTCAGTTGCAATAGTAAGGCTGTCCTTGGGGGTGGACAGCCCTGCTATAAACTGATTAGAATTCTCTAATTGACTGATCCCTGTAGCAGGATCATTTTTTTGGTTTGTCGCTTTAAACGAAGTCAAATTACACTGTGCTTCAACAGAAACTATAGCTTCTGATGTTGCAGCACTTTGTGCATATAGACTTAACGATATAGGCGAAAACAAAAATATTGTATATAAAAAATACTTTTTTGTAGATTGAGCCATTATGTCTTGATCTTTATTTGGTCCGGTTGAGACGATACATAAATTGTGTCTGGGGACTTTATTAATAAAATTTACGCGTTGAAATAAAAATCGAAATCTATTTATCTATTGCCGCTTGAAGCTGTGATTTTTCCTAGTTGTAATCTAAAATCTGGTTTTTTAGCGTTGAAAATGTCAATGAATGTTTCTTTGTTGCTGCTTTGAGAATAAACGTTAAAAAATACGCTGTTTCCGTACCAGCTTTCTAAATCTTCATTGTTAGAATTGTACTCTGTAAAGATGTTTCCTTTACATAGGTTAAAGTACATTTCTTCAAATTTGATTTTTTTAAGGTTAGCATCATTGATCTCTGTTTTGCTGTCTAACAATACAGCAGGATTAAATCCAGAGATTACACTTCTTTTCATTTCAAGAGAAGCATTTTCGGCTACATAAACAGCCTCTTTTACTAAACCTGATTGAATATCAGCATTGATGTTTTCACTATCGTTAAGCATTGTAATATTAGTAGCAACAACTAATGTTTGTTTTTTAGTAAAATCTGTTTCACTTTTCTTTTCGTATGATTTTACTTCCATACAACGAGATCCGTCTTTGTTACTAGACAAGTAAGATGATCTAACTGCTAATGAATTGTATAAACGACATTGAACTCCTTGAGTAAATTTATAGTCGTCGTTGATTGATTTATAAGAAACAAATTTTGTCGCGTTTACATCACCTCCAAAGAAAGCAAATGAATCTCCTCCAGAGTAACTTACCATTACATTTTCTAAGATTGTTTTATTACCAACTCCAGCGATAGTCAATCCGTTGAAAGTATCAACACCTTTTACTTTTTTTCCAGCAAATTCGATTCTAACAAATCGCATAATACCAGAATTTGAAGCTGTATTATCACCGCCATAAGTAGTAAGCGTTGGGTCTAAGTCTAGGTTATAAGAACCTACATTTCCAAATTTGTTAATTGGAGCATCACCAAGAATAACTACTCCACCCCAGTCTCCTGCTTTTTTCAGGCTTCTGTTAGAAGTAAACACAATTGGATCAGTTTCTAAACCGTCAGCCATAATTTGTGCACCTTTAGTAACTACCAATGTTCCTTTTGTTTCAAAATCACCAATAATTAATGTTCCTGGTTCAATTGTTAAAACTGCATTATTAGTAACATAGACGTTACCTTGCAAAACATAAATATTCCTCTTCAGCAATTTTGTGTTAACAGAAATATTTCCTGCTAAAATTTGGTTTGCTTCTCCGTAATCTACTTTGTTAGGCTTAAATTCGGTCCAGTTGTTTAACCAATTGGTGTAGCCCATAATTCCTTTCTCTTGTTGAGCACTCATACTTGTGACTGTCAAAAAGATACAGATCAATTGAGTAATTTTTTTCATGATAAGGGGGGGTATTGGGGGTTAATAATAATTTGGGTATGCGTAAATGAAAAAACTCATCTCGAGATTTTCTGGTGGTATTCAGAACATATCGAGAACGAGTTAATTTTCTTTTTTCTTTTAAAATGCTGTGAGAGCCTAAAGCTGTTCACGCATCAAAAAAGAGATTTAAAATATTTTTATAAAAATTACATTTCGTTCAAATCGTTGAACTCGTGTAAAGATTTCAATGTACTTTCGTAAAATAAAATAGCTGCGATTAAGTTTCCTTTATCAGAATATGGCATCATTTTTCTTTGAAATTCTACTGTAGTATCTAAGAAATTTGATGTACCCACAGCCTGAGCATCTAAAACTTTTTTGTGTTCGTTATCGTCTGGAATACCTAAGTCTGCCATTGTAACACCCGGTTTTGTAACCAACGCAATGTAAGGGAGAGTTTTTACTAATACTTTAATTCGCTCAATGTATAATTCTAACAATTCCCCTTTTTGCATACCACTCAATTCTTTTTGATCGTGATATTTACGAATAAGAGCTGTCGTACTAATTATACTTCTTGGAGCGTTCTTTGCCTGAGCTGAAGCAGCAGCAGTTGTCAAGATAAAAAATGCACTTAATAAAATAATTTTCCCTTTCATAAATTCTTATTAAATAATTGGTTGTTGATGAAAACAAAAATATAGAAATTAACTTAAATTGCAACTTTATTGATTTGTTTTTTAAAAAAAAAAGCTTAAAAAAAGCTTAAAAACCAGCGTTATGTCGAGAAAATGTGCGTTTTAACGTGCTTTCTGTTAAAATTGTTAAAATCTAAACCGTAAGATTTAAGCCATAAAATTTAGAGTAAAATCTACTCTAAATAACCAAAAAAAGCATACGATTGTCGTTTTTTCAAAAAAAATATTAACAAAAAAGTCTTTATATTTACTAACATGAACAATTTTATTAACAAAAGTTCGTTAGCAAACCGCAAATATTTTTATAAAAATCCATCAGAATCTCATAAATTAAAGCTGCCGTATAAACTTTATCTGGAAAATTTTTGACTACATCATTTTCTTCTATCTTTGCCTCATGCAATTTTCACAAATTTTAGGTCAGGATTACATCAAAAGCCATTTAATAAAAAGCGCATCTTCTGGACGAATTCCGCATGCTCAATTATTCATCGGCCCTGAAGGAAGCGGTACTTTATCGACTGCAATTGCTTATGCGCAGTATATTTTGTGTAATAACACCGGGAACGAAAATGAAAACGGTAACGATTCCTGTAACCTAAAATTTCAAAACATCTCGCATCCCGATCTGCATTTTATTTACCCAACGGTTACTACCGAAGATGTAAAAACCAAACCAAAAAGCTTAGATTTCATTCAAGATTGGCGAACTTTCATTCACGAAATGCCATACGGCGGTTTGTTTGACTGGTATAAAATTCTTGGTGTTCAAAACAAACAAGGAGAAATAAGAGTCGAAGATGCGCAAGAAGTTTTAAAATCACTTTCGCTGAAATCATACGAAGGCGGTTATAAAATTATGATTATCTGGATGGCTGATAAGATGAATATTGCAGCCTCAAACAAGCTGTTAAAACTTCTAGAAGAACCCTCAGATAAAACAATTTTTATCCTAATTTCTGAGAACGAAGAAGATATTATTCAAACCATACGTTCTCGTTGTCAAGTAATTCACTTTAACGGACTGCCGGAAAAAGTAATTGCCGAAGCTTTAATTTCAAAAGAAAATCTCGACGAAAAAACAGCTTTTAAAATTGCGCATCAAGCGCAGGGAAATTTCAATAAAGCACTTCATTTACTCAAAGAAGATGATTCTGAATATCCTTTTGAACAATGGTTTGTCAATTGGGTTCGCGCCGCTTTTAGAGCAAAAGGAAATGCTGCCGCAATTCAGGATTTAATTTCTTGGAGCGAAGAAATTGCAGGACTTGGACGCGAAAGCCAAAAGAAATTTATTCAGTTTTGTATTGAAATGTTTCGTCAAGCACTTTTGCTTAACTATCAAGCACCAACTTTGGTTTATATTGAACCGAAAGTAGACAAATTTAAACTGGAGAATTTTGCGCCTTTTGTAAACGGCAATAATATTCATGAAATTTTCAAAGAGCTTTCAGATGCGATGTATCACATTGAAAGAAACGGAAATGCAAAAATAATCTTAACCGATTTATCTATAAAACTGACTCGTTTAATTCACAAAAAATAATTTTCAGATGAATAATGCCGCCTCTATTTTATTATTAGCATTTTTAGCCATAACTTTTTTACAATCAGGCTATGAAAAAATTTTTTATTGGAAAGATAATGTTGAATGGCTTAAAGGTCATTTTGCCAAAACACCACTAAAAAACCAAGTTCCTCTTGCCCTATTTCATTTATTAATTTTAGAATTAATTTCTGGTGTTTTATGTGTAGTTGGAGCAATTCAATTGTTAACAAACAGCGGCCGAGAATATGGTTTTTATGGAGCTATTTTCTCTTGTATTTGTTTGTTAATGATGCTTTTCGGACAGCGATTAGCAAAAGATTATGATGGTGCAAGAACCATTGTAATCTATTTTATTCCTGCTGTAATGGCAGTTTATTGGTTGAATTAATCGACCGCAATTTTTAAAAAAGTAAGCCGCAGTTTAAAAGGTTTTTAAATCTGGAAACGGCGGCAAGAAAATAAAATTTTATCAAAAAATGAATGCAAAACATCCTTCAGAATCCCTAACTATTTTAACCGATTTAGTTTTACCAAGTGAAACAAATCCTTTAAACAATCTATTTGGCGGTGAGTTACTTGCCCGTATGGATCGTGCAGCAAGTATTGCAGCACGCAGACATTCTCGCCGAATTGTAGTAACGGCATCTGTAAATCACGTTGCTTTCAATAGAGCTATATCATTAGGAAGTGTTGTAACTGTTGAAGCAAAAGTATCAAGATCTTTCAAAAGTTCGATGGAAGTTTTCATTGATGTTTGGGTAGAAGATCGTGAATCTGGAAGCAGAACAAAAGCAAATGAAGCTATTTATACTTTTGTTGCTGTTGATGATACTGGAAGACCTGTTGAAGTACCGCCAATCTTGCCAGAAACTGAACTTGAAATACAACGTTTTGATGCCGCTTTGCGTCGTAAACAGCTGAGTTTGGTCCTTGCTGGAAAAATGAAACCGTCTGATGCCACAGAATTAAAGGCTTTATTTTTATAATAAAATTTGTTACAATTTGTGACAATCTGAGTCACTCAAACTTCAAAAAAAAGAAGTATTTTTACCAAATTACAAGCCGAAAAAATAAAAATCAGAACGCCGTTTACTCTTTTTGATTTTTATTAAAAAGAAACAAAATAACAATTTTAGACAAAATAAAAAGATGAGTTCAGACAAAGAAGCCAAATTAAAAGCGTTACAATTAACGCTTGATAAACTTGACAAAACCTACGGAAAAGGAACCGTAATGAAAATGGGCGATAAAGCCATCGTGGAGGTAGAAACGATTTCTTCTGGCTCACTTGGCGTTGATTTAGCTCTTGGGGTAAATGGTTATCCAAAAGGAAGAATTATTGAAATATACGGTCCAGAATCTTCTGGTAAGACCACATTAACTTTACATGCTATTGCCGAAGCTCAAAAAGCCGGTGGTATTGCAGCATTTATCGATGCAGAGCATGCTTTTGATAGAAATTATGCTGAAAAATTAGGTGTAGATATCGAAAACCTAATCATCTCACAACCAGACAACGGAGAGCAGGCTTTAGAAATTGCCGAAAACTTGATTCGTTCTGGAGCTATAGACATCGTTGTTATTGACTCTGTCGCTGCCTTAACTCCAAAAAGTGAAATTGAAGGCGAAATGGGAGACTCTAAAATGGGACTTCACGCACGTTTAATGTCACAGGCTTTAAGAAAATTAACGGGAACAATCAGCAAAACAAACTGTACTGTTTTCTTTATCAACCAGCTGCGTGAAAAAATTGGTGTAATGTTCGGGAATCCTGAAACTACAACTGGTGGTAACGCATTAAAATTCTATGCTTCAGTTCGTTTAGATATTCGTCGTTCTTCTCAAATTAAAGACGGTGAGAACGTTATTGGAAACAGAACCAAAGTTAAAATCGTTAAAAACAAAGTGGCTCCGCCTTTTAAAACTGCCGAATTCGACATTATGTACGGAGAAGGAGTTTCTAAAACTGGTGAAATTCTTGACTTAGCGGTTGAATTTGAAATCGTTAAAAAAGCAGGATCTTGGTTTAGTTACGGAGACACAAAATTAGGACAAGGACGCGATGCTGTAAAAGCCTTAATTAAAGATAATCCAGAATTAGCTGATGAATTAGAAGTAAAAATTAAAGCGCACATCAAAGAATTAGCTAACGCTTAAATAATTATAAATCTGTAATTTATAGATTTATTCTCTATAACCCGACAAGTTTAAAAACCTGTCGGGTTTTTTATTTTCAAAAAAAAGCAAAAAAACAACGCAACCATTTTCAAATTAACCCATCTAATAAATAAAATTAATATTGGGGCAGGTATTTGCCATAAATACCTATTCAATGGTTTTTAGAATAAATTTGGTTGGTTAAGGTACAAATCCGTTAGTTTTTGGCTGACGGATTTTATCCTTTTTATTTTTTTCATTCCTTGACGCAACCTTTTTCATTTTTTACTATCTACTATTATGTGACGTTAACTGAGTATTAAACTCTTTATTACCAACCTTATAATATTTTAACCATGAAAGAGAAAATAGAAGTGTTGTACAGTAAAAACCGAAAAAAAACCAAATTGAAATTTAAAAAAGTACTCCGTTTTATCTCAGAAAAAATAATTCATAGATAAACTTCTTTAAATACAAAAGGACGTTTTTAATTCAAAAAGAAAACCCGATACTCATAAAGCTTGAATATCGGGTTTTGTATGTATTTATTTCTTAGAATCTTTTTTCTCAAACTCTAACAGTTCCTTGTAAATCAATTGTCTGACTTTATCTCTAAGTTCTTTTCTGTTTTCAGAAGTCAGCCCGCTCGTTTCAACAAAAGGCAAAATTTTTACTCTCATTTTTCCCGGACTGCCGCTAAAAAAAGTATACGAAAAACGCTGTTTATTGTCTGGATAAACGATTGGAACAATCGGAATTTGATGATCTATCGCCAATCTAAAAGCACCGTCTTTAAACTCATCCAGCAAAATACTTTCATCATCTGGAACTCCGCCTTCTGGAAAAATACAAATACTCAAACCTTGATTTAAACGATTCTGAGCACGTTTAAAAACCTCATTTTTACTTTTGGAAGAATTTCTATCTACCAAAATACAAGTTCTTTTATAGAAAAAACCAAATAGCGGAATTTTTACAAGCTCTTTTTTTCCCACAAAAACAAAAGGATTTTTTATGATGGCAAGCGTCAGCATGATGTCTGTCATCGAAGTATGATTAGCGACAATCATATAGCTTTTGTTCTTAATAAGCTTCTGTTCGCGTTTTACTTTGTAATAAAAACCCATCCCGTAAAGGATAAATTTAGCCCAAATGCGGGCCATTTTAAAGAAATAGGGATAACCTTTCTCCGATAGAATAGAAATCACTAAAAACGGCAGCATAATCACTATAGGAATAGCCATTAAAACATAAAACCAAATGCGCCATAAAACCCAAAAAACAATTTTAATTCCTTTCATGGTTTCAAATGTAAGAAAACAGAAATGAAATTAGATTTTTAGATCACTAGATTTTTAGAATATTAGACCTTTCTAGAAAATAAACTTTAAAATAACTCATATGTTCAATAAACTTTGCGGACATTGCGAAAAACTTTGCGAACTTTGCGGTTAAAAAAAATAAACTTGCAATCTTTGTGGTTGAAAGAATAAGAAAAAACTAGAATGGCAAAAATACTTACTGGTGTTCAGAGTACTGGAACGCCACACTTAGGAAATTTATTGGGAGCAATTATCCCTGCAGTTGAGTTATCGAATAATCCAGCAAACGAATCTTATTTGTTTATAGCTGATTTACATTCAATTACACAAATTAAAGATGGTAAAACTTTAAGAGAAAACACATATAGTACTGCAGCTGCTTGGCTTGCCTGTGGTTTAAATCCAGATAAAGTTACCTTTTACAGACAATCTGATGTGGCTCAAACAACTGAATTGACTTGGTATTTAAGCTGTTTTTTCCCTTTTCAACGTTTGACTTTAGCACATTCTTTTAAAGACAAAGCAGATCGTTTAGATGATGTAAACGCAGGACTTTTTACCTATCCGATGTTAATGGCGGCTGATATTTTACTTTATGATGCAGAATTTGTTCCAGTTGGAAAAGATCAAATGCAGCATTTAGAAATCACGCGTGACGTCGCTTCTCGTTTCAATCATCAAATGGGTGAAACATTTGTAATTCCTGAAGTTAAAATTCAAGAAAACAGTATGTTAATTCCTGGAACAAATGGCGGAAAAATGAGTAAATCTGCTAATAATATTATCAATATTTTTCTTGATGATAAAGTTTTACGCAAGCAGGTTATGAGTATCGAAACCGATAGTACTCCGCTTGAAGATCCTAAAAATCCAGATACGTGTAATGCCTTTGCTATCTATTCTTTATTAGGAACAGAAGAGCAAATTGCCGAAATGAGAGCCAACTATTTAGGCGGAAATTACGGTTATGGTCATGCCAAACAAGCTTTATTTGAATTGATTACAGAAAAATTTAAAACAGAAAGAGAAAGATACAATTACTACATTAACAATCTTGACGAAGTTGATACCTTATTGAAAAAAGGTGCTGCAAAAGCTTCTGTTGTTGCTGACGGTGTTTTGGCCAAAGTAAGAGATGTTCTTGGGTTTCAAAAATAATCTATCAAACCCGACAGCATTTAAGACCTGTCGGGCTGATTTTAAAAACAATTTCGTAAATAACTGGTCAAAATCATTATAACGCTAAAAAATAAAAGTCATGATGACAAAAATTAAAAAGAAACAATCATGATAAAAAAAATTACAACATTACTTCTCTTTTTGTTCTTATTAAATAGTTGCAGTGTTATGCAAAAGACTGCAAAAAAAGAATTGATAGACGATTTTTATACTCAGAAAACAAATAAGGAAAAACAACAAGTATATGCTGATATCATTGATGATACCGTACGTATTTATGCAACAAAACAAATTAAAAACGTTTTAAAAGTAGATACTACACAAGCACCAAAAATGTTTTTACCATTGCAAACCAACAAAGTCAATTTAGGGTTTTCACTTTCAAAAACAAGTTTAGACATTGATTTTCTAACCATTCCTTTAAAATATAGATTTTCTAAAAAAAATGTTCAGCCTCAGTTAAATACAAATCTTAATGGAGCTTTGTATTTAGGATATAGAACAGATCGATATTTTATGACTTATAAATCAAATCCCTTACAAAAATTCGAGAGAAAAACTATTCATATTGGATATTCTGTTGGTATTTTTTCAGGGTTTGGCAATACCTTAATGTCTCCTACCAATACAAATGATAAGTTACTACAAGAATATGACGGTTTTATTTGGAGCAAAGGAATAGCTGCTATATTTGGTGTGAATAGTTTTACTGTAGGACTTTCTATTGGTTATGACAACTTAATGGATCACAACAAAAATATTTGGATCTACGAAAACGAACCTTGGTTAGGATTAGCATTTGGATTAAACTTGAATTAAAAATTACCTAAACCAACTAAAGTTCTACTAAATTACTATACATATTTTACTGCTCAAAATATAAATTTATAAAACATCAATTTTAATTTTTCAAACAGCCTCAAACAATTTACCTGGTAAAGGTCTTACTACTCCTTTAAGTTCCATATTTAAAAGCGTTCCGGATAATTTGAATAATGGCAGATCACATTCTATCGCAATTATATCCAGCAATTCTTTTCCGTTTTTAAGTAAAAAATCATAAATCTTCTGCTCGCAGTCATCTAGTTCGACAAATAATTGTTTCTGTACTGATTTGGGCTTGTTTTCAACGTTCCAGTTTAAAATATAAATCAAATCGGCAGCAGAGGTCAAAACGTTTGCTTTTTGCGTTTTAATGAGGTTATTACAGCCTTGACTGTATTTATCCGTCACACGACCGGGAACAGCAAACACATCCCTGTTATAATCATTGGCTAAATTAGCCGTAATGAGCGATCCGCCCTTATCTGCAGATTCAATTACAATAGTCGCTTCAGCCATTCCTGCTACAATTCGATTACGGCGAACAAAGTTTTCTTTATCAGGATTTGATGAACTCCAAAATTCTGTTAAAAAGCCACCATTCTCTTCCATTTTTGCCATATACTTTTTGTGCGTTTTGGGATAAACTTGGTTTAAACCATGAGCTAAAACTCCAATAGTCTGCAAATTGTTTTCGATAGCCAATTGATGCGCCACAATATCAACACCATACGCAAAACCGCTGACAATTACTGGATCTAAAGGCGTCAGATCTTCGATTAATTTTCTGCAAAACTCAGTTCCATAAGCTGTAATCTGACGTGTACCGACAATGCTGATAATTTTTCTGTTTTCTAAATTGATATTTCCTGAAGAAAAAATTAAAACTGGAGAATCGATACAATGTTTAAGTCTTTCAGGATAATCTTTTTCCTGAAAAAAAGAAACTTTCAAACCGTCTGACTTTATAAACTCAAGTTCAGCATTAGCTTTTTCAAATACTTTCTTATCCTTCAAGTTTTTCATCAAAACATTGCCAACTCCGTCTACAGCAGCAATTTGATTCGAATTTGCTTTAAAAATAGCTTCAGCATTTCCAAAATTCGACAGCAGCTTTTTAGCCATAATATCTCCAACGCCTTCTACCCTCATTAAGGCCAATACATAAAATAATTCCTGGTCTGACATGCTTTTAAAATATTATGTAAAATAGAATTAAAAATTTAAGTAATTCAATCGTACAAATATGAATAAAATAAAGTAATTTCTTAATAAATTTTAAAATTTAACTTTCAGTCCATTCATTAAAATCTTTGACAAAATCCTTAAATTATTGAAAACTAATTGTCTATAAAAAAAGCCGAATTGTTAATAAAAATTGTGAATAAAATTTTGATAACTATATTCATTATCTAACTTTGTTACTATGAAAATCGAAACTTACATCGCACAGTTATTGTATCGTTATCAGTGTGTAACGGTTCCAGGGTTTGGAGCATTTTTAACCGAAATTCAATCGGCACAGCTTAATGAAAGCACAAATTCATTTTTTCCACCAAAAAAAATGATCTCTTTCAACAGCCATCTTAAAAACAATGATGGATTATTGGCTAATCATATATCGCATGCAGAAAATACAACCTATGGTTTTGCTGTAAATGCGATTGCTGCTGAAGTGCAGAGTTGGAAAAAAACACTGGAAGAAAACGGAGTTATAAGTTTAAAAAACATAGGTGAAATCCGTCTTAATCCTGAAAATAATATCATTTTCACACCAAACGACCAGACTAACTTTTTGACAACTTCGTTTGGATTAAGTCCGTTTGTTTCTCCATTGATTAAAAAGGAGAATTTCGAGCAAAATATAGAACAGCTAGAAAAAGAAAGTATTTCTTTGTATGAAAATGAAGAAGGAAGATCATCAAGAACTTTCTTAAGATATGCCGCAATTTTTGTACTTGGTTTAGGAATTACTGGAAGTATTGGATATCCTCTTTACCAAAATCAAATTGCAGCACAAACTCTTGTTGTAGAAGGTGTTGTTCAGAAAAAAGTTCAAAGCAAAATACAAGAAGCAACCTTTTTTATTGAAAATCCTTTACCAGCTGTAACCCTTGCAGTTGATTCGGCAAAAGTAGAAACGACTGTAAAAAAAGTAATGCCATATCATATCATGGCTGGCGCTTTTAGAAGTGAACAAAACGCAAGAAAAGCTTACAATCAATTAATTAAAGATGGTTATGAAGCTCGAATGCTTGGCGAAAACAAACACGGTTTATTTCCGGTTTTATACGGAAGTTATGCTAGCATGAATGAAGCTCAAAAAGCTCAAAAAGAAATACAAAAAGGCGAAAATCCTGATGCCTGGATTCTAGTCGAAAATTTATAAAAAACTAAAGCCTGTTCTACTCATGAACGGGCTTTTTTTTGCCCTATTCTATCTTTAAAAAACCCTCCCTAGCTCCGTATTCCAGTAACGCAGATATAATTTTGTTCTCAAACAATATAAAGAACATTCTGCAATGAAACCAACTTTACAATTTTTATTCGCTGTACTATTCCTTCTAAATTCCAATTGCTTTTTTGCACAAGAAAAAGAAAAAACAGAAAAAGAAGCTCAGAAAGAACAATCTGATTATACCAAAAAACTGACCGACGAGCAGCAAACCTTAAAAAAAGAGCAAAAAAGAATTGATAAACATCTACGAGATCTAAAAAATTCAGAAAAAGATATTGAAAACACTTCTAAAAAAATAGAAAAACTCGAAGCGAAACATTTCAAACTAGAATCAAAAATCAATACAACTTCATTCTCTCCAGAAGATCTGCAAAAACAAAAAATAAAGATCAAAGAAGAAGAACTTGAAATTCAAAAGCTTAAACTAAAAAAGATACAACAGCAAAACAAAATCGAAGGTCTGAAAGCGCAATATTAAAAACACAAAAATCCTATTTCAAATTAAATAGGATTTTTTGTTTCTCGTGGAACTTATAAAAAGTGATTTGTAAAGTACTTCCTAAACTATAAAATAATCTCATAATTACCTTATATTCAACTTTATAAAACTAGTTTATGCTGGCTTTAAACATTTTAAGTTCGTCCCAGCTAAACTCATCGCCATGCTTTTCTTTTAATCCATTTAAAGATTCTTCCTGATAAAATTCAAAAGCTTCACGCAGCGCAAGAATTTTATCATACGGAAGAATATCAGAAATATCAACTTTCTTAGCCTGTATCAATTTTACCAAATGCATTTCGACTGTTTGAACGGTTAATTTTCTAAGTCTCGCAATATCTTCAATAGAGTTTTTTTCCAGCCAGAGTTCGTGGGTTTCTTCCACAGTAGTCTTTTTTGGGCTTTTTTCGGCCGTTTTATCCACTTTTTTAGAAATGTAACGTGTAACTGGCTCTTCGACCTGAAACATGTCTGTATTCGCCATTTTAAACTCTTCTTTTATTCTGGAAACTTTATCTGTTTTATAATTTTTTATGGCTGGCGAAGTTAATTTCTCTTTACAAATTGTTTCACGGGAAACGACTACTTCAATAAGTAATTTTGCTTTCATCAAACGCAGCACCGCTTTTGTTTGCAAATCATCCAGCAAGGCTAATTCTTCATAAAATTCTTTTACCTTTTTAAATTTCTGAATTTCAGCCATTTTACTCAAAAGATCCGAAACCAATTTATCCATTGGCTTAAAAAAGTAATCATACGCCGCCACTACTCTCTCTTGTACAAACAATAAATCAACAGTTTCTTTATTGAATATTTTATTTAGCTGCTGCACAAATTTCTCTGATGGATTTACAAGAGAATCAATTGTTTCTAAACGTTTATGTGCCCAAGCAGAATGCTTAGATTTTTCGGAACTGGCTGCATTTTCATTATAACTAAAACGATGATTGCGCCATTCCTGCGCTAAATCTGCCCAATTGAAACTATTAATCAAATAGTTATGAATAAAATTTTTGGTTTCAAAATGAAGAGAGTTCTTCAAAACATCTTCTGTTGCTTTGTTCAAAGAATAATCCATCACATCCTGATCGTTGGAAAGACCATTCATTTGTATCGGAGAAAGCAAAATAAGCCCATTTAAGGACGTTAAACGTGATAATGCTACATATGCCTGCCCAGGCAGAAAAACTTGCGATACATCGAGTGCAGCTTTCTCAAAAGTTAATCCTTGACTTTTATGTACGGTAATTGCCCAAGCCAATTTTAAAGGATAATGTGCAAATGTGCCTAAAACCTCTTCTTCAATTTCTTTTGTGAGTTCATTTACTTTGTATCGAATATTTTTCCATTCGTACTTTTCAACTTCTATCGTTTTGTTTTCCTCTGGAAAATGAACAAAAATTTCTTCGGGCGAAAGGGACTTGATAACGCCCATTTTTCCATTGAAATAACGTTTTTCGAAAGACAAATCGTTTTTAACAAACATGACCTGTGCTCCCACTTTAAGTTTTAAGCTTTCTTCGACAGGAAATATTTTTTCTGGAAAATCTCCAACTACAAAAGGCTGATACGTGAACTCATTACCAGATAAATCATTGATTGCCTGTTCGTTAATAGTATCTGCCTTTGCATTATGCGTTGTAAGCGTTATAAAACCAGGATTGTTTTTTAAGTCAAAATCAGGCTTAACATATTGATTTAGAACCTCTACATCTTCTTTTGTGATTTGATTATTACGCAGATTATTTAAGACCGAAATAAAAACATCATCGCTCTGGCGGTAAATTTTAGACAATTCAATGTACAAAGGCGGATTCTGGGTGATGACGTGTGAATGAAAAAAGAATTTTCCTTTGTAATAATTGCGAAGTGTACGCCATTCTTCATCCCGAATTACTGGCGGTAATTGCAATAAATCTCCAATAAAAAGTACTTGAACCCCACCAAAAGCCTTGGTGTTTTTACGAACTGTCTGCATCATAAAATCGATAGCATCCAGTAAATCAGCCCGTAACATACTTACTTCATCAATAATCAACAATTCCATATTCCGAATCACGTTTCGCTTAACGTTATTCATCTTAAAATGCCTGCGCAGAGATTCTTTATTTTCAAACTTTACGCTTTCTGTAAACTGAGAACTTTCTTGATAAGTGGGCAAAAAAGCCGAAAACGGCAGCTGAAACATAGAATGAATTGTTACACCGCCGGCATTAAGCGCAGCAATTCCCGTAGGAGCCACAACAACAGTATTTTTATGTGTAGTCGCAATGATTTCACGCAGTAAAGTCGTTTTTCCTGTACCGGCTTTACCAGTTAAAAAGATCGATTTTTGCGTCTGATTTATAAATTGCAAGGTGTAAGCTGCAGCTTCTGAAACGTTTTGCATTAGGCGGGTATTAAAGGTCAAAAATATCGCATTTTTATAAAAGAAAAAAACCTAAATCAGCAGCTGATTTAGGTTTTTCAATTTAGTTAGTTAGTTTGGCAGTTTATTTTTTAGCCTCTTCTTTTACAGCTGGTTTATCTTCTGCTTTAGGAGATGCTTTGTATTTATCATTCAAAGCTTTAACAACTTCTTTTGTAATGTCGTACTTGTCTTCAGCATACAATATTGACGCTGCATCACCAGTACCATAGATATAAGAATATCCATTTTTCTTACCGTAATCTTTAATAAATTTTTTAACTCCGCTTACTAGAGAATCCATTTCTACACCGCTTTCTTGTTGCAATTGCTGCGATAATGCTTGTTGAGCATAACCTAATTGCTGCTCTCTTTTTTGCAATTCAGCACCTCTTTGTTGCGCCCATTGCTGACCATTAGCTTGTGCTTGACTTTGAAAATTAGCAGCGTCTTGTTTAAAACGAGTAATTTCAGCTTGAAGTTGTCTTCCCTTTTCTTCGGCTTGAGCTTTGTATTTAGCTTCAAGGTCTTTTGCTTCAGTGTACTCTTTCATTAAAACTGAAGTATCTACGTAAGCTGTTTTTACTTCCTTAACTTCGGCTGCTTTATCACATGAAACAACAAAAATTGAAAGTGCGATAATTACTAATGCTTTTTTCATTTCTAAATTTCTATTTTTTTTAAAGTATTAAAGACAAAAATATAAAAAAATAAATAGCATCCACATAAAGTTTAAAAAATGCTAAAATTTTATGATATTGGTTTTATTTATCGAGTTAAAAACTACTATAAAATATCACTATTAAAAGTGGCTTTCATAGCTTTTCTCAGAGGAATTATCTCAAAAAAGGCAACACAAACCCTCAGATGTGCTCGAAAAACCCCTTAAACACGCTTATTTTGCGTTTTGGTTGTTTTTTAGCACATAAATATGCGACGAATACTCTTTTGTACTTGACGCTTTTAAATTTGATCGTAATCCGATAAAAAACGCACTAATAAAATTCATTTTTCCAGTCTTGTATTTTTCTGATAAAAGACTCACATAAAATGAATCAAATTTCATTGGCAGAACTTTTTCTAATTTCATATCTACTTTTTCAAAAAGCGTTTGAATTGATTTTTTTGAAAAATGCCAAAAATGAATTGGCACATCATACGCTGCCCAAAAAGATTTGTAATATTCGGCATCAAACGATTTAAAGTTTGGAACCGCAACAATTAATGTTCCAGTTGGTTTCAATAATCGTTTCAATTCTTGAATTTGAAGTTCTAAATTTGGCACGTGTTCTAAAACATGCCACATTGTTACAATATCAAAAGAATGACTTTCAAGATCACTGATTTCATGTACAAACGAAATCCCTTTTTGTATAGCAATATTCTTTGCTCTTTCGCTTGGCTCTACTCCAACAGTTTCCCAACCATCATTTTTTGCAGTCAATAAAAAATCTCCAGTTCCAGCACCAATATCCAAAATTCTTCCTTTATGAATTTGTTCGGCATTGATTAGACTCAGTTTATTTTTTAAAGCAATATTTTTTACAAAATGATATGCTTTTTCAAATAACGAACGTTTATTGTCTGTGTGCGAAATATAATCTTCGCTTTCGTAGTATCTTCCTAAATTTTCTAAATCCGGCTGCGGAGAAGTAATCAGCATATCCAGATTTTCATCATAATATAAATCGAAAATTTCTTTTGAGACAGAATGGTCTTTTACAGTAAGAAAATGTTTTTTGTTTAAAACGTCCATTTTTTAAATTAATAGTTTTAGTAGGTGCGTATAATTTAGACAAACTGAAGTTCGACTAATCTTGATTTCATATGATTTCAAAGTTGCAAAAGATGGACAACTGTCCATCTCTGCAATTCTATAATTTATTCTTTATTTTTTTTATAAAACGATATTTTTATAAAAATCGTTTCACGTGGAACAAAATTATTTTTTTTCAAGTTTACCTTGCTTCAAGTTCTAAGTTCATTCAGAACAAAACCAATAAAACAAAATTTCAGATTCCAATACTATTTTGAAACCTGAAACTTGAAATAATTTATTTATCGTCCCATATAAATTAAAAGTACAGAAATATCACTTGGCGACACTCCGCTGATTCTTGAAGCTTGAGAAATTGTAACTGGACGAATTTTGCCTAGTTTTTGTTTTGCTTCAATCGACATTGACTTAATTTTATTATAATCGAAATTCTCAGGGATTTTCACTTCTTCTAAACGAGTTAACTTATCAGCGTTATTTCTTTCCTTTTCGATATAACCAGAATACTTAACTTGAATTTCGGCTTGTTCTAAAATTTCTCTGTCCAAATTATTCTCTTCAACATACGCTTTAACTTTTTCAAATTTCAGCATATCTTCTAAATCAATCTGTGGACGAGAGAAAACTTTAAACATTTTATCACCTTGTGTAATTGGTGCAGTTTCCTTCGCTTCTAAAATTGGATTTGTCTCTGCAACCGAAACACTTGTTTCTCTAAAAAAAGAAACCATCTTTTCAGACTCGTTTAATTTCTTTTCCATTCTTCGCAAACGAGCTTCAGAAGCAAGACCAATTTCATGAGACATTGGCGTTAATCTAAAATCTGCATTATCTTGACGCAGTAAAGTTCTATACTCCGCTCTTGATGTAAACATACGATATGGTTCTTCCGTTCCTTTCGTAATCAAGTCATCAATCAAAACTCCAATATAAGCTTCATCACGTTTTAAAATTAATGGCGCTTTCTCATGCACTTTCAAATGCGCATTTATTCCGGCCATCAAACCTTGCGATGCTGCTTCTTCATATCCTGTCGTTCCATTAATTTGTCCGGCAAAATATAATCCTTCAACTAACTTTGTTTCCAAAGTGTGTTTCAATTGTGTCGGTGGGAAATAATCATACTCGATCGCATAACCTGGACGAAAGAATTTTACTTTTTCAAAACCAGCAACAGAACTCAACGCTTTAAATTGAATATCCTCTGGAAGCGAAGTTGAAAATCCGTTTACATAAACTTCACAAGTATTCCATCCTTCTGGCTCAACAAAAAGTTGATGACGTTCCTTATCTGCAAAACGATTAATTTTATCTTCAATGGACGGACAATATCTCGGACCTAAACTTTTTATTCTTCCGTTGAACATTGGCGAACGATCAAAACCTTCTCTCAAAATATCATGAACTTCAAGCGACGTGTATGTCATATGACAAGATCTTTGATGTGTCAACGGAACGGTTAAATCCGAATAAGAAAACTTATCCGGTTTTGCATCTCCTTTTTCTTCATTCATTTTCGAATAATCCAAAGAACGTCCATCAACACGTGGTGGCGTTCCTGTTTTCATTCTTCCAGCTTCAAATCCCGCTTTCACTAAATCTTCAGTAATTCCAGTTGCAGCACTTTCGCCTGCTCTTCCTCCACCGAACTGTTTTTCTCCAATATGAATTAATCCGTTCAAAAAAGTTCCGTTTGTCAACACTACCGATTTCGAACGAATTTCAACTCCAAGCGAAGTTTTGATTCCTTTTATTTTTCCGTTCTCAATTATCAACCCTTTTACCATCTCTTGGTAAAAATCTAAATTTGGAGTTCCTTCCAACATCATTCTCCACTCCTCTGCAAAACGCATTCGATCACTTTGAACTCTTGGCGACCACATAGCTGGTCCTTTTGATTTGTTCAACATCTTAAACTGAATTGCAGTTCGATCTGACACAATTCCAGAGTAACCTCCAAGCGCATCAATCTCACGAACGATTTGTCCTTTTGCAATTCCTCCCATCGCAGGATTACATGACATCTGAGCTATGTTCTGCAAACTCATTGTAACCAATAAAGTTTTGGATCCTAAATTTGCGGCCGCTGCCGCGGCTTCAGATCCTGCATGACCAGCACCAACTACAATAACATCGTATTCTTCTAAAAACATTTTGTTTTATTATTCTCTGCAAACCGTTTAAGGCGATTCTCAGAATTAACTTTTTTTTCTTTGTTCCACGTGGAACGGAGTTTTTTTTTATTTCAGTTTTCTCAAGTTTCAAGTTTGAGATCTCAAAACAAACTTAAAGGTTCCACGTGAAACATTCCCTGTTACATTCATAAAAACTTAAACCAAATTTTAGAATGTTTCATGTGAAACATTCTAAAAACAATATCAATATTTCAAAATCAACTTATTTGTTCCACGTGAAACACTTTATAAAAAAGCATTTAAAAAACCTGTTTCACGTGGAACAATTTTTACATAAATCGGCTATTTGACACTAGAAAAAATATCTACTGTTCCACGTGAAACATCGCAATTTTTTCGTCTTCTTTAGAACGCATAAGTACGGCTTCTGCATCACTCTTATCTTTATATCCGCAGTAATGTAATATACCATGAGCAAGTACACGCTTTAATTCCTCTTCAAAAGAAACATTAAAATCTTTTGCGTTGTCCTCTACTCGTTCAACAGAAACAAATATATCTCCGTTTAACTCGTTACCAACTGTATAATCAAAACTGATAATATCAGTCAGCGTATCGTGATCTAGGTATTCTACATTTATCTTATGAAGATATTCATCATCACAAAAAATATAATTTATTTCACCTTCGTTTTTATTTTCAGAAACTATTACAGCACTTAACCAATCAGAAAAGGCTTGTTCGTTGTCTAAATTAAATTCTGTTTCGTAATTAAAATTGATCATTTTGTATTAAAATATTCTTGAACCTTTTGATTAAAATTCGAGCGCAAAGGTAGTGATTGTCTGTTTAATATCTCTACACTGTTTAAATAATCGGTCAACGAACTTGGCAAAGCATTCGAACGATTAGAAAACTCAGTTTTATTCGTTTCAGATTGACGCTTGGTATCTTGCCCTTGCTCTTGAACAGCATTGTTTAATTTTAGCAATTCTTGTTGAATATTTAAAATACGCTGCAGGTTTTCATTCTTAAAACCTTTATTTAAAATCTGTTTTTCCGATGCTTTCATCTGATCAATAACTGATTTACCTTGCATATCTAAACCTTGTTTTGCTAATTCTTTTTGCAATGCTTCACGAAGTTTAACTTGTTCTTTGTATATTTCCATTATCTTTTCAGCATCACCTTCACCATCATTATCATCACTTTCTTTCTCCCCTTTGTTGTTTCCTTGACCGCTTTTACCATCGCCAGATTTTCCTTGTCCCGTTTTTCCCTGACCTTCTTTACTTTGATTTTGTTTTCCCTGTCCTTCTTTTCCCTCACCATTATCACCTTGTTTACTCGTACCTGGTTTACTTCCCTGCTTCATTCCATCTTTCATTTTATCAGCAAGACCTTTTTGTTTTTGAATAATATCTGGCAACTGCATACCTTGACCATCTCCAGGTTTTGGTTTTCCAGCTCCTGGTTTAGACATAGACATTTGCATATTGTTTAATAAATCGCTCAAAAAATCAGCTAACTTATTTGCAGAAGAAACTGAATATTGCTGATGCGAAACACCTTTTGGAATCTGAACATCGGTTAAAGTTTCAATTGCTTTATCCATATTATACTGCACATTGCCAATTTCCTTCGTAACCTCTTCAGCAACTTTTGGGTTTCTAAGCGATAATGCAAACAAACTATCATCAATATGTCTGAACTGCTGCTTTAAATTTTGCTGTATTTTAATGTTCTTTGTATATGCCGAAGAACCCAATTTCATTGATTTAAACTGTTTCATAACATCTTCTTGAGACAATGAAAATGCTAAAAGATTATCCAAAATCTGACGAAGCATTGCAACATCTTCCTGCAATTGTTCTTGCTCTCCTGCTTCCATAGTCGATTGCATCTGCTCTGCCATCGATTTCATTTTCTTAGAAGCATTCTTCTGTTTTGGTTTCGCAGATTCGGTATTCTTTTTACCCAATTCTTCAGAAGCTTTGTTCAAATCATTCTCTACTTCTTTTTCTTTTGAGGTATCTTTAGGAATATCTAAAGGAGATTTTAAAGAGTTATTTTCTTGTTTTAAATCTTTTAAATCTTCTTTAATTTTATCAAAAGACTTATTAATTTCATCCTGTTTCTCTTTGTTGTTTTCTTTGCTATTTGAAAGTTGCTCTTGCTTTTCTGCTAATTTATTCAACTTTTCAGCAACCTGCTCCGCTTTCTTTTCTACATAAAAACGCTTTGTCAATTCAACTAATTGTTCTAAATTACGAGATTGATTCTTGCTGATTTGTTTGAATTTTTCCATCTTATCAAACAACTCTTCGCTGTTTAATTTATCATTTAAGTTCTTCAACTCATCCATCAATTTCTGATTCTTTTCTAAATCTTTCTCTGCATTGTCTAACCGTTTTTGCAAATCGTCGGCAGTTTTGTCTTTCTTTTCAGATTGAAATTTATCTAAATTTTTGTTCATCTTTTCAGCAAACTGCTTCATTAACTCATCTTGCTGTTTCTGACGTTTGATAAAATCATTGATTTTTTGCTGATCTTTAAACTCCAAATTATCCTTTTCTTTTCCTGTATTTTTCAGTTTATCCATTTCAGAAAACTGCTTTTGCTGATTCTTTAACGACTTAGATAAGCTATTAATATTTGCATTTTGCTGCTGTAATTCTGCATCGTGAATTTCATCAGTTGTAGAAACTCTATCTGAAAATGTAGATGACTTTGTACTCTTAAATCCATGTAGTGCGTCATTATCAAAAATCTCAAAATAGTATTCGTAAGATACTCCTTCTTCAACACCAAGATTACTTGGAAAATTAAAAACAAACTGATCAAACACTCCTGCCTTTACTGGAATGGTTCCACGTTTGGCAGTATTAGGTTTTCCATGTTCATAATAAACAACCTGAAGCTTTGACAATCCATAATCATCACCCAATCTTCCTAAAACATAACTTTTATCTAGCTTTAAACTATCAGGAGCAGGCGAAACTGCAATGGTTGGAAACTGATCTTTAATAACTGACAGCTGATAATCTAATTTTTCATAGTTTTTAACCTTATTATTTGAAGTAAGAATTTGATATTCTGTGTTTTGACTAATATTCTTAGCCAATTTAAACTCATTTTCAGCTTTATTAAACTTAAAAATTGAGTTTTCATCTTTCCAAACCACTTCTTGAGTAGATTGGGTTTTCATTCTCCAAGTTACAACTGTCCCTTCAGGTACAATTGCATTTCCAGTTCCTTGAATTACTTCGGATTTCTTTTTTAAATAAGATGGAAAATTTAAAACCATTTCGAAGTTCGCAATTGATGGAACTGTAATAACTTTTAATTCATATTCATTTGATGAAACTGAATTTCCTTCAAAAGAAAACTGAACATCAGTTGTTGGTTTTTCAATCTTAAACTCAAACTTTCCTGTTTGAGATGATTCCATAAAATAGCTTTCATTCCCAATATTAATCATTACATTTTCAGGAACAACATTACCTTCTGTTTCAACTTTTACAATAAAATCTTTGTTTTGTTCTGTTTGAAGATTGCCATTTAAAACCACAAATTTAAAAGGAGCCGGCGGCAAAAACGAAGCATTAAAATGTACTACTCTATTAAAACTCTGCGAAATTATATTGCTGTTTCCAGAAACAAAAAAGACTGCAAACAGTAAAACCGGAATTAAAGCTAGTGGCAAATACTTTTTATTTGATTTAAAATTAATCGCATTTCCAAATGGAATTGGCTGCAATGAATTTGCTTTTTGCTCTATTGAAGCCAACATTAATTCTGAACTTTCAGCCGAATTTTCATTGGATGAAAGCTGCAAAAAGTTTGTTAGTTTATCACTTACTTCTGTAAAATGATTTCCAATAATAGCCGAAGCTTGATTATAATCGATCCCTTTTTGAAGTTTAAAAAGTTTAAAAATTGGAAATAAAATAAATCGAAACAATAGAAAAACTTCTACTGCAATAAATAGCCAAAACAAAAGTGTTCTTCCTGCAGGTTTTAACCAAAGAAAATACTCAACAAAAAGGGTAAAAAGAAAATACAATAAACCGAAACCAATAAAAAGAAGTGCTCCTTTTATCAATTCATTCATATAATATTTCTTTATAAATCCTTCTAACTTCTGATATATTGCAGATGATGTTTTCAATGTGAATCTATTTTATTTATAACCTATAAAAGTACTAATTTTAATTAGAAAATGATCAATGAGAAAATTAGTCAATTAAGCTACAAACAATACATTATCTAATTAAACTCATTTTCTAATTCTCTAATTAGAATCGTATCTTTGCAACAAAATTTAAACAAATGTCAAAGCAAGTTCGTGTGCGTTTTGCACCAAGTCCAACTGGACCATTACATATTGGCGGAGTACGTACTGCCCTATTTAATTATTTATTTGCAAAAAAACATAACGGTGTTTTTTATCTGAGAATTGAAGATACAGATCAAACTCGTTTTGTTCCAGGTGCAGAAGCTTATATAATGGAAGCTTTGGAATGGTTAGGAATTTCTCCTGAAGAAACTGTAGGTAAAAATGAAAAATTTGGTCCGTACAGACAAAGTGATCGTAAGGATTTATACCAAAAATATGCTGACCAATTGATCAATTCAGATTGGGCATACTATGCTTTTGATACTCCAGAATCTCTTGATGCTTTGAGAAAAGAACAAGAAGCGGAAGGAAAAACATTTATTTACAATCATACGAATCGTGAAAAGTTAGATACATCATTAGTAATTTCAGCTGACGAAACTGCTAAAAGAATTGCAAATGGAGAACATTTTGTAATTCGTTTCAAAACTCCAGTTGATGAAACTTTACATTTAAAAGATATTATTCGCGGTGATGTGAAATTTGAAACAAGTTTACTTGATGATAAAGTGCTGTTTAAAAGTGACGGAATGCCGACCTATCATTTAGCTAATATTGTTGATGATCATTTGATGGAAACTTCACATGTAATTCGTGGTGAAGAATGGCTGCCATCTATGCCGCTTCACGTTTTATTGTACAGAGCTTTTGGCTGGGATGCTCCAGAATTTGCACATTTACCTTTGATTTTAAAACCTGTTGGAAATGGAAAATTATCTAAAAGAGATGGTGATAAACTAGGATTTCCTGTTTTTCCACTTGAATGGAAAACCGAAGAAGGCATTTCATCTGGATACAGAGAGAAAGGATTTTTTCCAGAAGCTGTTGTAAACTTCCTTGCTTTGTTAGGTTGGAATGACGGAACGGATAAAGAATTATATTCTTTAGAAGAATTAGTTGAAGCTTTTGATTTGAATAGAGTTCACAAAGCAGGAGCAAAATTTGATCCTGAAAAAAATAAATGGTTCAATCATCAATATTTAATCAAACAAAATGATGCTGATTTAGCGAAGAGCTTCTCTCCTATTTTAGAAGAAAAAGGCTTCTCTACTCCACTTGAAGTGACAACTCACATTGTATCACTTATCAAAGAACGAGCAAACTTTGTTTCAGATTTTTGGGATTTAACTGATTTCTTTTTCCAAGCTCCAACATCATATGATGAAAAAGCAAGCAAAAACTGGAAAGAAGAAACTCCGGCTTTAATGCAGGAATTGATTTCGGTTTTAGAAAATATTGAAGATTTTAGTTCTGTAAATATTGAAACTATCGTGAAAGATTGGTTAACTAAAAACGAAATTGGAATGGGTAAAGTTATGCAGCCTTTCCGTTTAAGTTTAGTTGGAGCTCTTAAAGGCCCTCACCTATTTGACATTGTTGAAATCATTGGAAAAGAAGAAACTATTTCAAGAATTCACAAAGCAATTGAAACTTTATAATAATAATTCAATTCAAAATAGAAACGCTAAGAAACATCTAACAAATGTTCTTAGCGTTTTTTTAGTGCTTTAAAACTATATTTTAGAAGAATTTTCGTAAATTCCCAAAATCATAAACATAAATTAAAAACCATGAGTACAGCATTTATTATCTTATTAGTATTGGCATTCTTCATTTTCATGTCGTCTTTCTTTACTGTAAAACAACAAAGTTCAGTTGTTATCGAGAGATTTGGAAAATTTCACAGTGTGAGAAATTCAGGATTACAATTAAAAATTCCAGTTGTTGATAGATTAGCCGGACGTGTAAATCTTAAAATTCAACAGTTAGATGTTATTATTGAAACTAAAACCAAAGACAACGTTTTTATTAAAATGAAAGTTTCGGTTCAGTTTAAGGTAATTCAAGATAAAGTATATGATGCCTTTTATAAACTAGAATATCCTCACGATCAGATTACTGCTTATGTATTTGATGTTGTTCGTGCTGAAGTTCCTAAACTAAAATTAGATGATGTTTTTGAAAGAAAAGACGATATCGCAATTGCAGTAAAAAGAGAATTAAACGAAGCAATGACTACTTACGGATACGATATCATCAATACATTGGTTACTGATATTGATCCAGATATTCAGGTGAAAAATGCAATGAACAGAATCAACGCTGCCGACAGAGAAAAAACGGCTGCTGAATTTGAAGCTGAAAGTTCAAGAATTAGAATTGTTGCAAAAGCAAAAGCTGAAGCTGAAAGTAAACGTTTACAAGGTCAAGGTATTGCAGATCAACGTCGTGAAATTGCTAGAGGTTTAGTAGAAAGTGTTGAAGTTTTAAACAATGTTGGAATTAACTCACAAGAAGCTTCTGCTTTAATTGTCGTTACACAACATTATGATACACTACAATCTATTGGTGCTGATACTAATTCTAATTTAATATTATTACCAAATTCACCACAAGCAGGAAGTGATATGTTGAACAATATGGTTGCTTCATTCACAGCATCAAATCAAGTTGGCGAAATGATGAAAAAAACTAATAAAAAGATAGAGAAACCAAAACCAATTCAACCGCAATCTGGTTACGAAGATGATATTCAACCTGAAGTTAAATAACTAACTGAAAAGAAAAAAGAGGCTTAATTGCCTCTTTTTCTATTTATAAACCAACCTATTATGTACGGTAAAACAGATTGAAGTATCTTGGTATAAGAATTTGAAAAATAATCTGTGTATGATGAAATAAAACTGTTTACAATATTTTGCGGCGTTATACTTTCTTTTGTTTTTTGAACGTTTAAAACTAACTTTTGATAATTAATATCTTTTTCTAATTTTAAAATTTCTAAATCTCTGTCGATTTCAGCGTATGAAGAGTACTTTTTTGTTTCCATAACTTATTCATTAAAAAAGATTTCTGAAAATTTCTCTAAAATTGGTCCCTCTACAAATTTATCTTTTACAAAGAAAAGTAAAATTGTAAATACCAAATAGATCCCTCCTACTGCTAAGAATCCTAAAGCAATACTTCCGAATAAAGCACCAAAAGCATAAGCTGCAGCAAAAGATCCAAAAAGTAAAACCATACTAAAACACAATAAAATCAACGTAAACTTAAAAATTAAAGTGGTTGATTTCATTGCAACTTTAAAACCCCAGAGTTTATAATATGCTAAATGACTATCAATATAAACTTTAGCCTGATCCTGAATTTTTTCTGTATTTTCCTTTAATTCTTCAAAA
Organism: Flavobacterium sp. FlaQc-30; assembly: GCF_044005885.1. Lineage (NCBI taxonomy): Bacteria > Pseudomonadati > Bacteroidota > Flavobacteriia > Flavobacteriales > Flavobacteriaceae > Flavobacterium > Flavobacterium sp. FlaQc-30. The sequence goes on along the minus strand of NZ_JBIPCO010000001.1, from coordinate 693,212 downwards.
GCCATAATTGTAGTTTTAATTAAAAAAAAGAAGCACAAAATACACTTTGAAAAAAACTGTATTTAGCCGCTACTTAAAATTAAGTAAAATAAACCAAAATACAATTATAAAAATCCAAGTGAACTTTGTGCTCCTTAAATATTATTTTTGAAGTTTCGCGTTATGCGCCTTTAAATCAGCAAGTTTAGATTCTAAAAAAGTAATTACTTCCTCTGTTTTATAACTCATATTCGAAAGTAACTCATCATAAGTTCCGTCAAGATTCCCTTTTGCATGAGCAAACTTTTCGCGCAATACCTCAGAACTAGCTGAAAGTGAATCTTTTAAATTATGCCTCGCATCATCTAAACCTTCTTTTAATTTTGCGCGTGTTTTTGATCCTTTGTCTGGAGCAAATAATATTCCGATTGCTGCACCAGCAGCTGCACCAGCCAAGATAGCTGCTACTGTATTTAAGTTCTTTGACATAATAATAAAATTTAAGTGATTAATAAAGGTACTCTTTTTTTAAAATATAAATTATTGAACAAATGATATTTACTAAAATTTAACACTAAAATTAATACGCGTAAGCTACTGCTTCATATTTACCATTTCCTTTCTCAACAATACTTACAAACGGATATCCATTTGAAGCTGACTTACTTTTGATTCTCATAGCTGTTTGATTCTTATTAGCAATTGGCGGTTCACCTTTTGTCCTTGTCGAGACACCAGTAAATGAAGCCACTTCTTTCAGTCCTATTGTCTTTTCTTGAGACAGAACTGTTACCATTTTGTAATCATCTTTAGAATCTACTATGATTTTATCAGATATTTTTTGTGTTTGATTGGTTTGTTTATTTGTTAATTGAGAAACAGCATACTTACTAATTTTAACTTCTTCAGAACTTCCGTTTAAGGAATAATAAATTAAACCATTTTCGTTTTTAATAAAATTTACATCAAGTTGTTCTCCATTGTGTTTTGTAATTTGATGTGTTTGCGAAATTGCAATGTTTGCAAATAAAACTGCCGATAATGTAAAAAATAAATTTTTCATAACATTTAAAATTTAAGGATTAAAAATTCTTAGTTCAAAATGAAAATCAAAATTTCGATACGTGTAAAACTAACTTCATGAAATTTACAAATTATAAATGCCTTCAAAAAAATACTTACATCGTAAACGTATTATCAAAAACAAATTACAACTATAAACTGACCATAAAATCAATTTTTAAAATTCAGGTTTAGAATTAACTCTAAAACTAAAAATGAAAATTTTTAAATTTTAGAAAAACTCCAATTCGATTCTTAAAACGCCAATTTTTGAAATTCTAAAATTTCATACTTGAGCTTTTGATAAAAATAGCAACTTTATAAACAATTGTATGTTAACAACCCGTTAAACTAAGAAAAATTAGGCTAAAAATTAAAATAAAGATCATAAAACAACAAAAAAATAAAAGTTAATTCTTGATATTAAAGAAGTAAAAACGGCTCTTAAAACCAATATATGAAGGTCATTTTTACTTAAATTTACCTATTAAAATTATAAAATCCATAAATAAAATATATAATAATTAAAATCATTTAAAAATAAAAATAACATAATTAAAATTGATATTTAAAAAACAGCAATTTAGAAATTGACAAAACTAAAAAAAGACAAATTATAATTTTCCTTAAAAAAGGCAATCTTCAATTTCAAAAATAATTTCTACTCAAAAAGACGCAAAAAAACATAAAACAAAATCAAAAATTAAAATAAAGACTTCTGTTTTACTATTTTTTAAAATAGGATAATTTACATGGAAGAATTTTAAAAATTGCTTAAAATTAATATATGAAAGTCATTTTTAATTTATAAAACTTATAAAATATCAATTATTAATAGAAAAAATAAATAATAAAAAAAGCGCTCATAAAAAGCGCTTTTTGATAGATTATAATGATATTATTTTTTTACCATCTCGGCAAGAATTTCGATTTCTTTTTCCGATGCATTTTTTGGAGGATTTGAATGCATTTTTGAAATTTGGTCTTCAAACTGATTTCTTAAATTTTCGTTTTCAATTTTTTCTAAATTTAAAAGAGCTCTATATCTAACATAAGTTGATTCACTTCTTAAAGACATAGTATATAATTTTTTAATATCCTCTTCTTCAAAATCCGAAGATTTCCAGTTTGAATATTTCAAAATAAATAGAGCAAACAACAATGAAGCCTTATTATTGTTGATATTCTTTTTTAATGAATTCTGTAAAAGTGAAAAACTTGAAATAGCGGCTATGTTCTCGCCTATTGCATCTCGAATTGCCAAACGTTCAGCTAAATTTTCTAATTTAAAATATTTATTAATATCTTTTAAAGAATTATTAATGCTGTTTTCTTCTTTTTTACCTTTTTCTTCCCAAGCATCTTTCAATCCTACAGTCTTGTTAAACACTAATTTTGAAGCAGTTGAATCTTTATCAACAGTAAAATATCCTAAACGTTGAAACTGAAATTTGTCTTCGTTTTTAGCTGTTGCTAAACTTGGTTCAACAAATCCAGTTACAATTTCTAATGAATTTGGATTCACAAATTCTAAGAAATTTTTCTCTTTATAACTGTCTGGAGCTTCATCTGTAAACAAACGATCGTACAAACGAACTTCTGCTTCAACCGCATGAGGGATAGAAACCCAATGTAGTGTTCCAGACACTTTTCTCTGGCTTGCTTCTGTTCCGCTTCCGCTTAAAGAATCAGTATCATAAGTAACATGAATTTCTGTAATATTACCTTCTGAATCTTTTATAACAGATTCTCCTTTAATAATATATGCATTTTTAAGACGTACTTCTTTTCCTAAAGTCAAACGGAAATATTTAGCTGGAGCTTCTTCTAAAAAGTCTTCTCTTTCAATGTATAATTCACGAGAAAAAGGTACTTTTCTAAATCCTGCATTCTCATCTTCCTGATTATTTTCAGCTTCTAACAACTCCTCTTTTCCTTCAGGATAATTTGTAATTACCACTTTTACCGGATCTAAAACTGCCATTACACGAGGTGCAATTTTGTTCAAATCTTCACGAATACAGAATTCTAAAACGGATACATTTATTAAATTATCACGTTTTGCAATACCAATTGTATTGGCAAAATTACGTAAAGATGCAGCTGTGTAACCTCTTCTTCTTAATCCAGAAATTGTTGACATTCTTGGATCATCCCAACCGTTAACATGCTTTTCTTTAACTAGTTGCTGTAATTTTCTTTTACTAACAACAGTATGTGATAAGTTACGTCTTGCAAATTCTCTTTGCTTCGGACGTAGTTTATTTTCGTCTAAAATTTGATCTAAAAACCAATCGTATAATTCACGGTGAGGCAAAAATTCAAGCGTACAAAATGAATGTGAGATTTCTTCTAAATAATCACTTTGTCCGTGCGCCCAATCGTACATTGGATAAATTTTCCAGGAATCTCCTGTTCTATGATGATGTTTGTGTAAAATTCTATACATAATAGGATCACGCATCAACATATTAGTCGATTTCATGTCAATTTTTGCACGAAGAATATGTGTACCAGCCTCAAATTCACCGTTTTTCATTCTTTCGAATAAATCTAAATTTTCTTCAACAGAACGATTTCTGTACGGACTATCTGTTCCAACTGTAGACGGAGTTCCTTTTTGAATCGCCATATCTTCAGAAGACTGACTATCAACATAGGCTTTATCTTTTTTAATTAATAAAACTGCCCAATCATATAATTGTTGAAAATAGTCAGAAGCATAACGTTCTTCAGCCCATTTGTAGCCCAGCCATTCAACATCTTTTTTTATAGCATCAACAAATTCCTGTTCTTCTTTTTCAGGGTTTGTATCGTCAAAACGTAAATTTACAGGAGACTGATAATCAATTCCTAAACCAAAATTTAATGCAATTGAACTAGCGTGTCCAATGTGTAAATAACCGTTTGGTTCTGGTGGAAAACGAAAATGAAGTTTACTTTGTGAAAGACCTGATTTTAAATCTTCCTCTATGATTTGTTCAATAAAATTGAGTGATTTCTCTTCTGATGCCATTATTTTATACTAATTTTAGCAAAGATAAAAAAAAGGTTTCAGGTTTCAGGTTTAAAGTTATTTAAGTGGCGCAAAACCTGAAACTTTAAACGTGAAACAATAAAAAAATGGGAGTTATAAAACTGAAAAATATCCGTACTTTTTCTTACCACGGATGTTTAATTGAAGAAGGAAAAATAGGATCAGATTATATTGTTGATCTAAAAATTAAGGCAAATTTACAGCAATCGGCGCAAAGTGATCATCTTGCTGACACAGTTGATTATGTTCATTTGAATAAAATTGTTGCTGAAGAAATGGCAATTCGTTCTCATTTATTAGAACATGTAGCTAAAAGAATCATAATTCGTGTATTGGCAGAAATTGAATCAGTAGAAAAAACGACTGTTTGGGTTTCAAAAGTAAATCCTCCTATTGGTGGTGATGTTGAAACAGTTACCATAAAAATGACTGAAAAAAGAAAGTAATTCTTTCTGTATAAAATCTAATTTTTTAAAATAGTTTACATTAAACTTTTGAAATTTAAAGATTTTAGTTACTTTTGCCATCCGTTCAAGTAATGGCGTCGTGGCCGAGCGGCTAGGCTGGGCTCTGCAAAAGCTCCTACTCCGGTTCGAATCCGGACGATGCCTCAAAAAGAGATACAGAAATGTATCTCTTTTTTTTTTATGCCTAAACTTTACACAATATTGTCATTTCGAGGAACGAGAAATCACAATAGGGATTCTACAAAGATTGGCAACATATTGTACAGAATTTCTAGTGTGATTTCTCCTTACGTCGAAATGACAAACTAGACTTAAAAACTTCTAAACGAACATTATAAACATAAAAAAAGCCTCTGAAATTCAGAGGCTTAATTTTATAATTTTGGGTTATTAACAAACTACTTTTCAATATTCTCAAAAGCATTTTTAACCATTTCTTTTTCTTTTGGAAACCATCCCTGAATCATTAAAACAAAACCAAAAACCATCAAAACTACACTAATTCCTTTTTTAATTTTTAGAATATTAGTGGGTGTCATTTTAGATTTTAATTGTTTGGCTAATAGAATTTTAACACAGTCAACTAACAAATAAGTAATAATTACAGAGGCAAAAAAAGTAAACATTCTTGAATTTTGCATTTCTAATTTTGGTCCTACAGAAATAATAACTGCAAGCCAAAAACCAAGAACTCCAATGTTAATAACGTTCAGTAAAAATCCTTTTACAAACAAACTTCCGTAGTTTCTTTTTAAGATATCTCGATCAATTTCTTCATCATTAATTTTCTCTTCTTTCTTCAGTTTTACAAAAGAAATAATACCATAGGAAAGCATAATTATGCCTCCAAAAATAAAAAGTGCGGGCTTGTCTTTTAAACTTGAAATCAGTCTGTAACTTCCTAAATAAGCAATGGCAATAAAAAATATATCACCTAATACTACTCCAAAATCAAATACAATTGCAGCTCTAAATCCTTTTGTAATGCTGGTTTCTAATAAAACAAAAAATACCGGACCTACCATAAAGCTTAGAACAAGTCCCCATGGCAGTCCAGCCAGAATATCATTTATCATCAAAAATTATTTTACTTCTTCAATTTTACCACCAAAAACCGTTTTTTGGTTAATTTGTTTTGGTTTTCCATAAATGTAAATAGAGCCTCCTGCGCTCACTTTTGCATCGACAAGGGTTGATGCATTAACATCTGCTTTTCCGCCCGCAGAAACGCTTACTTTAGTCTGAGAAGTGGCTAATTTACTTGCCAGCAAATAACCGCCTGCTCCAAGACTTGCATCTTGATTGGAAGCTTTACCTGTCAATGTTATTGAACCTCCTGAAACTGAACTTACATTAAGTTTATCAACATCTAAATCAACATTTATTTTTCCGCCTTCTTGAGCACTAACTTTAAAAACAGTTGCTTTTATAGGATCTTTACTTGAAACATAAGCTCCTTCATTTACATCAATAAGCTCTATGCTTCTGTAATACAAAGTAATATCAAGATCATCACCAGATAATAGTTTAGGAAAAGGCATTCTTAATTTTAATAAACCTTTCTTGTTAACAACTTCAACTTCTCCTTCTCTTGCTCCTTTAATGACAATTTTGTTTTCAGAAGATTGAACTAATTTAACACTTAATTTATCAAAAACTTTAACAGAATCGAAATCTCCCAGTTCTTTAGTAACTTGACCAAAAGACATTTGTACAAATAAAATTGCTGCTCCAATAATTAGCTTTCTCATACTTTTATTTTTTTAATTAATATTTATTCAGCTCTTCGTAAAAAATGAAAATCAAGTTGTTTTTTAACTAAATCGGCATTTTTTACTTTAACATAAATTTCGTCTCCTAATTGTAAAATGCTGTTTGAAGTAGCTCCAACTAAAGCATATTGTTTTTCATCAAAAGTATAGTAATCATCTTTTATTTCTCTGATTCTCACCATTCCTTCGCATTTGTTAGAAACGATTTCAACATAAATTCCCCATTCAGTAACACCAGAAATAACTCCAAGGAATTCTTCGTCTTGATGATCCTGCATGTATTTAACCTGCATGTATTTAATACTGTCACGTTCAGCATTTGTAGCTAAACCTTCCATATTTGAACAATGTAAACATTTAGTTTCATAAGTTTCTTCATCTACAGAAGCTCCTCCATCCAAATAATACTGGAGCAAACGGTGTACCATAACGTCAGGATAACGACGAATTGGCGATGTAAAATGGCTGTAATAATCAAATGCTAAACCATAATGACCAATATTATCTGTTGAATATTTGGCTTTACTCATACTTCTAATCGCAAGAGTATCAATTAAGTTTTGTTCTTTTTTACCATTTACTTCTTCCATCAAAGCATTCAATGATTTCGAAATATCGCCTTTGTTACGGAAATCTATTTTATAACCAAACTTAGCAATTACACCTTGCATTGCAATTAATTTGTCTTCGTTTGGCTCATCGTGAATCCTGTAAACAAACGTTTTCTTTTGTTTTCCAATGTATTCAGCTACTTTTCTATTGGCTAAAAGCATAAATTCTTCAATCAAATGATTGGCATCTTTTGAAACTTTAAAGTAAACTCCTTCTGGTTCTCCTTCTGCATCAAGATTAAATTTAACTTCAACTTTATCAAAAGAAATAGCACCATTCTGCATTCTTTTCTTTCTCAAAATCTTTGCTAATTCATCTAATTTTAAAGTTGCTTCTACAATTTCATCTGAAACGACATAAGAATCTCCAGTTATAGAAATATCAACCGGAATAGTATTATCTTTTGTTTCAATGATATATTGCGCTTCTTCATAAGCAAAGCGCTGATCTGAATAAATTACAGTTCTACCAAACCATTGGTTAATAACTTGTGCATTTGGAGAAATTTCAAAAACAGCAGAGAATGTATATTTTTCTTCATTCGGACGAAGTGAACAAGCAAAATTAGACAAAACTTCAGGAAGCATTGGCACTACTCTATCTACTAAATAAACCGAGGTTGCGCGTTGATAAGCTTCATCATCTAAGATTGTTCCTTCTTCTAAATAATACGAAACATCGGCAATGTGAATACCAATTTCATAATTTCCGTTTTCTAACTTTTTGAAAGACAACGCATCATCAAAATCTTTTGCATCTTTTGGATCTATCGTATACGTAAGTGTATCACGCATATCACGACGTTTTGCAATTTCAGATTCCTGAATTGAGGTATCTAGTTTTTGTGCATACACCTCTACTTCTACCGGAAAATCTGCTGGTAAACCGTATTCAGCTAAAATAGCATGAATCTCTGTATTATGTTCTCCAGGTTTTCCTAAAACTCTGATTACAGATCCAAACGGACTATCGGCTCTTTTAGGCCAATCTTCTATTTTTACTAAAACTACATCTCCATTTTCAGCTTCACCTATTTTATCCTTTGGAATAAAAATATCAGTATACATTTTAGGATTTGCAGTCGAAACAAAAGCAAAATTGGGCTGAATATCAATAACTCCAACAAACTCTGTTTTATCTCTTTCTAAAACTTCAATTACTTCACCTTCAGGTCTTTTTCCTTTTCTTCTATTATAAACGTAGACTTTAACTTTGTCTTTATCTAAAGCACGATTTAGATTATTGGTCGGGATAAAAACATCTTCTGCAAAATCAGGACAAATAAAATAAGCCGTTTTTCTGCTGGTCATATCAATTGTTCCTTCGTAATAATCCTGACTGATTGCTTTTATTAAATACTTACCAGGTTCAGATTCTATAATCTTTTTTGAAGCAGCTAGAATTTTCAAATCCTTTATAATTTGATTTCTGCTTTTAGTATCATCAAGTTCGAGCTTTGCTCCTATTTGCTTATAATTGAATGGTTTATTAGGGCTTTGCGATAAAATTTTTATTATTTTTCCAGAGAAATCCTTCTCATTTTTTATCGGCTTTCTAATTTTCTTACTCATATATCTTTTCTTATAAGGCTTAAAATTACAAATAAGATATTAGATAACACTTTTTAAAAATTAGAATTATTAAAAATATAACTTTTCGTACATTTACAAAAAGACCTAAAATGGAAAGCTTTCAAACCATCGCTATATTTAATTATCAGCACGAAACCGTAGTTCTCAAACACTTACTGGAACAAGAAGAAATTCCATATTTTTTTGAAAACGAAATGACACTTTCTGTTGTCCCAATGTACTCGACTGCACTTGGCGGAATCAAACTCAAAGTTCATCCAAACGATTTCGAACAAGTTCAAGAAATTCTAGACAACTTAAACAATCCACTTAAAATCGTTTAAACAGTTTCTTTTTTTTCAAACTAAATTCATTTTTTTTCTTTTTAAACTTTTTTAGTTTTCAACATATATTAAATACAACAAAAAAGATTTTTAAAAATTTAAAAAAATTTGGTTGTTATTATAGTGTGTTAATATGTCGAATAAATTTATTTTTAAAAGTATTGAAATGAAGTTTCTCTTAGTTATTCTGAGTTATCAACATAGTTATTTTAAGCTAAAAGTTTAATTTTTAAGACTTTTTGTATTTTAATTAACAACGGTTGACAACCGAAAATGAATTCATTTTGTAGATAAGTTCATATGTTGATATTTGTTGAAAATGGTATTTTTGATATTGATAACTTTTCCAAAAATTCCCGAAACTTTTCTTGCATTTTAAATTCCAGTTTTGGATTAAGCATTTTTTTGACACGACCAAAAAAAACTTCTAATTTTCTTTTCCAACTTATTAACAAATAATGTTAACTTAAAGTTAATTGAATATCAACGAATTACGAATTGCTATTAACACTTTAAAATTTTAACAAAAAAGCTGTTTATTCTTTATTGATAATGAGATACTTATAGAGTTATTAAAAATGTTAATAAGTGATAAGGTTTTGAGAGTAAGATAGTTGTAAAATAAGGGTTTCAAGGTATGAATTTCAAAAATGGAGCTTACAATTATGATTACTGTTTTTTAAAGTTAATAAGTATAAAATTTGTGAAAATTAGGGAAATTCGTGGCAAACATTTATTAATTGAGTAAATTTGCACAACACAACTTAATAGTATTAAAAATGAAAATTTCGATAGGAAACGACCACGCAGGACCAGAGTATAAAAAAGCAATTGTTGAAATGCTTAAAGCAAAAGGATATGAAGTAACTAATTATGGAACTGATTCTGAGGATTCTGTAGATTATCCTGATTTTGGGCATCCTGTTGCAAATGATGTTTCTGAAGGAAAAGCAGATTTTGGAATTGTTATTTGCGGAAGCGGTAACGGAATTGCAATGACTGTTAATAAACACCCGAAAGTAAGAGCTGGTTTATGCTGGACTAAAGAAATAGCTTATTTAACACGTTTACACAACGATGCTAATATTGTGAGTATTCCAGCAAGATTTACTTCTATTCCGCAAGCTGTAGAAATTGTTGAAACGTTTTTAGCAACTGCTTTTGAAGGTGGAAGACATCAAAATAGAGTAAATAAGATTGCTTGTTCTTAAAACAAAAAAAAAGGTGCTCCGCACTAATATATAATAAACACACCGGATAGATTTTTAAAATTTATCCGGTTTTTTATGTTTTTAAATTACTGTAAATCAATTTTATATGTGTATTTTTTGAGGTTATCAACATTGTTAATATCTATATTTTATTATTTACTATTAGGTAAATCAAAACGGCTTGAAGAATAAAAATGATTGAGAATTTTACAATAAATGACATTTTACTCGTTTTATGTCTAAAGATTAACATTGCTGTTAATAAACCAATTGTTCCGCCAATTGCTTCGAATAAAAAAAGTGTATTTTCGGGAACTCTTTGTTTGTTTTTTCGAGCTTGATATTTATCATATCCAGCGAGAATAAAAACAATGATATTTATAAATAATAATGATATAAAAAAAACTTTCATAGGCATAGTATCATTGACAAAGATATTATTTTGGTACAATATTAAAAATCAAAATAATATAAGTTAAAAATATAAAATCGTAAAAAATGAGTCCAGTACAATTATTTGAACAAAAAAAGATAAGAAGTCATTATGATGCCGAAAATGAAATTTGGTATTTTTCGGTAATTGACGTGATTGAAGTTTTGACTGGGACAGATCGACCTAGAAAATATTGGGGAGATTTAAAAACGAAGCTTTTAAAAGAAGGAAGCCAACTGTCCGATTTTATCGGACAGTTGAAAATGGAAGCTGCGGATGGTAAATTAAGAATTACAGATGTAGCTGACTCAGAACAACTTTTACGTTTAATTCAATCTATTCCTTCTCCAAAAGCAGAACCTTTTAAACAATGGCTCGCGAAAGTTGGTTATGAAAGAATTCAGGAATTATCAGATCCATCTCAAAGTTTAGACCGTGCTCGTGAAAATTGGCAAAATATGGGACGAAGTGAAAAATGGATTCAACAGCGAATGACTGGGCAGGAAACTCGTAATAAATTGACAGATTATTGGAAAGAATCTGGTGTAGAGAAAAAAGATGAATTTGCATTGTTAACAAATATTATTCACCAAGAATGGACTGGGATATCGGTTAAAAAACATAAAGAAGTAAAAGGATTAAAGTCTCAAAATTTGAGAGATCATATGTCTGAAGCAGAGTTAATTTTTACTGCTCTGGCAGAACTTTCTACACGTCAAATCGCAGAAAGTGATGAAGCAAAAGGACTTATAGAAAATGCAAAAGCTAGTAAAAAAGGGGGAGCAATTGCAAAAAATGCCCGAATAGCTTTGGAAGACAAAACGGGTAAAAGTGTAGTTACAGGAGAAAACTTTCTTCCTCCAAGAAAAAAGAGTCTAGAATAAATTTTTAAATATCATATAACAAAAGCCGTTGTAAAATTTGCAAAACACTTGCATCTTTGTGGTTCAAATAAAATAACAATGACTAATATTCAATTCATTGCCAAGTCTGTACAAACAGCAGCAATTAATATTCAAAATACCGTTAAATTATTAGAGGAAGATTGTACGATTCCGTTTATTTCTCGATATAGAAAAGATACAACCGGAAATCTTGACGAAGTTGTAATTGAGCAGATTGCAAAACTTCAAAAAGAATATGAAACGCTTACAAAACGTAAAGAAGCTGTTCTAAAATCAATTGAAGAACAAAAAGCGCTTACACCAGAATTAAAACAAAAAATAGAACAGAGTTTTGATCTGCAGGAAATAGAAGATTTTTATCTTCCATACAAAAAGAAGAAAAAAACAAAAGCTGATGTTGCGCGTGAGTTTGGTTTAGAGCCATTGGCAAAAATAATAATGTCTGAAAATGATGTTGATGTAGATTTTATTTCGACGCAATACATCAATGAAAATGTTGTTAATGAAGAAGCTGCTATGCAAGGCGCACGAGATATCGTTGCAGAATGGATTAACGAAAATATTTACGTTCGTAAACAGCTTCGTAGATTATATCAACGAAAAGCAACTATTGGAACTAAAGTTGTAAAAAAGAAAGCCGAAGAAGAAGGCGCACAAAAATTCAGTCAGTATTTTGATTGGGAAGAACCTTTAACTAAAACACCTTCGCATAGATTATTAGCTATGCTTCGTGCTGAAAATGAAGGTTTTGTTAAAATGAAAATTGATGTTGATATCGATGATGCTTACGATGTTATTGATGAAATTATCATTAAAAAGCAAAACAGTACAACAGCTCATTTGCAATTAGCAATTGAGGACAGTTATAAACGTTTACTAAATCCAGCAATAGGAAATGAAACGTTGCAGGAAGCAAAAGCAAAAGCTGATGCAAATTCAATTCAAGTTTTTGCTAACAATTTAGGACAGCTTTTATTGGCTCCGCCTTTAGGCGAAAAACGAATTCTGGCAATCGATCCTGGTTTTAGAAGTGGTTGTAAAGTAGTTTGTTTGGATGAAAAAGGTGATTTGTTATATAATGAAACCATTTATCCGCACGCGCCTCAAAATGAGGAAACAATGGCAATCAAGAAAATCCGTTCAATGGTAAACGCCTATCAAATAGATGCGATTTCTATTGGTAACGGAACTGCTTCAAGAGAAACGGAATTTTTTATCAAAAAAATCGCGTTTGATAAACCATTGCAGGTTTTTATAGTTTCGGAGGCAGGAGCTTCAGTATATTCAGCATCAAAAATTGCGAGAGAAGAATTTCCTAATTATGATGTAACGGTTCGTGGTTCGGTTTCTATTGGGCGTCGACTTTCAGATCCTTTGGCAGAATTGGTTAAAATTGATCCGAAGGCAATTGGAGTAGGACAATACCAGCACGATGTTGATCAAACGAAATTAAAAGAAGAATTAGATAATACAGTAATTAGATGTGTAAACTCTGTTGGTATTAATATTAATACAGCAAGTAAGCACTTATTAAGTTATGTGAGTGGAATAGGAGAGAAGCTGGCAGAAAACATTGTACAATATCGATCAGAAAATGGTCCTTTTGAAGACAGAAAACAACTGAAAAAAGTGCCACGTTTGGGTGATAAAGCATATCAGCAAGGTGCGGCATTTATTCGAATTTCCAATGCTAAAAATCCATTAGATAATTCTGCGGTACATCCAGAAGCTTATCCAGTTGTTGAAAAGATGGCAAAAGATTTGAAACTTTCGGTAAATGATTTAATTGCAAACAAAGAGAAAACAGCGCTTATTAAGGCCGAAAACTATATTACTCCTGAAATTGGTTTACTTACACTGAAAGACATCATAAAAGAGCTTGAAAAGCCAGGATTAGACCCAAGAAAGTCGGCAAAGGTTTTTGAATTTGATGCGAATGTAAAATCGATTAAAGATTTAAAAACGGGAATGATTTTACCGGGAATTGTGAACAATATTACCAACTTTGGCTGTTTTGTAGATATCGGAATCAAAGAAAGCGGTTTGGTTCATATATCACAATTGAAAGCTGGTTTTGTAAGCGATGTAAACGAAGTTGTAAAATTACATCAGCATGTTGATGTAAAAGTTACTGAGGTCGATGAAGATAGAAAGAGAATTCAGTTGACGATGATTTTATAAAACTCTAAATTGAAATAAAAAAAAATCCCAAGCTACAATTTGTAACTTGGGATTTTTTAATAAGGTTGTAAATGCTTATTTAGTTTCTTCCTCTTCTTTTTTAGCAGGAGGCGTAGTTTGATCGTCTTTAGCAGCGTTCTTAAATTCTTTAATTCCGCTTCCTAAACCTTTCATTAATTCTGGAATTTTTTTACCTCCAAAAAGTAATATCACAATACCTACTATAACAAGGATTTCTGTAAGACCTAATCTTCCCATGATTGTATAATTAATGCCGAAGCAAATTGATTTTCAAATTCTACCGCAAAGGTATATAGAATATACGAACAACAAGGGTTTTTGGTTTAAAATATTTATTACGTACTGCGTTAAATATTTTATAAAATATTAAAATTGCTGTGTTTGCTCATTTTTGTCAGACACCAGCAATATGATTAATTACTATATTTGCTTGTATAATTAACCAAATGACTAAGAAAAAATTCAATTTTAGAAAAAATTTGTTCATCAAAAACCGCTTGGTAATCTTGAATGAAGAAACTTTTGAAGAAATTTTTTCATTTAAACTCAACTTAATGAACGTTTTTGTAACGTTTACTTTAGGCGGTATATTTTTAATATTAGTAACCACTTTTATTATTGCTTTTACACCTTTACGAGAATTTATTCCCGGATATTCTTCATCACAATTAAAAAGAAATGCAACGGAACTTGCTATAAAATCAGATTCATTAGAGAGAGCTTTAAGGAAAAATGAAGCTTACATAAAAGGGATTCAAAAAGTGTTGAAAGGAGAATTAGAATATGCAAAATTCAATAAAGATTCTATATTAGCAGATGTTGATGAACCTTCTGATGTAAATATGAAAACAACCGAAGAAGAAATTAAGCTTAGAGAAGAAGTTGCAAAAATGGAGAAGGAGTCTGTTAATTCTAAAGCTGTTAAAAATAAAAAAGAAAAGAAGTAATACCATTAAAAAATGTCTATTAAATCAGTAGCAGCAAAATTATTTGCCAGCAAAATATATCATAAGACACAGGCTTGGGCCAATAAACCGATAGAAACTCAAAATGAAATATTTAAGAGTTTAATCAGTGATGCAAAAGAAACTGTGTTTGGAAAAGACCATCATTTTAAAAAGATAAAAACAGTTGATGATTTTCAAAAGAATGTTCCTGTTCGAGATTACGAAGATTTAAAATTGTATATCGATAGAGTAAAAGAGGGGGAAGAGAATATTCTTTGGAAAGGAAAACCAATTTATTTTGCAAAAACCTCTGGAACAACCTCTGGCGCAAAATACATTCCGCTTACAAAAGAGTCAATGCCATCTCATATAAAAGCCTCTCGAAATGCGATTTTGCATTATATCTATGAAACGGGAAATGCTGATTTTGTTGATGGAAAAATGATTTTCCTGCAGGGAAGTCCAATTTTGGTTGAAAAATACGGAATTAAATTTGGAAGATTATCAGGAATTGGAGCGCACTTTGTACCAAAATATCTGCAGAAAAATAGAATGCCGTCTTGGGAAACCAATTGTATTGAAGATTGGGATACTAAAGTAAATGCAATTGTAGAGGAAACAATCAATCAAGATATGACCATAATTTCGGGAATTCCGTCTTGGGTACAAATGTATTTTGAGCGTTTAGAAGAAAAAAGCGGTGGTAAGAAAATAGGAGAGTTATTCAAAAATTTCAATTTATTTATTTACGGCGGAGTTAATTATGAGCCTTATCGTGCTAAGTTCGAAAACATGATTGGCCGCAAAGTAGACAGTATCGAATTGTTTCCAGCTTCTGAAGGATTCTTTGCTTATCAAGATTCTCAAAAACAAAAAGGAATGCTTTTGCTTTTGAATTCGGGAATTTTCTACGAGTTTATTAAAGCCGATGAATTCTTTACCGAAAAGCCAAAAAGTTATACAATTGGCGAAGTAGAAATGGGGATTAATTATGCCTTAATAGTTTCTACAAATGCCGGACTTTGGCGCTATAATATTGGCGATACCGTTCAGTTTACCTCTTTGTTTCCGCATAGAGTTATTGTTTCAGGACGTATCAAACATTATATTTCTGCTTTTGGAGAACACGTTATTGCCAATGAAGTCGAAAATGCGATGAAGGAAGCAACTGCAGGAACAAATATTGTAATAAACGAATTTACCGTAGCTCCTCAAATTACGCCATCAAGTGGATTACCGTATCATGAATGGTTTATCGAATTTGAAAATGAACCAGACAATATGGAAACTTTTGCGGAAGCAATTGACGATTCTATGCGAAAACAAAACATTTACTATGATGATTTAATTACTGGAAATGTGTTGCAAAAAGTAGTTATTACCAAAGTGTCGAAAAATGGATTTCAGGAATACATGAAATCGCAGGGGAAATTGGGCGGACAAAATAAAATTCCGAGACTGTCTAATGATAGAAAGATTGCGGATAATTTGAAGTAAGTAAATAATAGTTGTTCTATGAAAAAAAGATTAAATTTAGTAATTCTAATTTCATTTTTTGGATTTGGCAATGCTATTGGACAAATAAAAAAGCATTTTAAGGATGCGCCAAACACTACTGTTTTTACCACCACATTTGTTCTTAAAGAAAAGAAAACTATTACTTATGTTACACATGATGCTGAAGATGGTGCCTGGCAATTTTTTAGTAATGATAAGTTTGAGAGTTTTGAGAAAGTTGCGCAAATTGTTAGTTTGGAACAAATCATAAAAATTGATAAAACTTTATTAGAATTGGCTGATTTGCCTTTAGGATACATAGCTACAAGAAAAAGTCTGAAAGATAAATGGAAAATTGAAAAAGCCGAATAATAATAAGATATTAACTTTAATGGTATTTATAATTACTAATTTCGTTTAATTGAAATACCAAAATAATCTTCTTAATTGAAGATTATTTAAAATAAAAATAGCATGAAAGAAACTAAACATATATCAAGATCAAGAGCTCAGGAATCATCTGCAGCGATAGAAAAAATGTACATTACAATGCGTCACTTATTCAACCGTGGTTTTTATAAACCAATGGGAGTTTCTGGTGATAGTTTAAGAGAATCATTATTGGCTTTACGCCCAGAAATTTATGGGAATATTGCTGAAGAAAAAGTAGAATTAAATGGGCTTTTGTACGTTATAGAACGTTTACCAATAGGAATCGAACAATGCAGATTCATCAATTTAACTTCAGATGAAGGTTATTCTAAATCGCATTTTCAACCCATTGTTCCTCCAAAAAGAAGAAGAAACTGTTATAGAATCGACGAGGAACAAATGAATGTTGAAATCACGCGTGGACGTTCTGATATTTATGATATTCTTACGCATTTGACTTTTATTTTTATCGAATCGCATAAAATTAAAAATAGAGTTCTATTAGACGACGGCGGAGAAGTTTCTCGTGATTGGCTTAAATTGGAGCAAGCTGTAATGCAGACTAAAAAGCTGGTGCAGATTGAAAAAGAAAAAGCGATTTCGCACGTTGCAAACATTTTAGGACGAACTTTTGAAGAGGTTTTAGATATTTATGACGCTTTTGGTTCTGAAAATGCGCCTGATCGTTTCCTGCACGTTATTTACTGGTTAGGAAAATTAGCAATCGAAGAAATTGTTGAAAACAATAAACGAACAATTACTTTCAGTCCTGTTTTACGCGAACGTTTAGGACACCATATTCACGGAGAAATTTGGGCAACAAATATCAAAGAAGTACTAAAAGCAAATGATCTTTTAAAAAGACCAATTCACGTAATTAGTGCAAACATGCACAGTGTAATGAATTCTATTTTTGCGACGCCTTTGTTGAAAACAAAATTTAAAGGAAAAACAGATTTCTTTATTTATGAAGAATTAAGCAACTCAGGCTCAAAAGAAATTAGAGGTCATGTTGAAGAATTAGCTTTGAAAAACGGAATGATTTCACTTCCTGATACTTCGGGAACTAATATTGACGTTCAAATTTTTGATACGGCAAAAATCGACTGGTCAAAAACAGCGTTTTCTGAAGCGAAAATCGACGACGAAAAGCCGGTAATTATTGTAATGGATTATGCTTTTGGCGAGCAGGCTTATGAAACTATCGACGAACTTTTAAAACCATTTAAAAAAGAAACATTACTAAATGTAAAATCAGTTTCTATAATGGGTAAAGCCGGAATTCTTGAAGGCGGAAAAGGCGATATTATGATTCCTACAGCACATATAAATGAAGGAACGGCTGATAATTATTTCTTCGAAAATGAATTAACGGGTGCTATGTTTGAAGGAAACGATATTGCTGTTTTTGAAGGTGCAATGGTTACTGTTTTAGGAACATCTTTGCAAAACAGAGATTTGTTGAAATTTTTCCACGAATCGACTTGGGGTGTAATTGGTCTTGAAATGGAAGGATCTTATTACCAAAAAGCGATACAATCAGCTTCAAAAATTAGAAAAAGTGTACCGCACGATATAAAAGTTCGTTATGCTTATTACGCTTCAGATAATCCATTAGAAACGGGAAGTACTTTAGCTTCTGGCGGACTTGGAACAACAGGGGTAAAACCAACTTATTTAATTACTATTAAAATTTTAGAACAAATTTTCAACGTAAAATAAAAAACGTAAATGAGTACAAAAGTACCCCAAAACAATTCAGATCAGGAAATTGATATTTTTGATTTATCGAAAACAATCAGGAATTTTTTTGATAGAATAAGTGCTTCTATATTTAAATCGATTCAGTTTTTTGTTCGAAACTGGATAATTGTATTGATTTTGGTTGTTCTTGGATTTGGTTTGGGGTGGTTTTTGGATTCAAATAAAAAAACGTTTCAAAATCAGGTTATAGTAACACCTAATTTTGGCAGCGTTGATTACTTATATTCCAAAATAGACTTAATCGAGTCTAAAATTGTTTCTGGAGATACTGTTTTCTTAAAAAAGGTTGTTGGAATTTCGAATCCAAAAGCACTTAAAAAAATTGAAATTAAACCAATCGCCGACGTTTATAAATTTATTGAAGACAAAGAGCAAAACTTTGAACTCATAAAACTAATGGCTGAGGTTGGTGAAGTAAAAAAAGTTTTAGAAGATAATATAACGAGCAAAAATTACACTTTTCATACTATTTCGTTTGTATCAAATAAAGAAACATATGACAAAGAGATAGTCGCACCATTGATGCAGTATTTAAACAGCTCAGAATATTTTAATGCACTTCAAAAAATAGGATACAAAAATCTAGAGCAGCAAATTGCTAAAAATGATACTATCATTGCTCAAATTGACGATGTTTTAAATGGTTTTTCGAGCACGGTTAAAAATGGACCAAAAAACGATAAATTGGTTTATTACAATGAGAATACACAGCTTAATGATCTAATTAAAACGAAGCAAACTTTAATAGTTGATCAAGGAAGAAACAGATTAAAGTTGGTGAACTACGATAAAGCAATAAAAGAAATTAATACTACATTAAATATAAATATTGTAAAGCTTACAAATGGCAATTTTAAAATTCTGCTTCCCGCAGTCTTTATCCTTCTTTTTATTTTTATTCACTTGTTCAAGAAGTTTTACAACAGTCAGCTTTTAAAATCTCAAATTAAATAAAGATGCATTGAAAACGAACAAAATCTTTCAAAGAATTTCGCAAAATGCATTTTTAAAACAAAGTCTTAGTACTTTGTTTTTGAGGATTTTTGGAGTTGTATTACTTTTTGGATTCACCATATTTCTAACCAAATTTTGCAGTCCTAAATTAGTTGGGCAGTATGATTTTGCACGTTCTTTCCTTTTAGCCATCGGAAGCATATGTTTATTAGGTTTCGATCAATCAATTTTATATTTCAAAGGAAGATTGACGGACACGGGAGGACTTGAACAATTGAAAAAAATATACTTTAAAATGGTTGGAATGCTGTTGGCAACTTCAATTGCAGCAATTGTTATTGTTGCCTTAATTAGTAAGGAACTAATAAACAATTACTTTTCCGATAATGAGGTATATTCTATTTTATTAAAAGGCACTGTAACGTTGTTTTTTTATGGAACTTCGACTTTAAATACAGAGATTTTTAGAGCCTTAGATAAATTGTATACGGCTGAATTGTTTAGAAATATTGTCAAATATGTTCCTTTAATTGCAGGCTCTATACTTTTATTTTATTGGAATAAAGAAACCTATTTGGTAGATGTTTTTTTGATTGGATTTGTTTTACTTTCAATCATCAGCTCAGTGTATGTTTATATTTATTTTAGAGAACTTACAGTTACAGAAGGTAACGATACTTTTTCGCATAAAGAAGTATTCTTAAAATCGTACCCAATTGCTATCAGCGGAATGGCAATGTTTCTTTTAATGAGTTTTGATATTATGTTTTTAAAAAAATATCGAAATGACGAAACAGTCGCTTTTTATTCTGTTGGTTTTAAAGTAATGACCATCGTTTCGGTAATAATTTTAACCATTAACATTACTGTTTCAGCAAAAATTGCAGAGTTTTTTGCGAAAGATAATAAAGCAGAATTAAAAAGAATTTTGCGAAATAGTGTTCGTTTAATCTTCGGAATCACATTTCCGGTAATAGTTATAATCAGCCTGTGTTCTGAGCATGTATTGTCTTTTTTTGGGCATCAATATGTTGTTGCAAAAGAAGCTTTCTTAATTTTAATAATTGGTCAAGGAGTCTGTTCTGCATTTGGGTCTGCACCAGTTTATTTGAATATGACGGGAAGGCAGCATATTTTTCAGATTGTTTTAATTGCGGCAGTAGTTATCAACTTTCTATTAAACCGATTTTTAATTCCAGAGTATGGAATGGTTGGTGGAGCGATTGCATTTGTTTCAAGCTCTATTTTCTGGAATAGTGTTGTAGCTATAATTATTTATCGAAAAGATAAAATAGTGATTTTTTTACATTAAGAAATGACAATTTTTATATGAAAATACAAAAAAGCAAAGCAGCATTTTTACTCATCGCTACAGCCAATCTAGCAGTTGCAGCAGTTGCTTTTTTTATTTTGCCTCCTAAGTTTTTTTATGATGCAGCAATTATTGCATACGATAAAGGAAATGAAATAGGATATATTGGGAGTTATCCAGTTTCAATTTTGCTGTATAAAATTTCAGGACTTCGTTACTTACCTTTTCC
This sequence comes from Flavobacterium sp. FlaQc-30, assembly GCF_044005885.1. Classification (NCBI taxonomy): domain Bacteria; kingdom Pseudomonadati; phylum Bacteroidota; class Flavobacteriia; order Flavobacteriales; family Flavobacteriaceae; genus Flavobacterium; species Flavobacterium sp. FlaQc-30. The sequence continues at coordinate 672,482 of NZ_JBIPCO010000001.1, read as the reverse complement.
AATCATTGCTTTAATTCAGTTTCCTGTTTTAATGTACGTTTTGTACAAAATTGGTATTCCAGATCGTTTTGAAAAGCTCAATGTCAAGAACATTCTGGTTTATATGGCATTTTTAATGATTGCCATTTTTGTATCAATGCCGTCAAAAGAGTTTATAACCTTTTTGTATCTCTCTCCAATCGTTTTTATGTGCTTAAATGAGCAATTTTCGTTGAAAAGAACAATTATATACACAGTACTTTTATTGTTGGTTTTCGGCGTATTTTTTCGTCCCTATTATCTTTTAATTCCAGTTATTGGCGGCGGGATGTATTTAGTAAGTTTAGTGAGTTTTAAAAGTAAAACGATAACAACGCTGTTTTATGGATTGTTAATAGCCGTTTTTTTATCTTTTAGTCATGGTGTTTTAAAAGGGAAATACCTTTCAGAAATAAGCCGAGAAGTAGTAAACAATGAGCGTATAGGTTCTGCCGATGCCAATTCTATTATTATTTCTCCCATTAAAACAGATACTTGGTACGGAGAAGCTGTTGGGATATTTTACGGATTTTTTACAGTCAATATTCCAATAAACGGTCTAAAACACCTTTTATCACCACAAATAATTATATTTATAATCTGGCAGTTATTACTGTTTTACATCTTATTAGTTCGGTTTGCAAAATGTTTGGCAGATAGAAAAAAATATTCAAAAGAACTGTTAGTACTGCTTATTATCTTTTCTTTTTTTATTGTACAAGGAGTTTTCGAGCCCGATTTAGGTACCGCTGTACGACATAAAATGGGTGTTTTTCCATTAATTTACTTTGCATTATACTATGAATCTTTCAGAAAAAAACTTCAATAAAATATTTCATGTTTTTTTATGTCTGATTGCAATTGCAATGATATTCAGAAAACCATGTTCACTGCTTATTATTCTATTTAGTGTTTTTAGTCTGATCTATGTAAAAAAACTAAAATTCAGTAAAACAGCTTTGATTTTGGCTGCTTGTATTGCTTCACCGCTTTTGTTAGAATTATTGTTTTTTTGGAATAATGATTCTTTATCCAAAGGATTAAAAGCGGTTGAAAAGAGTACCTCGCTGCTATTATTTCCAATTTTTATAATTGGTCATTATCAGCGTGTAAGATTTTTAAAATTAGCCGAGATCTATAGTATTGCAACAACAATGATGATGCTGTTTTTTTTAACTAGATTTTATGTGGTTTATCCTGACTTGGTCAATAAATATTTAAGCAGAATCGATCTTTGGGAAATGGGTTATAAGTTTGCAGACAGCATTGGTATTCATGCACCGGCTTTAAATATGCATTTGGCTTTTGTTTCTATTTGTGCATTCTATTTTGTGTTTTACAGTTTTCAGAATAAAGAAAAAAGTACTTTTAAAACACTTCGAATCATTGTTTTTTTACTCTCGTTTTTCTTTGTCCTTTTAGTAAATACCAGAATGTCGCTGCTTAATGCTTTGATTGGTTTTTTGGTTGTTTTCATTTTCGAAATAAAATCAAGATTCAGCATAAAAAAAATGATTCTAACAGCAATAACCGTTTTACTTGTATTAGGCAGTATTTTGTTCGTTTTCATACAGAAAAACCCTTATATGAAAGAGAAATACTCTACTATAACTTTTGCTTATATGGATAAAGTGGGAAAATTAGATGAAATTGATCATCCAGAAATTTATGCCTTCAATTCATTAGCAACAAGACTTTCAATTTGGAAATCAGCTTGGGAATTATCCGTTAAAAACCTTCCTTTTGGAGTAGGAGCTTCAGATGGAAAACCTGAATTAAATAAATACTTTAAAGCAACCAATCAGCAGTTTTTAGCTAAATATGAATTTCCAACCCATAACCAGTTTTTAGATTTTTTACTGAAATTTGGAATACTTGGTCCCTTAGTCGCAGCGTTTTATATTTTTGGTATTGGATATTTAGGATTTGATTTGAAAAACGCCATAATAATTTCATTTTTCATCCTGTTTTTTACTTCAAATTTAACCGATGATTTTTTGCTTAGATTTGATGGTATCGCCTTCAGCGGATTTTGGTTTTCTGTGTTTTCAAGTTATTGGCTGCAGCAAAAAGCTATTCTTGGTACAAATCAAAAAGTTGTTTAAAGTTTTTACTTTTATCAAAAAGATCTTTGCATCGAATTAATGCATTTTCTCCAAAAACAGTTCTTGTTTCTGGATCTTTTAAAACGTTAAAATAATTTTCTAATTCATTCATTTCGTCAAAAAGAAATCCAGTTTCATTAGGAACAACAATGTCTTTATTGCCAATAATATAGGTTGCAATTACAGGTTTTTGTAATGCCATTGCTTCTAGCACAGCAATGGGCAGACCTTCCCAAAGAGAAGTCTGCAGATAAATATCAATAGAATTTAATGTTTTAAAAACAGTGTTTTTATCTAAAATCCAGCCCGTGATTTGAATATTTGGTGCTGTAATCAAATGGTTTAGTTCTCCGTCACCAATCCAGATAAAATTAAAATCAGGAAATTGTAAAGCAATCTCATTAAACAATTTAGGATTTCTAGCCGCAGTTATTCTGCCCAATATACCAATGGTTAGTTTTGTGTTTTGATGAGGTAAAAAGTATTTACGAATTTCATTTATAGCAACACCGTTTCTAATAAGTTTTGAAGGACCAATATTTTTAGCAATTTCAAATTCAGTATCACCGCAGGCAACAATTGTTCCTCCAAATAGGTACTGAAAGTTTTTTTCTATAACAGAATAAAACCTTTTTGTACGATTTGAAATGTCAGTTCTTAAAAAAGCATAGCCATGTGGAGAATAAAAAAGTTTTGTTTTTTTGAATAAGAAAAAAGAAGAAAGTCGTCCTAAAACCCCCGCTTTTGAGGAATGAAGATGAATAATATCAGGATTAATTTTTTTAAGTTCTTGAGTAAGTTTGACTATAGATTTTAAGTCTTTAGCAAGAGAAATTTCCCGAACCATATCGAGGTGTATTAAGTTAATACCTTTAGAGAACTCAGCGTTAACTTTTTGAGTACTAACACCATTTCTATTACTGCTGTAAATAATAGTAGTTTCAATGTTTTCGCTTATTTTTTCATCACCAAAGTAAGCTGACAAATCTTTAAAATAAGTATAAACGCCGCCTTCTAGTGCCTCAACAATATGTACAACTTTCAAAACATTTAGAATTTAGAATCGTAAAAATAGAATAAACCTATTTAATATTGGTGTAAAAAATCCAAATCTCTTTTTTAGTAAAAATTTCAGTCAATTTAAAAGGCCGGATATTTTATTACATTTGTGCATATTTGCAGCCATTATCAAAAACAAAAGGTTCAATAAAATCATTATGAAAAGAATACTTATTACCGGAGCAGCGGGTTTTTTAGGATCACATTTGTGCGATCGATTTATCAAAGAAGGCTATTTTGTTATAGGAATGGATAATTTGATTACTGGAGATCTTAAAAACATTGAGCATTTATTCAAATTAGAACATTTTGAATTTTACCATCACGACATTACAAAATTTGTTCATATACCAGGCGATTTAGATTATATTTTACATTTTGCATCGCCGGCAAGTCCAATAGATTATTTAAAAATTCCAATCCAGACCTTAAAAGTGGGTTCTTTAGGGACACATAATTTATTAGGATTGGCGAGAGTTAAAAAAGCTAGAATATTAATCGCTTCAACATCTGAAGTATATGGGGATCCTTTAGTACATCCGCAAACAGAAGAATATTATGGCAACGTAAATACAATTGGACCAAGAGGAGTTTATGACGAAGCCAAACGTTTTCAGGAATCAATAACAATGGCATATCATACTTTTCACGGTGTTGAAACCAGAATTGTACGTATTTTTAATACTTATGGTCCAAGAATGCGATTGAATGACGGGCGTGTAATTCCTGCTTTTATTGGTCAGGCTTTGCGTGGAGAAGATTTAACGATTTTTGGAGATGGTATGCAGACTCGTTCATTTTGTTATGTTGACGATCAAGTAGAAGGTATTTTTAGATTGCTGCATTCTGATTATGTATATCCCGTAAACATTGGAAATCCAGATGAGATTACAATAAAAGATTTTGCAGAAGAAATTATAAAACTTACCGGAACAAATCAAAAAGTAGTTTATCATCCATTACCTATAAACGATCCATTACAGCGTCAGCCAGACACAACTAAAGCTAAAGAATTGCTGGGTTGGGAAGCAAAAGTGAGCCGTTCTGAAGGAATGAAAATTACGTATGATTATTTTAGATCACTTTCTAAAGAAGAACTTTCTAAAGAAGAACACAAGGATTTCTCAGGTTATATAAGATAAACGGTAAACGGAATCATTTTCGAATACAGTAAATTTTGATAAAAAAAGGATATAGGAATTATTTATGATGGCATTTCACACAGGAAGATATTCAAAATATATTAGGCCAATAAGTATTTTAATCGACCTGACAATGATCTCTGTACTCAGTTTTTTCATTTTTTTTAATGAACTGAGCCCATCAAATATTTGGATTTTAATATTTTATCAAATTACTGCTTGGGGAATAGTTGCCTTTTCTGTTAAATTTTATGATGTATATCGTTTTACAACTCCAGTTGCTATTACATCAAAAATAATCAAACAAGGAATTTTATTTCTCTTGACTGTTATTGCATTTTTTCCATTTTCTAGACAAGCCATTTTTAACGAATCAAAGATTTTTTTGTTTATAATTCTGGTTTTGGTAGTGGTAACCGTTTTTAAATTTGCTTGGTTTTTTTATTTAAAAGAATATAGAATAATAACTGGCAACAATTATAGGAATGCTGTTATTATTGGATTTACGCCAGAAGCCATTAGTCTTAAAAATCTTTTTGAAACCAGAAAGGACTATGGATATAGATTTTTGGGATATTTTTCAGATATAAATGCAGATCAGAATATTACTGGAAAATTAGATGCATTAAAGCCATTTGTCATCGAAAATGAAGTCGATGAAATTTACTGTTCTTTAAACGAAGTATCAAATAACAGTTTGAAAGATCTAATTGATTTTGCAGATGAAAATAATAAAACGATAAAGTTTATTCCTGATACAAAGGATATTTTTTCAAAAAATTTAAAGATAGATTACTATGATTTTTTTCCAGTACTGTCATTAAAACAAACGATACTTAATGAGCCTGTAGTAAAATTCATAAAGCGTCTGTTTGATGTTTTATTTTCTCTCATAGTAATCGTTTTTTTATTGTCATGGCTGATTCCATTATTAGCTATTTTAATCAAATTAGAATCAAAAGGACCTGTTTTTTTCAAGCAAGGCAGACCAGGAATAGATGAGAACGAATTTGTATGTTACAAATTACGTTCTATGCACATTAATAAAACAACTGAAAAAGAAGCTTCAAAAGACGATCCTCGTGTAACAAGAATGGGGCGTTTTATGAGAAAAACAAGCATAGACGAATTGCCGCAATTTATAAATGTTCTATTCGGCGATATGTCCGTAGTTGGACCCAGACCTCATTTATGGTCTCAGAATAAAGAATACAGCAGCAAAGTAAAAAAATACATGATTCGCCATTGTGTAAAGCCCGGAATTACTGGTTTAGCACAAGTAAGTGGTTTTAGAGGCGAAATAACGATAGAAAGAGATATGATAAATCGAATAAAGTTTGATGTTTTTTATATTGAAAACTGGTCTTTAATTTTAGATTTAAAAATAATCCTTCAAACTGTTATTAATATTTTTAAAGGCGATCAAAAGGCATATTAATGAATGATTTAGTTTCTATTTTAATGCCAACGTTTAATGCTGAAAAATTCATTAAAGCCGCTATCGAATCAGTTCAAAAGCAAACTTACGAGAACTGGGAAATGATTTTGGTTGATGATGCCTCTACAGATGAAACCGTAAAAATAATTGATGATTTTGCCCAAAAAGACAGCCGAATCAAATTATTCCAACTAGAAACAAATTCAGGAAACGGTTTTGCAAGAAACAAAGCCTTAGAAAAAGCTTCAGGAAAATATATTGCATTTTTAGATGCCGATGATTTATGGCTTTCAACTAAATTAGAAAAGCAAATCCAGTTTTTAAAAGCAAATAATCTACCATTTACATTTAGCTTTTACGATTGTATTGATAACAACGGAAACAATTTAAACAGAAGAGTTCAAACTCCAATACCATTGACTTATAAACAACTGTTTTTTTGCAATTACGTTGGGAATTTAACCGCTATTTACGACGCAGATTTTTTTGGAAAAATCAAACTAGAATCCTCTCAAAAAAGACAGGATTGGCGATTGTGGCTTACCATTTTAAAACAAATAAAAACGGCAGAAGCTGTTCCAGAATCTTTAGCGTTTTATAGAATTAGAAAGGATTCTATTTCTTCATCGAAATTCAAATTGATTAAACACAACTTTGGTGTTTACAGGGAATTTCATGGGTGTAATTTCGTTTTTTCTGTTTTGTTGATGATGAGGTTTTTGTTTACTCAGTTGATAATCAAACCAAAATATATAAGGAAGATTTAAAATTCAACTTGAAGCCACAAATTGCGACTTCAAGTTTCAAGGTCACAAATTGTGACCTTGAAGAATTTCGTTTAGAATTGGAGGTCACAATTTGTGACCTCCAATTTTTTTTCAAGTCTTGTTGCACAAGTTAATCGCAAACTTGAGGTCACAAGTTGTGACATCAAGTTTCTAAGGTCACAATTTGTGACCTTAAAGAGTTATTTTTTATAGCCAATCTTTACTCTTTCAGATTCATTTTCTTTCTTTTCAGTCAATTCATCCAGATAAGAAAATACCAACTCAATATTTTTATCATGATTTTCTAACTTCTTCTGGATCTGTAGAATATCAACCTTAATTTCTGTTGTATCCAAAAGCATTTGTCTCACTTTTGTGAAAATCCTCATAATTTGAATATTGGTTTGGATGGCTTTGTCACTTTTTAAAATACTTGAGAGCATTAGAATACCATGTTCAGTAAAAGCAAAAGGAGAGATTCTCGTTCCTCCCCAACTTGAGGTCACAATTTGTGACCTCAAGTTATTAAATTCATTTTGCGATAACTGAAACATAAAATCTTCTGGAAATCTTGAAATATTTCGTTTAACAGATTGTTTTAGAACTTTTGTTTCTACTCCATATAGTGAAGCTAAATCGCTATCCAACATCACTTTTTGACCGCGGATAAAATATATTTTATTAGAAATTGTTTCTTCAGAAAGTAAAGAATGATCTTCCATAAGTTTTTAATTAGAAAAACAAATGTAAGATTTTATTTATACTTATAAATAGGATTTGAATTGTTTTAGTTTTCCACGATTGGTTCTTTCTAAAACAGTTTTTCTTGTAAAAGTGAAGTTTAAATTAGGTTCTAAATACAAATCAATGGCTTCTTGTATTTTTTGAATTTGTTCTGAAATCAATTCTTTTTCAGCAACATATTCAATTTCAAAAGTATCTAATTTTGTTTGTTTAATGATAAATTCTTTTACGTTTCCATCGTCTTCAATAATGCTTTTGGTTACGTAATAAAAGGTCAAACCGGGCGATTTTTTTCCGCTTGGAAGAATTGCAATATCATTTGTTCTGCCAATAAGTTTTTTAAGAATTGGTTTTTGTGGAGTGCTTTTTTCATCTAAAATCCCAATATCGCCAATTTCATATCTGATAAAAGGATTGGCTTTATTGAATAAAGAAGTGATCACAATTTTTCCTTCTTCCCCGTAAGGGAGAACATTATTATTTTCGTCTAAAATTTCTACAAAAAGTGTTTCGGCATTAATTTGCCATTCGCCTTGCGGACTTTCAGAAGCAATTAAATCCAGTTCAGAAGTGCCATATTCATTGATAATCGGAATTCCGAATTGTTTTTCTAAAAGGATTTTATCTGTCTCAAAAAGCATTTCTGAAGTAACAAAACAAGCTTTTAATGTTGGACAAATCTCTTTTAAAGTAATATTTTTCTGTTCTAGAAATTTAGCAAACAGAACAATTGAACTTGTATAGCCGTTGATGTAATCGAACTTTTTAGATTTGAATTTCTTCAAAAATTTCTCTAGAACATCATCTGATAAATCAAACACCGGGAATCGAACCCGGCGACTCAAAAAATCTTTGAAACGTTCTTTTTGATAGCCAATAAAATCCATCGGAATTCCATAAAAACGTGCTTGATACGAATGATTAAAATCAATGCTAAACCATCCAAAACGCATAATATTTGATGCCCAAGTTAAAGCGTGTGAGTATTTATCTTTGGCAAAAATTAAAGGAGTTCCGCTTGATCCTGATGTTTTGTTGAGGTAAATGTTTTTTTTAGAATAGCCTTTTGAAAGTCTTTCTTGCAGCGGCTTTTGAAGATCCTGTTTATTTAAAATCGGTAAATCTTCCCAATTTTTAAAAGTTTTATCTCCAACTAATGCCGCATAAAAAGAGTTGTTTTTTAAGTGAAAATCAACAATTTCTTTCTTTTTGTTTTCAAGAAATGAAGCAAATTCTTCTTCAGAAAAACAAACAATTTTGTCCAATTCGGCTTTGGTTTTCTTTATCGGAAAACCATTTAACTGAAGAGAAAGATCAAAAAGGCGAATCATTTTTCTTATAATTTTAGTCAAAAGTAATATTTAGCAATTATGAACAGTGAAGAATCAATAAGTTTTTAAGATTTAATTATTTTTTACGTGCAAAAGCAATTATTTTTGCACCACAACTAAATACAACTATACCATGACAATTTTATTATTGGGATCAGGCGGAAGAGAGCATGCTTTTGCGTGGAAAATGATTCAGAGTCCGCTTTGCGAAAAACTTTTTGTTGCACCAGGAAATGCAGGAACAGCTGCAATTGCTACAAATGTTGCAATGTCTCCAACCGATTTTGATGCTATTAAAACATTTGTACTTCAAGAAAAAGTAAGTATGGTTGTTGTAGGTCCAGAAGATCCTTTAGTAAAAGGAATTTATGATTATTTTAAAAACGACGAAAGTTTAAAACATATTCCAGTAATTGGACCATCAAAATTAGGAGCACAGTTAGAAGGAAGTAAAGAATTTGCAAAAGAATTCTTGATGAAACATAACATTCCAACTGCGGCTTACGATAGTTTTACTGCCGAAACGGTTGAAAATGGATGTGCATTCTTAGAAACTTTACAACCTCCGTACGTTCTAAAAGCAGACGGTTTAGCAGCAGGAAAAGGAGTTTTGATTATTCAAGATCTTGAAGAGGCTAAAACGGAATTAAGAAATATGCTTGTTCATTCAAAATTTGGAGCAGCAAGTTCAAAAGTTGTTATCGAAGAATTTTTGGACGGAATTGAATTAAGCTGTTTTGTTTTGACTGACGGTAAAAGCTATAAAATTCTTCCAACGGCAAAAGATTACAAACGAATTGGCGAAGGCGATACAGGACTAAATACAGGCGGAATGGGAGCAGTTTCTCCAGTTCCTTATGTTGATGCTGTTTTAATGGAAAAAATTGAAACTCGTATCGTAAAACCTACTATTGAAGGTTTCCAAAAAGACGGAATCGAATACAAAGGTTTTGTGTTCATTGGTTTAATCAATGTAAAAAACGAACCAATCGTTATTGAATACAACGTAAGAATGGGAGATCCAGAAACTGAAGTTGTGGTTCCGAGATTAAAATCTGATTTGGTTGAATTATTCCAATCTGTTGCTGATCAAAAATTAAACGAATTTACTTTAGAGGTTGATCCAAGAAGTGCTACTACAATTATGGTGGTTTCTGGAGGATATCCTGAAGATTTTGAAAAAGGGAAAGTAATTAGTGGTTTAGAAAATATTACAGATTCTATAGTTTTTCACGCGGGAACAAAATTAGATAACGAAAATGTCGTTACTAATGGAGGACGTGTTTTGACTGTAACATCATATGGAGATGATTTCCAGCAGGCCATAAAAAAATCTTACCAAAACATAGATAAACTAAGCTTTGATAAGATGTATTTTAGAAAAGATATTGGCTTCGATTTGATTTAAAAATAAATTAACCGGCCCTTTTTAATTAAAGGGTTTGGTTTTTATTTTAAAAATGAATGAGCTGTTGTATCTTGGTTTTCTGTTCCGGCATCATCAAAAATGCGTAATTGCTTAATCCAATAAACGATTGCACATGCACAGATGATCATGAAAATCCAGTTAATTGTGTTTGCACCAAACCAAGTAATTAGTTCTAAATGACGTAAAAAGTCAAGTGGAGCAAACAAAATGTTAACGAATAAGTATTGAATTCCTTCGAAAAAAGCTGTCATAATTTATAAAATTATATGTTATTATTGTTTTTAACGCATTGAATTAAAATTCAAAAAAGAATCTTTTTCAACTTGTTGGTTTTTCCTTTTAAACAAGTATTATATTTACAGTCACAAAAGTATAAAATATCCTTATGATAACAAGTGTTTTTAAAAAATCTACGCCATTAAATTATTCATTGGTTGTAATTTTGATACTGGTTTTCTTTTTTATGTTTCAAATTCGAGAAACGTCTTGGATAAATTCATATTTTACGATATTCCAAAAATTGAGTTTATTGTGCTTTATTTTGGCTTCTTTTTTCATGATTAATTTCATTGTTAAAAAGAATGGGCTCAGTAAAGACAATGGGTACGCGATATTTTTCTATCTATTATTTATATTGTTTTTCCCTACTATATTTAATAATCCAGATGTAATTTATGCTAATTTTTTCATCTTATTAGCATTACGAAGATTGATTTCGCTTCAATCTCTTAAAGCATCAAAAGAAAAAATATTCGATGCTTCTTTTTGGATTTTTGTAGCTTCTTTATTTCAATTTTGGTGTGTCTTATTCCTAATTTTGGTTTTTATATCAATAGTTTTTCACGTTTCGAGAGATTATAGAAACTGGGTTTTACCTTTTATTGCACTTTTGGCAGTAGCCTTAGTGTTTACAATGATCTCCTTAATGTTCAATATTGATGCGGTAGATTTTTTTCAAAAACGTGCAGTAATCGATTTTAGAATAGATTATTTCAAGAACAATTATGAAAATGGTGCACTTTCAATATATGTTGCGGTTGCTTTATTCTTTGTTATTTCAATGATTACAACATTGTCAAACAGACCTCAAATTGTTCATGCCTCTTACAAAAAAGTAGTAGCATGTTTCTTTATTGCTGCTCTCGTTTTTATTGTATCGCCAGACAAAAGCAATGATTTATTGCTGTTTAGCATCGCACCGCTAACCATTATGGCAGCAAGTCATATAGAGTATGTACAGCAAAAGCTTAATAATGAAATTGTATTTTATGTACTGATTTTGTGTAGTTTATTTACCTTTTTCTCCCAATTATAATTTACTTCCAAAAGCAAGATCACCAGCATCACCAAGTCCAGGAATAATATAGTTTTTCTCATTTAGTTTTTCGTCTAACGAAGCAACCCATAAATGACAATTTTCAGGAAGGTTTTTTTCTAGATAAGCAATTCCTTCTGGAGCAGCAATAACTACGACAATGTGAATTTCTTCTGGAGTTGCATTTTCAACTAATTTTTCATGAACAGCAACTATTGACTGACCAGTTGCCAGCATTGGATCAAGCAGTAAAACGGTTTTATTATTGATATTTGAAACCGCTTGATATTCAACTCTAATTTCAAATTCATGATCATTATTAGGATGATATCTGCAGGCGGAAACAAAACTGTTTTCGGCATTATCAAAATAATTTAAAAAGCCTGTATGCAGTGGTAATCCAGCTCTTAAAATCGAACATAAAACCAAATCGGCAGCTATTTCTGTTGTGTTTTTTATGCCAAGCGGTGTTTGAATTTCTACATTTTTATAAGTTAGAATTTTACTTAATTCGTACGCCATAATTTCGCCTATTCGTTCTATATTTCGTCGAAAACGCATACTGTCATTTTGAACATTTATATTTCGGATTTGACCTAAAAAATGATTTAAAATGCTGTTATTTTCAGATATATAATGAATTTTCATAGTTAAATTTTAAAATTATAAATTTGGTAAAAATACGAGAACAAAAAATTACTCGTTATTATTCGCACCATAAAAGTATAAAAAGTATCTTTGTAACTCTAACAAATAAAGACATGTTTTCAAAATTAGCATATTCTGTTTTCGAACAAAGCATCAAGGATTATCATCAGTTTGATAATGTAGATCAGCCTATAAATAATCCATATCCAAAGGATAAATTCGAACATTTATTATATCTAAAAAACTGGATTGACACTGTTCAATGGCATTTTGAAGATATTATTCGTGATCCGCAAATTGATCCAGTGGCGGCACTTACTTTAAAAAGAAGAATTGATGCATCTAATCAGGAACGTACTGATATGGTCGAATATATTGATAGTTATTTTTTGCAAAAATACAGCAATGTAAAAGTAAAAGACGGTGCAAAAATAAACTCTGAAAGTCCAGCATGGGCATTTGACAGATTATCGATTTTGGCATTAAAAATTTATCATATGCATGAAGAAGCTACTCGCGCAGAAGCTACACAAGAACATAGAGATAAATGTCAGGAAAAATTAAATGTTCTATTAGAGCAAAGATCAGATTTGTCAACTGCAATTGATGATTTATTGACTGACATCGAAAATGGTGATAAATTCATGAAAGTATACAAACAAATGAAAATGTATAATGATGATGAATTGAATCCTGTTTTATACCAAAATAAAAAATAATTGGCAAAATTGTCCAATAAAATTAAGCATATAGCCGTCATGAGACTATCCGCAATGGGAGATGTCGCCATGACGGTTCCTGTTTTACGCGCTTTTGTAAAACAATATCCAGAGGTAAAATTGACGGTTATTTCGCGTCCTTTTTTTAAACCTTTTTTTTACGGAATTCCTAATTTAAACTTTTTTGCTTTTGATGAAAAAGAAAGACATAAAGGTTTTCTGGGACTTGTACGTTTATTTAAAGATGTAAGTAAATTGAAAGTCGATGCTTTTGCAGATCTTCATAACGTTTTAAGATCTAAGGTTGTAGGCTCGCTTTTCGCTTTAAGCGGAAAAAAAAGAGCAACAGTTGATAAAGGCCGTGAAGGAAAAAAAGAATTGACTAGAGCCGAAAATAAGATCTTTGCACCGTTACCAACAATGTTTGAAAGACACACAAAAGTGTTTGAAGAACTTGGTTTTTCTTTAGATTTATCTAATCCTCAATTTCCAGAAAAGGCAATTTTAAGCGAAGACATTTTAGAAATTATCGGGAACGAGAATCAAAAATTAATTGGTATCGCACCTTTTGCACAATACGATTCTAAGGTTTATCCGTTAGATTTAATGAAAGAAGTTGTGGCAAAATTAGCCGAGAATTCATCCTATAAAATTTTGCTTTTCGGAGGAGGAAAAAAAGAAATCGATATTTTAGATTCAATAGCGCAACCTTTTGAAAATGTAATTAATATGGCTGGAAAAATTAAATTTCAGCAAGAATTACAGTTAATCAGCAATCTTGACGTAATGCTTTCTATGGATTCTGGAAATGCACATATTGCCGCTATGCTGGGCGTAAAAGTAATAACACTTTGGGGAGCAACGCACCCGTATGCAGGATTTTTGCCTTTTAATCAAAGTCTTGAAAATGCTCTAACTGCTGATAGAAATCAATACCCGCAACTGCCAACTTCGGTTTATGGAAATAAAACAGTTGAAGGTTATCAAGATGCGATGAGAAGTATTTCTCCTAATGAAATTGTTGAAAAAATACAGTTAAGCGTATAATCCATTCAAATCATGAAGAAAATATCCAATTGTTTTCTTTTTGTTTCTATTGGCTACAATTACAACAAAATGATTTTCTTTTTCTGTAGACAGTAAAATGTGTTCAAAGTTCTCAGTTGAATTTCTATAGACTTTATGTACCAATTGAGACTCTTTGATTTTATGCGAAAGTACTTTAGCCGTTTTTAATTTACTAACGTAAGGCCAGATGTTAAAAATATTTTGGTCAGATACTTTAATTTCAGTCATTTTCCCAATCATTGTTGAGTTGTACTTTTCTGAGGTAAGTAATTTAGGCCCTTTTTTATTTCGTTGTTTTTTGATTATAAAGTAAATACAAAAAAGAGCTGTTACTACAAAAATTGCGATAAATGATAAACGAAGGAAGTGATGTATTGTCATGATATTTAATGTTTAAATGCGTTGACAAATTGGGTTTAGCGCTGTAAATCTAAACACGACCATGCTAGATTACGAGTGCTTTAATCTTACCTCTAATTTAATAAAAAATCAGCAATATTTTAGTGAAAAATTGGTTTTATTGTAATTTCCTATAACCAGATTTTTTCATCCCGACATCTGCTGTAAATATAATTTTTAAGATTTGAGATAGTTTCCTGATAATTTGGTGCTTCATAGCCAAATCGTTCGTGTTCCATTTGTTCTTTTTCAATACTATTGCATCCTTTTATAACTTCTTTGATCATGTCGAGCATCGCAAGTTCTTTATTATCTGTTTTTTGAAATTTGAGTTCTACAATTTCGTCTTGTAATTCTGAACAATAATCTACAAGCTGAATAACTTCTGGTTCTTCCAAAAGCGACGGATTATTTCTAAATATTTCTCGAATTGATTTCATAACAATTTAAATTCCAGTTTTTAAACTCCAAAACTAATTTTAAACAAAGATGCAAATAAAAAAAAATCCAAATCCCAATTGTAAAGTTGGAATTTGGATTTTTATATTTTAGAATTTAATGTAGACTATACGTCGTCGTAATCAACGTAAATAGTTTCAGATGTTGGATGTGCCTGACAAGTTAAAATTAAACCTTCTGCAATTTCACTATCTGTTAAAATAGAATTTTTTGTCATTTCAGCAGAACCTGCAGTTACACGTCCTAAACAGCTGCTGCAAATACCGCCTTGACAAGAATAAGGAGCATCAACACCTTGTTTTAAAGCCGCATCAAGAATAGTTTGTTTTTGAGACATCTCAAAAGTAACTTCTTCATCATCAACTAAAACAGTAATTTTTGTATGTCCTTCTAATGAAGTTTTGATTTCATTTTCTTTTGTAGAAGCAGTAAAAAGCTCAAACTTAATAGCAGATTCTTTTACGTTTTTCTCTTTTAAAACGTTAGAAACAGTGTTGATCATTTCTTCAGGTCCACACAAGAAAAATTTATCAAATTCTAATTCTTTGTGTTTATTGTTTAAAACAAAATTCACTGCCGATTTATCTATTCGGCCGAATAATGCATTTTCAACTTTTGCCTGGCTGTAAACATAATGCACAAAAAAGCGACCTACGTATTGCAATTGTAAATCATGTAATTCCTGATGAAAAATAGTTTCTTCAGGAGTTTTGTTTCCGTAAACTAATACAAATGAGCTTTTTGGTTCGCTTTTTAAAACTGATTTTAAAATAGATAAAACAGGTGTTATACCGCTTCCTGCCGCAAAAGCCACATAGTTTTTTTGTCTTTCAGCATCAGGTTCAAAGGTAAATTTACCCTCTGGATGACCAACTTCAAGAACATCTCCTGCTTTAAGCTTTGTATTTGCAAATTGTGAGAATAAACCATTTTTAACCGCTTTTACTGCAATTCGTAATTCACCGCTTTCTGGTGCAGAACAAATTGAGTAAGCACGACGAATTTCTTGATTATCAAGTGTTAACTTTAAATTTATGTATTGTCCAGCTATAAATTTATAATCTGGTTTAAGTTCTTCAGGAACATTAAAAAGAACAGCAACAGCGTCGGCAGTTTCGCGTTTTACCTCTTTAATTATTAGTTTTAAGAATGAAGGCATGATTAATTTTTTTTGCAAAAGTAGCAAAGACTAAGTAATTGACACTTACTAAAAATTTTTTTTTAACTTTTTTTGTAACGTTTTCCTACATTTGATCTCTTACTACCAAAATCAAAACCAATTTACAATGATTAAAAAGTTTATTTACCTTGAATGGAAAGCCTTTGCCAGATCTGCATCATTTGGCAAAAATTTGGCAATGAAGATTTTACTGGGGTTTTTAATGATATATTTTTCATTAATTTTTATAGGAGCGGGTGTTGGAGTATTTTATGCTCTTAAAAAAAGGAATCTCGATCCGTTGCAAACCGTCAATAAATTTTTAATTTATTATTTTTTGTTCGATTTAGTTGTTCGATTATTAGTACAGTCTATTCCAGTTTTAAATATTAAACCTTTGCTGGTTTTACCTTTTAAAAAATCAGTTATTGTTCATTTCTCTCTAGGCAAAACAATGCTGTCATTTTTCAATTGGGTTCATGCTCTGTTTTTTATTCCGTTTTCGGTAGTACTGATTTTAAATGGATATGATCTAATCGAAATTATTTTTTGGCATTTAGCCATACTATCTTTAGTATACATCAATAATTTTCTAAGTATTATTTTAAGCAACATCGATAAATTGTTTGTTGTTTTTATTGGAATAATTTTAGTTTTGGCAGGTGCTCAGTATTATAAATTATTTGATATTACGACGTTTACAACACCTGTTTTTCAAGGATTTTATGATATTGACGGACTATTTTTAATCCCGGTTTGGGTATTAGCAGGTCTATATCTTTTTACTTTTAAATATTTCAAGAAGAATTTATATCTAGATGCTGGACTTTCAGTAAAACAGGATATTGCCACAACTGAGAATCTTTCGTGGTTGAATCAATTTGGAACAGTTGGAACATTTCTAAAGAATGATATTAAACTTATTAAAAGAAACAAAAGATCAAAAACAACGATTTTTTTGAGTGTCGTTTTCTTGTTTTACGGATTACTCTTTTTTGGAAACACAAGTCAGCCGCAAGTAATGCAAATTTTTGGCGGAATATTTGTTTCGGGCGGATTTTTATTTGTTTTTGGTCAGTTTGTACCAAGTTGGGATAGTTCTTATTACCAATTGATGATGACACAAAATATTCCGTATCGCGGATATATTACTTCAAAATGGTGGCTGATTGTTATTGCTACTTTTGTTTCAACCGTTTTGGCTTCATTTTATCTTTTTTACGGATGGGAAGTTTATTTAACCATTGTTGTTGGTGCCATTTATAATATTGGTGTAAACTCACATTTAGTGCTTTTAGGAGGAGCATTTACAAAAACACCTATTGATTTAAGTAGTGCTGGCGGGGCTTTTGGAGACAAAAAAGCATTTAATGTAAGTGCTATGCTGCTTTCGCTGCCAAAAGTATTTTTGCCATTACTGCTGTATTGGCTTGGGCTTCATTTTGCTGATAAAACGGTTGCATTAGCTTTGGTTGCCACGGCAGGAGTTTTAGGTTTAGTCTTTAAAGAGAAAGTATTTTCAGTAATTGAAAAGAGATATAAAATAGAAAAGTATAGTACGATAAGTGCTTACAAACAAAAGAATTAACGTAATTAGAAAATGTGCCAATTTGATAATTCGGTAATTTTTATCTGATTGACAATCAAAGAAAAAATAGATTTTTTAATCTAAAATCAACAATCTAAAATCTACAATTAAAATGATACAAGCAAATCAACTTTCAAAAAAATACAACGGAACTACAGTTTTAAATATTAATAATCTTGAAATCCCAAAAGGACAAAGTTTTGGATTAGTAGGGAACAACGGAGCAGGTAAAACAACTTTTTTTAGTCTGCTTTTAGATTTGGTTCAGCCGTCAACAGGATCTATAAAAAGTAATGATATTCAAGTAAATACAAGTGAAAATTGGAAATCATTTACAGGCTCATTTCTCGATGAAAGTTTTTTAATTGGATATTTAACTCCAGAGGAATATTTTTATTTTATTGGTGATTTACGTCGTCAGAATAAAGCTGATGTTGATGCTTTGTTAGCAGAACATGAGGAATTTTTTAACGGAGAAATATTAAATAATAAAAAGTACCTGCGTGATTTATCTAAAGGAAATCAAAAAAAGGTTGGTATTATAGCGACTTTAATTGGTAATCCTGAAGTTGTTATTTTAGATGAGCCTTTTGCAAATTTAGATCCAACTACAGTAAGCCGATTAAAGAAAATTATCAGAGAACTGGCAGATAATCCAAATGTAACTGTTTTGGTTTCAAGTCACGATTTGCAGCATACAGTAGAGGTTTGCGATCGTATTGTGGCGCTTAACAAAGGCGAAATTGTAAAGGATATTCAAACATCAAAAGAAACCCTTCAAGAGCTTGAATCGTTTTTTGCTGTATAAGTTTCTATATTTCAAAAAGAAGCGTATTTTTACAAGTCTTTATACTAAAAATGCTTTTTGGTAGTTTATGCTTTAAAATCAGTTCTATTGAAAAAGAATACTCTTAAATATAGTTTTTTTCTTGTTTTTTTATTCCTTTTGATAGCTTGTTCTACCAAAAATAACAGCTTTGTATCGAGGAATTCACATGCTTTAAGTACAAAATATAACATTTTGTATAATGGTGGAATAGGCCTCGATAAAGGTTTACAATCGATATACGCAAATAATCAGGATAATTTTTGGAAAATACTTCCAATAGAAAAAATGCAGTTTGATGAAAACTTTTCTGATGAAGAAAAAGCAAAAAATCCTGATTTTGAATTAGCAGAAACAAAAGCTACAAAAGCAATTCAGAAGCATTCAATGAATATTGGAGGCCGAGAAAGAAACTCTCAAATAGATGAAGCCTATTTAATGCTTGGAAAAGCCAGATATTACGATCAGCGTTTTATACCGGCTTTAGAAGCATTCAATTATATTTTATACAAATATCCAAACAGCAGTAATATCTATACCGCAAAAATCTGGCGTGAAAAAACCAATATGCGTTTGGGTAATGATGCAATTGTTGTAAAAAATATCAATCTGTTATTAAAAAATACAGATTTAAATAAACAGACTTTTTCAGATGCTAATGCGCTTTTGGCGGAAGCATTTTTAAATTTAGAACAAAGAGACAGCGCAGTAACAAAGCTTAAAATTGCTGAGAAATTTACCAAAATAAATGAAGATCGTGCCAGATATCGTTTTATTTTAGGGCAGATGTATCAAGAGGCTGGCAAAAAAGATAGTGCTATTTATTTTTACGATGGTGTGATTGATATGAATCGTAAAGCCGATCGAAAATATATGATGCATGCTTATGCAAAAAAAGCACAGATGTACGATTACGCAAGCGGTAACGACACTATTTTCTTAAAAACCTACAATAAACTAGTTGCAGATCGTGAAAACAGACCTTATTATGATGTTTTGTTTTATGAAATGGCGGTTTATTATGATAAAAAGAAAGACACTGAAAATGCACTAAAATTTTATAATAAATCATTAGGCAGAAAATCCAAAGATCCATATTTAATGGCATCGGCATATCGAAACATTGGAAATATGTATTTTAAAAATACAGATTATTCAATGGCTGCTAAATATTATGACAGTACATTAACGAAGTTAAATCCAAAAAGCAGAGAGTTTGCTTTTATTGAAAAAAACAGAAAAAACCTTGACAACGTTATTAAGTACGAAGCAATTGCTAAAACTAATGACAGTATAATTAAGGTATACAAACTGCCAGGCGCCGAGAGAACAATTTACTTTGAAAATTATATTACTGAATTAAAAAAGAAAGATGAAGCAAAACGAATTTTAGAAGAAAGAGAGAAAGAGAAGCTGGCAAATATTGATCGAAATACAAATGCATCAAATGCGCCAACAGCGATTAATCCTAATTCATTAGGGAAACCTGTTGATTTTGACGGCGGATTAAAACCTCAAGCAGGAAGTGATGTCGCAAGTACTTTTTATTTCTATAATCCAACCACAGTTGCCTATGGAAAATTGCAGTTTAAGAAATTGTGGGGTAATAGAACAATGGGAGGAAATTGGAGATTGGCAGCCATAAAATCTGCAAATAATGCCGCAATGAATGACACGATAAATAATCTGGAAGATGCAAATGCATTAAAAGATACTGTTGTTGTCGAAAAGTATACTACTGCTTTTTATGAAAATAAGCTTCCTAAATCACAAGCGGCTATTGATAGTATTAGTAAAGACCGCAATTTTGCGTACTACCAATTAGGACTTATATATAAAGAAAAGTTTAATGAATATGCTTTAGCAAGTGATAAACTGGAACAATTATTAAAAAATAATCCAGAAGAAAAATTGATATTGCCGGCAATGTACAATTTGTATAAAATTTATCAAATTACAGATCCAGCAAAAGCACAAGCGATAAAAGCAAACATTATAGCAACATATCCGAACTCGCGATATGCTCAAATTTTAAACAATGTAAAAACAGACGACCTTTCATCACCAGATAAAGAATATCAAAAATGGTTTAAACTCTATCAAGAGGAACAATTTAATCTTGTTTTAGATAATATTGATAATTTAATTAATCAGTATTCAGGAGATGAAATAGTTTCTAAATATGAATTGCTAAAAGCAAATACATTAGGAAAGGTTAACGGATTGGAAGCTTATAAAAAAGGTTTAGAAACAGTTGCAGATAATTATCCAAATAGTGAAGAGGGTAAAAATGCGAGAGAGATTCTAGAAAAACAAGTTCCAGTTTTAGAGCGTCTTAACTTTACAACAGAAGACAATAAAAATTGGAAAATAATCTATCCAATTGCAAGTAATGACAGTAAAACAGCAAAGCATATCGAAGATGTGATTAAAAGCTTTTTAGCTGTTGAAAATTATCAGCGTCTGACAACTTCAGTAGATAAATACAATAAGACTGAAAGTTTTGTTGTTATTCATGGAGTAAAATCTGAGGCTTATGCTAAAGATGTGGCGGGCGTTTTGAGAGACGATAAAAGATTTAAAATCGCTCAACCTGCAGTAATTATATCGAGCGATAATTACAAAGTGGTTCAAATCAAGAAAAATCTCGATGTTTATCTGACCCCAAAAACCCCATAATAATGTTTGATAAAGTAAAAAAAAACGGAACAGAACTTCTAGGAAAAACAAATAGAATTGTTGAAGGAACCTCTATAATAGGAGATATTGTTTCAAAAGCTGATTTTAGGCTTGACGGCGAATTGATTGGAAATTTTACATCCGAAGGAAAATTAGTCATTGGAGCAAGCGGTGTTGTAAAAGGAGAGATCATTTGTAACAACGCAGATATTGAAGGCGAATTTCGTGGAAAAATTAAAGTTCTTGAAATTCTTAATATTAAAGAATCGGCACAAATTCACGGCGAAGTTGCCGTTGGAAAACTTTCTATAGAACCTGGGGCTGAATTTACAGCAACTTGTACCATGATAACTAACAATAAGGAAGTAACTCTAAAAAATGGATAAGGATCCGAATAATAAACAAAATAACAAATGGATTGCACTTATAAATATCCCCTTTCAAATGGGGATAATTATTTTTTTATTTAGTTACTTTGGCATCTGGTTAGACGAAAAGTATTCTAACGGAGGATCGCTTTGGACAATTGTTCTTTCTTTATTCTCTGTTTTTTTAGCACTTTATAATGTCATCAGACAAGTTAAAAATTTAAACAAGTAATGAATAGAACTGTAGATTTCCTAAAGTATTTTATCCCTTTTTCAATTGTGTTGTTTGCTGCTCAGTATTTTATAATGCAGTCTTTATCTGAGAAGTACAATTTTTTCTATGCTGCTTGGAGTATTTATTTGTTCAATATTTTGGCCACTTTTTTAGTCTATCTTTTACTTATTTATATCAATAAAAACTTCTCCACTTATACAGGTTTTACGTTTCTTGGCGCTAGTTTTTTTAGAATGATGGCGGCCGTTGTTTTCCTAATTCCTTTTATAAAGTCAGGCGTTGCAAATCCTATAGTAGATGTAAGCGCGTTTTTTATCCCTTATTTTTTGTTTTTACTTTTTGAGACAGTCTTTACAATTAGGCTTATAAACAAGGGTTAATAGTCTCATTATTAAATATATCGCATTTTGAAACGGAAATTTTAAAAATTATATCGATATATTTTCAGTTTTAAATTAAAAATGTACCTTTGCAAAAAATTTTTGAAACCTAAAATTAGATACAGTTTTAATAATGATAATTTCCAATAAACCAGTTCAGTACTTATTAGTTACCTTATTAGCACTTACTTCGTCGATAAATTTCGCATCAACGCCTGTTGACAGTGTTTCTGCAACACACGAAAATGTCGAATTAGCAGAAGGAAGTCATGCAGAGACAAACGGCCACGGAGAAACTGTTGCTCATAAAGTTGAAGAAGAGTTTAACGCTAGTGAATTAATCAATGCGCATACTGGAGATGCTCACGATTTTCATATTGCTGACTGGGATGGTCATCCAATCTCTTTTAGCCTTCCAGTTATTTTATGGACTGCAAATGGTTTAGAGATTTTTTCATCTGCAAAATTTCACCACGACAATTCAGGAGAACATGTAGTTGATATCAATGGTCAAAAATTTGTTCGTTATAAGGAAATAATTTTTTACGCTGACAAATTTGAAGGATTGTCACAAGATGTAAAAGATAACGGAGCTTTTGCTTTTGATGCAAGACCTTTAGATTTCTCTATTACAAAAAATGTTTTCTCAATGTTAATGTCGGCAATTATTTTGTTTGTTATGTTTTTTGCGGTTGCAAGATCATACAAGAAAAACGACAAAGCACCAACAGGATTGGCTGGATTTTTAGAGCCGCTTGTAACTTTTGTTAGAGACGAAATTGCTATTCCTAATATAGGAACAAAAAAGTATGCTAAATACATGCCGTATCTTTTAACTATCTTTTTCTTTATCTGGATTAATAACCTTATCGGTTTAATTCCATTCTTCCCATTCAGTTCAAACTTAACAGGAAATATTTACTTTACATTTGTAATGGCATTTATCACTTTTGTAGTTACAACTTTAAGCGGAAACAAAAATTATTGGGGACATATTTTTAATACACCAGGAGTTCCTGTGTGGTTAGCTCCAATTATGATTCCTGTAGAAATCATCGGAATGCTTACTAAGCCATTCGCGTTAATGATTCGTTTGTTTGCAAACATTACTGCAGGGCATATTATTATCTTGAGTTTAGTTTCTTTAATCTTCATATTTAAATCAGTTGCAATTGGACCAGTTTCTGGAGCATTTGTACTATTCATGAGTGTATTAGAGATGTTAGTTGCTGCATTACAAGCATATGTATTTACATTGCTTTCAGCATTATTTATTGGTCAGGCTGTTGAAGAGCACGATCACCATTAATCAGAGTTTTTTTAATTATTAACTATATAAATTTATTATTATGATATTAGCTGGAATCGGAGCTGGATTAGCTGTAATTGGTGCAGGTATTGGTATTGGAAAAATTGGTGGTTCTGCAATGGACGCTATTGCTCGTCAGCCAGAAGCTGCTGGAAAAATCCAGACTGCTATGATTATTGCTGCTGCACTTATTGAAGGGGTTGCTCTTTTCGCAGTAGTTGTTGCGTTAATCGCAAAATAATTAAAACTTAAAACTTCCTGCAGCGGTTGGCTTCAGGAAGTTTTTTTAAAAAAAACGACAAACAATTTTTAAACATATAATGTTATGCAATTAACTTCACCGGAAAGTTTAATTTTTTGGACAACAATTATCTTTATTGTTTTCTTTATTCTTTTAGCAAAATTTGCTTGGAAACCAATTTTAGGAGCTGTAAAAAGCCGTGAGGAATCTATCAACAATGCGTTAGCTTCAGCAGAAGCTGCTCGCAGAGAAATGGAAAACTTAACTGCAGATAATGAGCGTATTTTAAAAGAAGCTCGTGCAGAACGTGATGCTATGTTGAAAGAAGCACGTGAAATGAGAGAGCAAATTATTGCTGATTCTAAAAACGATGCACAAGAGCAAGGTCAAAAATTAATTGAGCAAGCTAAAGCGGCTATCGAAAGTGAAAAAAATGCTGCAATGGCAGAATTGAAATCACAAGTTTCAAGTCTATCTTTAAGCATCGCTGAAAAATTATTGAAAGAAGAATTATCTAACAAAGAATCTCAAACTAAATTAGTAGAGAAAATGTTAGGTGACGTAAAGTTAAACTAAGATTATGGCAAGTACAAGAGCAGCAATTCGTTATGCAAAAGCAATTCTAGACTTAGCAAACTCTAAAGGTGTTGCCGAAGCTGTAAATAACGATATGAAATCAATTGCATCAGCGATTGAAAATAATTCAGAATTAAGCGCATTTATTCAAAACCAAACTACAAAAGTTGAAGTTAAAGAAAGTGCTCTTTTAGAGGTTTTTGCAAATGTAAATGGTGTAACTAAAGGTTTATTTCATTTATTATTCGAAAACAAAAGATTTGAAATTCTAGATGCAATTGCAGTAGAATACAATAAATTATTTGACGAAAGCAATGGAGTTGAAACTGCAAAAGTTACAACTGCAATTCCAATGGATGCTGCATTAGAAGCGAAAGTTTTAGCTAAAATTGCAACTTTGTCAGATAAGAAAATTACAATTGAAAATATAGTAGATCCTTCAATTATTGGTGGATTTATTTTAAGAATAGGTGATAATCAATACAATGCATCTGTTGCAAACAGATTGCAAGTATTAAAAAGAGAGTTAAGTAATTAGTTTTATTACACATAAAAGTGTCTAAATTATAAATTAAGATGGCGGAAATCAAACCTGCTGAAATTTCAGCAATATTAAGAAAGCAAGTAGAAGGTTTTGAATCTGGTGCTACGCTGGAGGAAGTAGGAACAGTACTTCAAGTTGGAGATGGTATTGCTCGTGTTTACGGGCTGTCTAATGTTCAATATGGTGAGTTAGTAGAATTTGATAACGGTATGGAAGGTATCGTATTGAATCTTGAAGAAGACAATGTTGGTGTGGTACTTTTAGGACCATCAACAGGAATTAAAGAAGGATCTACTGCAAAAAGAACTCAACGTATTGCTTCTCTTAAAGTAGGTGAGCAAATGGTAGGACGTGTAGTGAACACTCTTGGTTTTCCAATTGACGGAAAAGGACCAATTGGTGGAACATTATATGAAATGCCTTTAGAAAGAAAAGCACCTGGTGTTGTATTTCGTCAGCCAGTAACTGAGCCATTACAAACTGGAGTAAAAGCAGTAGATGCTATGATCCCAGTAGGTCGTGGACAACGTGAGCTTGTAATTGGTGACCGTCAAACAGGTAAATCAACTGTTTGTATCGATACAATCTTAAATCAAAAAGAATTTTACGATGCAGGAAAACCTGTATTCTGTATATATGTTGCAATTGGGCAAAAAGCTTCAACTGTAGCAGGAATCGCAAAAATGTTAGAAGAAAAAGGCGCAATGGCTTATACAGTTATCGTTGCTGCTAATGCTTCTGATCCAGCTCCAATGCAAGTTTATGCTCCTTTCGCAGGTGCTGCAATTGGTGAGTATTTTAGAGATTCAGGTCGTCCAGCACTTATCGTGTATGATGATTTATCTAAGCAAGCTGTTGCTTACCGTGAGGTTTCTCTTTTGTTAAGAAGACCACCGGGACGTGAGGCTTACCCTGGAGACGTTTTCTACTTACACTCTCGTTTATTAGAGCGTGCTTGTAAAGTAATCGCTGATGATGGTATTGCTAAAAGCATGAATGATTTACCAGATTCTATCAAGTCTATCGTAAAAGGTGGTGGTTCATTGACTGCATTGCCAATTATCGAAACTCAGGCTGGTGACGTTTCTGCATATATTCCAACAAACGTAATTTCGATTACAGATGGTCAGATTTTCCTTGATGGAGATTTGTTCAACTCTGGAGTTCGTCCTGCAATTAACGTAGGTATCTCTGTATCTCGTGTTGGAGGTAATGCTCAGATTAAATCAATGAAAAAAGTTTCTGGAACTTTAAAATTAGACCAGGCTCAATTCCGTGAATTAGAAGCTTTCGCTAAATTTGGTTCTGACTTAGATTCAGTTACATTAAACGTAATTGAAAAAGGAAAAAGAAACGTTGAAATCTTGAAACAAGGTCTTAACGATCCTTATACAGTAGAAAATCAAGTAGCTATTATTTACGCTGGTTCTAAAAACTTATTAAGAAACGTTCCTGTAAATAAAGTAAAAGAATTTGAAGCAGATTTCTTAGCTTACTTAAACAGTAAACATAAAGATACGCTTAACGCGTTGAAAGCTGGAAAATTAGATGACAACATTACTGATGTTATCGAAAAAGCAGCAAAAGAAATTTCAGCAAAATATAACTAATTAGATAATTGGTAAATTAGATAATTAGAGAATGTTTTCACATTAATCTAATTATCTAATTTTCAAATTGTCACATTTTCTAATTAATAGATGGCAAATTTAAAGGAAATCCGTAATAGAATTACTTCCGTTTCATCGACGATGCAGATTACATCGGCAATGAAAATGGTTTCTGCTGCAAAGCTTAAGAAGGCACAAGATGCAATCACTGCAATGCGTCCTTATGCCGAGAAGTTAACGGAGTTACTGCAAAATCTTTCGGCTACACTTGAAGGTGAAGTTGGAGGAGATTACACAACACAACGTGAAGTAAAAAAAGTATTGCTTGTAGCTATAACTTCAAATAGAGGTTTATGTGGTGCATTCAATTCAAATATTATTAAAGAAGTTAAAAATCGTACTGATTTTTACGCTGGAAAACAAGTTGATGTTTTTGCTATTGGTAAAAAAGGAAACGATGTTTTAAGCAAAACTCATAAAGTTCACGGTCATCATAACGCAATTTTTGATCATTTAACTTTTGAAAATGTTGCTGGAATTGCTGATAATTTGACTGAAAAATTCGTTTCTGGAGAATATGACAGAATCGAGTTAATCTACAATCAGTTTAAAAATGCTGCGACTCAAATCGTTCAAACAGAACAATTTTTGCCTTTAGCACCTTTAAAATCTGATGTATCAGTTTCTGCTGGAGATTATATTTTCGAACCTTCAAAAGAAGAAATTGTTTTGACTTTGATTCCTAAGTCTTTAAAAACACAATTATACAAAGGTATTCGCGATTCATTTGCTTCAGAACACGGAGCACGTATGACAGCTATGCACAAAGCAACTGACAACGCAACAGAATTAAGAAACCAGTTAAAATTAACGTACAACAAAGCACGTCAAGCTGCGATTACAAACGAAATCTTAGAGATCGTTGGTGGAGCAGAAGCTTTGAACGGATAATTTAATAATGAAATACTAAAAGAGCCGACAATTACTTGTCGGCTCTTTTTTTGTATAATAGTTTTGTATTTTCTAGTTAACTTATAAAATGGTGATTCTCAATTTACCCTAAAAATTGAGAACCATTACCATTTTATAAAATTATTGAACAGATTTATCACCTCTGTCTGCTTTGTCTTTTATGGGAACAAACTAGCTTTATTAGTCCCAATGCTTTGCTTTTTTAGGGTTGCGTTGTAGCTTTTCTCATTCCCTGTACAACAAAGTTATCAAGAAGACTCCTAGAAAAATTACAAAATTTTTTCTCTTTATTATAGATTTAACATGTTTGCTTTTTATCTTCTTATACAGAGAGCAAAAAAAATAAGTATTTTTGAAGTCTATTTTTATATTATGAATTTACAAATACGTGAGCTTACTTCGATAGAAGAGATGTTGGACCAAATCGACACAATGAGATTTTTATACCCAATGATTACGGTAGAAAAGTATAAATCGTTTCTCCTTGAAATGGTGCCTCATAATTATATTCAAATTGGTGTTTTTCAAGATGAAACTTGTGTAGGACTTACGGGCTGTTGGTCTGCCACTAAATTATGGACAGGGAAATATCTTGAGATTGACAATTTTGTTGTAAATCCAGAATACCGCTCTAAAGGAATTGGTAAATTATTAACTGATTTTATTGAACAAAAGGCAAAAGCATTAGGTTGCAGTAGTATAGTTCTGGATGCTTTTACGGGAAATTTTGGCGCTCATCGTTTTTATTATAATCAAGGATACAATCCAAAAGGGTTTCATTTTGTAAAAATCTTAGACGAAAGTAAAATAACGAAATAAAATAATAGTTAAGCTTTTATTGAACCTTCAAAAGCATTATTAAACCAAAGAATTGGTTATTTTTGTTTCACGAACTTTATTACAAACTATTTTGGGATTATATAAAAATCTATTCAAACAAACTGCGATTTATGGACTGGCAACGGTTTTACCCCGAATGCTTAGTTTTTTACTGGTCAGATTATATACAGGTATTTTGCCAACAGCTGAATATGGTGAGGTTTCGATTGTTTTGTCTTGGATGGTTTTCTTTAATGTAGTACTTTCCTACGGAATGGAAACGGCTTTTTTTAGATTTTACAGCGCAGAAGAAGACAAGAAAAATGTAATTGCGACATCTACAATATCAATATTTTGGTCGTCAATAATCTTTTTATTTGCTGCTTTAATATTTAGAAATACCTTGGCAGCTTGGGCAGAAGTTGATGTACAGTATATAACGTATTCTGTTTGGATTTTAGTTTTAGATGCTTTGGTTTTAGTACCATTTTCTAAGTTAAGAGCCAATCAGCGTCCGATGATGTATGCGGCTATTAAAATTGGAAATGTTATCATTAACTTATTGCTGAATATTTTCTTTTTGATTTATTTACCTAAACTGGCGGCTTCAAATCCTAATTCAGTTTGGGATAACTTATATGTAGAAAATTTCCAGATTGCTTATATTTTCATTGCCAATCTGCTGGCAAGTTTAGCCACGTTTGTTGTGCTTTCACCAAATTATATGTCGCTTGGTCGAAAATTTGATCCTGTGCTTTGGAAAAAAATGATGAAATACGGTCTTCCAATTTTGGTTGCCGGTTTAGCATTTGCCGTTAACGAGCATTTTGATAAAATTTTGTTGGGTTATTTATTACCTGAGAATTTAGCAAAATCTGAAGTTGGAGCTTATTCTGCGTGTTATAAATTAGGCTTGTTTATGGTTTTGTTTGCAACAGCTTTTAGATTAGGAATCGAACCGTTCTTTTTTAGCCATGCAAAAAACGCCAATGCCCCTCAAACATATGCAGTTATTACAAAATACTTTGTGATTTTAGGCTCATTGATTTTATTAGGCGTAATTGTTTTTGCTGATGTCTTAAAGTATCTTTTGTTAGATAATAAATCCTATTGGGAAGCTATGAAAGTGGTGCCCTTAATTATTTTGGCAAACTTCTTTTTAGGAATCTACAACAATTTATCAGTCTGGTATAAACTTACAGATAAAACAAAAATTGGAGCTTATATTTCGATAGTTGGCGCAATAGTAACATTAGTTTTAAACTATTTTTTAATTCCAAAATACAGTTATTACGGATCAGCAATTGCTACTATTTCAGCATACGGAAGCATGATGTTAATTTCCTATGTTTTAGGAAATAAATATTACCCGATACCATACGATATGAATAAGATATCTGCTTACTTAGGAATTTCGATTGTGTTCTCGGCAATTTCTTTCTATGGCTTTAGAGAAAATTATTTCGTTGGCATCCCGTTGCTTTTAGGCTTTATGTACTTTGTTTATCATAATGAAAAAGAGACTATTAAAGGAATCATGAAAAAGTAGAAATTACTTTTTTAATTATTTAAAATATAAAATGAAAATACAAATTATCAATAAATCACAGCACGATTTACCTAACTATGAAACTATTGCTTCTGCAGGAATGGATTTGCGTGCTAATTTAACTGAATCAATTACGCTAAAACCTTTAGAAAGAACAATTGTAAAAACAGGACTTTTTATCGAATTACCAATTGGCTGCGAAGCACAGGTAAGACCAAGAAGCGGACTGGCTGCTAAAAAAGGAATTACAGTTTTAAATTCTCCAGGTACGGTTGATGCAGATTATAGAGGAGAAATAGGGGTAATTTTAGTAAATTTATCAAATGAAGAATTTGTAATCGAAAACGGAGAACGAATTGCACAATTAATTATTGCGAAACACGAAAGAGCTGAATGGATCGAAGTCGAAGAACTTTCTGAAACTTCAAGAGGTGAAGGCGGTTTTGGCAGTACAGGAGTAAAATAGTTTTTAGTTTTACATTATAGAATCTAGAAGCACATTAATTTCTAGCACTTTTAAAGTGAAATGAAAAATCTTACTAAAGAATATTCACGGGCTTTATCATAAAAAAAATTAAACCAAATCAATGAAGATTTAAATCTTCACGAAACAAATAAAAACAAAAAATGAAAATAATAGTTCCAATGGCTGGCCGCGGATCGAGACTTAGGCCACATACTTTAACCGTTCCAAAACCATTAATTCCAGTTGCAGGAAAATCAATCGTGCATCGTTTGGTCGAGGATATTGCCAAAATTTTAAAAGAGCCTATCGAAGAAGTCGCTTTTATATTAGGAGATCCTGCTTTTTTTGGAGATGATCTTGTAGCAAGTTTAGAAGATTTGGCAAAAGGGTTAGGAGCAAAAGCATCTATTTATCGTCAAGATTTGCCTTTGGGAACAGGTCACGCTATTATGTGTGCAAAAGAATCTCTTTCTGGTCCTGCAGTTATCGCTTATGCGGATACTTTAATTAGAGCTGATTTTGAATTAGATCCTGAGGCAGATGCTGTAATTTGGGTAAAACAAGTAGAACAGCCAGAAGCATTTGGTGTAGTAAAGTTAAACGCAAATAATGAAATTATAGAATTGGTTGAAAAACCAAAAGAGTTTGTAAGTGACTTAGCGGTTATTGGAATTTACTATTTCAAAGAAGTTAGTGATTTGAAAAATGAATTACAAGGCGTTTTAGATAATAACATTCAAAACGGAGGAGAATATCAAATCAACGACGGTATCAAAGCAATGATGGCCAACGGAAAAGTTTTTAAAACAGGAAGCGTTGACGAATGGATGGATTGCGGAAACAAAGATGTAACCGTTGAAACAAATACCAGAATGTTGGGATTTTTACATAATGATGGTGAACATTTAGTTGACTATGATGTAAAACTAGAAAACTCAACCATCATTCCACCTTGTTATATTGGTGAAAATGTAGTGCTTAAAAACACGACGGTTGGTCCGAACGTTTCAATTGGCAAAGGATGTCACATAACGGATAGTGCAATTAAGAACAGTTTAGTACAGACTTATTCTCAAATAAAAAATGCAAATTTAGACAATGCAATGATTGGAAATCATGTAAGTTATGATGGTAAATTTACCAGCATCAGCATTGGAGATTATTCTGTTTTAGAATAAAAATAAGTTTCAAAAGGTTCTTTTTGGTTTAAAAATGAAAATATAAAAAGAATGAAAAAAGGCGTTTTAATAATTTTATTTATCGTTTTGCTTGGCAATTCAAATGTGGTTTTGGCTCAAACTGAACCAGAAGATATTGCTATGGCAACAGATGATTATCAAGATGCTTTTTATGAATCTTTAAAACAAAAAGGAATTGAAAATTATGATAAAGCAATAGCATCATTAGACAAATGTATCAAACTAAAACCCAATGATGCTGTTGCCTATTTTGAATTAGGGAAAAATTATCTGGCTCTCAAAGATTATAAAAATGCACAGGATGCATTTGAAAAAGCCACACAATTAAACCCAAAAAATAAATGGTATTGGTTAGGAATTTACGATGTAAGTTATGAAACCAAAAATTATCCGCTTGCAATCGAAACGATTCAGAAAATTATGGTTTTTGATGAAGAGTATAAAGACGATTTAATATCGTTGTATATGATCACAAACCAATTTGATAAAGCTTTGACTGCTATTAATGAAATGAACGATAAGTTTGGAAAATCTGAAGATCGTGAAAGATACAAAATACAGATTTTATCGCAGGGAAAATATCAGGATGCTGCTATTACCAATTTAATAGAT
This sequence comes from Flavobacterium sp. FlaQc-30, assembly GCF_044005885.1. Classification (NCBI taxonomy): domain Bacteria; kingdom Pseudomonadati; phylum Bacteroidota; class Flavobacteriia; order Flavobacteriales; family Flavobacteriaceae; genus Flavobacterium; species Flavobacterium sp. FlaQc-30. Next base: position 640,709 of record NZ_JBIPCO010000001.1, on the reverse strand, counting down.
CAGATTAAGAAAAATCCAAAAGAAGAATCCAATTACGTTAATTTGATTTTTTTATATTCAAAAGCAGAGGAAACAGATAAGGCATTAGATATAGCAAAACAATTATCAAAAGAAATTCCAGATTCAGAATGGGCGCAGGTAAGCTTATTCAAAGTATATCTAGATGCCAATCAGGCAGATAAAGCGATAAAGGCGATGAATATAGTTTTGTCAAGTTCAAAAATTGACTCAAAAATTAAACATCGTACCTTAAATGAATTTTTGATTTATGTTACTAAAAATCCTCAGTATGCACCTGATTTAGAAAAGGCAATTGCATATTTTGATAACGATAAAGAAATTGATGTAGCAAAAGAAATTGGCAAATTTTATCATGGAAAAGGACAATTTGAAAACGCAATTAAGTATTACGAGAAAGATCTAAGAACAAACTCAGAGACAGATCGTGAAACTAATCTGCTTTTACTTGATGCTTATACACAGGCAAAACAATTTGAGCCAATGACAAAAAGAGCGATGAATATGATAGAAGTTTATCCGAGTCAGCCTCAATTTTACTATTATGCAGGACTAGGAAATAATCAGCTGAAACAATTTAAAAACGCAAAAACCGTTTTAGAAATGGGACTTGATTATGTTGTTGATGATAAAAAGCTCGAAGCAAATTTTAATATTCAACTTGGTGAGGCTTACAATGGATTGGGAGATGCTAAGAAAAAAGAGGAATACTTTTTGAAAGCAAATGAGTTATTAAAACAAAAATAATAAGGAGAATAAAATGAAAAAATATATTGTATTAGTATTGATGTCCGTTTTTGTGATTTCATGTAAATCAAAACAGGCAGCAGTACAAAACAACACTGTAGTCGAAACGATTACAAAAAAAGATAAAAAAGCAATAGAGAAGCATTACGAAAACAAACTAGATTTTTCGACTCTCTATATAAAAGCTGCTGCGAAGTATGTAGATGATAAACAAAGTCAAAACGTAACTGCCGAAATAAAAATTGAAAAAGACAAACAGATTTTAGTAAGCGTTCGGTTTTTAGGAATTACAATGGCGAAAGCCTTGATTACCCCAACCGCAGTAAGTTATTACGAAAAAATAAACAGTACTTATTATGAAGGTGATTTTAGCAGTTTGAGTAAATGGCTTGGAACGGAATTAGATTATAACAAAGTACAGAATTTGTTAATTGGAGAAGCTTTTGATGATTTAAGAAAAGGCGAGTATACACAGACAATTGTAGAAAATCTTTTTCGCTTAGAAGATGAAAAGGATGAAAATATAAAAAAGGCATTCTATCTAGATCCTGAGAAATATTTGCTTCAGAAAGAAGAAATCACACAAGCATCTGAAAACAGAAAGTTAGAAATTAATTATTCTGACAGTAAAACTTTTGCCCAAGGAACAATTCCAACAACACTTACAATTAATGCTGTGCAGCCAAAAGGAACAACCAACATTAATTTAAATTATAACAATATTTCGTTTAACGAGGAACTTTCTTTTCCGTATAGCGTACCGAGCGGTTATAAAAAAGTTTTAATTAAGTAAATTTGCAAAAAGAAAAAAGAAACATGCCAAAATTTCTCCTCAGCCTAATTTTTATTTGTGCCACAACTTTTATGTGGGCGCAAGATTCACAGCAAGAAAAACTTGAACAGCGTAAAGCGCAGATTCAGCAAGAAATTAGAGATAATGAAAAAATGCTGCAATCAGTAAAGAAAAAAGAAAAATCGGCTGTAAATGTGTTTTTAATTCAGGCGAATAAAATCAAATTAAAAGAGAAATTAATCAATACTACCGCAAAGCAGGAAAAACTGTTAAGTAATGATATGTATATTAATCAAGTTAAGGTTAATAAATTAAAAAAGGAGCTGGAAGTTTTAAAAGCAGATTATGCTAAGATGATTTTAAAATCGTACAAAAGCCGTTCTGAGCAAAGTAGAGCAATGTTTATTTTGTCTTCAGAAAGTTTTTTACAAGCTTATAAAAGAGCACAATATTTAAAACAATATACTAATTTTAGAAAAAATCAAGGTTTAGAAATCGAGTCTAAAACCGCACAATTAGTTGATTTTAATGCAAGGTTAGACGGGCAGAGACAGGTTAAGAAAAAAATTATTGCTGAGAACGAAAAGGAAAAACAAAGTTTAGAAGTTGAGAAAAAAGAACAGCAAAAATTAGTTAACTCAATTAAAAAAGACAAGAATAAAATTATTGCTGATACAAGAGCGAAACAGCAAGAATCGAGAAGAATCGACGCTAAAATTAAAGAACTTATTCGTGAACAAATTAGATTAGCGAATCAAAGAGCCGAGGAAGAGAGACGTAGAAGAATCGCAGAAGGTAAAGCCAGTGAAGCAGAGAAAGCAGAGGCAGCAGCACCTAAAAGTTATTCATCAGATAGAATTGCATTAACGCCGGAAGGTAAAATTTTGGCTGCCGATTTTAAAGCAAACAGAGGAAAATTACCTTGGCCGGTAGAGAAAGGATTTATATCTCTTGGTTACGGAGATCAACCGCATCCATTGTATCCATCATTGACTGTTCATAATTCAGGAGTAGAGATTACTACTGAACAAGGAGCAAGCGCACGTGCGGTGTTTGAAGGAGTGGTATCCAAAGTGATTGCCTTATCTCCTGTAAACAGAGCCGTTTTTATTCAGCATGGAGATTTCTTTACCGTATATCAAAATTTAAGTTCCGTGTCTGTTGAACAAGGTGATAAAGTAAAAGTGAAACAAGTTATTGGAAAAGTTAGAACTAGTGGAGACACAGGAAAAACAATTATTAAATTCCTGATTCTTCAAAATACATCAAATAACAATCCAGAAGGATGGCTGCAAAATAGGTAGTTTAGCAGTACTATAAAAGGAGCTGATTAAATATTAGCTAAAAGAAAACCTTTTCATTGGCGTAATACCAGTGAAAAGGTTTTTTTATTTGCTTACATTATCAGGGTTTTCAATTAAAACAGTGTTTAAACCAGATTGTATAGCGGAATTTTGAATAAGAAATTCGGTTTTTACAGTTTTGAATCACTTAATCATATTGTTCTAAAAAATATTTAATAACATCAGTCGTAGTTACAATTCCTTTCAGTTCTCCATTGTCTACAACAGGCAGAGCATGAAAATCTTCTTTAGCAAAAACTTCCGCTAGATCTTTAATAATGGTATCAGAAGGAAGAGTTTTTGGTTTCGAAGTCATAACCTGCGAAATGCTGAGCATATCCAAGATCGCTTCATCTACACCTTCTTGTCCATCAAACAAAGCACCAAAAGTCAATCGATTAACATCAGTTCGGCTTATAATACCAACTACCACTTTGCCATTAACAACAGGAATATGTCTAATCGAATTCGATTTTAGTTTTTCTACTACTTTTCTTAAATCGTCATTTTGATTTACAGTCACTACGCTTTTAGTCATAATGTGACTAATTGGTTCTCTTTTTTTCATAATAGATAAGTGTTAAATTCATATCAAATATGTAAAATAATTCTGACAATATTTGTGATATTTATCAGCTTTTAAATCAAAACAAATGATTACCTATAATAGTTAAAATTTGAGGATATTGTGAAAATGAATACTAGAAGTGACCGTTTTTTGAGAAATAGATTTGTAAATTCATTCTTAAGTTAATTCGAAATTGCATCGATTGAAATTAAAAATAGTATTTTTGCACTATGGAAACAAATAGACAGAAAAAAATAGGCAGTGTAATCCAGAAAGATCTGGTTGATATTTTGCAAGGTGAAGTGAGAAAAAACGGAATTAGCAACTTAGTAATTTCAGTATCCAAAGTTAGTGTTACTTCAGATTTATCTGTGGCGACAGTATATTTAAGTATTTTTCCACAAGAAAAAGCCAAAGAAACTTTAGAAGGAATAAAATCAAATACTACCCTAATCAAGCATGATTTATCACAACGCGTTCGTTTGCAATTACGCCGTGTGCCAAATCTAGTTTTCTTTATTGATGACTCTTTAGACTATATTGAAAAAATAGACAATGCTTTGGCAAACAGAGAAAATCCAATTGAAAACCGTGATCTACTAGAAAAAAGAAGAAAATCATAAATTGAATTTCCCCCTTTACATAGCCAAACGATATATTTTCAGCCGAAGTAAAAATAACGCTATCAATATTATCAATCGTATTGCCAGCATGGGAATTGTTGTTGGCACAATGGCTTTGTTTGTGGTATTGTCCGTTTTTAGCGGATTAAAAGTTTTTAGTCTTTCGTTTACAAACGAAATAGATCCCGACTTGAAAATGACAAGTACTTTAGGAAAATCATTTTTTATTTCTAAAGAACAAGAAAATCAACTCAAAAAAATTGAAGGAGTTGCCTCTTATACCAAAATTATCGAAGAACGTGTTTTGTTCTTATTCAAAGATAAACAGCATGTTACCTATTTAAAAGGTGTAGACAGTATTTATCCTGTAGTAAACGATATCAAGAAAAAATTATTTAATGGGCAATGGCTTAGAAGAGATTCTTATCAGGTAGTAATTGGATATAGAATGGCGCAGGATTTCTCGATGGGAATTCTTGATTTTGAAAATCCGTTGCAGATATTTGCACCAAAACCAGGAAAAGGAGCAATCGAAAATCCAAATGAAGCCTTTACAAAAACAGATGTATTGCCTGTTGGAGTTTACTCAATCAGTGAAGATTTAGATTCGAAATATGTATTTGCAGATTTAGGTCTTACTCAGGAATTATTGATGTATAAACCCAATCAGATTTCAGGAATTGAGTTTAAACTGAAACCAAATGCAGATGAAAATGCCATTACAAATCAATTAAAAAAGATCTTCGATAATAAAGTCACCTTAAAAAACAGAGCACAGCTTAACGAGTCTTTATACAGAATGCTCAATACGGAGAATATCGTAGTTTATTTGATTTTTACTCTCGTAATTGTGGTAGCACTTTTTAATTTAGTCGGCGCTTTAATTATGATGATTTTAGAGAAAAAAGGAAATCTAAAAACCCTTTTTAATCTTGGAACAGAAATCAACAGTCTTCGAAAAATATTTTTACTTCAGGGAACGCTGCTAAGTATTTTTGGCGGATTATTGGGTCTCGCTTTAGGTATTATTCTAGTAGTGCTGCAGCAAAAATATGAGCTTATTATGCTTACCGCAACTTTGGCATATCCAGTAGTATTTACAGTAGAAAATGTGCTTATTGTTTTAGGTACAATTGTTTCTCTTGGTTTTGTCGCTTCATTAATTGCCAGCAGCCGAGTAAGCAAAAAGTTGTTGGATTAATATATTTCTCTAAAAAATATTACTTACATTTATTGCTTTAAAAATTTACAGCATATGATTGTTTCTGCCTAATCCTAATTTTATTTTTTTAGAATAATTAGGATACTTACGTTTTACTTTCTTAGTTCAGATTATTACATCTGGGCAAATTTTATCATTTATCCTAAATATCATGACAGAAACAGTTATAAAGAAAAGTTTATTTTCTAAAATTTTCACCACCCTAAAACAAGCCTTACAAGGCGACGAATTCTTTGATTATACCTCTGGAAGCATTAAAAAAGCCGTAATTCTATTAGCCATACCAATGGTTTTAGAAATGATGATGGAATCGGTTTTTGCTTTAGTCGATTTGTATTTTGTTGGTCACTTAGAACACAGCAGTTTTGCAATTCAAACAGTGGGATTAACAGAGTCTGTTTTAACAATTATATATTCTCTAGACATCGGATTAAGTATGGCAGCAACCGCAGTTGTAGCAAGACGTATTGGAGAAAAAGATCCTGTTGCTGCAGCAAAAGCCGGAATGCAGGCTATAATTATTGCATTTGTACTAAGTGTTTTTATGAGCATTTTTGGAATCATCTATGCCAAAGATATTCTTTTATTCATGGGAGCTTCTGTTGAAGCCGCTGAACATGGGTTTAGATACACTCAAATTATGATTGGCTCAAGTTTATGTATTACATTTTTATTCTTGATAAACGGAATTTTTCGCGGTGCTGGTAATGCGGCAATCGCAATGAAAAGCCTTTGGATTGCTAATATTTGTAATATTATTTTATGCCCAATTTTAATTAATGGTTTCGGGTCAATTCCTGCTTTCGGATTAGTTGGTGCGGCGATTGCCACGACTTTAGGAAGAAGCATTGGGGTTTTGTATCAAATTTATCATTTGTTCTATGGAAATGGAGTTTTAAAAATTAAAATCTCTTATTTAATTCCAGATTTCAAGCAGATAAAAGCTTTAGTCAAAATTGCTGCTCCAGGAGTTTTGCAATTTGTAATCGCTTCATGCAGTTGGATTTTCTTGGCACAATTAGTAGCTACAACAGGAGGCGATCATGGTTCTGCAGGTTATCAAACGGCATTGCGAATTATGATGTTTTTTATTCTGCCTGCTTGGGGGTTAAGTAATGCAGCGGCAACTTTGGTCGGACAGAATTTAGGAGCCAAACAAATTGAACGCGCCGAAAAATCAGTTTTTACAACTGCAAAATACAATTTGGTTTTTATGGCTTCTATTACAATTATAACATTAGTTTTTGGACAGTATATTATTTCATTTTTTACCAATGACGAAATAGTAAAAACGGTTGCAGTCGAAGCTTTGCAGATCATGTGTATTGGTTTTGTCTTTTATGGAATTGGAATGGTTTTAATAAATACCTTTAATGGAGCAGGAGATACGTGGACACCAACAGGAATTAATTTCTTCGGATTTTGGCTGTTTCAAATACCATTAGCCTATATACTTGCCAAACATTTTAATATGGGACCAACAGGAGTTTTCATCGCAATTCCAGTTGCTGAAACTGCAATAACATTAGCCGGAATCTTTTTCTATAAAAGAGGAAAGTGGAAAAGAGTTCAGGTTTAAAATTTATTTGTATACTTTTTCTTAAAAAAAGACGTTAAAAATTTAGTAACCAAAAACTATATTATGAAAAATAGAATTAAATTTTCAGCGCTTTTAGGAATTTTAGGATTAGCAGTTATTTTTTCATTTAAACCACTAGAGGAGAAAAAAACAATTGTAATTGATGCCGGTCATGGCGGAAAAGATCTTGGTGCCGACATGTATGGATTTCAAGAGAAATTAATTACGGAAACAATTGCAAAAAAAATTAAAACGTTAAATAAGGATAGTAACCTTGAAATTGTTTTACTTCGAGATAGTGATCGTGAGATGGAATTGAGCGAAAGAGTTTCGATTATCAATAATTTAAAACCAGACTTAGTTGTTTCTCTTCATGTTAGTAAAAGTATGAATATGAGTGTAAACGGAGTAGATGTCTATGTTCCATCAAATGAGACGTTTCATGAAAAATCAAAAGAAAGGGCAGTTATTGTAATTGATAAAATGACTGAAGCTGGAAATCTCAAAAAAAGAAGAGTTTCTGAAGCACCTTTTTATATACTAAAAAATGCTAGCTGTCCTGTAATGACATTACAAATTGGATTTTTATCGAATGAAAAAGATCGCGATTATATTACCAGTGAAAAAGGACAGACAGAAATTGCCCTAAACATTTTAGAAGCTGTAAAGTAAAAATGACTATACATTCAAAAAAAGACCTTCAATATTGAAGGTCTTTTTTATATATCAGATCTTTATCAGAGGTGAAAACTTTGGCAAAGATTATATTTTAAACAAACTCATATCCTGCATAAACCTGCTCAATTTCTTTCATAATTGCGAATAAATCTTCAGGCGCATCAGTCGTAACCAGTTTTTGTTTGAATTCTTTAAAAGAATGAATTCCTTTGAAGTAGTTCGTATAATGACGACGCATTTCTACAATTCCTAAACGTTCGCCTTTCCAATCCATAGACCATTGTAAATGATTTCGAGCGGCTTCAACACGATCAATAACCGTTGGAGCAGGTAAATGTTCGCCCGTTTTAAAATAGTGTTTAATTTCATTAAAAATCCACGGATAACCAATTGCAGCACGGCCAATCATGATACCATCAATTCCGTATTCGTTTTTATATTTTAAAGCCTTTTCAGGATTATCGATATCACCGTTTCCAAAAATAGGCATCGTAATTCTTGGGTTGTTTTTTACACGCGCAATATGCGACCAATCAGAGTGACCTTTGTACATTTGAGCACGAGTTCTGGCATGAATCGTTAAAGCTTGAACACCTATATCCTGAAGCCTTTCTGCAACTTCATCAATATTAATCGAGTTTTCATCCCAGCCCAAACGCGTTTTTACCGTTACAGGTAAATCTGTACTTCTAATAACCGCTTTTGTCAAACGAACCATCAAATCAACATCCTTCAAAACGCCGGCTCCAGCACCTTTACAAACTACTTTTTTTACAGGACAGCCAAAATTAATATCGACTAAATCAGGTTTTACCGTAGAAACAATTTTAGACGAAAGTGCCATTGCTTCCTCATCACCACCAAAAATCTGAATTCCAACAGGACGTTCGTAATCAAAAATATCCAACTTCATTCTACTTTTGATTGCATCACGAATCAATCCTTCTGATGAAATAAATTCCGAGTACATCATGTCAGCGCCGTGCGTTTTGCATAATCTGCGAAACGGCGGATCACTCACATCTTCCATCGGAGCAAGCAGTAAAGGAAATTCGGGTAATTCTATGTTGCCAATCTTGACCATCTTCATAATTTTTTGCAAAATTACAACTTTTAGTTCAATTTGTACCAAATTGAGATTCAAAGGTTCAGAGAAGCAAAGGTTCAAAGGTTTTTTTATCAGGCAATTAGATAAACCTTTGTCCCTCTGAACCTTTGCAACTTTGCACCTTTACTAAGTTCTATAATCAAAAAACCGAATAGGTTTACGGCTCATTGGGTTAAAAACCAAAGGGTTTAAAGTTTCTTTTGAGGCGAATTCTATTTTTGGAGTTACTCTTAATTTGGCTCTAAAATGATCTTTTATTTCCTGCAAAAATTCTGGAGTTTGATTTTTTACAGCAATCTTTATCACGATTTCATCCGTGCCTAAATCGTTTGTCGAAATTTCAATAATATGATTTTCGATATTATCAAAACCACTTAAAACATCGTTCATTGCCGGCGGATAAAGTGTTGTACCTTTGTATTTGATCATTTGTTTTTTTCGTCCTAAAACTGGACCAACACGCAAAGTGTGTCGCCCGCAGGCGCAAGGTTCATTATGAAGCTGTACAATATCGCCCGTTTTAAAACGCAGTAAAGGCATCGCTTCAATACCTAAAGTAGTAAAAGTGAGTTCACCCGTTTCGCCATTTTTTACTGGCAGATTATTTTCGTCCAAAACTTCAACAATGATTAATTCTGGATGATGATGACCGCCTTTTCCGTGTTCACATTCTGTAAAAGCCGTACTCATTTCAGTAGAAGCATAAGTCGAAAATAACTTAATATTCCATTTATCCGTGATTTTTTTAGACAAAGTATTCATCGAAAAATCTTGATCTCTCAGCGATTCTCCAATACAAATAGCGCCTTTTACACTCGAATTATTATAATCGATTCCGTGAATTTCGGCATATTCAATTAACTTCAATAAAAACGAAGGAACCGTTATTAAATAACTCGGATTGTATTTTAAAATCGAATCCCATTGCATTTCAGGAATTCCGGCACCAACACGAATAACGCCTACTTTTAGTTTTCGTAGTCCCAGAAAATAAGCCAAACCAGCCATAAATTTTCTATCGATTGTAGTCATCAACTGTACAACATCGCCTTCAGCAATTCCTGCGCAGGCAAAAGAAATAGCTTCATTATAAGCCAATCGATCTAAATCAGAATCGGTTAAACCAAAAGTTACAGGATCTCCTAAAGTACCAGAAGTAGAGGCGTAGTCGATAATTTTGTTTTGCGGTACACATACAAAATCATCATTGTATTGTTGTAAATCTTCTTTTGTAGTAACAGGCAAAAATTGTAAATCTTCGAGCGTTTTAATTTTTGAAATATCAATATTCTGTCCAGCAAAAAGTCTTTTGTAAAAAGGAGAATTTTGACTGATGTATTCTAAAAGTTCGGTAAGTTTTTTTTCTTGAAAAATTTTAATTTCTTCTAAAGAATCTTTTTCTATTGCTGGAATCATTGTAGTTTTCTTTTGATCTTTTTTAAATATTTTTCAATTTTTTCTTTTTCGGGTGCAGTGGTGATTTCTTTCGTCAAAGCTTTTTCAAAATTAAGCTTTGCCTGATTAAAATCTTTTATTTGGTAAAAGTACAATCCTGGCTTATAATATACAACCCAATAATCAGGGTTTAAGGATTGGTAATTTTGAATAAATGCAGCCGAAATACTTTCTTTTTTTTCAAGCAGAGCATCTATTTTATGATCTTCAATTCTAAATTTTTTATAATTCTCGTAAGCTGTAGTTTCTAGAAAAGGATCTTTGGCAATATTTAAATTTTCTAGTTGAAACGAAACCAAAGTATCTGTTTTTCGATTATTAAAAACAGTATCTAAATTGTAGCAGACAAATTCGCCTAATTGATATGGATTAGCAGAGACCCAGACTAATTTTTCTTTAGGTTTAAAAATAATTCCGTGATGTGCCATAAGCTGATTTAGTGCTTTTTCAGATCCATAACCAAGCGGAATATCTTTTAAACCGTTTTTATTTCGAAGAATTTCAGAAGCAATTTTAGGATTTACTTTTGGATTTTCAGATAAAAGTTCCTGCATTCTTTCAAATCGATATTCAGAATGGCTGTTAGCGATTTGAGCTTGATTTCTTTTATCATATTTAAAAGCGTCACCTTGAAAATGATTTGAGCAAATTAATTCATTGTTGTTTGAAACGTCGTAAACATCCATTTTTTTGGGAGAAACTTCGATTAAAACTGCTTTATTATCATTTGCACTTCCTACCATTATAGATTCAGAAACAAATACTTTTCTTTTTTTGGCAATCGCAACGGCTTCGTCTATAGTTGCGGCGTGCTGTAAAATTTCTCGAGTAAGAATCGAAATTGGTGTTTTGGCAATTAACGGAATTTTCGATTTTGATGCATTAATTGTAATCGTTAAACCTTCTTGGTTCATTCCAGAAACCGCACCAATCATTCCCGGCCAAGTAATCATCATAAATTTATGACCTTCTTTCGGATTTATGAATGCCACGATTTTATTTTCGGCGAAAGCATCATTTACATAAAAATCAAAATTTCGTCCAAGAATTAAACTCCCGTCTTCCGATTTTTCATTCCAAGCAGCAAAAGAAGAACAGCCGACTAAAGCTAAATCTTGAAGAGCATGGCCAATATCGTGTGCAGCGTGTAAATATAAGCCGCGTTGATATTTGGATGCGATATTGTCAAACTCATGCGAAGTATATTCTGAAACACCAAAAATTTCTGTTTGATATTCTTCAGGAACATTCAAATATAATTTTCGATTGTACCATTTTAAAAAATGACGAAGCATTTTCTGTTCAAAATTGGACGGAATTAAATCGGTTATTTTAGAGAAAAAAATCTGTTGTTGTTTTTTTAAAAGTGAATCTGTCAAGGCGCCGGTGTTTAAACCAATTTCAAGCGGATCGCCTTCAGCATACAATTCCCAAAGACCTTGTTTGTTTTTTAAAAGAGAATTTTTTCCTGAAGTAAAAACAGAATCAGAGATTTTTTTGACAATAGGTTTTTGTGCATTATATCCCGAAATTTCGGGTTGATGGTGCATTGATTTTGATGTTCCGCAAGAAACAAGCGATAGTAGAAAACCGATAAATAAAAAAAATGAGATTCGGTTTTTCATGATTCTTTATTCAGATTCTTTGTTAATTTTGGTAACCAAATATTCTTTACCAATAATTTCAGAGCAGGTAGAAACGGCACCAATTGTTACACCCAACACTCCGTGCATGTTTATACTTTGACCCGTAAGATACAAATTATCCAATTTGGTTTTTGCAGGGATTAATGTTTTCATCGGATTATTAGAATCTTTAACATATCCATACATATTTCCATTGTAACCGCCAATATAATCGCGATATGAAAGCGGTGTAGAAGAGTGAATCGATTTGATACAATCTTTAATTCCTGGAAATTTCAGTTCAATTTCATCTAAAAATTTAGCCGTTTTTCTCGCTTTAAATTCCTCATAACTTTCCCCTCGATCACTTTTTTCCGCAGTTGTGTTAAAAGTATCAATCCAAGGAATCATATCTTCATATTTCATGTACGTAATAAACGTCATTCCGTCAGCCCAGATTTCATCTTTTTTTGAAGCATTCATCGAAGCCATAAAACCTTTTGGCCACGAATCATCATCATAATCATGCGCAGTCCAGACCTCACTGCTTTTTTTGAAATGATAGAAATTATGATTGATATACTTAAAAGTTTCAGGTTTAAAAACCAAATACAAACTAAAAGCCGAAATGACACCTTCAAGACTTTGAACTCTATTAACAAACGCTTTTCTAAAGTTTTCTTCGCCAGCCATTTTCAAAGTTGTTTTAGGTTCAATATTTGAAATAAACATGGAGCCGAAAACTTTTGTTCCGTCTTTTAATTCTACAAATTCAACTTTATTGTTTTCGACATGAAATTGAGTCACTTCTTTGTATTTATAAAATTCGCCGCCGTATTTTTTAAGCTGTTTTAAAAGTTGTTTTGTAATTTGGCTTCCGCCGTTAATGCATCGCCACGAACTTTGAATGTATGAATTTACCGAAAGGGCATGAACGTAAAAAGGTGATTTATCCGGAATTCCGGCATATAAAAAATTAGAGCCGGCAAGAACCGCTTTTAACTTTTCATTCTGCGTGCATTCGTCAATCGTTTCTTTTGCGTTTAGCGCAAGTATTTCATTTTCATATTTTCCTTCCCAATTTAAATTGTAAAGCGGAAAAGCGTCGCAGATCGACTTTAGTTTTTCGCAGTATTTATCAATATTGGCTTTTTCTTCAGGAAAAAAGGCAGTCAGCTGTTTGGTGAAATTATCGTATCCCTGCGCATGTGGATATTCGTTTGGATCATCTTCAAAAGAAATCATATCGTAACAATTATCATCTAATTTTTTCAAATTTAGATGCTTCATAATACCGATATAATTAAAATATTTATAGAGATTTTCGCCTTTATCTAAGCCTCCGATATAATGAATTCCCGTATCAAAAATGGTTTTATCACGAACAAAAGTCTGCAGATTTCCGCCGTATTGATTGTTCTTTTCAAGCACACAAACGCTGTAGCCTTCTTTAGCCAAAATTATAGACGAAACCAATCCGCCTAAACCGCTGCCAACAATTACTACATCGTAATGCTCCTTCATTCTATTTTTTCTTTACTACGGTTATATCATTTTCTTCAGCAGTAATTTCAAAACCAGCTGCAATCAATTTTGTTTTTAAATCTGGGCAGTTAATTAAAATTATTGCCGTGCTTAAAATGATTTTTTCAAAAGCAGCAACATAGCTTTCATCAGAAATTAAAAGAATTTCATGTTGATTTTCAAATGCTGATTCTAATGGATCTGAATAAAATATTTTTCTTTTTTTAAGGAAATAATTCGTTTTTGCAACAGCCAATTTTTCTTCATCATTTATAAATGAAAACACCTTACGCTGTGGTTCCTGCAAAGTCAATAAAACATCAAGCTGCCCATAATCATTTGCAAGATGGAGTATTTTAGCTTTAGAATCAATGTATTTATTTAAGTTGTAATAGGTTTCTAAATTTTGACTTAGATCTTTTTTTACACTATTGCCTATTTCAAGTTCTTTATAATCATAGCTGTTAACGAGCATTGATTTAAAATAAGCAGGACCTTCGAGCTGCTGGCGAATTTTGCGATATTCAGCCTTAAAGAAAGAACTGATTTGTTTTGTACGTTCGGCATAATTATTTCCAAAAGAATTATTTTCGGGAGTAATTCGCTCTAAAATTGAAAGGGTAAGCGTACTGCGATGAATTACAAAATCACCTTTTGGAATCGCTTCTGAGGCTCCATGAATTACAACTGGAATAATATCTAAATTAAATTCTTGAGCAAGAAAGAAAGCGCCTTTATGAAATCTTTTTACGACATTGTTTTCAGAACGGGTTCCTTCTGGAAATACCATTAAGGAATAACCTTCTTCAACTTTTTTTCTTAAATGTTCTACACCGCCTTCAAGACCTTCAGAAACGGGATAAAAACCTGCTTTTCTAACTGTTCCGCCAAATATAGGAGAGTTGTAAACCCAGTCGCTTACCAGAAAAATAATTTTTGGACTCAGCATTCCCATTGCAAGAATATCTATAAACGAAGAATGATTTGCAATTATAACAGCTGGCTTATCAAAAGTTTCATTAAAATTATTGATGACTTTTTTGTGGATAAATGGGTTTGAATACAATACAGATTTCATGAATTTTGAAATCACATATCTAAAAGCTTTCATTTTTGTTTTTTTGCTCAGCGGTAAAATCGGCATTATCGTAAAACTGAAAATAGACATTAAAATGCCGCCCATACCATAATAGAAAAACGAAATTACACCATGAATAAAAGTGCGTAATTGAAAAGGAGGATTTCCGTTTTTGGGTCTATTTGACAAAAATAATTTGAACAGTATAGGATAAAAAATAAATGTAATAATTAAAGCTGCAAAAACTCCAATTAAAGAAACGGAAGAAATAGATCGTAATGCTGGATGTTTTGCAAAAATCATCGCACCAATTCCTAAAATAGTGGTAATTACCGCCAGAATAATTGAAGTTCTGTAAATGGCAATTTCATTTTTTCCTGACGAATATTCTTTTTGTAAAGCGCTTGTCATGAAAATACTAAAATCAACACCATGACCAAAAATTAAGGTGCAGACAATCATGCTGAAAATATTCATTTGAATACCAAAAATGCCCATAATTCCAGCCGTAACAATTCCAGTTAAAGCAATTGGAATACAGCTGATAATCACTAATTCGACTCTTCGGAAGAAGAAAAATAAAATCAAAATTACGGCAACAAAAGAATAATTTACAAGCGAATTAAAATCAGTTTTTAAAGTACTGAAAAAGGTTTCATTCATTTGCTGACGATCAATCGCAATGATGTTGTCTTTGGCAGAAGTTGATTTTACAAAAACATCACGTTGTTTTGGGGTAACTTTTACTAAAGTTGAAATCGTATAAAAACCATTTTTTTCGGTTACAAATTCTTTCAGCTGCAATGCTTGAACTTTTAAATAATCTGAAATAGAAATTGGTTTAAAATCAAAGTCTAAATGATCAAAAAAGATCGAGTATGTTGTTGGTTTAAAGCCAAGTTTTGAACCTTCGGAAATCAATTGTGACTTCAAATTTTCTTTTTTCTCAGCGTTCCAAAATGAATTCCATTTTTCAATTTTCTCTTTTTGCGCTTCTTGCGAAAGCACAATACCGCCAATTGAACTAAAATTCAATATTTTGTCTTGTTCTTTTGCTGCAGATAAATCTCCAAAAAGCTTGTTGTTGTTCTGCAATACTTCCTCCATACTTCCTCCATACGAGGCAACATAAATGGTTTTGGAAGTTAAACTTGTGCTTTCTTCCAATTGTTTTTCGGCCGCTTTAATGTCTTTTGGAACAAAATTTAACTGCGATAAATCGTTATTGAAGCCAACATTATTATAAGTAAAACAACAAACGATTGTAATTATAACACACAGACCAATCAGGATTTTATTATTATGAAAGGAGAAATGCGCGAGTTTATCAATCGCATTTTTTTTATGTTCAAAATTGTCTTGTTTTGGATTATACAAATGCGGAATAATCAAAAGCGAGAAAATTCCAGTTGCCATAACGATAACAGCAGCAAAAATTCCGAGATCATTTAAGGCATCCGATTTTACAAAAAGCAAACATAAAAAGGCAACGGCAGTTGTTGAACTGCTCATAATAACAGGCATCGTAATGTCTTTGTACAAGGTTTTTATATCGCTATTGTGTTTGTAATGCGTAAGAATGTGAAGCGAATAATCGATCGTAATTCCCAACAAGATCGATCCAATTCCTAGAGAAATCGCTGAAATTTGTTCTTTTACAAAATATAAAAAGGCAACAGCAAATAAAGCTCCAAAAACGGTTGGAAGAAAAATAATAAGCGGAATTAATATTTTTCTATAAAATAATATCAGAATCAACATTAAGGTAAACATCGCAATTGATGTTGTTAAAACAATATCGCTTTTAATTTGTTTTGCATTGGCAGCCGCAATTAAAGCCGAACCAAAATAACTCACAGAAGTTTTTCCTTTAAATTGCTGATTTAAGTTTTCTTGAATTGATTTAAGTTTTTCGGCAAAAATGGAGTTTTTTTCCGTTTCGCTTGATGAAATATCTGAGGTTATAAAAAGAAGTAATTTCTTTTTATCCTTTGTCATTACAAAACCATTATCGAGTGTAAAATCGTCGCCAATATTTAATTGCTGTAATTTTTTTAAAGCGATGAAAGAAATTCCAAGCGGATCCTGCAGAATAAAATCTTTGGTAATAAATCCAGATGGCGAAATTATTGATTTGTAATTTCCATCAACAGTTGCCGCAATACTGTCTTTTTGCAGTTTGTTTTGAATAGCAGTATAATCGTTGTCATCTAGAAAAAGAGGCAGATTATTGTAAACAAAATCAATGGTTTCCTGAATGTTTTCTTCGTCTATTTTCCCTTGAATTCCAGTAATGTATGGTTTGCAGGATTTAGAAACGCTGTCTGAAAAAACAGCAGCCATTTCTTTTAAATCGTCTTGAGAACCGTTTTTTTCGAGTTTAAAAATAACGGTTGTTTTATCGGCAAAATTTAATTGTTTTAAAACTTTTGCGGTCGCATCGGCTTTGTCGTTTGCTGGAATAAGCTTGCTGATGTCCTCTTCAAACTTAATTTGTGAAGCAAAAAAGCCAAATACTAAAAGCATCAAAACGGCCAAAAGAACCGATAAAGATTTTCGTCGGTTTACAAATAAATGAATGGCGTAGAAGTATTGATGCATAGTTATTTATTATTGTTTTTTTACCACAGATTACATGGATTAAAATGATTTTTTTTCGCCACAAATTTCACGAATTAACACAAATCAATTCGTGAAAATTTGTGAAATTCGTGGCAAACTGACACAGATACTAAAATCATTTTAATCCATGTAATCTGTGGCAAACCTTACTTAATATTCGTTTTGTTCTTAGAACTAAAAGCGCTTAAAAGCAGATAACTTATAAAGCCAGCTGATAGCGCCGAAACGGATGCTAAAATAAGACTTCCTACGATATATTGTGTAGCATTTTTTTGAATATCATCAAACGTGACAGAACTATCTAAAACCAAAGCATTATCTCCTGCTACAAAAAAGCTTCCCATTTTTAAGGAACCATATATGACAAACGGAATGAAAGGCGGGAAACTTACATTTGAAGCTAGATAGGCAATGACTTTGTTTAGCCTGAATAATGCAGCGAAAGTAAAAAGCAACACGGTTTGAAAACCCCAAAATGGTGAGATACCAATAAAAACACCTAAAGCAATTGAGGCTGATTTTATGAAATTAGAATCGTTGCTTTCTAAAATATCTTCAAGAAAGAATTTTTTAAAACCTTTTTTTTTTGCTCTCCTAAAAAAATCTCTCGGTTTAATGTACAAAAGAGCGTTGATGACCAAAACGGTATTTAAAATACTGATTCGGGTAAAATCTCTAAATGGACGAAAATGCGAAACGCGTTCTGCAGGATCATACAAAACTTGTATAGGAATATTTTTAACTACAATTCCTTTCCAAGCGGAGCGAACAATTACTTCAATTTCAAACTCAAATTTATTGGTGTAAAATTGCTTCGGAATTAATTTTAACGGATACAATCTAAAACCTGATTGTGTATCTTCAAGAACAATTCCAGTTTCAAACTTAAACCAGAAATTCGAAAATTTATTTCCAAAACTACTTTTCTTAGGAACATTTTCCTGCGTCATGTTTCGGCTTCCAATTAAAAGCGAATTGGGTTCCTTTTGAATTTCTTCGATAAAAACAGGAATATCAGAAGCAAAATGCTGTCCGTCTGAATCAATCGTAATGGCGTATTCAAAATTTTGTTCGATTGCTTTTCTAAAACCATTACGCAGCGCTCTGCCTTTTCCTAGATTTTTAGGATGATGAATTTGAGTCAGGTGATGATATTGTTTTAGAATTTCGTTTGTTTGGTCAGTCGAACCATCATTAACAATAATGACATTTGAAGTGAAATCTAAAATAGAATCCAGCACTTTTTTCAATGTTTTTTGATTATTGTAAGTGGGTACAATAACACAAAAAGAAGTTGAACTGAGCAGGTCTTGCTGAGATAATATAGGTTTCATTGGGAGTTGTTCTTGAGCTTATTTTACAAACTGCTTCTCCTTGTCAGAGAAACTTTTAGATTGTAAAACAAAGTCTTTTAGATATAGTTTTAAAGCAGTATTTTGCTCTGCATAATGAGCGGTAATAAAAGCTTTATCTTCTTTAATATTTTTTTTGTAGCCGGTAATTCCAGGAACATCTTCCTGAATACTTAAGCGAATCATTCTGATTTCGATATTGTTTGGATCACTTTTTATGGTCGCTTCCAACAATTTGGCACCTTCCTTGAAACGATCCATTTTGTCTCTTAGTTTTTTCTCGAATTTTGAATCTAATAAAATAGACGCCGCTTTGTAAGCCACCAAAATTTTATCATCGTCATTAGAAACTCCAGAAAGTTTCTGTGTAAATTCTTTTGCATTAGTTTCTGATTTTGCAACATCAGAATACATTTTTCGGATAGAAGCCAGATCAGGAGTTCCAACAAAATTGATCCAAAGAAGTAATGATATAAGTAATTTCATAATTATAATTTTTTATACGCATTGCTTAATTTCAGCGCAACGGTATCATTAAAATAAGTGGTGTTTTTCACCTTTACCAAATCATCTTCTGTGACTGTTATATCAAGTTCTAAGCGTAACTCAGGATTTGTCTCAGGATTTATTAATGCCATGAATTTTACATTTGTCAAGGTTTGAATCATCAACGAACTTTTGGTAATAGACTCTGTAAGTTCTTTAATAATTTGAATCATGCAAACGCCTGGCATTATTGGGTTTCCAGGAAAATGACCTTTAAAAACCTCATGATTGGCATTAACTAATATACGAATATTATATTTAGCATCGCCCGTTTTCTCTTCTGAAAGTACTTTATAGAAGTCTTTTAAAACCATAATTTTATTTTTTATTTCACCTCAAAAGAGTACGAAACACCTATTTGAAAATTTACATTAGTATTATAATCACCAAAAAGATAGTGACTATTTGAATTGTTATAATAGTAATCGCTGTCTAAAACGTCTAAAAGTCCTTTTTTAAATCGGAATTCAAAAGCAAGACCTGATGGCATTTTGTAAGCAAGACCTGTTACAAACGAAAGATCATTATATGTTTTTCTAAAAGCTAAATTATCATTTAAAAGAACATCTAAAGCCGGTCCAAATTGTATTTGAAAACCTTGTCCAAATGTAAATTTGTTAATCATAGCAATAGACAAATAACTCATTTGTAAATCCTGATAAACGATTCTTTCTGTTTGTGTATTGGGATCAATAAAATTTCGTGCAACATTATTAGATCCTTGTCTGATGTAATTTATTTCGGGCTGCAGCGCATAACGTTTCGTTAGATTTATTTCTCCAAAACCGCCTGCATAAAAATCAGGTCTGTAATCTGCATGCATTTCTGAAATCGTCGAAAGACTCAAACCTGCTCGTAAACCGGGTTTAAAAGTTGCTTGAGCTTGTATGTTTACAACTGCGAAAAAAAGAAATAGGGCAGCCGCTAGTTTACTTTTATACATTTATTTTACTTTAAAAGTGTAACTAATACCAATTTGAAAAACTTGATTTAAGATAACATCATTATAGTAATAATCGTTATTATCGTAATCAATTCCGTCGTAACCATAAATATCAATTAATCCTTGTTTAATTCTGGCTTCAAATGTTAATCCATTTGGTAATGTATAGCCAACACCGCCAACAATGGCAAGGTCAAAACCTTCGGGATTGCTGTTGATATAATTATCAGAAACTTTTAAATCTAAAGACGGACCGCCCAAAATGTGGAAGCCTTTACCGCCAATGTTAAATTTTGCAACCGCACCAAGTGTTAAATAATTTAGTTCATACTTTTCAGAATAATAACGACCATTTTCAAAGTATCTTCCTTCATCACCTTGTCTAGAATACGTTATTTCAGGCTGTAACGAAAAATATTTATTAAATTTAATGTTCACTAATCCACCAACATAAAAATCTGTTTTAGATTGATTATCATCAATATTGGTTAATGTTGACACATTTAAACCACCTCGTAGCCCCGGACTAACTTTTACTTGTGCTTGAGATAATTGAATTCCGATGCATAAAACGAATGCAATTAAGGTTATTTTTTTCATCATTAGATTAGTTTAGTTTTAGGATTAGTTTAAATTTTTTATTCTGATTTAAAATAATTAAGCTCAATTTTCAATTTAATATTCTGATGAATTATCTGAATATTTTCGGCAAAAATATTGTTTTCTGAATTGAAATACAGCGTAAATTTTTCTTTTGTTTTAGAGGCGTGAACTATCTTTTCTAGTTTTTGATCTTTTTTAGAAACAAAAATGTAATTGTCTCGTTTTTCATCTGCCGATTTATAGATATTATCAGATTCATTTTCAAATTGCTCTTGAATCAAATATTGTTTTTTCAAAAGCAGACGAAAATCTTCTTTCAAAGTATTGATTAATATTTTTCGATCTAATTCAGAAACAATAGAATTGACTTTAAAATCGGTTTCAGAAATTTCGAAATCCATTAATTTATTTCCAAATTCTGTTGTAAAAACAATTCGGTGTGTGGTATCGTTTATTTTTTTGGCAATAAAAATTCCTGATAACTCATTTCCGTAAACGCTTATGTTGGTTTTATAAACATAATCTGTTTTTGAATCTGAAAAATACGGAACTTCATAAGACGTTTTGTCTAGTTTTTTGGGTGCATAGTTTTTTGTGACTGAGCCGCACGAAACTAAAACAATTGCCAGAAAGCAATTAATTAGTAAAAACTGAATCGTCGATTTTTGCATTGATTACTTTATTTTTAAGTACAATTCTAGTATAATCTTCAGATGATTCTAATAATTTTACCTGAACAACAGTTGCTTCTTCTTTGTCAAAAGTGAGCTCGATTTGTTTGATGTATTTTTTCAGCGCAGCATCTTTCGGAACAAATTTTGCCAGATTCTGCCCTTTCAATTTAAAGTACGAAATCGCAAATTCTTTGTCATCAAACATATTACCGCTTACACTTCCCACAATTAATTTATTAATTCGTGCAAAGATTTTGCTGTTGCCAATATCAACTGCACTTTTCTTTCCTTCGTCATTAATCAGGATTTTTCCGTTTTTGAAAGTAATACTGTAGTTGTATGGTTTTTTATACTGCCATTGAAGCAAAGCCGGCTCTTTAAAAACCATTTTTCCCGAAGTTTCAATGTCTTTTGACAAAAAATCTAAATGCTTGTATTGAACAAAATCGGTACTTAAAGTTTTGATTTTTTTGGCTACGACATTTACATCTTCTTTAAATTGTGTAATTTCTGCAGCAGACATTTTTTGCTCTTGAGCAAACAAACCGCCTGAAATAAAAAGAATTAGTAGAGCTATTTTAGTTTTCATATTTTTTAAGATTGTGCTTAATAATTTTGCCACGAATTGCACCAATTTTCACGAATTTTTAATTTAATAAAATCCGTTTAAATCCGCGTCTTCGCGATAGCGAATCTGTTTCATCCGCGTTCAATTTCATAAGCTTTAAGATTCAGTAATTCTTCAATCGAAACTACTTCATAATTATTCTGCTGTAAAAATTGCAAAAACTGTTCCAATACCAAAACAGAATGTGAACCAGTATCGTGCAAAAGTACAATTCCGCCGGGAGAAACCCGTTTTATAATTCGATTCAGAATCAATTCTACATTTGTTGTTCCTCCATCAAACGAACGAATATTCCAGCCAATTGTTTTATGTCCCGTAATTTTTAAGGCTCTTCGAATCGATGGTGTCGTAACTCCGTAGGGCGGACGAAAGAAGTTTATTTTTTTTGAGGTATATTTTTCGAGAAGCGAATCTGTTTTTTCGATTTCCTCTAGTATTTGTTTGGCATTATAAAAATCAAAAAATTTGGAATGAGAGTAAGAGTGATTTCCAACCAAATGACCTTCGATAATAATTTGTTTTACGATTTCAGGATGCGTTTCTACATTTTTACCAATGCAGAAAAAAGTCGCTTTGGCATTGTATTTTTTTAAAAGCGCTAAAACTTCCAAAGTAAATTCACTTGGTCCGTCATCAAAAGTGAGCGCAATTTTTTTCTCTGTTTCTAATGGATTATTGCAGAAAGCTTTTACATGATAATTAGATGAAATTCTCGAAGAACCAAAAGCATTGATTCCGATCCAAAGAAAAATTAGAGCCAAAAAACACCATATATTTATTGCCGTATAGAGATTCAAAAGAAGCAGTAAAAGCAATAAAAAGATAAAAAATATCGAGATGTTTTTATGCGTTATCATTTTGAAAGTAACGTAAAACTATGATTTTTTCCGCTTAATTGATTGTATAATAAAATGGTTTTGTAAGCGGGTTTTGTAACCGAATTTACTTTTATAATTTCTGGAATTTCTTGCGTTTTCAAAATTTTAGAAGCCATCCAAAAAGCAAATGCAGAAGCTGTATCGTATTCGCCGCTCAAATGTTTGTAATACAAAATAGGCGTTTTTGCGAAAGCATTTTCAGCCAGATTGCTGTAATAATTTTCAAAATCGACATTTCCGTCAAAACCTAAAACCAAAGCGTCAATAGCGTCAATTTCTAAATTATTAGATTTTAAAAAAGATTTAATTTCTGTTTCGATTTCGTTTTCTTCCAATGTGTTTACAATAGCAACATCCAGAAGTTCAGCGTAAGTAGTCTCTTTTCTTTCATTTTCCAAAACAAAAAAGCTGGCTCCTTCGCCATAAACGGCACCGCTGGTTGCAGCATTTAAAACATCATAAGGAGCAGAATTATCTGCTTTAATACGTCCGTTTAATTTGAAAAGGGAAGTAGTATATTCTCCGTTTTCATCAACACCGCCTACTAAAATCGAATTGGCTTCGTCTTCTTCGATCTGCATTTTGGCATCCAAAAGTGCCGATTCAAAAGAAACCGCACCATTTACATACGTAAAATTATAACCTTTACATTGCTGTAAAAGCGCAATCTGTGCACCAACAGTATTATGAGTAGATTGAATAAAAGAAGTTGGAGTTAGAAACTCTTCTTTATTATCTAAAATGCTTTTTAAGAATTTTTCAGAATCTTCGATGCAGCCCAAACCAGTTCCGGTTATGATTGCGTCAACATTTTCAACATTAGCATCTTTCATTGCCAAAGCCGAAGCTACGATTCCGTTTTTTACACCTTTTGCCATTCTGCGGCTTGCAGCTGGCGAAATATATTCTTTGTATGCCGGCGAAACAATTGCCAATACATTTTCGTCATGATTTACAACAGCTTCTTCTAAAAAAACAGTATCAAATGTTTTTTGAGTCGAAATACAGCCTACTCCATTTATATATGTTTTTTTCATTTTAGCTTTTTGAAAATATAAGAGTTGAACAATTTCCTCCAAACCCAAAAGAGTTAGATAAAACGTGTTCGATATTTTTATTTTTTAAAGTAGTCTGCGGCGTCAAATCGAATTCCTCCATTTGGGTTTCAAAATTCAAATTCGGATAAACGACATTATTCTGAATAGCCAAAACACTGTAAACAGCTTCAATTGCCGCTGCAGCCGCTAAAGTGTGACCTGTAAATGGTTTTGTTGAACTAAAATCGGGAACATTTTCCTCTTCATAAATTCGGCGTAAAGCTCTTCCTTCGGATAAATCGTTATTTGGAGTAGCAGTTCCGTGAACGTTGATATAATCTATTTCAGAAGGTTTTAAACCCGAAACTTCAAATGCTTTTTTCATTGCTAGAAAAGCGCCGTCTCCGTTTTCTGAAGAAGCCGTTTGGTGAAAAGCGTCATTTGCATTTCCGTAGCCCGAAACTCTTGCCATTACTTTTTTATTTTGTTTAGCAACAATTTCATCCGATTCTAAAACCAAAAAAGCAGCAGCTTCTCCAAGATTTAGCCCTTTCCTGTTATTGTCAAAAGGTTTGTTGTAATCGTCAGATAAAATCATCAGAGTTTTAAATCCGTTGATGGTGAATTTTGCCAAAGCATCAGCACCGCCAACAATTACACGATCTAACTTTCCAGTTTTAATCAATCGTGCACCAAGCATAATTGAATTGGCTGCAGAGGAACAAGCGGTACTTATGGTTGTAACCATTCCTTTTAAACCCAGTTCTTCAGCAATTTTTTCAGCAACATCACCGCCGTCGTGACAGGTAATATATTTAACCAATTCAGGTTTTTCGAAATAATCGTAATAATGTGTCTCTGTCATGTCCATTCCGCCTACACTAGTAGCTGAAATAAGTCCAGTTCTAAATTCATTTATAGCGGTGATTCCAGCATTTTCAACAGCTTGTTTTGCCGCCAAAGTACCAATCATAGCAGTTCTCGAAAAATTATTATAGCTGTTTAATCCCAGTTCGTTTATAAGCTCATCGTTGGTTTTTTTGATTTCACCTACTTTAATAACATCTGCATGAACTGTAGAAATATTTGAGATACGAGAAATCCCGATTTTATTTTCGATTAACGAATGATAATTTTCTTCAACCGAATTTCCGATCGAAGAGATAATTCCCATTCCTGTTATTGCAACACCTTTCATTTTAGACTGACTTAGATTTTTAGACTTGCTTAGATTATTAGAATTTAGACTTGCTTAGATTTTTGGATTTCTAGATAGAGACAGTTTTTTGTCTAAGAAGTCTAAAAATCTAAGTCAGTCTAAAGAAGTCTTATTTAGTTCTGTTAGCGCTGATATAAGCCGCCATAGTTTCGATAGACTGGAAAATTGTTTTTCCTTCTTTCGGATCTACTAATTTAATTCCGTAATCTTTATCTAAAATCACGATCAATTCAAGTGCATCAATTGAGTCCAAACCTAAACCATCTCCAAACAAAGGATCGTTATCAGCAATATCTTCTACTGCGATATCTTCAAGGTTTAGAGTAGTAATAATTTTGTTTTTCAATTCTTCTTTTAATGCTTCCATGATTATTTATTGTATAATGTATTGATAGTTTCGTTTGTATATTTTTCGCTTTCTTCTTTGCTTATAGTGCAGAGAAAAGCTTTGTAATTGTCGTTAAAATATTCTACCCAGCCGCATAAAACTACATCTGCTTTATTCGTATTCAAAAGAATATCCGAATAATTCGACATGAATTCTGTGTTAAAGGCATCAAATATAAAGAAAGAATTCTCACTTTTCAGCTGATGACGGATACTTATTTCGCCCAGACAAATATTTGGCAGTGTATAAACAAAAACCGCTGGACTCGGATAATAGTTTTCTTTGTCTGAAATAGATTCTTGATATTTTACATCCGTATCCAAACTTGACGATTTATTGGCTAAAACCAAAGCAATATTATTTTCCTGCTCGGTTGAGGTAATCGGACTCAAAAGCAATTCTGATCCTAAAAAAGCCAGTTTACTCAAAGCATCCATTTTGAAAAACTTTGGATATTGCATTTCAAAATTACGATACGCTTGTTTGGAGAAATCAGCAAAATCTGTTGGTTCAGTTTTAAATACAGAAGTTCCGTTCAAAACAATTTCGTTGTTTTGGATTGTGATATAGGATTGTATGTAGGTTTTGTTTTGAGTCATTATTATAATTTAAACACGAATTTCACGAATTGGCACAAATTATTTTAGGCTTAAAAATTACACTATTTAATTCGTGAAAATTAGTGTAATTGGTGTTTTATCTTTTCAAAAACCACAGCCGTATTACAACCTCCAAATCCAGAAGCTGTTTTCAAGAAATATTGAATATCAGCTTCTTCATTTTTTTCAATCACATTGATAGCTTCGCTAACCCCAATTTCATCAAAACCTTTTGATTCAAAAAGCATATTTTTATTAGCAGATTCTATTGCAATTACCGTTTCCAATAATCCCGAAGCGCCTAATGTATGACCATAAAATCCTTTTAAACTATTTATAGGAACATTTTGCAAACCTAAACGATTTAAAGCAATAGCTTCCATTTCGTCGTTAAACGGAGTTGCAGTTCCGTGTGCTGAAATATAATCTAATTTGTCGGTTTCAATTTTAGCTTCTTTTAAAGCATTCTGAATACTTCTGAACAAACCTTCACCGGTTCTCGACGGTCCAGAAATATGATTGGCATCGTTTATCGAACTGTCGCCAATTATTTTTATTTTAGCTTTTTTGGCTTCCACCGAAACTAAAACGGCTGCTGTTGCTTCGCCTAAACTTACTCCAGTTCTGTTTTTTGAATACGGTTTGCAAGGCAGATCGCTCATCGCTTGAAAAGCATTAAAACCAGATAAAACAAATTCTGAAACTTCGTCTCCTGCTACAATAAAAATATTGTCGTAAAGTTCAGACTGAATCATTCTTTTGGCAACTGAAACTGCCAGAATTCCAGAAACACAGGCGTTTGAAACCACAATTGGCTGTGTCGTAAATCCGAAGAAATCTGCAACGTTTTTCGCTAAAACATCTAAATGTGCATTATTGAAACTGTCGCTAGTATTGTCTTTTAAAGCCGTAACATTTCCTTTTGTTGTTGAAAGTATAAAGGCAGTTTTTGAATTGAATTCGATTTCTGCGTTTTTGATAATCGGCTCTAAAGCCAAAATCATTATTTTCTCTAAACGAGAATATTTAGTTTCAGTGCTGAATTTTGCAAAAGCACTGTTTATTTTTTCATCAGAAATAATTGAAGCATAAAACGGATTTGGCATTAAAGAAATATCATTGTGAAGTTGAATTCCAGAATCGCCGCGAAGAATCGCCTCAACATTTGATTCGACATCAAAACCTAAAGGTGTGATACAGTTGGTTTCTGTAATGTATATTTCTTTTAACATTTTATGATTTTCAATTTTTAAACTTTCACGCAGATTAATATTGATTTAAGCAGATTTAAAAAGATTTTTTTAATTTGTGCTAATTCGTGAAATTCGTGGCTAAAACTTTACTTTAATAACCCAACTTTCCTTTTCCATTCTTCATAAAAAGGAGGATTTGTCAGCATTAAATTACCTGCTGCATCTAAAAAAACCTGAACGGTTTCGCCAGTGCAGGCTATTTCACCTTTATCATCAATAATTTTAAAACGGTAAATCATTTTAGCGGCTGGCGTGTCTACAACCGTTGTTTCAATTGTTACAACATCGCCGTAGCGCAAAGACAATTTATGTTCGCATTTTGATTTTACAATTGGCGTTGTATAACCCGTTTTTGCAATATCTAAATAAGTTAGTCCGTGTTCGCGACCAAACGCTTCGCGTCCATCTTCAAAATACGTGATATAATTGCCGTGCCAAACGATTCCAAGCGGATCAGTTTCGTTAAAACGAATTCTGATTTCGTGAGAAACGGTTAAATCTGTGGCTTCGTTAAACTGTTCTTTTCTTTTTGTCATAAAATAAGGCAATGGATGTTGTGATAATAAAGAACAAAAATAACAAACTTATTTTTGGAATGATTTCCAGGAATGAAACGCTGCGCAATAAAACATCATAAAAAGCTTCTAATCCCCAATTCATAGGTGATGATTTGGCAATGATCTGCATGATTTTTGGCATAGCAAAAACAGGAACCCAAACTCCGCCAATTGCAGCGAGAATAATAACGCTTGTTGCGCCAAAGGGAGCCGATTGTTCTTGTGTACTGGCAACGGTTCCTAATAAAATTCCGAATCCAATGGCGGCGAAACCTGAAAATAAGGCAACGACACTCATTAATGCTAAATGGCCTTCGATGTTTAAAGAAGGCAATCCGATGGATGGAAATAAAAATACGGCAACAGCAACCATCATATAAAACTGAATCATACAGATGATCGAGTAGGTAATGGTTTTTCCGATTATTACAACCAAATTGGAAACGGGATTGGTTCTTAATCGAACGAAAGTTCCCTGCGATTTTTCTTTTACAATATTAATGGATAACGGAATTACAATAAAAAATATGGCGAAAAGTGTCCACGCTGGAACATTATGCTGTACAGAATTTGGACGAACTTCTTTGTTGTTAATTCTTGGAATTATTTCTTTGAAAGAAATGAAACTTTTTTGCTCAAAGTCGGCATTTCCTCCTAATTGATTCTGAAAAGTGGTGTAAATAGATTTGGTTTCGATTTGCGAAATCATTTTGTCGATCGAACTCATGACCGCGTTTTTGAAACTCATTTGAACCGCTGGATCAAAATACAGTTTTACTTCCTTTTCTTTTATTATTCGTTTAGGTTCGTCGGCTGAAGTACTATCAGTCATGCCTAAACTGCTGACAATTTTTTCTACATTTTGATCTACTTTGGCTTGTAAATCAGAACTTAAATCTTTTGGAATTACAATAGCCAGTTGAAATTTTCCTTTGTAAACATTTTCTCGGGCAATATCTTCGGTAATCGCTTTATTATCGATTTGTGTAACAACGCTGAATAAATCGCTTTTTTCTAAATTGTCAAAAACGGTTTTTGATACAGAACCTTTATCATTATCGACTAAAAGAATCGGAATTTTAGAATCGCTGACTTTTTTAAAAGTACTGTCCTGAATTAATGTAACGGTAATGACCAAAACCAATGGCATTATAAATAGAATAATCAACCCGCCTAAATCTCGTTTAAGGAGTAAAAATTCTTTTACGACTGACATCCAAATTTTATATATCATCTCTCAAGTCTTTACCGGTTAATGAAATAAAAACGTCTTCGAGATTTCGGGCATCTTTTGTCGATTCAATTAAAATTGAAGGTGTGTTTTGCGCATAAATTTGACCTTGGTCTAAAATAGCAATGTTGCTGCAGAAATCTTCGGCTTCAGCCAAATGATGCGAGGTATAAATAATAGTTGTTCCGTTTTGGTTCAACACTTTTAGATATTCTATAATGGCATTTTTAGAATGAACATCAACCCCAACAGTTGGTTCGTCTAGAAATAAAACTTTTGGTTTATGCAGAATTCCTGCAATTAAATTGACACGGCGTTTCATTCCGCCAGAGAAAGTTTCAACTCGTTTATCGGCAAATTTTAATAAACCCAAAAGATCTAAAGTTTCAATTACTTTATCTTTTAAATCAGCACCTTTTAAACCGTACATACTTCCAAAGTAATGAAGATTTTCTCTTGCGGTAAGAGTAGGATATAAGGCATATTCCTGAGGAACAACGCCTATAATTTTTTTAATTTTTGAGGAATGATTGGCATAGTTTAAACCATCAATTATAAAATGTCCCGAAGTTGGTTTTACCAATCCGCATAGCATTGAAATTAAGGTTGTTTTTCCGGCGCCGTTTGGACCTAGTAAACCAAAAATTTCACCTTCATTTATAGCCAGCGAAACGTTGTTCAAAGAATACTGGTCGGCATCTTTGTACTTTTTCGAAAGAGATTCTATTTTAATTATAGATTGCAAAATATTTTAGCTGATGGCTTTTTTTAATTTTTTGAAAAAGATTTCTTCTCTATTGGCAATATCTAGAAGCTCGTCGGCAATAGTATTGTAAGCGTCTTCTTTGGCACTTCTGTTTTTATAAATTCGTGAAGCTTCAACGGCAAAATCTCGCCATGAATCACCAATTTTTGTCATTTCTTTAGAAAGTTCTTTAAGTTCTTCATTGTTTAAAATAACAGAAGCTTCTTGTAAAAATGCGGCATAAATAAAACGGAAACCTCCGCCGCCGGTTCCAATTTCTTCCTGCATACGAACCATTTGTGCCAAATAGTGATTGGCTTTTTTGGTACCGTGTTTTACAGGCCATTTTCTAATTTGCTTAGATACAAATTTGATTCCGCGAACGCCCACAATTGGCATTGGCGCAAGCATATCTCTGCAAGTGTTTTTTATTCCTTTAATGATGGCGCTTTTTAAATCGACTTTACTTGGAATTTGAATTGGATAATACATTTGTCCGCGTGGTGCAAAAGCTCCTTTTGCAAAACGTACTTTATCTAATTCATCGTGCGTTAAAGTGGTCACAGTTTCCATAACAGGATCGCTGATTAAATAGTCTTTATCGGTTTTTCCGTAAACGACTAAATTGTGCGCGTTGAAATGAAAACGGTATTCGTCAGGGAAATAACTTAAATTATAAACGCCGACTTGTAATCCGGTTGGAATATTATTTTTTAAATTTTCATCAAGCGCTTTGTTTGCGTTTACTGTTGATGAAAATTTTTGTCTTTTTATTTTAAGATTTAAACGGGTTGCTACTTTATTAAAAATTTGTCCCGGTAAAGTTCTATAGCTGATTGCTGGTGCGTAATTGACTTTTATAAAAGGTAAATACACAAAAAAAAGTCCTGAACCGATACCAAAAACCATTGGTTCGCTTATGTTGAGTCCGTTGTTTTTTAACAGATTCGATGCTACTCCATTTTCACAGTGAGCAGATTGGTGATGTGTAAAAGTGACTTGCATTAATCTGTTTTAAAGTTTTTTAATTCGGATACTGAAATACTAAAAGCATCAGCATATTTTTTCAAAATAGAATCGCTTAATTTGGCAAAAACCGCAGGTTTAAAATGTCTTTTTACACGCCATTTCCACATTCCCACGTAGCTTGACAAAATGGTAAGATCCATTTTATTGAGTTCCATATAATAAGAAATCGGACTTACTTCGCCAGTTTTAACTTGTTGTTTTGCTTCGGCAATACGTTCGTTTATTTCTTCGATAGAATTTGATAATGCAATTGTTTTGGGTTCCCATCCTGTACTTAAGGTTGTGGTATAATCGCCGTTTTCATCAGTCGCGTATAAAAGCTCTTTAACATTGTTTTTGGTTAAGTTACTTTTATCTTGTGGTACATTTTCTTTTTCCATGACATTTATCGTTTCTATTGGGATTTATTCTGGAACCGAAATTGTTTTTTGAATGAATAAATTAATTTCGCATTCTAAGAGCAGTTGTTCGCCGAGTAAACTTTTGCAGCTCATTGTGCATAAAGTATAATCGTCGCCGGCAAATTTCGAAATTAAATTTGCTCTGGTAATTATAGTGCTGCCTGCTTTTGGCAGTAAATGAATTTTTGCATTTTTTAAAGCGCTGATAAATCCAATTACATTTACGTTTTCATTTTCTGTTCCGTCCTCTTCAAAAAAATATTTTTTCCCTACAATTGCAGAGCAGGTTTGTGCTGTATTTTCGATTAAACCGGCTTCAGTAAAAATAGTATTGGCAACAAAAATATTGTCTTCTTTTATCAAAAAAGTGGTTTCTACAAAGTTGGCATCTATATCCAAAATTAAATCTACCATAAGCATTGGTGCTCGGTGCGGCAGATAATTTTGTATGTCAACTCCAGTATTCAATTTTTATATTATTTGGCTAAAACGGTTTTCATTTGCCCGTTTGCAATTTCTTCATTATTTAATTTGGTAACAATATTCACTAAAGTGATACCTGCAAATTCTTGTAAAATGGTAACTTCAGATTGAATAGAATCGTTAATCTGTGGCAGTTTTTTAATTTCAATTTCTTTAATGGAACCAATATATCCAGTCGGCGCAGTTTCGTTTCTTAAAAAAAACTGATAACCAGTATGCAAGGCAACAGATTGCGCCATGTGCTCAATTAAACCCGCTTCTAGAAAAATATTGTTTTCGGTAAAAATGTTATTGTTCTGAATTGTTAAACCCGAAATCAAAGAAGTTTCGGTATAAGAATACATAGCATCAACCATTACAAAAGGAAACTTTTGAGGCAATAAATTTTCGACCGTTTCTTTTTCTAAAAGTGCTGTTGTTTCCATTAGCAAACTGTTAAATAAGCGTAGGCAAAAGAGAATCTTCCGCTTTCTGGAACTGATAAAAGAATTTTGTCTCCTTTTTTCAAGTTTCCTGAATTCATTAATTCTTCTAAAGCTAAATATATGGAGGCCGAACCTACGTTACCCACTCTAGAAAGATTCATGAACCATTTATCATCATTCATTCCGATACCTCTTTCGTTTAATCCTTTTTTTAATCCTTCAACAAAAAAGTTAGAAGAAACGTGAGGAATAAAATAAGTAATATCGTCAGATTTAATATTGTTTTTATCCATGGCATCTTTCATGCTTTCTGCGCCTTTAGAAAGGATAAATTCGTCCAGTAATTTTACATCTTGTTTGATGGCAAAAACAGATTCGTTCAACCATTGTTCTGGTGCGTAATCGCTCCATGATTTGATTTCGCCGTTTTCTAGTTTATCACCTCCTGCATACATGCATGTTTCTAGTTCGTAAGCATACGAAAAAGCTTCCATCCATTCTATTTTTAGAGAAATCGGACCTCTTGGTTTATTTTCTAATAAAAAAGCGCCGGCACCGTCAGACAGCATCCATCTTAAAAAGTCTTTTTTGAAAGCAATAATGGGCTGCTCTTCCAGACTTTTTAAATTTTCGGCTTCGTGATTGTATTTTTGGGCATTCAGCCAGGTCGAAACTTTTTCTGATCCTGTGCAGATTGCATTTTTTGAATTTCCAGATTTTATAGAAAGAAAACCAAATTTTAATGAATTCATTCCGGCACAGCAAACTCCTGTTGAAGAGTTTAGTTCTACCGATTTGTTTTTTAAGAGACCATGAACCATCGCAGCGTGCGAAGGCAGGAATATATCAGGAGTTGAGGTTCCGCACGAAAGTACTTCTAGATCCTGAGAGGTAAAGTTTTCGTCGAACAACGGTAAAATAGCATTTCGTGTTAATTCGGCATTACTGTGTGTACTTTTTCCTGTTTTATCAACAGCGTAATAACGGCTTGTAATTTTGTTGTTGCGCAAAATAATACGTCTTGCTTTTGAGGCAGTATCGTTGATAAGGCCTAAATAGGCTTCCATTTCATCATTCGAAACAGCGTCGTTTGGCAAATATTTTGCAGCTTTAGTGATATATACTTCAAACATAATCTAATTTAGTATGCTAAACTCCTTGATAATATTGAGTTTCTCTTTTTATGGTTTTTAACTTAAATGGGTAGGAAATAAGGTGCAATATATACACTATTGGCGAGATTAACCAAATCGCAAGGAATAAATAAACATTAAATACTTTTAGAAGCAGTTTTCGGTTTTTTTGATTTTTATAAATGAGGTTTGACCATTTATTAAAAATTTTATTGGCGGTTTTGTCTACGGTCACTAAATAGGGACTGATTTTTACGGCGCCATTTGCGACTAATTTTGGTTGTAGATCATTCAAACTGTTCGTTTTTAGATCTGTAAGTATTATTTCTCCAAACTTTGGAGATTCCTGAATGTCTTTTTCTGAAACTCCTGGAAGCGGAAAAATACCTAAGTACTTTTTCTTAACGCCAGAGAACATCCATTCTACGATTGTAATAACGCTGATTAGGTTTCCAACACGATCTACTAGAGCAACGTTTCCTACTAATTGTGCATTGGCTTCTTTAAGCAGGGTTTTGATTTTTTCCTGCGCCATTATCCACATATTTCGTGAACCGCTGATGGTGATTACGGGTGTATTGTTTAGAATTTTTTTTGCTTCGCCGCTTTTCAAAAAAGAGTTAATAGGAATGGAAGGCGATAAATACCAAACTTGATAGTTTAAAAGCACCAAGTCGAATTTCGTATTTAAAATATCTTCTGGAACTGGTTTTAGAGCGGTTGGAATCTGTAAAAATGATTCTGGAAAGGCATCAAAGAATGAATCCTTATTCCAAGGAAAAGGAAAAGGTTTTTCTAATTGTATTTGGTAAAAAGTTACATCTATTTCCTCTGAATCTAAAAATGGTTTTGCAATGTTTTGTGCAATGCTTTCTAATTGTCCGGATTGAGTATAATAAATAACGAGAACTTTTTTCATTTGGGTTGATTGGCTATGGTTGCGAACAAAAATAGGCAAATTTATTTAAACGAATTTTCTTGTTTAATGTTTCGTTTTATAAGTTTTTTTGGATGTGGATTTATGACGGGGTTTTAATCTCGCAGAACACTTTAAAGCACAGTTTGTCATTTCGACGAAGGAGAAATCTTCGTAAGTAGCTCCGTTCTTATAAGCCAATCTTTTTAGAGCTTCTAGTGGAGATTTGCTTCGCCTGTTCACTTTCGCTCGAGTCTCCTTCGTCGAAATGACAAAAATGAGAAAAAACCTGCGTTATTTTTTACCAATTATGGTAAATCATTCCAAAAATCGAAATAATTAAACCATTGAAGCGGATATTTTTTTAAGATATTTTCTACGCTGGTTACATACTCTTTCAAGAGTGCTTTTTCGTCACGATGTTTAACTGTGGCTTCTCTTGCGTATAAATGATAATGCAGATTTGGTTCTTTCATAACATAAACAAATACAACGGGAACTTTTAATCTCGAAGCGATTAAAAAAGGTCCTGCTGGAAAGCTGGCTTCTTTGCCTAAAATGTTTTCTGGAAGTGATTTTGTTCCTTCAAAGTAGCGATCTCCGGTAAAACAGACTAATTCATTATTGGCTAAAGCAGCATTAATCTCAAAAATATGAGACAAATCGTCTTTGATGATGATGAATTTTACTGTTGGTTTTTGGGTAACGCTGGCTAGATAGTTTTTAATAGCAGAATGTTCTAAGTCTGTTGTGACTAAATTGATTTGAAAATTAAGATCGATGTCACCTAGAAAATGCTCTGCGATTTCAAAATTTCCAACATGAGCGCTAATTAAAACACCGCCTTTTTTTTCGGCTAAAAGTTTTTTCAGCGTTTCGATTCCGTCAAATTCATAGGTGAATTTGTTTCGCATTCCTGCCGAAATGGAAATTTTATCAATGATGGTCTGTCCAAAAGTATAGTAACTTTTGAAAACCATTTTTTTTGATTGGAAATAGGAATAGTTGAGTCTTTCTTTAAAGTAATAAAAAATAGCACGATTGCTTTTTCTTAAAAACAGAAAGTAATAAGAGGCAACAAAATAAAGCAGGACATAAGCAGACTTTATACCCGCTTTTTGTATTAAAAAAACGAATATTCTATAGCCTAAAACAGTTCCTTTTGATTTGCCATCCCATTGACTCATTAAGCTGTTTTGGCTTTTAATTTGGTTTCAATAAGGTCGTAGAAACTTTGAAAATCAGAAATTCCAACAAAATCTGCCTCCACTAGTTTTACACCAAAGTTAGATTCTATCGAAACTACTAAATCAACATAATCCAGACTGTCTAACCCAAGTGTATCTTTTAAATTAGCATTTGGTTCAATGTCGTCATTGTCAACTTCAAATTCATCAACTAAAAAACCATTAATTCTTGCTATAATCTCTTCTTTATTCATTGTTTAATTTAAACTTTTTAACCACCAACGCTGAGTTGGTTCCTCCGAAACCGAAAGAATTGGACAAAAATATGTCAAATTTTTTGTTTAACGTAGTTTTAACTAAATTTAATTTAGAAGCATCTTCATCAGGGTTGTCTAAATTGATGTTTGGCGCAATAAAATCGTGCTGCATCATTATGATAGAATAAATGACTTCACTTGCTCCAGCCATCCAGCATTCGTGACCTGTCATTGATTTTGTAGAACTTACATATGGGTTTTTCTCACCAAAAACTTCAAAGATAGCTTTAGCTTCATTTGCATCTCCAACGGGAGTTGAAGTTGCGTGCGCATTGATATACTCAATATCTGATGCTTTTAGTTTTGCGTCGTCAAGAGCTCTTTGCATTGCTGTGGCAGGTCCTTCGACATTTGGAGTTGAAATATGTCCGCCGTTTGATGAAAAACCGTAACCCGAAACTTCGGCAATAATGTTTGCGCCGCGTGCAATTGCAGATTCGTAACTTTCTAGAATTAAAGTTGCGCCGCCTCCGCTTGGAATTAATCCGTCGCGATCTTTGTCGAAAGGTCTTGAAGCTTTTTCGGGATCATTTTCTCTATTCGAAAAAACGCCTAATCCATCAAAACTGCTCATGGCATATTTATTAATTTCTTGTGCGCCGCCGGTAATAATAATATCTTGAAAACCGCTTTTTATTAAAAAATAAGCAAGTCCGATAGAATGTGAACCGCTCGCACAAGCTGCACTAACAGTTAAATTAATGCCTCGCAGTTTAAAAATCGTTGAAAGATTCATTGTAACAGTAGAATTCATCGATTTAAAAATAGCTCCAGAACCAATTAAAGCGGTATCTTTTTTCTCTCGAACAATATCTGTCGCATCAATAACAGCTTTAGAAACGCTGTCATTTCCGTACATAATTCCAACCTCGCGATTCTCAAAAAAAGCATCGTCAATATTAGCATTTTTCAATGCTTCGATAGTCGCCATATAAGCATATTCGGTTTCTTCACCAATGCTCATACGTTGTCTGCGTGTCAATAAATTTTTTAAATCAGCTTTCGGAACCATTCCTGTTAAGGCTGATTGAAAACCAAACTCTTTTCGGTCAGAATCAAATTGAATACCTGATTTTCCGTTATATAATGATTCCTTCACTTCATCTAAAGAAGTTCCGATACAAGAATAAATTCCCATTCCAGTAATTACAACTCTCTTATTCATCGTCTTTCAAAGTAATTTTTTAAGAATATATCCCTCCGTTTATATTGATAATTTCGCCGGTAATATAACTTGATTTTTTTGAAATCAAAAAGCTTACCAAATCTGCTACTTCTTCAGCCTCGCCAAAACGATTTACAGGAATTAGTTTTAATAATTCTTTCTCGTCCAGTTCGCTCGTCATGTCAGTTCTAATGAATCCCGGCGCAACAGCATTTACGGTAATGTTACGTTTTGCTACTTCTTGTGCCAATGCTTTTGTGGCAGCAACAATTGCACCTTTTGCTGCAGAATAATTGGTTTGTCCTGCTGTTCCTTTTACACCAGAAACCGAAACCATATTTACGATTCGGCCATATTTATTACGCAGCATTTTTTGAATGAAAAACTGCGTTACATTAAAAAATCCGTTTAAACTTGTGTTTACAACACCGTTCCAGTCTTCGGGAGTCATCCACATAAAAAGACCATCTTTTGTAATTCCGGCGTTGTTTACAATAGCCTCTACAATAGCTTCAGGATTAGTTTCCTGCCATTTTGTTAAAACATCTTGTACTTGTTCAAAATTAGCAACATCAAAACCTAAGATTTCTCCTGTTGCTCCTAATTTTTGTATTTCCTGAAGTGTTGCTTCAGCAGCAGTTTTGTTTGAATGGTAATTGATCAGAATATGATAATTAGATTCAACAGCTAATTTTTTACAAATAGCACTTCCAATTCCTCTAGAACCGCCTGTTACTAATACACATTTCATAAGTGAAATTTATTTCTTTTTCTTAGCTGCTGGTTTCGGTGTCGATTTAGCAGCAGGTTTTGTTGTTTTTGTTTCTTGTTTTGGAGCTTCAGCGGGAGCTGCAACTGGCTGAGGTTTTTCTGCAGATTTTGAAAATAGTTCAGCATTTTCAAACCATTGATTGCTTAATACTGTTCCGTCTGGTTTAAGAAAACCCCATTTTCCTTCGTTTTTTACTCTTGCAACGCCATCTATAAAACCTTTATCTTGTTGGGTAAACATGGCAATAATTGCATTTGCAGTAATGCCATATTGGGTTGGAATAATCAGTTTTCCAGATTCATTAATAAATCCCCAATTGCTTTCTTTAACTGGAGCTAAACCATTTGCACTAAAAACTTCGGCATCGTTATAAGTTGGCTCAATTACAAATTCTGCTTTTGGATTAATGTATCCCCATTTTTTTCCAACTAAAACGGGTGCTAAATTTTTAGAAAAAGCTTTTCCTTTATCATATATCGGTAAAATGGTCCAGTTTCCTTTTAAGTCAATGTATCCAATTTTTCCATTCTTTTTAGCAAACGTCAAATCTTGTGTTTCAAAATCCCAAATTTTTTCGGCTCCATCAACTGGAATAAATTTACCAGCGCTTACAAGTCCAAAAGTTTTGTCTTTTCTAGCCCAAGTTGTGTTTTTAAAATAGTTTCCAATTTCGGCGTAAGCCGGCTCAACTACTTCTTTTCCTTCAGCATTTATAATTCCCCAGTTTTTATTCAGTTCCACTCTTGCAAAACCATTTTCAAAAGGTTTGATCTGATCGTATTTTGGTTCTAAAACAATTGCCATTTTATTGTTGATCAGTCCAACTTTATTGTTTTGTCTGAAAAAAGCAACACCATTATTAAAATCGAATAATTTATCTGATGCAGGATTTTTTTGAATTTCCCCTTTTTTATCAATATAAACCCATTGCTTATCTTTTTGCACTATAGCAATTCCGTCGTTAAAATCTTTAGCATCTTTAAAATCAGCCGGAATTACCCATTCTCCTTTTGCATCAATAAAACCCCATTTTCCGCCATTTTCTACTGCGGCCAAACCTTCAGAGAAACTTTTAGCAGATTTGTACTGCGGTTCAATTTTAAAAGATCCGTCTTTAGAGATATATCCAATTTTTGAATTCTTTTTAACTAATGCCAATTCTTGACTATTAACAACTTGAATAAATACGAGCAACAAAAAAATAAATGGTTTTTTCATGATTTTAAGATTCAATATTAATACTGTAAAACAAGTTTTAATTGTTGATCAAATGATCTTTTACTTTTTGAACGAAAGGATACATCACCTGATCTTCTTTAAAAGTAGGAATTATGTTTCGAATTTCATCGTACCATTTTTTAGAAACCGATGAGATTTTATCTTTTTGTTCTAAATAATCAATTGCCTGAACAATGGTAATCATTTCGATAGCCAAAACTTCAAAAGCATTTTCGATCACTTTTGAGGTAATAACAGCTGAGTTGGTTCCCATACTTACAATATCCTGATTATCGTTGTTGTTCGGAATACTGTGCACGTACATTGGGTTGGATAACATTTGACTTTCGGCAGTTGTTGAGGTTGCAGTAAACTGTACACCCTGCATTCCGAAATTAAATCCTAATGTTCCTAAATTTACAAATGGAGGCAGCAATTCGTTGATTTTTGAATTCAATAAATAATTCAATTGACGTTCTGCGAGCATCGTTAATTTTGTAATAACGATTTTCAATTTGTCCATTTCAAGCGAAATATAATCTCCGTGGAAATTTCCTCCGTGGTAAACGTGTTTATTTTTTACGTCGATAATTGGGTTATCGTTTGCCGAGTTAAATTCGTCTTCTAGAATTGAAGCAACGTTATTTATGGTTTCTAAAACCGGCCCAAGAATTTGAGGAACGCATCTTAATGAATAGTATTCCTGTACTTTTTCTTTGAAGATTTCTTCGGTATTTTCACCAGAATATAAATGGTCTTCTCTTTTGCGAATTAAAGTACTGTCTGAAAGATTTTGACGCATTTTCGCCGCCACTTCCTGTTGTCCTTTATGACGTTTTGTTTGGTTTAATTCTTCTGAGAAATGATCGTCATAAGCCTGAACTAGTTCGTTGATCGCGCATGAAGATTTTAATGACCAATCTAATAATTTTTTAGCGTGATATACATTTACAACACCAATTCCGGTCATAACCGAAGTTCCGTTGATTAATGCTAAACCTTCTCTAATTTCTACTTGAATTGGTTTTAAGCCTTCAATTTCAAAAACTTCTGGAGTTGGTCTTCTTTCGCCTTTGTAAAAAACTTCGCCTTCACCAATTAAAACTAAAGCTAAATGTGATAATTGTACTAAGTCACCGCTGGCACCAACACCGCCGTGTTCGAAGATTAATGGCGTAATATCTCTATTAATAAGTTCAGACATTAGGTTGATTACTGACGGATGAACGCCTGAGTTTCCTAATGAAAGTGTATTTAATCGTGCTAGAATTGCTGCTTTTGCACAAATTGGACTTAAAGGTTTTCCGGTTCCAGATGAGTGGCTTCGGATTAAATTATATTGAAGCTGAATTTGATCAGATTCTTTAATTCTATATTGCGCCATTGGACCAAAGCCAGTATTTACGCCGTAAATTACTTTGTTTCCAGAAAATTCTTTTAGGAAATTAAAGCTTTCATTTACTCGGTTTAGAACGACATCGCTGATTGCAACTTTATTATTTCCAAATATAATAGATTCGAATTCTGCTAAACTTAAATATTCATTAATTGTATTCATTAAATCGGTTTTGATTGTGCTAATTTAATTTTATTAATCAAAATAAATGTAGTTATTTTGATGATGGCAAATGTAAGGTAATAATTGATAATATTTTTATTATGACAAAGGAGTTTGTAGATGTTTTAGTGATAGGCGCCGGACCCTCTGGATGCGTATCGGCATCGTATCTTCATAAAAACAATGTTAAGGTAAAAGTTGTTGAAAAACAAAGGTTTCCGAGACTTGTTGTTGGCGAAAGCTTAATTCCTAGAGTAATGGATCATTTTGCTGAGGCAGAATTGCTTGACGCTCTTAATGCAATGAATTTTGAAAAGAAGCTGGGAGCTCGTTTTATAAGAGGTGAAGAAATTTGTGTTTTTGATTTCAGTAAGAAATTTGGAGAAGGCTGGGATTGGACCTGGCAGGTTCCGCGTGCTGATTTTGATAATACAATGGCTCAGGAAGTCATTCGTAAAGGTGTTGATCTGGAATTTGAAACAGAGGTTTTGGAAGTTTCTTTTGAAGGGAAAAATTCTAAAACTATTGTAAAAGATAAGGATGGGAATTTAAAAGAAATTCACGCGAAGTTTATTATCGACTCAAGCGGTTATGGACGTGTTTTACCAAGACTTTTAGATTTGGATACGCCTTCAAAATTAGATCCGCATTCCTCAATATTTACACACGTAAAAGATATTAATAGAGAAGAAGGGGAAGAAGGAACTCAAATTTCATTTGATATTCTAGAAACTCAAGTTTGGTTATGGGTAATTCCGTTTTCTAACGGAAACACGAGTTTAGGAGTTGTTGGCCCAACAGATTTTATCAATTCTCTTTCTGAGAATAAAGATAATGCCGAGGCTTTGAAAAATGCTATTCAGCTATCGGACTTTTATATTAAAAGATTTCAAGGAACTGAATTTTTGTTTGAGCCTGTAAAATTGGAGAATTATTCTAGAGCTGTAAAAAGAATGTACGGCGATGGTTTTGCTTTAACGGGAAACAGTTCAGAATTTTTAGATCCTGTTTTCTCATCAGGTGTAGCTTTTGCAACTGAATCTGGAATGCTGGCGGCAAAATTATATTTGAAAGAAGCACAAGGAACTCCTGTTGATTGGGAAGTTGAGTTTACGCAATATATGAAACGAGGAATTGCAGTTTTCACAACATATGTACAAGAATGGTACACCGGAAATTTGCAGACTTTATTTTTCCATCAGCCGGAAAATCCTGAAGTAAAAGAAAAAATATGCGCTGTTTTGGCGGGTTATGTTTGGAATGAAGAAAATTCGTTTGTCAAGAAACACGATCACGTAATTGCAAATATGGCATATTTACTAAATATGCAAAAAGAACAAAGCTCGGAATAATCTGGTTTTTTCTATTGTTGCACTGTAATAAAAAAGAGGATTCTAAATTTAGAATCCTCTTTTTTATTAAATAGTATTTGTAAAATTTTGTTACCAGAACTTCACATATAATGCTACAATAATCAATAAAGTAATTACGATTAACACAGTAGTTTGTGGTTTAACTTTAAACATTTCAGAATCAATTTCAAATGCTTTAGGGTTTACTTTAGGCCCAGCAAAACTGATTGCAATCATTGCCAGCATTGTAAAGAAGAATGATAATCCCATACAAATATGGAACGGAATTTCGAATGCGCCTTTTCCATTAGAATAAGCAGTATATAATAAGGTTTCATTTCCGAAAAGCATTGGAGCATATTCATTGAATAAAACAGATAATACAAATCCTAAAATTACACCCACAATTGCTGCAGTTCCAGTTGTTCTTTTCCAGAACATTCCAAGGAAGAACATCGCAAAAACTCCAGGGCTGATGAATCCTGTGTATTTTTGAATATAAGTAAATCCGCCAACACCGCCAATTCCTAATATGTCATTCCATGTAAATAATACAGCTAAAAGCATAGCCGCAAAAACAGCATATCTTCCGATATTTACTTGGTGTCTGTCACTCGCATTTTTTTGAATGTATTTTTTATGAACGTCTAAAGTATAGATTGTCGAAATACTATTTACTTTACCAGCTAATGATGCTACGATAGCAGCAGTTAATGCAGCAACAGATAATCCTTTTAAACCTGTTGGGAGGAAAGTTAACATTGCCGAGTAAGCTCCGTCTTTTCCGCCAATCAATTGTGGTAAGCCGCCATTTTGATATAAAACGTAAGCAGCAATTCCAGGTAACATAACGATTAAAGGCATTAATAACTTTAAGAATCCTGCAAACAAAATACCATTACGTGCAGTTTGTAAATCGGCACCTAAAGCTCTTTGCGTGATATATTGGTTACATCCCCAATAGTTAAGGTTGATAATCCAGATACCTGCTAAGTAAGACATTAAACCAGGGAAAGTTAAATATTTATCAATTTCAAGTTGAGATGAAGCAGCAGTAGGTCTTTCAATTATCATTTTGAAATGTTCAGGTGCTTTTTCCATTAATAGATTGAAACCTGCAAGAGCATCTTTTCCAAAACCAAAATGATCAGATACTACAGTCAAAGCAATATAAGTTGTAACTAAACCTCCAATGATTAAAACCGCTACCTGAATTACATCGGTATAAGCAACAACTTTCATTCCTCCTAAAGAGATAATTAATGCAAAAACAGCTAAGCCTATCATAATGGCATGAAGATATTCTCCGCCAGCAAGACCATTAATGGCAACTGCTCCTAAATATAAAATAGAAGTAAGGTTTACAAATACATATAAAAACAACCAGAAAACTGCCATGATTAAAGCCGTCGATTCATTGTAACGTGTTTTTAAGAACTGAGGCATCGTGTAAATCTTATTCTTAAGATATACAGGAATAAACCAAACTGCAACAATAATCAAGGCAATAGCAGCAATCCATTCATAAGCAGCAACCGCAATTCCTAAGAAGAAACCTTCACCGCTCATTCCGATAAATTGTTCAGCCGAAATGTTTGATGCAATTAATGAAGCTCCAATTGCCCACCAAGTAAGTGTTCCTTCGGCAAGGAAATAAGCCTTGGCATCGTGTTCGTTTTTTTCGCGTTTGCGATAAATCGTATATCCATAGATAGATACTACGAGAAAATAGATAATAAATACTGCATAATCTGCAAGAGCGAGGTTCTGGTTCATTGATAATGGTATATTAGATAATTAGTATAGCGATTGTTTTTTGTGGTTTAATTTGTTTAAAAAATGAAAAATGTGTTTTTATTCTGTTATTTTTTTACAAAAAAAAGAACGGAAGCCAAATTTAAAATAAAAAGTTATATATCTACCATTGTAAATGTATTATTTACATTTATAAATAAATTATTATGTTAAATTTTCGATCCAATACTTATTTTATAAGAAAAATTCAGCCAATTTTTATTTATAATGAACGTCTGATTGTTGTCTTAAAATTTCAGCACTTTTTTCTGGTGTAATATCTCTTTGCGATTCTCCCATCATTTCATAGCCGACCATGAATTTTTTTACAGTTGCTGAGCGAAGCAGCGGTGGATAAAAATGCATGTGAAAATGCCATTCTGGATGATCAAAATTATCTGTTGGCGCTTGATGAATTCCTGAAGAATAAGGAAATGATGTGCTGAATAAATTATCGTATTTAATGGTAAGCTGCTTTAAAATTTTGGCATAAGCGGTAACTTCTTCGGCATTAAAATCGGTGATTTTGCTAATTGGATTTTTGCTCACAATCATAGTTTCATAAGGCCAGATTGCCCAAAACGGAACTAATGCAACAAAATGGTCGTTTTCGATTACAATTCGACTGTCAACTCTCAATTCAGCCTTCACATAATCTTCAAGCAGTGTTCTTTGATTTTTGTCGTAATACGCTTTTAAGCTTTTGTGCGTTTTTTCAACCTGAGTAGGCAATGATGACTGCGCCCAGATCTGCCCATGCGGATGCGGGTTGCTGCATCCCATAACGCTTCCTTTATTTTCAAAAATCTGAACGTGGTTAATGTATTTAATACTTCCTAGATCAGCATATTCTTTTTGCCAAGTTTTAATA
The DNA here is from genome assembly GCF_044005885.1 of Flavobacterium sp. FlaQc-30. Lineage (NCBI taxonomy): Bacteria > Pseudomonadati > Bacteroidota > Flavobacteriia > Flavobacteriales > Flavobacteriaceae > Flavobacterium > Flavobacterium sp. FlaQc-30. The sequence continues at coordinate 596,452 of NZ_JBIPCO010000001.1, read as the reverse complement.
ATGTTTTCAATATCGGCAACTTCCATTTCAGGAAGCGTCAAGTCGTGTCTTGGTGAAAAACAAACCACTCTCGAAATTCCTTGTTCAGGTTCTGCCTTAAAAAAGGTATGCTTAATATCTTCTTCAAAAATGATCTCATCTTGTTTTAAAGCAGCAAAATCATTGTCGAATACAAAACTGTTTTTGTATGCAGGATTACTTACGCCGTTTGCACGAACATTTCCCGGACACAAATAACAAGTTGGGTCGTGTTTAGGAAGTTTCTCAGTCGAAATGGTTTCGTTTTGACCCTGCCAAGGACGTTTCGCTCGATGAGGTGAAACTAAAACCCATTCATTGAGTAAAGGATTAAAACGTCTGTGAGGATCTTCGTTAATGTCAAAATTTTTCATTTTTTCGGTGTGGTATTTAAAGTAATGTTGTTCCGTTTGAGATTTTTACGTCGTAAAATTTTAATTCAATCCCAAATGTATTTAAATAAAGATTTGAAAACTTACTTTTTACCTCATTTTCATGACCTTTTTTAATTAAATTAATGGTGCACCCGCCAAAACCGCCGCCCATTAAGCGAGAACCAATGATAGTATTGTCTGCTTTTGCAGTATCAACAAGCATATCCAATTCGGCACAGCTTACTTCGTATTCCTGAGATAAACCATAATGTGTTTCAAAGAGCAATTGTCCTAATTCTTCTATATTTCCTTTGTCCAGCGCTTCGCAGGCTTTTATAACACGATTAATTTCTTTTACCACATAATGAACTCTTTTAAAAACAGTTTCATCCATTTTGTCTTGAATACTTAAAAGTTGTTCCTCAGTACAATTTCTAAAACTTTTTACCTCAGGAAAATGACTTTTAATTATTGATAATCCCTGCTCACATTCTATTCTGCGGGTATTGTACTCAGATGTAAAAAGAGAATGTTTAACATTACTGTCAAATAAAACCAAAGAATAATCTTTAAAATCAGCATTATGATAATGATAGTCTAATGTATTGCAGTCTAATTGAATAACTTTGTTTTCAAGACCAAGCACACTCGAAAATTGATCCATTATACCGCAGTTAATTCCCACCCAGTGTTCAGCCTTTTGTCCTAATAATGCTATATCTACTTTTTCAATTTTTAAATCGAAAAGCTGTTGAATTCCGAAAATCATTCCACATTCTAAAGCGGCAGATGATGATAATCCCGAACCAACAGGAATATTACTGCTGAAAACACAATTGAAACCTTCAAAGGAAAAGCCATTATCCTGCAATTGTTTAATAACGCCTCGAATATAATTTGTCCAGACAATATCGCTTAATTTTACTTCCTGAGTTAAATCAATTTCAAATTGCTCGTTTAAGTCGATGGCAATTATTTTTGATTTTTTAGAATTGTTTTTTTCCAAAGCAAAGCAAATTACTTTGTCAATTGCTGCAGGTAAAACATAACCATCATTATAGTCAATATGTTCGCCAATAATGTTGATTCTTCCTGGAGAAAGTACTATTTTTTCTGGTTTAGTCCCAAAAGATTTTTCGAAAAAAGCAGTAGTGTTTTGTATTAAAATGTCATTCATTATACTGTAATTAGTTTACCGTTTTTAGTTTAAAATTTCAAATTTATAAACGGTTTCTTGATTATATGTTTCACCTTTTCTTAAAACTGAATTAGGAAAATGCGCTTGGTTGGGAGCATCTGGAAAATTTTGAGTTTCAAAGCAAATCCCGCTCGTTTTATGATAAGCAGTTTCGTTTTTTCCTTTTAAAATGTCAAAACAATTACCGCCTACATATATATGTACACTTGGCTGATCCGTATAAACGTTCATTTTTAAATTGTTTTTTGAACTAAATAAAGATGCTGAGGGATTATTGGTTTTATTGACAACAAAAGAGTTGTCAATCGAAGCCGGGCATTTTTTTTCAGTTCTAAAATCAAATTCATGGTTGCTGAGATCAATAAATTTTCCAGTTGGGATATTCTCTTGATTAGTTTCCAGCATTTTTTCGGCATCAATAAAAACTTTTTGATCCAGAACACTGCCATCGTGACCATCAAGATTAAAATAACTATGATGCGTTAAATTTATAATAGTATCTTCTGTTGAAATTGCTTTATAAGTTAATTTCAGCTCATTATCTTCTGTCAACGTGTAAGTTAAGTCAACTTGTAATTCTCCAGGATAATTTTCATTAAGATCTTCACTTAAAAGACTAAATGTTATCGACGGATTTTCATTAGAAGTTTGATTGGTAACATTCCATATTTTTTTTCCAAAACCAATATTTCCGCCGTGTAAAGAGTTTCCGTTATTGTTTTTTGTTAATTGGTATGTTTTTCCATTTAAAGAAAAAAGTCCATTGTGAATTCGCCCCGCATAACGCCCAACCGTTGTTCCAAAATAAGGAGCGCTTGGTAAATTATAAGATTCTAAATAAGACTTTGGAGAGTCAAATCCCAAAACAACATCAACAATTTTACCTTCAGAAATTGGAATCTGAATGGAACTAATAGTTGCACCGTAATTTAAAGCCTGAACCCTCATTCCGTTTTTATTCGATAATTCGAAAGAACGAATTTTTTCAATATCTGATTCGAAATCAGAAAAATCGGCATTAGAAGTTGCGTTACTATGTGATTTGTTCATTGTTTTCATTAAAATTTTAGAAAAATGAAAGTCAAAAATAAAAACATTCTTTATTTTTGCATACCGGTACCTACCAGTTTTTGTATAAATTTTAAAAGACCTTTATTTTATATGAACATAATTTCGATTCAAAACAACATTGGTCTGCCAAAATATAAGCAGATTATTCTTTCAATAGAAAAAGCAATTGAAGACGAAAAACTGGTTAAAGGAGACAGATTGCCCTCTGTAAATAAAGTTTGTCTGGCATTTTCATTATCCCGAGATACCGTTTTGTTAGGATACGAAGAACTCAAAAAAAGAGGTATTATTTATGCTATTCCCGGAAAAGGATACTACGTTAAGAGTGTAGAAATCACGATTAAGCAGAAGATTTTTTTGTTATTTGATGAATTGAATATTTTCAAAGAAGATATTTATAACTCCTTTTTAAACAATATTGGGAAAAATGTTCAGGTCGATATTTACTTTCATCATTTTAATAATGTTGTTTTTCAGAAACTGATTAATGACAGTGTTGGGAATTATACGAAATACATTTTAATGCCAACAAATTTAAAAGATATAGTTGACTCTATAAAAACCCTACCAGTGGGTGATGTTATTATACTGGATCAGACAAACGCTGACTTAAAATCGTATCCTGCAATTTATCAGAATCATCAAAAGGATATTTTTGAAGGATTAGAGAAGGGAAAAGAACGTTTGGCTAAATATCAGAAATTGATTTTGATTTTTCCAGGTTTCCGAGAGCCAATAGGAATGAAAATGGGTTTTGAAGATTTTTGTGCGGCACATAATTTTGAATCTGAAATTATTGCCGAATTTACAAATAGAAAGATAAATGCAGGAGATTTGTACATTATACCAAATGATCGTGATTTGGTTCGGGTAATAGAAAGCGCGAGAGATCAAAATTTAAAACTCGGAACAGATTTTGGAATTATTTCTTATAATGAAACTCCTTTGAAAAAAGTGGTAGCCAGCGGAATTACTACAATTTCTACTCATTTTGAAGTGATGGGAAAAATTTTGGCAGAAATGGTTTTAAAGGGAAAAAAGGAACAAATCGAAAACAAGTCCTCCTTAATAATGCGAAATTCTTTGTAGTAATTTAGTAAAGAATTTAACATGCAGTTATTCATACTATAGTTAAATCCTTATTTGATTAAAAACTCTCTTATTTATTAATAAAAAAAATAAAGATGATATTTTTTGTTTTTGAAGAATTATTTTGCTTACATTTGCAAATGTAAATTTTACACTTATTAATGTTTTAGCAGTTAGTGTTCATAATAACAGCTAAATACAAAGGTTAAAAGATAATAATTTTGTTTATTTTTTTTAATAGTAGTTTTATTGAAGAAAAAACCCTGAAAATTGTGGAATTTCAGGGTTTTGTTTTTTTATAAATTCAGTACGAAATCATTTAGTAACTTCTCTTCGTATTTTTCTTTATTAAAAGTGTACAAATACGATCCTTTTCTGGACGACTGCATGTCTTTTTCTTCAAGTTTATTTAAAATCTCAAGAGAGTTTATTTTACTAATGAAATTTCTTTTGTCTAACTCCTTACTTAAGATAGCTTCATATAATTCTAAAAGCTGACGCATGGTGAATTTTTCCGGCAGTAATTCAAATCCAATTGGTTTTATCGAAGTTTTATATCGCAGTCTTTTTATTGCATTTTGAACCATTTCATTATGGTCAAAAATTAAATTTGGCGCATCATTTATAGGGAACCATTCAGCATGATAATTTTTAATAAGTTCAGCATTGTGGTTTTCGATATTAATCAAGGCAAAATAAGAGACAGAAATGGTTCTTTCGACAGGATCACGATCAATTTCGCTGTAAGCATACAGCTGTTCCATATAAATATCGTTTAAACCAGTATACGTATTTAATATTCTAATAGCTGCATTATCTAAAACTTCATCACGCTTTAAAAATCCTCCAATCAAGGACCATTTTCCTTTTTCAGGTTCAAAATCTCTTTTGATTAAAAGTATTTTTAGACCTTCACTGTCGAATCCAAAAATAATACAATCTACCGCTAGTAAAACCTTATCAGCAGAGCTATAACTGTTTAGCATATATAATAATTTATTGGTAAAGATATAAACTTCCTAAATTGTTTCATAACTTATTAATGTAACATTTACACTTATGTGAAAATAGTAATAAAATTATGAAGAGGCAATACTTTATTTCGGCATCAGTAAATAGAACAGAATTTTTCTATTTATTATTCTTTTTATTACCAAAATCAGGATCAAAGGTAAAAACATTTTTAAAAGAGAATTCGTATCAAGATGGATATTTTATTTTTAAAAATTCAAACGGTCAAAAAAAGCTGCAAACTCCCTGTATTTATTAGTTTTTTGTCGAATTTATAATTTTTAAACTTTTTACGAAAGCTGAATTAAAGTTAAAAAGCCGTTTGTATAAGATAGTTTTTAAAATCATAATTACGAAATCTATTTTTTGCAACCAGTTGTTTTAGAGTTTTAATTTGTTTTTAAGACTTTTTTTTATTTAAATTTACAAATGTTAAAGAAACACTTATTTGAAATTTGAAGTAAAAAAAAATTAAAACTACAATCATTTTGATTGTAAACAAATAAGAAATAGAAATCAGTTTTTCTGTCTTTTTAAGTTTTGGTTTTAGAATAAAAGTAAGTTAAAAAAGAAAAAAATCAGATAAAATAGAGTTAGTAAAGCAGGTTGTGCTTTGCAGTTTTAGGTTGTAAGATGAGATAATCGCAATAGAATAAATGTTATTTAAACGTTTATTTTGTCTTTTTCTTCTAAAGAGCTGTTTTAGTGCAATATCTGTAAAAAAAGACTGTATCTTTTTTATTAAGTGTTTTTTGTACACTTATAAATATTTATAAGTATATTTGTCACCATTAAAAATTAATTTCGAATGAAAAATTACGTAATAGGATTAGACTATGGAACAGATTCTGTTCGAGCGGTGCTTATAGATGCCGAAAATGGGCAGGAATTAGCATCGAATGTTTCTCATTACAAAAGATGGAAGAATAAGCAATATTGTGACGCGGCTATAAATCAATTTCGTCAGCATCCTTTAGATCACATCGAAGGATTAGAAATTACGATTCAAACGGTTATAAAAGAAAGTAAAGTTGATCCTTCGTTAGTGAAAGGGATTTGTATAGATACGACTGGATCGTCTCCAGTTCCAGTAACAAAAGATGGAATTCCGTTAGCATTGACAAAAGGTTTTGAAGAAAACCCAAATGCGATGATGGTTTTATGGAAAGATCATACTTCGATAAATGAAGCAAACGAAATTAACGAACTGGCAGTAAGCTGGGGCGGAGAAGATGTTACAAAATATGTCGGCGGAATTTATTCATCAGAGTGGTTTTGGGCAAAAATTCTTCACATTGCAAGAAAAGATGAAGCAGTTAGAAATGCAGCACATACTTGGATGGAACACTGCGATTTAATGACGTATTTATTAATTGAAGATAAAGACTTAAAAACTTTTAAAAGAAGCCGTTGCGCCGCAGGACACAAAGCAATGTGGCACACAGACTGGAACGGACTTCCGCCAGTTGAATTCTTAGAAAAATTACATCCTTATTTAGCACAGCTTCGTGGTAATTTATATAATGAAACTTATACATCTGATTTATCAGCAGGAAATTTGAGCAAAGAATGGGCAGATCGTTTAGGGCTTTCGACTGATACAGTTGTGGCCGTTGGAACCTTCGATGCACATTCTGGAGCTGTTGGAGCAAAAATTGGAGAGAATACTTTAGTTCGTGTTATGGGAACTTCAACTTGCGATATTCTGGTTGGTTCATATGACGAAGTAGGAACAAAAACCGTTCGCGGAATCTGTGGACAAGTAGATGGATCTGTAATTCCGGGCTTTATTGGTCTTGAAGCAGGGCAATCTGCTTTTGGAGATTTATTGGCTTGGTACAAAGAACTATTAATGTGGCCGACGGAACATTTATTAGGTGCTACGTCACTTTTAAATGATGCTCAAAAAGAACAATTAAGAGAAGAATTCAGCGATAAATTAATTGTTGAATTAACGAAAGAAGCAGAGAAAATTCCAGTTTCAGAAAGTCTTCCAATTGCCTTAGACTGGATCAACGGAAGAAGAACTCCAGATGCTAATCAGGAATTAAAAAGCGCCATTTCAAACCTTTCTTTAGGAACAAAAGCACCCCATATTTTCAAAGCTTTAGTAAACGCAATTTGTTTTGGAGCGAAGAAAATTGTAGATCGTTTTGAAGAAGAAGGTGTGAAAATCGACAGCGTAATAGGAATTGGCGGTGTTGCTCGTAAATCTCCTTTTATTATGCAGACTTTGGCAAATGTTTTAAACAAGCCAATTAAAATCGCAGCTTCAGATCAAACTCCAGCTTTGGGTGCAGCAATTTACGCAGCCGTTGCAGCAGGAATTTATCCAAACGTAATCGAAGCAAGTCAAAAAATTGGAAGTGATTTTGACGGAGAATATTTCCCTCAATTAGATAAAGTGGCAGCGTATAACAAATTACTTATTGCTTACGATCAATTAAGTGCTTTTGAAGATCCATCTATTAAAATTAAAGAAAATGAGTTCTCAATATAAAGATTTAAAACAAGAATGTTACGAGGCCAATATGCAGTTAAATGCATTGAATTTGGTGGTGTACACTTTTGGAAATGTAAGTGCCGTTGATAGAGAAAATGGTGTTTTTGCTATTAAACCAAGCGGTGTTCCCTACGAAGATTTAAAACCAGAAGATATTGTAATTGTCGATTTTGATAACAATATTATCGAAGGAACCATGCGTCCGTCATCAGATACAAAAACGCATGCTTATTTGTATAAAAATTGGCCGAATATTGGAGGCGTTGCGCATACACATGCGACGTACTCGGTTGCTTGGGCGCAATCGCAACAAGATATTCCAATTTTCGGAACTACGCACGCCGATCATTTAACGGCTGATATTCCGTGTGCTCCGCCAATGGCAGATTCTCTTATTGAAGGAAATTACGAACACAATACCGGAATTCAGATTTTGGATTGTTTCAAAGAAAAAAATCTTTCATACGAAGAAGTAGAAATGGTTTTGATTGGAAATCACGGTCCATTTGCGTGGGGAAAAAATGCAGCAAAAGCGGTTTATAACAGTAAAGTTCTAGAAGTAGTTGCCGAAATGGCGTACCTGACTTTACAAATAAATCCAAACGCACCAAGATTAAAAGATTCATTAATAAAGAAACATTACAACCGCAAACACGGAAAAGATTCGTATTACGGACAATAAATAATTTTAGATTTTAGAATGCAGATTTTAGAACCTGCAAACGATTAAACAATTCAACAAATAAACGATTAAACAGCATGATAGATATATCTCAAAAAGAAGTATGGTTTGTAGTAGGAAGCCAAGAATTATACGGTGAAGAAACACTTAGAAAAGTAGCAGAACATTCTCAGATAATCGCAAAAGGATTAGATGCTTCATCTTCAATTCCAGTAAAAGTGGTTTATAAAGATGTGGTGAAATCACCTTCGCAGATTTTAGATGTTTGTTTGGCTGCAAATTCTGAGAAAAACTGTATTGGAATTATTGCTTGGATGCACACTTTTTCGCCAGCAAAAATGTGGATTGGCGGTTTGAGTATTTTGAAAAAACCATTATGTCATTTACATACACAATACAATGCTGAAATTCCGTGGGGATCTATCGACATGGATTTTATGAACCTGAATCAATCGGCTCACGGAGATCGTGAATTCGGTTTCATTATGTCTAGATTACGTAAAAAGCGTAAAGTTGTAGTTGGACATTGGGAAGATGAAAGAGTTCATAAAAAAATAGGAATTTGGTCAAGAGTTGTTCTTGGATGGGACGAACTTCAGAACTTAAAAGTAGCTCGTATTGGAGACAATATGCGTGAAGTTGCCGTTACAGACGGTGATAAAGTAGAAGCTCAGATTCGTTTCGGAATGTCGGTAAACGGATACGATTCTTCAGATGTGACAAAACATATCGAAAAAATAACAGACAAAGAATTAGCTGATTTATTAGCGGTTTACGAAGAATCATATACTTTGACCGATTCTTTAAAAGAGGGTGGAGCGCAAAGAAGTTCTTTGGTTGAAGCGGCAAAAATTGAATTAGGTTTGAGAGCTTTCCTTGAAGAAGGAGGTTTCGGTGCTTTCACGGATACATTTGAAAATCTTGGAGCTTGGAAACAATTACCAGGAATTGCAACACAAAGATTAATGGCTGATGGTTATGGTTTTGGTGGTGAAGGAGACTGGAAAACGGCTGCAATGGTTAGAGCTTTAAAAGTGATGAATATTGGTTTGGAAGGCGGGACTTCTTTCATGGAAGATTATACATACCATTTTACTCCACAAAAATCATATGTTTTAGGATCGCATATGTTGGAAATTTGTCCATCTATTGCTGATGGAAAACCTTCTTGCGAAGTGCATCCTTTAGGAATTGGCGGTAAAGAAGATCCAGCTCGTTTGGTATTTAATTCGCCAGCTGGAGATGCAATTAATGTTTCTTTGGTAGATATGGGAACTCGTTTCCGTTTAATTGTAAACGAAGTTGAAGCGGTTAAACCATTGGCTGAATTGCCAAAATTACCAGTTGCTAGAGTTTTATGGGATTGTAAACCAAACCTTGATATTGCAGCAACAGCTTGGATTTTAGCAGGTGGAGCTCATCACACCGTTTACAGCCAATCGATAACAACTGAATATATGGAAGATTTTGCAGATATTGCAGGAATCGAATTATTGGTTATTGATGAAAAAACAACTGTTAGAGAGTTTAAAGATAAGATTAATGCGAATGAAGCTTATTTTCATTCGTTTCAGCATGGACTTTAATTAAAGGTGCAAAGGTTCAAAGGGGCAAAGGTTCAGAGGTTTTAATTTTGTCGCTTTTGATTTTTTCATATCTTACATTTCACTTTTTACAATTAAAAATATTATTTATGAATGTATTAAAACGTTGTGTTTTTGGAATAGGTCTGTTAAGTCTGGCTTTAATTTCAGTTCAATGCAAAAGCGATAAAAAAATGGATGCTACAGTTTTAGATCAAAAAGCAGCAGTAACGATTGAAAAATCGGCTTACGGAACAACTGCAAAAGGAGAAAAAATCGACAGTTATAAGTTGAAAAACCAAAACGGAATGGAAGTAGATATTATCACTTTTGGTGGTATTATTACTGATTTGAAAGTTCCCAATAAAGAAGGTGTTTCTGAAAATGTTGTAATTGGATTTAATTCTTTGGCACAATACGAAAAAGAAAATCCGTTTTTTGGAGCTTTAATAGGAAGATATGGAAACCGCATTGCGAAAGGAAAATTTTCTTTGGATGGAAAAGAGTATCAATTGGCTATAAATAATGCGCCAAATGCTTTGCACGGTGGGCCGAATGGTTTTTTTAAAGTAGTTTGGAAAGCAGATGAGGTTAAATCTGGTGAAACAGCTTCTTTAAAATTATCATATTTAAGTAAAGATATGGAAGAAGGTTATCCAGGAAATTTACAAGTTTTTGTGACTTATACATTGACAAATGATAATCAATTAGAAGTTTTGTATGAAGCAACGACAGACAAGAAAACGGTTGTAAACTTAACACAGCATTCGTATTTCAATTTATCTGGAGATTTTTCTAAAACAATCTTAGATCACGAATTGACTTTAAATGCGGATAAAATTGTTCCGGTTGATGCGACTTTAATTCCAACAGGAAAATTAGAGGATGTTGCGAATACACCTTTTGATTTTAGAACACCAAAATTGGTTGGTAAAGACATCGAAGCTAAAAACGAACAATTAGAAAGAGGAAAAGGTTACGATCATTGCTGGGTATTGAACAATCCTGAAAAAGGAAAAACAATCATTGCAAAAGTATATCACGCAGCAAGCGGAAGAGTTTTAGAAATGACTACTGATGAACCTGGAATTCAGTTTTACTCAGGAAATTTCCTTGACGGAACTTTGCCAACACTCGACGGAAAAACATACGGACACAGAACGGGATTATGTTTGGAAACAGAGCATTATCCAGATTCTCCAAATCAGAAAAATTTCCCAACAACGGTTTTAAACCCGGGAGAAAATTATAAAACTAAAACTACTTTTAAATTTTCAGTAAAGAAATAGTTTTGGAATTTGTTAATTAGTTCAGTTCTCTAAAAACCTCGAAAGTATTGCTTTCGAGGTTTTTTTATGAAAGTACCAGTAGAAACAAAGAATTTGCTCATTTTTGTCATTTCGACGAAGGAGAAATCTCCGCGAGTAACTCGCCAAAGATTTGAGAATTCCTTTGTGGAGCTTCTTGTGAAGATTTCTCCTTCGTCGAAATGACAAGATTGTGGATGAAACTTTGCGACTTCGCTTCAGATAACTATTGGGATTTCGAGACTAATTGATCCGAAAAAGAAAAAACTTAATTTAGCAATAAAAAGAAAAATGAAACATCTATTCAATGCAGAATTAAATTGGACTTCAAAAAAAGAAGAAAATCCAACTTCAAAAACTTACAGCAAAAGTCATCAAATAAAAATTGAAGGCAAGCCAGTTTTGGATGTTTCGGCAGCAAAAGCATTCAAAGGAGATCCCGCATTATATAATCCAGAAGATTTATTGTTAAGCAGTTTAGTTTCCTGCCACATGATGTCCTATTTATATGTATGTTCTCAAAGCGGAATAGATGTTCTCGAATATGCAGATAATGCCGAAGCAACGCTTGAAGTTTCTACAGATGGAAGAGGACGTTTTGTTGAGGTTAGATTAAAACCAAAAGTAAAAATTTCAAATCCAAACCAAATAGAATTGGCTTTAGAATTACATTTTAAAGCAAACCAATTGTGTTTTATAGCAAATTCGTGCAACTTCCCTGTTTTGCATGATGCGAGTTGTGAGGTTTGAATCATATAAGTGATGTAAGTTCGTTTAAAAACAGAGCTTAAACGTGAAGTAATATTTTCTTATATGACTTATATGGTTTAAAAAATGCCATAAAAAAACCTCTTCATTGCTGAAGAGGTTTTACGTACCCGGAGCCGGAGTCGAACCGGCACGGTTTCCCACAGGTGTTTGAGACCAGCGCGTCTACCAATTCCGCCATCCGGGCTTAGCAGACGAAAAAACAACTAATAAATCAATTGTTTTAACGCAATAGAATGAAGTCATAAATGGCGTCATTCCTTTAACACGGTGCAAATGTAAAAAATAAATTTAAACCAACTACTAAAAATACTTAAATTTTTCCTTTCAGTGTCCAATAAATTTTATAAATTTGCACCTCGTTAAAACGACGCACACACAACTAACTACACCCGAGGCATTTATGCAGGTTTTGCTTTACCTAAAATGATAAAGTCGAATTGTGCAGAGCGCAGCGGAGCAAAAACAACAAATTATAATGTCGCACCTAGAACCAGAAGCTAAAATTTTTGCTTGTTCACAAAGTGTTTATCTTGCAGAAAAAATTGCAGAACAATACGGAATTCCGTTAGGAAAAGTAACGATGTCAACGTACAGTGATGGAGAATTTCAGCCGTCTTACGAAGAGTCAATTAGAGGATTACGCGTTTTTATCGTGTGCTCAACATTTCCAACTGCTGATAATTTGATGGAATTGTTATTAATGATTGATGCTGCAAAACGCGCATCAGCAAGACACATTACAGCTGTTATGCCTTATTTTGGTTGGGCAAGACAAGATAGAAAAGATAAACCAAGAGTTCCAATTGGAGCTAAGTTAGTAGCTAATTTATTAGATGCTGCAGGAGCGACAAGAGTAATGACAATGGATTTGCATGCAGATCAAATCCAAGGATTTTTTGAAAAACCAGTAGATCATTTATTCGCATCTACTATCTTTTTACCATACGTAGAAAGTTTAAAATTAGAAAACCTAACAATTGCATCTCCAGATATGGGAGGTTCAAAAAGAGCATATGCTTACTCTAAGTTTTTAGAATCAGATGTAGTAATCTGTTACAAACAAAGAAAAGCTGCCAACGTTATCGACACTATGGAATTGATTGGTGAGGTAAAAGGTCGTAACGTAATATTAGTAGACGACATGATTGATACAGGAGGAACTTTAGCAAAAGCTGCAGACCTAATGATCGAAAAAGGAGCGCTAAGTGTTAGAGCAATTTGTACACACGCTATATTATCTGGCAGTGCGTATGAGAAAATTGAAAATTCAAAATTGACAGAATTAATCGTTACAGATTCAATTCCGTTAAAGAAAGAATCAAAGAAAATAAAAGTAGTGAGTTGTGCACCGCTTTTTGCAGAAGTTATGCACATGGTGCACCACAACAATTCCATTAGTGGAAAATTTATAATGTAGAAGCAGTAGGCTGTAGGCTATAAGCCGTAAGCAATGTTACTCATTTTAAAAAGCCTAAAGCCTATGGCCTAAAGCTTACAGCAAATTAGAATATTTATTTAATAACTATATTTTTTTACAATGAAATCGATTACAATTAAAGGATCAGAAAGAGAAAGCGTGGGCAAAGTGTCAACTAAAGCCTTACGTAATGCTGGACAGGTTCCTTGCGTTTTATACGGAGGAAATCAGGCAGTACACTTCTCAGCAGACGTTACAGCATTCAAAAACTTGGTTTACACTCCAAACGCTCACACAGTTGTGATCGAACTTGGAAAAGGAAAATCATTCAATGCAATTTTACAAGACATTCAGGTTCACCCTGTATCTGACAAAATTTTACACATTGACTTCTTTCAATTATTTGATGAGAAAGAAATCACTATGGAAGTTCCAGTAAAAATTGTTGGTACATCTAAAGGTGTTCTTGCAGGTGGTGTTTTACGTTTAAACCAACGTAAATTAAAAGTTAAAGCTTTACCAGCAAATCTTCCTGATTTTGTTGAAGCTGACATCACTCCACTTGAAATGGGTAACAAATTATATGTTACTAAAGTTGGTGCTCCAGAATACAAAATTATGCACCCAGACAACACAGTTGTTGCTCAAGTAAGAATTTCTCGTGCTGCTATGAAAGCTGCTCAAGAAGCTGCAAAAGCTGCAAAAGCTCCTGCAAAAGGAAAGAAAAAATAATTTTTTCAAATCAATACAAAAAGCCTCAATCTTGCGATTGGGGCTTTTTTTTTTAGCTTCTAAGTTTCTAAGATGCTGAGGTACTAAGGTTCTAAGTTTTTTAATATGAGAGAGCTTCGACTTCGCTCAGGATGACATAAGAGTAGCACAAAATAAAATCAGTGTAAGCCTGTTTCATCTGAGTACCATTCTTAGTGACCTTTACGGTTAAATAACCACCAACAGGCAATTATCTAATTGTCACATTCACAAATTATATAATTATCCAATTGCCACATTCTCTAATTAATCTTATTTTTGCATCATGATAAAATGGATAACAAAACTGTTTTCATCAACACAAAAAGAAGAGAACACAGAAGATAATATGAAACCGGAGGTTCACGAACACCAAAAAAACAATATAAAAAGCGTGAGTAAAAAATATTTAATTGTAGGTTTAGGAAATATCGGAGCCGAATACGTAAACACAAGACATAATATTGGATTTAAAGTATTGGACTTTTTAGCTAAAAAAGAAGGTCTTTCATTTGAAACTGTTAAACTTGGAGCGTTGGCAGAATACAAATTTAAAGGAAGAACATTTTTGCTTCTTAAGCCAAATACATACATGAATTTGAGCGGAAAAGCAGTAAAATATTGGATGGATAAAGAAAATATTCCGTTAGAAAATATTTTGGTCATTACTGATGATTTAAATCTGTCATTTGGAACGATTCGAATTAAACCAAAAGGAAGTGACGGAGGTCATAACGGGCTAAAAAACATCAATCTTGTTTTGAATACGCAGCAATATACCCGTTTTAGATTTGGAATCAGCGATCAGTTTAAAAAAGGACAGCAGGTTGATTATGTTTTGGGAGAATGGGATGAAGAAGAAAAAGCAAAATTGACAGAACGTTTAGAGGTTGCATCAGAAATTATAAAATCTTTTGGTACAGCCGGTCTTGAAAACACGATGACAACCTTTAATGGAAAATAAAGATTATCAGATGTTTGACTTGAATAAAATTCAATTTATCAATTAATTAAATTGAATTATAACGAAATACTATTTTCAATTCCAAAGTTAAATGTCTAAATTTGGAATAAATTATTTATAAACCATAAAAATCATAATACCATGGCTTTTGAATTACCACAATTACCTTATGCATATGATGCATTAGAACCACATATTGATGCACGTACAATGGAAATTCACCATTCAAAACATCATAATGCATACACTACAAATCTTAATGCTGCTATCGCAGGAACAGATTTAGAAGGAAAAACAATCGAAAATATCTTAATTAACCTAGATAAAACTAACGCAGCAGTTCGTAACAATGGTGGAGGTTTTTACAACCACAATTTATTCTGGACAGTAATGGCTCCAAATGGAGGCGGATTACCAACAGGTGATTTATTAGCTGCTATCGAAGCTTCTTTTGGAACTTTTGAAGAGTTTAAAGCAAAGTTTGCTAAAGCTGGTGCAACACAATTTGGTTCAGGATGGGCTTGGTTATGTGTACACAAAGGAGGTAAATTAGACGTTTGCGGAACTCCAAACCAAGACAATCCATTAATGCCAGAAGTTGGTTGCGGTGGAACTCCAATTTTAGGAATGGACGTTTGGGAGCACGCTTACTACTTAAACTACCAAAACAGAAGACCAGATTATATTGAGGCTTTCTTCAGTGTAATCAACTGGACAGAAGTTGCTAGAAGATTTGCTTTAGATAAATAAGAAGATAAAGTAAAGAATAAAGAGAAAAGACGGATGACTTAATAGTTATCCGTCTTTTTTTTATCTCTATATTTTTATCTATAATCATTGTTCTATTTTCTAAAAAAATAAAAATAAAAAAGGCGGAATCTCTTCCACCTTTTTTGCCCCAAATCTACCATAAACTTAACCTACTAATGTTATGGTTCAGTAAATGTATGGCAGTTATTATTGTGAAAAAAACTTTCTAGTTGAATGGTAAATATATCCGATAAAAAGATGTAATTACCTGTTTTTTAGGGTTTTAAATATATTTAAATAAAAAAGGCGGAATCTCTTCCGCCTTTTTTGCCCCAAATCTACCATAAACTTAACCTACTAATGTTATGGTTTAGTAAATGTATGGCAGTTATTATTGTGAAAAAAACTTTTTAGTTGAATGGCAAATATATTCGACAAAATGGAATAAAATGCGCAAGGTGAGATATTTGAGTTTACTCCAATAAAAAAGGTGGAATTGCTTCCACCCTTTTTGCCCCAAATCTACCATAAACTTAACCTACTAATGTTATGGTAGTTCAAAAGTATTATAGCTTTTCATTTTTACCAAACAAACAGGATAAACGGCAAAAAAAACCGATGAAATGCACAAATTAACCTTTTGTTAGTATTTTATTAATAAGCTCTTGCATCTTTTCCTTCATAGAAATTCATGAAAGCTCTGTTTACAACTCGATTTCCTCCAGGAGTTGGATAATCTCCTGTAAAGTACCAGTCACCCAGGTTTTTAGGACATGCAATGTGTAAATCTTCTACTTTTTGGAAAATAATTTTAACTTCGGCGTTAATCTCTGGCGAGCTTAACATTTCGGCAATTTTATCTGAAACTTCTTCAGGAGTAAATTGATCGTAAATTGCAGTTACATAATTAACAACATCTTTGTCTTCAAAGTTCTCCTGTGCTTTACATTTAGCATAAACTTCGTCTACGATATGGTATAAGTTTCTTTCTTTTAGTAAAGTCAATGCGGCTCTAAAAGCAACAAGACCTTCTAGTTTTGCCATATCGATTCCGTAACAATCAGGATAACGAATTTGTGGTGCCGATGAAACGATAACTATTCTTTTTGGTTTCAAACGATCCATCATTTTTATGATGCTCATTTTTAAAGTTGTACCACGAACAATACTATCATCAATAATAACCAAATTGTCTTCTGGTTTGATTACACCGTAAGTAACATCATAAACGTGAGCAACTAAATCGTCACGGCTGCTGTCTTCGGTAATAAAGGTTCTAAGTTTAGCATCTTTGATAGCAACTTTTTCCGTACGGATTTTTACTGCTAATAGTTCTTGCAATGTTTCAGCCGTAAGAGTATTTCTGTTTGCTAAAATATAATTGTTTTTTCTCTGATTTAAGAAATCCTGTGCAGCTTCGACTAAACCATAAAATGATGTTTCGGCTGTATTTGGAATATAGGAGAAAACAGTATTGTCTGTATCGCTGTCAATAGCTTTAAGAACGGCTGGCAAAATTAGTTTTCCTAAGTTTTTACGTTCTTGGTAAATTTCAGCATCACTTCCTCTTGAGAAATAAATTCTTTCAAAAGAACACGCTTTTTTAACGGTTGGTTCCAAGATTTGGTTCATGGTAACTTTTCCGTCTTTTTTAATAATTAAAGCATTTCCTGGATCGATTTCTTGTACACTTTCAAAAGGAACATTAAATACAGTTTGAATAACTGGTCGCTCAGAAGCTACAACGACAACTTCATCATCTTGATAGAAGTATGCAGGGCGAACTCCAGCTGGATCTCTAAAAACAAATGCATCACCATGACCTAACAAACCTGCCATTGCATAACCGCCATCTAAGTTTTTAGCTGAACGGGTTAAAATTTTTGCAATATCTAATCTTTCAGCAATTACCGGTGAAGCTTCTCTTTTTGAGTAACCTTCGGCTTTACAATCTTGGTACAATTGCATTACTTCTTTATCTAAAAAGTGACCAATTTTTTCCATTACCGTAACAGTATCCGCCATTTCTTTTGGATGTTGTCCAAGTTCAACTAGATTTTCAAAAAGTTCCTTAACATTTGTCATGTTGAAGTTACCTGCTAAAATCAAATTACGGTGCATCCAGTTACTTTGGCGTAAAAATGGGTGAACACTTTCGATGCTGTTTTTTCCAAAAGTTCCGTAACGAACGTGTCCTAAAAACAATTCGCCAACATATGGAATTTGTGATTTTATTTTATCAACATCGTCACCAATTTCTGGATTCGCTTTTAATTCTTCGCTGATTCTCTCATTGATTTGCTTAAAAACATCTTGTATTGGCTGCGAATGATTTGAACGAACTCTGCTTATGTAGCGTTGTCCAGGCTCAACATCAAGTTTAATGCTTGCAAATCCAGCTCCGTCTTGACCACGGTTGTGCTGTTTTTCCATCATTAAATACATTTTCTGAATTCCGTAAAATGCAGTTCCGTATTTTTCTTTATAATATTCAAGCGGTTTAAGAAGTCTAACTAAGGCTATACCACATTCGTGTTTTAAAGCGTCGCTCATTGTTTTTGTATTTTGTGTTGTTGTAAGTTGTGTGTATTAACGTAATAAAAAAAGCCCCGTTTTATCGAGGCTCTTAGGCATTATATTTCTATGTCAAACTGAGTTAACGACTTAAATTGTTGTAATCGAATCGCTACTTCGGCTTTGCTTAATGTTTCCATCCTTTCAGTTCCAAATTTCTCTACACAAAATGAAGCTAAATTCGAACCGTAAATAATTGCATTTTTCAAGTTGTTAAACGAAATGTTTTCGCTTTGTGCAATGAATCCTGAAAATCCTCCTGCAAAAGTGTCTCCTGCTCCAGTTGGGTCAAAAACATCTTCTAAAGGTAAAGCTGGTGCAAAGAATACTTCTCTGTTGTGGAATAAAAGTGCGCCGTGTTCTCCTTTTTTGATCACCACGTATTTTGGTCCCATATCTTGGATTTTAGCCGCTGCTTTTACTAATGAATATTCACCAGAAAGTTGTCTTGCTTCTTCGTCATTGATTGTAATAACATCTACACGTTTAATAACGTCTAATAATTCTGGAAGAGCGCAATCCATCCAAAAGTTCATAGTATCTAAAACTACTAATTTTGGTTTTTTCTCCATTTGGTCTAAAACACTGCTTTGTACTAACGGATGTAAGTTTCCTAACATCACAACATCAGCATCTTTATAGTCTTGAGGAACTTTTGGCTGAAAATCAGCTAAAACGTTCAACTCCGTTACAAGAGTGTCTCTAGAATTTAAATCGTTGTGATACAATCCGCTCCAGAAAAAGGTTTTACCGCCTTTTACAATTTCGATACCAGAGATATCGATATTTTTTGAAGTTAAAAGATCTAAATGTTCTTGAGGAAAATCGTCGCCAACTACAGAAACTATGGCCGATTGCAAGTTAAAAAAGGATGCTGATAAACCAATGTACGTTGCAGCACCACCTAATATTTTATCTGTTTTTCCGAAAGGAGTTTCAATCGCGTCGAAAGCAACTGTTCCAACAATCAATAATTTATTCATTTTATGAATTTCGAATTAGGGTGCAAAGATACTTCATAAGTTGCAATATTGCAATGGTTTAAGTTCTCAAAATTTTCATAAAAAAATGATAGCGATTTAGAACTTAAAACTATTGGGAATGAGTAAATTATCTAAGGTTCTTTTGAGTGCTCAAAATATCATTTTCAGAATTAAATTGCAATATATATTTTGGAAAAAACGCTGCATATTTTTATTAGATTTGTTTAAACCTCAAATCTCATTTATGAAGAGAATTATAACCTTATCACTGTTGTTTTTTCTTTTGATTTCCTGCGAAAGAAAAGAGCCTAATTTTTCTGAAGAAATGATTGAAAAAATTGCTGGTGAATATGATAAAGATGATAAAATCATTGTAATTAAATTATATTCTCTTTTGGATTTATATATCAAAACAAATGAGAATGAGATTTTTACAACTAATGCAAATTATTTGTTTGAATGTTATAAACGTCATTATTCAAAAAAGTATAAAACTTTTAAAATTTTCTTGGAAGTAATCTTAGATAAAGATTATGTATTTGATAAATCAAATCAAATAATAACACTTTCTCCTTATTATAAATTAAGTCCAAAAATCGAAAAAGAATATTCTACTTTAGGATTTGATAATTTTTTTAGAAAATACTCAAAACAATCATTTAGAAAAGATGAGCTTGAACTTAATACATCTAATCTAAAAACGAATGAATATTTTACAGTTAAATATCTGCTATATATAAACAAATACGATGTAAGTTCCGATTGTCTTGCAGGAAGGGATTATATCAGAAAAAGAGAAGATTCTTTTAAATAAAACTACAACTGATATTTCTTCTCAAAATAATTTTTTAGAAAGTTTGGAATATGTTCTAGTAACTGTCAGCGATAGTGATTTTAGTTATGATTCTTTAATTTATCTAAACTTTTAATCCAATTGATGGCATCTTTCATAGGCTCTTGATTGTCTGAAAATGCTGTGTTGTGGCCTAAGTTTGGAAATAACTTATATTCATAAGGTTTTCCTTTGGATTTTAACACGTTAAGATATTCGATGGATAGTTTCACGGGAACCTGAATGTCTTTGCCTCCGAAAATCCAGAATCCCGGAATTGATAGTTTAGAAAGAACATCGTTAGGATTTGTGTCAACAAACTCATATTTGTCAGGGTCATTGAATACGTGTTTTCTTGCTTCTTCTTCAGAGTGTGTATCCCAAAATTTGTTGTCTCCATTTGTGTAAAATTGGAATCTCAATTGTTCTTTAACGGTTATAAGCGCTCCGCTGAATATGGTCATAAATTTGACTTTCTTGTTTTTCTCTGCGGCCAATGGAATTATCCATCCAGCTTGACTGCCTCCTATTAAACCTATTGCTATTTGATCATTTTGTAAATGCTTGGACAAAGTATTTACAGCGGCACTTGCATCTAAAGACAAAAGATTTAGATTATAGAAATCAACATTGTTAGTCCCAACTTCAGGTCCGGCATATATGCCAGCTGATTCTCCGACGCCGCGTTTATCATATGTTAAAACTGCAATTCCATTGTTGGCTAGATTTGCTGCAAAGTCTATCATTCTTTTTTCTTGCCCTGATCCATGAACAATCACAACGGCAGCCTGTATATTGTTAGGTGTAAAAACAGTTCCCGCAAGTGAAATTCCTTCACTAACAAATTTTATTTCCTTAGTAGTAAAGTTTGGCGGAACTGCTGCTGTGTAATTAGTAACAAATACTAACAACAATAGTAAGATATAATGGGAGTGTGCGTTTGTTGCTCTTAGAAGGGGTTTAAAAAATGACGTTTTATTTTTCATCTTTAAATCTATAGTTGATATTTCTTGTCAAAATAATTTTTTAAAATCCCAACTTGAATTAAAACCATAAAAGGAACTATCAAAACAGCATACAATGTGGTTTTAGAAAGATGAATTCCTGAGAATGCATTTCCAATTTTGTCCGTATATAATTTTCCAATTTCTAGATTATTTTCTGAAACTGAAAAAAGAGATATGTAAATAATCAAAGCAACTATTGCAGCTCCAATGAAAAACCAAACAGGTTTAGAAATTAAGGGTTGGTATGTTTTGATTTTTTTCTCTTCTAATAAATGAACTTCAGCCATTATTTTAGAAGTAAAATCGAATGATGGTGACTGCAGTTTTTCTTCAGCCATCATTTTATCAATAAGTTGTTCTATATTTTTATCGCTCTCTCTCATAACATTCTATTATTTCAGGTTCTAGCTGTTGTCTCAAAATTACGGCTAATTTTTGTCTGCTTCTAAATAGTTTTACTTTCGCATTATTTGCCGATATATTCATGATTTTTCCAATTTCTTCTAAATTTTGATCGTCAAAATAAAATAAAGTCAGAAGAAAATTTTCATCATTGGGTAATAAGTTTAAACATTTCTGAATCGTATGCTTTCGTTCTTTTTCTTCTAAAAGACTTAACGCATTATCCATTGTTTTGATTAAATGCGAAGAAAAATCATCAATCGAAATGTTTAGATCTTCTTTTTTGTTTTTCTTCAATCTGTCCAAACAAGTATTATAGGCAATCTTGTAAATCCAGGTCGAAAATTTAGAATCACCTTTAAATTTATTTAAAGAACTAAAAACCTTAATAAAGGTATCTTGTGCAACTTCTTCCGCTTCTTCTCGATTTTTTACCATTTTGAGCGCCAATGTAAAGATCATATCTTTATAACGATCAACAAGTATGGCAAAAGCTTTTGTCTCGCCATGCAAAATTTTATCGATATAATGTTGATCATTTAGTGTGCTCATATTATATAGGACGACAGTTTGTTTATTTAGGTTACAACATTTTAAAAATAAATTTTAAATATGAAAAGGAAATTCCAATTGCGGTGTTGAACTTTGTCAATCTTTAAAACTTTGACAAAGTTTGTCTTGTGAAAAATATATTCAAAATTAACTGATTATCAGTGATTTTCGGGATTTTGAATTTAATTTTTGAAAGTTTTTACAAAAACGTGTAACCTCAATTTAAAAAGCCTCGTCATATGGGTATATCAATCAATTAAAAACACAAAACATCATGGACGAAAAAATTTTAATTCCAATTAGTCTTTTCTTAATGATCTTCGGGATCGTTTATTTAATCTTTTCAACAAGAAATAGAGAGCGTTTGGCTCTTATAGAAAAAGGGGTAGATGCCAGTATCTTTTTGCAGGGAAAAGGAAGCGGTGTTCCGGTTTGGAAAATTTTTGTGGTAAATTTTGCTTTCTTATTAATAGGCAGCGGTGTTGGAATTTTTCTTGCGTTACTTATAACTACTTATACATCTCTTCAGGACGGAGCAGTTTATCCTTCAATTATTTTTATAATGGCAGGAATTGGGCTTTTGACAGGATTTAAAACAGCAAAAGATTTAGATAAAGAATAAGCAGGAAATTAAGTTAGTAAAAAAAGCATCAATATAATTGATGCTTTTTTTTTTATTCCTTAGAACCTATGGTTTCGTAATAAACATCTACAGAGAGTTTGGGCTGCATTGATGCCATAACAGCCAGTTGATCACAGCGCTCATTTTGAGGATGATTGTTGTGTCCTTTAATCCATTTAAAATCGACTTGGTGTTTTCTGTAAGCAATCAAAAAGCGTTTCCATAAATCAGGATTTTTTCTGCCGGCAAATTTCTTTTTTTCCCAGCCTAAAACCCATTTCTTTTCAACAGAATCTACTACATATTTAGAATCTGAAATTACAAGAACTTTCATGTTTGGTTTTTTTAGTTTTTCAAGGCCTACAATTACTGCTAAAAGCTCCATTCTGTTATTAGTCGTAAGACGAAAACCCTCATAAAACTCTTTTTTGTGCGGTGTTCCTACCAATTCCATCACTACGCCATAACCGCCGTTTCCAGGATTTCCTTTGGCAGCACCATCAGTGTATATATGTACTTCGTGTTGGGTCATTTTAATTTTTGATTAACCATATAAGTACTATAAGTTCATTTAAAAATACGGTCTTATATTTCTTTGTGAATATGACGATAGTTATTTAAGCGTCAGACTTATATATTCTTATATGACTTATATAGTTTAAATATTAGAGTTTGAATCTTCTAGGATAGTCTGAATTATTTCCGGAAAGTGTTTTTGTTCCAATTCGTGAATCTTTTCGGCTACTGTTTCTGGGGTATCCTCTTCAGTTAATGCAACATTTGCTTGAAAAATAATAGCTCCTTCGTCGTAGTTTTCATTTACATAATGAATAGAAATTCCAGTTTCCTTTTCTTTATTATTTACTATTGCTCTATGTATGTGCATTCCATACATTCCTTTACCTCCATAATTTGGTAAAAGTGCAGGGTGAATATTTATTATCTTATTTGGATAGTGCTCAATTATGTTTTCTGGGAATTTCAATAAAAAGCCAGCAAGAATTATCAAATCCGGGTCGATTTTTTGTATTTTTTGTAATACATTTCGTTCTAAAAGTTCGTTTTTTGAGAAGATTTCGACTGGAATTTGATGATTTTTTGCTCTTTCAATAACTTTTGCAGAGGCATTATTGGTAAAAACCGAAACAACTTTTGCAATTTCAGTATTTGCAAAATGTTTTATAATATTTTCTGCATTAGTTCCTGATCCTGAGGCAAAAACGATAATTTTTTTCATAATAGTGCTTATTTTGAGAATGCAAAAAACGGAATAAAAAACGAAAATAAATAGCTTTAAAAGACCTTTCTTGAAATTAATTTTATAAATTAGTGTCACATTTATAAACTAAATAGTTGTTTTAAAATAAAGTTTTTTATTTTTGCCAACAAATTAAATTCTAAAATTAAAGATTATGTCAGACATTGCATCAAGAGTAAAAGCGATTATCGTAGACAAATTAGGTGTTGACGAAAACGAAGTTGTAACAGAAGCAAGCTTCACTAATGATTTGGGAGCTGACTCATTAGACACTGTTGAGCTTATTATGGAATTCGAAAAAGAATTTGATATTCAAATTCCAGACGATCAAGCAGAAAACATTGCTACTGTAGGTCAAGCTATTTCTTATATCGAAGAAGCTAAAAAATAATAATACCGCACCCGAATTCTAAAAATTCCAAACTTGAATTTTCAAATTCCCAAACTTGGGATTTGTTTTTAAAAACTTGGAATTTTTAGAATCGGGTGTTATTATTTTTTTAAAATTTAAATTTCGATTGATTTTCAATCAAAAAGATATATTTATATTGTAATGCCCATGGCTCTTAAGTAACAAAACTGTTAAGAAAGCGTGGGTTTTATTTGTTTAAAGTACAAAATACATATTTATGGCATTAAGGCGAGTTGTTGTAACAGGATTAGGTGCACTTACTCCTATCGGGAATAATATCCAGGAATATTGGAATGCACTTGTGAATGGGGTTAGCGGAGCGGCTCCTATAACATATTATGATACAGAAAAGCATAAAACGAAATTTGCCTGTGAAGTAAAAAACTTCAATATTGAAGATTTTATGGATCGTAAAGAATCTCGAAGATTAGATAAATTTGCTCAATATGCTGTTGCTGCTAGTGACGAGGCTATTAAAGATGCCGGACTTACTGATGATAATATCGACAAACAAAGAGTTGGTGTTATTTGGGGTGCAGGAATTGGCGGTTTAGAGACTTTTCAAGATGAAGTAATTTATTATGCTAAAGGTGACGGAACTCCAAAATTCAATCCGTTTTTTATTCCAAAAATGATTGCCGATATCGCTCCTGCGCATATTTCGATGCGTAATGGGTATATGGGGCCAAATTATACTACTGTTTCTGCATGTGCATCTTCTGCAAATGCATTAATCGATGCTTTTAATTACATTCGTTTAGGAATGTGTGATGTTATTGTATCAGGTGGTTCTGAAGCTGCTGTTACCATTGCTGGTATGGGTGGTTTTAGCTCAATGCACGCTTTGTCTACAAGAAACGAAAGTCCAGAAACAGCTTCAAGACCTTTTGACGCTACTAGAGATGGTTTTGTTTTAGGAGAAGGAGCAGGAGCGTTAGTTCTTGAAGATTACGAACATGCAAAAGCCAGAGGCGCAAAAATTTATTGCGAAATTGGCGGAGGCGGAATGTCATCTGACGCTTATCACTTAACTGCACCGCATCCGGAAGGAATTGGAGTTATTGCAGTTATGAAAAATACTTTAAGAGATGCAGGAATGAATCCAGAAGATGTTGATCATATCAATACTCACGGAACTTCTACTCCATTAGGAGATGTTGCTGAATTAAAAGCGATTAGCGCTGTATTTGGTGAGCATGCAAAAAACATCAATATCAACTCAACGAAATCAATGACAGGACATTTACTTGGTGCTGCTGGAGCTATCGAAGCAATCGCTTCAATTTTAGCAATGCAACATGGTATTGTTCCTCCAACAATTAATCATACTGTGGTTGATGAAAACATTGATCCATCATTGAATCTTACTTTAAACAAACCTCAAAAAAGAGAAGTGAACGTTGCTATGAGTAACACTTTTGGTTTTGGCGGACACAATGCTTGTGTATTGTTTAAAAAATTAGCTGACTAATTTTCGTATATGAATATTATCAAAAAAATATTTTCTAAATCCCGTTCTCTAGAAGACGGGATTTTTTTTGACACTATTCAAAAAATAGTTGGTTTTCAGCCTGTTACAATCGATTTTTATAAGAAAGCGTTTACGCACAGATCTTCAAATAAATTAGACGAATCAGGAAATCCGATTAATTATGAACGTTTAGAATTTCTTGGAGATGCTATGTTAAGTGCCGTAATTGCAGCACATTTATTTAATAAAGCACCAAATGGAGATGAAGGATATTTGACAAAAATGCGTTCGAAAATCGTGAGCAGAGAACACTTGAATGAATTAGGTAAAGATCTGAATTTAGTACAATTTGTTGAAAGTAAAGTGCCTGTACAGCATTTTGGAGAGAACATTCACGGAAACATTTTTGAATCACTTGTCGGTGCTATATATTTGGATAAAGGATATTCGTATTGTGAAAGATTTATTCAAAAAAGAGTAATTACTCCTTATGTTGATATTGCTCGATTAGAAGGAAAAGTAATTAGTTATAAAAGCTTAGTTATTGAATGGTGTCAAAAAGAAAAGAGAATTTTTCACTACGACATTTTTGAAGATAATGGTATTGACGGACAACGCTTGTTTGGTGTCAAATTAAGCATTGATGATAAAGTAATCGCAAGAGCGCGAGCAACTTCAAAAAAGAAAGCAGAAGAGAAAGCTTCCCAAAGAGCTTATTTTGCATTTCAAGAAAAAATTGACAAGAAATGATTACAAAGTCGCTGTAGTTTTCTTAAAGCTAAATCGTTTTCGTTTATAAATTAACAAAAACAAGCGACTCATAAGTATAGATGCTCCGATAGAAGTAGTATATTTACAACTTGATTTTTCATGACATGGCTATTCATAGATTGGATTTAGACGAATTTGACGAAATTGATTATTATTTAATGGCTATTCATACTTCATTAGAAGATTATAGATTGGCTTATTTTATCAATAAAAACCTTCCGATTAACTTAAGTAAGAGCAAAAACGAGATCCATGCTCAAACTAAAGAAGGCGAGGCAAATTTTTCGAGATTTTATTATTATGATTCTGAAAAGGCTGTTTCATGGAATTTGATTCAGAATAAAAATGAGATCATTTCTGTGAGTACAAATGATTTCCAGAATTTGTTTTCTAATGAAACAAGTGAGGTTTCTACGACAATTCATTTACTTCCTGAATTCAAGAAAGTAGATTTTTTCCTGAAAATTGAAAACAGCGAGGAGGCTGTCGATTTTTCAGAAATTCAACAACATTTAAACTCAATAGAAAGTATTGCAGCAGTTTATGCTGTGGATACCAATAAAATAAAATCAAAAAACAATCTAATTTTTTAAAAAAAATGTTAACAAATAAGAAAACCAAAATTGTTGCTACACTTGGGCCTGCATGTAGTACAAGAGAGATTATCAAGGATATGATCGATGCAGGGGTTAATGTGTTTAGAATCAATTTTTCGCATGCTGATTACGAAGGAGTAAAAGAGAAAATTAATATTATTAGAGGACTTAACGAAGAGTTTGGTTATACTACAGCAATCCTTGGAGATTTGCAAGGGCCAAAACTTAGAGTTGGGGTTATGGAAGAAGGAACTGTTGTAAATGATGGTGATGAAATTACTTTTACAACGGCAGAAGATATTGTAGGAAATGCTCAAAAAGCATTCATGAAATATCAAAATTTTCCAAATGATGTAAATGTTGGTGAGCGTATTTTGCTTGACGATGGTAAACTTATTTTTGAAATTGTTTCTACAGATAAAAAAACAGAAGTAGTTGCTAAAGTAATTCAAGGTGGAGAATTAAAATCTAAAAAAGGGGTTAATCTTCCAAACACAAAAATTTCTTTACCAGCTTTAACTGAAAAAGATATCGCCGATGCGATTTTTGCAATTGAGCAAAAGGTAGATTGGATCGCACTTTCATTCGTGAAAACACCACGCGATTTACAAGATTTACAAGAATTAATCGCTAAACATTCAGACGTTAAAATTCCAATTATTGCTAAAATTGAAATGCCGGAAGCTCTTGAGAACATGGATAAAATTGTAGCATATTGCGATGGTTTAATGGTTGCACGTGGAGATTTAGGAGTTGAACTTCCTGCTCACGAAGTACCATTGGTTCAAAAAGATTTGATCCGCAGAGCTAAAACAGCTAGAATTCCTGTTATCGTTGCAACACAAATGATGGAAACAATGATTACAAGTTTAACACCAACAAGAGCAGAAGTAAATGACGTTGCTAACTCAGTAATGGATGGTGCAGATGCTGTAATGTTGTCTGGAGAAACCGCAACAGGGAATTATCCAGTTCAGGTAATTCAAAGAATGACTCAAATTTGTGAGGCAGTAGAAAATTCAGAACTTATTCACGTTCCACAAAATACACCTCAAATCAAAACAAAACGTTTCGTTACTAAAACAGTTTGTCATCAAGCGGCTTTATTAGCAAATGAAATTGAGGCAAAAGCAATTTGTACTTTAACAAATAGTGGTTATACAGCTTTCCAAATTTCGGCTTGGAGACCTTCAACTGCTCACATTTTAGTATTTACTTCAAACAGAAGAATCTTAACACAATTGAATTTATTGTGGGGAGTTAAATCATTCTTTTATGATAATGAAGAAAGCACAGATGATACTGTTACAGATGTAAATCAAATCGCTGTTGAAAAGGGATATGCTTCAAAAGGGGATTATTTGATTAATCTTGCTGCTATGCCAATTAAAGATAAAGGAATGGTAAACACCATGAGAGTTTCTGAAATCGAATAGTTTTTAAAATATACTATATATAATTAAGCCATCATTTTGATGGCTTTTTTTTGGATAAAATTTTCTGATTCGAAGTTTTTTCTTTCATATTAATGTTGCAAAATCGACTACTTAAGCCAAAATTAGTTGCTTTTTTGGCAAAATCGACTTAGAATTTATAGTATTTCAAAGTTATTTAATCTAAAAAAGCATGAAATTTAGACTCTTTTTTTTAGACTGATTTAAAAAAACAACATTCTAACAGCTTCATTATGCACTTTTTTAGAAGTTGCAATCTATAATTTGAAACAAATAGTAGCAGATTAAAACAGTTTTGATGTTGCAAGTTATAAAATGAAACGAAGTAAAACCGTACAAACACAAACATCTCGTGTTTTATTGCATAAATTTGAAATGCTTAATAAAAAGTTAAAAAATTATTGTTGCAAATTCCCCCACTCGCAATAATTTAAAAAACTTGACTTAACTAGTAAACATATTTTTTTCTGATTAATTTTTATAAATAATTTTTGTACGAATTTATTTAATCTTCTTGACAAGCATAATTATTAACGAATTCAATTACCATGAAACAAATCAAGTTTAAAAGTCAATTTAAAAATGCAATGACATTGTTTGCATTTACATGCTTTGCAGCAGCTCAGATGAGTGCGCAAAGCAGTAAAAAGCCCAATATTTTAGTACTTTGGGGTGATGATATTGGGACTACCAATATTAGCGCCTATAGTGACGGATTGATGGGATATACTACGCCAAATATTGATCGTTTGGCAAATGAAGGAATACGTTTCTTGCATTATTACGGAGAACAAAGCTGTACTGCAGGACGTGCTGCTTTTTTAACAGGACAACACGGTCTTAGAACGGGACTTACAAAAGTAGGTTTTCCAGGTGCACCTATGGGTATGAGCCAGTTAGATCCATCAGTTGGAGGAATAATGAAACAGTTAGGATATGTAACAGGACAATTTGGGAAAAATCACGTAGGAGATCGTAATGAAAGTTTACCAACAGTAAATGGTTTCGATGAATTCTTTGGAAATCTGTATCACTTAAATGCTGAAGAAGAGCCAGAATTGCCTGATTATCCTAAAGATCCAGAATATTTGAAAAAATATGGTCCAAGAGGAGTTTTAAAATGTACAGCAACAAATGTTGATGATGCGACTACAGATCCTCGTTTTGGAAGAGTTGGAAAACAAAGAATTGAAGATACAGGACCTCTTACTAAAAAGAGAATGGAAACTGTTGACGATGAAACTTCTGCAGCAGCAATCGATTTTATTAAAAGACAAAATGCAGCAGGAAAGCCATTTTTCTGCTGGTTCAATGCTACTCGTATGCACCTTCGTACACACGTAAGAGCTGAACACAGAGGAAGATACACTCATGGAGATAGTGAATATATTGACGGTATGATCGAGCATGATGAAACTATCGGAAGTATTTTGAAAGCATTAGATGATTTAGGGATTGCAGATAATACTATTGTAGTGTATTCAACAGACAACGGTCCTCATATGAACACATGGCCTGACGGAGCTATGACACCATTCCGTTCAGAAAAAAACACCAACTGGGAGGGAGCTTTCCGTGTACCATGTATTGTTCGCTGGCCAGGACACATTAAACCAGGTACAGTAACAACTGAGTTAATGAGCCATAACGACTGGATACCAACTTTTGCGTCAATAGCAGGAGAGCCAGATATCGTTAATAAACTTTTAAAAGGATATAGCGCAAACGGAAAAAACTATAAAGTACATTTAGATGGTTTTGATCAAAGTAAATTCTTAGAAGGTAAAACACCAAAAAGTGCAAGAGACAAATTCTTTTATACCGATGATGATGGTTTATTAGTAGGTTTGAGAGAAGGAGATTATAAATATGTTTTTGCAGAGCAGCGTTTAGGAGGTACAATGGGAGTTTGGGCAGAGCCTTTTACAAAGCTTAGATTGCAAAAGATATTCAACTTATATCAAGACCCTTTTGAAAGAGCAGATATAACGTCGAATACATTTTGGGATTGGCAAATGAATCATGTGCAGTTAATGTATGGCGCAATACAAGATGTAGTTGTATTCGCAGAAACGTTTAAAGAATATCCTCCAAGATCAATTCCGCCAAGTTTCTCTGCATATACGATTATGGAAGAGGCAATGAAAGATATTAAGGCTCAAAAATACATCGAGAAAAACGTTCTTCCTAAAGTAAAAGAAGAAGCGGAGACTACATCCAAAAAGAAGAAATAAAGTAATAATCTTAAGTAAAGCCTGAGTTATTCTAATAATTTGGGCTTTGCTATTTAATGACTCACATTATGTATAGGAAATTATATCTCGCAGCTCTATTTTTATTTTTGTTTGTTTCTTGTAAAAATAAATCAGAAGAAAATACAACTGCAAATCCAAAAGAGAGTACTGATACTATTGCAACTAGCGGTGATCCATTGCCAAGTTGGAACGACGGAACTTTGAAAAAAGACATTATTGCGTATGTTGAAAAAGTAACTAAAGAAGGAAGCCCAGACTTTATTCCGATAGAAAGTAGAATTGCCACATTTGATAACGACGGAACACTTTGGGCTGAAAAACCATATGTTCAGGAATTATTCGCTTTTTATCGTGTGAAAAAAATGGTTGAAGCTAATCCAGCTTTAGCACAAAAACAGCCTTTTAAGGCCGTAGTAGAAAAAGATAAAACTTTCTTCGAAAAGGGAGGGGATAAGGCTCTTATTGAGTTAGTTGCTGCAACTCATACAGGCATGACCGAAGATGAGTTTGAAGCATCAACAAAAGAGTTTTTTGCTGGTGCCCAATATCCTGGTAAAAATGTTCCGCTAAAACAAATCAGATACCAGCCTCAATTGGAGCTTTTGAATTATTTGCGTGCAAATGGTTTCAAAACTTTCATTGTAACTGGTGGAACGGTTGAAGTTGTGAGAGCAATATCTCAGGATTTTTATGGAATTCCAAAAGATCAAGTAGTTGGAACTTCTTTCAAATATAAATTTGATGATGCTAAAAATGCAGTTTTACGAGAACCAGCTTTAGATCATTTTAATGATAAAGAAGGAAAACCTGTCGGGATACAATTGCACATTGGTCAACGACCTGTTTTTGCCTGCGGAAATGAAGGTGGAGCTGGCGATCTTGCCATGCTTAGATATTCTTCAGGAAATAAATACCCATCTTTTCAATTAATTGTAAATCATAATGATTCTATTAGAGAATACAATTATCAGGAAAAAGATAATTTGTCATTAAATACCGCTGCAAAATACAAGTATCATGTAATAAGCATGAAAGACGATTGGAAAAAAGTTTTTGCAGACAAATAAAATTGGTTTTGGTTGGTTTTTAAAGCGATACAGCTTTTTAATTTAAAAGCTGTATGCTTTGAATGATTAAAAATCTTTTTAAAAGAATACCACTATGAAATCTATAATCTCAAATAACACGACTAAAATAGTATTCGGTGCTATTTTTTTTCTTTCAACTTTAGCAGTATTTTCACAAGAAGAATCAAAAGCCGGATCAAGTGCTCAAGAACTTGCCGATAAAATGGCAAATCCTGTTGCGAGTTTAATTAGTGTTCCGCTGCAAAATAATCTTACTTATGGGATTGGTCCTTATAATGGATCAAAATATCAAATCAATATACAGCCTGTTGTTCCTTTTAAATTAAGTGAGAATCTTAATTTAATTACCCGTTATATTCTTCCTGTTGTAGATCAGCAAGATGTTACGGGAGAAAACACGCATGAATTCGGTTTAAGCGATGCAACAGTCACAGCCTTTTTTGCTCCTAAAACTAAAGGAATTATCTTAGGAGTTGGTCCTGCTTTTTTAGTACCAACCGCCACCGAAAAATTTCTAGGAACAGAAAAATTCGGAATTGGACCGAGCGTTTTAGTAATGCATCAAGGAAAGGGACTTTCTATAGGTTTTTTAGCCAATCAAATTTGGTCTGTAGCAGGAAATGCGGATAGAGCAGATTTCAATCAGTTTTACACACAAATATTTCTAACACATAGTTATAAAAGTGGTGCCAGTTTAGGTTTTACTTCAGAAATTACGCAAAATTGGCAAGGAAATACAACTCTTATTACAGTAAGTCCAAATGTTGGTGCGATTACCAAATTAGGAGGTCAGACCATGCAATTTGCTGTTATGCCTTTAATACCAATTGTCGGCCATTCGGCGATAAGACCAGATTGGGGACTTAGAGCAGTGGTAGCATTTATATTTCCGGGATCTTAAATTTTTTGGTTTTTATTTTTGATTCCTATTTGAATTGAATTTTTATTTATTGTGAGATGTAATAATAAAACTTTGGGATAATCAATACAGATGTGCTTGTATTGAAGTAAAATTTAAATTGTTTTTATGACCGAAAAAGCAGAAGATAACAACGAGAATTTATTTGATCCTTTGGCATCAAAAGCAGAACGCTACGATAAGGGAACGGCGATCAGAAAAGATGTGTCTCGTTCTTCTCATCAAGAATGGTCAGCTTCCGAAGATCGAGAAGATCCTATTGCAATTTTAATAAAAACCAGTATTGGTCGAATTGAAGATTTGTTGCCTATTCGATATCGAAGAATGATTGAATCTCCTTTTGCATTTTATAGAGGTGCGGCCGCAATTATGGCAGCAGATTTAGTTAATACTCCAAGTACAGGAATACATTTACAGCTTTGCGGCGATTGTCATTTAATGAATTTTGGCGGTTTTGCAACTCCAGAACGTAAGTTGGTTTTTGATATTAATGATTTTGATGAAACTTTTCCAGGACCTTGGGAATGGGATGTAAAAAGACTCGCGGCAAGTTTTGCTATAGCCGGAAAATGGAGAAAGTTCTCAAATAAAACCAGTAAAGAATTTGCCTGGCATGTTGCAGACAGTTATAAAAGACACATGCTCGAATACAGTAAATTATCGGCACTTCAAATTTGGTATGCCGATATTGATTTGGCAGAACTTATTGAATTAGGAAAAGATGAAGAACTAAAAGAGTTTCAGCAAAAACGAATAAAAAAAGCAGCTGAATCTACAGCGCATGAAAAAGAGTTTGCAAAAATGACTTATCTAGATGGGGTTAGAGCAAAAATAAAAGATGATCCGCCATTAATTTATCATCCGTCAGGAACAGATCAAAACTATACTTTAAGAGAAGCTAAATTAATTCATAAACGATATGTAGAATCGCTTCCTGAAGATAAACAGATTTTATTAAGCCGATATACAATACATGACTTTGCTATAAAAGTGGTAGGTGTGGGAAGTGTTGGAACACTTTGCGGAATCAGTTTATTAATGTCCGCAACTGGTGAACCTATTTTTTTACAGTTTAAAGAAGCCAGACAAAGTGTTTTGGAGCCCAATGTAAAAATTAAAGGAAAATACAAGCATCAAGGAGAACGAATTGTAATGGGACAAAAGTTAATGCAGTCGGCTTCGGATATGTTTTTAGGATGGACAAATGATGATAGAGGCAGGTTTTTTTATATCCGTCAGCTTCGAGATGCTAAAATAAAACCTGTTATCGAAATAATGAAAGCAGAAAACATGGCTGATTATGCAAAAGCCTGCGGATGGGCGCTTGCAAGAGCTCATGCGAGATCAGGAGATCCGTCAATATTGTCGGGATATATAGGAAACAACGACGAATTTGCGAATGCGATTTCAAAATTTTCGATTGCATATGCCCATCAAAACGAATTGGATTATAATAAATTGGTTGAAGCAGTAAAAGAAGGAAGATTGCCTATTTCGGCAGAAATATAATTTTCGTTAATTAAATAATTGTAAGTATGAGTAAAAAAATTATGTTTTTAATCGGTTTTGCTATTATAACAATTACAACGCAAAGCCAGACAACAAGAATTGATTCTGCGGCAGTTTATATTTTACATAGAACCACAGAATCATTGCAATACATAAAATCATGCAGTTTTAGGTCGATAATGACTTATGATATTTCTAACGAAAGTCTGGGATTAATTAAGCATTCGATAAATGAAAAAGTTTCGATCAAATTTCCAGATAAAATGAAAATTACTTCAACTGGAGATAAAGGAAACAGAAGTTTATGGTATAATGGCAAGAGTTTATATTATTATTCTTTTGATAATAATACTTATGCAACTGCAGCAGCACCAAAATCTGTTATAGAAACGATTGATGAAACCAGCAAAAAATTTGGAATTGAATTTCCTGCTGCCGATTTTTTCTACGAAACATTCTTAGAAGACCTTAAAGCAGAAAAAGGAAATCTAATTTATTTAGGCAAAACTATTATTGATGACAAAGAGTGTTTTCATATTGCAGGTACAGATAAAAACAAAAGCTTTCAATTCTGGATTGGAAGCGATGATTTTTTCCTGCCTGTAAAAATGGTAATAGTTTATATTAATGACAAAGACAAGCCTCAATACGAAGCGGTATATAAGGATTGGGTTGTAAATCCAGATTTTCCTGATTATATGTTTGAGTTTGCAGTTCCGCCAAAGGCAGTAAAAGTTCCCCTTAAGGAAAGAGAGACGAAAAAATAATCATCTAAAATTCTATCATTATGAAATTAGATTTACTAAAACATATAAAAGTATTTGTTGCTGTTGTAGTATTTGTAATAATGCTGATTGTTCCAGAATCTGCAAATGCACAGCGATTTGGTCATTTTACACCTCACGCAGTGATGCCTAGACCCATGCCGATACATCCGCCATCACCACGGCCAATTCCTCCCACACCAAGGCCAATACCTCCAGGGCCGCGTCCAATTCCGCCCGGACCACGACCAATACCTCCGCATCCTTATCCTAGACCATTGCCTCCGCCGCCGTTTCACCCTTATCCGGTGCCATATCCTTACATCTATCATCCGTTTGTTCCTTACTATTGGGGGCCAACATGGTATCCGATTGGTTTTTTTGCAGCCACATTAACAACAGCGGCAATTGTGATTTCGGTTGAGGATAATCAATACAATTATGATGATGGAGTTTATTATGTAAAAGATTCAGGCGGTTACAAAGTCGTTCCAGCACCGTTGGGAGCAACTATTTCTGAATTGCCGAAAGGTTATGTAACTATTAATGTGTCGGGTGTTGACTATTATTACTATGGAGGAACTTATTATACTAAAGACACCTCAAAATATAAAGTAGTAAATGCGCCGGTAGGAGCTATAGTTTCACATTTGCCGGAAGGATCTGAAGAGAAAACAATAGACGGGCAAAAATATATGATTTATAATAATGTTTACTATCAGCCAATTTCAAAAGACGGCCAAGATAGTTATGTAGTCGTACAAGGTAAATAGAAAAGGTTCAATTGCTAATTTAAGTTGTATTAGAAAATGAATGTTTGGCAAAAATAAGTAAGAATATTTTGCAAACAATTATGTTAAATTAAATAAAATAATTTATCTTTGAGAGTGTAAAAATAAGCTGTTTACGAAAAGTTAACATTGGTAACATACAGTTTAAGAGTTATATAGACGTTCATTCTCAGGTTTTTCGGAATTTTAATAATTTGAAGTTAAACTAATTTAATCATTAATTTAAATACCACACTATGAATATTAAAAGAACAAATCTTCGCATAATCCCAATGATAGTATTGGGCTTACTTTATAGCTGCTCCCCAACAGTAAAAGTTACAACCGATTATGATCACGCTGCAAATTTTAGTGAATATAAAACTTTTGCAGTTTATGATTTAAAAACACAACAAGGTCAAGTAAACCAACTAAATATTGACCGAGTTACGAAAGCAATTCGTGCTGAAATGATCTCAAAAGGATTTACTGAAAGTTCAAATCCTGACTTAAAAGTAAATGCTGTTTCAATCTTAAAAAATAAAACCTCAGTTTCTGCTAACACAGATTTTTATGGATATGGCGGAATGTATCGTCCATACGGATATTGGGGAGGCGGTGCAATGATGGGCGGCGCAAACACAACATTTAATAGTTATGATTATGTTGACGGCTCATTAGTCATTGATATAGTTTCTACAAAAACAGACAAACTGGTTTGGCAAGGTATAGGAAATGCCGAAATAGATAATAAACCAGATAATCCAGAAGAATTTATTAATAGTTCTATTAAAAAAATATTAGCAGGATTTCCTCCCGGCTTAGCAAAAAAATAGCTTTGAAATTTATTTTTTATAACAGCTGTACTTTTCGTTTAGGACAAGTACAGCTGTTATGAAAATGTAAACCGTAACCCTTTTTTAAGTATTTAGATACTCAAGAAAAAAGGAAGATATTCATTATATTAAGCTTAAAGCGTATGGCCGATATAGTACTTTCAATTTTCTTTTTTATAGCAGCAATTGTTGGTTTTGCGACCTCTTTTATGGTTCTGTTTTCAAAGAAAAACTACTCAAAAAGTTTTTTCTTAGGATTGTTTTTGTTTAGCCTGACTGTTGTCAGTATTTACAACTTTTATTTATCGGCAAATATTTTTAAAGCCTTTCCAGATTTATTTATGATTACGAAATCATTTATTTTTCTGGCTGCTCCCAGTGCATTTTTATACGTTAGAAGTATATTGTTTCCAGAAATCGTTTTTAAAAAATTTGACTGGCTGCATTTTGTGCCATTTGTTGTTTACTTTTTGCTGACAGTTTTAGTATGGATAGGAAATTATAGTGATAGTAATTTTATTGTTTATGTTTCTGCCAAAGTCAACAGTCCTTTCTCAACCCTGAGTTTAGGCACTTGGTTGATGTATGCTTTTTGTCAGACCATGATGATTTTAAATTATGATTTAGAAAAATTTAAAGGCAATCATCTACATAAAATAAAGACCTTAAAATGGATCAGAATCTATAATTTGATGATCTTGTTTTTATTCTCGACTCTTTTTGTGCATTTCTTTTTGATTAACAAGGCAGGTACTGTCGATTTTTCCTGCTGTGTTTTAATTTCATTGGTTCTTATTTTTACTGTTGGGTGGCTTTATTTTACACCTCATATTTTTTATGATAAAAGTACAGTTGATACTCTTGATTTTGTTGAGGACGGCCTAATTACTGTTGCATCTCGAGAAGTAAAAAACACATTGCCTATTGTAAAAGAGTTAACACCAGAAAAAAAACAAATCTATATAACTAAATTAGAAAGCATATTTGATGCAAAAAAACTCTTTTTGAAAAAGGATCTAGTGATTCGTGATGTAGCTGATGAAACAGGAATTTCAGTTAACAATCTTTCTAATTTAATTAATTCAGAATTTAATCTTCATTTTCAAGACTACATTAATTTAAAAAGAATTGAGTTTTTTAAAGAAAAAATCAATGACTCTGACTGGAAAGGTTTGTCATTAGAAGGAATGGCATGGGCTTCAGGATTTAAATCCCGAACAACTTGTTTTAGAGCTTTTATTAAACATACTGGAAAATCTCCTTCAGAATATTTTAGAGTTATTAGAATTAGCCCTGAAAAGTCACCTTCCTATTTTTTAAAACAGTCTCCAAACTAAAAAGAATTATCTGCCTAGATTGAATTTGAAGTAGTACTAAATTTAAATTAAGAGATTATGACAACGAAATTTAATAGTTACAGACAAATAAAATCGACACTGACATTACTTCTTTTATTTATTTGTTTTTTAGGACATTCGCAATTAAAAGGCGGGCACATACTGGGATCATCAGGATTACAATCTGGAACTCAGGCGCCAGCCAATAATTTGAGTTTATATGTGCCTGGGTATTTTTATGAAGCAGGTTCTTTACGGAATTCTGATGGAGATAAATCAATTGCAAATCCAGATATCAATATGTTTATTACAGGTGTCGGAGCTAATTATGTAAGTGATTTCAAAATTTTAGGAGCTAATTACGGAGCAACAATCTTATTAGCTTTCGCGTCAAACACTATTCAAGGCAGTTATGTCGATTCAAAAAGCCCTTTTGCTTTTACAGATATGCTTGTGCAGCCAATTCAATTAGGCTGGCATAATAAAAGAGCAGATTTTGTTTTTAGTTATCAATTATATCTTCCAACAGGAAAATATGAACTTGGAGCGAGTGATAATAGCGGACTTGGAATGTTTATGAATGAACTTTCGGCAGGAACAACTTTGTTTTTTAATGATAAAAAAACGTTTCATTTTTCAGCTTTAGCGGCTTACGAAATGAATGGTAAAAAGAAAGACACTAATATAAAAACGGGAGATATTTTAAGTATTGAAGGCGGTTTAGGCAAAACATTTTATATGATGAATGCAGAAAAAACTGCTCCCAAAGGAATACTTAATGCGGGATTAATTTATTATTTACAGTATAAAGTATCACATGACGAAATTCCGGCGGGAACTTTGGTGCTTGAACCAAGCAAAGACAGAGTTGGAGCAATAGGTGCCGAGGTGAATTATTTTCATATTGGCTGTAAAACAACAGCGGGGTTACGATGGGTTTCAGAGATTGGTGCCGTAAACAGATTTCAAGGAAATACCTTTTTTCTAACATTGGCTCATGTCTTCAGCTTTGCAAAAGAATAGTTTAAGAAACTAATTGCAGGTTAAATGGTTGATGCTTATTTATAAAATAAATCTTAAATTAATTTAAATGAAAAAAAACTATTCAGATCCCGCGATAAAAAACAGAGTTTTTTTTCAGAAATTAATTTTCATTTTTGCGATATGTCTTTTTTCGTGTCATACAATTATGGGACAAAAACAGCATATAAGTGTAAAAGATTCTCTAGATGGAGCTTTTGATTTAAGCGATTATATAATTTACGCACATGGTTTTATTGTAGTACCAACTGTTATTACCGAACCCGCTTTGGGAGGAATAGGAGGAGCATTAGTGCCAATTTTTCTTAAAAAACGCCCTCCGGTAATTGATGAAAATGGTAAAAAGAGATTTATAAATCCTGATATAACAGGAGGTATTGGTATGTATACTGGAAATAAAAGCTGGATGGCAGGAGCTTTTCGTTCAGCAACTTTAGTTAAACCTAGAATATTATACCGTGTTATGGCAGGTTACGGCGATATGAATTTATCATTTTATGAAAACAATCTGCCAAACGGAAGCGATCAGGAATTTAAACTCAATTTCAGATCCACTATTTTTTATACACAATGGCTAAAGCAGTTTAGAAACGCGAAATGGAGTGCTGGTCCGCAGTATCTTTTTTTAAACTCTAAAATAAATTTACCAGACATAAATATTCCCCCGCCATTTGTTCAGCCCGGAGATATTAAAAGCACAGTAAGTCAGCTTGGAGCAGCCATTCAGTTTGATGGACGTGATAATATATTTACACCAGATAAAGGGATAAGACTACAGTCAGACTTTTTTTGGTCAGATGATGCAATAGGCAGTGATTATGATGCTTGGCGCGTTAATTTATCGGCAATTGGTTATTATCCTTTAACTAAAAAATTAATTGGCGGGCTTAGGATAGAAGGAGAGCAAGCGTTTGGAAGTCCGCCTTTTTATCTTCGTCCTGGTATTAATTTAAGAGGAATTCCTGCCGCTCGATACCAAGGCAAAACCAGCATTGTAACCGAAGGAGAATTACGATGGGATTTGTACCGAAGATGGAGTTTAATGGGATTTGGCGGCGTAGCCAGCGCTTTTAATGATTGGGATAAAGCTTTTGCTAAACCAGTAGTGTATAGTTACGGAACAGGATTTAGATATTTGATAGCCAGAAAGTTTAAGCTTAGAATGGGAGTTGATGTTGCAAGAGGTCCAGAAGATTGGGCCTATTATATTGTTTTTGGCAGTAATTGGTTAAGATAAAAATATATGTAAGAAGTTACTTTTTAAAAATTTAAGACAAAAGCCTCTGTAGACATCTCTATAGAGGCTTTTTGTAATAAATACTTTGATAATAAGAGATATTAAGAAAAAATTAACAGTTGTGTTTCGCACAAATACTTTAATATTTAATTGTTTTGTAACAAAAATATAATACAGGCTACTAATTAGTCAACTATTTAAATCATTGATTATGTATAAAATTACGATGAAATCAGTTTTCGTTGCATCAGCATTTTTGGTTGGTGTGAGCAGCTGTTTTGCACAAGACATTTTGGTAAATTCATTAAAGCTGAATGCAAGTGATAAAAGTAAAGAGAACTTTAAATTCACTGAAGTAATTAACTTAGGTACAACTTCTGTAAAATCTCAAGGATCATCTGGAACTTGCTGGAGTTATTCAACAAACTCATTCTTAGAATCAGAAATGATTCGTTTAGGAAAACAACCAGTAGAGTTGTCACAAATTTTTTCTGCAAGAAATGTTTATGTAGAAAAAGGAGTGAATTATGTTCGTATGCATGGAGCGATTTCTTTAGGTGATGGTGGTGCTTTGCACGATGTAATCAATATGTACAAAAAATACGGAACTGTTCCTAGAGAAGTTTATACAGGATTAAACTACGGTACAGACAAAAATAAATTTGGTGAAATGGGAGCTTTAATCGAAGCAGTTCTTGCAGCGGTAGTTAAAAACCCAAATGGTGAATTAACACCAAACTGGCAAAAAGCGTATGCAGCTGTTATTGATTCTTATTTAGGAAAAGTGCCAGATAATTTTAATTATAAAGGAAAAAATTACACACCACAATCTTTCGCTAAAGAAGTAGTTGGAATTAATCCAGATGAGTATATCGAAATGTCATCATTTACAACATCTCCATATTACCAAAAAACTACTATGATGGTGCCAGACAACTGGTCATTAGATCAGGTTTACAACGTAAAAGTAAACGATATGACAGATGTAATTGATAATGCTTTGAAAAAAGGATATACAGTTGCATGGGCGACAGATGTGAGCGAAAAAAGCTTCAGCTGGAAAAATGGTGTAGCATACGTTGCAACAAAGAAATTTGATGAAATGACGGCCGAAGAAAAAGCAGATATGTTTAATGGACCAAAAGCAGAACCGGAAATCACTCCAGAAATGCGTCAAACAGCATTTGATAACTACACAACTACAGACGACCACGGAATGCATATTATTGGTCTTGCAAAAGATCAAACAGGAAAAGAATATTATATCGTAAAAAATTCTTGGGGAGAAACAAATGATTATAAAGGTTTCTTATTTGTAACTAAGAATTTCGTAAAATATAAAACTACTGCCTTAATGGTAAATAAAGGAGGAATCCCAACTGACATTGCTAAGAAGTTAGGAGTGTAAGTTTAATTCAAATTTTTAGAAAAATAAGAAAGCGCTGTAATAGAATTTGCGGCGCTTTTTTTGTACTATTTTGTTGCTGCTTTTGGGCGTAATTCTGCATTTGAACGTTTTTTGACGTAGTTTGTAGTTATAATAAAGTAAAAAGTTTGTAATGCGGTACCTTTATATAGTATTACGACCCTTTTAATCAAAATCAATTCATCATGAAAACAAATACAGTGCTTTTTAGAGTAATTGTATGCGTTTTTTCTTTTAGTTGTTACGCTCAGTCTATAGAGCAGACTATTGCTCATGCTGGAACTGGAAAAACGCAGTCAAAAGTTGATAGCAAATCAAATGAAGATCTTGTTATTGATTCTTATTTGGTTGTCGAAGTAATAAATATGCCGTTTGGAAAAAGAACAACTAAATATGAAGTCTCGAAGCTTGATATGGTATATACAAACGATCTAGGACCAAATAATACAAGGACTGTTACTCCAATATACAAAAAGGCAAAAGTTAGAAAAACAGAGATGATTTTGCCTTCGAAAGCTATTGTTGATACAATGTCGCAAAAAATTAAACCAATAAAAGTGGAGGTAATTACGCCAGCGTACACAGAGAACTCGGCAAACATAAATATTTTAAACACTTATGCCCATGTTTTAGATAAAGGATACAAATCTGTAGATATGCTTAAAAAAGTGGCTGATAAGTTTTATTTTGAAGATAATTACGAAGAAGCAGCCA
The DNA here is from genome assembly GCF_044005885.1 of Flavobacterium sp. FlaQc-30. Lineage (NCBI taxonomy): Bacteria > Pseudomonadati > Bacteroidota > Flavobacteriia > Flavobacteriales > Flavobacteriaceae > Flavobacterium > Flavobacterium sp. FlaQc-30. The sequence continues at coordinate 554,134 of NZ_JBIPCO010000001.1, read as the reverse complement.
AGTACTATTCTAAGCTCATTGATCTTGAGGCAAATTTAGAGGCAGTATTTTATTTTAGATATGCCCAGTCTTTAAAAGCAATAAGTGAAATAGAAAAAGCTGAAGAAATGATGAAGTTGTTTGAAAGCAAAAACGGAAACAGTGAACTAGCTAAAAAATAAAGCATAAAGTATTAAAGCAAAAAAAAGACGATCAATTTGATCGTCTTTTTTTTAAGCTCCCCCTCTTGGGCTCGAACCAAGGACCCTCTGATTAACAGTCAGATGCTCTAACCAACTGAGCTAAGGAGGAATCACCTTAAAGGTAAATTTGTTTGCTAAAAAAAGTTGCTCCCCCTCTTGGGCTCGAACCAAGGACCCTCTGATTAACAGTCAGATGCTCTAACCAACTGAGCTAAGGAGGAAGTTGTTGCTCTTTTTAGCGAGTGCAAATATAATCGATTTTTTAGTTTCTCAAAAATATTTTAACTCTTTTTCTCAATTTTTTTTTCTACTTCATAATTGCCTTGTAAATATCGTTTCCGTTTGCGAACAAAAGCAACGCTATAAGTAGTACGAAGCCAACCATTTGGGCGTTTTCAAGGAATTTATCACTCGGTTTTTTACCACTAATCATTTCGTATAATAAAAACATCACATGACCGCCATCAAGTGCCGGAATTGGCAATAAATTCATTACTCCAAGCATAATTGACAATAAAGCTGTGATTGACCAGAACGTTTCCCAGCTCCAAGAACTTGGAAAAATGTTATAAATAGCCGCAAAACCACCTACTTGTTTGTATGCTTTTGTTTCAGGATTAAAAATCATCTTCAATTGTTTTCCGTAACTTACTAACTGATCCTTTCCTTTTTGTAGACCAACTGGAATAGATTCGAAGAAACCGTATTCTTTTTTACTGATTTTATAATAGCCTAATTTCTCTAATGATTTCATGTCCAAACCACCAGGAAAAATACCTAATTTACTATCATTACCAACTTTTAATGTAATTGGAGTTTCTTTTAGATCACGTAAAATTACAGCGGGAATTTGTTTTCCTTTATTAGCTTCTAAAATTGCTTTTGCCTCGTCAAAATATTTAATTTTTTGACCATCAAGAGAAACAATTATATCTTTTGGTTTTAAATTTTGATTTGGAGAATCGTCAGTTAGTTTTCCAACTGCAAAAGGCGTACGGATCTCAACAAGAAGTCCTTTTTCTGTTTTAGAAAGCTGGTCAATGAAATCGGTAGGCATTGTAAGCGTTTGTTGTTTTCCGTCTCTTTCAATTAAAACATGTTTTGCCATGATGATATTTATGTTCATGTCTTTGTCGAAATTCTCAACTGTTTTTCCATCAATCGAAATAATTTTGTCACCGGTCTTAAAACCGGTTTTAATCATAGCAGGGTTTTCAATTAGAATACCATCTTTTAGATCTGTATTTGCAATATACTTGTCTCCATAAGCGAAAGCCATTCCTATATAGATAATAAATGCCAGGATAAAGTTTACGGTAACACCGCCAAGCATAATAATCAAACGCTGCCAAGCCGGTTTAGAACGAAATTCCCAAGGTTGTGGAGGTAAAGCCATTTGTTCCTTGTCCATACTTTCGTCGATCATACCAGAGATTTTTACGTAACCTCCAAGCGGTAACCATCCGATTCCGTATTCAGTTTCGCCAATTTTCTTTTTTAAAAGCGAATATTTAACATCAAAAAATAAGTAAAATTTTTCGACTCTTGTTTTAAACAATTTTGCAGGGATAAAATGCCCTAATTCATGAAGAATAATAAGTAAAGATAAACTCAATAGAAATTGAGAGAGTTTGATAACTATATCCATTTTTTATTTTTAGTTCGTATTTAACGCACAAAAGTAGCGTTTTCTATTTTAATTTAAGACCGCAAGATAACGTTTAAGGTTTTAAATGTTTGTTAATAAATGTTCTTCTTTTAAATCAAGGAGAATTTATTTGATGTCTTTATAATTAGTATCTCATTTGATAACAATGTTACAAATGTCTTATTGTGATACTTAAAAAACTTATTGAGGTTAGATATTATATTTTTTCAACATATATTCATTTTTCTTAAGAATTGAGTTGATTGATATTGTATGATAAAAAAGATTTCAGATTCTTATAAAACAGTTTATTTAATATTTTTTTATACGATGCATTATGAATTTTATTAAACAAATTGAAAGGATTAAAAAGATACATAAACTAATTAGTTCCGAGAAAACGGGTACTCCAAGTGTTTTTGCCAGAAAATTAAGTTTAAGCAGAAGTCAGCTGTACAATGAGCTAGATGTAATAAAAGAACTGGATGCTCCTATAAGGTATTGTAAAAAACGACAGAGTTTTTATTATGAAACTCCTTTTGAGTTATTATTAAACTACTCGCTTAAAATCATTACGAATGATGAATCAAGAGAAATTTTTGGAGGGACAAACTTCCGTCCAATTTTATTAGACGGAACTATGATAAGTTTGCTATAACAAAGTAATTCTCGAGAAAATGATTTTGTTAAAATTATTAATTAACCTTTTAAAATTTAAAGTTATGAATTTAGAAGAATTGAATTTGGTAGAGTTAAATGCTTTTGAAATGCAAGAAATTGAAGCTGGAGGTTGGCCAAGTATCGGTTGGTGGATGGATGTTGCTTTTGGTTATGGAGGAGGAAGTTCTGGAAGTAGAAGCTTTCGCGAACATTTATTAAATCCACCTGCTATGCTTATTTAAAAATTAAGGAGAGTCTTGATAAATCAGGACTCTTTTCTTTAAAATTTATATTAAAAATAAGACTGTTTATAGGAATATATGCAATTAGAAAAGCAGAAGTTGAATTGAATTTGGTTGAGCTTAGTACTACTTATGAAGTGCAAGAAGTTGAGGGTGAGAGTTGGCCAGTCTTGTGTAGGAGTTTCATGGATTTTTGAGAAAGGTAAGGCATATGGAAAATATTTGGCAAGTTCGTAATAATAAAGTAAATAATATTGAAGCAATTGAATTAAAAGAATTAGTTCGAATTGAGGCAGGATTTGGACCGCTTTGTTATGCAACTGTTGGAATATGGTTATTAGGAGTTGCCTATGGTTATTTTACTAATATATAGTAATTAGATGAAGACTAAAACAAGAACTTACCTCATATTATTATATGCATTAATACTTTGTAATTTAATAGATTGGGACTGAATTAAAACAGTTCCAATCTATTCAAAAAGGTTAAGTTATTAATTTTAAAATTATTATTAAATGAATATTTTAAGTAAGGATTTTTTTGAGAAAGAGCCTAAATTGAAATTGGTTTTTGCTATAATACTGGCGACTGCTATTCTTTTTTTTGTTGGATATACAATAGGAAAGGGATTTTATTATTATACTCATTAATAAAAAATCTGTTAATTTTTGTATCGATTTTAAGCACAAGCAAAATAGATCCTTCTGTTTTCGGAAAAATTTTAGTGTCAGATGTAGAAGGAAGAATTTTTATGACTAAATTATTGTGTCTAAATGGAATGTTACTTTGTAGAAGGTTTTATCGTATTAGATGCACTTGCGCTAGGATATCATTTACTTTAGTGTTTCTGCTATAAACTTGGGACAGCTTGTGTTAAATATGATGTAAAACATAATTTATTAACATTCTAGTTTATGAAAGAAAAAGCAATTATTAAAGCATGTTTCTTGGCATTATTTGTTGCAGTCTTCTGTTATTATTTAGGTACTGAGTGTGCTAAAAAAGATTTAAAATATATTACTGGTAAATAGAATATTAATGTTTTAACAAACACTAAGCTGTATATTGAACATAGCTAAGTGTTTATAATTTTGGAAAAATGGAAAAATTATCATCAGAAAGATTCGCAGTTTTTTTTGTATCGATTTTAATTGCAAGCAATATGGGGTTTTATATTTTAGGAAAAACCATGGCGCAAGAGAATGGAAAAGGAGAATTAGTATCAACACCATTATTAATAGTAATTGCCTTAAGTGTGGTTGTAAGCATTTTTTCAATTTTTAGAAAAAAATAATTTTAATGTAAGTTGTTTATGAAAAAAATCTTTCTTTTTCTTTCGGCACTTGTATATTTTTCTATTATAATAATAATGAGAAAATATCCTGAAAATCATGTTTTATCATTTTTATCTGGTGTATTTGCAGCAACAGGTGTTACTTTTTTTGTGTATGTGATTACTAAAAAAAGTATTTCAAGAAGTAAATAATAATAATTTTTTTTAGAATATTCTCTTTCCAAAAACATAAGAAAGAGAATATTCTTTTTATTTAAAAATGAATTTTAGCTCAGACCCAATAAATACGCTTGAAAACCTTATCGCAAAAAACAAAATAAAAAGTTTTTCAATTTACTTTATTATTCTTTTGGCAATCCTTATTTTTTTAGGATTACTACCATTAATAAAAGTTGATATTAGCAGTCAAAGTCGTGGAATAATCCGCAGTAAAACAGAAAATGTTCCCGTTACAACAATTGTTAGTGGAAAAGTTAATTGGATAGTTTTAAAGAATAATAATTTTGTAAAAAAGGGTGATACACTTTTAAAAATATCTAAAGAAAATCTTGAAAGTGATAAAAGAACTCAGGATACATTATTTAATTCTACTTCTTCCTTGCTAGTAGATATTTCAAATCTTTTACAAAATAAAACTTCGCAATTGCAGACCTCTACAGCACGTGAAGATTTATTCAAATTTCAATCGGGAAAAAATGAGTTGCAAAGTAAAATTTCGCAAGCGCAAATAAATTATGATCGCAATAAAATTCTTTATGATAAGGATATTATTGCTAAGGCAGATTTTGAAAAACTTGAATATGAGTTACGCTTAACTAAACAAGCGTTGCAAAGTTTTATAAGTCAACAAAAATCGACATGGGAAAATCAAAAAAGAGATTTAGAAGATCGTTTGAAGAATCTTAACGGTACAATTTCTAAAATAAATGTAGAATCCAATAATTATGTTGTTCTGGCTCCAATTTCTGGAACTATAGAAAACTTTTCAGGAATTCAAAAAGGCTCTTTTATAAATGCTTCGCAATCTATTGCCAGCATCTCTTCGCCAGATCATCTTATTGTTGAGAGTAATGTTTCTCCAAATGATATTGGTTTGATAAAGAAAAACCAAAAAGTAAAATTTCAGTTAGATGCTTTCAATTATAATCAATGGGGATTGCTAGAAGGAAAAGTTATCGATATTGATCATAATATTACGATGCAGGGTGATCAGGCATTTTTTAAAGTCCGTTGCGCTCTGGATTCACAAACTTTACAATTAAAATCAGGTTATAAAACCGATGTTTCAAAAGGCATGACCTTAACTACAAGATATGTAATTACACGCAGAAGTTTATTCGAATTGTTGTTTGATAAAATTGACGATTGGTTAAACCCAAAACAAATATCAAAAACAAAATAAATGGCTTCAATAAAAATAAAACAACATGACATTAAAGATTGTGGTGCAGCTTGTCTGGCATCTATTGGAAACCATTTTAAAGTTAATCTGCCTATAGCAAGAATACGTCAATACGCCAACACAGATAAACGCGGCACAAATGTGCTGGGGATAATTGAGGCAGCAGAGAAAATGCGTTTTACGGCAAAAGGAGTGAAAGGGGGTTTAGATTCATTAGATAAAATTCCGCTTCCTGCGATTGCTCATATTATTACAAAAGAACAACTGCATCATTATGTAGTCATTTATAAAGTAGAAAAGTCTAAAATCACGGTTATGGATCCGGGTTTTGGCAAAATAGAAGTTTATAGTTTTGAAGAGTTTCAGAAAATATGGTCAGGCGTATTAATTCTGTTTGCTCCAAATGATGATTTTAAAGCAGTAAATGAAAAAACTTCGTCTATAAAACGGTTTTGGAATTTAATTCAGCCGCATAAAACTATTTTAATTCAGGCTTTAGTTGGAGCCATAGTATTTACAGTTTTAGGGTTGGCAATGTCTATTTATATTCAAAAAATTACAGATTACGTATTGGTTGACGGCAATAGAAAATTACTTAATTTACTAAGTATTTCTATGATCGTAATTATCCTGCTGCAAGCTTATATTGGTTCAAAGAAAAGCATTTTTGTAATGAAAACGGGACAGTTAATTGATGCCAGATTAATCTTGGGTTATTATAAACATTTACTGCATTTGCCTCAGCGATTTTTTGATACTATGCAAATAGGAGAAATCACATCTCGAATAAATGATGCTGTAAAAATTCGATCCTTTATAAATGAAACTGCAATTGAAATGATTGTAAATGTTTTTATTGTCATTTTTTCATTTGCATTGATGTTTACGTATTATTGGAAATTAGCTTTGGTCATTATTCTTGTCATTCCATTTTATGCTATAATTTATTTTTTCCTAAATAAATTCAACAAAAAAGTCGAGCGAAACATTATGGAAAACGCTGCTGAATTGCAAACTCAGTTAGTCGAAAGTATTACACATGTTCGAACTGTAAAGGAATTTGGAATAGAAGGATTTTCCAATCTAAAAACTGAAAATAAATTTGTAAAACTTTTGTTTACAACATATAAATCAGGTTTGAATGTTGTTTTTGCTACAAGTTCAACACAATTTTTGGCTTCTGCATTTACAATAGTTTTAATGTGGATAGGTTCTGGTTATGTAATTGACAGGGCTATTACTCCGGGGGAATTATTTTCATTTTATGCTTTAATAGGATATTTTACTTCGCCAGTTGCTTCATTAATTGGGATGAATAAAACGGCACAAAATGCATTAATTGCAGCAGACAGGCTTTTTGAAATTATGGACTTGGAAAGGGAGGAAACCGAAAATAAAATAGAACTGCAAAAGGAGAGTTTGGGCGATATAAAATTCGAAAACGTTTCTTTTCGTTATGGTTCCCGTGCAGAGGTTTTTAAAAATTTCAATGCAGTATTCAAAAAGAATGAAACAACCGCTATAGTTGGCGAAAGCGGCAGTGGTAAAACAACATTAATTTCATTACTTCAAAATCTTTATCCGATAAAAGAAGGGAAAATCTACATTGGAAGTTTTGATACACAATTTATTCATTATCAAAGTTTACGAAAAATGGTTGGCGTTATTCCGCAACAACTGAATTTATTTTCGGGAAATATTATTGAAAATATTGCTTTAGGAGATTCTTTTCCAAATGTTCAAAGGATTTTAGAATTATCGAAACAATTAGGCATTACCGATTTTGTTGAAAAACTGCCAAATGGTTTTGAAACACAAATTGGTGAAAATGGAGCAATGCTTTCTGGAGGACAAAAACAACGAATTGCAATTGCTAGAGCATTGTATAAAAATCCAGAAATTTTATTAATGGATGAAGCAACATCATCATTAGACACTAACTCAGAAAAAATTGTAAAAGATACAATTGACAGCTTCAAAGAACAAGGGAAAACTATAATTGTTATCGCACATCGTTTGAGTACAATTGCAAATGCTGATACAATACTAGTAATGAAAGAAGGGACTATAGTTGAATCTGGAAATCATTTAGATTTATTGAATCAAAAATCAGAGTATTATAATCTGTGGAGAAAACAGAATCTGCTTTAAATGTTTGTTAATAAACAAACATTTCAATTTCTCATTTTAACAAGATGCCGTAACTTTACGTTTTATGATGCTGTCATTTTAATTGGTAGCACAAAACCATTAAAAGTTACAAATATGGCATCACAATTATTTTCTCCTTTAACTATTAAAAGTATAACCTTAAAAAACAGAATTGCGATTTCGCCAATGTGTCAGTATTCTGCTGTTGATGGGTTTGCAAACGATTGGCATTTGGTTCATTTAGGAAGTCGTGCCAGCGGAGGCGCCGGATTAATTATTCAGGAAGCCACAGCAGTTTCGCCAGAAGCTAGAATTTCTCCTGCCGATCTTGGAATTTGGAAAGAGGAACATATTGGCAAACTAAAACAAATTACAGAATTTATTACTTCTCAAAATTCGGTTCCAGGAATTCAATTGGCGCATGCAGGACGAAAAGCAAGTGTTTCGGCTCCGTGGCTTGGCAATAAAAAATTAAATTTCGATCAAGACGGATGGCAGACTGTTGCACCAAGCGCTATTCCGTATCATGATAATGAACCATTTCTTCCAGAAGCTTTAGACCAAAACGGAATTCAAAAAATAATTACTGATTTTAAGACAGCAACAAAAAGAGTAGTTGAAGCTGGATATAAAGTTTTAGAAATTCATGTAGCACACGGATATTTACTGCATCAGTTTTTATCGCCTTTAACAAATGTTAGAACTGATGAATATGGCGGGAGTTTTGAAAATAGAATCCGTTTTACGCTTGAAATTTTAGAAGCTGTTCAAACTGAATGGCCAAAAGATTTTCCTTTAATCGTTAGAATTTCGGCAACAGATTGGGCAGATGGAGGTTGGAATGTTGAAGAGTCTATAAAACTTTCAAAAATTTTAAAAGAAAAAGGAGTGGATTTAATTGATGTTTCATCAGGAGGATTGGTTTCACATCAAAAAATTCCAGTTGGTCCAGGTTATCAAGTTCATTTTGCTGAAAAAGTTAAAAAAGAAGCAAGCATCCTTACAGGTGCTGTAGGCTTAATTACTGAAGCAAAACAAGCCGAAGAAATCCTTAATAAAGATCAAGCCGATTTAATTTTGTTTGCCAGAGCATCATTAAGAAATCCTAATTTGCCTTTAGATTTCGCTGCAGCATTAAACGACGATATTCATTGGCCAAAACAATACGAACGAGCTAAACTATAAATTTATTTAGCCACAGATTACATAGATTGAAAGGATTTTTTTGAGTTTTTTCGCCACAAATTTCACGAATTTGCACAAATCGGTGCGTTTAAAAGCTTAAAATAATTCGTGTAAATTCGCGAAATTAGTGGCAAAAGAAAAACCTTTTTAATCACATTAATCTATGGCAAAAAAACTAAAGCAACATGCAAAAAATTAAAACAGCACTATTATCATACGGAATGTCAGGGAAGGTTTTTCACGCTCCATTTTTAGATATTCACCCCGGTTTTGAATTATTGGGATCTTGGGAAAGAAGTAAAAAACTCATTCAGGCAGATTATCCTGAAGTAAAAAGTTATCCTTCAATCGAGGATTTGTTAGCAGATGATGTCGATTTGGTAATTGTAAACACACCCGTTGGAACTCATTACGAGTATGCAAAAAAAGTGCTTTTAGCGGGCAAACACGCAGTCGTAGAAAAAGCATTTACGACAACTGTAGCCGAAGCCGAAGAACTTGCTGCACTTGCAAAAGAAAAAGGATTAAAACTAGCCGTTTTTCAAAACAGAAGATGGGACAGCGATTTTAAAACCGTTCAAAAAGTAATCCATGATGGTGTTTTAGGAGATTTGGTAGAAGCCGAAATTCATTTCGATAGATACAATCCTTTATTAAGCCCAAAAGCGCATAAAGAAACTGCCAATGATGGTGCTGGAGTTCTAAAAGATTTAGGCCCTCATATTATAGATCAAGCTGTTTGTTTATTTGGTTCTCCAAAGTCGGTTTTTGGAGATATTAGAATTACAAGAGAGAATTCTTTAGTAGACGACTGGATTGATTTATTATTGATTTATGAAGATTTTAGAGTGCGTTTAAAAGCAGGATTTTTTGTTAGAGAAGCTAATCCAGCATATACAATTCATGGAAAAAAAGGGAGTTTTTTAAAACCTCGCGGCGATGTTCAGGAAGATGAATTAAAAATTGGCAAGAAGCCGAATTTAGAAACATGGGGAACTGAATCTGAAGATTTACAAGGAATACTTCATACTGAAATTAACGGAAAAGCAATTCGAGAAAAAGTATCCACTCTTCAAGGAAATTATTTCTCTTTTTTCGATGGTGTTTTTAATTCAATATCAAATGATACAATAGAGCCTGTTACAGCACAAGACGGTGTAAAAGTAATGCAGATTATCGAAGCAGCAATTGCAAGTAATGCCGAGAGAAAAGCGATTAACTTATAAGATTTGATGCATTCAATATGGTTCTTTGAGTTTAGTAAAAATGAATGTTTTTATGTGTTAAAAACAATTTATGGCTTCAACTTATAAAACTACAACGTTATAACTTGTAGAACTAGTAGGGTTTGGCGGTCAATAAAATCTCTTTTTGTACTTTTATACTGTCAAACCTAAAAAAGTATCCATTTTGATAAATTTCAATCCATTACAATTATTCCAGACAAAAGGAAAAATCAAGAAAGTTTTTAGAGAAGCAAAAGCTTCTTACCTGAACCGAATTCGTTTTGCTGTTGGAATGTTTTATTTTGGAATGGGATTAAGTTTTGCAACTTGGGCAAGCAGAATTCCAGATATTAAAACCGCTTTGCACTTAACCGAAGGCGATTTGGGATCTATTCTTTTTGCCTTACCAATGGGACAGTTAATAATCATGCCGTTCTCTGGTAAAATGGTTACTAAATTTGGAAGCCACCGTGTTTTGGTATTCTCTTTAATTATGTATGTTTTATGTTTGGCTAATTTAGGGCTGGCGACATCAGCGCTGCAATTGTCGTTAGGTTTATTTTTGTTTGGACTATTCGGAAACTTGGCAAATATTGCTGTTAATACTCAAGGTGTTTATACCGAAGTTCTTTTTAAAAAAACAATCATGTCGTCGTTTCATGGTATGTGGAGTTTTGCGGGATTTACCGGAGCATTAGTAGGTTTAGGAATGTTAGCCTTAAATTTAACACCTTTACATCATTTTCTTATTGTGGGAGTCGTAGTACTTTTAATGGTCGCTTTCAATTTTAAATTTTTGGTAAAAGCCAAAGAAAAAATTAAACATACTGCCGAAAAGAAAAAGCTGTTTACAAAACCAGACAGCGCATTAATTTGGCTTGGCGTAATTGGATTTTGCAGTATGGCAAGTGAAGGAGTAATGTTTGATTGGAGTGGTGTTTACTTTAAAGATATAGTAAAAGCGCCCGGACCATTAGTTATTTTAGGATATACTTCATTTATGATTATGATGGCAGGAGGAAGATTTTTAGGCGACGGATTAATCAATAAATTTGGTCGTGAACGTGTAATGCAAATTAGCGGAATCTTAATTTCTGCGGGACTTTTTACAGCAGTTTTCCTTCCTTATATTATTCCGTGTACAATTGCCTTTATGGCAGTTGGTTTAGGTGTAGCAACTATTGTTCCCACAGTTTATAGTATGGCTGGAAAAAATCCTACGGTTCCGCCTGGCGAAGCATTAACAATTGTTTCGAGCGTTAGCTTTTTGGGTTTTTTAATGGGGCCGCCAGTTATCGGACATATTGCTCAAAACTTCGGACTTCAGTTTTCTTTTGCTTTTATCGGGATCTTTGGTGTTCTTATTGCCTTCATGGTTTCTAAAATTAGAACAACAGCTTAAATATTTTTGCCTTAAGACAGCACAAATTGATATGTAGACTTTAAATTTTGTAAGAATTTATTTTCTTTTGCAATAATTTATCTATATTTGAACTCTTTGTTGTTTGTATTATCTACAAGACAAAACTCTTTTCCAAAAACCAATTTTATTTTTTGAATAGGATTAATATCCGAAAACAATTTTCAAAGTAAATTGGAATTTTAATGGTAAAAAAATACACTGTCTTTTTTATTTTATGGTCTTTTAATTTTGCTTTTGCACAAGAAACAATCTTTAGAGGTGTTGTTATTGATGCTAAAACGCAGAATCCTCTTGAGAATGTTGTAGTAAGTATTCAGAATTCTTCAATAACAAAACTTACTTCAAAAAGCGGCAAATTTGAACTGCATTCTTCTATAGAAGGAGAACAACTGCTTTTGATTCACAGTCAAGACTGCAAAGACTTACTTCTTAAAATTCACTCAAATTTTGGTCAGATTATATATCTCGGCGTATTAGAGTTAGAAGATATTTATTCAGATGAAGTTCCAGCCGCCTTGATAACTTTATTAGACAGTGATTTATCTGATGATAACAGCTCATCTGAAATGACTTCGGGGCTTTTGCAATCTTCAAAAGATGCTTTTATGCAGGCTTCAGCATTTAATTGGAGTCAGGCAAGATTTAGGATTCGTGGTCTAGACAGCGAAAATGGCACCATGATGCTGAACGGAGTGATAATGAATAAAATCTATGACGGCAGACCGCAATGGAACAATTGGGGCGGATTAAATAATGTGCTTCGCAATCAGGATTTTTCGATTGGAACAGCAGCTTCAAATTATACTTTTGGAGGTATTCTAGGAACGCAGCAGATTTTTACACGAGCTTCTCTTTATCGAAAAGGATCACAGCTTACCTTTTCAGGAAGTAATACAACTTATAGTTTACGAGCAATTGCAACGTATGCTTCAGGAATGAGTGCTTCGGGCTGGGCTTATGTGGTTTCAGGAGGTAAAAGATGGGCGGACGAAGGCTATTTTGAAGGAACAAATTTTGATGCCGATTCTTTTTTTATGAGCGTCGAAAAGAAATTAAGGAATAAGCATTCTCTCAATTTTACAGGATTTTATACGCCAAATTCCCGCGGGAAAAATTCTCCAAATACAACCGAAGTAACAAGTTTAAAGGGTGAAACATACAATTCGTATTGGGGATTTCAGAATGGGAAAAAGCGAAATGCAAGAGCGAAAAAGGTTGAAGAACCTCTTTTTATGCTTAATCATTATTTTAAAATAGATGAAAAAACAAACCTGAATTCCAGTCTTATGTATCAATTTGGAAAAGTTGGAAATAGTACTATTGATTACCAAAATGCAGATAGTCCCGATCCAGTTTATTATAGAAAAATGCCAAGTTATTTTAGTTCACTTTATGCAAAAGATAAAGGAGAGTTTTCAGGTGAATTTACTCCAGATTATGAAAATGCTGCCAAAAGTAAAAACATATTTTTGGCAAATTCCCAAATAGATTGGAATACCATTTATTTGGCAAATCAAAAACTGGGGCAAAATGGTTGTGAACCAGCGCAAAGTCATTATATTTTATATGAAGACAGAACAGATGATAAAACTTTTGCGGCAAATTCTAACCTAAATATCCAGATTACTCCAAATATTGCTTTTGATGGAGGAGTTACGTATCGAAATTTAAAATCGCATAATTTTCAATATTTACTAGATCTTCTTGGCGGTAAATATTTTGAAGATATTGATCCATTTTACAAAGGAGATTTTTCTCAATCTGATTTACAGAACCCAAATAGGCAGGTAAAAGAAGGTGATATTTTTGGTTACAATTATAATTTTTTAGCCAATACAATCGATGCCTTTACACAGTTTAAATTTTCTTATAATAAAACCGAGTTTTATTTGGCACAATCGTATTCAGTGTCTAATTATCAAAGAGAAGGATTGTATCAAAACGGAATTTATGCCACTGCTTCTTTAGGAAAAAGTGAGAAAGTAAATTTTGAGAATTTTGGCTTCAAAGGAGGTTTCACCTATAAAATTTCGGGAAAACAATGGTTGTTTTTTAATGGAGCACATCTTACAAGAGCGCCGTCTCTTCGAAATACATTTTCAAATTCACGTTTAAATAATAATATAGTTAACGGAATAGAAAGTGAAAACATTAGCAGTGCCGAAGCCAATTATGCGTATAGTTCTCCAAAACTTAAAATGCGATTAACGGCTTATTATACTTTAATTAAAAACACGTCAAAAACGTCTTTTTTTTATGCCGAAGGAATTTTTGGTAATGGAGCAGGTTATGATGCAACAGATGCTTTTGTAAGTCAGACTTTAACACATTTAGATAAAAAAAATACTGGAGCAGAGTTGAGTTTTGAATACCAAATCTCATCAACATTAAAAACAACGTTAAGTGCTGCTTACGGTAATTACGTTTACAGCAGTAATCCATATGTATCGATTACAAATGATGCAAATGCAGCAAAAGATGGAGTACAAACTACATTTGACTTTGGCTCCGCCTATCTTAAAAACTACAAACAATCTGGAACACCTCAAAGCGCCTTTTCGGTTGGTTTAGAATATCGTGATCCTAAATTCTGGTGGATTGGAACTAATATAAACTATTTGACAGATAATTATATTGATGTTTCTCCAATTTCTCGAACTTCTCAGTTCTACATTAATCCCGCAAATGGATTTCCTTTTCCCGAAGCAACATCTGAAAGAGGAAATGAATTATTAAAACAAGAAAAGTTTGATCCTGTAAGCCTATTAAATATTAATGGAGGAAAATCTTGGAGGGTTCATAAAAAATATATCGGACTTTTTGCCAGCGTCAATAATGTTTTGAATTCAATGTATAAAACAGGCGGTTTTGAGCAGGCGCGGAATGCAAACTTTAGAGCCTTAAATCAAGATGTATCCAGCGGAACGCCTTCTTTTGGACCAAAATATTACTATGGATACGGCAGAACTTATTTCTTAAATCTCACAATAGGTTTATAAACGAAAATTTATTTATCATGAAAAATATAATTCTAAACTCATTTTTTGCGTCATTGCTGGTATTTGTTTTAGGTTGCAGCACCGAAGTTGAAACCCCAAAACTAGTTTGTACACAGCCTGATTTTACAGTAAATAAAACAGTCGAAAAGGTGTACGAACTTTCAAGCAGTGCGGCAAAGCAATATTTATATGATGATATTATTGAAGCTTATGTAGTATCGAGTGACGAAGGAGGGAACTTTTTTAAAACCATTTCACTGCAAACAAAAGCAACAGCTAACAGTCCTGCAGTGGGATTTAGTGTTCCAGTTGATGTTTCGAACACTTATATTGATTATCGTTTGGGGAACAAAGTTTATGTGAAACTCAAAAATCAATTCACGGATTTGTATTATGGAGGTTTAAGAATAGGAAGTTTATACGTTAGCAATTCAGGAGATCCTGCAATTGGCAGAATTTCTCAGAATGACTTTAAGAATGTATTAAATGCCTCGTGTACTATAATTGATGAAAACCAATTAGTAGAGTCACTTTCTATAGAAGAAGCACTTGTTGACAGTAAATTAAATACATTAGTTGAGTTCAATGATGTAGAATTTACAGAAGCTGCTCTTGATCGACATTATTTTGAAGAATCAAATAATGTGGGAGGATCAACAAACTGGAATCTGCGTGATAAAACGGGAAATCAAATTATATTTAGAACAAGCAGTTATGCAAAATTTGCAGATCATTTTGTACCAGAGGGAAGTGGAAAAGTAAGAGGGATTCTAACCAAATTTGGTTCAGATTATCAATTGATGGTACGATCTGAAAATGATGTTGTAATGAATGGAAAAAGAAATACTCCCTTTTTCTCCGAAGATTTTCAAACAGTTAAAAACAATGTTAATTTTGCACTTCCAGGTTGGAGTAATATTGTAGAAAAAGCAACAAAATTATGGAAAAGTATCGTTTATGCAGGAAATGGCTATGCGGAGTTTAATACGACAAGCACAACAGCTGCAGAAAATATTGCCTGGTTGGTTTCTCCAAAAATTAATTTAACAGGATATAAGAATGCGGTATTGTCTTTTAGAAGTGCGCAACATGATTTAAAAGTGGATTCGCCTCTAAATACACTTGAAGTTTACGTTTCAACGAATTTTGACGGTTCAAATGTAACCAAAGCAAAATGGACGAAACTGGATGCAAAGGTTCCGCTGCTTTCAACTCCTGCGCGCCAGTTTATAAGTTCAGGCGGTATCGATTTATCATCTTATTCAGGAAACATTCATATCGGTTTTAGATATATAGGATCTGGAAAAGATAAAACACTTAATGGTGCTTTTATGGTTGATGATGTAAAGATTTTTGGAGAAAAGTAAAATGGAGTTCAAAATTCAGTTTTAATCTGCTGCAGAGTATTTTGACCTTTTTTAAGTTTTAAAGTGTTAAATTTTAGTAGAATTTTGTATTTTGGTCATCCCAAATCAATACAAAAACAAAATGAAAATCTACTTTATTGCCATCATAATGATGGTATTTCCATTCTTAGCACATAGCCAGGATGATACTCCTGTGAAATTAAAGCAAATAAACATTGTAAAAACAAATTACCAAAACTCAAAAGACGGTGAAATTGTAAACAAGACAGTTGTATTTAAAGACGGTAAACTTCAAACAATTACTACTTCCGATGTTATTCAGCATTTTTTTTATAATAAAAACGGTTTGCTTGATATGACAGTTAAAGACAAAGTGGGCAGCGACTGGAAAGAAGTTATTAATTACACTTATAATGCCGATAATAACATTACTAAATTTGTAAAAAAATATCAAGAAGGACCTGACTATATAACTAAAGTAGTCACTTTTGTATACGAAGGAGCTCGAGTTAAAGTAACTACTAAAAAAAGTACTAATCACCAAAACTTAGTTGATGATATTGAATATATAGTAGAAAACGGAATTATTGTAAGACGTACTTCTCGTGACAGAAACAAGGCAATTATCGGGAAAATCGAATATGTTTACGTAAACGATAATGTATCTAAACATAAAGGATTAGTTGGAGATAAAATTTCTAAATCATTCACTTATGACGATAAAAAATCTGTTGATCAGTTAATCGTTCAAAGCCTTTTTGGTGACAATTATAAAGTAATTGTTCCAATGATTTCTTATCATGAAGATGAATTTAGTTTTGAGTCAATTTCATACAACAACGAAATGAATTTTAGCCCATCGTCTACTGTATTAGTTGCTGTAAGCAGAAAATATAAATACAATAAATTAAATTTTCCGATTTCGTGTTCGCAAATTGAAGAAAACGGAATTGTAAAAACAGAGAAAACCTTTATTTACGAATAAATACGTTTAAAATCATTTTTAAGCCATTTGTAAACAAGTTTTATAAAAGAAAATCCTTTGTAAAACATAGTTTATAAATGGCTTATCTTTTTAAATACAATTTAAAAACCTAATTCTATAATTGTAAGTAGCAGGCAAATCATTAAATTTGCAACTTATTCAAAGCTATGTTAGAAAAAGAAGTTATAAATTTTGAGAGAACTGCCATTGTTGGTATTATAACTCAAAATCAAAGTGAGGAAAAACTTAACGAATATTTGGACGAATTAGAGTTTTTGACTTTTACCGCTGGAGGTGAAGTTATAAAACGTTTTTCGCAAAAAATGGAGCGTCCAAATCCCAAGACATTTGTTGGTACAGGAAAAATAGACGAAATCAATCTTTTTGTAAAAGAAAACAATATATCGACTTTAATTTTTGATGACGAATTATCGCCGTCTCAGCAAAAGAATATTTCAAGAATTATTGATTGTAAAATTCTTGACAGAACCAATTTGATTCTGGATATTTTTGCACAAAGAGCGGAAACTTCGTACGCAAGAACTCAGGTAGAGTTGGCGCAATGCCAATATTTATTACCAAGACTTTCTGGTTTATGGACGCACCTTGAGCGTCAAAAAGGAGGAATTGGAATGCGTGGTCCTGGTGAAACGGAGATTGAAACAGATAGACGTATTGTACGTGATCGAATTTCACTTTTGAAGGATAAGATCAAAACGATCGACAAACAAATGAGTATTCAAAGAAGTAATCGCGGAGCAATGGTTCGTGTGGCTTTAGTTGGATATACAAACGTTGGAAAATCGACTTTGATGAATGCCATTGGTAAAAGTGATGTTTTTGTCGAAAACAAATTGTTCGCAACATTAGATACAACAGTTCGAAAAGTGGTAATTAAAAATTTACCGTTTTTACTTTCTGATACAGTTGGTTTCATCAGAAAATTGCCAACACAATTGGTAGATTCTTTCAAAAGTACACTTGATGAGGTTCGTGAGGCTGATTTACTTTTGCATGTTGTAGATATTTCGCATCCAGATTTTGAAGATCATATCGAATCTGTAAATCAAACTTTGCAAGAAATCAAAAGCAATGATAAACCAACGATTATGGTTTTTAATAAAATCGATGCTTACAAACATTTGACTATCGATGAAGATGATTTGATTACCGAAAGAACTAGAAAACATTACACACTTGAGGAATGGAAACAAACTTGGATGAGTAATGTTGGAGAAAATAACACTTTGTTTATTTCGGCAACACAAAAGCAAAATTTTGAAGAATTTAGAGAAATGGTGTACGAAGCAGTTCGTCAGATTCATATAACGAGATTTCCGTATAACAAATTTTTGTATCCAGATTATAAGGATGCAGTTGAAAAAGAAGAACAAGAATAAGAATAAGTTGAATTCTTATAAACTGTCTTTTATTAAAACATAAAGTTCGCAGAGCTAATCTAAATAGCTTTGCGAACTTTATGTTTTTTGAGATACTTTAGTCAGCGCTCTCTGAGGTAAAATTAAGCGGTTTGCAGTTTAAATTAAAAACCAAAATTAACTCCTAAACCAAATACTTCTCTGGTTTGAAATCCTTGAAAAGCATTGTCATCATAAATCGCTTGGAAAGATAAGTTTGCCGATAGGAATTTATTGATTTTCATAACAATATTCAGAGAGTAATTGATGTCTACATTTTGTGGATCTTCTAAATAATTAGAGTAAAGATTTAAAGTATTTTCGGCAGTTACGTTGGTCATTATTGCTAATTTATAATAAACAGAGGCATAAAAACCTAATTCGTAACGCATGCTTTTGTTAGCATCTACACCAAAATAAGCACCATCAACATATGGTAATCCTGTTGCTTGATCTATTCCAGAAGTATATGCGCTGTCAACAAATGTAAATTTTGAAGTTAATGGAGCGAAGTTTATTTTAAGATTATCGTCTTTTGTCCAGTAAATTCCAGGACCTGTAGTAAGATAACCAGGAGACATAAATTTGGTATTTTCGGTTCTAATTTCTTTTCCATTTGCATCCTGTCCATAAACATAGCCAGTTGTAAATTGCGTTCTGAAATTCAGGAAATAAGAGTAGTACCATTCTCCAAAAGCTCTTTTTCCAACGATAGAATTAAACTCTAGTCGGTCATCTGTCTTTTTTCCGAAATCGGCATTTTTGGTTTGTAAGAGTCCGTAAGAAGCTAAAACTTTATTATCCCAAGTTAAGTCCTCTTTTTTGTAATTAAAATCATAATTGATTCCCAAAGTTCCAGAAAAACTGTCTTCTCCTCCGGCAATCCAATTGTTAAAGCTTGACTGATTAAGCAAAAGAGACACAGTTCCTTTTGCCTTCCAGCCATCTTCTTCAATAGTATCGTTTATTTTTTTTACCGCTTTTTCGGTATTTTGAATTAATTCTTTTTCTGAATTTTGTGCCTGAACAAAAGTAAAGTTCGCTAAAATGAAGAGTAATAACGTCAGCTTTCTCATGGTTATTTAGTTTAAGTGTATTAACAAATATACTAAAAACGCTTAAAAGGTTAAGGCATAATTGATCGAAAAAGCAAGTTATTTCTTAGATTCCTTGTACAAAGGGACTGCAGAGCAAGCTTCACCGTACATTATGCTTCGGGCGAAGGGTTGAAGGTTGTTTGCTGCTAAAATATAAGCTCGCATTGGTACTGGTTTTCTTGAGCAGCCTTTTACAATGACAGGTTTGTTCTTGTAAACCGAATAATCGATTTTACTTAAGATTTCTTCATATAAGCTAGCATCTAAATCTTCGATAGTTCCATTGACTACTTTTTTTGCAAAAGGCGCTAAATGGATGCTTACTAAAATTAAAGCCCAAGCCGGAACGATAGCGTCTGTACTGCAATGCACAGCCACATATTGATCTTGGTATTGTGACCAATCGTGATTTTTAAGGTGTTCTCTAAAGTCTTTTTCTTTCAATAAAAATCCTTCCAAAAGCCATTGCGAAATGTCAATTTGTGTACGGATTCCTTTTGGATAATAATCCTCTAAATCAAAAACTTCTAAAGCACTATTAGCAACTTTATTGATGATTTCTTCCATTCTTTAAGTCTTAAAGTCGAAGGTCGAAAGTCATAAACTCTTTTATTAGACTTTATAACTTTCAACTTTATGACTGTTTTTTAAAGCATTCCTAATTCTAATTTTGCTTCTTCGCTCATTAAATCTTTACTCCAAGGCGGATCGAAAGTAATTTCAACGTCAACATCTTTTATGTTTTCGATCGTTTTTACTTTTTCTTCTACCTCTCTTGGTAAGCTTTCTGCAACCGGACAGTTTGGAGAGGTAAGTGTCATTAAGATTTTTACTTCGTAATCTGTATTTACCATTACATCGTAAATTAATCCTAATTCATAAATATCAACAGGAATCTCAGGATCGTAAATTCCTTTTAAAACTTTTACGATTGATTCTCCTAATTCGTTTGTGTCTATTTCTTGTTCCATTTTGTTATTTGTTTTTTCGCCACGAATTTCACAAATTTCCCGAATTTAAAAATTAGTGTCAATTCGTGAAATTCGTGGCAAAAGAAATTTAATTTTTGTTTTTTGCGTCAAAAGCCAAAGCGTACATTTTGATGTTTTTGATCATCGAAACCAAACCGTTGGCACGTGTTGCTGATAAATGTTCTTTTAATCCAATTTCGTCTATAAAATCAGTATCTGCATTTATGATATCAGATGCTTTTTGATTGGAGAAAGCACGAATTAAAATCGCGATTATTCCTTTTGTCAAAATTGCATCACTATCAGCAGTAAAGACAATTTTGTCATCTTTTTGTTCGCCTTGAAGCCAAACTTTAGACTGACATCCTTTGATTAAATTCTCGTCGGTTTTGTATTCTTCTTTAATTAACGGAAGACTTTTTCCTAGTTCAATGATGTATTCATAACGCTGCATCCAGTCGTCGAACATCGAAAATTCGTCTATTATTTCGTTTTGAATTTCTTTTATTGTCATAATTATTCTTTAGCAAAATCAACCAGTAAATTAACCAGTTTTTCTATTTCCTTTGGAGGAAAACCATTGTCGAAACCTTTTGTTTCGTAGGTCTTTTGATTTTGAGTTACTTTTAAATTTCCAATTGCAGCGCCGTCGTAAAAACGTTTTTCTGTTGGAGCTTTCAAATTTGGAATATTTTCTAAATTTATTTTCGAAAACTCAATTACAATTTGTTTCCATTTTGCATCATTAATTTTCGCTTCTACAGCTTCCTCATTTCTAGCATTGGTAACTGTTGCTGTTTTATTTTGAACAATTATCTTTTTGTAAATTCCTCTTGAAACGGCAGTGTATTCCAATTGTGTTTTGGTCATATCTGCTTTTTTTTGACTAGAACAGCTCGTTCCAATAAAAAGAGTTAAGAGTAATAAAGATAATATTCTCATAAAATAGGTTTTTAGCTCAGCATTGTTTGGGCTTTCTTAACTGCATCAACCATTAGATCAATTTCCTCTTTAGTGTTATAAAAAGAGAAAGAAGCACGAATTGTTCCCGGAATACAGAAGAAATTCATAATTGGCTGCGCACAGTGATGTCCAGTTCTAACCGCAATTCCTAATTTGTCAATGATTGAACCAATATCATAGGGATGAATTCCATCAATATTAAATGAAACCACAGAAGCTTTATTCTTTCCAGTTCCGTAGATTCTCAAACCTTCAATTTCTAGTAGACGTTTTGTAGCGTACTCTAAAAGTTCGTGTTCATATTCCTGAATATTGTCGAAACCTATATTGTTTAAATAATCAATTGCAGTTCCCAAAACAATTCCGCCCGCAATATTTGGAGTTCCAGCTTCAAATTTATGAGGAAGATCTGCGTAAGTAGTTTTTTCGAAAGTCACTTCTTTGATCATCTCGCCGCCGCCCTGATAAGGAGGAAGTTTATTTAACCATTCTTCTTTTCCATATAAAATTCCTGTTCCAGTTGGACCGCACATTTTATGTCCTGAAAAAGCATAAAAATCACAATCTAATTCCTGAACATCTGGTTTTAAATGTGGAACAGCCTGAGCGCCGTCAATTAAAACAGCAGAACCTACAGCGTGTGCCTTATCAATAATATATTTAATTGGGTTAATGATTCCCAGTGCATTCGAAATATGATTTACCGTAACCACTTTTGTTTTTTCAGAAAGTAAAGCATCAAATTCTACGATGATTAATTCTCCATTTTCATTCATCGGAATTACTTTCAAAACAGCTCCCGTTTTTTCACATAACATTTGCCAAGGCACAATATTACTGTGATGTTCCAGTGAAGAAACAATTACTTCGTCGCTAGGTTTCAAGATTGAAGCAAAACCATTTGTAACTAAGTTAATACCGTGTGTAGTTCCCGAAGTAAAAAGCACTTCGTGAGCATGTTTTGCATTTATATGGTCTTTTACTTTTCCACGAGAAATCTCGTAAGCATCAGTAGCTAATTGGCTTAAGGTGTGAACGCCACGGTGAATATTGGCATTAATTTCCTGATAATATTTTACTTCTTCATCAATCACAATTTGTGGTTTTTGCGAAGTAGCTCCGTTGTCGAAATATACTAAAGGTTTTCCGTTTACAGTTTGTGAAAGTATCGGAAAATCAGCTCTTATTTTTTGGATATCTAGCATGTCTTATTTAGAAAAAATCTATTTACAAAAGTACTAAAACTAAATTTGTTTATACAGCAATTCTATAATTTCCTTTTATGGTGCCATTGTTAGATGCTGTAAATGTTGATTCCGTAAAAAATAATTCTGTTTTTTGAATTATCCGAAATAGATTTGTGAATTGAGTTCTGAAATCGTGAGCATAAATTATTTATATTGCAATAAAAATATCTAAATCGTCATGAAAAAGTTTCTCAAAGTATTTCTGCTTGTTTTGGTTCTTGCCTTTTTGTATTTCGGATTTACAACCTATCCGAAACTTGATTTGATTTCTGGTTTCTCGGCAAAAAGTGTCGCGTCAGGACATTTTATCGATAATCGTCCATTGGATCTAATTGAAAAAACAGACAATGATATTGATATGATTGATTTGGCTAAAAATTCAATTGATGATGCTGGAAAATTTGCAGTTTCATCTGTTTATGGATTGAAAGAAAGAAAGGCAATTTACAGAGAAGGTTTGGGAGCTTTATTAATTAATGATGATTTTGATATTTCGAAACCGTACCTGCTTCCAAAAAGAACAAAATTGGTTAATAATCTTCCTTTTCCTTATGGCAATAATGAACCAAAAGATTCTGCTTTCGCAAATGTCGACTATGCAAAATTAAAAAAAGCCGTTGACGATTCTTTTGATAAAGATGGCGGAAAAAAGAAAAGAACACGTGCCGTTGTTGTTTTATATAAAGACAAATTAATTGCCGAAAAATACGATACAGGTTTCAATAAAGACAGTAAAATTTTAGGCTGGTCGATGACAAAAAGTATCACAAGTTCTGCTTTTGGAGTTTTGGCAAAACAAGGGAAAATTGATATTTATAAACCAGCGCCAATCAAAGAATGGCAAAATGACGAACGCAAAAATATTACCGTAAACGATTTGCTTCACATGAATTCTGGTTTAGAATGGGAAGAGAATTACAGCACAATCTGCGATGCTACACAAATGCTTTTTCAATCTGAAGATATGGGAAAAGTACAAATGGATAAACCAGCGAAATATAAACCAAACACACATTGGTATTATTCTTCAGGAACGACAAACTTATTATCGAGAATTTTAAGAAGTCAATTTAAAACACAGCAAGAATATCTTGATTTTTGGTACAGCGCCTTAATCGACAAAATCGGAATGAACTCGATGATTGTAGAGCAAGATATGAGCGGTACTTTTGTTGGTTCTTCTTACGGATGGGCAACGCCAAGAGATTGGTCAAAATTCGGATTATTATACTTGCACAAAGGAAACTGGAACGGCGAACAGATTTTGGATGAAAGCTGGGTTAAATATACAGCAACACCAACCAATACTTCTGATGGAAAATATGGAGCGCAATTTTGGTTAAACGCTGGAGGGAAATTCCCAGATGTTCCTCGTGATATGTTTTATTGCAGTGGGTATCAAGGACAAATGGTGGCGATTATTCCTTCTTTGGATATGGTTATCGTGAGAATGGGAGTGAAGGAAGAAGAACCTGGATTTGATTTTAATGGGTTTTTGAAGGGGATAATTTCTTCTGTAAAAAAGTAATTGTATGAATCCAGTTTTGAAATCAATTCTAATTGGAATTGTAGGGTTTGTTGTTTTGATTTTGTCGTTTTCATTACTAATTAGAATCATTCCTTTTTTTGGCAAATTATTTTTATTCGTAGGATTTGGAATGATTTTATTTGGATTCTTTTCCTTCTTATTTAATGTCTTTAAGAGATAATTTAATGAAAAACGAAATTAAAGTGCCAATTTTTATGATGCTTTCTGGTTGGCTTCTTGGAGGATTTGGATTTACGACAACATTGGGACATCCAATAAGTACAATTTCTTTTTGTCTCGGATTAAGTTTGGCTTTTTTTGGATTTATATTATTTGTTCTTAGAGTGAAAAAATAAAATTTAACCGCAAAGACGCCAAGTAAAAAGCGCAAAGTTCGCAAAGTTTTGTAATAAACCTTTGCGAACTTTGCGTAATTCTTTGCGAACCTTGCGGTTAAACAATACTATAAATCAAATCCTAAATTCACGCCCAATTTCATGGCGATGATTTTAGTAATTCTTTGTTTTAATTCTGGTATTTTGATGCTTTCGATAACGGCATTTGAAAATGCGTACATTAATAAAGCTTTAGCTTCTTTTTGTGGAATTCCACGAGATTGCATGTAGAACATTGCTGTTTCATCCAATTGTCCAACGGTACAACCGTGAGAACATTTTACGTCATCAGCGAAAATCTCTAATTGTGGTTTTGCGTTGATAGTAGCTTTGTCGCTCAATAAAATGTTGTTGCTTTTTTGGAAAGCATTTGTTTTTTGAGCTTCTTTTTCTACCAAAACTTTTCCGTTGAAAACTCCTGTTGAACGATCAGAGAAAATTCCCTTATAATCCTGGAAACTTTCGCAGTTTGGCGTTGCGTGGTTTACCAAAGTATAATGGTCAACGTGTTGTTTGTCATTTAAGATTGAAATTCCGTTTAACGTACTTGTCAATCTTTCTCCAAAGTGATAAAAATTCAAATTGTTACGCGTTAAATTTCCGCCAAAAGAGAAAGTATGTACGTAAGCATGACTTTCCTGTTGTTGCGAAACGTAAGTGTTGTCAATTAAATTGGCTTCACTATTGTCGTTTTGAATCTTATAAAAGTCAACAATTGCACGTTTTTGAGCAAAAATCTCTGTAACCGAATTGGTTAAAACTGGGTTTTCATTCAAGCTTTGGTGACGCTCGATAATTTGAACATGTGAATTTTCTCCCACAATAATCAAATTTCTTGGCTGAACCATTAAAGCTGCTTCGCTTCCAGTTGAGAAATACATAATCTCAATTGGTTTATCAGCAACTTTTTTCTTCGGAATATTGATAAACGCACCTTCCATTGCAAATGCAGTATTCAATGAAGTCAAGCTGTCATCTTTACTTGCAATTTGATTAAAGTAGGTGTCAATAATCATTTTATATTTTGGTTTGGTTAATGCTGATGACATCAAGCAAACATCGATTCCGTCATGCGTTGTAGAAGACAAATGCGAACTAAATACGCCATCGACAAATACTAATTTATAAGTGTCAATTTCATGTAAAAAGTATTTTTTTACCTGACTGAACTCGATTGCATTTTCCTGCTTTGGAAAAACCGAAAAGTCATTTTTTAAGATGGCATTTAGCGATGTATATTTCCAAGCTTCTTCTTTTTTGGTTGGGAAACCTTTATTTTCGAAGTTTTTTAAAGCATTTGTGCGTATGTCATGTAAATCTGAATGTACATCGACACGCTCTTCAAAAGCCATAAAAGACGATACTAATTTTTCTTTTAAATCCATTTTGTGTTTTAGTCTTAAAGTCGAAAGTCGAAAGTCGAAAGACTCTGGATTGTCGACTATTTTTGTGAAAAAATCATAAATTAAGTTGAGTCTGAAAAAGACTTTACAACTTTTGACTTTATGACTTTTGACTCAAATATTTAATGAAACCGCTTAATAATTTCGATATTTCTGTTATCGATTCCAAAAGCATTTTAAATTCTTCTTTTATAATGTATTCTAAATCAAAAGCTAAATATAATTGAGATCTAACTTCTCCTGCTGATGCTTTGGCTACATATAAAAAGTAAATAAACTCTTTGTCTGTATTTCTCTCAAAACCCTCTGCTATATTTGATGATATAGAAAGGGATGCACGTCTTATTTGTCTAACAAAATCAAAGTCTTTTTTGAAATTAGAATTTTCGGTAATCAAATATATTTTCTTATTGAAGATTCGAGATTTTTGCCAAGAATTTATTTCCTCAAAAGATTTAAACTTACTCATGCTTTATTTCAACTTTATGACTTTTGACTTTCGACTTTAAGACTTATTAATTCTCTGCTTTGATCCAATCGTAACCCTTTTCCTCTAGCTCATATGCTAGTTCTTTTCCTCCAGATTTTACAATTCTTCCGTTGTAAAGAACGTGAACGAAATCAGGAACGATATAATCTAACAAACGTTGGTAGTGCGTGATAACGATAATTGCATTTTTCTCGCTTTTTAATTTGTTTACACCATTTGCAACAATTCTTAAAGCATCGATATCAAGACCAGAATCGGTTTCATCAAGGATAGCTAATTTTGGCTCTAACATTGCCATTTGGAAAATTTCGTTTCTTTTTTTCTCTCCTCCAGAAAAACCTTCGTTTAAAGAACGAGATAAAAATTTACGGTCAATTTCTAATAATTCAGATTTCTCACGAATCACTTTCAGCATTTCGTTTGCCGGCATTTCTTCTTGACCGTTTGCTTTACGAGTTTCGTTGATAGCAGTTTTCATAAAGTTAGTTACACTAACTCCAGGAATTTCTACAGGATATTGAAACGAAAGGAAAACTCCTTTGTGTGCTCTTTCTTCTGGAGCTAAATCTGCAAGATCTTCTCCGTCAAGGAAAACTTCTCCGTCAGTAACTTCGTAGTTTTCGTTTCCTGCAATAACAGCAGAAAGTGTACTTTTTCCAGAACCGTTTGGTCCCATGATAGCGTGTACTTCGCCAGCTTTAACTTCTATATTAATTCCTTTCAGGATTTCTTTATCACCAATTGAGGCGTGAAGGTTTTTTATTGATAACATTGTTTTTTATTTTATATAAATGTCAATTCTATTTTTGTTGTTTGGTTTAGGATATTTGCATTAAAATGTGCGTGTCCTAAATATTCCATGCCTAAATAATCGGCAGTTTTTTTAAACGGAATGTAAAAACTTTCTTCGATTTCATTGTCGTGTGAATTTGAGATCACGCCAATTTTTTTTCCTCTAAGTTTTCTTCCAGTTTCTTTTTCAATTCGGATTAAATCTGAAAACCGATCAAAAAAGACCTTCATAATTCCGCTCATATTATACCAATAAATGGGCGTTGCAAAAATGAAAGTATCATGATTTTCGATAATCTTTTTAATCAAAGGCAAAAAATCATCTTCTATATTTTTGCTTTCGTAATCATAATATGAAATATTATAATCACTTAGATTTACTACATCAATATGGTATTCTTTCACAATTTCGTCCACAATTTTTGTTGTGTTGCCGTTTTTTCTGGAAGAACCTAAAATGATGACTTTTTTATTTTCCATCTTCAAATTATCCAACAGAACCTTCTAAAGAAATCTCTAATAATTTTTGCGCTTCAACCGCAAATTCCATTGGAAGTTTATTCAATACATCTTTACTGAAACCGTTTACAATTAAGGCAATCGCTTTTTCAGTCGGGATACCTCTTTGGTTGCAATAAAAAACCTGATCTTCTCCAATTTTACTTGTAGTTGCTTCGTGCTCAATTTTAGCCGATGGATTTTTACTTTCGATATACGGGAAAGTATGTGCTCCACAATTATTCCCCATTAACAATGAGTCACATTGTGAAAAGTTTCTTGCATTCTCTGCTCTTGGAGAGATTTGCACTAAACCACGGTAGCTGTTTTGTGATTTACCAGCCGAAATACCTTTAGAAATAATAGTCGATTTAGTGTTTTTTCCTAAATGGATCATTTTAGTTCCAGTATCCGCTTGTTGGTAATTATTGGTAACAGCAATCGAATAAAATTCTCCTACCGAATTATCTCCTTTTAATACGCAAGATGGATATTTCCAAGTTACAGCAGAACCTGTTTCAACTTGTGTCCAAGAAATTTTAGCATTTGTTTCGCATAAACCTCTTTTGGTTACGAAGTTGTAAACTCCACCTTTTCCTTCTTTGTTTCCAGGAAACCAGTTTTGAACGGTAGAATACTTAATTTCAGCATCATCCAAAGCGATTAATTCAACTACAGCAGCGTGTAATTGGTTTTCATCGCGACTTGGAGCAGTACATCCTTCTAAATAAGAAACATAACTTCCTGCATCAGCAATCACCAAAGTTCTTTCGAATTGTCCTGTTCCTGCCTGATTAATTCTGAAATAAGTTGAAAGTTCCATTGGGCAACGAACACCTTTTGGAATATAACAGAAACTTCCGTCAGAGAAAACTGCTGAGTTTAATGCTGCGTAGAAGTTGTCTTTTTGAGGTACAACCGTTCCTAAATATTTTTTTACTAATTCTGGATGTTCTTTGATAGCTTCAGAAATTGGACAGAAAATAATTCCTTTTTCAGCCAATGTTTTCTTGAAAGTTGTAGCTACCGAAACAGAATCGACAACAATATCCATAGCGACATTGTTCATCATTTTTTGTTCATCAACAGAAATTCCTAACTTTTTGTACATCTCTAAAAGTTCTGGATCAACATCGTCCAAAGTTTTGTTAGGATCTACTTGTTTTGGAGCTGAGTAATAAGAAATCGCCTGAAAATCTGGTTTTTCATAATGAACATTTGCCCATTCTGGCTCAATCATTTCTTTCCATGCGCGGAAAGCCTCGATGCGCCATTCGGTCATCCATTCAGGTTCTTCTTTTTTAAGAGAAATAGCTCTGACGATGTCTTCGTTTAAGCCAATAGGGAAAGTCTCAGATTCTATATTAGTATAAAATCCGTACTCATATTCTTTAGTTTCCAGTTCGATTTTTAAATCGTCTTCGGTGTATTTGCTCATTGTTTTCTTATTGAAAGATTTAAAAATTGAAGGATTTAAATATTAAAATCACTTCCGTAATTTTTAAATCTTTAAATTTTGCAATTATTTAATTTTTAAAGAGAGAATGATTCTCCGCATCCGCAAGTTCTGCTCGCATTTGGATTGTTGAAAACAAATCCTTTTCCGTTTAATCCGCCTGAAAATTCTAGAATTGTTCCGGCTAAATATAGGAATGATTTTTTTTCAACTGCTATTTGTATGTCGTTATCTACGAATACTTTATCATCGTCGCCTTTGATTTTGTCGAATTTTAAATCATAAGACAAACCAGAGCATCCACCACTTTTTACGCCTACTCTTACGTAGTCGTTTGCGGCGTCAAAACCATCATCAGTCATCAAATCGATGATTTTCTTTTTGGCTGTATCAGAAACCTTTATCATTGTTTATGGTATTTGTTTTTAAAAGATCATTTAAAATCGCATCTAAATAGTAATCAAAATATTACATTAAATAAAATGCCAATTTCTCTGTTCAAATGAAATTGTCTGCAAAGATACGACTTAAAAACCTTTTTCCATAGCGGTTCACATTATTATAACAAATGTTAAAATAGATAGAATTTATTTTGCCGAAAACAGGGTGAAAATGTATCTCTTTTTTTTTACAGTGATCTTGTTTGTTGAGCGAAAAGTTTGATGATTTTTGTAAATTTTTGCGATTCTCGTATTTTAATGGCAAATAAAATTAAAAACCGTATTTGTACTTATTATAACTGTCGTTATATTGTTATTTTTGTAATAAATTGTGAGTAATTATGAAAAAACAGTATATGAATAAGTGGGTAAAAGCACTTTTTGCAGTATTTTTTGTTTTTGGAATAGGAGCTACATTCTTTATTTTTAGCAGTGAATTAAAGGAAAGTACCAAAGATAATGCGACTCCTTCGATTAAAAATAATCTTGCAGAGCCAAGCAAGGAATCTACAGCACAAAAAAATATTATAGATTCTTTGAATGTTTTAAAGCAGCAATATGATTTGGCTATTCTAGAAAAGACTTCGTTATCGCAGCAATTGGAGCTTGAACGAAAAAATGTCGAAAATTTGATGGAGATTATTAAAGCTTCAAAAAATCCTTCGATTACTCAGATTCAAATTTATAGAAAACAACTTTTAGATTTAAAAACGACATTAGAATCTAAAGGTTTAGAAATTAAAAGTCTCAAATCTCAAAACCAAAATTTACTTACCGAAATTGAGTCTCAGAATGTTGTGATGTATCAGCAAAAGGCGCAAAATGACACTTTAATTTTGAAACAAAAAAAACTGGAATCGACGATAAAAGACGCTTCAAGGTTATCACTGAATAATTTTAAAGTAGTTGCATTGCGCGAGAAAAACTCTGGAAAAGAGCTAGAAACGGATAAAGCCAAGCATACACAAAAACTTAAAGTGAGCTTTTCTATCAATGGAAATTCGGTAGCTAAAACAGGAAAAAAGATTTTTTATATTCAAGTTTTAGATCAAAAAAACACAGTTTTAGGAGAAGATAAATTAATTGAATTTGGAAATGATAAAGCTTTGGTTTACAGTTTTATTGTAGCAGTAGATTTTCAAGGAAAACCTGTCAATGTTTACGGCATTTTAAATGCTGATGAAAATGATTTTAAAAAAGGAACTTATTTTGTTAACTTTTTTGATAAGCAAGAAATCATTGGAAGTACTTCGATTACTTTAGAATAAAGAGTAGGGAGTTTTTAAATAGAATTTGTAGTATAAAGGAAATTGATTTCCTAGCTTTGTTTTCTTATTAGAAATTTATACTCATGAAACTTTATCCAATAGAATCAGGAAATTTTAAGTTAGACGGCGGTGCGATGTTTGGTGTTGTACCTAAAACAATTTGGAACAAAACCAATCCTGCAGATGATAATAATCTTATCGATATAGCCGCACGTTGTTTGTTGATTGAAGATGGAAATCGTTTGATTTTAATTGATACTGGAATGGGAGATAAACAATCAGAAAAGTTTTTTGGTTATTACTCACTTTGGGGATCTCATTCGATTGATAAATCTTTGGCAAAATATGGTTTCCATAGAGATGATATTACGGATGTTTTTATGACGCATTTGCATTTTGATCATTGCGGAGGAAGTGTTCAGTGGAATTCTGATAAAACTTTTTATGAGCCGGCTTTTAAAAATGCAAAGTTTTGGACAAATGAAAATCATTGGGAATGGGCTACAAAACCAAATGCGCGTGAAAAAGCTTCTTTTCTTTCGGAAAATATTTTACCAATGCAGGAAAGCGGTCAGTTGAATTTTATAAAACGTTCTGAAAGTGATTTTGCATTTTCTGAAGAAATGAATTTTGGGATTTATTACGTTGATGGGCATACCGAAAAACAGATGATTCCGCACATTCAATATCAGGATAAAACTATTGTTTTTTGTGCAGATTTATTGGCTACGGCTGGACATATTCCGTTACCGTACGTAATGGGTTACGATACGCGACCATTATTGACAATGCCTGAAAAATCAAAATTTTTGAATGCCGCTGCTGACAATAATTATTATTTGTTTTTAGAACACGATGCACATAATCAAATTATAACGGTTGAACATACTGAGAAAGGCGTGCGACTGAAAGATGTTTTTACCTGCGAAGAGATTCTTTAAGATAAACTTTAAAATATGAAAAAATCCCGTTTTCAACTGAATGAAAACGGGATTTTTAGTTTAACTAATTGTGATTATTTAAGTGCTAGTTAGTTTTAAATTTCCAAACCTGACCAACAGTTTCACCTCCTTTGTTGTCTTTTACGACAACTTTCCAGAAGTATTCTTTTGAAGCTTCCAATGTAACATCAAATGATGAAGCGCTTGTGTTCTCGGTAACTTTTGCTGTTGGAGGATTAGTTGTTCCAAAATACACATCGTAAGTTAGAATATCACTTGCATCAACATCAGATGCTTTCCATTTTAAAGTAGCCGTTGCTGTACTTAAAGCAGAATTTATTGCTGGCTGAACTAACTCTGGAGCAAATGGTAAATGATTTACAACACCTGTTCCTGCAGTATAAAATTTGAAAGTTGCAGAGTAAGCACTTGATAAACCTTTGCTGTCTGCTGCTTGTACTCTCCAATAATATGCTGTATTTTTCTCTAACGAAAGAGAGGAGCTAACGGTTGAGTTGTTAAGTGTATTAACAATTTGAGTAAATCCGTTATCTTTTGCAACTTGAATTTGGTAGACAATTGGATCTTTTTCAGTATCAGTAGATTGATTCCATTGTAAAGAAACAGTATTGTCTAAACATAATTTACCATCGGTAGGAGATACTAATACTGGAACTGTAGGTGCCGTATTTGTAACTGGAGGAGTAACAGGATCGTCTCCGCCCCCGCCTCCGCATGCAGCAAACAAAAAACTAATGATTGATAGGTATATAAAATTCTTCATTTTTATTTTTTTATAATTTTAATGTATTCTGGAGTTTCGAAATAGATTTTTGCGGCATAAATTCCCGAAGCTTGGTTTTCAAGACTTAACTGCGCTTTTCCATTTTCGATAGAATATGTTTTAGTCGAAACTAATTGACCAGCAAAATTGTACAATTCGATTTTAACTTCTTTTTGACCAGTTGGAATTTCAATTTCAAAACTTCCGGAAGTTGGATTTGGGTAAGCAGATAATGTTCCTAAAAGATCCATTGTGGCTACTTTTTTAGAAAAAATACCTTCGCAAGCTTTAGCAGTTGCTACTTCAATTAAACCACCTTTTTCTAAACTTAAATTAAAGTTAGAATCTGTTGTTTGAAATTGCTGAGTTCCGTCAACAAACACGGTAAAAGGAGCCGTTCCTTCAGTAATTTCTACTGCTACATTTTTAGAAGTTATGCTTGATTTTCCTGCAATGTTTGCGGCTTTTGGAATAGTTACGGTAAAGTTTTGTTCGAAAATCATTTCCGGAATTGTGATCTTGATTTTGTAAGTTCCCGGAGTTAAACTAGTAACTTTTAAACTGTTGTTAGTAAAGTTGTACGATTTGTCATTTATTGTTGCGGCATATGCAAATGAATTTTTACCAACAATACTAATCTCGCCATTATTTTCTCCTGTACAAGATTCTCCTTTAGTTTCAACAGTAAAATTGTTTGAAGGTAAATTTAGTTCTCCTGTACATTCTGTATTGTAAGTTGCAATTGCATCTTTTTTAGAAGGCCAATTTGTAGTTGCATAGTTAACATCATCAACTTGAATACAATATAGTTTTGGGTTTGAAAAAAATGAAACATAATTGTTGTTTAATAATGTATTTTTTCCATTTTTAAGGTTTAAGCTCGTTAATTGATTTGAGTTTACCATCAAACTGGTTAATAGAGGGTTTTTTGATACATCGATTGTTACAATTTTATTCTCGTTAACCTCAAGACCATATAGTAAAACATTATTTGAAACATCAATAGCTGTTAATTGACATTTTTTAGCATTTAAAT
This sequence comes from Flavobacterium sp. FlaQc-30, assembly GCF_044005885.1. Classification (NCBI taxonomy): domain Bacteria; kingdom Pseudomonadati; phylum Bacteroidota; class Flavobacteriia; order Flavobacteriales; family Flavobacteriaceae; genus Flavobacterium; species Flavobacterium sp. FlaQc-30. The sequence continues at coordinate 520,643 of NZ_JBIPCO010000001.1, read as the reverse complement.
AAGTTAGCGCTTTATTCTGAGAAACATCTAAAGTTGTTAATTCATTTGAAAAAGCACTTAAACTAGTTAAAGCAGTGTTTTTAGAAGTATTTAAAGTTGTTATTTTATTTCCGTAAACACCTAGTTCTTTTAAGGCTAAATTAGCAGTTATATCAATAGTTGTAATTTGATTTGAGCCAACATCTAATCGAGTTAATACTGTGTTTTTAGATACATTAATAGTTGTTAGTTTGTTGTTGTCAGAAATTAAATTTTGTAAAGTTAAGTTGTTTGAAATATTTAATTCCGTCAATTTATTACTACCGCAATTTAGAGATTCTAAAGCAGTGTTTTTAGTAAGATCTAATGTAGCAACCTGATTACTAGATAAATCTAAAGTTTTTAGTTTTAGGTTTTTAGAAACATCGATTTTAGTAATTGCTCCTTTAGAGCAGTACAGTTTTTCTAATGATTTAAAATCTTCAATACCTTGTAAATCTGTAATTTTATTGGTTGCATCAATTGCATTTAATTCGATAAGATTTTCAATGCTAGAGGTTAGAACTTTTCCATTTTCACCATCTTTATCAATGCCATTTTTGATTAAAAGTTTTTCAAAATTTATATCAGGAATTAGTGTGTATTGATAGTTTGGCGCACAAGCCTCAGATGAATAAATTACTTTTTCGTCTTTTGCGATCCATTTTTCGGTAGAAAAAGCTACGTTATCAACTTGAATGCAAAGTAAATTTGGATTTTTCGTAAAATTTCCAAGAGTCATGTTTTGCATGTTTGCATTATTTCCGTTTTTCAAATTCAAACTATACAAGTTGTTATCAGTACAGTCGAATTCCTTTAGAATAGTGTTTTTTGAAACATCTAAATTTCTTAATTTATTGAAACTAGCACTTAGAGTAATAAGCTTCGTGTTTTTAGAAACATCTAAGTCAGAAATTTCATTATTACTTATGTTTAAATCAATTAATGATAAGTTTGCAGAGACAGAAAAAGTGTTTATTTTATTATGACTAATATTTAGTTTTGCTAACAAAGGTTGTCTTGAGATGTTTATCGTTGTTAATTGGTTGTTATTACATTCCAATGAAGTCAACATAGAAAAATCTTCTATTCCTGTTAAGTCTGTAATATTGCTATTTGCAACATTTAGACTTGTTAGATCGGCAATACTTGTTGTTGCAACTTTTCCGTTTTTCCCGTCTTTATCTATATTAAGTTCAATTAGTTTATCTTCAAATTTAGAGTCAGGTATTAAAGTGTATGGTACAACAAATGGACAAGGATCTGATGAGAAAGTAGCTGTTAAATCTTTTTTAGCTCCCCAATTTGCATTAGAATAGTCAACATTATCAACTTGTATACATTTTAGATCAGGATTTTGAGCAAATCTTACACCATCATTATTGGAAGAAGAAACAGATATTGAGCTATTAGATCCATTTTTAATATTCAGGTTTAATAACTTATTGTTATTAGCAAGTACTTGAGACAGTTTAGGATTTTTTGAAAAATCTAATGTTTTTATTTCGTTGTTATTACACCAAATTTGATTCAATTCTGGATTGTTTGAAACGTTTAATGATGTTAGCATGTTTCCATTTACAAATAAGGTAGATAGTTTTGTGTTTTTAGTAACATTTAAACTAGATAATTTATTAAAGTAGATTTGTACTGATTTTAAATTTATATTGTTTGTAAGGTCAATATTCGAAAGACTATTAAAACTTAGATCTAAAGAAGTTAATGCGATATTTTTTGAAACATTAATATAAGTTAATTTATTAGCAAATAAATTGACACTAGTCAATGCTTGATTTTGTGAAAAATCTACTGTAGTTATATTGTTATTATTAGCTGTTATCTGCTGTAAAGAAGTAAAATCTTGGATACCCGTTAAGTCAGATATGCCTTTTCCTGACAAGCCTAAATTGGTAACTTTAGCAATACTTTCTGTTTTAACTTTTCCATTTTTTCCATCTCTATCAATGTTAAGAAGTATAAGTTGATCTTCAAAACTAGAATCAGGAATAAGGGTATACACATTACAATCTAAACTAAAACTTGCTATTGCATCTTTAGTTACCGTCCAGTTTGCTGTGGCAGCAACATCTGGAACTTGAATACATGTTAGTGAAGGATTGTTAGCTGTATTTAAATTATTTAAAGCAGTGTTTTTAGAAAGGTCCAGTTTCTGTAATAAATTACCAGAAGCATTTAAATTTGTCAAGGCCGTAAAACCTTGTATTCCTGTTAAATTGGTAATTGAACTATTTGATATGTCTAATGCTGTAATGGTGTTAATGCTTGAATTTAGAACAGCTCCGTTTTTTCCGTCATTATCAATTTTAAGTGCTATTAATTTGTCCTCAAAATTTGGATCTGCAATACTGGTGGAAATAGTACAATCTAGTGAAGAAAAATACGTTTCGTCGTCTTTCAATTTAGACCAATTAGTTTTAGAATAATCAACATTATCAACCTGAAGACAAGTCAGGTCTATATTGTTTATGAAAGAAGAAGAATAACCTAAACCTGAGCTTCCGGACATACTTTGGAAATATACGCCCATTTCTTTTGAAAAATTGGAATTATTTCCATTTTTTAGATTCAGACTGTTTAGTTTATTAAAACTACAGTTTAGAAAAACTAAAGATTTATTATCGCTAAGATTCAATGAAGTTATTTGGTTATAACTGCAGTATAAAAATTTTAGTTGTTTGTTTTTACTAACATCTATAGTTGATAATTTATTTGAATTACAAAGCACATACTCTAATGCTGTATTCGCTGATAAATCTAAAGAAGATAGATTACTGCTGCCGCAATCTAGTTGTTTTAGTGCTGTGTTTTTGGCTAAATTAAGTTCTGACAATTTTGCAAGTCCACTAGCATTTAATTCGATAAGATTGATGTTGTTGGAAACATTTAGAGTTGAAAACTTATTATTACCAACGTCCAAATATTGAAGCGATGTGTTTGAGCTTACATCAAAAGTTTCTAGTAAGTTAGAGCTGCAGTCTAAAAAGGTTAAATTGGTATTTTTGTTTAAATCTAAATTTTTTAAACTATTAGCTGAACAATTTAATTTTATTAAAGCGACGTTGCTGCTTAGATTTAATAGCGTAAGTTGTTGATAACTACAGTCTAAAAACATTAAAGCAGTGTTTTTAGAAACATTTAAAGCTTGGATTTTGTTAGAAGAACAATTTAGAGTAGTCAAGTTTGTATTTTCCGAAACATCTAATATTGTCATTAAATTTGAGTGACAGTTCAAATTTTGCAGAGCCTTATTAGTTGATAGATCTATAGAGTTTAGCTTGTTAGCAGATATATTAAGATTTTCTAACAAAGTGTTTTTGGATAAGTTTAGCTCGTTAATATTATTATATTGAGTAGATAAATCTACTAATAAAGTGTTTTGAGACACGTCTAACTTTGTTAAAAGATTGTTGCTGCAATCTAAAGAAGTCAAAGCTTTAAAGTCTTGAATTCCTGTTAAGTCAGTTATTTTGCGTTCGCTTCCTAAATTTAGCGATTTTATGGTGTTGATTTTTGACGTTAATACTTTGCCATCAGTTGCACCAGAGTCAAGTCCTAAATAAATTAATCTTTTTTCAAACTCGATATCAGGAATCTTGGTGTATTGTGCAGGAATATCGGCAATGTCTACAACAGAAACATTATCAACCAAAATTTCAGAATTCAGAGTTCCATAAGTCCAAATATCAACTTCAATACTTTCAGAAACAGTAGGGGTATATTCGAATTCTATTTTTCTCCACTCGGTAGTAGAAAAAGTTACATCTGATTTTTTAATTATTTCCGACTTAAAAGTACTGGGTTTATGATACAAACTAAGATCAATAGAAGAAAATGTTCCTTTTGCAAGTTTGTGATACAAAGTCACCTTATACGTTTTACCTGCAGTTACAGGGAAATATTCGCTATTGATAAAATTAGATGTTCCGCTGGCAATCATCATGTTGGTGCTCGATGTGCCGTTTTGCGCTATACTGCTTTGAGAAGCGAAGCCGCTAAAAAAGCGAAACCAATTGTCTGGCTGCGACGAAGATGTCCAAGTTTCAAAGTTCCCATTCGGAACTAAGTTGGTTTGTGCATAAATAGAAAAATTTGCCAGTAACAGCAATAAGAGTAGTTTTGTTTTCATAGATTTGGTTTACAATTCAGTCGCGCAAGAATAACTATTTTAAACGGACTTTCCTTACGGGAAGACGTAAAGAGAAAAAGTTTTTTTAAATCTAAAGAAAGAGCATACAAACTAGAATATTTTTTCTGAATCAAATTGGGCAAAATCATTTGAAACGAAGTGGGTTAGCATGTGTTTTTATGTTTTCAAAAAATCATAACACAGTGTTAATGGTTAGTTTTTTGTAACAAAAAATCATAATTTAGTCCCATCTTTTAACTATACATTATTTTTAGATACATGAGTCATATAAAACCTCTTAAATTATCTGCTTTTGCATTACTTGTTTTAGCAGGCTGTAGTGCTACTTTGCAAGCGCAAGTTTCAACTTCAAAAGAATTCATTAAAGCGCCATTAACAGTTGTTAAAAAAGCACCAGTCAGCGAGAACGAACTAAAAAGATGGAGTCATCTTGATTTAATCAAAGATTCTATTCCGGGTATGAGTGTTGATAAGGCTTACGCTGAACTATTACAAGGAAAAAAAGGTCAAAAAGTTATTGTAGGAATTGTAGATTCTGGTGTTGATATTGAACACGAAGATTTACAAGGAATGATTTGGACAAACACTAAAGAAATTCCAGGAAACGGAATCGACGATGATAAAAACGGTTTTATCGACGACGTTCACGGATGGAATTTCCTTGGAAACGCTGTTCATGAAAATCTTGAAATGACACGTATCGTTAAAAAAGGCGATGATGGTTCTGCTCAATACAAAGAAGCTTTAGCACAGTATACGGAGAAATATGAAAAAGCTTTAAAAGACAAAGAACAAGTAGACATGTTGTTAGGCTTTCATAATACAATTCAAAAAGAACTTAACAAAACAACATATAAAATAGAGGATCTAAGTACAATTACTTCAGCAAATCCAGATGTTTTGAAAAGTAAAAGGGTCATGACGCAAATATTTACAAATGCAGGTCCAACATTTGATCCAGAAGCTGATTTTGGAGAATATAAAGAGCAAGTTTACGATCAATTAAATTATAATTTGAATAAAGATTATGATGGAAGAAAAATCGTAGGTGATAATCCTGAAGATATCAAAAACAAGTATTACGGAAATAACATTGTTTTTGGTCCAGACAAAGAAAAAGCATTACACGGAACTCACGTAGCGGGAATCGTTGCACAAGTTCGTGGTAATAATTTAGGCGGAGACGGTGTCGCTGCAAATGTTGAAATCTTAACAGTAAGAGCCGTTCCTGATGGAGATGAGTACGATAAAGATATTGCTTTAGCAATTCGTTATGCTGTTGATAATGGTGCAAAAATAATAAACGGAAGTTTTGGTAAAAGCTTCTCTCCGCATAAAAATTGGGTTTACGATGCTATTAAGTACGCAGCGAAAAAAGACGTTTTAATCGTTCATGCGGCAGGTAACGACGGTTACAATATCGATGAAAACAAAAACATCAATTATCCAAACGATTCTCAAGATAACATTAAAGAGTTTGCAGACAACGTAATAACAATTGGAGCAATTAATAAAGAATACGGAGAAACTGTTGTTGCGCCGTTTTCAAATTTCGGAAAAATAAACGTTGACGTTTTTGCTCCGGGTGAAGAAATTTATGCAACAGTTCCAAACAATAAATACAAATATTTACAAGGAACTTCAATGGCGGCTCCAAATGCAGCAGGAGTTGCGGCATTAATTCGTTCGTATTATCCAAAACTAAAAGCATCTCAGGTAAAACATATTTTAATGGACTCTGGAGTTGCACTTCCTTCAAAGATTATTTTAGGTGAAAATCCAAATCCAGATGAAAAACCTGTAGCGGTTTCTTCTGTAGAATCATCAAAAACGGCTAAAATGGTAAACGCCTATAATGCTTTATTGATGGCTGAAAAGATGTCGAAGAAATAAAAAATAAATAAAACCTAATCCAATGGAAGAGCGGCAGCTCTTCCATTTTTATTGTAATTGTCATGCGAAAAATTATTTTACTTTCCTTTCTGAGCCTGGGTTTAAGTCCAGCTTTTGCACAAAACGCTTCATATTGGCAGCAACACGCCGATTATAAAATGGAGGTTTCGATGGATGTTAAAAACTATCAATACAAAGGAAAACAAGAATTGGTTTATACCAATAATTCATCAGATACCTTAAAAAAGGTATTTTATCATTTATTTTTAAATGCTTTTCAACCAGGAAGTGAGATGGATGCTCGTTTGCATTTTATCAAAGATCCAGACGGAAGAATGGTAAACAAAGTAAAAGGAGCTGATGGAAAAGAAGTAAAACAAAGCCGTATTGAAACTTTAAAACCAAATGAAATAGGGTATTTAAAAATCGCAAATTTCAAACAAGATGGTGTTGCAGCACAAACAAGAGTTTCAGGAACTATTATGGAAGTGACTTTGCCTAAACCAATTTTGCCAAATTCTAAAACTACTTTTACTTTAGATTTTGACGGACAAGTTCCGGTGCAGGTTCGTCGTGCAGGAAGAAATAATTCTGAAGGAGTTGAACTTTCAATGTCACAATGGTATCCAAAATTAGCCGAATTTGATTTCGAAGGATGGCACGCAGATCCATACATAGCGAGAGAATTTCACGGAGTTTGGGGTAATTTTGATGTTAAAATTACAATCGACAAAGAGTATACTCTTGGAGCTTCAGGATATTTGCAAGACAAAAATACAATTGGTCACGGTTACGAAGATGCTGGCGTAACAGTTGTTTATCCTAAAAAAACAAAAACACTAACATGGCATTTTATCGCACCAAATGTTCACGATTTTACATGGGCTGCTGATAAAGAATATACTCATGATATTGTAAAAGGACCAAACGATGTCGATTTGCATTTCTTTTACAAAAACAATCCAAAAACAACTGCAAACTGGAAACAGTTAGAGCCATTAATGGTAAAAGTTATGGATTATTATAATCATAGAGTTGGGCAGTATCCGTACAAACAATATTCATTTATTCAAGGCGGCGATGGCGGAATGGAGTATGCAATGTGTACTTTAATGCTTGGAAACGGAACTCTTGAAGGAATTTTAGGAACAGCAACTCACGAATTAGGACATTCATGGTTTCAACATATTTTAGCTTCAAATGAGTCAAAACATCCTTGGATGGACGAAGGTTTTACAACTTACATTGAAGACAGTGCTTTGAACGAATTAAAAGGAGATAAAAAAGAGGTAAATCCTTTTGTAGGAAATTACAAAGCGTATTACAGTTTAGTAAATTCTGGAAAAGAACAACCACAGACAACTCACGGAGATCGTTATGATGAAAATAGACCTTACAGCATTTCATCTTATGTAAAAGGAAGTATCTTTTTATCGCAGTTAGAATATGTAATAGGGAAAGATAATGTTGATGAAACTTTAAAAAGATATTTCAACGATTTCAAATTCAAGCATCCAACTCCAAATGATATTAAAAGAACAGCCGAAAGAGTTTCTGGAGCTGAGTTAGACTGGTATTTAATAGATTGGGCACAAACAACGAATACAATTGATTACGGAATTAAAGAAGTTGCCGATTACGCAGGTAAAACAACAGTTTCATTAGAAAGAATTGGAAGAATGCCAATGCCAATTGATTTGAAAGTAGAATATACTGATGGAACTTCTGAGAATTTCTACATTCCGTTGAGAATGATGAACTTTATCAAACCAAATCCAAATCCAAACGAAAAAAGAACAGTTTTAGAAGATTGGGCTTGGGCACAGCAAAACTATAGTTTTACAATTGACAAAAACAAAACAGCAATCAAAAAAATCACGATCGATCCAAGCGGATTAATGGCTGATGTAAAACAGACAAATAATGTTTTTGAAGTGAAATAATCTTCAAAAAAGAATAAAAAGAAAGTCCCGTTTAATAAGCGGGACTTTTTTCGTTTTAAGGCATAAATTTTTTTGAATAGCCTCCAGCTTTAGCAGGGGAGGCTATTCAATCTTCTTCTTGATTTAGCTCAAATGCTCAATCATATCTTTTGTCATTGATTCAAGATCAAAAGTATGTTTCCAGTTCCAATCTTCTCTTGCAGAACTGTCATCAATACTTGCTGGCCAGCTGTCCGCGATTTTTTGACGGAAGTCAGGATTGTAAGTAATTTCAAAATCAGGAATATGCTTTTTAATTTCAGCCGCAATTTCAGTTGGAGTAAAACTCATAGCGGCTAAATTGTATGACGAATGTATTTTTATTTCTTCAACAGGCGCTTTCATAATGTTGATAGTAGCATCGATAGCGTCATCCATGTACATCATTGGCATTTTAGTTTCTGATGATAAAAAGCATTCGTATTTTTTATCGGCAATAGCCTTATAGAAAATATCAACAGCATAATCAGTAGTTCCGCCGCCCGGAGGAGTAGACCAGCTGATTAAACCAGGATAACGTATACTGCGAACATCAACGCCGTAAATATTATGGTAATATTCACACCATCTTTCACCAGCCTGTTTACTAATTCCGTAAACCGTCGAAGGTTCCATTACGGTATATTGAGGAGTATTTTCTTTTGGAGTTGTAGGGCCAAAAACAGCGATACTTGAAGGCCAGAAAATCTTCTGAATTTTTTTTGCTTTTGCTAAATTCAAAACATGAAAAAGAGAATTCATATTCAAATCCCATGCAAATGCTGGATTTTTTTCAGCAGTTGCTGATAAAAGCGCAGCCATCAAATAAACATCAGTGATTTTATGAACTTCAACAAGATGTTCAATTTGATTAAAATCTAAAGCATTGACTACTTCAAAAGGACCTGAATTAACAACATCCGTATTTAATTTTCGAATATCAGAAGCGATTACATTTTCGGTTCCGTAAAGTTTGCGCAATTTTTGAGTCAGCTCAGTCCCAATTTGACCGCAAGCGCCAATGATTAATATTTTTGGATTCATTTTTAGATGGTTTTTTTTAGAGACACAAATATAACGTTTTCGTAATTACGTACGTTTTTTAGAATCATAATTTATAAATTCAATAACAAAAAAGTTTGTTTGTTGGATAATTCTCTGTTTAAGAAATGTGTCTTTGTGCTTTTTGAGTGTTTTTTTAAAGGCTTTTTTAGGATAATAAATCCTGTAGAAAATGAGTTTATCACTTAAAATCGATGATAAAAAAATAACCTTGATTTATAGAATCTTTAGCAAAAATCAGAATTCGTAATTGTAAATTTACTTTGTAACTTTGCGATCTAACATTTTATGAAATGAAATATAAAATAGCAGTATTTCTGCTTTTGATTTTAGTGCTTCAATCTTGCCAAAACCAAGACGAAAAGCGTCAAGCTGAAAATGCAAAAGAAGCTAAAAAGAATGAAAAAATTTTTAATAACATCAATAAAGCATGGATTTTTATTGACGAGCCAATCAATGAAATTTCGGAACAAAATGTGAGAGCCTGGACAGAATGGCGTGATTTTATGAAAGAGATTGGAGATAAGCCAAGAAAAACTATTGGTGCATTTCAGAAAAAATCTACTGCCATTTCAAAAAAAGCAATGGCTTTAAACAATAATATTCCTGCTGAATTTAATCTGCCTCAAATAAGAAGCCGAATCTCAATTTTAATTACAAAAGTTAGAATGTTGGATTTGTTTATTCATTTGAGTAAAATACCAGATGATAAAGTCGCTTTTTTAATTGGAGAAATTAATAAAGAATTAGTTTCTTTAGAAAGACAAATGGATAAAATTGTTGAGAAAAATAAAATTCCAAAAGAAGAAGGAGAAGAGGATTTTTTAAAAATGTTAGATACGACGCGTGCGATTCCAAGTTCAAACGCACCTCAGTCACCCATACAAAACATAGATCAAAACGCACCAAAAGTTGAGTAAAAACGCCTTATATACTACCTATGACAATTTGCCAAAAGCACAGCAGATTGCCACAAGTTTACTGGAGGGAAATCAGGTAAAAATGAATCTTAGCGGATTGTTAGGATCTGCGGTTTCATTTATAATTCGCTCTGTCTTTAAGAAAACAGAATTGCCTTTTTTGATTGTTTTAGACAACAAAGAAGAAGCTGCTTATTATTTGAATGATTTAGAGCAGATGATTGGCGAGCAAGATGTTTTATTTTATCCCGCTTCATTTCGTCGTCCGTACCATATTGAGGAAACAGATAATGCGAATGTTTTACTTCGTGCTGAGGTTTTAAACCGAATCAATTCTCGAAAAAAACCAGCTGTAATTGTTACATATCCAGAAGCACTTTTTGAAAAAGTAGTTACAAGAAGAGAACTTGATAAAAACACTTTAAAAGTAGCTTTAAACGATAAAATTTCAATTGATTTCATCAATGAAGTTTTGTTTGAATACGAATTTAAAAGAGTCGATTTTATTACAGAACCCGGAGAATTTTCGGTTCGTGGAGGAATTGTAGATGTCTTCTCTTTCTCAAACGATCATCCGTACAGAATAGAGTTTTTTGGAAACGAAGTAGACAGTATCAGAAGTTTTGATGTTGAAACCCAATTGTCTGTAGAAACGCATAAAAAAATCACTATTATCCCGAATGTCGAAAACAAGATTTTTCAGGAAAATCGCGAAAGCTTTTTAGATTATATTGCCGAAAAAACAGTTCTTTTCATTCAAAATACAGACGGACTTTTTAGTCAGTTAGACAAACAATTTGCAAGAGCAGAAGAAGCTTTTGAGAAATTGTCCAAAGAAATAAAACATGCCGAGCCAGAAAAACTATTCTTAAATCAAGCTTCGTTTATTAAGCGAGCTTTAGATTTTTCGATTGTTGAATTGGCTTCAAAGCCAATTTTTAAGATAACTAAAAAGTTCGAATTTCATTTTCAGCCGCAGCCATCTTTCAACAAACAATTTGATTTATTGCTGAACAATCTGAGTGACAATCATTTTAACGGATATAAAAATTATTTATTCTGTTCAAACGAGACACAGGCGAAACGTTTTCATGATATTTTTGAAAGTTTAGACGAAGCTAATTCTGAGAATATTAGAAAGCAATATAATACTATTGTATTGCCTTTATACCAAGGTTTTATTGACGAAGAAAATCAAATAACTGCTTACACAGATCATCAGATTTTTGAGCGTTATCATAAATTCAACATTAAAAACGGCTATTCGAAAAAGCAGAATATTACGTTAAAAGAATTAACGGCACTTTCTGTTGGCGATTATGTTACGCATATTGACCACGGAATCGGAAAATTTGGCGGTTTGCAGAAAATTCAGGTTGAAGGTAAAACGCAGGAAGCCATAAAACTGGTTTATGCCGATAATGATATTGTTTACGTAAGCATTCACTCGCTTCATAAAATTTCTAAATACAACGGAAAAGACGGAACGCCTCCAAAAATCTATAAACTTGGATCGAACGCTTGGAAAGTTTTAAAACAAAAAACCAAAGCGCGAGTTAAGCATATTGCCTTCAATTTAATTCAGTTGTATGCAAAACGAAGATTAGAAAAAGGTTTTCAGTTTGCACCGGATAGTTATTTGCAAAACGAATTAGAAAGTTCGTTTATTTATGAAGACACACCTGATCAAACTAAATCGACGCAAGAAGTAAAAGCCGATATGGAAAGCGATCGCCCAATGGATCGTTTGGTTTGCGGTGACGTAGGTTTCGGAAAAACGGAAGTTGCAATTCGTGCTGCTTTTAAAGCTGTCGATAACAGTAAACAAGTGGCGGTTTTGGTTCCGACCACTATTTTGGCTTATCAGCATTATAGAACTTTTACAGAACGATTAAAAGATATGCCCGTTACAATAGGCTATTTGAATAGATTTAGAACGGCAAAACAAAAGACACAGACGCTAAAAGATTTGGCCGAAGGAAAACTCGATATTGTAATTGGAACACATCAATTAGTAAACAAAAATGTAGTTTTTAAAGATTTAGGTTTATTGATTGTCGATGAGGAACAAAAGTTTGGAGTTAACGTAAAAGATAAACTTAAAACCATCGCTGCCAATGTTGATACGTTGACATTAACAGCAACGCCAATTCCGAGAACACTTCAGTTTTCATTAATGGCAGCGCGTGATTTATCGGTAATTACAACGCCTCCGCCAAATAGATATCCTATTGAAACGAATGTTGTTGGTTTTAATGAAGAAATTATTCGTGATGCAATTTCGTATGAAATTCAGCGAAACGGACAGGTTTTCTTCATCAATAATAGAATTGAAAATATAAAAGAAGTCGCTGGAATGATTCAGCGTTTGGTTCCAAATGCGAGAGTTGGAATTGGTCACGGACAAATGGACGGTGCTAAACTCGAGGAATTGATGTTAGGTTTCATGAACGGTGATTTTGATGTTTTGGTTGCAACTACAATTATCGAAAGTGGATTGGACGTACCAAATGCCAACACGATTTTTATCAATAATGCCAATAATTTTGGTTTATCAGATTTGCACCAAATGCGCGGCCGTGTTGGTCGAAGCAATAAAAAAGCATTCTGTTATTTCATTTGTCCGCCGTATTCATCCATGACCGAAGACGCTAGAAAGCGTATTCAGGCTTTGGAACAGTTCAGCGAATTAGGAAGCGGTTTCAATATTGCGATGAAAGATCTTGAAATTCGTGGAGCTGGAGATTTATTGGGAGGGGAACAAAGCGGTTTCATAAACGAAATTGGTTTTGACACGTACCAAAAAATCATGAACGAAGCCATTGAAGAATTGAAGGAAAACGAATTCAAAGATTTATATCCTGAAGAGAACGATATTGAAACGAAAGAATATGTAAAAGATCTACAAATTGATACGGATTTTGAGTTGTTATTTTCTGATGAATATATCAATAATGTTACCGAACGTTTGAGTTTGTATAACGAATTGGGTTCTGTGAAAAACGAAGAAGAATTAATTGTTTTTCAAAACAAATTAATTGACCGTTTTGGTCCAATGCCTCCGCGTGCGAATGCATTGATGAATAGTATTCGCATCAAATGGATTGCTACTGCAGTAGGAATTGAAAAATTGGTAATGAAAAAAGGTAAAATGATTGGCTATTTTGTTTCTGACCAACAATCAGATTATTATCAATCAAAGCGTTTTCATAAAGTAATAAAGTTTGTGCAAACCCACAGTAATCTTTGTACGATGAAAGAAAAACAAACACCTAACGGCTTACGACTTTTATTGACTTTTGACAATGTAAAATCGACTAAAAGAGCTTTGGAATTGATGGAGATGCTGGGAGAGTAAATGCTGAGAAGTAAAAGCTTAAAATGGCGTATAAAAATCTTATACGCCATTTTTTTAATGAAATAAAAATCTAATTATTATTCAAATTTTACGTAATGTAAACCTTTGTTTCCAGAAACTATAATCTTAGTTTTAGAAAAAGCAATGTCATTAACAACAGAACCAGCAGGCAACTCTAATTCTACTTGCCATGTTGCACCAGAATCTTTTGTAACAAATAATTTATCTCCCGACTGGATATACCATTGTGTGTCAGTTCTAAGAAAGAAAGCTGTTACATTCGTTTTTACAACGTTCCATGTTTGCAGCATATCAGTAGATGCCATTAAAGTATTGTCCGTTTTGTTTATTCCAAATATTCTATTGATGTTTGCAAACTTATAAGTGTTTGGATATATTTTTGAGTCGACTTGTTTAGAAATGGTGTCTTTTACAATCCAGTTGTTGTAACCCGTTTCAGACTGTAGGATTGCATTTTTTAGATTATTTGAACCATATTTTTTTGGATCGTAAAGCACACCCAATTGATAGAATTTGTTATCAGATACAGATTTTCCATAGGCAGAGATTCCTAATCTAGCACTGATACTAGTACCACCAGTACCCACTTTTGCCGCCCAAATAGGAGGGTTATTTTTAATAATTGTTGATCCTTTGTCTGTCGTGTAGATTTGACCGCTTATTGAAGTAGTAAGAATACAGATTTTGCTGTCTAGATAACCTACTTTTAAACCGTTAATAGCTGGACTAAAGGATAGATCAACATTGACTTTTTTGTGTGTTTCAAAAACATTATCAGTAAAAAATGCTGCACCAGTATTTGTTAAAACACCTGTTTTTTCGTCAACCATTTTAAAATCACCGTAATTTCCTGACTGATTGATTCTAACTAGTTCATAGCCTCTAGGTGTTACAGCTAATTTTGCTGCTGCTCCAGAAAAACTTCCATCATTAGATGTAATACTATTTATATACGAGAATATAGTGTTACTGCTTTCAAGAGCGCTGGAGGATTGGATATCTACATTCCCAAGAAGAGTTAATTTATTCCATCCTTTCGCCATAGTAAAAAAACTGATAGGACTACTGTTTAAAGAGTTGATTTGTAGTTTTAAAGTGTTTGTTCCCGTTGTTAAGTCAGTTGGGACTGTTAAAATGATCTTAGTATTTGAAATTTCTTTTGGAGTTATTACTGTATTATTAATAAAGATTTTGGTTGGATAGTCTTTATTGACAAAATTGGTTCCTGTAATTTCTAAATTTTCTCCTGGAATAAGAAATTCAGAAGAAGCAGCTGAAATTGTAATAGGTAACGGTTGCGCTACAACTGGAGGCGGGTTATCTCCGGAATTATCACTTGAGCAGGAAACAAAAAACACTGCGGTTAATAGGGTTGATAATAGGAGTAGTTTTTTTTTCATGGTTTTTTTAGGATTAATTTTCTGATGTAAATAAATGAAATTCCCAAGCAATATCAAAATTCGGGATGTCACTCAGATTTTTTCCTAATAAAAAAGGGCGCATCATCATGCGCCCCTTTTGTGTTTGTATAGTTTTTAATTAGTTTTTTAAGTCTTTAATAACTTTAAAAGCAACGTCAACTTGATCTTCACCAACTAAAATAGTAAATTCATTTGAAGTCGAAATTACCTCGTTTATGATTATTCCTTCCCAAGCCAAACGTTGAAAAATGAAATAATAAATACCAGGAACTACGATGTTTTCTTTTGGTAATTTTACCGTAATAGAAGCCAGATTGTCTAATTTCTGAATTAATTTTTCGCGCATAAAGTGTTTTTCAACTAAATGATTTACACTGCTGCTCACCACAATATTAGTTTCATTTACACCACGAGACGAAGTATAAAAAATATCAGATAAGGCATTAATATCAGAAATTAAATCAGCCTGTTTGTTTAAAACAGTTTCTGAAGCAGCAAAAGTGTAATCTGTCAATTCAGATCTTACAGTAATTTCGCCTATGTTTTTAATGACCTTATTGATCTTATGATTTAATTTAAAATCCAATTCTTCAGTCAGTCGTTTCAACGACATTACAACAGCACCTTGTTTTACTTCCTTACCAAATTCACTTTCTAGTTCCGTCATGATGTTCCGAGAAAGAGATGTTAAATTGATAATTCCAAGCGATAACGCGTTCAATAAAAAGGGTTTTGTTTTAATGTAATTTTCGACGATTGAAGAAACGGTTTTCATAATTTTTTTTCTTTTTTTTTGTAACTTAATTGGGTTGGTTTAGTTAATTTATGTTATAAATCTCTACAAAGATAAATAAAAAAACAATTTGTTAGAATTATAACAATAAAAAATTATGTTAAAAGTGATAAAAAGCATCTGTAAAATGTTCAATTGCAAATGTTTCCTGCGTTTTATGGATCGCGGCGATGTCAAAACGAATGTTTAAATCACCTCCAAAATCCTTTTCCCTATCGTTTATATAGGCATTTACTGCTTTTACTAATAGTTGAATTTTTTTTGGCTTAACAAAATCTTGCGGAGATCCAAAATCTAAGCTTGATCTTGTCTTCACTTCAACAACGGCTAAAATATTTTCTTTTTGGGCAATAATATCTATTTCTGCTTTTTGAAAAGTCCAGTTTCGTTCTAAGATTTTATAGCCATTTTCCTCAAGATATGCAGCAGCCAGATCTTCTCCTATTTTGCCAAGTTCATTGTGTTCTGCCATAGTTTAGTTTTTAGTTTCAAGTTCGAAGTTTCAGGTTTCAAGTTTTTTGCACGCAAAGACGCGAAGTCGCAAAGTTTTAATTATCCTTTGCAACTTCGCGTCTTTGCGAGATTTTAATGTGGTATTTATTAAATATTAAATAGTGCTATTTCTGAAAAGTAACGGTACTTCCAGCTGCATTGACATCAATAGAAATTGTACTTCCCATTATCAAAGCTCTATTGTCCTGAATGTGTCCTGCAGGAAAATTGAAGATTACTGGGATATTATATTTCTTAGTAACGTCGTCAATAATTTCTAATGCATTTTTACCCCATGGCACTTCATTGTCTTTCATTTTGGTCATTCCGCCAATCATAATGCCCTTTAGATTTTCGATGCAGCCATTACGACGTAAATTCATCATCATTCGGTCAATATGGTATAAGTATTCATCTAGATCTTCAATAAATAAAATTTTATCCTTACAATCAATTGCCGATTGCGAACCTAATAAACTGTAAAGAATAGATAAATTACCACCAACCAATTCGCCTGTAGCTTTACCAAAACGATTCATTTTATCTGGACCAATTGTATAAGAAAGCGGTTCACCGAACAAACTGGCTTTCATCGAACTGACTGCTGCCGGAGTTGCGCGAGCTACTGTAACCGGCATAATACCATGTATCGATTTGTAACCCATTGTATTTAAATGATTATGCAAGACAGTAACATCACTAAAGCCAATAACCCATTTTGGATGTTGTTTGAATTTTGTAAAATCTAACAAATCAAGCATTCGAACGGTACCATAACCACCGCGCACGCACCAAATTGCTTTAATATTTGGATTGTCTAATTGTTTTTGAAAATCAGCAGCACGCTGCTCGTCTGTACCCGCAAGCTGATTAAAATCAAGCCCGATTGTTGAGCCTATTACGGCTTCTAAACCCCAGCTGCGCAATAAATCTATAGTTGGTTTTAAATTGTCATCGATGTTTTTTCGGGCTGTTGCCAAAAGTGCGACAGTATCTCCTTTTTGTAAATAAGGTGGTGTTATCATGTTTTGTTGAGATTGACAGGTAAATGATTGTAAAGCAAAAATAAGAAATGCCAGTTTAGTGTAGTTAAAATATTTTAAGATTGTGGGCTGGCTTTTCATAATTCTTCTGCGGTTTTTTAGTTATAGAATTAACAAATATAATAATTATTCAAAATAAAAATATTGAATTTTCTTACATTTTGTTTAAATTGGCACTTTAATTTTTAAAGTTATGCAAATTATTAAACTTCACTTTTTTTTACTTGCCTTTTTTGTAATTTTTATTTCAAAAGCTCAATCAAAAAAATATAATATACATACAGTTGCTTTTTACAATTTTGAAAATCTTTTTGATATTTATGATGATATAAGTACAAATGATGATGAATGGACACCAACTGGCGCTCAACATTGGACAAAAGAAAAGTACGATCAAAAACTAAAAAACCTTTCACGAGTTATTTCAGAAATTGGAACACCAGAAAATTCTAATGCACCTATTTTATTAGGATGCTCCGAAGTTGAAAATAGAGGCGTGCTCGAAGATTTGATAAAGCAAGAAAAGATAGCTGGATTTGATTACGGAATTATTCATTTTGATTCGCCCGACCAACGTGGTATTGATGTTGCGCTTTTGTATCAAAAGAAATATTTTAGACCAACATCGTTTGCTAACATTCCGTTGCTTATCTATAAAAAAAAAGCCGCTATCCAGGAAGATAAAAATGAAGATTTAGGAGATATCGAAACTAAAACGGAAGTTAAAAACAGGATATTCACAAGAGATCAGCTTTTAATTACTGGTTTTCTTGAAGAGGAAGAGATTCATATTATTGTCAATCATTGGCCTTCGAGATCAGGAGGAGAAAAAGCAAGTAGTACATTTCGTGAAGCAGCGGGAAGATTAAATCGTAAGATTATAGATTCATTGCAACAAATAAATCCAAATGCGAAAGTAATTACAATGGGAGATTTAAATGATGGTCCTTTCAATAAAAGTATTAAAACAGCTTTAGGAGCAAAGGCAAAAAAAGCGGAAGTTCGAGAACTTTATATTTTTAATCCATTTGAAGAAATGGCTGAGAAAGGAATGGGAACTTTGGCTTTTAGAGATTCATGGGATATTTTTGATCAAATTATGATGACAGGATCTCTGATAAGTTCAGATTTTTCTACATTCAAATTTTGGAAAGCAGGAATTTTTAATAGACCGTATTTAATTCAAACCTCTGGAAAATATAAAGGATATCCGTTACGGAATACACTAGAAGAAGCAGGTTTTAGTGATCATTTTCCAGTTTATATTTATTTGATTAAAGAAAAATTGTAAAGGCAAACTTTGCAGAGCATCTCTACAATTTCATTATCTTAGCTTCTCATAAAATTTATAAAATGGCCATAGCAAAACCGTTCAATCTTACTAAATGGATTGAAGAAAACAGACAATTATTAAAGCCGCCAGTTGGAAATAAAAACCTTTATGTAGATTCAGGCGACTATATCGTAATGATAGTTGCAGGGCCAAATGCAAGAAAAGACTATCATTATAATGAAACCGAAGAGCTTTTTTATCAATTAGAAGGCAGTATAAAAGTGGTAATTCAAGAAGATGGCGAGCGCAAGGAAATGGAGCTGAATGCTGGCGATATGTATCTTCATCCCGCTAAAATTCCGCATTCTCCAGTTCGTTCCGAAGGTTCAATAGGTTTAGTAATTGAGCGCAAACGTGCAGGAAAAGGATATACTGATGGATTGTTATGGCATTGTGATAACTGCAATCATAAACTATACGAAGTGTTTTTTGAACTGCATAATATAGAGAAAGACTTTCTTCCGCACTTCGAGCATTTTTACAATTCTGAAGAATTAAGAACTTGTGATAAATGCGGCACTGTAATGGAAACCGATCCTAGATTTACGGCAAAAAAATAACGGATTGATATTAAGTATGAAAGCCGACAAATTTTTAAATTTGTCGGCTTTTTTTTGGTGAATTTTCATTCAAAAAAAGTGTTTCATGTTGTTTTTGATGTATATTTGTATCATAAATGATATAAAAACAAATCAATTATGATACTGGAAATTCTTGCTTATAAAAATATTGTTAATGATATTGAAGATTTAATGACAAAATCTCCTTTTAAGAAAAATTACATCATTGAACAAATTGGTATTCCAAGTCCAACATTTTACCGAAAATTAAAAACTCAGACTTTTACTCCCGATGAAATGCTTTCAATTGCAAAAATTCTTTCTCCGGAAGAAAATTTTATGCTTGAGTTGAAAGCAGATATTGCACAAGGGAAATTAGATTATATGAATGGAGATTATATAACTCATGAGGAAATGCTAAAAGAATTAAAAAGTAAAAAACTCATCTAAAATTTCACAGATTTAGAAATCTAATAGGCTTTTGACGATTATTTGAGAAAGTGATTAATATTATGTCATTTTCTTTTATTTCATAATATAATTTAACCTGTTTTGAAATAACTAATTCCCGGCATTCTAGTTCTGCATTGTATTTACCTAATTGAGGATTTTTTTCAAGTAAAGTAATAATATGTAATGTGTCTTTGATGAATTTTTGTGTTATTAGTATGGTCCAATATTGTTCTAAATAATATTGGATATGATAAAAGGTGGAATTTGCTTTTTTTGACCAAACAATTTTCATTACTAAATTTTGATTATTTGGTAAAAATATAAAAATTAACCTACAAACACGTATTGCTTAAAGATTAAATTTTACCCCTTGTTCAGGATAAATAATCTTCACCCCTAAATCATTTTGATTTTTAATTTGCTCTTTTAGTTTCACAATATTCTTAGCAGGCGGTTTCAAATGTGTTATGATAATGTTGAAATCTTTTAGACTTCCTTTTCCTGCTAATCCTTCTAAAACATGAAGTTCTTTCATTAGATAATTGGGCGTTAAATGTCCAAACAAAAATTGATCAGGCTGTTCATTGGGAAAGGAAACTTCAATAAAAATTCCTTTCAATTGTTTGTTTTTAATAAGAGGAGCAACTGCTGTCCATAAATTTTTAAGATTATCACTTTTTTCAACTGCGTCAGGTCCCGTATCACCTAAATATAAAACATATGAATCTCCATTTTTTATTAAAAATGCAGTGCTCTCAAACGGATTGACGTGACTTAACGGAAAAGCTTTTACCGTCATTTGAGTGTTCGTAATCGGCGTTTCAAGGTTGGTTTTTAAAGTCTCAAAATGATATTTTTTCAAAGGAGTTCCAGGGCCTTTATCTCCAAAATTTGCCCAAGTTTGATCATTAAAATAATGATTTTCCATCATTTCCATGCATTTTTCAGTTGCATAAACTGTCTTAGAAGAATCTGCAGGAGAATTTATGATTAAGCCAGAAACGTGATCTAAATGAGCATGTGAAATAAAATAGCCTTTTATATATTTTCGCAAAACTTCACTGGTTGAAACTTTAAAAACTTTATTTTTTATGGCAACTTCAATTCCAGCATTTATGGTTCCTGCATCTAGACAGATAAAGTCGTTTGTATGTAGAGGAGCAAGCAAATAAGCAGAAAGATTTTTTTCGTCAATTCCGCCTTTTACACCCAATGGAACGACTTGAAACGAAGTTTTTTGATCTTTTTGAGAAAAGGCATTTAGTGTAACTAATATAAGGCAGAGTACAAGACGTTTAAAAAGATTCATGTTTTTTATTTTAGAAAAGCAAATTTCATCAAATTTACTGAATAAAGCAGGCTTTGATTCTGTTATTACTATTAAATAGCCTTAAATTTACTCTGATTTTAACTATTCTGATTTATTAGAAAGTAATTTTAAAATAATATCTTTACGTATTAATATAACAATTTTAACTAAAAAAGTTACAATGACAACAATAGCATCACAATTTGGCATAAATGAAGCACTTGAAAAGCTAGGAATAAAACAAGTAAATGAAGGAACTTCTACAGGAATAGAAAATTTTTCATCGGGTGAGATTTTAGATAGTTTTTCTCCTGTTGACGGAAAATTAATTGCGTCTGTAAAGACTTCTACACTTGAAGATTATGAAAAAGTAATGCAATCTGCAACTGAAGCTTTCAAGATATTCCGTTTAATTCCCGCACCACAGCGTGGAGAAATTGTACGTCAGTTTGGGCAAAAATTGCGCGAGAATAAAGAGGCTCTTGGTAAATTGGTTTCATACGAAATGGGAAAATCTTTGCAGGAAGGTTATGGAGAAGTTCAGGAAATGATCGATATCTGTGATTTTGCTGTTGGATTATCACGCCAGTTACACGGATTAACGATGCATTCTGAAAGACCAGGACACCGTATGTACGAACAATATCACTCATTGGGAGTTGTGGGAATTATTTCGGCATTTAATTTTCCAGTTGCAGTTTGGTCGTGGAATACGGCTTTAGCTTGGATTTCTGGTGATGTTTGCGTTTGGAAACCTTCTGAAAAAACACCACTTTGCGGTATTGCGTGCCAAAATATAATCGCTCAGGTTATTAAAGAAAATAATCTTCCAGAAGGTATTTCTTGTTTGATAAATGGCGATTATAAAATAGGAGAGTTGATGACAAAAGATACTCGTATTCCGCTGGTATCAGCAACTGGTTCTACACGAATGGGAAAAATCGTAGCGCAGACTGTTGCTGGTCGTTTAGGGAAATCATTGTTGGAGCTAGGAGGGAACAATGCTATTATTGTAACTCCAGATGCCGATATTAAAATGACAGTTATAGGTGCTGTTTTTGGCGCTGTTGGAACTGCAGGGCAACGTTGCACATCTACTCGAAGATTGATTATCCACGAAAGTATTTATGATAAAGTAAAAGAGGCATTGGTAACGGCTTACAAACAATTGCGAATTGGAAATCCGCTTGACGAAAATAATCATGTTGGACCGCTTATCGATTTACATGCTGTAGAAATGTATGCACTTGCTTTAAATAAAGTAGTTGCTGAAGGTGGAAAAATTCTTGTTGAAGGCGGAGTACTTTCAGGCGAAGGTTACGAAAGCGGCTGTTATGTTAAGCCTGCAATTGCCGAAGCTAAAAACTCATTCGAAATTGTACAGCATGAAACTTTTGCTCCGGTTTTATATTTGATTAAATATTCTGGAGATGTTGATGCTGCAATCGAAATTCAAAATGGTGTTGCACAAGGATTGTCATCAGCAATTATGACTAACAATTTACGCGAAGCCGAAAGATTTTTATCGGTTGTAGGTTCTGACTGCGGAATTGCAAATGTAAATATCGGGACTTCGGGTGCTGAAATTGGCGGTGCTTTTGGCGGTGAAAAGGAAACTGGCGGCGGGCGCGAATCTGGCTCTGATGCTTGGAAAATTTATATGCGTCGTCAAACCAATACAATTAATTATACAACTAGTCTGCCATTGGCGCAAGGAATTAAATTTGATTTGTAAACATAGAAGATTTATTAATAAACCGCTTTTTTCAATATTTGGAAGAAGCGGTTTTTTTGTATTGAATTTGTAGTAATTTATTTAGATTTGTATTTGATATCAATGAGTAATATATAATTCAATAAAATGCCTTTATTTTTTTTAGCAGGACTTACGCCTTTTGGATATGCTTTTATAGGAGTTGCTCTTTTGTCTTTTTTAATAGCTTATTTGTGGCTTAGATCGTCAAAGAGTGAATATAAATTAGGCTGTTTTTCTATCGGAATTGCTGGATTTATTGTTTGGTTTGCTTTAATGTTTCCCACTTTTATCTCATTTAAAATTATCGAAAGTGATAATGACGTAGCAAAAATCGGATTGCTTATTTTTTGGCTTTTTATTTTTGCTTTGATAGGTTATTCATTGTTTGCAAAAAACACAACAAAACTAAAACACATTATTCTTTCGTTTTTTAAATATCTTCTGTATTTAATCTTTATCGGTTTGTTTTTGGTGTTGTTTTTCGGAATGGCATATTATATTTATTTGAGACTTTTTACAACCGAAAAAAATGAAGATCCCATTTGGGTCGCTTTCTTGTGTATCTTTTTTGTTTCTGTATTAAGTGTAATTGGTTTTGGTTTCTTGGTGAGAAATAAAGAAGAGGAGAAAAAGGAAAGATCGACTTTTTATGATTTGGCCGAAGCAAAGTTAAAGCCGCAGTTAGTTATTGAACTCGATTTATCAAAAAATAAACTAAGTAAATTTCCAGAGGAGATTTTACAGTTTAAGAATTTGAAATTCTTAGTTTTAAGTCATAATGAAATTAGTGAAATTCCAAATGATATCAATAAATTGCACAAACTGATTGGTCTTGATTTAAGTCATAATCCAATTTCAGATTTAGAAAGGAATCGCTTAAGAAAACTGCTTTCTAAAGAAGTTGAAATTGTATTTTAAGGAATTCTGTAAAAGAATATCCAAATTATAGCATTGTAAATATGAACGAATTTTTTGCATTTCTTACTCAAAACAAAGCCGATGCTGGAGTGGTTGTTTTTTTAATGCTCTTTAGTATGGGTGTCGCTTTATTTCAAACCGTAATTTTTTCGGGACTTTATAACTTGAAATTTCCTAACTGGTTGTTTTTTGTTTTATGTCCGCTTACAGTTGGTGTGAGTTTTTTAATTGATCCAGGATATCCATTTGCGGTTATATTATTACTGTTTGTCTCTGTTTTTCTATTCGGAATCATCGGAATGATTTATTCAGGAATTAAAAGCAGTAAACAAGAAAAGATTGAAAGAGAAAAATTCAATAGGATTCACAATATTCCAAAAACGAAATTAAGGGATAAACTTCTCGGATTCTTTGTTTTAGTTTGTATTATTGGAGCTTTTTATGGGCTGGCTGTAACTGAGAATTTAAAGCTTCTGTTTTTAATTATTCCTGGATTTATACTTGTTAGTTCAATATTTTTTCCAAGCGGTAAAAGCAAATTTTATAAAATGCAGTCTATTTTGCCAACATCAAAAATAGATGCAATTGCTATGGGTTTAGTAGAAATTGAAGGAGATTTGGAGGAAATCGAACCTATAATTTCTCCTTACTTCAAAAAACCATGCATTGGTTATTCGTATAAAATAGAAAAAGAAAGTCCGAGAGATGATGACGGCAGAACAACATATTCAACTATTTTCAGTGAAGTAAAAACGGGGAAATTTAAAATTAAAGACGAAACGGGTTCTGTTACGGTAGATGGCGAAGGATTAGAATATTATTTTGATAGAATTGACAATCAGTCTGGAGGAAAAACAAGATATACTGAAACCTACCTGAAAAGTGATGATTATATGCTGCTTATAGGTTATGCGGCCTCAGATAATGGCAATGTATTAATAAAAAAAGATAGTGCAGATACTATTTTTGGTATTGCAGTTCCAAGGAGTATTTCATTTAGAAATAAATACAAACCGCTGCTGGATTCTTTTTTAACCGTTCTGTTTTTTATCTCACTTATACTCATCTATATTATTTTAAATTAAAGAAAATATGACTGTTCAAAACATTGCCTTAATTATCGGAATAATTCTAATTATTGTGTTTTTTAATTTTTTTATTAGAATTTATAATAAGCTGGTTATGCTGAAAAATAATAATGAAAAAGCATTTAGAAATATTGATGTTATCCTGATGCAGCGCGCAGAAGAAGTGCCGGAATTGGTGAAAATTGTGTCTAAATTTACAGAACACGAAACCGCAATGCTTACTAATTTGACTAAATTAAGAACAGATTTTTTAAATGCTAAAACGGTCGAAGAAAAGATTGATAATGCCAACGAGTTTTCGAAATCATTAAAAAGCATTTTTTCAGTTTCTGAGAATTATCCAACGCTGTTATCCAACAGTAACTTTTTAGAATTACAAAAAAGAGTTTCTCAAATGGAGGATAAAATCGCTGACCGACGAGAGTTTTTTAATGATAGTGTAAATCTGTATAATGTAGGGATTCAGGAGTTTCCTAATTTTATTTTGGCTAATATAATTGGTTACAAAACACAGACTTTATTTGATGTTACACCAGAAGATAAGAAATATGATGGAGTTCAACTTTAATACTTTTTTTGGTTACGAGAACGAAATTAACAGTCTGAATGACACTGTGCTTATTTATGGTTTTGGAAGTATAATGTTTGGTTTAGTAACTCTAACATTTGCCGCTTTTATAATTAGAAAGCTTGGTTTTGGTGCTGTTAACAGCTATTTTACAAGTCCGCTAATGTTGTCTTTGGGACTTACGATATTAGTTTCTATTTTGCCAACAATTGTATTTTATGTTGTGGCTAATGATATTTCACCAGTAAAAATTTTGTACTGTTGGATTACAATTTTTATAGGAATGTTTCTGTTTGTTATGTTTAATTTAGAAACTATCAAAAGCTTCTTTAGAGAGTTTAATAAAGTAAGCGAGCAAGAAGAGTTTAGAAATAGAAAACGATAAATTATAATTTGAATGAAAATAGTAAAGGCTTCCAAATATTTGGAAGCCTTTACTATTATAAATTATTTTTTAATAATAGTCTGATTATACGAACCATCAGCTGTGTATATTTTAGCTAAATAAGTTCCAGTAGTCAAAGCATTTAAATCGATGCTTTCGCTTCCTTTTTGTACCGTTTTTACAAGAAAACCTGTTATATTATAAATAAGGATTTTTTCAACAGTTAAATTTGGATCTGATAAATACAAAGTGCCAGTTGTTGGGTTTGGGTATAAAATGGCTTGCATGTTTTCAGTCTCTGCAGCTGTTTCGGTTATAGATTCAGTCTGTGCAATTCTAGCCGTTGAGCCGCTATACGCAGTACTCATATAAAAAAGATTTGCCGTGTCTTTTTTCGTAATCGTGTGACTGCCGGCAGCCAGTGAAACCGTTATAATTCCGTTTGAAGCAGTTCTGTCAACATTATCAACTTTTATAACAGCTGACGGTTCAATTAATACAAGTGTTAAAGTACTGGTTTGAGACGTTGTAAAAGAAATATTTGTTGAAGATTCGATTTTTAAACACTGCGTCAATGTTAAGTTGTTGTAAGTTACAGTACCTTTTGTAGTCGAAAGATTTCCAGTTATAGTATAAAAACTGCTTGTTTTACCTGAAGTAGTAAAATTGTGAATTTCATCTCCACTTGGAGTACTTGTCGTTACAGTTATAGTTCCTGAATTAGTAACAGTATTTCCTGTTCCAACAGTTGTTATGGAATAGGATAGAGTCGCAGTAGGTGTTCCTGATATTGTTATAGTTTTAGCGGTTGTATTTTTTACAAAACTAATTCCAGAAGCAGGTAATCCTGTAACAGCAGCATCAGTTGCAGTTCCGCTCCAAGTAAATACAATTGCATTTATTGCCGTTCCGCTGTTAACAGTCTGACTGTTATTATTAGTAGAAGTCAATGTTTGTGTTCCAGCAGGATTAACTGTAATTGTTCCTGAACCCGTTACTGGCGTTCCAGTTCCTGAAGTTGCAATTGAATAAGATACTGTTGCAGTTGGTGTTCCTGAAATTGTTATTGTTTTTGCCGTTGCATTTTTTACAAAACTAATTCCAGAAGCAGGCAATCCTGTAACTGCTGCATCTGTAGCGTCACCGCCCCATGTAAAAACGATACTGCCAATGGCTGTGCCGCTTGTTACTGTTTGATTATTGTTTGTTGTTGAGGTTAGCGTTTGTGCACTTGCAGGAGGATTCCCTTCGCCTTGTACTGCAACTAAAGCGCCGGTATAATTTGTTAATGTTGTTTTTAGCGCTGTAATAACAAGTGACGAAGTATCATCTACACTATTATCAAATACCCATTTTAAATCTCCGCCAGAAACACGTCCTGCATATTGCGTTACTTTTGTTTTTGCCGCTGCAGGTTGATCTGTTACAAGATTTTTTACATATAAAGCAGCGTCAGTATCAAAGTTATTGTACGTATTTGCTCCAGATTTTGATTTTACACTGCTGCTTACTGTTTCGCCTCTTGTAGTTGCCAGATAAGCATCAAAATCTGTAGCAGAGCTTATTTTTCCTGAAATATTATATAAAGGATTTGGATCATTGTAAGCTACAAATCGCATATTATTTGTTCCGTTTGAAGCATCAAAAGTATTGTTAAAAGCTTTGATCGAACCTCCTGCTTCTCCAGAAAATGTTCCCATTGTTCCAGCATTATTCACTTGATTTGCTTCATCCCAAATATCAGATCCTTGCAGCGAAGTCATCATTGGGTGTTTGCTATTACGGTAATAATTTCCCTCTACAAATAGCGACGAACCCAAAGTTGATCCTGCGCCGTATTTTGAAACGCCATCGTAATAATTATTATAAATGTGAGCTGAATAATAACGAACTCGTGGATGGCGAGAATCAGAATGGTCAAACCAGTTGTGGTGATACGTAATGTATAGGCCAGTTGTTGTTCCTTCACTTAAGCCTAGTAAACTTGCTTTTCCATTGTCCCAAAAGTGATTGTATGACAACGTAATATATGTTGAAGATTTATTGTCTAATGCGCCGTCACCTTTTATTTGATCGGCGTCACTTCCCGCATTTCCGTAGAATAAATCGCAGTTATGAACCCAAATATGGTCATTATCCTGCTGCATTCCAACATTATCTCCAGCAGTGCTGTTACAATTCATGAAACCAATATTGTTAACTTCAACATTTGAAGCCGATTTTAGACGAACACCCCATCCATTAGCGACAGCATCTGTTCCTATTCCTTCAAAAGTGATGTAACTTGAAGCATTGTTAGCATTTTCAATTACAACATCTCCGCCTTCCATAACAGTCATATCCGTTATATTACCAATTAATCTAATGATAAATGGGCGAGTGTCTTTTCCTTTTTTGATGGCATATAGAATATTTTGTAAACCAACGCATGGATTTGCGCTGGCGCCCGTAATATTCATCGAAATCGTGTTTTTTGTGTTTTGAGTAATGTATAGAATTACAGCATTATCTTTTGGCGTTCCATCAGCTTTATATCCTCCTGGAACTCTGCCGCTTTCAAATGCAAATCCGTTTCGATCTTGTGCTAATACAGTTAGAGCGCTTGTTGTTGATCCTGAACCTTCGTTACCTGAAATTACAGGTTTAACTTTTACAGTATAGCTTCCTGCTTTCAAACCAGGAATGTCTGCACGAAAATATGTTCCGTAGCTGCGAATCAATTGATCGTCAATTTTTTGGTCAGTAAGACCGTTGCCAGTATAGTAAACATTGTAGGTTTGAGCGCCGCTAACAGGCTGCCATTTTACAAAAGCGGTTTCAAGCCAGCCAGAAGCTTCTGTGATTTGAACTTGCTGTGCCCATATTTGGACGGTAACAAGGAAAACGGTTAAGAAAAGTAGGTTTTTTTTCATAATAGTTTGGGTTAAAAAATTAATAATAGTTATTAAGTGGTTTTAATTATCTCAAACAATAGTAAATTGTAATCGATTGCACAAAAATATATAAATTTTTGATATTCTTATTTTTTTAGTAGTAAAAAAATATATAATCTAAAAATTTTGTAGTTTGGTTTTTTATTATGTAATAAATTGCATTAATTGTAATTTATTGCATAATGTGTAAAATCTTTGTTAAGTCTTATTTTTATTACTTTTTTTTAAACACAAGTACTTCTTGAAATTTTTATGAGGTGTCTTTTTTTTAATTTTTTTGACAAATTTGTTAAAGAGAGAAAAAGATTACTTTTGTGAAGGGAAATATTAATCTAATGGATTGATCAATAAGGAAAAAACTACTTGGGATATTTGTTTTGCTCTTGAGATTAAAATAGAGTATTGTATAAAATGAAGTTGTAAATATATCATTCTATTATTATGCTTTTTGAAATGTATAGGCATAAAAAAAGCCTTTTTGATTATCAAAAAGGCTTTTAGAATATGGTAAAACTAGTATTTAGTCTTTACTAGATAGTTTCGATAGTAATCTTAAAAATTCAACATACAACCAAACCAAAGTAATCATTAGTCCCATTGCGCCAAACCATTCCATATATTTTGGCATTCTTTGCTGCACACCTTTTTCGATTTGATCAAAATCTAAGAATAAGTTTAAAGCAGCAATAACAATTACAAAAACACTAATTCCAATACTCATCATAGAATTTCCATGATGTACAGGAGTCCAGCTTGTAAACATTGAAACTACCCACGAAATTAAATAATAAGTTGCGATTGCTAATGTAGATGCAACAACAACTGATTTGAATTGCTCCGTAACTTTAACAATTCTAAATTTATACAATCCTAAGCAAACTAGAAAGGTTACAAGAGTTGCACCAACTGCATTAACAACGATTCCCGGATATCTTAATTCAAAAATCGCAGATATTCCTCCAATAAATAAACCTTCAAAAAGAGCATATCCAGGAGCTAAGTATGGAGAAGCCTGAGGTTTAAAAGCAGAAATAACAACTAAAATTAATCCAACAATTGCGCCGCCAATTGCAGGCAGCATTGGATTCATTCCGTTAAATGCCATCCACCATGTAATCATAGATGATGCACATAATATTAAAAATAAAATAGCTGTTTTATTAATAGTACCAGACAAAGTCATTTCCTGATTGTAATCAATAATTTTTGCTTCGTGTACTTCTTCAGCTCTTGAAACTGCATTTGATGAAAAACGCTTGTTGCTTAAAAATGGATTTTTTGAATTGAAGGCCATAGTTTTAATACATTTAATTGAACCCAAATATATGGAGTTTTTTCGAGGTGTGGCGGCTTGAGCTAAATTTTTAACATGATTTTCTCTTCTATAAAAAGCAGGTAAAAAAAAAGTCCATCAAAAAAAATATTGATGGACTTGTGTTTATTTTGAAGTAAATTTTAATTCAATAAGTCTAAAACTAATGATGGGAATAATCCTAAAACAATATTTAAAACAATTGACACAACTGCAACTGCATAAATAAGAAATGGTTTTCCTGTACGTTTTTCATTTGGTTCTTTAGAATACATTGCCAAAATAAGTTTGAAATAATATCCAACACTTATAATTGAATTAATTACTGCTACAATAACTAAAGCAATATATCCCGCTTGAATGGTTTGATTGAATAAGAATAATTTTGCGAAGAATCCTGAGAAAATTGGAATACCAGCCATAGATAATAGCGAACCAGTTAAGATTGCAGCCAATAATGGATTTGTTTTTCCAAGTCCGTGAAAGTTCGTAATATCTTCGTTATCCTGATTTTTACAAACGTATAAAATAACACTAAAAGCAGCGATTCCCGCTAAAGCATAAGCTGATGTATAATACAATAAAGTACCAGCTGATGTTGCAATAGATAAGAATGTCATTAACATGAAACCTGCATGTGAAATTCCTGAAAATGCCAGCATACGTTTTACATTAACTTGACGTAATGCCATTATGTTTCCAACGGTCATTGACGCAATTGAAATAATTACAATGATGTTTTCAAATGTTCCTAAAAGTTCTTGATTCTCTAAAGATGGAATTAAATTAAGTCCAGCAACTAATTTGTAAAGAGTTGCAATCGCTACAACTTTTGCCAAAGTACTCATTAAAGCCGTTGTTAAAGCTGGAGAACCTTCGTAAACGTCTGGTGCCCAGAAATGAAATGGAACAGCAGCAATTTTAAAAAACATTCCGATAGTCATTAAAACCATTCCGATTGGAAACCAGATTGGAAGCTCAGCAGATAAAGAACTTTCGTGAATTTCTGTAACATCAAATGTTCCCATTGCTCCGTAAATCAAACAAATTCCAAATAAAATAATTCCAGATGCAAAAGATCCCATTAGGAAATATTTCATACCTGCTTCATTACTTTTAATATTCAAACGATCGCTTGCTGCAAGAACATATAATGCGATAGATAAAATTTCGATTCCAAGGAAAAACATAGCTAAGTTTCCAAAAGAAACCATAGCAACGGCTCCAGCTAATAAAAAGATTTTTATAGCAATGAAATCAGAAATTTTCGATTGATGATTTTCGTAAAAATTATGACTTAATGCTACAAGGAAAATAGTCAGAATAATAAATAATGATGAAAAGGCAGTTGAGAATTTATCTACTGCAATCATATTATTGTAATAACTTGCTGTTGATCCAAATTCGTAAAAGTTAAGTGCTAAAACGCCCAATAAACCTACAATGGTAAACGGAACGATGCCTTTTCTAAAATTTAGAATTTCAAACAATAGGCAAAAAATACCCAATCCTGTAATTGCTATTAATGTATTCATTTTTTTTAATTCGTTATTGTTTTAGAAACCATAAGTTGATTGTTTTGAGAAAAAAGCAGAGCAATTTCTTTCAATAAATTTATGACAGTTTCTCCATTTTCTTTTGTATCGATAAAAACACCATATTCTTTTTTCAAACTTGTAAATGTATAAAGATGCATTGCTGGTGCTCCGTCTGATACAATCATTATTTTAAGACCTTTATCGTCTTTTTTTACCTTCAGTTTATTAAGGTCAATTTTTGATACTGGAATATTATGTGTAAAAGTATTTCGAGTATCTAATTTATTATAATCCCAGATGTAAAGTTTTTCAGTATCAACTGTAAAAACGTTATATCGGTAAATGTTGGGATCTTTTGTATTTAAAATTTCGTTTATTTTATCTAATTTAATTTGAACATCTGTTTTATCCTGGGCAGATACTTTGGCTATAATCAGGAACAGTATTATAAATAATTTATTTTTCATAGAGGCTAAATTACTTATTGATAACGTTTAAAATCGTTTCTAAACTTGGTGTAATCAAATCTGTAATTGGTTTTGGATAAAATCCAAAGAAAATTAATACAGCTATAATTGCTACCATCGAAATTCCTTCGTTTACAGAAACATCTGCAAAAGTTCTTGAATTGGTTTCGCCCAACATTACATTTTGAAACATTTTAAGCATATAGTAAGCTCCTAAAATAATCGTTGTTCCGCCTAAAATAGCAAACCAAATATTAATATGAGATAAACTGTATAATACTGTAAATTCTCCAACAAAGTTAAAAGTAGTTGGCAAAGCAACAGAAGCTAAAACCAAAATTAAAAACATTGAAGTGAATTTTGGAGATTGCGTACGGATTCCTCCTAATTCGCTGATCTCTCTAGTTTCAAATCTTCTGTAGATAATTTCTGCAGCAAAAAATAATCCAACTACAACAAAACCGTGAGCGATCATTTGCATAACAGCACCTCTAAAACCATCAAGAGTTAAAGTGTAAGTTCCTGCAGCAATTAATCCAACGTGAGCAAGAGATGAATATGCTAATAATTTCTTTAAATCTTTTTGTCTTAATGCTACGATAGACCCGTAGATAACTCCAGCAATTCCTAAAGCGATAAAGATGTTCATGTATTCTTTTGCTGCTAGAGGTGCAATTGGCAATTGCCAACGAATTACACTGTACAATCCCATTTTTAGCATAATACCAGATAAAAGCATTGTTCCAACAGTTGGCGCTTTTTGGTACACATTTGCCTGCCATGTGTGGAAAGGAATAATTGGAATTTTGATAGCATAAGCTAAGAAGAATGCCAAGAAAATCCAGAATTGCTCACAAGCTGATAATTCTACTTTGTATAAATCTTCGATTAAGAAGCTGCCTGCTTTTTGGTATAAATAGATAAAAGCAGTTAACATGAATAAAGAGCCGGCAAGTGTGTAAATAAAGAATTTAACCACTGCTTTTCTTCTTTCTTCAGCATCGCCATTACCCCAAATAAGAGCAATAAAGTAAATAGGAATAAGAGCTAATTCCCAGAAAATATAGTATAAAAGACCATCTGCTGCCAAGAAAGTTCCTGTCATTGCAAATGCCATGAATAATATTAGAGCATAAAAAGCCTTTGAATTTTTATATTCATTTCCAAAAGAAGAGAATATAATAATTGGAGTCAAAGCTGTAGTCAATAAAAGCATTGCAATTGCTAATCCATCAGCATTTAAAGCGAATGAAATTTTAGGCTGTGTAATCCAAGCATTGATAAGGCTGATATTTTCACCAGCATTAAAATGGTTTAACAATACAACCGAACAGCCTAAAGCTGCCAAACTAAAGAACAAAGCTACTTTTGAAGCGAGTTTGTCACCTGCAAAATAGGTGATAAATGCACCAACTAAAAGAATAATTAATATAAGAGAAACGTTCATAGTTATAAAATTATTGAGCTAAAAATAAATAAGAAACAATTGCGCAAAGACCTAAAACGAAAGCAAAAAGATATAACCCAATACTTCCTGTCTGCAGTTTTTTACCCTGAAAAGCTAATTCATTTGCTATTTTTCCTAATCCGAAAACAAGTGCTGATAAGCCAGTTTCGATATAATCTCTAAAGAATCTTGATAATCCGTTTATAGAGCGAACAAATATCGCATCGTAAGCTTCATCAACATAATATTTGTTGTATAATACTTTTGTTAAACCTGTAATGTTTTCATCAGTTTCAGGAACATTATCTTGTTTAAAGTATTTTACGTAAGCAATTATAATTCCTAATAATCCGCCTAATACAGCAACACCCATTAAAGTGTATTCTGTTGTCCCTAAATGATGTTCTTCGCCAGCTGCTTTTGTGAAAAGAGGAGCTAAATATTCATTTAACCAGCTGTTTCCAGGTAAACTTATTAGTCCGCCAAAAGTCGCTAGAATTGCTAAAATGATCAATGGAATTGTAATTAAAGAACCACTTTCGTGTAAATGATGTTTTTGCTCTTCAGTTCCTCTAAATTCTTTAAAGAAAGTTAAGAACATTAAACGGAACATATAGAAAGCTGTCATGATTGAAGCTACAGATCCAACAACGTATAATGGAATACTGTGGTGGAAAGCTGTCATTAAAATTTCGTCTTTTGAGAAGAAACCTGAGAAAAATGGAACTCCTGAAATCGCTAATGAAGAAATCAACATAGTCCAGAAAGTGATTGGCATTGCTTTACGCAAACCACCCATTTTACGCATATCCTGCTCACCATGTAAACCGTGAATAACAGAACCTGATCCTAAGAATAAACAAGCTTTAAAGAAAGCGTGTGTGATTACGTGAAAAACAGCTACTTCGTAAGCTCCAAATCCTAATGCTAAAAACATTAATCCTAATTGAGAAACAGTTGAGTAAGCTAATACTTTTTTAATATCTGTTTGAACTAAACCAATTGTAGCAGCAACTAATGAAGTTATTGCTCCAATAATGGCAATTACGTTTTGTACATCTGTTGCAAGATCAAAAACAAAGTTTAACCTTGTTACCATAAAAATACCCGCTGTAACCATCGTAGCAGCGTGAATTAATGCAGAAACTGGAGTTGGTCCAGCCATCGCATCTGGTAACCAAGTGTACAATGGAATTTGTGCAGATTTACCACAAGCTCCAATAAACAAGCATAAAGCCGCTAGAGAAAGTAATGGTAAGTTTAAATCTGTTGTTCCAGCGATTGCAGTTTTTAGAGTGGTATAATCTAAAGTAGAGAACATTGAACCAATGATGAACATACCAATTAAAAGACCTAAATCTCCAATTCTATTCATAATGAAAGCTTTCTTTGCTGCATCGTTGTAATCTTGGTTTTTGTGCCAAAATCCGATTAATAAATAAGAGCAAAGTCCAACACCTTCCCAACCAATAAATAATACTAGTAAGTTGCTTCCAATTACAAGAGTAATCATAAAGAATACGAACAGATTTAAATATGCAAAGAATTTGTGCATATTCTCATCGTCATGCATGTAACTGATAGAGTATAAGTGAATCAAAGATCCAATTCCGGTTACGAAAAGCAGCCAAAGAACTGATAATTGATCTAATAAAAATCCAAGATTGATTTTTATATTACTAATTTGAATCCAATCAAATAAAGTAACTTCAATTGCTTTTCCAGTTGAAGTTATTTGATTAAAAAGAACAAGAGTAACTATAAAAGAAACAGCCACGGCAGCAGTCCCGATAAATCCGGAAACTGTTTTTCCTAAGCTTTTCCCAAAGAAAACATTAATTAAAAATCCTAAAAAAGGAGCTAAAACTAAAACTAAAGCTAAATTGGTATCCATTTCTATTTTATCCTTTTAAATTTTTTAAATTATCGATACTAATTGAGCCAATGTTTCTAAAAATCGAAACAAGAATAGCCAATCCTACTGCAACTTCAGCTGCAGCAACTGCCATCGAAAAGAATACAAAAACTTGTCCTTGTGCATCTTGATGATAAGTTGAAAAAGCCACAAATAAAAGGTTTACTGCATTCAACATGATTTCGATAGACATGAAAACGATAATAGAGTTTCGTCTGTACAATACACCAAAAACACCAATACAAAAAAGTACAACACTTAAAAAGATGTAATTTTCAATACCTATTTGATTTAATATATTACCCATTATTTATTTAATTTTTCTTTTTTAGACAATAATACAGTTCCAATCATCGCAACCAAAAGTAAAATCGAAGCAAATTCAAATGGTACCATATATTCGTTCAACAATATTTTACCCAATACTTTGATAGATTGGAAATCTTCTCCAGTTGAATCATATTCACCAACAATAGGTTTAGAGTTAATGAATATTGCAATTAAAACCACGCAAATCAAACAGAAAGAAACAATAGCTCCCAAACGTGTGATTCTTGGTCGGTGAACTTCTCGCTGTTCGTTTAGGTTCATTAACATAATGGTAAACAGGAACAGAATCATAATTGCTCCAGAATAGACTATTATATGTACAATTGCTAAAAATTGTGAGTTCAATAATAAATAATGACCAGCAATAGAGAAGAAACAAATCACTAAGTAAATCGCTGAGTGAATTGGGTTTCTGCTAAAAATGGTTAAAAAAGCAGTAATTACTGTGATAAACGCTAAGAAACAAAATATAATTTGTACAGTTGTTGCGTGCGCAAAATCAGGAATATGTATCATTAGTTAGCGTTATTAAGTTGTGAATTTTTAATAGCCATTTCTAAAGGCATCACTAATTTGTCTTTTCCAAAAATGAAATCTTCTCTTTCATAATTAGCAGGAACTAATACTTTAGAAGTTGTCAAATAGATAGCATCTTTCGGGCAAGCCTCTTCACACAATCCACAAAAAATACAACGAAGCATATTAATCTCATAGATTTCAGCGTATTTTTCTTCTCTGTATAAATGTTTTTCATCTGCTTTACGTTCTGCAGCCTTCATTGTAATGGCTTCCGCAGGACATGATAAAGCACATAATCCACAAGCTGTACAATTTTCGCGGCCTTGCTCATCACGTTTCAGCATATGCTGACCACGATAAACTGGGCTCATTTCACGAACTTCTTCTGGA
This sequence comes from Flavobacterium sp. FlaQc-30, assembly GCF_044005885.1. Taxonomy (NCBI): domain Bacteria; kingdom Pseudomonadati; phylum Bacteroidota; class Flavobacteriia; order Flavobacteriales; family Flavobacteriaceae; genus Flavobacterium; species Flavobacterium sp. FlaQc-30. The sequence continues at coordinate 484,272 of NZ_JBIPCO010000001.1, read as the reverse complement.
TAGTGAATCGTAATTTTTTTTCTAAAAAGGTGCTTAAGCGTAATAGCAAGACCTTTTACAATCGCCACAAGATACAATCGTTCCAAAAAAGACATCTCTTTATTAGAGACCACTTTTTTTCTACCCGATAATGATATAGTTTCTATTGACATTTCTTAATCTATGATTTATGATTTTCAATTTGAGATCAATCAAATTTTAAATCTATTTTATTTTTATTTGAAGCCAGTTACGGTTCTTAGAATCCTAAAGCTGCTGCGATATCGTGTCTTAAAATAACAGCACCCGTAATCATAATATTAATAATCGAAAGCGGAATTAAAATTCTCCAGCCTAAGTTCATTAATTGGTCATATCTAAATCTTGGAATCGTCCAACGTACCCACATGTAAAAGAATATGAAGAAACATATTTTTACAAATAATACCGCAATTCCTAAAAGATTAGCTGTGTTTACTCCAACATTTTCTACCATCCATTGCATTCCTGGGTAATTGTAACCTCCAAAGAATAAAACAGAAATAATAGTAGCAGAGATAAACATACTTGCATATTCAGCAAATAAATAGAATCCCATTTTCATGGATGAATATTCTGTATGGTAACCTCCAATTAATTCGTTTTCACATTCTGCTAAGTCAAACGGAGTTCTGTTTGTTTCTGCAAATGAACAAATTAAGAAGATTAAGAATGATAATGGTTGATAAAAAACATTCCAGTTCATTCCTGATTGCTGTAATGAAATCTCTCTTAAACTCATTGTTCCTGTCATCATTAATAATGCGATCATTGATAATCCCATTGCAACTTCATAAGAAACCATTTGAGATGCTGCACGAACAGCTCCCATTAATGAGAATTTATTGTTTGAAGCCCATCCACCAATCATGATACCATAAACTCCAACAGAAAGAACTCCAAAAATGTATAATAAAGCAATATTTACATCGGTTGCCTGAAGATAAATATCTCTTCCAAAAAGATGCAGTTTATCTCCCCACGGAATTACAGCACTTGTCATTAAGGCTGTACTCATGGCAATTGCAGGACCTACAACGAATAAAAATTTGTTTGGCGTGTTTGGGAAAAATTCTTCTTTTGAGAATAATTTCATACCATCGGCAAGCGGCTGTAATAAACCTCCCCAACCTGCACGGTTTGGACCAACACGGTCTTGAAGAAAAGCAGCAACTTTACGTTCAGCCCAAGTAGAGTACATTGCCATAATCATTGTTACCGCAAAAACGACAACAATAACAACACTTTTTTCTATAATAAATGCACTTTCCATTTCTTAAACTTTTTTATCATTAGTAGTTAATGGAATTGCTGCCATACTAATTTTTTTACGGTCAATATCTCTACCTAAAAGAATATTCTTCTCTGTGTCGATTTCAACTTTCTCTAATTTTTGAGTGTAGTTATTTTGGTTGATAACAGAATCTTTTTCAAATTCTCTTGGTCCTTCAATAACCCAGTCATTAACGTTTTTGTGATCAAAACGACAGCTGTTGCAAATGAATTCTTCAACTTCATGATACTCGTCTTTACGACCAGTTACACGCTGAATTTCTCCACCAAACATCCAAACTGTAGTTTTACCGCAGCATCCAGGAGTAGTACATTCTCTGTGTGCGTTATAAGGTTTGTTAAACCAAACTCTTGATTTAAAACGGAAAGTTTTGTCTGTTAAAGCTCCAACTGGACAAACGTCAATCATGTTTCCAGAAAACTCGTTGTCGATTGCTTTCGAAATTCCAGTTGAAATATTAGCGTGGTCACCACGGTCTAATACTCCGTGAACTCTGTTGTCTGTTAATTGATCTGCAACTTGTACACATCTTTGGCATAAAATACAACGGTTCATATGCAGTTGAATATTTGGACCAATATCTTCTGGTTCAAACGTTCTTTTTTCTTCAATAAAACGTGATTTTGGATTTCCGTGCTCAAAACTTAAGTTTTGAAGATCACATTCTCCAGCTTGATCACAAATAGGGCAGTCTAATGGGTGATTGATCAATAAAAATTCTGTTACAGATTTACGCGCTTCGGTAACTCTGGCAGAAGATTTACTGTTTACTTCCATTCCGTCCATACATCCTGTTACGCAAGATGCCATTAATTTTGGCATTGGTCTTGGGTCGGCTTCACTACCTTTAGAAACTTCAACTAAACAACAACGACATTTTCCACCGCTGCCTTTTAATTTTGAGTAATAGCACATGGCTGGCGGTACCAAATCTCCACCAATCATACGTGCAGCCTGCAGGATCGTTGTTCCTGGTTCTACGTCTATACTTTGACCGTCTATGGTTACTTTCATCTCTTTATGATTTGAATGTTGAAAGTCGGAATATTGAAAAGAATTGCTGTCCTTTTTAACATTATGAACTTTATAACTTTCTGCTTTTTATTTTTATACGATTACTTTACCGCCTACTAAATGCTTTACTTGCGAAAAAGGTTCAGCAACAAAGTGATCTCTATTTTTAATTTTTTCTGGGAAACGAACGTGATATTCAAATTCATCTCTAAAGTGACGAATCGCTGCTGCTACTGGCCAAGAAGCGGCGTCACCAAGCGGACAAATTGTGTTTCCTTCAATTTTACTTTGAATGCTCCACAATAATTCGATATCTTCTTCACGGCCTTGACCGTTTTCGATTCTCCATAAGATTTTTTCTAACCATCCTGTTCCTTCACGGCAAGGCGTACATTGTCCGCAAGATTCGTGGTGGTAAAAACGTGCAAAATTCCAAGTATTTCTTACCACACAAGCAGTATCGTTGTAAACAATAAATCCTCCAGAACCTAACATAGATCCAGTAGCAAAACCACCATCACTTAAAGATTCGTAAGTCATTAAACGATCTTCGCCATTTGCTGTTTTGAAAATTAATTCAGCTGGTAAAATTGGCACAGAAGAACCTCCTGGTACAAATGCTTTTAACGGACGGCTTGAAGACATTCCTCCTAAATATTCATCAGAATTCATGAATTCGTCAACACTTAAACCTAATTCAATTTCGTAAACTCCAGGATTTTTGATGTGTCCAGAAGCTGAAATTAATTTAGTTCCTGTAGAACGACCAATTCCAATTTTAGCATAATCGTCACCAGAATTGTTTACAATCCACGGCACAGTTGCAATTGTTTCAACATTGTTTACCACTGTTGGGTTTGCCCAAAGTCCAGAAACCGCTGGGAAAGGTGGTTTAATACGAGGATTTCCTCTTTTACCTTCCAATGATTCGATTAATGCTGTTTCTTCTCCACAGATATATGCTCCAGCTCCACAGTGAACGTGAAGTTCAAGATCATAACCTGTTCCTAATATATTTTTTCCTAACCAACCGGCAGCTTTAGCCTCGGCGATTGCTCTTTCTAAGATTTTGAAAACCCACATATATTCTCCACGAATGTAGATGTATGAAAGGTTAGCGCCCAAAGCATAACTTGAAGTGATCATTCCTTCGATCAATAAGTGTGGAATATATTCCATCAAATAACGATCTTTGAAAGTTCCCGGTTCAGATTCGTCGGCGTTGCAAACTAAGTGTCTTGGTTTTCCTGATTTTTTGTCAATAAAGCTCCATTTCATTCCAGCAGGGAAACCCGCGCCGCCACGACCACGAAGACCTGATTTTTTTACTTCTTCCGTAACTTCATCTGGTGTAAGTGTTTTTAAAGCTTTTTCTACAGAAGCGTAACCACCGTTTTGGCGATATACTTCGTAGGTTTTAATTCCAGGAATATTGATTTTATCTAATAATATTTTTTGTGACATCTTATTTATCGTGTAATATTATTTTATCATCTCTACAATCAGCGATTAACTGATCGATTTTATCTTCTGTCAATTTCTCTTTGTAGAAATCGCCTAACTGCATCATTGGAGCGTATCCGCAAGCACCTAAACATTCTACACCAGCAATAGTAAACATTCCGTCTGGAGTAGTTTCGCCCATTTTAATGCCTAATTTTTCAGAAGTATAATCCATTAAATTTTCGGCACCATTTAAACAACAACAAGAAGTCTGGCAAAATTCAAACATGTACTTTCCAATTGGTTTTTGGTTGAACATGGTATAAAAAGTAACCACTTCATAAACCTCAATTGGTTTTATCTGAAGAATCTCGGCAACTTTGTCTTGCAATTCAATGCTAAGCCAGTTGTTATGCGCATCTTGCACTTCGTGCAAAACAGGCAGTAAAGCCGATTTTTGTTTGCCTTCTGGATAATGACTAATCAATTCATTGATACGAGCGATCAATGCCTCAGTCATATTTATTTCTTGTTTGTAATGTTTACGTTCCATTTTTATTTTAGATTTTAGATTTTAGATTTCAGATTTTTCAATCTTTGTCCTTAATCCGTATTCTGCAATCTTTATTAGTTTTTAGATTTTTCAATCTGAATTCTTCAATTCTATGATAAGTCTAGATTTTCAATCTAAATTATTAGATATGCTATTCAGCAATCTAAAATCTAAAATCTTCAATCTAAAATTTTTTACGCGTCTAATTCTCCTGCAATTACGTTTAAACTCGAAAGGATAACAATTGCATCAGAAAGTAATGAACCTTTGATCATTTCAGGATATGCTTGGTAATAAATAAAACAAGGTCTTCTGAAATGTAATCTATATGGAGTTCTGCTTCCGTCTGTAACTAAATAAAAACCTATCTCTCCGTTTCCTCCTTCAACAGGGTGGTAAATTTCTGCAACTGGAACAGGAACTTCTCCCATTACAATTTTAAAGTGATAGATTAAAGATTCCATATTATGATATACATCTTCTTTTGGAGGAAGATAATAATCAGGAACTTCTGCATGGTATTCGTTTCCAGCCGGCATTTTATCCAAAGCTTGACGAATAATGCTTAAACTTTCCCAAACTTCGGCGTTACGAACACAGAAACGATCGTAAGTATCACCTGATTTTCCAACAGGAACATTAAATTCGAAGTCTTCATAAGAAGAGTAAGGCTGCGCAACACGAACATCATAATCAATTCCGGCTGCACGTAAGTTTGGACCTGTAAATCCGTAAGCCATTGCTTGTTCAGCAGAAATTGCACCTACGTTTACGGTTCTGTCAAGGAAAATTCTGTTTCTTTCGAATAAGTTAACAAACTCTTGCCAAGCAACAGGAAAATCTTTTAAGAAAACGTCTAATTTGCGAAAAGCTTCTGGTGACCAGTCTCTTTCGAAACCACCAATTCTTCCCATATTTGTTGTTAAACGAGCTCCACAAATTTCTTCGTAAATCTCATAAACTTTTTCTCTGAATTGAAAAACGTATAAGAAACCAGTATAAGCACCAGTATCTACTCCTAGAATCGAGTTACAAATTAAGTGATCTGTAATACGAGCAAGCTCCATTACAATAACTCTTAAGTATTGTGCTCTTTTAGGAACTTCAATATTTAGTAATTTCTCTAAAGTCATCCACCATCCCATATTGTTAATAGGAGAGGAGCAATAGTTCATACGATCTGTAAGAGGTGTGATTTGATAGAAAGGACGATTCTCAGCAATTTTCTCAAAAGCTCTGTGGATGTAACCAATAGTTGGTTCAGCCTCTAGAATTCTTTCACCATCCATTAATAGGATATTTTGAAAAATACCGTGAGTCGCAGGATGCGTTGGTCCTAAATTCAGTACCGAAAGCTCGCTTCCGTCTTCGTTTAGTTTGTCCTTAATTATTTTAGCATAACGATGCTCTGGTGGTAATAATAGTTCTGACATTTTATAATGTTGAATTATTTTTTAGCAATTTGTTGTTGTTCTTCCAAAGAATCTGTCGTCTTTATCAGTTCTTCCGCTGTCTTCCATTGGGAATTCTTTTCTCATTGGGAAAGACACCATTTCGTCCATATTCAAAATACGTTTCAATTGCGGGTGACCAATAAAATTGATTCCGAAGAAATCGTATGTTTCTCTTTCCATCCAGTTTGAACTCAAGAAAATATTTGAAACGGTTTTGATCTCTGGTTTTTCACCATTCAAGTAAACTTTGATTCTAATACGTTTGTTTTCGTACCAGTTGTGCAAATGATAAACTACCGCAAATTGACGATCTGCATCGTTGTCTGGATAATGAATGCCGCATAAATCTGTTAAGAAGTGAAAACGTAAGTCAGAATCATTTTTCAGGAAAAGGATCAATGCTGTGATTTTTTCAGGAGTTGTTTCTAATGAAAAAATATCTCTTTCTTGTTGAAAGTTAAAAACACTTGTATCAAATGTTTCTGTAAGTTTATCTTGAATCAGGGTATTTTCTAAAGCCATCTTATGAAATGTTATAGGAAGCTAATAATTCTTGGTATTCCGGAGAGCTTCTGCGTCTAACAGATTCGCTTTTTACCAATTCTTGTAATCTCATTACTCCGTCAACGATTTGTTCTGGTCTTGGAGGACATCCTGGAACGTAAACGTCAACCGGGATTACTTTATCAATTCCTTGCAGAACTGAGTATGTGTCGAAAACACCTCCCGATGAAGCACAAGCTCCAACGGCAATTACCCAGCGAGGTTCAGACATTTGTTCGTAAACTTGTCTTAAAATCGGGGCCATTTTTTTTGAAATTGTCCCCATTACTAATAACATATCTGCTTGGCGAGGAGAGAAACTCACACGCTCAGATCCAAATCGTGCTAAATCGTAATGTGAAGCCATCGTTGCCATAAACTCAATTCCGCAGCATGAAGTTGCAAATGGTAAAGGCCAAAGAGAATTCGCGCGTGCCAAACCTACAACATCATTTAGTTTTGTTGCAAAGAAACCTTCACCAACAACACCTTCAGGTGGCGCAACCATATTTACATTTGAATCGCTCATTTTTATTTTAGATTTCTGATCTTAGATTTTAGATTTTTGGAAATCGTAAAAAGTAAAATCAATTTTTTAAATCAGTATTAAATTCAATTGAGTTTAAATTTTAAATTTTAATTTCAGATGCTTAAATCTAAAATCAGAAACCTAAAATCTAAAATCGGGTTTTATTCCCAGTCTAAAGCTTTCTTTTTGATGATGTAGAAAAAACCAACTAAAAGCAATGACATAAAAACAATCATTTTCAGCATTCCTTCAATACCAAGTTCTTTAAAATTTACTGCCCAAGGATAAAGAAAAATTACCTCTACGTCAAACAATACAAACAGGATGGCAACTAGGAAATATTTTACTGAAAAAGGAATACGTGCATTACCAACAGATTCGATCCCGCACTCGAAGTTTTTATCTTTAACTTCAGAGGTTCTTTTTGGGCCTAATTTTCCAGAAATAATGATTGTTCCTACTACAAAACCAACAGCTAGAATGAACTGCATTAAAATAGGAATGTAACTGTATTGATCAGATTGCATAAGCTTAGCTTTTTTACTTAAAGAATAAGCCACAAAGATAACTTTCAATGACGTAAATCACAAACTAAAGGGGGACATAAGTACGCAATGCAACAACGTTTGGGCGTAATTTTTATTGATTATAAATAAGGTCTTAAAATTTTAATATTTTTTTAAGAAATGAGCAAAAAAAAACGTCTCGATGTGTATCGAGACGTTTTTAAAACCATTCAGAGGCAAAAAAAATAAATTGCTATATTTTTCTTAGATTACTGCTACTTTAGCAGCAACTTTCCCTTTTCTTCCTTCTTCTTCTTCATAGCTTACACGGTCACCTTCGCGTAATTCTTCCGCGTTAATTCCTGAAGCGTGAACGAAGATGTCCTTTCCTGTTTCTTCGTCTGTAATGAACCCATAACCTTTAGATTCATTGAAAAATTTTACTGTACCTGTACGCATTGTAATTGTAATAATAATTTATAATAAAGCAAATGTAATATATAAATTCATACAAAAGACATAAGGGTGTTAAATTTTTGTAAAAATTATTGATTTCCAGTGTTTTTACGTGGTTTATTGCATCAAATTTTATATGAAATGCCATAATTTGAGAATCGTTAATTGTAAGAATATAAAAACGAGCCGATTGTAGGAATTTGAAATTTTAAGAATTTTTATTTTTAAGTATGTTTTTTCTCTTTTTTGAAAAGTAAAAAAGAGAAATATTTAGTGGTTTTAATAAAAATTAAAGTCTTATTTTAATAATCTTAAATTATTTATATTTTGTATAAAGACTAGTTGAACATGATTGAACAACGTAATCAGAGATGTATATTTTTTCTTTTTCGATTATTGCTGTATTTGGGGGGATTATAAACCAAATTGTTTTTTCTTTTGCAATTTCTCGCCCGTCTGTCATTTTGAGAATAAAAAACAATTTATACGTTTTTAATTTATGATCAAAAACCGTCGATTTAGAGTTGTTTTTTAGTTCATATTCAATTTCAATTTCTTTCTTTGTGTTTTTCTCAGAAAAGCAAATAGTTTTAACCTGTAAATTAAAATCTTTTTCCTGATCGTCAGCTTGTTGTTTTTCAAAAGCAATGTTTTTTGCTGGCTGATTTGGTACTGATATGCAATTGCAAAAAGCAAGGCAGGTTAAAAAGGGTATTATTTTTTTCATTACTTAGAGAATAACATTAATATTCTCAATATAGATTGATTGTTATATTGATTTTTAAATTTCACATTGATATTCTCTATTTTTTCTCTGGAAAGCGGCATGTAAAATGAATTTATAATTTCATCAAATTTAATGGTCTCTTTCTCATGAAGATTTTTTAGAATAGTACTTCCCATCAAATTGTTGAAGGTTTTTTTATACTGCTTAAAAAGAGATTGATAAATTTTAGGATGTTCCTTGTATTGGCTGTGTCCTTCAGTGGTAAGTTCGTCTGCCAGAAAACCTAAATAAGGAAGGTCTAAAAGTACTTTATTTTGGCTAATTAAGACCATATTAGTCAAGTCTTGAAGATCTTGCTTTTTACTGCTTCTCCCATAATCAGTAAGAATTCCTGCTTGTTGTATAAAAAGCTTATTTAATTCACGTACAAGTTGTGCTAACTCAGATTCTTTGTTATCAATAGTAGATACTTTTAATCTGTTATATAATACATCTGTTAAATCGTGGATACTATTAGATATTTTCAGGATAGTTTTTTTTTCATCTACATTAAAATTTTTCAAATCGGCAACAAGTAATTCTTTGCTTAAGTCATCGTAGCGTTTTGTTAATTTGAAAAAATAAGCGTCTGTGTTTTTAAAAAATAGGCTTTTATCTTGTTCTTTTTCGTTAAAATCGTTAGTTACACTTACTAAAAAGTCATAGAATTTGGAACACGCCAAAATGTTATAAATAACTTCAATACGATTTTTTTTGATAGCCAATTCTTGTTCTGAAAAGTTGCTGTTAATAAGAAGTTTGCCTTTTTTATTGGTGAAGTAAACAGCATCAAAATTTTGTTTTTTCGAAAAATCATTTTTTTCAAAATCAATAAAAGGTTTGCCTTCAGCATTCAATAAGAAAGCCATATTCTTGATTTTTTTCTCAGGCATTTCGGCTAAATAGCGATAGTTTTTGTTGTAATCAACAAGTAGTGCTTTGTCTTTAAATTCTATAGCTTTTGCATTATCTCCTAAAGCATAGTAACTGGTTGAGATATTTGCCATTAAAGCCCAATAAATTTTTTTGGTTTTTTTATCGTTTACATCATATTTAGAAACTTCACGTTCCCAAAATTTTATTTTTTCCTCAAGGAGATTTTTTATTTTAAGATAGTTCTCATCTGTGTCTTCTAAATTTCTGGTAAATTCAAAAGCATCCACTGATTGGTTTATTTGGTCAAGATTATCGTCTTTGAATTTGTATAGAGGAAGGGTTTCTTCAATTCTGGTAAAATCGATAGTTTCTTTAATTTCTTTGAAAAAATTGTACAAAACATCTTTGTTATAAAGGTCGTAACAATTTTGGTTAATTGTTCCGCTCGAATTTTTAAGAAGTAATTGTATCTGATTGTTTGCAATTTCTTCTGTTTTAATACTGAAGTTGTTGTAAGCACTTACCTCTGAGATAACTTGAGAGGAGTTAAAATCTTTAGTGTAAACAACTTCGTTTTTTCGTTTTATCGTAAAATTTAGCTTTGAAGTGAAGATGATTTGTCCAATATAACTAATGTCATTGCCATTGGTTATTTTTTCAGTTTTAGTATCAAGATACGTGCTGATGGGTTGTATAAATAACAAATAGTCGCTCTGTGTTGGAGCGACTATTTCTAAATTTCTTAAACTAAGATTGCGAATCGCATAGGCAGAGACTTGATTGTCTATTACGCCGCGTTCTGTGGGATCTTCTATGATAACACCTATTTTATTGCTTTCTATTTTTATTTTAGGATATTTCCAATCGTAAAATGAATATAAGACTTGTTTTGGGCTTTGTGCAAAACAGTTTACAACAAAAAGCAATAAAAAGATTTTTTTTATCATTATTTTTTAGAGGTCTAATTTAATTGAAAGCTCTTTTAATTGTGCGTCGTCAATTGCTGCAGGAGCATCAATCATAACATCACGTCCTGAATTATTTTTAGGGAAGGCGATAAAATCTCTAATCGTTTCCTGACCACCTAAAATAGCAACCAATCTATCCAATCCAAAAGCTAAACCTCCATGAGGCGGCGCACCAAACTGAAAAGCATCCATTAAGAAACCAAATTGTGCTTTTGCTTCTTCTTCAGTAAATCCTAAATATTTAAACATTAACTGTTGTGTCGCTTTATCGTGAATACGAATAGAACCTCCTCCAATTTCATTTCCGTTCAAAACCATATCGTAAGCATTTGCACGCACTTTTCCTGGTTCTGTCTCCAATAAAGCCATATCTTCTGGTTTTGGAGATGTAAATGGGTGGTGCATGGCGTGGTAACGACCGCTTTCTTCGTCAAGTTCTAATAATGGGAAATCTACAACCCATAATGGAGCAAATTCTTCGGGTTTACGTAAACCTAAACGAGTTGCTAATTCCATACGAAGTGCAGAAAGCTGAGCACGGGTTTTGTTTGCTGGACCAGAAAGTACAAAAATCATATCTCCAGGATTTGCTTCTGTAGCTTTTGCCCAATTTGCTAAATCGTCCTGATCGTAGAATTTATCTACAGATGATTTATATGTTCCATCTTCGTTGCATTTTACATACACCATTCCTGACGCTCCAACTTGTGGACGTTTTACCCAGTCAATTAATCCGTCGATTTCTTTACGAGTATAATTTCCTGCTCCCGGAACAGCAATTCCCACCACTAATTCAGCTGCATTAAATACAGGGAATTCTTTGTGTTGTGCAAATTCATTTAACTCACCAAACTTCATCCCAAAACGAATGTCTGGTTTGTCATTTCCATATGTTTTCATAGCATAGTCGTAGGTAATTCTTGGGAATTTTTCTACTTCAATGCCTTTAATTTCTTTTAATAAATGTCTTGTCAAACCTTCAAAAACATTCAAAATGTCTTCTTGCTCAACAAATGCCATTTCGCAGTCAATTTGAGTAAACTCCGGCTGACGGTCTGCACGTAAATCTTCGTCACGGAAACATTTTACAATTTGGAAATATTTATCCATTCCACCAACCATCAATAATTGCTTGAAAGTTTGCGGAGATTGTGGCAATGCATAAAATTGTCCTTCATTCATACGGCTTGGAACCACAAAATCTCTTGCTCCTTCTGGAGTCGATTTGATTAAGTAAGGAGTTTCAACTTCGCAGAAATCTAAATCAGATAGATATTTACGAACTTCCATCGCTACTTTATGACGAAATAATAAGCTGTTTTTTACAGGATTTCTTCTGATATCTAAATAACGGTATTTCATTCTGATATCTTCACCACCGTCAGTTTCATCTTCGATAGTAAATGGAGGTGTTAAAGCAGAGTTTAGAATCGTTAATTCAGAAACTAAAATTTCGATTTCACCAGTTGGAATATTTTTGTTTTTAGCTTCACGTTCAATTACAGTTCCTTTTACCTGAATTACAAATTCACGGCCAAGAGTTTTAGCTAATTCAAAAACGGTTTTATCGGTACGACTTTCGTCGAAAATAAGTTGTGTGATTCCATAACGGTCGCGTAGATCGACCCAATTCATAAATCCTTTATCGCGTGATTTTTGAACCCAGCCCGCAAGTGTAACTTCGGTATTAATATTTGAAGCGTTTAATTCGCCGCAATTATGACTTCTATACATGATCTCAATTTTAGATTGCAAAAGTAAACACAAAAAACAAAATAATATAGTAAAGTGATAACTTGATGCTTATAAATTTTAAAAATTTTGTTAATTCTAAAATTTTGATGTGTAATTTCTTTAGATTTGAATCAGTAAAAACAAATATAAATATCTATGAAAAAACTTTTTGTTACTGGTCTGTTGATATTTGGCACTTTAAGTGTTGTTGGGCAATCCAAAAATCAAATAAAATTTACAGCCAAAATTGCGAATAGAAATAGTGACACTCTTGTTATTAGAGGAAAAGATAATTTTAAACAAGTTATTCCGATTAACAAAAAGGAAACTTTTGCAGCTTCCTTTGATGCGCCAAAAGGATTTTATGTGTTTTCAGACGGAACTGAATCGTCAAGGTTATATTTGAAACCAAATTCTGAGGTAAACTTAACCATGAATGCCAAAGAATTTGATGAAACTATTGTTTTCAGCGGTAAAGGTGTTGAGGAGAGTAATTTTTTAGCGCAGCAAGCTTTAAGAAATGAAAAACTAGAGGAAGCCTTCTCTAAAGAACCTGCTGAATTTGCAGCAATATTAGAAGCTAAGAAAAAGACTGATGTTGAAAGTTTAGAGAAAGGAAATTTTGATCCCGAATTTGTTACTGCAATGAAAAGTAATTTTGAACGTTTTAATCAATTCGCAGTTGAGAATTATGAAAGAACGGCAAAAGCAAATAAACTTATCGGTAAGCCTTCTCCAGAGTTTGATTATGAAAATTATAAGGGAGGAAAAACAAAACTATCTGATTTAAAAGGGAAGTATGTTTATATTGATCTTTGGGCTACATGGTGTGCGCCATGCAGAGCCGAAATTCCTTACCTGCAAAAAATTGAAGAGAAATATCATGGAAAAAACATTGAGTTTGTGAGTATTTCTATCGATAAAGCAAAAGACAATGAAAAATGGAAAAAGTTTGTAGCAGATAAAAATCTTGGAGGTGTACAATTGTTTGCTGATAAGGACTGGGAATCTGAATTTGTTGTTAATTATGGTGTAATGGGAATTCCGAGATTTATCTTGATTGATCCAAAAGGAAACATTGTGAGTTCTGATGCTGAAAGACCTTCGTCTCCAGACCTTCAAAAGCAATTAGATTCGTTATTAAACTAATTTAAGGATTAAATTTACATCGTTATCGTAATTTTAGTTTTTGATCAAAATACCAGTAAAACCAGTGCTTGAGCGCTGGTTTTTTTGTTTTAGGTAAAATTCCAATGTTAAGTTTTCATTCAATGTTACCAAATTGTTAAGTAAAAGTTTTTTTAATGTAAACAAATAAGTATATTTGATAAAGATTTCGAAAACATTAATACCTAAAGATATGAAAAAGAGTATAATTTTAGCGGCGCTATTGTTCACTGGAATAGTAGTGGCACAAGAAGCAAAACCAGAATTAGAAGCTGTTGGGAACAAGGTAAAAGCTATTTATTATTATGATAATGGCAATGTTCAACAAGAAGGCTTCTTTAAGGATGGTAAATTAGACGGTGTCTGGGTATCTTATGACGAAAAAGGACATAAAAAAGCCGTTGGAGAATACACAGACGGAGTGAAAACTGGAAAATGGATTTTCTTTAATGAAAACAATTTAAGCGAAGTTGCTTATGTTGACAATAAAGTTAGCTCAGTTAAAAACTTACAGAAAAATGCTTTAGCAAATAGAAACTAATTTTGTTTCTAACAATTTATAAGAAACCGCTTCTAATGAGCGGTTTTTTTATTTTTAGATTTTTTTCTTCTTCCAAACCAAATCACAAAGCCTGTTACGGGGAGCGCGGAAGCAATTAGACTGACGGTAAAAGCAATAATTTTTCCAGGTAAATCTAAGACTTGTCCTGTATGAATGCCATAATTCATTTCGACAACTTTCAGACCTAAGCTTTTGGTATGATATGGATCGCTTTGAATTAATTTTCCATCATAAGGATGAAAGTAATAGTTGCTTTGATGATCGTATCTTAACGTATGCGGATATGCTCCTGTGTTAATGAGGTCTCCTTTTTGCTGCGGAAGCGTTACAAAGAGCATTTCGGCTTTTGGCTGCATTTTTAGGGTTTGAATAAAAGCACGATCTACAGCTGTGATTGAATTAGAGTTAAATTTTGTTGTATCGATTATGGGCGCTTTTGTTTCGACTGCTTTGTCGCCTCCAAAATTAAAGGTTTTGTATATTCCGTCGCCAACCCATTCGTATGTAAATGTTAAACCAGTTATGGCAAGAATAAAAGCGATCAATGCAATGTAAAAACCAGATGTATTGTGCCAGTCATAATTAACACGACGCCATTTTGCAGACCATTTTACGGTAAAACTTCTTTTAATATCGCTTTTTCTTTTTGGCCACCACTGAATTATTCCAGAAATTAATAACAAGATAAAAATAATTGTCGAAACGCCTATAATATGTTTTCCAATATAATCAGGCAGTAATAAATACAAGTGAATATATTCGACAATAATAAAAAAGTCAGTTTTTGGGTTCTCGGTTTTTAGATATTCACCAGTGTATGGATTAAAATAGAGATATAAATTTTCAGTATCAGAATACGTATAAACAATAGCCGAGCGATTTTGTCCGTAGTAAGAAACCATACTCGATTTGTTTTTCGGAACAATTTCTACTGCTTTTTGCTGCAAAACCGATGGCATCAAAAAAGGTTTATTCTGCGGTTCAACAAAACGCCATTCTTTTCGAGTAATGTCTTTTATTTCGTCATGGAAACAAAAAATGCAACCCGTAATACAGACAATAAAAACAATAAGCCCAGAAATTAATCCGAGCCATTTATGTAAAAAACGTATTTGTTTTGTAAATCCCATTTTTTGATTAAAAACGTAAAAGTATACGCAAAATCTATAGGCGACAAATTATTTAAGCTAATTTTTAAACTGTCGCTTTTTTAGGTTTTAAATGATAAGCTGTATAAAGAGTTATGGAAGCTAGAACAATCCAGAAAACATCAATGAAAAAGATTTGAATTTTATTTTCCATAAACGAATTCCAAAACCAATTTCCAGAAACAATTCCGTTTGTAATTGGAATTAAAAATCCTAAAATACTTCCTGAAATAAGGCATGATTTATTGGTAAAAGCATCATTCTTTTTAATGATAAAGAATATTGTAAGCAATAGCCATCCTCCAAAATAGACAAGAAAAAGATTACCCTTAGTTAATGGGTAAAAAACTTTTACCACGATAAAAGCAAGTGCCGTGATTGGGTACATGCTTAAGCAAATGGCCAGATAAATGCGAACAACAGCTGCGTTAAAACGTCTTTTCTTTTCGGGCAGATTATTTTTTTGTCTGGCAACTAGCCAAATCATAACTCCTGAAATAATTACAAAACAAGTTATTATACCTAGAACAAAGCTTACTATTTTTAAGGCATAACCTCCGTAGTCGCCATAATGAACTCGATATAAAACATTTTTTACAACATCAATGTAAGTGGTTTGTGTAACTGGATTTTTTCTGGCAATTTCCTTTCCGTCAGAAATACGGTAAACAACTTTTCCAATTCCAGTAAATTTTTTATGATTTGGTAATTCGCCTTCTACTAAAACGTGCATGTTTGCATCGCCGTAATTTTGAATAAATACTCGTGTAATCTCAAAATCAGACCAGTTGTTTTTTGCTTTAGCAACTAATTTATTGATGTCAAAAGGTGAGGCTAATTTATTGTTATCGAATTTATAATCAGGATCGTTATATTCTAATTCTTTGTATAATTTATCCTGATCGCCTTTGTATAATGCCATTACAGCGGGCGCGACAATTAGAAGTTTAATCATAAAAAATGCACCTGTTACAGCATAAACAAATTGAAACGGAAGTCCAATCATTCCTAATGCTGTATGAGCATCTGTCCATAATGTTTTTAATTTTTCCTTTGGACGGAAAATATAAAAGTTAGAGACAATTTTGTTCCAATGCAGTAGAAGTCCTGTTATGATTGCAAATAAGAAAAACAAAGCTGTAAATCCTGAAAGATAGTATCCAACTGGATAAGGAATCTGTGCCAAGAAATGCAAACGATATAAAAATTCTCCTAAAGAATATGATTCGTCGTAAGTGAATGATTTAAAGTTTTTAGTATCAAGATAAAAGAATGATCCTTCTTTTTGTTTGGCTGGAGCCAAAGTATCTTTGGTACCTTCCATATAAACCGCAACTCTATTTTGAACAGATGGTTTAGATATGGTAATATTTCTTCCGTGTAAAACGTGTTTTTTGTCAAGGTTTTCTAATGCGCTATTGTAGTCTAGTTTAATTTCGCTTGTAACAGCGGTAGATTCACTTCTTTCCCAATTGATGATTTCATCTCTAAAAAAAGAAAAGGACCCTGCAAAAAAGATCACAAAAAGTACAACGCTGATGACAATACCGCTGACAGTATGTGTATGAAAATAGATATTATAGTGACGATTGTTCATGGGTTATTACACTGCTGGATTATAGGTTTGACCAAGATAAATAAGTAGAGAAAAAACTAAGGAAAGTAAAATGTAAATGCCCCAGATTTTCCATCCGCTTTTTGCTAAAAATGCAATAATCATTAAAACAACCCAAAGTATGAATCCGCTAAAAGCCATTGTCATTAATACTTCAGGGCGACTAAACCATGATGCTAATGCTAAATGAAATGTTGTAGAAACAAGATAACCACCAAGTATTGCGGCAGTTATTTTGGCAAAACGCGGCCAAAATGCAGGGGTTAAATATTTTGAGTTTGCTGGCATTGGTTAGTTATGGTTTAATAATAATAAAATTCTAATAGAGCAATAATAATTAGTACAGCTATTAGTGCTTTGCTGTTTACTTTTTTTAATGGTGCAAGAATGATAATCAGACTTCCAATTGTCATTAATTGAATAAAAAACATTAAGGTGCCGCAGCCAAAAGATTGAGTAATAAGCCAAATGGCATAAGCAGTAACTAAAAGAACTAATCCGGTAATTTTGGTTTGCTTTGGATTTTTTTTCATCCATTTTTCAAAACCTAAATCATAAGATAAAACGGCTCTTTTTGAGGTGTAATAAAGTGTATAAAAAGCTAAAAAAACGATAAGACTGGCTATTGTTATCATAATTTCATAGAATTTAAAAAACACCTTTCTCTTTAACCGAAAGGTGTTTTGTTATTTGTTTATTAGAATCTATAAGAGAAACTTGCGATCAAAGCTCTGGCATCTTTTGGATGTACTGTTGACCATCCATCATATATTTCTTTGTTTGTAATGTTGTTTAATTTAAGTGTGATTGTAAATTTTTCAACATTGTAAAACAGCGATGAATTTAAAGCTGTATAGGCTGGTATTGTAAATGTTCCTGCAAGATTTCTGTTCATGATCATGTTATCACCAACATAATTTCCTCCAAAGCCTAAACCAAAACCTCTAAGTAACCCGTTTGTAAATTTGTAACTAGCCCAAAGGTTTGCCAGGTTTCTTGGTCCTGAATCTTCAGATCTGTGACCTACAAAATCCGGATCTCCTTTTGTTAAAACAGCATCATTATAACTGTACCCTAAAACAATATTTAAACCATTAATTGGGTTTGCAACAAACTCTGCTTCAAAACCTTTATTTCTCTGAGCTCCATTTTGATATGAAGTCTGATCGTTTGGCAATTCAGCTGTTGGATCTGCAGGATCTATATAAGGAGTTTCTATTACATAAACTTTATCAGAAACTTGGATGTCATAATAGCTGAAAGTAGCGTATAGTTTGTCTTTAAACAGGTTCAATTTAGTTCCAACTTCAAATTGATTGGCACGCTCAGGATTAAATATAACCGGTGTTGTTACATTCGAAATACGGTTTTGTCCCGGAGCAACATTTACGAATCCATTCATGTAATTAGCAAAAATGGAAACTTTGTCTAAAATTGGCTGATACACTAATCCTAATTTTGGAGAAAAAGCAGTTTGGTTGTATCCTTCATTTTTGGCATTCATGAAACGGTCAGCACGTAAACTTAACATTGCAGAAAATGCAGGTGTAAAGTTGATGACGTCAGAAACGTAAGCGCTATAAACTTCTTGTTTTGTGTTATTGTTATTTCTTGGGCTGTTTGCAATAAGAGCGTCTGATCCTGCTTTTGTTAAATCTCCAGAATCTCCGTTTGTTTGTTTTCCAATAATGTTGTTAAACGTTTGTAAGTCATTTCCAATGTACACAAGACCATTTGCAACATATCCTGAACTGCGATCAGAAGATGTTCTTTTGAAATAATCAAAGCCTACAACGATTCTGTTTCTGAAATTTCCAATTTTGAAATCACCATTAAAGTTCTGCTGGATATCTGTTGTTATATTTTGATTGTCCTGATCTGTAAATTGTCTGCCTAATACAATTCCATCTTTAAGTGATTTGAAAAGAGGGTTGCTTGTACCTTCGTATAAATAAGTATAATTTCCTTGTGATTTTGCTGAACTCGTAGAAAACACAGTTTGAGAACTCCATTGCTTAGAAAGTTTATAATTCATTTGAGCCTGAATATTGTATGAAGGAGTTTTCATTGTTAGTTCATTACTCGTGTAAGAACGTTTATTGTCGTAATTTAACTCTTTAATATTATGAACTCTTAATGGATTCCCTCTATCTAAAAACAACATAGTTGGGTTTGTAGCTTCGCTGCTCATAAATTCAGTGTTTATTAAGAATGATAATCTATCATTTACTTCATAAGATAACGAAGGTGCTATAAAATAAGATTCTTTGAAACCTGCATCCTGAAAACTTTCTTGTTTGCTGTAAGCTGAATTTACTCTGAAGTTTAAAGTCTTTTTATCATTAAGAGGTGTGTTTAAATCTACAACTGCACGGTGTAAACCATAGCTTCCGGTTGTGTAATTTACTTCTCCTCCAAATGTTTTAAAAGGTCTTTTTGTAGTGGTATTAATTAAACCTCCGTAAGAGATCAAACTGCTTCCAAACAAAGTTCCTGATGGTCCTCTGATAATTTCAATTCTGTCAATATTGGCTGGATCTAAACTTCCGTTTGTTAAACCAGGTAAACCATTAACCATTGTTGGCTGAACCGGGAATCCTCTTAAAGAGTAATAAGCGGCTCCGTCTCCGGCACGTCCTGTTGCGGCCCAAAGCGGTGTAATACCAGATGCATTTTTTAAAGCATCATCAAAATTAGTTACAACTTGTTCTTTTAATAATTCTCCTGTAATCGTAGTATATACTTGTGGATTTTCAAGATTTTTAAGAGGTAATCTTGATACCTGTTGGTTATCTTTACGAACAAAACGATTTTTTCTGCCATTTACCACAACTTCAGTTAATTCTTCAGAGTTTGAGGTGATGTTAAAGTTTGCTGTCAGCTCTTCACCTGCATTAACTGTTATTTTTTTCTCTGTTAATGAATATCCAACAGCTGAAACTTTTAAAGTGTATGTTCCTGGTTTTACATTTTTAATTTTATAATTACCGTTTTCATCAGTAATTGTCCCAAATCTGGTTCCTTTTAAAGCAATTGAAATTGCTTCTGCTGAATCGTCGCTGCTTACTGTGATTTTTCCCTTTACAGTTGCTTTTTCTTGGGCTGAGATAGTTACGCTTGCTAGAAGAAAAAAACAAAAGCTCAAAAGAGAAATTGTGAATTTATATTTCATTACTATTTAGAATTGATTTTAATAGCGCAAATTTAAACACTGATAAGCAACTACACAAGTTATTTTTATTTATTCTAAATTAAATCTTTTTTAAAGATTAAAATTTCCATTTCTGTAAAAAATTAACACCATAAGCAAGATTTAAGCTAATAGTAAGAAAAAAAGCCTGTTCAAATGAATGAACAGGCTTTTTGATTTTATTTAAAAATAATGAAATTACAATTCTAAAGCACGTTTAGCATCTCCGTTCATTAATAATTCTAAAGGATTTTCTAATGCTTCTTTCACAGCAACTAAGAAACCAACAGACTCACGACCGTCAATAATTCTGTGGTCATAAGAAAGAGCTACGTACATCATTGGGTGAATCTCCACTTTTCCGTTTACAGCAATCGGACGCTCAATAATATTGTGCATTCCTAAAATTCCTGATTGAGGAGGGTTGATGATTGGAGTAGATAACATACTTCCGAAAACACCACCGTTTGTGATTGTAAAAGTTCCTCCAGTCATATCGTCAACAGTAATTTGACCATCACGAGCTCTTAAAGCTAATCTTTTGATTTCAGCTTCAATTCCACGGAAAGTTAATAGTTCAGCATTACGAACAACAGGAACCATTAAACCTTTTGGTCCAGAAACCGCGATTGAGATGTCAGCAAAATCATAAGCGATTTTGTAGTCACCATCCATCATTGAGTTAACATCTGGGTATAATTGTAAAGCTCTTGTAACTGCTTTTGTAAAGAATGACATGAAACCTAAACCTAAACCGCCATGTTTTGCTTTGAAAGCATCTTTGTATTCATTACGAATTTGGTTGATTGGTGTCATGTTTACTTCGTTGAAAGTAGTAAGCATAGCCGTTTCGTTTTTAGCCGAAACCAATCTTTCTGCTACTTTACGACGTAACATAGATAATTTTGTACGCTCAGTTCCACGGCTTCCTCCAGTTGGAGTTCCCATAGAAGGTACTGCATTTACAGCATCATCTTTAGTAATTCTTCCGCCTTTTCCAGTTCCAGAAACTGTTGCAGGAGCAATGTTTTTTTCGTCTAATATTTTTCTTGCTGCAGGAGATGGAGTTCCAGCTGCATAACTTGTTGCTGCCGGAGCTGCTGCTGGAGCCGGTGCCGCTTTTGGAGCTTCGGCTTTTGGTGCCTCAGCTTTTGGTGCTTCAGCTGCTGGAGCCGCTGATGCGCCGCCTGCAGGTTTTGCTGCATCAGTATCAATTAAACAAACTACAGCGCCTACTGCTACTGTATCACCTTCTTCAGCTTTTAGCGTAATAACTCCGCTCATTTCAGCAGGTAATTCAAGAGTAGCTTTATCTGAATCAACTTCAGCAATAGCTTGATCTTTTTCTACATAATCTCCGTCTTTTACTAACCAAGTTGCAATTTCAACTTCTTTTATTGATTCCCCTGGTGATGGGACTTTCATTTCTAAAATCATCTTTGTTTTTGTTTAAGGTTTGTATTGCTTAAGATTTAGAGAGTTTGGCTGGTCTTTAATTCTTAAACGTTAAACTAATTTTTTATCTGAATAAATTTTTATCGAATACCATTCTAATTGCATCTGCATGACGACGTTTTGCACGTGTGTAACTTCCTGATGCTGGAGCAGAGTATGCTTTTAATGATGCTAATCTCCATTTTACTAGATCAAAGTTCATTAACATAAAGCTGTAAGCTCCCATGTTTTTAGGTTCTTCCTGAGCCCAAACGTAATCATCAGCATTTGGATATTTTGCAATGATTTCTTTGATTTGCTCAACTGGGAAAGGGAATAATTGCTCGATACGAACAACTGCAACATCATTTCTTCCGATGTTTTCTCTTTCTGCAACAATATCATAATAGAATTTACCAGTACAGAAAACTAAAGTTTTTACTTTCTTTTTATCTACTGTATTATCGTCAATTGTTTCTTGGAAACTTCCGCTTGCTAATTCTTCAACTGTTGATACGCATCTTGGATCACGTAATAAACTTTTTGGAGAGAAAACAACTAATGGTTTACGGAAATTCGTTTTCATTTGTCTTCTCAACAAGTGGAAGAAGTTTGCTGGCGTTGTACAATCAGCAACATACATATTATGTCTTGCGCAAAGTTGTAAGTAACGCTCCATTCTTGCAGAAGAGTGTTCAGCACCTTGTCCTTCATATCCGTGAGGTAATAATAAAACAATACCATTTTGGTTGTTCCATTTGTCTTCACCACAAGAAATGTATTGGTCAATCATAATTTGAGCTCCGTTAGAGAAATCTCCAAATTGCGCTTCCCAAATAGTTAATGCTTTTGGATTGGCTAATGCATATCCGTAATCAAAACCAAGAACACCATATTCTGATAAAAGAGAGTTGAATACACCGAATTTTCCTTTTTTGTTTTCAATAGAATTCAATAGGATTACTTCTTCTTCAGAATCTTCAACTTTAACTACAGCATGACGGTGAGAGAAAGTTCCTCTTTCAACATCTTGACCAGAAATACGAACATCAAATCCTTCTGTTAAAAGCGATCCGTAAGCAAGTGCTTCTGCAGTTCCCCAATCAAGAGTATTATTGTCATATCCTGTTTTTCTATCAGTAACAATTTTACTTATTTTATTGATGAACTTTTTGTCTGATGGTAATGTTGAGATTGTATTGATGATTGAATCCAATCCTTTTTTGTCAAAAGTAGTATCTACTTTCTCTAACATTTGTGTATCTGTTACTTGAACAAATCCGTCCCATTCATTTTTCATGAATGGAGTAATGATTGTTAAGTCTTTTTTACGAGAAGCTTCTAAGTTCTCTTCTAAAGCAGATTTGTATTCTTTTTCTAGACCATTTACATAAGAGGCATCGATTACGCCGTCAGACAATAATTTCTCTGCGTAAATGTCTCTTGGGTTTTTATGTTTAGCAATGATTTTATATAATACCGGCTGTGTAAAACGAGGCTCATCACCTTCGTTGTGACCATATTTTCTGTATCCTAATAAATCGATAAATACGTCACGCCCAAACTGCATTCTGTAGTCTAATGCAAAAGATACTGCATGTACAACAGCTTCAGCGTCGTCAGCATTTACGTGTAATACTGGTGATAAAGTTACTTTAGCAACGTCTGTACAGTAAGTAGAGGAACGAGCATCTAAATAGTTTGTTGTAAAACCAACTTGGTTGTTGATTACAATATGGATTGTTCCTCCAGTTTTGTAACCATCAAGCTGAGCCATCTGAATGATTTCATACAAGATTCCTTGTCCTGCGATTGCAGCATCTCCGTGTACAGCGATAGGCAATACTTTAGAGAAATCATCAGCATAATATTTATCTTGTTTAGCTCTTGTGATTCCTTCAATTACAGCTCCAACGGTTTCTAAGTGAGAAGGGTTTGGTGCTAAATTGATGTTGATGTTTTTTCCTGATCTTGTTTTTTTGTCAGCAGTAAGACCTAAGTGGTATTTTACGTCACCATCAAAATATTCTTGATCGTAATCTTTACCGTCAAATTCACCAAAAATATCTTGAGTCGATTTTCCGAAGATGTTTGCCAAAACGTTCAAACGGCCACGGTGAGCCATTCCCATTACGAATTGTTCAACACCTTTTTCAGCAGCTTGCTCGATCAAAGCATCTAAAGCAGGAATGATAGATTCTCCACCTTCTAATGAGAAACGTTTTTGTCCAACATATTTAGTATGAAGGAAGTTCTCGAAAGAAACGGCTTGATTTAATTTATTTAAGATTGTTTTCTTTTCTTCTGTAGAGAAATTAGGCTGATTAACATTTACAGATAATTTATCTTGAATCCATTTTACAACGCCAGGATTTCTGATATACATATACTCAATACCAATATGCTGGCAGTAAATAGCTTGAAGACGATTTACGATGTCCTGCAATGAAGAAGGTGTCATTCCAATTGTTTGTGCAGCATCAAAAACAGTAGAAAGATCAGCAGTTGATAATCCGAAATTTTCGATGTCTAAAGTTGGAGATGAAGTTCTACGATCACGAACAGGGTTTGTTTTTGTAAACAAATGCCCGCGAGTACGGTATCCGTCAATTAATTTTAGTACGTTGAATTCTTTTTGCAGTTTTTCTGAAACCAAACTGCAGTCTGCGTTGCCGCTAGTCACATATTCAACAATCTGTTGAACTGGATTTTCGTCATTATAAACCGTCTGTCCAAAGTCGAAACCTTGAAAAAAACTTCTCCAGCTTGGCTCTACGCTGTCTGGGTTTACTAAATATTGATCGTATAATTGTGCGAAAAACTCTGTATGCGCTGCATTTAAAAATGAAAACCTATCCATAATATTAGTGAATATACTTTTTGTTAAATAGAATGGCAAAAGTACAACAATCGCCTTTATTTAAATCTTTTTTTTACGTACTTTTACGTAAAAATTTGTTAAAAATAGACTTAACTATGAATAAAATTCAATTTTCAATCGATTGCAGATCTTTTTTTGTGATTATAGCAGTCTTGTTTTCCAGTTTTACATTTGCACAGCAGAAGTATGTTATAGACAACAGTAATCATTTTTGGGACAAGGTTCAATTTGGAGGCGGACTTGGTGTTGGAATTGGTTCAGGTTATACCGATATTTCTGTAATGCCAAGTGCAATTTACAATGTCAACCCAATTGTATCGGTTGGTGTAGGATTGCAATTTGGTTATTTATCATCTAAAAATTATTATGATTCATTTGTTTATGGAGGAAGTTTAGTTACACTTGTAAACCCGATTCCAGAAATTCAATTGTCTGCAGAGTTAGAGCAGGTAAGGGTAAATACAGATTATGACTCGACTCCATACAGGCCAAGTTATTCAGATAATTATTGGAATACTGCTTTGTATCTTGGAGCAGGTTATAGAACCGGAAGTGTTACCATTGGTGCGCGATACGATGTTTTGTACGATCCTGATAGAAGTCTTTACGGATCTGGTTTTATGCCTTTCGTGAGGGTTTATTTCTAAGGGGTTAAGGTTCTGAGATGCTAAGATTCTAAGGTTTTAAATGTGGAAATTTGAAGAAGATTATTTTTATAATTACAGTAATTGTGGCTTTGAGCTGTAACAATTCTAAGAAGTCAGATGTTGATAATAAAGAGGAAGTGGTTGCAAAAAAAAAGTTGCGACCTTTTTTTGATTCGGATGAAATCAATCATTATTTTGTGGATTATACTCTTGAAAGCATAATTGATTTTGAGGAAAAAAGTAAAAAATCAAAAAAACATCGGGAGTTTGAAGATTTATTTATGGGATATTTTCCTGATAGTATTCCTAAAAGAGATTTTGAAGAAATTTTGATAAGTCATAATTACAAGAAATCGAATCTTACTATTAGACAGCAAAAGGAAATTGAAAATGTATTCAGTCAAAAAGATTCTCTACAAATGAGTGCTTATGCCTGTGTTCCTGAGTATCGAGATATTTTTATCTTCAAAAAGAAAGAAAAGACAATTGGGATAGCAAAAATCTGTTTTAAATGTGGTCGTTTCCAAATTATCGGGAGTGAAATTGATACCCAGTATTTTGGACTTTTTGAGGAATTAGATAAATTACAAAAGATTGTGCGTTTCAATGATAAAAAAACTTAGAATCTCAGCACCTTAGTACCTCAGAACCTTTACTTATAATAATTCCTAAACCAAACCTTTTGCCATTCTCTTTTTAAGATTAAAAAAGAAACCTGTTCAGCTAGGATTACTAAATCTGAGCCGTCGAGTTTTTTGATTTCGTTTTCAGAAACATCGATGATGTAAAGCAGGTTCAGGTACTCAGCAAATTTGTACTGAATCATTCTGTAGATTTTTTCGTGAAGCTGAATTTTTAGTTCTTCGGGAGAAACACTTAACGGAAAATCGATTCCTTCGTTAGCCAAATTAAAATCTTTATTGATTTGCTCAATCAGGTTTAGATATAAAGATTCCTTTTGGGCCTCTTCAAATAATAAATCGCTATTTAATGGAGTAATATACATTTAAGTAGATTTATTTTTAGATTATTTATTTGCGAATGAAAAACTAAACTTTTCGATCCATTAAATTCTCGCCGAATGTTCTCAAAACATTTTTCTTCTCTGCACTGATTTCCATTTTTTCCAAAGTTTCAAAAGCTTTAAGAGTATACATTTCAATAGTTTCTTGTGTTGCTTTTGAAGCGCCAGATTCGTTAAAAATAGCTTTCGCTTTTTCAATTTTCTCTGAATTATCCTCTAATTGAATGCTGAATAATTTTTGTAGTTCATCCCCTTTTTCAGGTGTCGAGAATTCTAATGCTTTTATATATAAGTATGTCTTTTTGTTCTCAATAATGTCACCGCCAACTTGTTTTCCGAAAGTTTCAGGATCTCCAAAAGCATCTAAATAATCGTCTTGAAGTTGAAAAGCTAAACCTAAATTTAGTCCAAAATCATAAATTAAATCGGCTTCTTTTTCTGAAGTTTTGGCAACAATTGCTCCCATTTTCATCGCTGCAGCTACAAGAACAGCAGTTTTGTATTCGATCATTTTTAAGTATTCTGGAATAGTAACGTTGTTTCTTTCTTCAAAATCAACATCCCATTGCTGTCCTTCGCATACTTCGAGAGCAGTTTTACTGAAAAGTTTGGCTAAGTCTCTAAAAACAGTTGGTTCATATTGTTCAAAATACTGATAAGCTAAAATAAGCATTGCATCGCCCGAAAGAATTCCTGTATTCAAATTCCATTTTTCATGAACTGTTATTTGTCCTCTTCTCAAAGGTGCGTCATCCATGATGTCATCATGAACCAGCGAAAAATTATGAAAAACTTCAACTGCCATTGCAGCCGGAAGCGCCGTTTTATAAGTAGTGTCAAAAACTTCAGAAGCCATTAAAGTCAACACTGGGCGTATGCGTTTCCCGCCAAGTCCTAAAATGTATTCGATAGGTTCATAAAGATTCCCGGGTTCTTTGTGTATGTCTTGTTTTTTTAAGTAATCAATAAAAAAATCCTGGTATTGACTTATATCGTGCATGAAATTCTAATTTATGAGCCTCAAAGATACAATTCATTAATGAATTATTTTGACCTTAAAATTTCAAAAGAGAGTTTCCTTCTAAAATTGTTTGGAAAGGCATTAATTCTGAATAAGTTAAAATTATTTTAAAAAAACACGGAAACTTTTTTGGTGTTTAGAGTTTCCTGTTTATATTTGCACCGTTAATTTGGAAACTTGAAACACTGTAAAAGTTTCCGCAAGAGGTTTGAGGAAGCTATAAACTCAATAAAATCAAATATTTATGAAGACAACATGGACTTTAGATTCGACACAATCAGATGTTTTAATAAAAATGAGACATTCGATAATTGCTTATTTAGGAGGGACAACGAATAAATTTGGCGGTTATGTGAATATCGAAGACAATGAAATTGAAGATGCGTCGGTTGAATTTTCACTGGATATAAATAACAAAAACGAAAGCTTTCAGCAAATAGATACTTATTTACAGCTTCAAGATTTTTTTGATGTAGATGAGCATCCTATCATCAGTTTTAAATCGACTTCATTTCAAAAGGTGAATAATAATATTAACTTTTTTAAAGGCGACTTAACGATAAAAGATGTGACTAAAGTTGTAGAACTTGATGCAGAATTTATTGGCGTTAATACTTATAATGGAGAGCGAAAAGTTGCTTTTGAAATTAAAGGAGATATTAGACGTCAGGATTTTGGACTTGACTATAATTCATTTAATCATAACGGAGGGTTAGCATTAGGTAAAGATATTAAGCTTATTGCAAACTTAGAATTTAGTATATAAATCTTACAGAAAGTATAATTTAATGTAAAATTATTACAAATATAATGGAAACTATTTTTTAGATTTTAGTTTCCTAAGTATATTTGTGATGCAAGTCGGGAAATTAAAATGAAAGAGAAAATTATTTCAAAAGCCAGTGAACTTTTTTTGAAGCTTGGTTTTAAGAGCGTTACGATGGATGATATTGCGGGTGAAATGTGTATTTCGAAAAAAACGATTTACAAGTATTTCTGTAATAAAGAAGTTTTGATTGAAGAGAGTACTTCGACGGTTCATAAACAAGTGCATGGAATAATTGACACTATTGTGGCGAAGAACTTCAACGCGATTCAAGAGAATTTTGAAATTAGAGAGATGTTTCGTGATATGTTTAAAAACAATACAGATACATCACCAATCTATCAGTTAAAGAAACATTACCCAGAAATTTATCAAAATGTATTGTCGTACGAAATCGACCAATGTACACAGTATTTTAGAGAAAATATCGAGAAAGGAATCCGCGAGGGATTATATCGCCCCGATTTAAATATTGACATTTATGTGAAGTTTTATTACACTTTAATTTTTCATATAAACGAAACAACTGTCTCCGAAAGAGAAGCGCAGGAAATAGAATTGGAAGCTTTGGAGTATCATACCAGAGCAATGGCAACAGAAAAAGGAATAGCTGAGTTAGAAAAACAACTCGAAAAAGTTAGAGCATAATCATCAATCTATATAAACATGATTTTTAAATCATCAATCCAAAACAAATTTTAACTTCATATGAAACGAATAGTTCTTATATTTTTGTGTACAATTGGCTTATCGGTCAATGCGCAAGTAACAACTTTAACCTTGAAAGACGCACTTAATTATGCGCTTCAAAATAAAGCCGATGCTAAAAAAGCAAAATTACAGGTTGAAAATAGTGAGTACAAAATTCAGGAAATACGTTCAAGAGCATTACCTCAAATTTCTGCTAACGGAAATTTAACTCATAATCCAATAATTCAAACAACGGTTATTGATGGAGCAGGATTTGGTCAGCCGGGAACTACAATTCAAGCGGCATTTGGTCAAAAATGGACATCAACTGCGGGAGTTTCTTTGACTCAGGCAATTTTTGATCAATCTGTTTTTACAGGATTAAGAGCGGCAAAATCTACTCGCGAATTTTATCAAATAAACGATCAGTTAACAGAAGAACAGGTAATTGAAAGAGTGGCAAACAACTATTATGCTGTATATGTACAAAAAGAAAGATTGGTTTTGTTAGACAGTAACTATGTTAATACTACTAAGGTTCGTGATATTGTAAAAGGGCAGTTTGATAATGGCTTGGCTAAGAAAATTGACTTGGATCGTATTGTTGTAAAAATGTCAAACATCGATACAGAGCGCCAGCAGATTAAAAATCAAATTACATTACAGGAAAATGCTTTGAAGTTTTATATGGGTATGCCTATTGAAACGGTAATCGATATGCCTAAAGAAGAATTTGAAGTGGTGCCTGCATCATTAACTGAGCTACCAAATATTGAAAATAGAACAGAGTACTTGCTTTTGAAAAAACAAGAAGAACTTTTAGTATTCAATAAAAAAGCGGTTGAGGCGGGATATTATCCAACACTTTCGCTGACTGCTGGTTACAATTATATTGGTCAAGGACCTAATATGCCTTGGTTTGCAAAACCTTCAAATGGCGTGTATTGGTCAGATTTCTCCGCAATTGGATTGAATTTGCATGTGCCGATTTTTACAGGTTTTGGAACTCGTGCAAAAGTAAGACAGGCTGATGTAGAAATCAGAACGCTTCAAGAGGATATTAAAGACACTAAACTTTCGCTTGATTTAGATTATAGAAATGCAATGGCTCAAATTGATAACAACCTTGTAACGATCCAAAACCAAAAAGAAAATATGCGCTTAGCGACTGAGATTTTAAGCAATACAAAAAATAATTATCTTCAAGGATTAGCATCATTAACTGATTTGCTGGATGCTGAGAATGCATCTCTTGAAGCTCAAAATAATTTTACAAGAGCAGTTTTAAATTATAAAATTGCCGAAATATCTTTAATCAAATCAAAAGGCGAACTTAAATCTCTTATTAAATAACTAATTACAATGAAGAAAACTATTATAACAATCGTAATCATAATCGCAGCACTGGGGGCGATTGGGTATGTCTTAAATAATAATAAGAAAGAAAATAAAGAAAAAACAGATATTGTTGCAGAAAAAAATGCAGCAGTTTCAGTAAAAGTTTCACCGGTAAAAACAGAAGAAGTTTCATTAGATTTTGTTGCAAACGGAAACTTTCAGCCTATTCAAGAATTAACATTCTCAGCTGAGAAATCTGGAAAAGTAATCAGTGTTTTGGCTAAAGAAGGTGATTATGTACGTGTAGGTCAAACGTTGTTAACCATGAGAGGTGATGTAATCAATGTAAGTGCACAACAAGCACAAGCAGCATATCAAAATGCAAAATCTGATTACAGCCGATACGAAAATGCGTTTAAAACAGGCGGTGTTACTAAACAACAATTAGATCAGGCAAAATTAGCTTTAACAAATGCTGAGTCTAATCTTAAACAAGCAAATATCAATGTTGGAGATACTAAAGTAAAAGCACCAATTAATGGTTTTATTAATAAAAAATACATTGAGCCGGGATCTATCTTAACAGGTATGCCTGCAACTGCATTGTTTGATATTGTAAATGTTTCTAAACTAAAACTTATTGTTACTGTAAACGAAAATCAAGTAACAAGTTTAAAATTAGGAGATCATGTTAATATTACTGCAAGTGTATATCCTGATAAAACTTTTTCTGGAAAAATTACTTTCATTGCTGCAAAAGCTGATGAGTCTTTAAACTTTCCTGTTGAAATCGAAATTACAAACAACACCAACAACGACCTAAAAGCAGGTATGTACGGAACTGCAAATTTTGCATCAAAACAACAAAAACAAAGCATGATGGTTGTACCTAGAAACGCGTTTGTTGGAAGTGTAAGCAGCAACGAAATTTTTGTAGCTGAAAATGGTATTGCAAAACTAAGAAAAGTAACTGCAGGTAGAATTTTGGGTGATAAAGTTGAAGTTATCAATGGTTTATCTGATGGAGAAAAAGTAATCGTTACAGGACAGATTAACTTACAAGACGGAAATACAGTAGAAATTATTAAATAATTATAGGCTTTAAGCCGTAAGCTATAAGCTTTAAGCCCTTTAAAAGCCTAAAGCCATAGCGTACAGCCTACAGCATAAAGCAACAAATATGAAATTAGCCGAAATATCCATAAAACGTCCGTCGTTAGTAATTGTATTGTTTACGATTCTAACACT
Source organism: Flavobacterium sp. FlaQc-30 (assembly GCF_044005885.1). NCBI lineage: Bacteria > Pseudomonadati > Bacteroidota > Flavobacteriia > Flavobacteriales > Flavobacteriaceae > Flavobacterium > Flavobacterium sp. FlaQc-30. The sequence goes on along the minus strand of NZ_JBIPCO010000001.1, from coordinate 453,327 downwards.
TGGTGGATTGTTCAGTTACAGCCAGCTAGGCTACGAGCTGATCCCAAAGTTTGAACAAAACGTTATTACCATTTCTACCGTTTATCCTGGAGCTTCTCCAAGTGAGGTTGAAAATACTGTGACCAAGAAAATTGAGGACGCGATCGCATCCTTAGAAAATGTCAAGAAAATTGACTCTAAATCGTACGAAAGTTTATCCATCGTATCGATTACATTAACATCAAACGCAAAAGTCGATTTCTCTTTGAACGATGCACAGCGAAAAATTAATGCGATCATCAGTGATTTACCAGATGATGTTAAAACGCCGGCATTGACCAAATTCTCGCTGAGTGATTTACCAATTATGACGCTTGGTGCTAACGGAAAAATGGACGAAGCTGCGTTTTATGACTTAATTGACAAAAAAATTGCGCCTATTTTATCTCGTGTACAAGGTGTCGCTCAGGTAAATATTATTGGTGGATCAGAGCGTGAAATTCAAGTAAATCTTGATGCAGTAAAAATGCAAGGTTACAACTTGTCAGTTCCACAGGTACAACAAAATATCTTAACGTCAAACTTAGATTTCCCAACAGGAAATATCCAAACTCGTAATCAAAAAATATTAATTCGTTTAGCGGGTAAATATAAAAGTGTTGAAGAATTAAGAAACTTAGTAGTTTCTTCTCAAAACGGAATACAAGTTCGTTTAAGTGACATTGCTGATGTTCAGGATACGCAAAAAATTGCGGAGAAAATATCACGTGTAGATCAAAAAAGTGCAATCGTTTTACAAATCGTAAAACAATCTGATGCAAATGCTGTTGCGGTAAGTGAGCATTTATTAAAAACAATTGCAACTCTTGAAAAAGATTATAAAGAAAATCAACTAAAATTAGAAGTTGCAAAAGACAGTACAGTATTTACACTTGAAGCAGCAGATTCTGTAGTACACGATTTATTGATTGCAGTAGTACTTGTTGCCTTTGTAATGTTGTTCTTCCTGCACAGTATTAGAAACTCATTGATTGTAATGGTATCTATTCCTGCATCGTTAATTGCTACATTTATCGGTATTTATTTAATGGGATATACTTTGAACTTAATGAGTTTATTAGGATTGTCTCTAGTTGTTGGTATTCTGGTCGATGATGCGATTGTGGTATTAGAAAATATCTACAGGCACATGGAAATGGGTAAGAGCAGAATTCGTGCGTCTTATGATGGAACTGCAGAAATTGGTGGTACAGTAACTTCGATTACTTTAGTAATTGTGGTGGTATTCTTGCCAATCGCGATGAGTTCTGGTTTAGTATCTAATATTATTACACAATTCTGTGTTACTGTAATTATCTCAACGATGTTGTCATTGTTGGCTTCATTTACAATTATTCCTTGGTTGTCATCTCGTTTCGGGAAATTAGAGCATATTGAAGGGAAGAATTTATTTGGAAGAATCATTCTTGGTTTCGAAAGTTATTTAACACGATTTACAGACTGGGTTTCTCATTTGTTAACATGGTGTTTAGATCATTATATTAAAACGTTTGCAGTTGTAATTGTGCTTTTCTTAGTTTCAACAGTTGGATTAATGGGCGGAGGTTTCATTGGAGGAGAGTTCTTTGCATCATCTGATAGTGGAGAGTTCTTAGTTCAAATCGAAATGCCAAAAGACGCTTCGTTAGAACAAACCAACTTCATGACTCAAAGAGCAGAAGCATTCCTTAAAAATGAAGAATATGTTCACAGTCAAATTACAACAGTAGGACAAACTTCAGAAGGTTTTGGAGCATCGCAAGCTACAGCTTACAAAGCAGAGATTGACGTAAAAATGATCGATCAAAAAGATCGTAAAGATGATGCCTCAGTTTATGCGGCAAAAATTAAACGTAAGCTTGAAAAAGTATTAGTTGGAGCAAAAGTAAAAACGGTTCCCGTAGGTATTTTAGGAACTGCTGAAGATGCAACATTAGGATTAATTGTAACAGGTCCGTCAACAGAAAGCGCGATGGCATTTGCAAAATTAGCAGAAGCTGAATTACGTAAAATTCCTGGAACAACAGAGATTAAATTGACTGTTGAGGACGGAAACCCTGAAATTAACGTAAAAGTAGACCGTGATAAAATGGCTGCTTTAGGATTAACACTTCAAACAGTTGGTTTAACCATGCAGACTGCTTTTAGCGGAAATACAGATGGTAAATACAGAGCTGGTGAATACGAATACGATATCAACATTAGATATAACGCATTCGACAGAAAAAGTATTACTGATGTAAGTAACTTGATTTTCATAAACAATGCTGGACAGCAAATTAAATTGTCTCAGTTTGCAGATATTACAGAAGGTTCAGGACCTAGTCAGTTAGAGCGTAGAGACAAATCAGCATCTGTAACTGTAAAAGGACAAAACGTTGGAGTTCCTTCAGGAACAATTGTTGGAATATGGCAGGAAAAATTAGATAAGCTGAAAAAACCTGTTGGAGTAAACTATATTTGGGGTGGTGATATGGAGAACCAATCTGAAGGATTTGGTACTTTAGGAATCGCATTATTAGCTGCAATTATCTTAGTTTACCTTGTAATGGTGAGTTTGTATGATAGTTTTGTGCACCCATTCGTAGTATTGTTTGCAATTCCGCTTTCGTTTATTGGAGCGATGCTTGCCTTGGCATTAACAAACAACTCATTGAATATCTTTACCATTTTAGGGATCATCATGTTGATTGGTCTGGTGTGTAAGAATGCGATTATGCTTGTCGATTATACCAATCAGCGTAGAGCAGCTGGAGAATCGATCAGAACAGCGTTGATTCAAGCAAACCACGCTCGTTTACGTCCGATTTTGATGACGACAATTGCGATGGTATTTGGTATGTTTCCAATTGCATTAGCATCTGGAGCTGGAGCTGAGTGGAAAAACGGTTTGGCTTGGGTAATTATCGGAGGATTAATTTCTTCTTTATTCCTAACTTTAATTGTAGTTCCAGTAATTTATAATATTATGGAGAAAATTATTCATAAATTCTCTAAAGGAGAAAAAATCGATTACGAAGCTGAAATGTTTGCAGATTATGTGCCGACAGAATTAAGTGAAGACGGTTTTAATCCGAAACACACCCATTAATTGTTGATTTAATTTAGATTGAAAAAATCCCAAATTCCGAAAGGAGTTTGGGATTTTTTATTTGTTTTTTTGAAGATTGGAATTTTATTTCAAATACACATAATGATTAAAATAATCAATAATCGCTTTACCCTCAAGTAAAACATCAGCGCCGATAATGCCGTGAACTGGTTTTGCTTTGTACGATTCTAACGCTTCATTTACGTGTGAAAGATCAAAAATTACAATGCTGAAATCTTTCTTTTTCCAGCTTCCTAACTGCAAATGATTGTGTGCCGAAATTTGTGTTGCCATTCCAGTTCCACCCGCGCCAGAAGCTTTTGTTTTAGATTTTTTTGCAGCCAGTTCAAAACGTTCAATGCTTTCAAAACCAATACAAGTGTTGGATGCGCCAGTATCTAAAATGAAATTTCCAGATATACCGTTAATCTTCGCTTTTATAGAAAGATGCTGTGTTTTGGTAACTTTGAATTTTATTTTTTTGTATTTCTCTTTTTTGAGAACCTCGTGAAGATTTTCCATTTTCGATACTGATTGAAAACCAAAAATAAGCCAATTACAATCAAAAAGCTAATCACATAATAGATATAATTTCCAGATTTTTCTTCTCCAGAAATAGAACCGTAATACACAAAAGAACTCCAATAATAAGGCGATTTCTTTGCATTCGGAATCGATTTGTCATTTAAATATTCCCGTTTTGCATTTGTATTCGCTTCAAAATACGAAACATTATTTTTGACGTTTTTGTAAAAATCAGCCATAAAAACCGAAGTCGTAAAATCATTTACCTTCCATAAAGAAAACATTAAATTTTGTGCGCCGGCAAACTGAAAACCTCTTGCAACACTCATAGCGCCTTCGGCTTTATACAACTTTCCAATTCCAGTTTCGCACGCACTCAAAACTACTAAATCAGGATTAATATGCAGATTATACAATTCTGAATATAAAATTTCCTGATCGTAAAACTTGATGCTTGCCGGAGTTTCAATATCACCCGAAGAAGCGTGCGTGCTCAAATGTAAAATCGAATAATTTGAAGCATTATTTTTGAAATTGTTAAATGTAGCATCAGCGTTTTCTAAATATTTTCCCTTAAAATTATTTTGAATCGACGCCAATTCTTTCTTCGAATAACGCAATTCAAAAGGTGATTTTTCGAAAACTGGAAAAACACCTAAAACCGTTTTATCTGATTTTAAGACAGGTTTTGAATTCAAATAAATATTAGCCGATGTGTTATAAGCAATTTTGAAATCATTCAGTAAATAATGCATTTTGGCAAAATTTGTTGTGTTTGATTCCTGTGTAATTAGAGCTTCGAACGGAAGAAAATTTAAAATGCCGTCAGGAACTATTATCAGGTTTTGATAAACGGAATTATTTGGCAGTTTTAAAATATCGAATACCTGTTTACCACATTTTTTATAGCCGGAAATGTCATTTGTAATAGCGTTTGCATCATTAAAATAATCTACAAATTGTACAATTTTAGGAATCGATGTATGTGTGGTATTAAGGCGATTTAAGCTAATGGTGTTGTTTTGTAAAGTAAAGAAATATTGATTTTCAAATCCCATAAAATAATAAACCATTACCGCTTGATCTTTTTCTAATTTTGAAAATAATCCTTTTAAATCACATTTTTCAGGAACATAATCAGCACTTTTGAACTGTACTTTTTTCAACGAAATCACTAATTCGTTTTGCTTTTTTATAAAATTATTTATTCTTGAAATATTAGCCGAATTTCCTTTTTGCTGTTCTTTTAAAATAGCATTGTTAAGATTTTGAAGTTCTTGTAAAAGCTGTTTTTCTTCCGTCGAAGCATTTTTAAAATTGGATCGATAACGCTGCAAAATACCCGATTTTGTTCTTTCAGAAAGTTGAAAAGCTTCTTCTAGATATTGCATTTTACTCTCTTTTTTAAACAGTTCATCATAAATCGAAATGCATTTTTCGATACGATTTCGAGATTGCAGCTGCATTAAAATTTTTGAGTTTTCGTATACCAGACTATTCATCAATAAATCTTCGATGTAAAAAGAAAGTTCAAAAGCTTGCAGCGCTTTTTTAGGCTGTTTAAATTTCAATAATTCAGCCTGTAAATCAAGTGCGTCCGCTAAAACAGTTTCGGCATACAATTGATTTTGGTTTGGTAGAATGTTTTTTGAATTGTAATTGGGAATTAAAGTTTTAAAAACCCTTGTAATTTCGTTTGAGCTTTCGTCATATTTTCGCTCATTAAAAAACAATAAAGCCTTTTCATAATAGAGTTTCGCCAATTTTCTAGGCTGCTGATTTGGGGTTTCTAAAAACAGTTTTTCAGCCTTTCGCATATAAGAATCTGCAAGATCAAATCGCTGCCATTGCCTGTTCATCGAAGCCAGATTGCGATAAGAATTCGATAAAGTTTCAGATTGACCTTTTTCCTTTTCGAGATATTTTATTGAAGCTTCAAAAGTTTTTTCAGCTTTTTTAAGAATTTCAGGGCGTATTAAATTCTCTGTAGAACTTAGTAAATAATTATTCCCAAGGTTATTCCACAAAATTCCTTTTTGCAAATTAGATAAGTTTTCTGTTTTTAGAGTATTTTCTAAAAGTTCAATCGCCATAAAAATTTTGCCAGAACCTTGATACACATTCGATAAATTCAAAATGGCAGCAAATTTTTGTTTTTGTGCGTCAGGATAAATTTTAGATGTATTTGCAATAAAATAATATTGTTTTATGGTATTCTCAGCACTATCATAATCGCCCAAAACAGTATATAAATTTCCCAAAGGTTTCAGGCAGAATTCAATTATATCGTAATTGCCAAGTTTGTGTTTTTGAAAAACCTGCCATGCTTTTTCATAACTCGAAACCGCATTTTGCGTCAGCCCAAACAAATTTTCATAATATCCTTTATTGCAGTTTAGAACCACAATTGCCAGTAATTCGTCTTTCGTTTTTGGATTAGGATTTTTCCAAAAAGCAGCTTCAATAGTAGATAAATCTTGTATTGCTTTAACAGAAGGGTGAGCCGTGAAACTGTCGACTGCATTATATATCTTATCCTCCTGATTCTGTCCAAAAACAGTCAGATTTATAAAAAGAAAGAGTAAACCATATAAGCGATACAAGTTCATATTATAAATAGCGTTGATAAAGGTTTGTCTGTTTAAGCGAAGTCGAAGATCTTTTAGTTGTAAAGCCTTCGACTTCGCTCAGGGCGACATTTGTATTAATAAGACAATGCAGGCAAGATGAGTTTACATTACTTATATGGTGAGAAAAAATTAAAACTTCCAAATTCCATAAACTTGAAAGTAATTAAAATTTTGTTCAAAATTAATTACATAACGTGCGCCTAAGCTTGGCCCAATTCTGGCAAAACCCGCCGTTAAATCAAACAATAGCCCAGTATTAAAACCTGAAAAAGAGTTTTTAGCTGTATTCGTTGCTGTTTTCGTATCTATTAAAATCAGTTCCTTTTCGCCTTCAAAAGTTTCTACTTTTACATTTTGATGTTGTTCTGACGAAACATTTATATTAGCCTGAATTCCTGCGCCAATACCAATATAATTATTGATGTTGTAGCGAATTAAAACAGGAACTTCCCAATTGATATTTTTGTTTTCGGTTGTAGTAGTTGTACGCTGCAATTGTCGTACTCCGTTTGCATTGACACGAGTTTCATTTACAATATCGACTGCGCTGTTGTATTGGTTTAAAGCATTTACCCATTCAACCTGCCAGTAAAAGCGATACGACTTAAAAGGCGAAATTGTTGCGCCCACAAAATAACTAGTCGATTTATCTAAATCAGGATAAAAATTATAACCCGCTTTTGCACCAATCGAAATTCCAGGCAGGAATCGAGTAGTAGCGTAGTTAGTGATAATAGGTTCGTTTTTATCAAAAATAATCGAAGTTCTGCTTTTGGTTTTTACTTTATGAAAATCTTCGCCAAATTTCATAGAGTACTTTACAAAACCTTTTGTACTGTCTTTTTCCTTTACATTTTTTTGTTCCGTTCCCGGCAGATAAATATTCTTAAACGTAAAAATAATTTGTTTCTGTTTAATAATCGTATCAAGGCAGCTTACCGTTGGTTCTTCACCTTTTGGACAAATAGGACATTCTGGATACATACTCTCAATCTGGAATGTTTTCTTGTCGAACATATCAGGAATATCAGTTTCTAAACGAATTTTTCTTGCAGGACCTTCGCCATTGTTTTGAAAACGAGTTTTAAAATTTACCCTTTTAAAACGCACTAATCTGTAATTCATAAAACTTCCGTTAGATCCCATTTTGTTTGGATCGTGAGAGGTTACAATTTCCATTTCAAGATTCTTAATCTTATGGTTTTTATAACTTCGATTCGGAACAAAAATACCACGCATTGTAACTGTTGCGCTAGTATCTTTTATCATTTCGGGAGTGGTTTTAAAAGTATAAAAAACATTTCGGGTTTCACCCGGGTCAGCATTATCAAATTCTAAAACCGAAACATTGTGATACGTTTTATGAGCGTCTAAAAGCGAAGCATCAAGATCTTCTTCGGTTGTAGTATTTCGGTATTTTTTAAAATTCAAATTACTTTCGGCAGCAGCCGTAAAATTATTAGAATCATCAAGATCATCGACGGCAGCGACTAAGTTTTCTTTTATTTCACGTTCGCCAGCATAAGTTCTAAAATCACTCAATTCAAAATTATTATGCTTAAACTGTTTCTCGTTATAAAAAAGATACAGTTTACCGCTCGAAACATAATTTTCCAGATTTTGGTAACCTACCACAACTACCATTTCCTGCTCTGGAATTGGATCACAGTTTTTTAAAATTGCAAAACCATTTTGATCAGCGATAGAAGCAATATCTTTAAAATTGTTATCCGTAACATCATTTACAGCCACTTTTTTCGGGCGCGTTGCCGGAGGTTTTCCATTATCATAATTATTCGTTACCGCAAGTCTTGTGGTATATGTTCCCTTCTTTTTGTAAACATGTTTAGGCTCAGCTTCTTTACTGTAGTGACCATCGCCCAGTTCCCATAAATAGGAATAACTTGGTTTTGGCGCACCGGCAATAGGAATTAGCGGCGGCGTTTCGGGCTTAAAAGTAACTGCATTTCCATTTTGGATAAAACCAATAGAAGCTCTTCGGGTTATGGTGTCTTTTACTTTGGTTTGTCCAATCGCGAAAACGGTAAATAAAATAAAGAAAACAGACGTTATTGGTTTCATAACTAGAGAGTTTTTAGTTTTAAAATCGTCAGGGTAAATTTTGAAACAAGATTAAATGTAAAAAAAAGTGATGAGCAAATCATCACTTTCTCTTAAAAAAAGTAATCGTAAGTTACTGGATTGCATTGATCGCCGCTACCAGCTGCGCCTCTGTGCCCACTGTTGTTTCGGCAAGAGTAAAAGTATAAACATCGTTTGCAGCAACAGTTACGCCTTTAATAGCGTAACGCCATTGCCCATTATTTTCAGTTGCAAAAATCACATGGCATTTTAAACCAATCGGGATTTGACCATAATGCTCGCTGAATAATCCTGCAGAAGTATAGGTGTCTAATTTTGCAAGAGCATTTGTTCCTTCACCATCATACGATAAATAAACAGCACTATTTTCATTAGTATAACCTTCAGGAGCTTTTACCAAAAGTGTTGTTTTAGGTCTTGGATCACTGTAAAAACGGTCAACATTTGTCCATCCAAATTTTCCAAAAGTAACGTAATAATTCGCGCCTTCGCCTTGCACGCCGCCTTTACCGCCAGTTCCATCAGCATTTGGTTTTGGTTGTTCCCAAGCCAGTTCTCCGCGCTCATCGATTACGCCGTTCCATAAAGTCATAGCATTATCCAAACCGTTTGTTAAAGCCGTTGGAACAATTAAATTCATGTAGCAGGAAGTTTTTAATTCAACACCGCCTTGAGTAGCTTTAATAAAGAATTCCCCGCCCGAAATCAAAAGATTTTTCTTCCCGTCAGGCATAACTCCCATAGTCGGTTTATTAGAAATCAGCATATTTCCTTTATCAAAAAGTTCGACGTATTCAATATCAACCTGCCCCGTTACAGGATTTCCATTTTTAGTTAGACAATCTCCGTTTAAAGTTAATTTCACCCCTTTTGCAGAAGTCAAAGTTACCACGCCGGTTCCTGCAGTAATAGTAAAGTTTTGAGTATTTTTTTTAAGACCTTTTTCACTGATGCTTTTAAATGCAGCAGCTGTTGGCGGCAAAATAATATTTTGATTATCGCCATCGCTGGTGTCGCAGCTTACAAAAGAAATTAGTAAAAGGAATAAAAGCCCGATTGTTTTAAAATTTGTGTTCATGATTTCTGGTTTTAATGATTATTATATTAGTAGATGTTTGAGGTTTAAAAATTGTTACCCCTGATTTTGATTTTTTTAATTTTAGGCAGACAGACATTTGTCTTCAAATAGATTTCCGTCTTCATCAACCGCGACCAAAATGTTTTTCTTTCGTGAAAGCGTTACGATTAAATAAATCCAGACAAGAGACCAAAGTCCGAAAGTGAGACAGGTAAGAAATAAATGCAAAGCATGTTTAATCACTTTTTTCTCTCTCGATAAAACCACGTAAGGCAGTTTTTCGTTATGCTCTACAATCACAAAACCATTTCGGGTTTTAGCAGAAATCATTTCGTGAAATTGATTCAAAGTTTTTTCAGAAGTAAATTGATACATTTCCATTTTTGCTTAGTTTTTTATCCTTTAAAAAGATATTTGTTCTCTTATATCAACTACGCTAATCAATTGTTACCCTTTTATTTGAAATTCTTTTTTAACTTTATCTGATAAAAAGTTTTTTATGGATAAAAGCAAAGTACATCCGGATCAAAAGTATATTGAAGGACTTGCCTCAAACGATTCGGCAGTAATTCAGACCATCTACAAAAAGTTTGTTCCTAAAGTTGTTATGTTTATAATGAATAATTCTGGCGATAGAGATCAGGCTCAAGATGTGGTTCAGGACGTGTTGATTTTACTTTTTAATCAGGCTAAAGCCAATGCGCTCCAGTTAACCTGTCCGTTTGATGCTTATTTCTTTTTATTGTGTAAAAGAAAATGGCTGAATGAGCTGAAAAAAACATCCAATAAAGGGGTAACAATTAATGAAGATGCGGTATCTATCAATGAATCTGCTTTAGAATTAATTGGGCAAACCGAGGATTTTGACGAGAAACAACAGCTTTTTGATACCATGTTCCAGAAATTGGGAGATAAGTGTCAAGAATTATTAAAGCTCAGTTTTACGATCAAATCAATGGAGGAAGTGGCCGAAAAACTAAACGTAACTTACGGATATGTTCGTAAAAAAAAATCGTTATGCGTGGGTCAGTTAACGCAATGGATTCAGGAAGCAAAAAACTTTAAATCTTTAAAAAATAAGTAGTCATGAACGAAGAGCGTTATATATTATTTGATCAATATCTTCAAGGCGAATTAACGATTGAAGCTAAAAATGATTTTGAAAAACAATTGTTGTCAGATTCAGAATTTGCATCAGAATTTGAGACTTTCAAAAATACACAGCTTCAACTGGCAAATAAGTTTGAATTTGATCAGGAGCGAGAAGCTTTTAAAGAAAATCTGACCAATATTTCAAACAAACACTTCAATAAAAAAACAAAAGTTATAGGTTTAAAACCGTGGTATTTTGCTGTTGCAGCTTCTATTGCTGTTCTATTTGGATTGTTCTTTTTTAATTACAGCCAAAATCCAACTTTTGCAGATTATAATAATCCTGAACAAGCTTTTTTTACGGAAAGAGGAACAGTTGATGCTGCTTTAAAAGAAGCCGAAATGGAGTATAATGCAAAAAGATACAACAAAGCAATTCCGCTTTTTGAAACCGTTCTTCAAAAACAGAAAACAGCCGAAATACAATTTTTCTATGGCGTTTCACTTTTAGAAGAAAGTCATTATGTAAAAGCTGAAACGGTTTTTAATGAACTAAAATTGGGAGCTTCTGCTTATAAAGACAAAGCCGTTTGGTATCTTGCCTTATCCAAATTAAAACAAAAAGATTATAAAGGCTGTAAAGAAATTCTTCAGACTATTTCGCAGGATTATGAAGATTATGATGATGTTCAGGATTTATTGAATGATCTGGATTAAGTTGTAAACGAATAAAGAGAATAGAGATTCGCAAGGAAATAAATACTTTGCGAATTTTTTTTATGCTGTTTTTTGATGTATTAGTGCTGTAAATGAGCTAATAATCAAAAATAAATGAATTTATAGCAGCAGTTTACGTAAAGACGTAATAAAAATTAGAAATTATGCTCTAATTTCGGGTTTCAATATTATGCTATTAACCAATTCTTAAAAGGAATTTCAGAAGGAAAAGACGAGGTTCTAGATCGTGCTTTAGCTTTTATTGAAACAGGAAAATAAATAAAGCATGCCTTCCTGAGCGAAGTCGAAGACCACATAAGCAATTAGAAAAGAATTGGGGGTCTATTTTTTTTGCGGGACTTCGACTTCGCTCAGGGCGATAAGCTTTAATAACATATTAGTAAACCTTTGTAAAAGTTTAAAACTTTCGCAAAGGTTTTTTTAAGTTAGTCTGTTTTTTCAGGAAAGTAAATCTGCCAAATCTGTATGCTGATTTTACACAATTGCTATTCTTTTAATATTGTCGTAATTTTGACAACTTTAAAAATATACAATTGAATTTGAAACCCATTATTACCGATACACACACCCATTTATATTCTGAAGAATTTGATCAGGATCGTGACGCAATGATTCAAAGAGCTATCGATGCCGGAATTACACGCTTTTTTATTCCCGCAATCGACGCCGCTGCGACACAGTCCATGTATGATTTAGAGCAAAATTATCCAGATAATATTTTCCTGATGATGGGTTTGCATCCAACGTATGTAAAAGATAATTATCTAGAAGAACTTGCACACGTAGAAGCTGAATTGTCTAAACGAAAATTTTATGCTGTAGGCGAAATTGGAATCGATTTGTATTGGGATAAAACGCACTTAAAAGAGCAGCAAATTGCTTTTAAAAGACAAATTCAACTGGCAAAACAATACAAATTACCAATCGTAATTCATTGCCGTGAAGCCTTTGATGAAATTTTTGAAGTTTTGGAAGAAGAAAAAGCAACAGATTTATTCGGTATTTTTCATTGTTTTTCTGGAATTTTAGAACAGGCACATCAGGCAATATCTTATAATATGAAGTTAGGAATTGGGGGAGTTGTTACTTTTAAGAACGGAAAAATTGATCAGTTTTTAAATCAAATCGATTTAAAACATATCGTTTTAGAAACAGATTCGCCTTATTTAGCGCCAATTCCGTACAGAGGAAAAAGAAATGAGAGCAGTTATTTAGTAAATGTAATTGCTAAACTTGCCGATATATACGACGTTTCTGAAGAAGAAATTGCCAACATTACAACACAAAATTCAAAAGCCGTTTTTGGTATTTAACCCACACCTTACAATACTTTAATTTTTTTTTTGTTCATTTGCCCACTTAAACAGATAAATAATAATGCAGAGATTTGATGCCATTCGACCGTTCTATGATTCCGAAATAAATGAAGCACTTCATGGTGTAGTCAATCATCCGATGATGAAAGCTATGATGAATTTTACTTTTCCGGATGTGGAAGATGAGGTTTGGAAGGAACAGCTTAAAAAAACACATTCAATTCGTGATTTTCAATGCAATTTTATTTACAATACCATTCAAAAAGTTCTGGAAAGAAGTTCTGAAGGACTTACAACTTCTGGTTTTGAAAAATTAGAAAAAAACGAATCTTATTTGTTTGTCTCCAATCATAGAGATATTCTTTTAGATACAACCTTGCTTAATGTTTGTTTATTTGAGCATGGTTTGGTTATGACCGCATCTGCAATTGGAGATAATTTAGTTAAAAAAGCATTTTTGTCAACCTTGGCAAAATTAAATAGAAACTTTTTGGTTTTAAGAGGTTTAACACCTCGTGAGATGCTTCAAAGTTCTAAATTATTGTCAGAATATATTGGGCACTTACTGCTTCGCGAAAACCGTTCAGTTTGGATCGCACAGCGAGAAGGACGTACCAAAGACGGAAACGATGAGACAAATCCAGGAGTTTTAAAAATGATAGGAATGGGTTCTGATGAAGCCAATTTGATGGATTATTTTAAGAAATTAAAAATTGTTCCCGTTTCTATTTCATACGAATATGACCCAACAGATGTTTTGAAAATGCCGCAATTAATGGCAGAAGCAAACAATGAAGTTTATATTAAAGAAAAAAATGAAGATTTCATGACCATTTTAAGCGGTATCATGGGAACTAAAAAGAGAATACATATTTCTGTAGGCGATGTTTTGGATACTGAAATTGATCAGATCGTTGCAGAAAATGACAATGCAAATAAGCAAATTCAAGCTTTGGCTCAAGTTATAGACGATTCAGTATTGAAAAACTATAAACTATGGCCGACTAATTTTATCGCTTACGATATCTTGAATAAAACCAATACATTTTCTCATTTATACAAAGACAGTGAAAAATCATTGTTTGAGCGTCGTTTAGAAATGCGTATTGGCAGTGATAATCCTGTTACTAGACAAGGTTTTCTTGCCATGTACGCCAATCCGGTTGTCAATAAATTAAAATATGGAGATGTCATCTAAGGCTAAAATACTTCTAATTTATACCGGCGGAACCATCGGTATGAGCAAAGACTTTGAAACAGGAGCGCTTAAAGCCTTTAACTTTGGGAAGTTATTGCAAAAGATTCCTGAAATCAAACAATTAGATTGTGAAATCGAAACGGTTTCTTTTGAAAATCCGATAGATTCCTCTAATATGAACCCTTCTGAATGGACAAAAATTGCAGAAATCATAGAAGAAAATTATGCTTCTTATGACGGATTTGTGGTTCTTCACGGTTCAGATACTATGTCATATTCAGCCTCCGCATTAAGTTTTATGCTCGAGAATTTGGCAAAACCAGTTGTGTTTACAGGTTCTCAATTGCCAATTGGAGATTTGAGAACGGATGCAAAAGAAAACCTGATTACAGCAATTCAAATTGCTTCACTTCTAGAAAACGGAAAACCTGTTATTACAGAAGTGTGCCTATATTTTGAATATAAATTATACAGAGGAAATCGCACCTCAAAAGTAAACGCAGAGCATTTTAGAGCTTTTACAGCACCAAATTACCCTGAATTGGTAGAATCTGGAGTACATTTAAAATTAAACTCACATTTATTTCTTCCTGTAAATAAAAATGCAGATTTGATTGTTCACAAGAACTTAGACAATCATGTAGCGATCATAAAAATGTTTCCGGGAATGAGCGAAACTGTTTTGGCTTCGATCTTGGCAACTCCAGGTTTACGCGGAATTGTACTCGAAACTTACGGCTCCGGAAATGCTCCAACCGAAGATTGGTTTTTAAATTTAATTGAAAAAGCGATTAAATCTGGAATGCACATTGTAAATGTGACACAATGTTCTGGCGGAAGCGTAAATATGGGACAGTACGAAACGAGTACAGCCTTAAAATCGCTTGGAGTTATTTCGGGAAAAGATATTACTACAGAAGCTGCAATAACAAAACTAATGTATTTATTAGGGCATAATATTCCGCAAAACGAATTTAAAAATATCTTTGAAACGGCATTGCGAGGGGAAATTTCTTAAATTAAAATACCATATTTAAAATCCCAAATTCTAAAAATTAAAAGTTAGAATTTGGGATTTTTTTATTGCCTTTTCTTAATTAGTTTGTCATTTCGAGGAACGAGAAATCACACTCGATAATCGACAAAGATTGGTTCTTTCGCATGAGGAATTCCTAGTGTGATTTCTCGTTCCTCGAAATGACAATTTTGTGGTTACTTTGTCTTCAACGGATTAAAATCCGTTGCTGCAAAATGAATCATTCCTTCGGAATTTCATTAAAAGTTCCATAGGAACAAATTGTATTGTAGGGATGGATTTTAATCCATCCTTACGTCGAAATGACAAGATTGTTTACAATTGGAATTCGGATTTTTTCTATTGGAATTTCTTTTCAAAGGATTAAAATTTGGAATTTCGATATTCAACAGGACAAGTCTCTAACTCTTCAGAAGATTTATGTTTTTTGTAATACACATAAACAATTACAGAGATAATACTGATTATGCCCTGAATGGCAACCGTATTTCGAGTTCCTGTAATGTGCGAAACATACCCAATTATCAAACTTCCAACAGGAATCATTCCCTGATAAGCCATTAAATAATAACTGATACTTCTCGAACGCATATTAACGACACTTTGCGTTTGAATGTAAATGTTTATAGATGAGGTTTGTGCCATCATACCTACGCCGCTCAATGCCATACAAATTAAGGCGATAGTTAAACTATTTGAGTAAGCGAGTATGATAATACTGAAACCTAATAATAAGCTCGCAGCGATCATTATTTTGCTCATATTGTCTGATTTTTTCAAATTAGCGAGATAAATTGCTGATATGATGGAGCCAATTCCGGCAGCACTTTCAAACCAGCTGAAAGTTTGTGCATTACCGCTAAAAATATCTTTGGCAAAAACAGGCATCAAAGTATTGAAAGAAATTACAAATAAACTGCTGCAGGTTAACATTAAAAGCATTTTTGCCATTTCAGCTTCTTTTTTGATATAATCAAAACCTTCAATAAAATCTTCGAGCATTTTAAATTTATCAACGGCTTTAATATGAGGCGTGATTTTCATCATCAATAAAGATATTAAAACAGGAATATAGCTTAGAAAATTTCCAATAAAACAAATATCCTCACCATAATTATGCAGTATAATTCCAGCTAAAGCAGGTCCCGCAATTCGGGCAAAATTATTTAAAGTGGAGTTTAAGGCAACCGCATTTGGCAGATCTTCTTTGTTGTCGACAATATCAATCATCATAGTTTGTCTGCAAGTCATATCAAAAGCATTGATAATTCCTTGAAAAAGACTTAAAGCCAGAATAAAATTGATGTTGTAAATTTTTAAGTAAATCAACAAAGCCAGAGCTCCAGCTTGAAGCATTGCTAAAGACTGCAATAAAATCATGGCTTTATGTCTGTCGTATCTGCCAATAATACTTCCTGCCAATGGCGCTAAAAACAAAGACGGAATCATACTTAAGAAAGTGGCCAAGCCTAACAAAAATACAGATCCGGTAATGCTGTAAACCATCCAGCTTACTGCTGTTTTTTGAAGCCAAGTCCCAATAACAGAAACGGATTGTCCGTAAAAGAATAACTTGAAGTTTCTTGATTTTAACGCTTTAAACATAACCTGAAATATTTTTTTACAAAGTTCGGGATTATGATTTCATTAGAAAAATTAATAATTTTACTCATTATGAGTAGTAAAACTTATCAATATGGAAATTTATCAACTCGAATATTTTATTAAAACAGCTGAGGTGTTACATTTTACAAAAGCCGCCGAGTTGTGTTTTGTAACACAATCCGGACTTTCGCAGCAAATAAAAAAACTGGAAGAGGAACTGGGAATGCCCTTATTTAAAAGGATTGGAAAAAAAGTTCAGCTTACAGAAGCCGGTTCTGTTTTTTTAATTCATGCTAGAAAAGTGGTCGAAAATGTCGAAAACGGAAAACAGGCAATTGAAGATTTAAACGAAATGATTGGCGGCGAACTTCGATTAGGCGTAACGTATATTTTTGGACTTTTGATTTTACCTGTTATAAATGCTTTTGCAAAAACGTACCAAAATTTGAAAATTGTAGTTGAATACGGTACAACAGAAGCTTTAGAGCAAAAATTGATCACCAACGAATTAGATTTGGTTTTGGTTATTTCATCGCATGAGATCGAGCTTCCAATTCAGAAAATGCCATTGTTTACTTCAAATATGGTTATGGCGGTTTCTAAGTCACATTCTTTAGCTTCTTTAGATAAAATACCTTTTAAGAAAATTGAAGATGTCCCGCTTATTTTACCCGGAAAAGGATCTAATTCAAGAGAATATGTCGAAGTGTTGTTTAAAAAATACAATATGAAGCCGAAAATCTCGATAGAATTAAATTCAATTCATGCTTTATTGCAAATGGTAGAGAATAGTGATTGGGCGACAATTGTAGCCGAAAAAGCACTAAAAGGCTGGGATAATCTAAGAGCTATTCAGATTACAGGAGTTGTGACCAAGCGAGAATCGTATATGTTAACCATTGGAGGTTACCAGAAAAAAGCAGTAAAATTATTCATGGAAGAATTTAGAAAAAGCATTTAAACTAATCTTGAGTTTTACTTTTGAAACTCGATTTTTTTTGTGTTCTTTGCAGACCAAAATAGAGAGGTGTCCGAGTGGTTTAAGGAGCTAGCCTGGAAAGCTAGTATATGGGTAACTGTATCGAGGGTTCGAATCCCTTCCTCTCTGCAGAATTAGAAAACCCTTGTGAAAGAATTTCACAAGGGTTTATTTTTTGATAGAACCTAAAGTTTAATCTCAAACAAGCTAAAAGAACCTTCTTTATAATGTTCTGGTAATTCGCTTGTCCATTCGATAGTGCTTATTCCTTTGTAGGTGAAACCGCAGCTAGTGTAATATTTATTTATCCTTTCGTTGCCACTGTGTGTATCAAGTCTAATGTATTCTTTACCATTTTCTTTGGCATATTCCTTAGTCCAATCAATGATTTTTTTAACGTACGATTGCCCTCTAAACTTTGGGTTTGTAGCAATACGATGCAAATAAACTGCAGGATCTGCACTGGCTTCTTTCCAAATAATTAAATCGTTAAAAGTTAGTACAAATGTACAAGCAACTTCGTCTCCTTCTTTGATTATAAAATGACGATTTTCGGCAATTTCTTTTTCTATTAATGTTCTTTCAAAACCTCTCCAGCTTTTATTATTTACTGTTTTCTGGTAAGATGTAGCTTCATTGTAAATATCGAAAACAGCATCGATATCTTTATTTGTAGTTTTAAAAAATTCCATTATTGGGCTTTGTTCTGTAAATTTATGAATCTTCAAAGGTAGATCTTTCAATTGCTTTAAGGATTCGAAATCTTTAATTTATGCTTTTTTTATCAGAGTTGAGCCAAACTACATTTTGCTCTGAGTTATGATCTTGACCAATAATATCTTTGTACAATTCTGGTCTTCTAGCTTTTATGTAACGATTTCCTCCTGCATGAATGCATTTTTCTGGAGTAAGCACCGCCGTTGCAAAAGAATCGTCAAAAGTGCGGCATTTTGCCAAAATATCTCCAAAAGGGTCTATAATCATCGAACAGCCGTTTTTTAGTTGGTCATCATCCATGCCAATTGGGTTTGAAAATACAGCATAAATAGCATTGTCATAAGCTCTTGCAGGCAGCCATTTCATTAACCAATCTCGGCCTTTCATTCCGGCAAATTCTAAACGTAAAGAGGTTGGGTCAGCTTCGCGGTTTTTCCAAAGCTGCGGCGCTACAAAACCAGCGCCAGGTCGGGTAGAAGGAGTACACATCGTTACATGAGGCATAAAGATAATATCAGCGCCCAAAAGTTTTGTGGCGCGTACGTTTTCGATAATATTATTGTCGTAACAAATTAAAATACCACATTTCCAGCCTTCAATTTCAAAAAGACAATATTGATCTCCTGCAGTTAAATAAGGATTTATAAATGGATGCAATTTTCGATATTTGGCCACTAAACCATTTTTATCTACGCAGACATAAGCTTTAAAGAGATCGTCGTTTTCGTCTTTTTCAAAGAGTCCCGCTAGAATTACAATGTTGTTGTTTTTGGCAATTTCAATTAATTTCAAAATGCTTTCTCCACTCGGAATCAGTTCTGCCAAGTCTAACATTTGTTCTTTTGATAAGCTTCTTGCAAATGTATATCCGGTTATAGAACATTCGTGAAACGAAATTACGTCACAGCCTTCGGCAGATGCCTTTTGAGAAAGTTTTTCGATTACAGATAAGTTGTAGTTTTTGTCGCCGCTTTTGTTTTCGAATTGTGCTGTGGCTATTTTTAGATTTTTCATATTGTGCACTATTAATTTTAGTCAAAAATAGCGACAGCAATATTTTAGAAATTGTACAAAACCGACATTTTAAAATGACAAAGGCGGGAATCTTTTTATAAGATTGTTGGTCAATTTTCCGCTGTTACATATGTATTCAGTTGGAGTTATTCCGGTATGTTTTTTAAACTCTTTTATTAAATGCGATTGATCTGAAAATCCGGCATCGTAACAAATTGTTGTTAGGTTGGTTTCGTGTTTTTTGTCTTTTAACAGTTTTAGAAAATGATGTAATCTTACCACGTTACCAAATTTCTTCGGATTTAACCCGACGCATTCCTTGAATTTTCTTTCAAGGTGCCTTTCGGTGTAACCCGTATACTCAACTAATTGTTTTAAAGTAAAATGTCCTTTATTGGCAGTAATAAAGTTTAAGGAATGGTTTACTAATAACTGATTTGAAGCCGTTTTGTTGATGATTAACGATTTAAAAAAAGAATTAAGCAGTTCAGCCCTCATTTGATTGTTTTGTTGAAACAAGCTCTCCTGCAGCTTTGCAGCTTTTTTGCCAAAAACATCTTCGACAGGAATAATCGAGTCGTGAAATTCATTGGCAGGAATTCCTAATAGTTGATGAATTCCGTTGGGCTGAAAAACAACAATTATCAACGTAATTTCATTTTCAGAATAAAGATCTTTATAACCGTTAAGTTGTCCGTATAAAAAAGAAGATGGCAGATAATCTTTGACGTCATATTTATTAATTCCAGAAATGAGTTTGCTTTTTACAGAAAATACAAGTCCGGTATTTCCATCTGAAAATAGGCGGAATTTTTGCACAGCAGTTTCGGCATTATCTAAAAAAAGATAATGTTTAATGTAAGGAGAAAGCTCTTTTGATGGTGAAACCTGCATAGTCTTATTTTTAACCTGCTTTTTCAAGACAGTTTAATTTCTTCAAACGGTAATTGTTATAGTAGAAAACAAAATTCCAATAACTTATCTGTTGTTTAAACAGTTTTAGTTATTGGAATTTTTTAAAGAACAGTTACGTTAAATAACTTATTTTTTTAGACCATTTCAGTCTTCATCAGAATTTCTTCCTCGATAGCGTTCCAAAGTCCAATTCGTTTTTCTAAAGCTAAGATTGAAACCTCTTCAACTTCTTTCCATTTTTGTGCGTCATCTTCACATAAATCTGTGATCATCTGCATCGCCATTGGTCCGTGTTCGTCGGCATCAAGTTCAATATGACGTTCGAAATAATAAACAAGTTTGCTTAAATCAGTATCAGGAAAGTTTTTTTGAAAGTTTTTGAGGATTTCGGTAAACATACTCGGAATCAAATCTTCTCTTCCAAAAGTAAAAGCAGCAGCAATTTGATGCGGTTTTCCTTCTTCAATAACTCTAAAAGTAAAATCTAAGAAAGATTTTATTTCAGGATGAACAGAACTTTGTTTTATGGCAACAAAAATATTATGAAGCGAATTTACTTCATTCAAAAATTTAGTAATTTCAGTTGTATCTGCACCACAGTCTTCCATCGCTTCAAGATACATTTCATAGTGACTTTGTCTTCTGCCGTCTATGCTTAAGTCTGTTTCTTCTGCTAAAACAATTTCATTAATTAGATATCTTGTTTCAGGGTTTTTGGTAGCAAACCAAGGCGTTGTTGTACAAGTAAGTTTGGCTTGTAAAGCTTTTAATAAAGACATAAAGTCCCATACAGCAAAAACATGATTTTCTAAGAAAGTATGCAGATCATCAATGCTGTGTATTTTGTTGTATAAAGAATGTTTTAAAAGCTGCTCTTTTTGAGGTTGAATGCTATTGTGTATAGTTTCAATATTCATGTACGAAAATTTTATACAAAGATAAAAAGCTTCCTGGTAAGAAGAAGCCTTTTAAATTGATTTTGTGTATAATTTAATAGTTGTTTATTATTTAAATGCCGAAATTCCAGTTACATCCATTCCAGTTATTAGTAAATGTATGTCGTGAGTTCCTTCATAAGTAATAACACTTTCAAGATTCATCATATGGCGCATAATTGAATATTCGCCGGTAATTCCCATTCCGCCCAGCATTTGTCTGGCTTCGCGAGCAATTTGAATCGCCATATTGACGTTGTTGCGTTTTGCCATCGAAATTTGAGCTGTCGTCGCTTTCCCTTCGTTTCTTAAAACTCCTAAACGCCAAGTTAATAATTGTGCTTTTGTAATTTCGGTAATCATTTCGGCTAGTTTTTTCTGCTGTAATTGTGTTCCTCCAATTGGTTTTCCAAACTGGATTCTTTCTTTAGCATATCTTAAAGCAGTGTCATAACAGTCCATTGCTGCTCCAATTGCTCCCCACGCAATTCCGTATCGAGCAGAATCTAAACAGCCAAGCGGTGCACCTAAACCAGATTTGTTTGGTAAAAGATTTTCTTTCGGCACTTTTACATTATCAAAAATCAATTCTCCAGTTGAAGAGGCGCGAAGTGACCATTTATTATGAGTTTCAGGAGTTGTAAAACCTTCCATACCACGTTCTACAATTAAACCATGAATGCGGCCTTCTTCATTTTTTGCCCAAACAATTGCAATATCAGCAAAAGGTGCATTAGAAATCCACATTTTGGCACCATTTAAAAGATAATGATCACCCATATCTTTAAAATTGGTAATCATGCTTCCGGGATCAGATCCGTGATCTGGTTCAGTTAAACCAAAACATCCTATATATTCACCTGTTGCCAGTTTTGGTAAAAACCTCATTCGCTGCTCTTCATTTCCATACTTCCAAATAGGATACATTACTAATGAAGATTGAACAGATGATGTAGATCTTACTCCAGAATCACCTCGTTCTATTTCCTGCATAATTAAACCATACGAAATTTGGTCTAAACCTGCACCGCCATATTCTACTGGAATATAAGGTCCAAATCCGCCAATTTCTCCCAGTCCTTTTATGATCTGTTTTGGGAATTCTGCTTTTTGAGCAAATTCCTCAATAATAGGGGAAACTTCTCTTTTAACCCATGCACGTGCAGACTCTCTCACTAATTTGTGTTCGTCTGTTAATAAATCATCAAGATTGTAATAATCTGGAGCTTGAAATAAATCTGGTTTCATTTTTGTATAGTTTTACTAAACAAATTTACGCAATATAAATATAACAAAATGAAGTAAAATTGTTATATTTACAAGTATTAGTTATAAAATAATCACAAATAAGGTAAATTATTTTTAGTTTATTGATAATTTATAACCTAATTTTGAGATTCCAAAACATAAAATGAATGAGGCTGATCATCTCTTTTCTACTTCTTTTTGTTCTTAATAATGCATTTGCTCAAGAATCAAATGTAATGAACGAGAAGGAGTATTTATTATTGCAAGAAAAAATTCGACTAAATTTTAATGCAAATGTCGACAGTGCTCTTGTATATGCTTCACAAATGGCAAGATCGAAGAATTATAAACATTTGGCTTTTGCAAATGGATCGATGACCGCTATGTTTCAGCTTAAGGGTGATTCAAAAAAATCTAAGGAAAGTTATAAAGCAGCTTTACAATATTTAGAAAAGATACCGGATTCGAAAGAAAAGACGCAGCTCAAATCTTATATCTATAATTATGGAGGGTTGGCTGAGACCTATCGAGGTAATTATGGGAAAGCGCTGGAAATTTACCAAGAAGGAATGAAGTTGTCTTTACAAATTAATGATGTAAAACAACTGGTTAAGTTCAAGATGAATATTGCTTTAGTAAATGAGGCAGTAGGAAATTATCAATTATCAATTAAAAATGTAAAGCAAATTGATCGCTTTGTTGACGCAAATGAAAGTGTTTTTACTAAAGATCAATTTTTAAATCTTAAAAGTAATCTCAATCGGAGTTTGGCGAGTTCCTATGAAAGCTACTTTATGAAAAATTCAAGTAAAAGACATTTGCTTGATTCTGCCGAATATTACTACAAAAAAACCATAAATTATTCTCAAAATTTTGCTTCTAATAAAATAGTAGCAAAACTAAGTTTAGGGAATGTCTATAATTGGAAAGGCGATTATAAAAATGCCGAAAAAACATATTATGATGTCGTCTTTCTATCCAGTCAAAATAATCAGAAAGATATATTGTGTGTTGCCAATTATAATTTAGGCGATATTTATTTTACAACTAAAAAGTACGATAAAGCATTGGTTTTTTTCAAAAAATGTGATTCGATTTCTGCAATTACGAATGCTAATGCTATCGATTATTTAAAATCGAATTATTACCAAGCAAAAATTTACAATATTCAAAATAAACCAGAACTTGCTTATAAGCACTCAAGGATTTATTTGGATAATTATGAGAAGTTTGAGGAAAAGTTAAGTGCTGAAGCTTTAGAAGTTAACTATAAACAAGGTGTGCACAATCTTACTGACGAGATGGTTACTATTGAAGAAAGGTATAAAAATGAAGTTCTGATAAATAGAGGTCTTAAGGTTTTTTATGTATTAGTATTTGTAAGTGTGGTATTCTTGTTAATTAAAAATATTAGAGATAAAAATAAGGCACATAAAAAAATGAATGCTTTAATTGAAGAATTTAAGGCAAATATCGAGAAGAAAAACAACAACGAATTAGTTGAGTCGCAGCCAGAAATACAAGAAGAAGTTCTAGAATTGGAAGAAGCACAACTCAAAAAAGAAAACATTCCTTTAAGTATTGACGAAGCTAAAGAAAACAAAATTGTTGAAAAATTATTGGCTCTCGAGAGTAAATTAGAGTACTTAAATGCCGATTTTACATTGCCTTATGTAGCTAAGAAAATAAAAACAAATACAACTTATTTGTCTTATGTAGTTAATAAACGATTTGGTAAATCATTTGGAGAGTATTCGAACGAGTTGAAAATTAATTATGTAATTAACGAAATGATTACCAATCATATGTATCGAAAGTATTCTACACAGGCTATCGCAGAAAGTGTTGGTTTTAAAAATGCTGTTTCTTTTGCTAAATCGTTTCGCAAAAGAACTGGAGTATCTCCAGCTCAGTTTGCGAATAATATTTAGTGAGATAGTTACTCAAAGTAACATTTCTACGAATCAAATTTTAATTAGCACCTCCTAAGCCTCCTTTTCCAGGATCAACAGGAGTTGGAGGAGTTTCATCCGTATTATTATCGTCTCCTCCTCGTACCATTTGTTGTTGTTGTTTTGATAATTCTTTTCCTTGAAAATCTTCGAATTTTAATTTTTGATTTGACATGATTTGATATTTTTAGTGTTGTGGGTTTTAAAAGTGTAGTATTCTTGTTTTGAATAAAGGTGTGTTTTAAGAGAAACTTTTAGTTTACTCCTCCTAATCCTCCTTTTCCAGGATCAACTGGCGGCGGCGGCGGAGTTATATCTATATCATTATCATCACCTCCTCTTACCGTTTTTTGTTGGTTTCTAGATAATTTTTCTCCTTGAAAATCTTCGAATTTTAATTTTTGATTTGACATGTTTTAGTGTTTTTAGTGTTGTGGGTTTTTAAAACAGGGGTAGGTTTTAATCAAGATTTGGAGTTTTTTTAAGATTTTTTTTAATTGGTACCTCCCAATCCTCCTTTTCCAGGGTCGATAGAGGATGGTGTAATTCCTCCTCCTTTTACTATTTTTTGTTGTTTTTCAGATAATTTTTCTCCTTTAAAATCGTCTAGTTTTTGTTTCAGATTTGACATGATTTGGTGTTTTTAGGGTTGCTAATTTTTTAATAAATGCAGTAGGCCTTCTGTCAAGATTTGGAGTTTTTGGGTATTTTTTTTAGTTGAATGAATAGCTCAAAAATTGTTTTTGCAGATCATTTGAAAGATTTTAAGGGCGGCAAATCTTCTTTTTTGAACCTTGATTTTTTACAATTTTTAGATGTTTTTTTTACTCAGAAATCTTTAAAATTTAGTTTGTGATTTGTTGCGTTTTTGCATTTTATGTTTTCTGATTTGTCAAAACTAGATAAAATGAGAAACCCTTGATCGAAATTAGGGTTTTGAGGTTTTTGAATGGTTATTTTGATTTGTAACGACCTGATTTGTAGCAATTTGAACACCTTATTGTACTAGTTATAATTTATAAATTGTATGTAGTATAATTGATAAAATGTGTGCTTTTAGGATTATTTTTTGAATAAAAACAGCAATATTTGTACTGTAATTATGATTTAAACCAGTCCAAAGGATGTTAAAACTTATTCAAAAATTTCTTCAAATAAACAGATACTCAGAAGTGAAAAATGAGTTTAAGGATTTGTTTCTTTCTCATCCTAATTATCCAAGTTTATTTGCCATAACAGATTCTTTCGATTTACTGTCAATCGAGAATGCTGCAGTAAGAGTTTCTAAAGAGCAGATCGTTGATTTGCCTTCAAATTTTTTGGCTTATTTTAAAGATGAATTAACATTGGTTGAGCGAGCAAAAAACTTTGTTCGAATTAGTACTATTAAAAAAGGAGTTCAGAAAATATCATATGATAAATTTCTTTTAGATTGGAACGGAGTAATTGTAGCAATCGAACCTAATAATGTTGTTGCAAGAGAAAATTTAAAAGTTGAATTGAGCGGATTAAAATACTTCTTGCCATTTTTTCTTTTAGCAGGGTTGTCGTTCTTTTATAATACATATACTTTTTATAGCATCATATTTTTACTAACCTCGGCTTTGGGATTAATTGTTAGTATTTTGATCGTTCAGGAAAAACTGGGTTTTAAAAATGGTGTTATTTCAAAGTTCTGTAATCTAAGTGCAAATTCATCATGCAGCTCAGTATTAAATTTTGATGAACATTATAGTGACAAATGGATTAGTTTTTCTGATCTCCCGCTGCTTTTCTTTGGAGCATCATTTATAGCAATTTTAGTGCAGCCTTTAAGTTCATCTGTTTTTGTGGGATTCTTGAGTTTATTAGCAATTCCTGTGATCGTATCATCTATATGGATTCAAAAATTTGAACTTCAAAAATGGTGTGTAATGTGTTTAATGGTTTCGTTTTTAATTTTTACTCAAAGTTTAATTTGGTTTTCTTCAGACTTGTTCACTTTGAATTTTAGTTTCGAGACGATTTTTCCATTTCTTTTTTCTTTAGTTCTTCTTGTGCCAATTTGGTTTGTTATAAAATCAATTGCTAAAGACGTTCTTAATAATGAAAACACTTTAAAAGAGCTAAAGAAGTTTAAAAGAAATTATTCATTACTTGATTTCCTGTCTAAAAAAGTTTCTTATACAAATGGACTTGAAGATTTGCGAGGATTAAATTTTGGAAATAGAAGTGCCGCTGTAAAACTTACTGTAATCGTAAGTCCAAGTTGTGTACACTGTCATAAAACATTTCAAGAAGCTTTTGACTTAGTATTGAAATTTCCGGATAAAATATTTTTGAACGTATTATTTAATGTTAATCCTGAAAATGTTGATAATCCATATAAAGTTGTTGTCGAAAGGCTTTTGTCAATAAACAGATCAACTCCAGGAAAAACAGTCGAAGCAATTTCAGATTGGCATATTAAAAAAATGAGTCTGAAAAAATGGTTGAAAAAATGGAATGTTGATTCAGTGAGTATGGTTGTTAAACAAGAAATAAATAAGCAGTATGAATGGTGTTCTAAAAATAACTTTAATTATACTCCAGTGAAAATTGTAAATGAGAGCTTGTTTCCAAACGAATATGAGCTAAATGAATTGAAGTACTTTTTAAATGATTTTGCAGAACCGAAAGAAGCTGTTCTTGAAAAAACAGCTTAGTTTCAAATAGAATAAGAATAGAGTTACCCCCAAACCGAATAAATCAAGAGTTATGTTAAAAAACATCTTAAATCTGGAAGGATCGCAAGAGATAACCGCCAGTGAACAAAAAACAATAGTAGGTACAAACGTTAAAGAAACTAGTCCAAAATGTGACACATGGTATAGTAGATCAGGTTTGACCTTTGAAGATTGTGCAGAGTATTACTCGTTAGATTTGAATTACGCTAGTGTAAATTAAGATTATGCAATTGTAAAAAGATTCGAAAATAAATTCAAATAGTAATGTTAAAGAAAATTTTAAATCTGAAACATGCTCAGCATATTAGTAAAAGTGAGCAGAAAACAATAAAAGGCGGTATTCCAGAATGCTGGGTATATGCAATAGAAGCCGGATGTGTGTTGATACCAAGCGGCGGGACATGTCCAATAAATATGGAAGCTGGTATTTGCGATACTAATCGTTTATGCTGCTAATTTTTTGAAATTATTTAAAGTTATATACATACAGCCTTTTTTAAAATTTAGTCATGTTTTTTTTAATTTGTAGGCGCTCGATCGTGGAACATTGAGCAAATATCCCCACATTGATGATTGGTGTCGGGATTCTCAGGAAAAGTGGTCACTCGATTGGTTTTATTTGGTTAGGCTGATCAAGTGCCATCTCCTAGAGAAAGAATGGTTTTAGTAAGATATAGTGGTAATAGAAATAGTTCTTCCTTTTTTTATAGTAAAACAAAGTATAGTCGAATTGCTATAATAAAGTGATATATAATCAGAGGTGTTAGAATAATTGAAGTATTAACAATAAAACAAAAAACTATGTTAAAAAACATTTTAAACCAAAAAGACACTTTTTTGCTAAGTGCAGCTGAGCAAAAAAATATAAAAGGAGGAGGCCCAATTAATCCTCCATCAAATTGTCGTTGTCCTTGTCCTGGTACAGGCAGTAATTCTTGTTTTTCATATTGCCCTGATGGAACAATCCCAGCACTGAATGAAGGTAGTACAGGGAATTGTAAGTTTCCATTTGAATAAAAACATTCGGAGCATTTTTTAGTTAATAATACTATTCAAAACCAGTAAAAAGTTGTAGTGTATTTATAAGTATTTAGAACCATAATTGCATATACTTTGATATTGGATGAGAGTTTATAAAAATTTTGCTTTTGGTTAATTTTTGAAACTTATATAAAGTAATATAGAAACAGCCTTTTTTAAAATTTAGTCATGTTTTTTTTAATTTGTAGGCGCTCGATCGTGGAACATTGAGCAAATATCCCCACATTGATGATTGATGTCGGGATTCTCAGGAAAAGTGGTCACTGGGTTAGTTTTATTTGGTTAGGGCTGATCAAGTGCCATCTCCTAGAGAAATGATGCTGCAAGCAGTATTTTATATTTATGGGAGGACTAGTTCTCTCTTTTTTTTGTCATAGAATTTAATAGTAATAAAAATACTACAATGTTTTTAAGTTAAACAGACAGAGGCTTCGACTGTCTTAAAATGATTGAAGTATTAACAAATCAAAAAAACAAATCATGAAAAAATTAAAAGATTTAATTGGTATTGAAGTTTTAGGAGTTAATGAAAAGAAAAACATTATGGGCGGAGGACCTGGGATAGAGGCCTGTTATTGTCCAGGAACAAATATTTTTGCAGGTATTATACGTCCAGGCGATGGTGAAACTTGTGCTTCGGTTATTGAGGACGGTTGTCCGCTAGACAGCTAACCATAAAATATATTTAAAGTAAAGAAAGCTTTGTTGTTTTTTAACAAAGCTTTCTTGCTTTTTTATAGATTAGTAGAAAACCAATTATAAAAGGTGAAATTTAGTTGATTAATTAAAGACTGATTTATATTTTAAGATTTTTTGTATAATATTGTTATGAATAAACCCAAATAGCAGAGTTGAAAAAATTCACCAGTTACAAACAAGCAGATTTTAAAGATTGCGGGCCAACATGTTTAAAGATTATAGCCAAACATTATGGTAAAACAATTAATATTCAGGAGCTGCGCGATGCAAGCGAAACGACTCGTGAGGGAAGTAATTTGCTTTTTTTGAGTGATGCTGCAGAAAAAATTGGTTTTAGAACTTTAGGCGTAAAATTAAGTGCAGAACGACTTGAAGAAGCGCCGCTTCCGTGCATTTTACATTGGAACAAAAACCATTATGTAGTACTTTACAAAATAAAAAAAGGGATTTATTATATATCAGATCCTGCTTTTGGTTTAATTGAATATAATAAAGAGGATTTTCTTAAATTTTGGATTGGAAACAACGCCGATGATTCGACTCAAGAAGGTATTGCTTTATTGATTGAGGCCACACCAAAATTTTTCCAATCTGAATTTGATAAGGAAGATGGTAAAGGAATTGGCTTTGGATTACTTTCGCAATATGTACTTCGCTATAAATCATTTTTGATTCAATTGTCTATAGGTTTATTAGCAAGCAGTTTGCTGCAGCTTATTTTTCCATTCCTAACGCAAAGTATTGTCGATATTGGAATACAGAATCAGAATATTCATTTCGTTTATCTAATTCTTTTTGCGCAGTTATTTCTATTTGCAGGAAGAACAGGTTTAGAACTTATCAGGAGTTGGATTTTACTGCATCTTTCAACCCGTATTAATATTTCACTTATTTCAGATTTCTTTATTAAACTAATGAATCTGCCCATTTCATTTTTTGATGTGCGAATGACGGGTGATATTATGCAGCGTATAAATGACCATCGCCGAATTGAGAAAATCCTAACCACATCTTCATTAAACGTCTTGTTTTCTGTTATAAATATGTTTGTAATGGGAGCCGTTTTGGCCTATTTCAATCTAAAGATATTCTTAGTCTTTTTTGTTGGAAGTCTTCTTTATTTTGGATGGATAACCTTGTTTTTAAAACGAAGAGAAATTTTAGATTATAAACGTTTTGCCGAGGTTTCTCAGGAGCAAAGCAAAGTGATGGAACTTATAAACGGAATGCAGGAAATTAAACTCCACAATGCCGAAAAACAAAAACGCTGGGGCTGGGAGTATGTGCAGGCTAGATTGTTTAGAGTTTCGATAAAAGGGTTGGTTTTAGAGCAAACACAAACAATTGGCTCCTCGGTCATCAACGAATTAAAGAATATTTTTATCATCTTTCTATCGGCAAAATTAGTCATCGACGGTTCAATTACATTGGGGATGATGCTGGCAATCAGTTCTATTGTAGGTAGTTTAAATGGGCCGGTAACACAGCTTATTGAATTTGTTAGAGAACTGCAGGATGCAAAAATATCATTGGCAAGATTGTCTGAAATTCATGAAAAAGAAGATGAAACACAGCAGGAAGTTCATCAAACAAATGATGTTCCATTTGATGCTCCAATCGAAATCAAGAATATTTCGTACCGCTATTTAGGCTCTGATATTCCTGTTTTAGATAACTTAAGTCTTGTGATTCCGCCAAATAAAATAACTGCTATAGTGGGCGTCAGCGGAAGCGGTAAAACTACTTTGATGAAGTTGCTGCTTAAGTTTTATGAGCCTGAAAAAGGAGAGATTACTATTGGAAATGCACAGCTGAAAAATATTTCTCAAAAAGCATGGCGTTCTAATATTGGCGCAGTCATGCAGGAAGGCTTTATTTTTAGTGATACCATTGCCAATAATATTGCTTTTGGAGTTGATGTAATTAATAAAGAACGATTGGTTTATGCGGCTGATGTGGCAAATATTAAAGAGTACATCAGCGAATTGCCGCTTGGTTATAATACAAAAATTGGAGCAGAAGGGGTAGGGATGAGTACTGGACAAAAACAAAGGCTATTAATTGCAAGAGCCGTTTATAAAGACCCCGAAATTTTATTTTTTGATGAAGCAACATCAGCTTTGGATGCAAATAATGAGAAGGAAATAATGAGAAAGCTAGGTTTGTTTTTTGAAAATAAAACTGTAGTCGTAATTGCGCATCGGTTAAGTACGGTTATGAATGCAGATCAGATTGTAGTTTTGGATAAAGGAAAAATTATAGAAATAGGATCTCATACCTCTTTGGTAGAACAAAAAGGAAATTATTTTGAATTGGTTAAAAATCAATTGCAGTTAGGAAATTAATTATGGCAGAAGAACATAACACATTCGAATTAAGAAGCGAAGAAGTTCAAGACATTCTCACCAAAGTACCGCATTGGATGATTCGATGGGGAACGGTTTTGATATTTGTAATTATAGTGCTTCTCTTTTTTGTTTCCTGGTTTATAAAATATCCAGATGTTGTAAATACCGAAATTGTAATTACAACCAATATTCCGCCAGAAAAAATAGTTTCAAAGTCCTCAGGAAGGATTGAAGCTATTTTGGTAAAAGATAAAACAATTGTTTCTAAGAATACAACATTGGCAATAATTGAAAACACAGCCAATTATAAAGATGTTTTTTTACTAAAAAGCATAACGGACAGTTACAACATTAATGATCCTAAAAAAGAATTCCCATTTGCACAATTAAAAAACACACAATTGGGTGAAATTGAAAGTGCTTACGCAGTTTTTCAAAAAGATTATCAAGCGCAGGAATTAAATCATGATTTACAGCCATTTGCAATTGAAAACAGAGCGCAAGTTTCTGAGAAAATTCAAATAAAAGAACGATTAGATATTCTGCAGCAGCAAAAATTGATTAACGAAAGCGAACTTCAGCTTCAAAAAAATGAAGTTGCCCGTTTCGAAGTCCTTTTTACAAAAGGTATTATTTCGGCTCAGGAAATGGAAGCAAAGAAATTGAGTTTCCTGCAAGCACAGAAGAATTATCGAAGCCTTTTAGCTTCGATTTCACAATTAAAGTCCTCTTTGATTGATAACACAAAATCAAGTCAGAATTCGCAGATAAACAGCACCAAAGAGGAAGTGAATTTAGGGCGAAACATGGCGCAGTCATTTTATCAGCTTAAAAAAGTGATTAAGGATTGGGAACTAACCTATACACTAAAATCGTCAATCAGCGGAACGGTTACTTTTTTACAAGTTTGGACAGAAAATCAAACGATAAATGCGGGAGATAATGTTTTTTCGATTATTCCTGATGCTAAAAATGGCTTTATAGGAAAAGTAAAAGCTCCTGCTTTAAATTCAGGGAAGATAAAAGTTGGACAGCGAGTAAATATTCGTTTAGCTAATTTTCCAGATAGAGAATTTGGTGTTCTGAAAGGTAAAATCCGTAATATTTCGTTGGTGCCCGATAAAGATGGAAATATATTGCTAGATGTTGAACTGCCAAACGGATTAGAAACATCCTATAAAAAGCAAATCGTATTTCAGCAGGAAATGAAAGGAAGCGCTGAAATTGTAACAGAGGATCTTCGATTAATCGAAAGGATTTTATATCAGTTCAAAAGTATATTTGAGCAGGTTTAGAATTTCAAATAAAAATCTTTTGTAAGTTCAATATATTCTGGAGTATAAACGTGGCGATCAATTTCGATAACTAATTCATCAATTTCGATTTCAGAATTTTCATTTCGACTAAAAGCCAATAAACTACGTTTTACAGCTGAAGCGGGAGTTCCTTTTACTCGAGTAATTTTCAGGGGATATAATTCAGATTCTTTTGCTAAGGCGATAATTTTTTCTTCTTCTTTAAAAGGAAGGATTAAAGCAAATATTCCGTTTTCTGATAATAATAAATCGGCTGCTTCAACAAGTTCTTCAAAAGGCATTGCATCTTGAAAGCGTGCTAAATCGCGTTGTTCATTTTCTGTTTTATAATCTTCGGCATAAAAAGGCGGATTGGAAACAATTAAATCATATTCGTCTTCCGGTTCTTCTATAAATTCATCTAAACCAGCATGAAAACAAAATAAACGATCGCCCCAAGGAGAATTTTCGAAATTTTCTACCGCTTGTTCATAAGCTTCTTCATCAATTTCAAGAGCATCAATTTGTTCCGCATTTGTTCTCTGCGCAAGCATTAAAGCTATAATTCCAGTTCCTGCACCAACGTCTAAAATACTAAATGGATTGTGATTTATTGGAGCCCAAGAGCCCAATAAAACGCCATCAGTGCCTACTTTCATTGCACAACGATCTTGATTAATAGAGAATTGCTTGAACTGAAACATTGTGATTTATATTTTATGAAAAAGGTTTTTAATAGAAAGTTTAGTTTTCGATTAAACAATTAACCGATTAAACAAATCAACTTTTACAAGTACATTTCTACCAATCCTTCTGGAAGGTTCATGATTACTTTTTTATTCTCACGATCAATTTTTACCAAGAAATGATCAATCATTGGAACTAAAATTTCTACATTGCCATTTAAAACTTCAAAAAGCGGCTGTGCAGAAGAATCATTAATAGAAGTAATTTTTCCAAAAACACCTAAACGCTGATCTTCGATTTCAAAACCAATTACTTCGTGAAAATAGAATTTGTTGCCAGAAAGTTTAGGCAGCATAGTTAAAGGAAGATAAACAGCATTTCCAACTAAGGCATCTGCATCTTCTTCGGTATTTACATCTTCAAAACGAACTCTAAGAAAGTCGTTTTTGTGTAAAGAACTTGTTTCAATAAAAAAAGGAACCAAGTGTTTGTTATGTTCAACAAACACTGATTCCAGATTTTCGTATAACTCAGGTTCGTCTGTGTCTAAATAGATCAGAACTTCACCTTTGAAACTAAATTTTTTAGCGATTTTACCTAAATAAAAACATTCTTCTTTACGCATTATCGCTAAGTAAAATTATGCTTCAGTTGTTTCGTTATTCTCTTCAGCAGCAGGAGCTTCTTCAGTAGATGCTTCTACTTCAGCAACTTCTTCAACTGCAGGAGTTGCAGCAGCGATAGCGTCAGCTTCAGCCTGAGCCGCAGCAGCTAAACGTTTAGCGTTAACTTCTTTTTCAGCTTTTAAAGCTTTAGCTTTAACATCAGCTTGCGCTTTTGATAAACCGTCTTTTTTAGCATCAACTTTTCCAGCTTTAGCCTCTAACCAAGCAGCTAATTTAGCATCAGCTTGTTCTTGAGTTAAAGCACCTTTACGAATACCTCCATCAAGGTGGTGTTTCAATAAAGCACCTTTGTAAGAAAGAATAGCTCTAGCAGTATCAGTTGGTTGTGCACCATTGTGTAACCATTTAACTGCGCTGTCAAGGTTTAACTCAACAGTTGCTGGGTTAGTGTTTGGATTGTAAGTACCGATTTTCTCTAAGTATTTACCATCTCTTTTTGAGCGTGCATCTGCAGCTACAACCCAGTAAAAAGGTTTTCCTTT
Organism: Flavobacterium sp. FlaQc-30; assembly: GCF_044005885.1. Taxonomy (NCBI): domain Bacteria; kingdom Pseudomonadati; phylum Bacteroidota; class Flavobacteriia; order Flavobacteriales; family Flavobacteriaceae; genus Flavobacterium; species Flavobacterium sp. FlaQc-30. The sequence goes on along the minus strand of NZ_JBIPCO010000001.1, from coordinate 419,194 downwards.
TTTACCGTGTCTTTGTAATCTAATTTTTACTGACATAATCTTATTGATTAAATTTTGAGGTACTCGACCTCTGTTAATTAAGGGCGCAAAGATATAATTTTTTTATCAATAATACGTTTCAAAAAGTATTAAATGCATTTCCATTCCAATTTTATTGTTTTTTTGCCTTTTTCGATCTTATTATTGAGGCAATTATCACTTAATGCGGTATTTTTGCACCAAATTGACTTAGATATGAAAAAATACTTTTATTTTTTATCGCTTTTTTTTATTGTCGCATCTTGTACAGAAGATGTAAAGTTCAATAATCCTGCTTTTCAAGGCTTAAAAGAAAATGTTTTTTGGAGAGCTCAAAGTTATAAAGCACATTTAGGTGAAAACGGCAGTATAGTGGTAGAAGGTTCTTTAGGATATGAAAAGGTTATTTTGCAAATGGCTTCGACTGCAGAGCAAACTTTTGCTTTGGGTAATGATGAATTTTCTAAGGCATCATACGAAAATAAGCTGTCTACAGAATTGTCTGCATTTTCAACAGGTACAGATAAAGGCAGCGGACAAATAGTTGTTACTGATTATGATAACGTAAACCATACAATTTCTGGAACGTTTAAATTTACTGCAGAAAACAATGATGAAACTAATATTGAAAAGCCCAAGATTAACTTTAAAGAAGGAGTCTTTTATAAAGTGCCAATTGAAGTGAGTGCTATAGAAAATAAGTTGTAGTTTTTTTCTCAGACATAGATTTTATAGAGGAATTATTAAAATCAAAATAAAAACATAAATAAACTAATATATAGTAGATTACAGAAAAATAAGACTACATTTGCTACATTATTATAAATAAGTACATATGAACATTTTTGTTGGAAGCCTTCCATTCAGTATTGAGGAAGCAGATTTAAGAGAGTCTTTCGAGGCTTATGGAGCAGTTGATTCAGTTAAAATTATCACTGATAAATTTACTGGAAGAAGCAAAGGTTTTGGTTTTGTTGAGATGCCAAACGATGCTGAAGCTCAAAAAGCAATTGATGAGTTGAACGGTGCTACTGTTCAAGGTCGTACAATTGTTGTAAATAAATCTGAACCAAAACCTGAAGGTGAAAGAAGAAGCTTCAATAACAACCGTGGAGGTGATTCTCGCGGAGGTTACGGAAACAACCGTGGTGGAAACGACCGTGGTGGTAACAGAGGAGGATATTAATATTTTTTTCTAAATATATAAAAGGGATCAACGAAAGTTGATCCCTTTTTTTTATGTGGTAATTTTTCTGTAGAGGCGCACTGCAGTGCATCTAACATACCGAGGAGACGCACTGCAGTGCGCCTCTACGATAAACATAATTATACATTCGCAGCTAACCAGTCACCAACTTCTTTAGTGCCGTATGCTTTGCCACCATCGGCTAAATCTTCAGTAACTATTCCTGCTTCTAAAGCTTTGTTTACAGCGTCTCTCATTGCTTTTCCTTCTTCCATCAATCCGAAGTTTTCGAACATCATAGCGGCAGATAAAATAGTAGCCATTGGGTTAGCGATGTTCAATCCAGTTGCTTGCGGATAAGAACCGTGAATTGGTTCAAACAAAGATACTTCAGCTCCCATAGAAGCAGAAGGCATTAAGCCCATTGAACCTGAAATTACAGAAGCTTCATCTGTTAAAATATCTCCAAATAAGTTTTCTGTAATTAATACATCATAAGAGTTTGGCCATTGAACCAAACGCATTGCTACAGCATCAACAAATTCGTAGCTAACTTCAACCTCTGGATACTCTTTTTCCATTGCCTGAACTGTTTCTCTCCATAAGCGTGAAGTTTCTAAAACGTTTGCTTTGTCAACGCAGCATAATTTTTTAGAACGTGTCATCGCTAATTCGAAACCTTTTTTAGCTAAACGCTGAACTTCTGCTCTTGTGTAAACACAGTTGTCGTAAGCGGTATCTCCGTTATCTTTTCTTCCTTTTTCTCCAAAGTAAATTCCGCCAGTTAATTCTCTTAAGAAAACTAAGTCAGTTCCTTCGATTCTTTCTCTTTTTAATGGAGATTTATCTAATAATGAAGGGAACGTAAAAGTTGGTCTTACGTTTGCGAACAAACCTAATGCTTTACGCATTTTTAACAAACCTTGTTCTGGTCGTACTGGAGCAGAAGGATCGTTATCATATTTAGGATGGCCAATTGCTCCAAAAAGAACGGCATCAGCATTTTTACAAACTTCGTGTGTTGAATCTGGATAAGGTTCGCCTACAGCATCAATTGCGGCAGCACCGGTTAAAGCTGGTTTCCAAGTGATTTCATGTCCAAATTTTTGTGCAATAGCATCAGATACTTTTACAGCTTCATTTATTACTTCTGGTCCGATTCCGTCTCCGGCTAAAAGGGCTATGTTTAATTTCATTCTATATGTGTTATTTAAGGTTCATAGTGGCAAAGGCTCAAAGGTTCAAAGGTTTGGAACAAGATTTTAAAACCTCTGTTCCTTTGCGCCTCTGAACCTTTGTACCTCTAATCGGCAATTACATTCAGCATTTTTTGCGTTGCGATGATCGCCGCAACAGTTTGATCAGAATCTAATCCGCGGGTTTTAAATTCTTTTTCGTTGTTTGTCCACGTAATAATGGTTTCGCACAACGCATCAGAACTACTTCCTGGTGGGATTCTAACTGCGTAATCAATTAATTTTGGAAGCGTTAATTTTTTGCTTTTGTAAATCTTAGACAAAGCATTCATAAAAGCGTCAAACTGACCATCTCCCTGCGCATTTTCTTCGATGATTTCATCGCCAAATTTTAAACACAAAGTCGTAGACGGACGCATTCCTTTTGAGTGTACTAATATATAGGACTCAATTTTTATTTTTTCTTCGTAAGTATGACTATCCAAAACATCTGAAATAATGTATGGAAGATCTTCCTTAGTTACAGTTTCTTTTTTATCGCCCAATTCGATAATTCTTTGGGTAACCAATTTCAAATCTTCGTTGTTTAGTTTTAAACCTAATTCCTGAAGGTTTTTTTCGATATTGGCTTTTCCAGAAGTTTTTCCGAGAGCGTATTTTCTTTTTCTTCCGAAGCGCTCCGGAAGCAAATCATTAAAATATAAATTGTTTTTATTATCGCCATCAGCATGAATTCCAGCTGTTTGTGTAAAAACATTATCCCCAACGATTGGTTTGTTAGCCGGGATTCTATATCCTGTAAAAGTTTCCACCAATTTACTTACAGAATATAAAGAAGTTTCTTTGATGTTTATGCTTACTTCTGGCAAATAATCGTTTATAACGGCAACAGTGCTTTCAAGCGGTGCATTTCCTGCTCGTTCTCCCATTCCGTTTACCGTTACATGAAGTCCGTTTATGCCGGCTTTTATAGCTTCCATAACATTGGCAACACTTAAATCGTAATCGTTATGCGCATGAAAATCGAAATGAACATCAGGATATTTTGTTCTGATTTTAGAAATAAATTCAAAAGCCAAGGACGGAATTAAAACGCCTAAAGTATCAGGAAGTAGAATTCTTTTTACTGGCTGCGTCGACAAGAAATCCAGAAATTGAAAAACATATTCAGGAGAATTTCGCATTCCGTTGCTCCAATCTTCTAAGTAAACGTTCGTTTCAATATCATTTTCTTTCGCTAAAGCGATAATTTGTGCAATTTCAGAAAAATGCTGTTCAGGTGTTTTCTTTAGTTGATGTGTTAAGTGATTCATTGAGCCTTTGGTCAATAAATTCTGCACTTTGGCACCGGCTTTTTTCATCCATTCAATCGAAACGCCTCCATCAACAAACGACAGTACTTCAATTCTGTTAATATATCCTCTTTCTTCAGCCCAGGAAGTAATGCCTTTTACAGCTTGAAATTCTCCTTCACTTACACGTGCCGAAGCAATTTCGATTCTATCAATATTTAATTCCTCCAACAACAATTGTGCAATGGTTAGTTTTTCTGCAGCAGAAAAAGATACTCCCGAGGTTTGTTCGCCATCACGGAGTGTTGTATCCATTATTTCAATTTTTCTTTTTTCCATTATTATATTGTTAGCTTTTTAATGATAAGCTGATAGTTTGTATTTTATTTTTTTGTTATCAGAATCAAACCTGTTGACCAGCACATTTTTGTAAGTTGAATGTCATTTCTTTTTTCTAAATCTTGAATAAGAATTTCGACATTTTTATCATGATTTTTTGGCCAGTTTTTTTGCGGTAACATATCATCGATTAAATAAATTCCTCCTGGTTTCAATAGTTGCAAAGTTTCTTCTAGAACAGCATATTTGCCGGGCCAGGCATCAGCAAAAATTAAATCAAACTTTTCTCCGTTGTAATTTAAAATCCATTTTTCGGCATCATCGCAAACAAAAGAAACGTTTGATTTTTGAAAATACTTTTTGGCAACATTTTGATATTCTGCCAAATTATCAATGGAAATTAAGTTTGAATTTTCGTTCATTCCTTCAATCATCCATGCAAGCGATAATCCTGTTCCAGTTCCTAATTCTAAAAAGTGACCGTCTTTTTTGGATGCAATTAATGTTCTTAGAAAGCTTCCTGTTTGTAAATCTGACGGCATTGAAAACGAAATTTTTTCAGAATCAATCTTGATTTCTGAATAGAATTTAGGTAAAACAATGTTGTTGTCGTTCATTCTGAGCTTAGTATCGATTCAAAAAATAGTTAAAAAGCAGTTACTAAGGTCAACCTTGGCTGAGCTTGAGTAACTGCTTTTTGGGTTGGTTGTTTTTTGGTTGTTGGTTAGTAAGGAAGTTTATCGGCAAAAGCCACGATATCTTCTTTGATATTTTGTAAATAATCAATGTCATCAAAGCCATTAATCATGTTGTTCTTTTTGTATCCGTTGATCGCAAAAGATTCTTGTTGTCCTGTAGACAATAAAGTAATTGTCTGTTCTGGAAGATTTATTTCTAATTCTGTTTTTGGATCAGCTTCAATCGCTTTGAAAATAGTTTCAGCAAATTCAGGGCTAACCTGAACTGGCAGAACACCAATATTTAAGCAGTTTCCTTTGAAGATATCTGCAAAGAAACTTGAAACTACAGCTCTAAAACCGTAATCGTAAACTGCCCAAGCAGCGTGTTCTCTTGAGGATCCAGAACCAAAGTTTTTTCCTCCAACAAGGATTTTTCCAGAATAAGTAGAATCGTTTAAAACGAAATCTGCTTTTGGAGTATCATCACCGTTATATCTCCAGTCTCTAAAAAGGTTGTCTCCAAAACCTTCACGTTTTGTAGCTTTTAAGAAACGAGCCGGGATGATTTGATCTGTATCTACGTTCTCAATTGGCAGCGGCACTGCACTGCTGGTAAGTATATTAAATTTATCGTATGCCATTTTTTTTGCTTTAGGCTGTAGGCTGTAAGCTTTAGGCTTTTCCTACAGTGTATTAATTTTTTTTTGCTTTAGGCTATAAGCTGTAAGCCTTTTTAAGTTGCTGTAAAAAGCTTAAAGCCTATTGCTTAAAGCTTACAGCAGGAATTAGAATAATTCCCTCGGATCTGTTAGTTTTCCTGTAACAGCAGCTGCCGCAGCCATAATTGGACTTGCAAGAAGTGTTCTTGAACCAGGACCTTGACGACCTTCAAAGTTTCTGTTTGAAGTACTTACTGCATATTTTCCAGCAGGAACTTTATCATCGTTCATTGCTAAACAAGCAGAACAACCCGGTTGACGTAATACGAAACCAGCTTCGGTTAAAATATCCAAGATACCTTCTTCTTTAATTTGAGCTTCAACAACGTGAGAACCTGGAACTAACCAAGCGGTAACATTGTCTGCTTTTTTTCTTCCTTTTACAATTTCGGCGAAAGCTCTAAAATCTTCAATACGTCCATTTGTACAGCTTCCTAAGAAAACATAATCAATAGGTTTTCCAATCATCACATCATCTTCATGGAAACCCATATAAGCTAAAGATTTTTTGTAAGTTTCCTCACCGCCTTCAACTTCTTTTGCACTTGGGATATGTTTTGAAATACCAATTCCCATTCCAGGGTTAGTACCATAAGTAATCATTGGTTCAATGTCTGAAGCCTTGATGTTTAACTCAGCATCAAATACAGCATCAGCATCAGTTTTTAAAGTTTTCCAGTATTCAACAGCTTTTGTCCAAGCTTCACCTTTTGGAGCGTATAATCTTCCTTCAAGGAAATCGAAAGTAGTTTGATCAGGAGCGATCATTCCGCCTCGAGCACCCATTTCGATACTTAGATTACAAACTGTCATACGACCTTCCATAGTCATGTTTTCAAAAACATCACCAGCGTATTCAACAAAATAACCTGTACCTCCAGAAGTAGTTAATTGAGCAATAATATAAAGTGCAACGTCTTTTGGACCAACACCTTTGCTTAATTGACCATTTACGTTAATACGCATTTTCTTTGGTTTAGGCTGCATAATGCATTGTGTAGAAAGCACCATCTCAACCTCAGAAGTTCCAATACCAAAAGCAATAGCACCAAAGGCACCGTGAGTAGATGTATGCGAATCACCACAAACAATAGTAGCACCTGGCAAAGTTATTCCGTTTTCAGGACCAACTACGTGTACAATTCCATTTTTTTGGTGACCTAATCCCCAGTGTGAAATTCCGTATTCGTTTGCATTGTCTTCAAGAGCTTGAAGCTGATTAGCAGAAAGCGGATCTTGAACTGGTAAATGTTGGTTTATGGTTGGTGTATTGTGATCTGCAGTTGCAAAAGTACGTTGCGGGTATAAAACGTTAACGCCTCTTGATTTTAATCCTAAAAAAGCAACAGGACTCGTAACTTCATGAATGAAATGGCGGTCAATAAAAAACACATCTGGTCCATCTTCAATTTTACGCACTACATGTGAATCCCATACTTTGTCAAATAATGTCTTACTCATTTTTATTTTTTTTAAATGTAATTTCTATAACTACAGCATTTTCCTGTTCATTATAATAGCAAAACAAAAGTAAAAAAAGATACAAAGGCGTCAATTTCAATATTTCATTATATACGATACCCAAACTAAAATACAAATTGCGAAATGGCTTTTTTTGTCTTCAATTTTTGTCTAAAAATGTATAAGGAATTGATTTTGTTTTTCTTTTTTTGCTTAAATCCTACTTAATTGTTTTTTGTTTTGATAGTTTGCAAATTTATTTCAAAATAGCTGTGAAAAAGAGTATTTTGTTTGAAAATATGTAACAAATTGAGTAAAAATAGTAATAATTACCAGTTTTGGTTTCTTTTTTTTGTTTTTGAAATCAGACGTTTAAACACTTTTGCAGGCATTTAGAATTAGATTTTAGAAACGTTTTTAATGTCTTTTTTTAGATAAAATAATACGACATCCAAGAAGTGTATTTTTTTGTTTTTTAGAATGAAATTAAATGAAAATTAGAATATCATAATTGGTAAATTGATTGATTATGACAACTAGCTGACAATTACTTTCAAAAAGAACTTCTAATATTAAAACCTCTAATTTTAAATAAATATGCCATGAATTTAAATCAATTCGCTTACACATTAGGAGTTTTAGGAACAGTAATTATTTTAATCTGGGTAGGTCTTTTCAAATTTACTGTCGTCGAAGCCGAAGCAATAAAAGGTTTAGTCGAGAATCATTTTGCAATGAGCTGGATGTATAAAGTTATGTCAGTACAGCAGGTTTCTAATTTTATCGGAATTTTTGAAGTTCTTACTGGGCTGGGATTACTTGCTTCTTTATTTGTTAAGAGAATCGGCCTTTATGCAGGATGTGCTTCTGCTATTATATTTGTTACAACATTGAGTTTTTTAATTACAACTCCCGGTATTTTTAAAAGTCTAGAAGGTTTTCCTATAACTGATTTTTTTATTTTAAAAGATATTCCATATTTGGCGATTTCGTTAATGGTTTGTGTAAAAGGGAAGGAATAAAATAAGTGCTTTTCTTAACAAATTCACTAGCTGAATTGTTTAAAAAAAGACTAAATTTGAATTTCCTCTATTCTATATTTTACTATTTTGTATAGCGCATATAATCAATGTTTTATGTGTTGTGAAAGTTGGATTTTGGAACTTTAATTTTGCCTTTTTAAACTTATGTATTTAATATTCGATACCGAAACTACTGGATTACCAAAACGCTGGGATGCTCCAATAACTGATTCTGATAACTGGCCTCGCTGTATTCAGATCGCATGGCAGCTTCATGATGAAATGGGACAGCTTATTGAACATCAGGATTATTTGGTAAAACCAGATGGATTTAATATTCCGTATGATGCTGAGCGTATTCACGGAATCTCAACTGAATTGGCGGAAGCTGATGGAATCACGCTGGCAGAAGTTTTGGAGAAATTTAATATTGCTTTAAGTAAAACTAAATTTATTGTTGGTCAGAATTTAGGTTTCGATGTTAATATTATGGGAGCTGAATTCCATAGAATGGGTGTAGATTCGCCAATGAGCACAATGCCGGTTCTAGATACTTGTACAGAAGTTACGGCTTCATTATTGCAGCTTCCCGGAGGTCGTGGAGGAAGATTTAAATTGCCAACATTAACAGAGTTACACAGTTATTTATTTGATAAACCTTTTGCAGAAGCGCACAACGCAACTGCCGACGTTGAGGCAACGACTCGCTGTTTCTTGGAGTTAATTAGAAGAGAGGTTTTTACTAAAGAAGAACTTGATGTTCCAAAGGAATATTTCAAAGAATTTCAAGCTAGAAATCCGCAAGAGTTTCCATTAATTGGTTTAAAACACATCAATTTAAAAGCGGCTTCTGATAAAATCAGAGAGCAATTAAAAGCTTTAGAATCTGTTGGTAAAGAACCTGCAGTTTCGCATTCTGACAGAGAAGATTTTAAAGCAGCAAAATATTCGCATTTACACAATCATACACAGTTTTCGGTTCTTCAATCAACGATCGGAATTGGGAATATTGTTGCAACTACTGCTAAAAACGGAATGCCGGCTGTTGCCATGACGGATACTGGAAACATGATGGGCGCATTTCACTTTGTGAGCGCCGTTATGAACCACAACAAAGCAGCATCTGGAAAAAATAAAGCTTTGGTTGAAGCTGGAGAAGAACCTACGGAAACGGAGATTAAACCAATTGTGGGCTGTGAATTTAATGTTTGTGAAAACCATTTAGATAAAAGTAAAAAAGACAACGGAAACCAGATTGTATTGTTAGCCAAAAACAAAAATGGATATCACAATTTGGCTAAAATGTCATCCATTGCTTTTACGAACGGATTTTACTATGTTCCTAGGATTGATCGCGCGATTGTCGAAAAATACAAAGAAGATATTATGGTTTTGTCTGGAAATTTATACGGAGAAATTCCGAGTAAAATTCTGAACATTGGTGAAAACCAAGCTGAAGAAGCGTTAATTTGGTGGAAGGAACAATTTGGAGATGATTTTTACCTAGAATTGATGCGCCATAATCAGGAAGATGAAAATCGCGTAAACAAAACTCTGATTGAATTTTCGCAAAAGCATAATGTAAAGCTAATTGCAACCAATAATACTTATTATTTAAATAAAGAAGATGCCAATGCACACGATATTTTACTTTGTGTAAAAGACGGTGAGAAGCAGGCAACGCCAATAGGTCGTGGTCGTGGTTATCGCTACGGACTTCCAAATCAGGAATACTATTACAAGTCCGAAGAAGAGATGAAAAAACTCTTTGCCGATTTGCCGGAAGCCATTATTAACATTCAGGAAATTGTCGATAAAGTAGAAGGATATTCACTTTATCGTGATGTATTGCTTCCTAAATTTGATATTCCACAAGAATTTGTTGTTGAAGAAGATGAAGCTGATGGAGGTGTTCGTGGTGAAAATAAATACCTGCGACACCTTACAATGGAAGGAGCCAAAAGAAGATATGGTGAAATTACAGAATCAATTCAAGAACGTCTCGATTTTGAGTTATTAACGATTTCGAATTCAGGTTATCCTGGTTATTTCCTGATTGTACAGGATTTCATTGCCGAAGCTAGAAATATGGACGTTTCTGTAGGGCCCGGTCGTGGATCTGCAGCGGGTTCTGCCGTTGCCTATTGCCTCGGAATTACGAATATTGACCCCATTAAATACGATTTACTTTTTGAGCGTTTTCTAAATCCTGATCGTATATCGATGCCCGATATTGATATCGATTTTGATGACGAGGGTCGTGGACGTGTAATGGATTATGTAATCAACAAATACGGTCAAAAACAGGTAGCACAGATTATCACGTATGGTAAAATGGCAACCAAATCAGCAATTCGTGATACGGCTCGTGTACTGGATTTACCTTTATTCGAAGCCGATAGAATCGCCAAACTGATTCCAGGAATGATGCCAGGAAAATGGAATCTGGCGCGTTTCCTTTCTGAATCAGAGGATGATGTTAAAAAAGCATTAAAAGGCGCTGATGAATTTGAACTTGTAAAGGAATTAATCGCCATTGCCAATGAAGATGATTTGGCAGGAGAAACCATTCAGCAGGCAAAAATCCTTGAAGGGTCGATGCGAAATACAGGAATTCACGCCTGCGGGGTAATTATTACGCCGTCGGATATTACGAATTATGTGCCTGTTACGACCGCCAAAGATTCTGATTTATATGTAACTCAGTTTGATAACTCGGTTGCCGAAAGTGCAGGACTGCTAAAAATGGACTTTTTGGGTCTGAAGACCCTTACGCTGATAAAAGATACCGTAAAACTAGTAAAATATAGAACAGGAATTGATCTAGATCCTGATACTTTTCCGATTGATGATGAAGAAACGTATGCACTTTTCCAAAGAGGTGAAACGGTTGGAATCTTCCAATACGAGTCACCCGGAATGCAGAAATACATGAAAGATCTGAAGCCAACGGTTTTTGGAGATTTAATTGCGATGAATGCCTTGTATCGTCCAGGACCAATTGAATATATTCCGTCTTTCGTTCGAAGAAAAAATGGCGAAGAAGAAATCAAATACGATTTAGATGCTTGCGAAGAATACCTAGGAGAAACCTACGGAATTACTGTTTACCAAGAGCAGGTAATGCTTTTGTCTCAATCTTTAGCTGGATTTTCAAAAGGTGATGCCGATGTCTTGCGTAAGGCAATGGGTAAAAAGCAAATTGAAGTACTAGATAAAATGAAGCCAAAATTCGTTGAACAAGCTGCGGCAAAAGGTCACGATGCCAAAATTTTGGAGAAAATCTGGAAAGACTGGGAAGCCTTTGCGAGTTACGCCTTCAACAAATCGCACTCGACTTGTTATGCTTGGATTGCCTATCAAACAGCCTATTTGAAAGCACATTATCCTGCAGAATATATGGCGGCGGTACTTTCGAATAATATGAACGATATCAAACAAGTTTCGTTTTTCATGGAAGAATGTAAACGTATGGGATTACAAGTTTTGGGACCAGACGTAAATGAATCGTATTATAAATTTACGGTAAACGATGATTATGCAGTTCGTTTTGGAATGGGAGCGATTAAAGGTGTTGGTTCTGGAGCGGTTGAAACGATTGTAGAAAACAGAAAAGACGGAAGATATAAATCGATTTTTGATTTGGCGCAGCGAATTGATTTGCGTGCTGCCAATAAAAAAGCGATTGAAAACTTAGTGCTTGCCGGAGGTTTCGACTCTTTTGAAGGAACAACCAGAGCACAATATTTTCATGATGATGGCGACGGAATTACGTTTTATGAAAAAGCAATTCGATATGGATCAAAGTTTCAGGAAAATGAAAATTCATCACAAGTAAGTTTGTTTGGAGAAGCAAGCGAAGTGCAGATTGCAGAGCCAATTATTCCTGCATGTGAAGATTGGAGTACAATGGAAAAACTGGCAAAAGAAAAAGAAGTTGTTGGGATTTATATTTCCGGACATCCGCTTGATGATTTTAGATTTGAAATGAAGTATTTCTGTAATTCTCGACTAGAATCACTGAAAAGCATGAATGAATTTGTGGGTAAAAATTTAAACTTTGCCGGAATTATTAATAACGTTCAGCACCGTGTGGCAAAAAACGGAAAAGGCTGGGCAGTGTTTAACTTAGAAGGTTATGATGAAAGTTATGAGTTTAAGATTTTTGGAGAAGAATATCTTAAATTTCGACATTTCCTGATACAGAATAATTTTGCCTTTCTAAAAATACTAATAAAAGATGGTTGGGTAAACCATGATACGGGTAAAAAATCAGATCCAAGAATGCAGTTTGTCGAAATCAGACAATTGCAGGATATTATGGAGGCTTTTGCTAAAAAATTGATTGTTTTACTAAACATTCAAGATCTTCAAACTGAATTTATTCATAGATTAAGTCATTTATTTAATGAAAATAAAGGCGAAAATTCGGTGACTTTTGAGATTATGGAATTGGAAAAAATTAAACGACTTGTTGAGGTAGAAACTCCTGCTGATTTTGAAGAAAGCGATGATGCTGTTTTTGAAGATGGAAATGAAGATGCAGCGCAAGAAACCAAGATTCAGGAAGTAAATGAAATTGAAGAAATAAAAGTTGTTACCAAATTAACAATGCCAAGCCGAAGATTAAAGATTAGGATTTCTGCTGAGTTGCTTCAGGAATTAGAGAAATTACAGGTAAATTTTAAGCTGAACTAAATTTTAACAGTTAAAATTTAGAATAATGCATTTTTTTAGTGTTAAAATTATGCATGCATAATAGTTTTTTAGTAATATTGCTCCAAATTACAACGATTTCGTTCCAAGTCTAACAATGCAAATTATAAGAATATGTTAAAAAATTCTATGTTTGTATAAATTAATTAAATCAGAATTATGAAAAAGAACCTATTTTTATTAGGATTATTAGTTTGTTCTATGGCCACAATTGCGCAAACTGAAAAAGCAGACAAACCAGAAAGCTGGTATTTTAAATTGGGTGGATCATATTTCAACCAAACTGCTTCAACTGAGTTTCCAACAGTTGGAGGACATGATGCAATGAATAGAACTTATGTAGGAGGAAAATTAGTTTCTGAAAAAAGTATTACAGGTTCTTTTGGTCAAGGATTTAGAACTGGTATTACTGCTGGATATAGATTTAATACTCGTTTAGGAGTTGAGTTAGGAGCAAATTATTACACTAGTAATGATAAAACAATGGCGCAAACTACATCAGATATGCCAATTACGCCAAGCGGTGTATATAACTTTAAATCAGTAGGTCAAATTACTGCATTTGATATTGCTCCAGCTTTAGTGTTGTTTTTAGGAGAGCACAAAGGATTTGAGCCGTATACTAAAGTAGGTGTTTTAGTTCCAGTTCATGGAGATTTAGAAATTACTACAGATGCACGTGCTCCAATCGCTTTTAATCCAACTACAGGAGCACCAGTTGCTTTTGGAGATGTTCATAGTGTTGATAAAGTAAAACCAAATCCAACTATTGGATTTACAGCAGCTTTAGGAACTTCATACAAATTAGGAAAACATATTTCTGCTTTTGCTGAATTAGAATATAGAAACTTTACTGTACACGGTAAAACAAAAGAAACAACTGAATTTACAGTGAATGGTAATGATGCTTTAGCTACTAGATCAACAGCTCAAATTCATACAAATTATAGAGATGGTTTAGATGTTAATTCTAACAACGCTGCAACAAATCCAAACGGAGTTAATAAAGATAAACCAATGGATGAGTTAAGCTCTTATGTTGGAATCTCAGGCTTAGGTTTGACTTTAGGTCTTAAATACAGCCTATAATTTATAGAAGTTTTTTAGTTTTTAGAAAAGAGGATATTCTTAATGAATATCCTCTTTTTTTGTTTTTTTGTCATTTCGACTGAAAGGAGAAATCACACTAGAAACTATACAAAGATTGGCGACTCTCTCTGTAGATTCCCGCGTGTGATTTCTCCTTTCAGTCGAAATGACAAGATTGTGTATATAGTACTAGTTTTTCGACTTCGCTCTCAGCGATAATTTTAAGATTTAGAGTTTCTAAACTCCTTCAAAACTTCATCAATAACCCAAGTCGTTCTTGATGCTGAAGTTCCTTTTGAAGGAGAAGATCCTTCTTTGCCTAAAAGTTCAGTAATTACCGTTTCTATAAGCGGCTGTTGAATATGAAGCGGATTTTCGATTGCAATACTTTCTTTTTCTCCATTTGCATATTGAATATGAATTGGGTCATTTCCAAAAGTCGAAAACGAGATTTTTCCTTTATCACCAACAATTTCGGTATTATCGTAACGTTCAAAACTGGTAAAATTCCATAAACCCGTTCCGTGAATACCATTTTCAAATAAAAATGACATCGAAACAGAGTCTTCGGCTGGATATGCTTTTAATTGCGAAGTAGCATGTCCGCGAACAGATTTTATAGGGCCTAAAACATAATCTAGAAAATCTAAAGTATGACAAGCTAAATCAACAAAAATTCCGCCGCCAGAAATATGAGGTAAAACCGTCCACGGAAGATTGATTTCATCATCATAACGTGCTTCAAAAGGATGATATAAAACACAGTTTACATGTCTTATAGTTCCTATTTTTCCTTTGTCAATTAATTCTTTTATTTTTAAAAATCGAGGTAAACTTCTTCTATAATAAGCAACAAACAAAGGCACGTTATGTTCTTTGCAAACGCTGATCATTTCATTACACTCTTCAAAAGTCAAAGCCATAGGTTTTTCAACATAGACAGGTTTTCCAGCTTTGGCGCATAAAATGGTATATTCTTTATGAGATGATGGAGGAGTAGCAATATAAACCGCATCAACTTCGGGATCATTTATTAAATCAACGGCATTCGAATACCATTTCGGAACATTATGACGTTTGGCATAATCTTCGGCAAGTGCAGCATCTCTTCGCATTACGGCAACTAAAGTTGAATTTGGAGCTTTCTGAAAAGCAGGTCCGCTTTTTACTTCGGTTACATTACCGCAGCCTATAATTCCCCATTTTATAATTTTCATCTTTGGATATTTTGGTTTTTCAAATTTAAAAAAGGTTTGCCACGAATTGCACTAATTTTCACTAATTTATTTTTCCTGCTGATTCATAGTGAAAAAAAAATCTGCCTATCTGCTAAATCTGCGTGAGAAAAATATCGAACAAAAAAGTTAGCCGCGAATTCATGAATTAATTTCACGCAGATTTTGCAGATTTAAGCAGATATGCGCAGATTTTTTTAATCTAATTATATCTGCAAAATCTGCGGGAAACAAATTAATAAAGCCACAGATTAAAAAGATTTCCACAGATTTTAAATCCCGCAAATTCTTTTAATCAGTGGCAAAAAAATAAGCCACGATTTACACATCCGCCACAATTAAAATTCGTGGAAATTAGTGTAATTCGTGGCTAAAAAAATTAAGTTTTTAAAGTCTTACTTTTTCGGCAAAGCTTTAAAGCCCATATTGTAAAGTGTGAAAGCCTGAATGTCTACATTCTCCTGGATTGTAGCCGCAACAGATTTTCCTGCTCCGTGTCCTGCTTTTACATCAATTCTAATTAAAACTGGATTGTTTCCTGTTTGTTTATCTTGCAGTTCAGCAGCAAATTTAAAACTGTGAGCAGGAACCACACGATCGTCATGATCACCAGTAGTTACCATAGTTGCAGGATATTGAACTCCTTTTTTAACGCTTTGAACTGGAGAATATCCTTTAAGGTATTCAAACATTTCTTTACTGTCTTGAGCCGTTCCATAATCATATGCCCAACCAGCTCCAGCAGTAAAAGTATGGTAACGTAACATATCCATTACACCAACTGCAGGTAAAGCTACTTTCATTAAATCAGGACGCTGAGTCATAGTTGCTCCAACTAATAATCCTCCGTTAGAACCTCCGCGAATAGCTAAATAATCTGATGAAGTATATTTTTGAGCAATTAGATATTCAGCAGCAGCGATAAAATCATCAAATACATTTTGTTTTTGAAGTTTCGTTCCTGCATCGTGCCATTTTTTACCATATTCGCCTCCTCCTCTTAAGTTGGCAACTGCGTAAACACCTCCATTTTCCATCCAAACCGCATTTGCAATACTGAAACTTGGAGTTAAACTAATATTGAATCCACCATAACCATAAAGAATCGTTGGGTTTTTACCGTCTAATTTTGTTCCTTTTTTATAAGTAATAATCATCGGGATTTTTGTGCCGTCTTTTGAAGTATAAAATACTTGTTTAGACTCATAATCTTCACTTTTGAAATCAACTTTTGGTTTTTGATAAATTTCTGATTTACCAGATTTTGGTTCAAAAGAAAAAATACTTCCCGGAGTTGTATAATTTGTAAAGCTGTAGTATAAAATTTTCTCTTCCTTTTTTGCACCAAATCCTCCAGCAGTCCCAACCGCAGGAAGTTTGATTTCGCGAATTAATTTACCATTGTAATCGTATTGTAAAACTAACGAAACTGCATCTTTTGTATAATTAGCAAAAAAGTATCCGCCTCCTGTAGATGGCGATAAAACATTTTCTGTTTCTTTGATAAAATCTTTCCAGTTTTCAGGTTTTGGATTACTAAAATCTACAGTAACCACACGTCCGTTTGGAGCTTTATAATCAGTGTGAATAAATAATTTACTTCCTTCATTTTCGATAATATTATTATCAGTGTTGAAGTTGTCTACAATGGTTACAATTGGACTGTTTGGCGTTTTTAAATCTTTAATATAAAGTTCATTTCCATAAGTAGAATTTGCTGCTGTAATTACTAAAAAACGATTGTCTTCAGTTACATAACCTCCTACATATCTTCTTTTTTGATCTGCACCAAAAATTACTTTATCTTCTTTTTGAGAAGTTCCTAATTTGTGGAAATATAATTTATGCTGATCTGTTTTTGCAGACAATTCACTCCCTTTTGGTTTGTCATAACTTGAATAATAGAAACCTTCGTTTCCAAGCCATGAAATACCGCTGAATTTTACGTCAACCAAAGTATCTTCAAGAACTTTTTTAGATACGGCATCAATAATAATAACTTTTCTCCAGTCGCTTCCGCCTTCAGAAATTGAATAAGCAGTTTTGCTTCCATCTTTAGAGAAATCTAATCCGCCAAGCGAAGTCGTACCGTCTTTAGAAAATGTGTTTGGATCTAAGAAAACTTCCTCTTTACCATTCTGATCTTTTCTGTAAACCACAGATTGATTTTGAAGACCGTTATTTTTTGAATAATAAGTAAACTTTCCTTCTTTGTATGGAGCACCGATTTTTTCGTAATTCCAAAGTTTTTCCATTCGTTTTTTAAGTTCGTCACGAAACGGAATTTTATCTAGATATGCATAAGTAACTTCGTTTTGAGCTTTAACCCAAGCGCCCGTTTCAGCAGATTTATCATCTTCAAGCCAACGATACGGATCGCTTACTTTTGTGTCAAAATAGACATCAACAGTTTCTCCTTTTTTGGTTTCTGGATATTGAATTTTATTTTGAGCAAATGAAATTCCTGCAGTTGTGATTGCCATCAATAAAAATGTTTTTTTCATAGTTAGTTTTTATCTGTTGTAACAAAAATAGCACTTTTTGTTGTGAAAAATGAATGGAAAAAGTTAAACCATATTAGTCATCTAAACTCATTTTAATTAAGTGCTTAGCTTATATTTACTTATATGACTGATATGGTTTAAAAATGTTACAGATTAAAGTTAATGCCTAGAACAATGTTTCTTCCAATGTTTGGAATGCCGTCTGTTTTTAGTCTTGAAAGATGTGCAATATATTTTTTGTCAAATAAATTGTTTCCGTTTAAGTTCACATCAAAGGCAGTTTTTCCAAGTTTAACAGTTCCTCCAAAACCCAGATTTACCAGAGTATACCCTTTTGAAGCTGTTTCAAAACCGCTTACATTATCTTGATTAAAAGTCGAAGAAACATTCAAAGAAGCAAAACCTTCACTCAGCCAATCTTTAATTTTAAACTCAGTTCTAAGCGTATTGTTCCAGTTGTTGGCAGGAATTAAAGGTAGATAATCATTGTTGTCTTTTTTACCCATTACAGTTTCAAAACTCGTTTCAAAATGTAACCAGTCTAATGGATGCGGGTGAAAATGCAGTCCAGCCTCACCACCATATAATTTTGCATTATCCTGAACGTAAGCAAAAACATCATTCTCATCGCGAATTTCTCCTGTTGGAGATGTATAAATATAATTGTTTACGTGATTGTAAAAACCATTTACAAAAAACTCAAAATGTGTGTTTTTGTATTCCAGATTCAAATCAGTTTGAATATTTTGTTCCGTTTTCAAATCAGCATTTCCAATTTCATAACGATTCGTTCCTTCGTGAACACCATTTGAAGTTAATTCCGCTAAGTTTGGCGCTCTAAATCCGCTGGCAACATTTAATCTCAAAGTTAATGGTTCAGCTAATTTTGTTTTATATCCCAACGAAGCATTAAAGCTGTCAAAAGAGCGATCTAAAGCTTTAAAATAACCTTCTTCACCTTCTTCACCGTGTGCAATAGAAGTAATATTTCTATTGTCAAAACGCAGACCAGCTTGTAAAACGCTGTTTTTCCATTCGTAATTTGCAGTTCCAAAAACTCCAAAATCATTCGTCGTTGCATCAGGAATTAAATATTCCTCACCAGAATTTTTATTCGTTTGGTGCATTCCCTGAACACCCAAAATAGTTTCGATTTTTCCGAATTTAGGAAAATGATATTTAGCGTTGTAATTAAAAGTATTCAATTTCATATGAAGAGAAGCGTCGTTGCTGTCTTCAAATTCACTTCGGTCATTGGCAATATAGCCCAAATCAACATCTAACTTTGAGTTTTCAAAAAAGATAACATTGTTCAAACTCAATAAATGATTAAAAATTCCTTGTCTAGGAAATTGTGTGTCTTTACTTGAAGATTGTTCTGCGATTCCATCTTCTGGAATTCCAATGTCAAGTTTGTTGTAATTGTATCTCAAAACACTTGAGAAAGTCGAATTGCTGTAGCCGATTCCAGTTTTAAAATCAGTTTCATTATAACGAGAATTCGTCACGCGATCACCGCCAGAAATTTTATAATCAGAATGGGTGTTGTAACTTCCGCGTGCTAGAAATTTCCAATTGTCAGTAGATGTTTTTAATCCAATAGAAGAATTGCTTCCTTGTGTATTGGTGAAATATTTTTGACTGAAATTAGCTTTAAAATCTCCAGCATCAGCAAATTTTTCAGGATTAAAATATAAAACACCTCCCAAAGCATCAGAACCATAAAGCAAAGAAGCAGGTCCTTTGATAACTTCGACACTTTCGATTCCGGCATCATTCAAGCCTAAACCATGTTCGTCGCCAAACTGCTGATTTTCGATACGAACGCCTTGCGAATAAACTAAAACACGATTACCGCTTAATCCTCGAATTACTGGTTTTCCAATAGAAGTTCCCGTCGAAATTTGAGAAACTCCCGGAATTGTTGCTAAACCTTCTATTAAAGTTGAGGTTCCTTTTTGCTGTAAAGTTTTGATGCTTTCATGCTCAATTTTCATTACGTTTTGCGATTGCAGTTTGTTGAAAGGAGTAGAAACTACAACTTCATCCATTTCTAAGATAGATTCTGCAAGACTCACATCTAATGTGTTTTGCTTTACCAATTTGGCAATTGTTTTATTTTGGGTAGCAAATCCAACAAACGAAAAAGCAAGGCGTAAACCTCCGTTTGGCAGATTGTTTAATTCGTATTTTCCGTTTGCATCAGTAGTTGTTCCTTTATGTAATTCTGGTGCGTAAACAGAAACGCCCGGCATAGGCTGATTTTGAGTATCAGTTACAATACCTGAAACTGAATTTTGGGCAGACAGCAAGCCCGAAAACCCTAAAATAAGGGCAATTATTATTTTTTTCATTTGAAATTATGCTATAGTTAATTGTTTTTTCTTTTAAATAAAAACTAAAACTACAATGCAGCATTCTGATCCTAATTAATAAAATAGGATTAGGAAACTCAATGTTATTTTGAATCTTGATTAAAAAAAATGTAAAGATTATTTCGAGTATTCGAAATTTAAGAAACTATAAAAGCAGGAGGTCCTCGTAATAAATACGAAGGTTTTGAAATTGAAAAAATCTTTTCTGTAAGAGGAAAGAAATACGGTGTTTCAGTGCCAAAAGTGTGAAACTGAAAAGAAATACTTTCTGGAACAATATAGCCTCCAAACGCAAAATTACAAACAAAACAAAGATCATAATTATGGTGCTGGTGCGTTATTTCTCCGTTTGGATCATTGTAATCATGATGGCATTGTTTTTCTGAAAGCTGTTTTACGATATGCTCATAACTGTGCACAGACTGAAACAATATCGAAAACAATATTGTGACAGCAAACGAGAAACTTAATATGAGCTGCTTTCTTTTCATGCAAGACAAAGGTATAAAAGACCAGTGAAAAAATGGTTTATTTTTTTGATTCTGCTCTTGATTTGTTGAAAATACTGCAAAGAATGGGTTTATTCGTCGTGAAAAAGAGAATTATTACTTTCAAATCACATCATGAAGTGGCATTGTGTTATATTTGTAAGTGAAATAAATGCAGCTTTTTGAACGTTTATTTAAGAACCCTTTTAAAACCACAATACAATATGCGATTACTTTTTAGCTGTTTGTTTTTAACTTCATTTTTCAGTGTTTTTGCTCAAAATGAAGTGAAGCCAGAAGTAAAACCCGAAGTTAAAATTGATTCATTGTATCGTGAAGATCAGTTTTATTTTTCGGTAACGTATAATATGTTTACAGATATACCTCAAAGATTCAAGCAAAATAAATTTTCTTTAGGACTTTCTGGAGGTTTTTTGCGTGATATGCCCATTAATAAATCGAGAACATTTGCAATTGCAGCTGGTTTAGGATTCAGTTATCAAAACTATTATCAAAATTTAGGTATTTCTAGAGACGGATCTGGAGCTATAGTTTATAACGTTACTGATTATGGCGAAATAGTGTCAAATCGATATAAGCAATATTCTGTAGATCTTCCTATAGAATTTAGATGGCGTAATTCTACTTTTGAAAGCACTAAGTTTTGGCGGGTTTATACAGGGATAAAATTAAGTTATGTGTTTTCAACTACTTCAAATTTGAATGCTGGAGAGGAAACGTATAAAATAAAAAATAACGCTTCAATTAATACATTTCAATACGGACCATATATTTCGGCAGGTTATAATACCTGGAACCTTTATGTGTACTATGGATTAAGCCCTTTGTTTAATTCAGCTACAACACTTACAGGAGAGAAAGTTAATTTAAAAACCCTGAATGCCGGACTGATTTTTTACATTTTATAACCACAGAAATAAAAACAGTACTTGCGGTAAAACGCCTATAAGTAATCCTGCAAGAAGTTCCTTTGGAGTATGAGCATTCATTTCTAATCGTGAAGAAGCAACAATCCCCGTCATTAAAATTAAAAAAGCACTCCAATACGGATTTTGCGTCTGCAGATGAATGTTTAATCCCATAGCAAAAATCGTGAAACCGCTTATTGCCGCAACGTGAAGACTTGGTTTAAATTTGAAAAGCGAACAAACGAGCGCTAAAATGGTTGTAAATAAGGCACCCAGAAAAAAGAAATGAAGTTCAGGATAACGAGTAATAACAATACTTCTTTTGACCAATAAAATATACAAAAAAGATTGTAAAACTAAGGGAACAAGCCTTTGAGAAGTCTCTGGAAGCATTAATGATTTTACATGTCCTGTTGAGCGCAGCAACAAGAAAAATAAAACAGGAACAATAATCGTAATCACCAAAATTTGAAATAATACAAAGTACTTTTCTTGAGTTGTAAAAACATCATCTTTGCAAAAAAGATATAACAATGTAGTGTACATTGGAATAAATATAGGATGAAGTATGTAAGAGAATAGTGGAAGTACTTTTTTCAAAACGCTTTATTTTGTGGTGTTGAACAAATATAATGAAATAATGTTTTTTGCAACGAATATTTAGTTTCTCTAGCCACGAATTATTTATATTCTAAATGTTTAAATAATAGCCACAGATTAAAAGGTTCTCACAGATTAGATCATTTAAATCTGTTTAATCTGTGACAAAAAAACAAACAATAATTCGCGGAAATTTGTGTAATTCGTGGCAAACTCTTTTTTGCATCTAAAAATGAATTCATGTAATTCGTGGCAAACCTTTTTTTAAATTTGACAAAAAGAAATTTTCTAAATGAGCATAAATTTAAAAAGCCTTATTTCGGTTTTAAATGCCGAATGGACAGGTTCAGATACTGATATTTTTGTTGATCATATTTCGATCGACAGCCGTTCTCTGCAAAATGGTGCAAAAACATTGTTTTTTGCTCTTTCTGGAGTCAATAATGATGCTCATCTTTATATTTCTGAACTTATTGAAAAAGGAGTTCAGAATTTTGTTGTGCAGCATATTCCAGAAAATGTAAAAGGAAAAGCCAATTTTTTAGTAGTTAGAAATACGCTCAAAGCATTTCATGAATTTGCCGCTTATTATAGAAATCTGTTCGATTTTCCCGTAATCGGATTAACGGGCAGCAATGGTAAAACGATTGTCAAGGAATGGCTTAATTTTTTGCTTAGTCCTGATTTTAATATTATTCGAAGCCCTAAAAGTTACAATTCTCAAGTAGGAGTTCCGTTGTCTGTTATTGCAATAAACGAAAAACATAATTTAGGCATTTTTGAAGCCGGAATTTCTACTGTAAAAGAAATGGCCAATTTAGAACAAATCATTAAGCCTAATATTGGAGTTTTAACCAATATAGGATCTGCTCATGATGAAGGTTTTCAAAATACAGAGCAAAAAATCAATGAGAAATTAGTACTGTTTAAAAATACACCAGTAATTGTTTATCAAAAAAATCAATTGGTAGACAAATGTCTAACTGCATTTTCTGCCGAAAATCCTTTAAAAGATAGAAAGCTGTTCTCGTGGAGTTTTACAGATCAAAGTGCTGCTGTTTTTATTCTAAAAAAAGAAACAAAAAACGATACAACAACCATTCAATATCAATACAATAATGAGAGTTTCAATCTCGAAATTCCATTTAGTGATTCCGCTTCTGTCGAAAATGCGATTTCTTGTTTACTAGTAATGCTTTACTTTAAATATGATTTTGCCGTTATTCAAAATCGTGTACAAATGTTGTATCCGGTTCAAATGCGTTTAGAAGTAAAAAACGGAATTAATAATTGCAGTATTATTGACGATAGTTACAGCTCAGACTTTCAGTCGCTTAAAATTGCTTTAGATTTTTTAGAAAGTCAGAAAAAAAAGAACGCCTCTAAAACCGTTATTTTGTCGGATATTTTTCAAAGCGGATTTTCAAATGAAGAATTATACTCAAAAGTAGCGCAGCTTATTGCTGATAATAAAATAAACCGTGTTATAGGTATTGGACCTACGATTTCTTCTTTTGCGGCTAAGTTTCCAAACAGCAGTATGTTTTTAAATACAGCATCATTTATCGAAGCCGTAGATGATTTAAATTTTAGTAACGAAACCATTTTAATAAAAGGAGCAAGATCATTTCAATTCGAAGAAATTGTTTCTCTGCTTGAAGAAAAAACACACGAAACAGTTCTCGAAATCAACTTAGATTCGATAAATCATAACTTAAATTACTATAAATCTAAATTGGCCAATGATGTAAAAATCATGGTCATGGTAAAAGCATTTGGTTATGGAAACGGAGGTTTAGAAATTGCAAAACTGCTAGAACATCATAACACAGATTATTTAGGAGTGGCTTTTGCCGATGAAGGAATTTCACTGAAAAATGGCGGAATAAAATTGCCAATTATGGTTTTAAACCCAGAATCGACCAGTTTTCCTTCGATAATTCAATACCAATTAGAACCTGAAATTTATAGTATAAAAGGACTAAATGCCTTTTTGAAAATAGCTAGAGAAAAGAATCTAAAAGATTATCCTATTCATATAAAATTGGATACAGGAATGCATCGTTTAGGTTTTGAGGATAATACAATCGAAGAACTGATTTCAACTTTACAAGGAAATTCAACAGTGCGCGTTCAAAGTATTTTATCGCATTTAGCAACAAGTGATGATCCAAGCCACTTTGAATTTGTGGAAGAACAAATAAGTTTGTTCGAAAAATTATCTTCAAGATTAATGTCTGAATTAAATATAAGTCCAATTCGCCATATTTTGAATACATCTGGAATTAGTAATTTTCCAAATGCACAATATAATATGGTGCGTTTAGGAATTGGATTATATGGTGTTTCCAATGATCCGGCAGAACAGAAATATCTAGAAAATGTTGGAACATTAAAATCGATTATATCTCAAGTACGTACCATTCCAAGCGGAGACAGCGTAGGTTATGGCCGTAGATTTATGGCAAAGAAAGAAACGAAAATTGCTACAATACCAATAGGTTACGCTGACGGAATTTCTAGATTATGGGGAAATCAAGTTGGTTTTGTAACCATTAAAAATCAAAAAGCGTATATAGTAGGAAGCGTTTGCATGGATATGTTAATGGTAGATGTAAGTCATATTGAATGTAAAGAAGGAGATTCAGTTATTATTTTCGGCGAAAGCCCTACCGTTGTTGAAATGGCAGAAGCATTAAAAACGATTCCTTACGAAATTATAACGAGCATCTCGCAGCGCGTAAAAAGAGTATTTTTCAGGTAGAATATTTGTTAAAATTATTATATTTGATATTGAGTTTAATTTTAAAAATAGATACTATGGGATTTTTCGCAGATTTTAAGGCTTCTTTATTGAAAGGTGATGTGCTTAGTTTAGCTACTGCGGTAGTTATTGGGGGAGCATTTGGTAAAATTGTCGGCTCTGCTGTAGACGATATTATTATGCCTATAGTTGGTCTACTGACTGGAGGAATCGATTTCACTCAAAAATTTATTACACTTGATGGTAATAGTTATACAAATTTAGCTGCGGCAAAAGCGGCTGGTGCTGCTGTAATTACCTATGGTAATTTAGTTCAGGCAATCATTAATTTTGTAATTATTTCATTCTTTGTATTTGTTGTTTTAAGAGCTGCTGATAAAGTTAAGAAAAAAGAAGAGGTTGCGGCTGTACCTGCAGGACCAACTCAAGAAGAGTTACTTACGCAAATTAGAGATTTGCTTAAAAAATAATTCCGCTGCACTATGTCTAACTAAACCGTTCCTTAATTGGGCGGTTTTTTTTATGAAATGTTTGTTTTGTAACATTTTGTTATTTTTTGTGAAGCATATTGTTTTCGTTTTTATTATAACTATTTTTGCAGAGTAAATTTGATTAATTGATATTAAAAATATAAAAATGAGAATAGCGGTTGTAGGTGCTACCGGAATGGTTGGCGAAGTAATGCTTAAAGTTTTAGCAGAAAGAAATTTTCCTGTTACAGAATTAATTCCTGTTGCTTCTGAAAGATCAGTAGGAAAAGAAATTGATTATAAAGGAACAAAATATAAAGTTGTAGGAATGCAGACCGCCGTAGATATGAAAGCAGATATTGCTGTTTTTTCTGCAGGTGGAGATACATCATTAGAGTGGGCTCCAAAATTTGCTGCTGCTGGAACTACGGTAATCGACAACTCATCAGCATGGAGAATGGATCCTACTAAAAAATTAGTAGTTCCAGAAATCAATGCTTCTACATTAACTAAAGAAGATAAAATTATTGCAAATCCAAACTGTTCGACTATTCAAATGGTATTAGCATTGGCGCCTTTGCATAAAAAGTACAATATTAAAAGAGTTATCGTTTCTACTTACCAATCAATCACTGGAACTGGTGTAAAAGCGGTAAAACAATTAGAAAACGAATACGCAGGAATTCAAGGTGATATGGCTTACAAATATCCAATTCACAGAAATGCAATTCCACATTGCGATAGTTTTGAAGAAAACGGATACACTAAAGAAGAAATGAAATTAGTTCGCGAAACTCAAAAAATTCTTGGTGATAATACTATTAGAGTTACAGCTACTGCAGTTCGTGTGCCAGTTGTAGGCGGACATAGTGAAGCAGTAAATGTTGAGTTTACTAATGATTTTGACGTAAACGAAGTTCGTGAAATTTTACATAATACAGACGGAGTAACAGTACAAGATAATTTAGATACATTTACTTATCCAATGCCTTTATACGCAGAAGGTAAAAATGATGTATTTGTTGGAAGAATTCGTCGTGACGAAAGCCAGACAAACACGTTAAATATGTGGATCGTTGCTGATAACTTAAGAAAAGGTGCTGCAACAAACACGATTCAAATTGCTGAATATTTAATTCAAGCAGGTTTGGTTTAATTAGAGATTAAATAAAATTGTTATAAAGAGAAAGCCGTAATTGCAGTAATGTAATTACGGTTTTTTTGTATCAATAAATTCAGTTTCGAAGCAAAAAAGATATACTTTTAAGCTCTTAATAAATGCAATACAAATGAATTTCGATAACTATAAGATTATTCCAAATTATAAGACCAATAAAACAGATTTGTTTCTAGCTTCTGAAGAAGAAATTTTGGCCTGTGAAAAAACATTAAACATTGCTTTTGATGAAGATTATAAAGAGTATGTATTAGTTTTCGGAAGCGGAATTCTCGGCGGAACATACGTGCGAATATTTCTTCCAGAAACGATAATATTAACTTTAGAAGAATGGAGAAACCGTATAACGGAATATTGGTTTTGGGATGAAGGCAAAGAAGTGATGACAAAAGATCAGGTGCTGAGTTCTGTTAGAATAGGAGATACTTTTGACGGAGACGAAATTATTCTTTATAAAGGCGAATATTTTGTTTTACCACGCTACAGCGAAATGATCTATAAAGCCGGAAATACACTCGAAGAAATAATTACTTGGTTGTGTTCGTCAGGAATTTTGACAGAAGCATTTTCTGAAAGAGAGTTTGAACCCTTTGATCCAAGTGATTTAGAAAACAATTAAAAAAAAATCCAAATTCACAAAGGGCTAACCTTTTGGAATTTGGATTTTTAAAATATTTGGATTTTATTTTTTAGTATTCTGGAGCTAATTCTAACTCTAAACCTTCTAATTCTGTAGTAATTGGAATCTGACAACCTAAACGGCTGTTAGATTTAACATAAAATGCTTCCGAAAGCATGGCTTCTTCTTCATCTCCCATTTCTGGTAATGCAACATCATTTAGAACATAACATTGGCAGGAAGCACACATTGCCATTCCTCCGCAAGTTCCTTCAACAGGAAGTTCATATGCTTTGCATAACTCCATTATGTTCATCGCCATATCAGTTGGAGCTTGTAATTCGTGTATAACTCCTTCTCGATCTTTAATCTTTATTAATACATCCATTTTAATTGTTTGGAATTTTATGTTAGGATTTTATAACGTGAAAAAATCCTCTGTTTAAATTAACTTGTTGGTTTTGTACTAAAAGCATACTCTTTTCGAGAACCTTCCTTAAGGCGCATTTTTACACCTAGAATGTTATCGTTTTTTTCAAGAATGCTAACAATTGCAATCACAGAATAATAATCTTTATCAGATTGAAAGATTAATGTTCCTTCATAAGTTGAGTTTAAAACACCTTGTTTATCGGTTACAGCCGAGATTTTTCTTGGATGCGAAAATGATGCTGAACTATAAGTTGTTTTACTCGAAAATTTGCCTTTACCATCTACAAAATCATACAAAAAATCAAAATTACCAACTCGTAAACTTCCAGGTTCCTCATTTGGATTGATAGAGAATACAATTTGTCCGGCGTAGTTGAAATCCGACCACTCTTCTGCTTCATTTACCCAAGCTTTGTCTGCAACAACAGTTTTGTTTTGAGCATAATTTGCAGAAACAAAAAACAACAACGCTAATAGAATGTAAAATTTTCTCATAAGTTTAAGATTTAGGGTTATGTCACAAATTTAAGTTAAAAATGTAACAATTACTTAACTAAAACTCTTAAAACTTTACATTGTTTTTTGTTAAATCATTAAAAAACGTGTGTGTTTTTGCTGTTTTGTTGGTGTTTTGCTATTTTAATGGCTTACAATGTTATTATTCTTGTTAATTTTAATTATACAAAAAGCACGATTGTTAACACTATGGTTACATTATATTTACTACAGTTTCAATCTGCGGTGCATATTTTTTGATCGTAGTTTCTACACCCGCTTTTAGGGTCATTTGATTTACACTGCAGCTTATGCAGGCACCTTCAAGACGAACTTTAACATGTTTATCATCATCAATAGAGATAAGCGAAATATCTCCGCCATCAGATTTTAAAAATGGCCTGATTTCGTCTAAAGCCAATAAAACATTATTTGTTAATTCTTCTGTTGTCATAATTTTATCAATTAGAAAATGTGTCAATTAGAAAATTAGATAATTTGCAGATCGCATAATGATTATCTAATTATCCAACTATCTCAATTATCTTATTATTAATTTTTCTTTACTGCAGAACAACCTGCCATTGTTGTAATTTTAATTGCTTCAGTAGCAGGAAGACTTTCGTTTCTGTTTACTACCTCTTGTACAACATTTCTAGTTATTTCTTCAAAAATAGTTTCAATTGGCGATGCAGTTTGTAATGCCGCTGGGCGTCCAAAATCTCCTGCTTCACGAATAGATTGTACAATTGGAACTTCGCCTAAGAATGGAACATTTAAATCTTCAGCAAGGTTTTTTGCTCCTTCCTGACCAAAAATATAGTATTTGTTATTAGGTAATTCTTCAGGTGTAAAATAAGCCATGTTTTCAATAATTCCTAAAACAGGTACATTTATGTTATCCTGCATGAACATCGAAACTCCTTTTTTAGCATCTGCAAGAGCAACAGCTTGCGGAGTACTTACTACAACAGCTCCAGTAATTGGTAAAGACTGCATGATTGAAAGGTGAATATCTCCAGTTCCCGGAGGTAAATCTAGAAGCATAAAATCTAATTCTCCCCAATCAGCATCAAAAATCATTTGATTTAAAGCTTTTGCTGCCATTGGGCCTCTCCAAATTACAGCTTGACTTGGTGCAGTAAAAAATCCAATAGAAAGCATTTTGATTTCATAGCTTTCAATTGGTTTCATTTTTGATTTTCCGTCAACTGTTATCGAAATAGGTTTTTCGTTTTCAACATCAAACATAATTGGCATCGAAGGACCGTAAACATCGGCATCTAAAACACCAACTTTAAAACCCATTTTTGCAAGCGTAACAGCAAGATTTGCGGTTACAGTCGATTTTCCAACACCTCCTTTTCCAGAAGCAACGGCAATAATATTTTTAATTCCTGGAATAGCACGACCTTTAATTTCGACTTTCTCAGGAGTTTCTACTTTAATATTTACTTTAATTTTTGCATCAGCAGATATCAATTCGTGAATTGTTTTTTTAATATCGTCTTCAGCTCTTTTCTTGATATGCATTGCAGGCGTATGCAATACTAAATCTACAACAACTTCATCGCCAAAAGTTAGTACGTTTGAAACGGCACCGCTTTCAACCATATTTTTTCCTTCTCCAGCTATAGTGATTGTTTCTAAAGCTTTAAGAATTTCTTTTCTATCTAATTTCATTTTAATGTGCTATTTTGTATGGAAAGAAATCGATTTCAAATTTCTATATTTATGTAAACTGATTTCAGACTGCAAAGATAACAGATTATGTTCGGATTCAAACCCTTTTAAATTGTATTTATTGATATTGAGATTGGTCAAAATGATCAAAAATATATTTTCTAAGGCATTAAAATTCTAGAATGCTATTTATAAACTCTATTTTTTAAGGATAATGACGTCTGTAAATTCGTATAAAAATTCCTGTATTTAATCGCCGAATTGTCAATAATCTTAATTAAATTTGGGTACCCAAAATCGCAGGCTTCCAAATTTAACAAAAATGCAGGAAAATTTACTTTCGAGTATTTCTGAGTTTTTGATGTTTTTTAAAATAGATTTTATAAAAATTTAAAATTTAAACAGATGCGAAACTTTACCCTCTTTTCCGCAATTATAACTATTAGTTTTTTTGTGTTTTCCGTAGATTCTGTAAATGCTAAGACGAATGTGGGAGATGAAAAATCACCATTTGAAAATGTTTTTAAAATTAGTAAAGACAATAATTCAGGAACAATAAACGCTGAATCTATAAGTGATTTTTTTAAGAAATATCCTAAACTGAAAAAGTATCAAAAAGATGTTGAAGATCTCTATAAAAAAAGAGACTACAAGATGATTTGGCATGATGATAAAAGCGTGAGCGAATTTGGAGCTTTATTATACAATAAAGTAAAGCTTTTAAGTGAACAAGGTGTAAAAGCGACTATGCCGTATATGCCATTAATCGATGACGTTTTTAATGAAAATGTTACCGAAGATCTTTCGCCTACAGATACAGAACTTTTATTATCTAATATGTATGTTTTTTATGCCAGTAATGTGTACTCTGGCGTTGATCCGCAGACTTTAAAAAAAATAGGCTGGTATCTGCCTGCAAAATCAATTTCTTACAATAGAATTTTAGATTCTTTAATGGGAGATCCAGATAGATTAAATAAAGATGAAAATCTTTTGTTTAGTCAGTATTACAAACTTCAAAGCGTTTTGAAAAGATATCGCAACATTGAAAAAAATAATCTTTGGAAAAAAATTGATATTGATGCGGCGACTTACAAAGATTTAAAACCATTTGACAGCGGTACAGTTGTTAAACAAATTAGAGAGCGTTTGTTTGTAGTTGGCGATTTAGCCCGAGATTCAAAAAGCAGTTTGTATGATGAAGAAATGATGGCGGGTGTTTTAAAGTATAAAAAGAGATACGGTCTAAAATTGAATTATGCTTTTACAAAAGATCATATCGATCAAATGAATGAACCAATTGCGAACCGAATCAGAACGATTATGCTGAACATGGAAAGATGCAGATGGATTCCAACTGATTTAGCAAAAGCAAGTGAATATGTAATGGTAAATATTCCGTCGTTTAGATTGATTTATGTGAAAAACGGAAAATATGATTTAGTTTCGGATGTTTTTGTGGGAACGCGAATGACCGAAACGGTAATTTTTAGCGGTAATATTGATAGAATTGTATTTAGTCCCTATTGGTATGTGCCGGCAAGCATCATAAAGAATGAGTTGAAACTAAAAATGGCGGAAGATAAAAATTATCTCGCTGATCATAATATGGAATGGAATGGCGGTAATGTGAGACAAAAACCAGGTCCTAAAAACTCGCTGGGGTTGGTTAAGTTCATGTTTCCAAACCCAAATGATATTTACCTGCATGATACGCCGGCAAAAAGTTTGTTTGAGTTTGAAAAACGTATTTTTAGTCATGGATGTATAAATGTAAAAGAAGCCAAAGAACTTGCTTTACATATGTTGAAAGATGATCCTGACTGGCCTGTTGATAAAATCAATAGTGCAATGAGCGGTGAAAAAGAAACACCTTGTATGCTGAAAAAGAAAATTCCAATTTATATAGGTTATTTTACCGCGTGGGTAACGGATGATGGCGAAATTGGTTTTTATCCAGATGTGTACGATAGAGATAAGAGTTTGGATAAGTTATTGTATTCTAACGATGCCGTTTTACAGTAAAAAAATGTATTCCCAAATACTAAAAAAAAAACACCCTTCAGATCTAGATCTGAAGGGTGTTTTTAAAAAAAATGGTCTACAAGATTATTCGTATTTTAAATATTTCAAAACATCTATTTTGG
This sequence comes from Flavobacterium sp. FlaQc-30, assembly GCF_044005885.1. Classification (NCBI taxonomy): domain Bacteria; kingdom Pseudomonadati; phylum Bacteroidota; class Flavobacteriia; order Flavobacteriales; family Flavobacteriaceae; genus Flavobacterium; species Flavobacterium sp. FlaQc-30. Next base: position 387,558 of record NZ_JBIPCO010000001.1, on the reverse strand, counting down.
TTACCTGATAGGCTTTTGCCAAAACAATTGTTAATGTCAGCGTCAGCAATGAAACAAGTGCAATGCTAAACGGAATTGGAGAGATATTGATTCTAAAAGCAAAATCTTCAAGCCATTTTTGCAGTAAAATGTAAGCTGGAATAATTCCGATTACAAATCCCATTAAACAATAAATAAAATATTGTTTTGACAGCTCTTTCAATAAAACATCAGTTTCTGCACCAAGCGTTTTTCTAATCGCAATTTCTTTCAATCTTCTCTCCATCGAAAATGATGCCAAAGCAAACAATCCGAAGATGGCAATTATAATTACAACAAGATTTAGGATAAAAAATAGATCTTTTTGTTTAACTTGTTCTTCATACGTTTTAGCAAATCCTTTGTTTACAAATTCATAATCAAACGGATAGTCAGGATTTATATTTGCCTCCCAATAAGTTTTTAATTTATCCAATGTTTCGCTTAAATTATTTGGAGAAACTTTTACATAGACATTTTGAAAGTTATTCCACTTTAAAGTTTTTGTGTTTATAAAAATCATTGGAGGTACCTTGTTTTGTAATCCTGTAATATGAAAATCTTTTACAACACCAACGATCTTGAACTTTAGAGTTCCTTGTCCATTCGACCAGCCTGAGGTGATAACAGTATTTATAGGATTCTTAAGTCCTAAGTCTTTTACCAAGGTTTCATTAACAAGCCAGTTGCTGATTGTGTCTGAAGCAAATTTTGGAGATAAATTTCGCCCTTGAACAATTTTAATTTTCATCATTTCTAAAAAACCAAAATCCATTTCAACATTTCGAGGCTGTACAAAAATACCATTGTGCGTAAAACCAGAACTCGAATTAGTGCTGTTTCCAAAAGTACCTGCAAAAGTAGAAACTTCTTGAACTCCTGATATTTTAAGTATTTCTTGCTTTGTAGTGGCATATTTCTGGCCTTTTGTTTCATAATTTTGATAATTGAAAGGAATTCGAAGTATTTGATCGCCTTTAAAACCAAGGTCTTTATTCATCATAAAATCAACTTGAGAATTTACAATTAAAGCCCCAATAATAAAAAACGTTGCAATGCCAAATTGAAAAATAAGCATCGAATTTCGAATCCAGATTCCATTTTTACTTCTTGAAAAATTACCTTTCAGCACTTTTAAAGTTTCAAAATTTGAGATATAAACAGCAGGAAAAATACCAGCAAGAATGAGTACTAATCCAAAAATAAAAAGAAGCTGCAAGTAAAATTCACCGCCATTCATAGTCAAATTTTTTCTTAAAAAAGAGTTGTAATACGGAAGAGATAGTTCTACAATTGCCAAGGCAAATAAAATAGAAAGCGTTACAATTATTGCTGTTTCAAATATAAACTGTGCAATAATCTGTTTTTTTGAAGCTCCCACGATTTTGCGAACACCAACTTCTTTAGCGCGTTTTATGGCAGATGCTGTTGCCAGATTTATATAATTTACCAATGATAAAACCAATATTAAAATCGACAAACCAGCCATAATATAAATAAGCTGTAAGTTTCCTTTTCCTTCAGGAGAAGCAGATCCTGACGTTTTGGTACCATGTAAGCGCAAAGTTTTCAGCTGATCAAGAATATTCTTTATCTCGCCATTTTCTTTAACAAATTGCTCAGGAGTTTGACCTACTTTTTTTGCCTCTTTTAAAATTATATTTACATAATTTACATTACGCATTTTTTTTAAAACGACATTAATATCAACGTTCTTTTTGGTCTTAATCATTAAACCATAGCTGAAATTTCCCCAGCTGTTAAGGTCATATTCACGAACAATACCGCTAAAAACATAGTTTGGTTCAATAGAAGATGGAGTTACAATGCGATAAACAGATTTTACGATATAGGCTTGGTCATTGTATGTAATAGGTTTTCCGATAGGATCTTCGTCTTTAAAAAGAAGTTTAGCTTGTCCTTCAGAAATAGCAACACTATTTTTTTCCTTTAGAATATTTTTTTTAGCACCTTTTACAATTGGAAAAGGGAAAAAATCGAAAAAATTATTATCAGATACCGTTATTTTTTTATCAATTATTTTTTTATTCTGATATTTTAAAACAGCCTCATCATACCAGTCGTTTAAGAAACAAATTTGTTCAATTTCAGGAATTGTAGCCTTACAGGTTTGCCCAAAAGGAATTGTATTTGTTCCCCAGATATCACCAGTTGATCCTATTTTATTTAGAACTTTATATACATTTTCTTTTTCAGGATTCCATTGATCGTATGCGTGCTCATTATTCCAATATAAAATGGCAAAAATTACGCTGGCAATTCCGATGCTCAATCCTAAAACATTTAAAAACGAAAACAGTTTGTTTTGTTTTAAATGATAAATAAATATTTTAAACCAATTAAAAATCATGGTATCTATTTTATAGTTATGTTAGTTATTTTTTGGTAAAAGGCAGAATCAGCCTTTTAAAGAAGTGTAAAAATTTTGCATACAAATCCCACCAGGACTACGATTGCAGTTATAACAAAGTTTATCATCTTGAATTTATTTAGCGTCCATAAAAACATCCACATTTCTCTGATTTAACTTTTCAGAGAATATAACACCATCTTTCATATGAATTGTTCTTTGCGAAAAAGAAGCATCATAATCAGAGTGGGTAACCATCAAAATTGTAGCACCTTTAGCATGCAAATCAGTTAAAAGTTCCATAACCTCATTACCATTTTTACTGTCCAAATTTCCCGTAGGCTCATCCGCCAAAATAATTTTCGGATCATTTACTAAAGCTCTAGCAACTGCAACCCTTTGCTGCTGTCCGCCCGAAAGCTGCTGCGGAAAATGTTTTAAACGATGTGAGATATTAAGTTTTTCTGCAATTGCTTCAATTTTTTGTTTTCTATCAGCTGCTTTTACGTTGTTGTAAAGCAACGGCAGTTCAATATTATCATAAACAGAAAGTTCATCGATTAAGTTGAAATTTTGAAAAATGAATCCAATATTTTCCTTACGAACTTGTGCTCTTCCTTTTTCTTTTAAACCAATCATTTCCTGATCTAACAATTTATAACTGCCGCCGTCAGCACTGTCTAGAAGTCCGATAATATTTAACAAAGTCGATTTTCCACAGCCCGAAGGTCCCATAATGGTTAAAAAATCTCCTTTTTTAATTACTACATTTATACCGCTTAAAGCAGCAGTTTCAACGTCTTCGGTTCTAAATACTTTGGTTAAATTTTGTATTGTTATCATATCCTTTTGGTGTTAAATGTTTTTAAAAATGTTTTTTGATTGATGATTGAAACTTCTATAATTATTTTAATTGTAAGTGATTAATAGCAAAAATGACAAGATTGAATTTACTTTGATTGAATCGACAATTCCTCAATATCCTTGTAATCTGTATACGATGAGGTAATCACAGATTCTCCTTCGTTTAGCCCGCTCAAGACTTCATAATAAGAAGGATTTTCTCTGCCTAGTTTTATATTTCTTCTTTCCGCTTTATTTCCTTTTACGACAAAGATCCATTTGCCAGCAGTCTCTTGATTAAAAGCTCCTTTAGGAATTACCATTGTTTTGTTTTTTTCAGACAAAATTAGTTTTACACCAAAGCTTAAACCATCTTGCAAGGCAATATTTTCTTTAGATGTAAAAGCCAATTCAGCACTAAAATGTCCGCTTTTTACTTCTGGAATTACTTTAGTTACCAGAACTTCAAGAGTTTTTCCTTTAAATTCGACCTGACCTTTTAAACCTTCTCTAATTTTTTCAAGATAAAACTCGTCGATTTCGGCCGTCAGTTTATACCCTTTTTTCGAGTCAATTTTTCCAATGCTTGCTCCAGCCTGAAATGTTTTTCCTAAAACAGGTTCAAACGAAGTCAATCGACCAGTTTCTGGAGCAGTAATCAAGAAATTCTTTTTGTTGTTTCTTAAAATATCCAAACTTTTTTCCATCGTTTGAATCGAGCGGTTAATTTGAGAAATCTGCAATTGATTAGATTGTTTTTCTTTTTGAATACTCTGCTGAATTGTTTTTTTTCTTTCTTGTTGAAAACGTAAGCTTTCTTTAAAAGTATTCCAGTCATTCTTAGAAATAACTTCCTTTTCAAACAACTTAGAATTCATGTCATACAGTCTTTTTGCATCATTGTAATCATGTTCGATCAAAACTAAATCTTTAGTCAAATTCAATTCCTGATTTCTAATGTTCAATTTTCCCGTATTCAAATTATTAATCTGCTCAATAATTGCAGTTTCCTGCGTTAAGTAATTAAGTTCAGTATTTGGGTTGTATAAGCGAGCCAGCGATTGTCCTTTTGTAACCATTGCGCCATTCTCGACAAAAATCTCTTTTACAGATCCTCCTTCAGTAACATTTACAAGCATTACATTTAAAGGTTCAACCTTTGCCTGAAAAACAACAAAATCTTCAAAAAAAGCTTTTTCCACTTTTTGAATCGAAAGTTCTTCTGCTTTTACATTTAAACTTCTTTTTGAATTGAAAGAAAAAAAGACAATTGTGCCCAAAGCTAAAAAAACTGCAATTGCTATTGTCAGATGTCTAAATTTTCTATTTTTACGAGGAATTACCGTGTCCATTTTTTAAATAATTTACTGATAATCAATAGGTAAATACTGTGCCATAAAATTTATTATTTGTAAAGCATTGATTTTAAAGAAGCTTAAAAAAGTCATCCCAAAAGCGAGTGTTCGATAATGAACAGTTGACCGTTCAAAATCGGACAAAAAAATACAGCATGAGAAAAAAGCAAGCCCAAATATTAATTGTTGACGATCAGGAGGAAATTCTTTTTTCGGCCAAAATGATTCTGAAAAAACATTTTGAAACGATTTTTACAACAAATAGTCCAAAGAAAATCTTTTCGATTTTGAACGAAAATGAAATTAATGTTGTTTTGCTCGACATGAATTATAGAATTGGTTTTGAAGACGGCCGTGAAGGAATTCATTGGCTTAAAGAAATCAAAACATTTTCGCCGCAAACAGTTGTAATTTTAATGACTGCTTTTGGTAAAATTGATACAGCAGTTGAAGGCATTAAAATTGGTGCTTTTGATTATGTTTTAAAACCCTGGCATAACGAAAAACTGCTGGAAATTATTGATAAAGCGGTTTCGGAGAGCAGAAAAAACAGTAAAAAACCAATCGTAGAAAAAACCGAAAAACGTTATTTTATTGGTACTTCTCAAAAAATAAAACAAGCCTATTCTATTGCCGAAAAAGTAGCCAGAACAGATGTAAATGTCTTGGTTTTGGGCGAAAACGGAACAGGAAAATATGTTTTTGCCGAGTATATTCATCAAAATTCAGAACGTAAAAAAGAAGCCTTTGTTCACGTTGATTTAGGTTCTTTGAGTGATAATTTGTTCGAAAGTGAACTTTTCGGATACGCAAAAGGCGCTTTTACAGATGCAAAAACAGACACTGCCGGCAGATTTGAAATGGCACAAAATGGTACTATTTTTTTAGATGAAATAGGAAATATTCCGCTTCATTTGCAATCAAAACTATTACATGTGCTTCAGACCAAAACCGTTACACGTTTAGGTGAAAGTAAAGCAAGACCTTTAAATGTAAGAATTATTTCGGCTACAAATAATGATATTAAAGCAGAAGTAAAAAATAAAACTTTTAGAGAAGATTTACTGTATCGCATTAATACTATGGAAATAAATCTGCCGTCCCTTCGTGAACGTAAAGAAGATATTGTGCCGATGGCACATTTCGTTTTAGATCAGATTGCGGCAAAATACAATCAAGAAAACTGGCATTTTGAAGAAAATGCTGCTCTGTATTTAGAGAAATATCCATGGAAAGGAAATGTTCGTGAAATGGAAAATAAAATTGAGCGCGCTTTAATTTTAGCTGATAACAATACCATTTCGGTACATGATCTGGATATTTTAGATTTTGAAGAAACTCTAGAAAATGATGAAAATCCATTGTCTGAAATGGAGAAAACGGCTATCGAAAAAGCCCTTTTTAAACATCACGGAAATATCAGTAAAACAGCCGAAGAACTTGGATTATCAAGAGCGGCATTGTATAGAAGAATTGAAAAATATGATTTAAAGAATTAAGAGTAAAGAGTAAAGAGTGAAGAGCGAAAATTGAGATTTTTTATTTTGTAAATCTGTGTGAAACTAAAATTTAAAGCTAAAATCATTTTAATCCTTTTAATCTGTGGCAGGAAAAAACAATAAATCAATGAAGAACTGGAAATTTCATAATGCTTTTTTTATACGAGTTTTGTTCGTAATGATGCTCTTTTTCTTTTGTTTTTTTCTAATCTATAAAATGTTTTATTTCAATGCGATTTTAGTTGGTTCTTTTGCTTTGATAATGCTTGCCGAAATGTATTTTTATGTAAAAAGTAAATTGCAGTTTTATGACAGAACATTGCTTTCGATTTTGCAGGATGATTTTTCTACGAACTTTCCTGAAGAGAATAAAAAAGACAATTTTAAAAGTTTGTATGCTTTGTATGAAGCTCTAAAATCAAGGCATCAGGAACAAACTTCAAAAGAACTTATTTATCAGTCCTTATTAAATAACATTGATACTGCGGCTGTAATTCTCGAAAAAGAAGATGAAGATTGGAAGATTTTTTTAATGAACGACTGTTTTTCTCGTTTGTTTAAAGTTCCAAAAGTCAGTCATTGGAAATATCTTAAAAATTATCTGCCATCGCTTTGTTATGAAATTGAGAAAAAGGAATTCAGCGAATTAAAATCGGCAGTTTCTATTAAAATTGAAGATCAAGATTTGCAGACTTTTATACTGCAGACTTCGAGAACTCAAACGTATAAAAAAGAATATTTTATTATTTTATTAGATAGCATTCAGCGTGTTATAGAGAAAAAAGAAAAAGAAGCGTGGATTAATTTAATGAAAATTATTTCGCATGAATTAATGAATTCTTTGACACCTATTCGTGCACTTTCGCAAAATTTACTTCAAATTGTAGATCAGGAAAAACTGGAAGAAGATGATTTTGAAGATATAAAAAGCAGCATTTCGACCATTATAAACAGAAGTGATCATTTGCAGGATTTTGTCGAAAGTTACCGCAAGCTAGCCATGCTGCCAACTCCAGTAAAAGAAATGACGCAGATTAATGCTCTTTTCGACGATTGTCTGCGGGTAATGAATCCTGTTTTGAAAAGCGAAAACATTAAGCTGATAAATGAAATTAATAGTTCACGTTCTATTTTGATTGATAAAAATCAGATGGAACAGGTAATCATAAATTTGATAACGAATAGTATTTATGCCCTGAAAGGAAAAAGAGAAAAGCAATTATTTTTGTCGAGTTACACTGAAAATAATCGCTTTTTTATCATAATTTCTGATAACGGAAAGGGAATTGATCCAGAAATTCAAGACAAAATATTTCTTCCTTTTTTCACTACCAGAAAAGACGGTGCAGGAATTGGGTTAACACTTTCAAAAAATATTATTGAAGCTCACGGCGGATATTTAAGCTATCAGACAGACGAAGATAAAACAAGCTTTGTGATTTGTTTGATTTGAGAAGAATGAACCATATAAGTGATGTAAGTTCATATTAAGCATTGCGTATAAATCTCTCGCAAAGTCGCTAAGCTGCGGAGGTTTAGAAGCAAAGTTATATGCGCATTTTTGTCATCCCGAGGAACGAGGGATCTTCGTTAGCGGCTCGACAAAGATTGAAAACCTTGCTTGCGGAGTTTCTTGCAGAGATCCCTCGTTCCTCGGGATGACAAGATTGTGGTTATAGTTGGTATGAAATGAGAAATTAAAATTCCATTTCAGGAGTCCAAAAATGTTTTTCGAAATCTACAATTTGATTGTTTACTACTTTTATTCCTTCGTTTTCTAAAAGCTGCTGCATTAAATTTGTTCCGTCAAAATGATGTTTTCCTGTCAAAAGTCCTTTTTGGTTAACGACTCTGTGTGCAGGAACATCATCCATATTATGGCAGGCGTTCATGGCCCAGCCAACCATTCGCGCAGAGCGAGCAGTTCCTAAAGCTTTTGCAATTGCACCATAAGAAGTTACTTTTCCAAACGGAATTTGTCTGGCGATTACATAAACTCTTTCGAAAAAATTTTCCTCAGCCATAAATTAAGTTTTTTTTGCTACTGATTAAAAGGAGTAAATAGATTTATCTGTCTGATCTGCAAAATCTGCGAGAAAAATATTTAACCACAAGGTAAAAAAAATCCTTTTAATCTGTGGCTGTAAAATTATCCGAAATAATAGTTCAAAATATTAAAAAGTGTTGCAATGGCAACTAAACCCGTAATGCTTCCAATAATCGTGTTCATGTTTCGCATTAAGTAATCTGTTTTCTTTTCAATTCTTCCAAAGAATGCAATATAGCTGTACAAAACAGCAAACGAACCTAAAACAGAACCTAAAACAAAAGTAAAAATAGTATTGTTTTCGAAGGCAAAAAGATGGTAAGAAGCCAGCGTTACGCTCACTAAAACATAATAAGGAATAGGGAAGAAGTTTAAACCAGAAAGAAGCATTCCTAGAAAGAAACGGCTTTTTTTACTGCTTTTTTTAATCTTCGATTTCTTTTTGCTTTGAGGTTCTTTGGCAATAAATAGAAAATAAATAGTTAAGATTGAAAAAATAACAAAACCAACTTCACGCAGTAAAGTCACAACATCTGGGCGATTATCTATAACACGCGCAAATAAAACAGCAACGTAAACCTGAAAAAAAATAACTAAAACAGCACCAATTACAAACCATAAGGCGTTCTTTTTTCCTTCTTTCAAGTTTATTTTAGCAGCCGTCATATTGATTAAACCCGGCGGAATAATCCCAATTGCAGCAGCAATAAAACCTGAAAGTAATGGAGTGAATAATGCCATTCAGTTGTTTTAGTAGGTTAAAAAAGAGGTTTTAAAATTAAATTAGTCTTTAATTTTGAAACGAATATACGTAATTGCCTTGTTAATTTCTAAATATTGTTTTTCATAAAAAGTCTGAAAAGCAGTAACTTCTTCAGGGCTTCCCTCATTTTTGTACACATTGTGATTTGCATACAAAACTTCGTGTCCTTCACCATGAAGTAATCCAAGTGTATAACCGTGCATAAATTCACTGTCGGTTTTAAGATTCACGACACCGTCTTTTTTAAGGATTTTTTTGTAAAGTTTCAAGAACTCAGAATTCGTCATTCTGTGTTTTGTTCTTTTGTATTTGATTTGCGGATCTGGAAAAGTAATCCAGATTTCGTCAACTTCATTTTCTGCAAAAATATGATTGATTAATTCGATTTGAGTTCGAATAAATGCCACATTATGAAGACCAGTTTCAACAGCAGTTTTTGCACCACGCCAAAAACGAGCACCTTTAATGTCGATACCAATAAAATTTTTGTTAGGATATTTTTCAGCTAATCCAACAGAGTATTCACCTTTCCCGCATCCCAATTCTAAAACTAAAGGATTATCATTTTTAAAGAAATCAGAATTCCATTTTCCTCTTAAAGGCATTAAGTTGCCTACAACTTCTTCTCTAGTTGGTTGAAAAACGTTTTGAAATGTTTCGTTTTCTCTGAATCTTTTTAGTTTATTTTTACTTCCCACTTTACAAAAATTTTCCGCAAAATTAAGGAATATAAACGAATGAAAATAGCGTAATTAGGTTTAAAAGTTTTCCGCCACGAATTCACGAATTATTTTAAAAAGAAAATTCGTGAATTCGTGGCGAAAAAAAAATATTTTTACCCGTAATGAGGTTCAGTAATTGGCTGTGCTTTCGGATCAAGAGATTCATCGTGTTGTGATAAATCCAATCCCATATGTTCTGATTCCTCAGAAACTCTTAATGGAATAATAAAATTGGTTACTTTAAACAAGAAATAAGCTCCGAAGAAAGTAAATATAGAAACCAAAACAAGCGCCATCATGTGGTGTGCAAATACATTCCAGCCTCCGTGCAGCAAGCTTGCATCTTTACCATGAGCAAAAATTGCAGTTAGAATCATTCCCATAATTCCGCCGACACCGTGACAGGCAAAAACGTCAAGCGTATCATCGAATTTTTTCGAAAAACGGCAATTTACAGCAGAGTTTGAAACTAAAGCAGTCACAAAACCAAAAAACATACTTTCAGGAACCGATACAAATCCTGCGGCAGGTGTTATCGCAACAAGACCTACAACTGCACCAATACAGGCGCCAAGTGCTGAAACTTTTCTTCCGTTCATTCGGTCAAAGAAAATCCAAGTTAACATCGCTGCGGCAGATGAAGTTGTTGTAGTTGCAAAAGCCATAGCAGCAGTTCCGTTTGCAGCAAGTGCAGAACCAGCGTTGAAGCCAAACCATCCAAACCATAACATTCCGGTTCCTAGTAATACAAACGGAATATTAGTTGGTATATGCTGACTATTTTTTCTTTTTCCTAAAACAATAACACCAGCAAGTGCCGCAAAACCAGAACTCATATGAACAACAGTTCCGCCGGCAAAATCTTTTACGCCAAAATAACTTCCTAAAATACCTGTAGGATACCAAACAGAGTGGCATAAAGGCGCGTAAATGAAAATAGTAAATAAGCTGATGAAAAGTAAATAGGAGATAAAACGAACACGCTCTGCAAATGAACCCGTAATAATAGCAGGAGCAATAATGGCAAATTTCATTTGAAACAAGGCAAAAAGCATAAACGGAATTGTATTGGCTAATTGTTTATGAGGCAAAACGCCCACATAATCCATAAAAGCAAAAGTAGTCGGGTTGCCAAAGAAACTGTAAAAATGATCTCCAGAACTAAAACCAACAGGATCTCCAAAAGCTAAACTAAAAGCAACAACAACCCATAAAAGTGTTACAACTCCTAAACAGATAAAACTTTGAAGCATCGTAGAAATAACATTTTTCTTGCCCACCATTCCGCCATAAAAAAAAGACAATCCAGGTGTCATGATTAAAACTAAACAGCAAGAGGTAAGCATCCAGGCAACATCGGCAGGTACAATATGTTCTGTAGTGCCAAATTCAGATAAAACATAACTGTTTTCAGTAACAGTTGGCCAAAATGCACCCGTAATGCAAATAATACTTATAATAATAAAGGAAATGATCCAGCGTTTCTCTATTTTCATTTTTCAAATACTTTATTGAACCCTATTTTTTTTGGGGTCAAAGTTAAAAAAAAATAAATATTTAGATTTTGAGGGCTGTTAAAATAGTGGTTGTGTTTTAATTTTAGTTGATTTTGTAAAATTTGAGTTCTTTTTTTAAGACTACTTTATTTTGACGTTCTAAATTATGCCCTAAATTGTCAATTGTATTATAATTAATTTGATTTATGAAGCTGTAAAGCGCTATAAAAGTTATGTTTATAAGAATAAAGTCAAAAAATGTTTATTTTTTTTGAAGCTTTGCGATCAAAGCATCTTCAATTGGCGCTTTTATTTTAATTACAGCATTAACATCATCGTTTGGAATTGTCATTGACAAAACATAATGTTGAATTTTCCATTCTTTTCCCACTTTAACCAAAACACCAGAACCGCGGCAGATTTTCATTTGTGTGTTCAGCAATTCGTCAAACCAAGCTGTTTTTCCAGTTTTATCAAAAAAGATATGGCGTTCTAAAGCTGTAAAACTCCAAGTTTTTCCTTTGTCAAAATAAGGTTTTGCCCAAACTTTAAAATCCTTTTTAGTCCAGTTTTCAGTCGCATCAGTTCCAATAAAAATAGCATCGTCTGCCATTAAGTTAAAATAGTCTTCAAATTTTACATCGCCGGCAGCTTTGTGCCAAGCATCAATTGTTTGATTGATTTTATCTTTGTCTGAGGTTTGAGCATTTGCAAAAGCAGCAACGAATAAAAGTAATAAGAATGTTTTTTTCATGTGAGATACTATTTTAGTTTAAAGGTATTAATTTTTTAAACTATAAATAAGCAATATAAAAAACTTTGCGCTTTGGCGAGATTAATCTGCAAATAAGCTTCAAGTAAAACTTAAATTATCTTAGATTCCTTTAAGGTTTAGTTTTAAAAAAACGAGTATATTTGAGTGCTTTAAACACATTAGATATGAATCCGAAAATCTTTATAAGTTCATTTGTTATTACTTCTTTACTTCTGGTTTCTTGTAAAAAAGAATTAGAACCGCAGGAGAGCACACCAACTTCTGAATTAGTAAAATTAGGTTTGGCAAAAGACACTGCAAAAACGAAGTCAGTGGTAGAACAGCAACAGCAAATGCCTGCTGCAAACCCAAATACTGTTTTGAGTGAGACAAAAGGATTAAATCCTGCTCACGGAAAACCAGGGCATCGTTGTGATATTGCAGTTGGAGCTCCGTTAAATTCTGCTCCTTCGCAACAGGCACAAACAACGCAGACGGCTCAAACGGTACAAGTAAATCCGAATCAAAAAAATGTAGTTACAACTACAGTTGCTACGCCTGCAAAAGTGGCAAAAGGAATGAATCCGCCACACGGACAACCTGGACATAGATGCGACATTGCAGTTGGAGCACCCTTAAATTCGCCAGTTGCAAAAACTACTACTGCTGCGGCTTCAACTCCGCAAAGCGGAACAGCGACACAAAATTTTACGGTAACGCCGCCGCCGGCAGCAAATCCAGTTCCAGCTTTGTTAAGTACAGAAACTACTCAAAAGGTTGCCGAAGGAATGAATCCGGCACACGGACAACCAGGACATCGCTGTGATATTGCAGTGGGAGCACCTTTACCAAAATCATAAAAAAAGCGGAATACAATTGTATTCCGCTTTTTGTTTTAAATCATATGTACTATTCAATTTCAAAAATCGCCTGAATTTCTACAACCGAATTTATAGGCAGTGAAACTGCACCAATTGTAGCTCTGGCATGTTTTCCTTTTTCTCCAAAAACCAAAGCGGTTAAATTTGAAGCCGAATTCATAATTCCAGCATGTTGTGTATATTCAGGAGTAGTATTAAAAAATCCTGTTAACTGCACACATTGTTTTACTTTATTCAAATCGCCTCCGCAAGCTTCTTTTAAAACCGCAATTACATTCAGCATTGTTTGATATGTTGCTTCTTTCGCTTGCTCATCAGTAACATTTGCACCAACTTTACCCGGATTTAAAATTTTTCCCTCTTTTAAGGCAACTTGATTAATGTATACTTTATGATTCGAAATCGTATACGGAACATAATTTCCAACTGGTTTAGGAGCTTCAGGAAGCACAATGTTGTTGTCTTTTAATGTTTTGTTGATATCAGTTTTAATTTCTGCTGAAGTTGTTTTTACAGTTTTGATATTTTCTGTGTTTTTCAATCCAGATGCGGCTCTTGCTAAAGCTTTTCCTTGTTCTTTAGCTAAATTTAATTCGCTTAAAGAAGGTCTTGTTCCAGTTGATCCCGTTAATGCAGTGGCTCCAAAAGGCGTATTTCCTTGCGGAACAGTTTTGTCTAAACCAGCTGTTCCCATAATTCCAGTAGGAACAATTATCATTCCGTGAGAAGCAAGGATATTCCAGAAAGATAAAATTGCAGCTTCTTTTCCTGCGCCAGATCCTGCAGACATAAATACAGTTGATGGTTTTCCTTCTAAAGCTCTTGAAGTCCAAAGCGGAATACTTTGGCTGAAAAAGTAATTCATATCGGCACTGATAGTAGCAAAATGAACAGGACTTCCAAATGCGATTCCGTCATAATTAGCCAATTCATCAATAACGGCGATTGGCAGTTTTTCTACATCAGAATTTAGTTTTTCTTTTGGATTTATGGACGGAACTCTTTTTATAATTGCTTTTGTATTTGGATATTCCTGAATTCCTTCAGCAATCGCTTTAGCCATTTTATAAGTGCCTCCGTTTTGCGAATAAATTAAAACCAGAATATTTGTTTCGGGGGTTTTTACTTGTGCATTGGCGCCAAAGCCTATAAAAACTGCGATTAATAATGCGAGTAATTGCTTTTTCATGAATGTGTTTTTAATAATTATGGTATAAAATCCCAATTATGCACTTGTTTACAAGTTTTATTTTTGGGACTGCAAATTTACTTCTTACAATATCGAAAAACGTTATTATTATCTTAATTGTCTTATCAAAGGGGGACTAATCTTAAGTCCCGGAGGGACGAAATAGTTATAGAAAATAAAAGGACACCAAAAAAAGAACCCCAGCGGGGTGATATATTGAGTATTGTCAGTAAAAATAATATGTCGTTCCGCTGGAGCTGGATTTTTATAACGGATATCAAATTAGCTATAAATATATTGCTCCTCTGGAGCTTTAAATTTAGCAGTTGATTTTATTGATTTCTTTTATTCTCATAGCTTTTGAGATTGGTAGAGGAAATAATCTTTTCAAATGCATTCTGTAGCATGCTGTGTGTGTTTAAATGCTTCAATTCAAAAAAAATAGCTGATAATTTTCTAACTTCGGGAAAACAAATTTTCTATTTTATGAAAAAAGCAATTGTATATGGCGCGAGCGGACTAGTTGGATCGTACATTCTAGAAAACTTATTGAAGGATGATGCTTATGAACAAGTTGTAATAGTTGTTCGAAAAGATTTAAATATCCAGCATCCCAAATTAAAAACGCTTATGGCTGATTTTAATTCGTTAGCCAATGTAGTGCAAGGCATTGAAATAGATGAAGTTTTTATTTCGCTTGGCACAACGCAGAAAAAAACACCAGATAAAAAAGTGTACTATCAAATAGATCATGATTATCCAGTTTTGGCAGCAAAACTTGCTAAAGAAAACGGAGCAAAATCAGTTTTCTTGGTTTCTGCAATTGGTGCAAATGTAAATTCATCTGTTTTTTATGTAAAAACAAAAGGCGAGGCAGAGCAAGATATTATTAATTTAAATTTTGATCACACTTATATTTTTCGTCCTTCGATGATTTTAGGAGATCGAAAAGAAAACCGACCACTGGAAAAAATCTTTAAAGCAGTTTTTAAAGTCATCAATCCGTTATTTGTTGGAAAACTAAGTGCTTATAAAGGAATTGAAGCCAGAGATATTGCAAAAGCAATGGTTAAGAGCGCGGCGAAGTTTAACGAACCAGTTAATATACTGCATTGGAAAGAAATGAACGCTTTATTAAACACATAGAAACATAGCTTTGTTACTTAAAAAAGATATTTCACTTGTTTAATACAATAAACAGCTATGCGAAAGAAACATGTTTCTTTTTGTCTCCTTTTCGAACCATAAATCTATGTTTCTATGTGTTTAATGTTTTTATTTTACGCAACAGGTTTACGATAAAAAAAATGGCATTATCTTGATTTGAGATAATGCCATTTTTGTATGTGATGTTTATATTAATGTGCCTTCAATTTTTCGAAAGTAGTAGTCAATGATTTTTTTGCTTTAGTTAAAGCGCCGCTAAAAGCTTTTTCGAGTGTATCGGCATGTTCTGTTACGGTAATAGGCTGTAATTTTACAGGACGAACTTCGATTACACATTTTTTATCGTTTACACTAAATTTTTCTCCATTTTCATCTCCAAAATGTACTTCAATGCGGGTAATTTTATCTTCAAAACGAGCTAAACCTTTTTCTAATTCTTCAGAAAAATAAGCTGCTAATCTTTCGTGTCCTTCGATGTTCTTGTCGGTATTGATTTGAATTTTCATATCGGTTTATATTTAATGATTGTTTCTCAAAGCTATCTTTTTTAGCGCAAAAAGCCAAAGAGATTAGTAAAATATTATGAAAAAAATATACGATTTATCGTCTTGTTTGTCATTCCGAAGAATGAGGAATCTTCGCAAGTAACTCCGCAGCAGTAAACAAGCTAAAATGTAAGATAATTACTTTATCAGCTCAGATTTTTTGATACCTTTGCGGTTCCTAAAATGCAAAAAAATATGATTACGAAAAAACTTCTTGCCCGTGTGGTATGGTGGCGGTATTGGAAACAACCGCAACGCTCTTTTTGCAGCGTAGGACACCTAAGCTATACGGGTTTTATATTTCCTAAAATGCAAAAATATGAGTACAAACACCCTTTCAAAAGAAACCGAATTGCGGTTAGCCAATTTTTTCAACCAAACAGTTGATCCTAAAAGTCTGGCAAAAGCAATCCGACAAATCAATTATTTAATTGCTTTAAGCATAATTCGGGATTGTGAAACATTCGAAACCGAGAAAATAAACCTCGAAAAAGGTTATTATTGGCTCAATGAATTAGCCAAGATTTTAAATCCTTATTTTGAGGTTGAGAATTAAGAAAATGAAAAAGCCACTGATGAAGTGGCTTTTTTTTTGGAATTTGTATAAATAGCTCGTTGATTTTCGTATTTTACATGCTGTGATTCTTTTTTCTAATGGGGTTGTTTAGTTTTTGTTGCAGGATTTTTTAATATACGTGTTTTAGGAACATTATTTTGGATTGTGGAACCCTACAAAGAATTGCTTAAACTGTAATATCTATTACTTCATTGATTTTGTATAAATTACCTAAATTTTTAGAAACTATTCTAAATTGACTTCTTTTTTTTATTAAGGGTTTTGTTGACATATTCTCTAACTTAATTCCTGGGTCATAATAGATATTTCCATTTGCCATTTCTTTTAAAAACATTAAAAAATCTGTACCTGTTCCTAGAATTATGTTGTTACCATATTTGTAATTTCTGCCGCTAGAATTTTCTGATAATGATGGGACATAACATGCTTGATTGTGTTTTCTGTTCCAATGTAATAGCATTGATGAAAAACTCCATGAAGCAGTCTCATTGTTGTCTGCGTCCATTAAAGCAATTCGGCCATTTGAATTTCTTATTTTTTCTTCACTTTTATCATAACCTATTAATTTTAAAGTTAGGTTTGTACGAGGATGAAGTATGTCAGATTTGTGTACGCCTCCAAAGTTTAATCTGTCAGGTTTTCCACTAACATCCGGATACCCATATTTTCTTAAAAAAGCTTCTGCGCCAGCTAATTTATAAAAGCCGTCAGTAGGTTCAGGTGTCATTAATGTTATTACTTTTGAATTAATTCTTGCAAAATTATTAACTCCAAATTGTTTTACCTCCCATCCTAGATAATCAGGTTCGGAATATCCGTTTGGGGTTATTCCTAATTCCGCTTCTAGCGTATAACCTCCACAATTAGGCGATTCGCAAGGGAGTGTTTTTCCAAAAGCATTCAAGCGTTTAGATTTAATCCAGCCTAAATTATGAATTCTCAATAATTCGGAAATCAGTTTTTGTCTATTATTTTGAAAAATTGGGAGTTCAATTACTTTGAATATACCATAATTATTTAGTGAAGATAAGTTGTTCAGTTCATTAGAAATTTCAGAATCAGGAGCAGTTACATAGCCTAAAATTTCACCAAGGTCGGAAACTCCTAAAAAAAGTAATCTATCTTGAAGTCGCTGCGTCATTAAATTTGAAGGGGCGTTTTTACTTCCAAGTAGAAAACCTGAAAATCTCACTTCGGGATATTTTGGATACAAAATAAGTTGTGATTTTGGGGCTGGTGTTGTTGTACCATCTTCCAGAATCCATGAAAATTTTATTTTAGCCTTAAATCTTTCTTTTTTCCAGTCACCAGCAGTCTCAGTAGTAATTTCAGAAATAGGTAAAATATTTAATATTTCAAAGTTACCGCCAAAATATACTTGATTTTTAGAGTTATCATTGGGAGCTAGATTTTTTACATAAATCTTGTTGCATCCATTTGCCGAAAAGATCGCTTTAAGATTTTTTAGATTCATTGATTTGAATTAATTCTTTTAATATGTTTTTTCCAACTGCTTGCATTAAAGGGGATACCACTGAATTTCCGAATTGTTTGTAAGCTTGATTATCAGATACGGGAATGATAAAACTATCAGGAAATCCTTGAAGTCTTGCACACTCTCTAGGGACTAATCGTCTAGGATTCTTACCTTTTTGAGGAATTAGTATTTCTGCGCCATCTTTATAGTATCGGGCACTCATAGTTCTTGAAATTCCATTTAAATCGGCTAATCCAAATCCAAATCCATTTCCTTTAGCTTTATGTTTTTTAGCATATTCTTGTAAATAGTTCCAAAGTTTATCTGATAAAGTATATTTGGGATCGACTTCAGGTAAAAGAATATCTTTTAGTGCAAATTTTGTATCACTCATTTCTGGAAATTTGAACGTCTCTTTTTCTTTAAAATATTCGTTATCAAATCCAACAATAATAATTCTTTCCCTATGTTGGGGAACAAAATGTTTACCATCTAAAACTTTAAAATAAATAGTATAGTTTAGTTCTCTTAATGTATTTTGAATAACTTTAAAAGTATTCCCTTTATCATGAGATACGAGATTTTTTACATTTTCTAACATAAAAGTTTTAGGTCTTTTATGTTTAAGAATTCGTGCTATATCAAAAAAAAGAGTTCCTTGGGTTTCATCTAGAAAACCATGTTTTCTGCCTAAAGCATTCTTTTTTGAAACTCCTGCAATTGAAAATGGTTGACAAGGAAAACCTGCTAGTAAAATATCATGATCGGGAATTTCAGTTTCATCTATTTGAGTTATATCCCCAAATGGTACTTTTCCAAAATTTGCTTCATAAGTTTTTTTTGAATAACTATCCCATTCACTAGTAAATACACATTTTCCTCCTAAATTTTGATAGGCAAGTCTTATTCCTCCAATACCTGCAAATAAATCTATAAATTTAAATTTAGGTTCTTCGGGTGAAGGAAAAGGGATATCCCATTTTATAGGTAAGTAGTATTGAAAGTTTGGTTCTTCTAAAATGTTTAATTTTTCGTGTAAATTTGTAAGATACTCTGTGGCGTCACTTTTAAAATATTCTGAAACTCCATTTTTATGATTTTGAAAATAATGAGTTAATTTGGCTAATCCATTATCTGTTTTCTTGTCAACGTCAATTTTAAGTTTTTGTCTGATTTCTGAGTATTTTTTTGCTTTCTTCATTTTTTAAAATCCTTATCATTAAAAAAAGCTCCAAAATCAGAATCTAGAGCTGTTATTATTTTTTCTATTATTTCTATGGAAACATTTCGTTGACCCTTTTCAATATCTGAAATATAGTTTCTGTCAACGTTAGAAATATTGGCTAAATACTCAATTGAGTATCCTTTTTGTTCTCGAAGTTCTTTGACTTTGAATCCGAATTTTTCTTTGATATTCATAATTTATAAAAGTAGGTTCGTGCGTACAATTGACCCGAGTACAATTGGCCTCATTGTTAAATAGTTTTCAACTTGATTATTAACGTTTAGTTTTCTTTTTTTTTGTAAAAAAAAACGCTAGTCAGAAATGACTAGCGTTAACTTATGTTTTTTAAGATGGAGAATTTATTTATCCTTCTTCCCCCACTTAATTTTCATTTTTCCATTATCATCAAGAGCGATTAAATGCAGGACAATTCCGCGTTCACGAACAGCATCGCGCTCGGCTTTGCTGGCGAGTTTGGCGTCGTTTTTAGAGTTTCTAAGCGGGATTGTTAAAGCGAGATTGGTTCCTCGTCCAAAAGAGTAAATTCCGTCAACATCAATGTTTAGTACGCTGGAACTTATTGTTAAATTGTTTACGTCTACTTGTTCGCCGCGCATATTAAGATGACCAGACAAATCGCTGAAAGTGATATTCTCGACATCACGAAAAGGAAAAGCAAATTTACCAACTTTTACAATTGGCTGAAAATTTACCAAAGCACCTTGATTAACATTAAAATCGAGTTTTCCGTGCATCGAATTGGTGATTAATTCTCCGTGACTATTAATAAAACCATTTACATTGGCAGTGCTTGTAAGGCGTCCTTTAATGTTATTTGGACTGAAAGATTTGATTCCGAAATTGTTAAACGATTTTAGAAAACTTGCAATATCAACTCGATTAACCTGTGCGTTTGAGCTAAAAGCGTAATTGTTTCCGCTTGGTTTTATTTCGCTGTTAAAAGTTATACTGCCGCCCGAAGTTTGCAGCGAGCCATTTTTTATAAGCAGTCTCGAATCGATCATTTGTATACGTGCCGTTGTATTCGTGGCAGTTAGTTTATTGTAATTTATTTTGTCCGCTTTAATATCAATAACAACGGCGCATTTCTCGATTACAGTTCGCAAATGGTTTGAGATCGTTGGTTTTTTATTTTTAACAGCTGTTTTGCTTTTTTGAGAAGCAGTTAAAACGCCCAGAAATTGTTTAAGATCAATATTTGGGCAATAAATGTTCCAGTTTACAACCATTTTTTCGGGCGCATCATAGTATAGATTCAAGAAATTATCAATTTTACCATCGATAATAATAGAATTTTTATTGTGTTTGTAAGTGATTTTTTTAATGAGTAAAGCTTGTTCAGTAAAATCAAGCTGCACGTTTACTTTTTCGGCATGAATTTTTTTCGGAATAAAATCAAACGAAGTGTTTTCGACATTTACACTCCCAATAAATTTAGGTTTGTTGATGTATAAATCGACAATGTCAAACTGAAAGTTCAGATTAGCTTTGGCATGACCTTCAGAAAAATGAATCCATTTGTCATTGCTTACTTCATTTAGTTTTTCGACATCAAAATCAGAATTTACAGTTCCAGTTGCAATAGGTTTTTCAAGATTATTGATGGATAATTGTGGAATTGAAAGCGGAATGTTTTGATATTCTCCAGAAAATCGAGTTAAAATTACAGCTGAATTCGGATCATTAAAACCTTCCTTCGGCTTGAAATTATTGGTAAAAATTCCTTTAAAATTACATTTCTTAATTTGTCCGTCAGGAATCGTGAGCTCATTGTTTTTGCACATTGCCTGCACCACTATTTTAGGATCGTCATGAACATTTAAATCTCCTTTTAGATCACAGTTTACAGCAATGGGCTCTTTTAAATCAAATCGGTTAAGTTTAGAACTGATATTTGCCGATAATAAATTTGATGCATTACTCCATAAAATATGAGTGTCGATATTGATTCCAAAAAGAGAATTGGTTTTTCCGATATTAAAATATGCCACAATATCAAACGAATCTGTGCCTATTTTTAAGCTTTTGGTTACAATGTCAATTTTCTGTTTGTTTGCAGAATACGATACATTCAAAGTCCCTTTTAGTTCCTTTTGTTTGGCAAAACTTCCATGCACGGTATTAAAAGCAAGACTGTTTATTTGAGTGTCTAAAAACAAATCAGTACTCCAATCGTCTCCATCGTAATTTACTTTAGAGTTTAAATTGTGAACATCAAAATCAAACAATTTATTTCCGAGTTGGTTATTTATGGTAACACGAACATTGCTGAGGTCGACTTGATCAATTGTAGTTTCAGTTTCAGATTTCTTTTGCTGATCTTTTTTCTTTTTTGGTTTAAAAATGTCTGAATTTGTATATCCGTCTTTCGTTTTATAAATGTAAATATCAGCATCGTTAATGAGGATTTTATGAATATTAACTTCATGATGCAATAAGCTCCAGATATTTAGTCGGGCTTCAATTTCTTTGGCTTTTAATAAAGTATGATGATGAGTATTCCATTTTTTGTCTTTGAGCTCGATATCATTTAAGGCTAAAGTGAAATTAGGAAAACCAGTTAAAAATTTATAGTGAAAGTCGCCAATATGAAAGTCGCCATTTATATTTTCGTTGATTTTGGCGTTTACTTTGGCAATAATTTCGGTTTTATTTCTGTTGAAATAGATCGATAATCCTCCGCAGGCAATTAAAAGCAATGCTATAAGTCCCAAAATAAAATAACCAAAGCGCTTAGCATATTTTTTAAAACCAACCGATTGAAAAAAGTTTTTTATTTGTTGCAAAGTTTCTCTCATCTGGATAAATTTTTCTGGATCATTAAAGATAAGCTAAAAAAGAATGTTATTCTTAAAAAGATTACAGTAAGCTAATTGTAAGTTTAAATTGATAAAATAAGAGTTTAATTACTGATATAATTAAAGACAATACATTTATAATGAAAACTAATTTACGAATGATGTTTCATTTGTTTTAAATTTTTAAATTTGTACTCTAGTTTGAAACATAACAATTCAGACGATAATTTTAAAAGATAAGAAATTATGGCATTAGCAATAACAGATGCTACTTTTGATGAAGTAGTTTTAAAATCAGATAAACCAGTAATGGTAGATTTTTGGGCAGCATGGTGTGGTCCTTGTAGAATGGTTGGTCCAATCATTGACCAATTAAGCGATGAGTACGCAGGAAAAGTAGTTGTTGGTAAAGTAGATGTAGATGCAAACCAAGAATTCGCTGCAAAATATGGTGTGCGTAACATACCAACCGTTTTGGTGTTTCATAACGGTGAAGTAGTAGGAAAACAAGTAGGAGTAGCTCCTAAACAAACCTACGCAGATAGTTTAGACGCTTTGTTGTAATCGTAAGATTATGATTTATATAAAAGAGGTTTGGCGAAAGTCAAACCTTTTTTATTTGAGTTTTTTTGCTGCGAATTTCACTAATTTCCATAAATTAAATTTTTTGCTTGAGTTTTCATTACTCCCGATAACTATCGCGAGTGGCAAACATTTTAAATTAATTCGTGGAAATTAGTGAAATTCGTGGCAAACATTTTTTATTTTTAACGAATCTTATATTCCTTTAAAAATGAAAAATCTATACACCTTTCTTTGCTTTGTTATGTTGATTCCAAGTTGTTTTTCGCAATCAAAAGAAAAAGAAAGTGCAATTTTAGAAAGTGGTGTTTCAGAACAATTGGCACAATTTCGTAAAAAACAAATTTCGGATGTTCAGTATAATTTGTCTTTTGAGATTCCCAATCAAAAAGAAGAAAATATAAATGCTCATTTGATTGTAAATTTAAATTTGACTGATCTAAGTCAGCCCTTGCTTTTAGATTTTAAAGAAAAAACGTTAAACATAAAATCAGTTGCCGTAAACGGAAAAAGCATGGCAATTGTTCACGAAAAAGGACATATTGTAATTTCTCCCTTAGCTTTAATTATGGGAAAAAATACAATCTTGATATCCTTCATTGCAGGTAATTTATCGTTGAATAGAAATGATGATTTTCTCTATACTCTATTAGTTCCAGATCGTGCAAGTACTTTGTTTCCGTGTTTTGATCAGCCAGACATAAAAGCGACTTATAAATTGAGTCTTACTGTACCAAAAGATTGGTCGGTTTTGGCTGGAGCCGATGTAAAAGAGAAATTAGAAAAAGGCGATTTTACTTTGTACACTTTTGGAGAATCAGATAAAATGAGTACCTATTTGTTTTCTTTTGTTGCCGGAAAATTCAAAAGTACCACGCAAAAACCAGGTTTAGAAATGACAATGCTGTATCGCGAAAACAGTCAGGAAAAATTTCGCGTAAGCGCCGATACTATTTTTAATTTGCATCAACAATCTTTAAATTTTTTAGAAAAATACACCAATTATAAATTCCCTTTTCAAAAGTTAGACTTTGCTTCAATTCCCGTTTTTCAGTATGGCGGAATGGAACATGTTGGCGCAATTCAATATCGAGAGTCAACTTTATTTCTGGACAACAGCGCAACCGACAGCGAGAAATTAAACCGAGCGAAACTCATCGCACACGAAACCTCGCATATGTGGTTTGGCGATTTGGTAACCATGAAATGGTTTGACGATGTTTGGATGAAAGAGGTTTTTGCCAACTTCATGGCAGATAAAATCATGAATCCTATTTTTCCGAAAGTCAATCATAATTTACAGTTTTTCACAGCCCATTATGCCACCGCTTACGCAGAAGATCGATCTTTGGGAACACATCCGATAAAGCAGCATTTGGCGAATTTAAAAAATGCAGGTTCGCTTTATGGTGCTATTATTTACAACAAAGCACCAATTATGATGCGCCAGTTAGAAGTTTCGATGGGAAAGGAAGCTTTTCAGAAAGGAATCCAAAAATACATTCAAAAATACGCTAATGACAATGCCGATTGGAATAATCTAGTAGAAATTCTGGATGCCGAGACGCCTCTTGATATGAAAAAATGGAGCGAAGTTTGGGTAAACAAATCTGGAAGAGCCATTTTTACAGATAAGATTGAATACGACTCTAAAAACAGAATCAAGAAATTTGAAATCCAACAACAAGCAGAAGATAAATCCGATAATGTTTGGCCGCAAATTTTTCAGATTGGTTTTGTTTATGCAGATAATGTAAAAGTTTTAACAGCGAATATTAAAGAGCAAAATCTGATTTTAAAAGAAGCAGCTGGACTTGAAAAACCACTTTCTATTGTTTACAATTATAATGGTTTTGGATACGGTGTTTTTCCGCTTGACGAGAATAATTTAAAGTATATCGCAACGCTGAAAGATGAGGTTGCAAGAGCATCAAGTTATAGTAATCTTTATGAAAACACATTGATTGGAAATATCTCGCCAGACAAAGCTTATGATTGCTTTTTAAAAGGGATTCAGACAGAAGAAAATGAATTGGTTTTGAGAATTGCCTCAAACAATTTGAATACTATTTATTGGAGATTATTTACCGAAAAACAACAAAATAAAGTTCAGAAACAACTTGAAACAGTTTTGAATGAACGTTTGCAGGCGAATTTATCGGCAAATATTAAAAAGACTTTATTCGGATTGTTCAGTTCGATTGCCTATTCAGATTCGGCGAAAGCTAAATTATATCAGATTTGGAATAAGGAAATTGTAATTCCTGGTTTAAAATTAAATGAAGATGATTTTACCAATATGGCAATGAACTTGGCAATTTTCAAACATGAAAAAGCCGATGAAATCTTAGAAAAAACAAGAACAACAATCTCAAATCCTGATAAACAAAAGCGTTTTGCGTTTCTGCTTCCATCATTGTCAAAAGACGAATCAGTTCGAAATGCCTTTATGGAATCTTTAAAAGACGATTCAAACCGTGAAAAGGAGTCTTGGGTTTCGGCTGGTTTGAGTAATATTCACCATCCGCTTCGTCAGGAAAGTGCGCAAAAGTATATTAGATTTTCATTAGATTTAGTCGATGAAATTCAGC
Source organism: Flavobacterium sp. FlaQc-30 (assembly GCF_044005885.1). Taxonomy (NCBI): domain Bacteria; kingdom Pseudomonadati; phylum Bacteroidota; class Flavobacteriia; order Flavobacteriales; family Flavobacteriaceae; genus Flavobacterium; species Flavobacterium sp. FlaQc-30. The sequence goes on along the minus strand of NZ_JBIPCO010000001.1, from coordinate 362,637 downwards.
GCACGGGCGATATTTTCTTTCCGAAAGACTGGCTTGATAATACCGTTGGGAGATATTCGTCTAAATTTGCTTTTGATGAAGTACAGCGATTCTTAAAAGAAAATCCTAATTTTAGTCCGATCTTGAAGCGTAAATTATTTATGGCGACAGATTTGCTTTATAAAGCTCAAAATATTAAAAAAGAAACCGAATGAAAATCGAATCGGAAATAGAGAAAGTCTCCAGTTTTCAACATCTTGAAATGCTGGCGAATCAGGTTGTGGAAGGTTTTATATCTGGAATGCACAAGAGCCCGTTTCATGGATTTTCGGCTGAATTTGCTGAACATAAAGTGTATAATGCAGGCGAAAGCACTAAGCATATCGATTGGAAATTGTTTGCTAAAACAGATCGTTTATACACAAAACGTTTTGAGGAAGAAACTAATTTACGCTGTCATTTAATTGTCGATAATTCGTCGTCGATGCATTATCCAGAATTAAAATCAGATCAGCCATTTTATGAAAAAAAGATTGGTTTTGCAGTTTTGGCGTCGGCGGTTTTAATGAATATTTTAAAGAAACAGCGCGATGCTGTTGGTTTAAGCGTTTTCTCTGATAAATACGAATATTATGCTCCAGAAAAAGGAAGCGATCGTCATCATAGAATGCTTTTAAACAAACTGGAAGAATTATTGGTTCAGCCAAAAGTCAAAAAAACGACCGATACAATTACCTATTTGCATCAAATAGCAGAGAAAATGCATCGCCGTTCGATGATCATTTTGTTTACAGATATGTTTCAGACCGAAGATGACGAAAAGCTTTTTAATGCTTTGCAGCATCTAAAGCATAATAAACATAAAGTAGTTTTGTTTCATGTTGTTGATAATGAAACGGAGTTAAAATTTGATTTTGACAACGCGCCAAGAAAGTTTATCGACTTAGAATCAGGAGAAGAGGTTTCTATTTTTGCTGATAATGTTAAAATTGAATATGAAAAAAGGGTAGAAGCTTATTTTAAAAACTTGGCTTTAACCTGCGCGAAGAACCAAATTAAGTACGTTCCGGTGAATGTTGGCGATAATTTTGAAAAAATATTGACAACATATTTGGTTGAAAAACAAAACTTTGGATAAATATTTAAAAATTTATTTCATTTTTTTTACAAAAACACTTGCAGAAATGAAATTCTGTACTATCTTTGCAACCGCAATAACGCAGAGGTTTGGTAGTTCAGTTGGTTAGAATACATGCCTGTCACGCATGGGGTCGCGGGTTCGAGTCCCGTCCAGACCGCAATATTGGGAAAAGCCTTTCTTAACGGAAAGGCTTTTTTGCCCAAATACGGTATCTAAGATTAGTTGTGTTGTTTTGCTACGACTTTGTAACTCGTAGCTGGTTTAGTAGTTAGACCAATGAAAAGCTTTCCACTTTTGTGGATGGCTTTTTTGATTTAAGACACTTTTGGTTTTTTGTTTTTTAACCGCAAAGAACGCTAAGATTTACGCAAAGTCCGCAAAGTTTTTTTAAGCTTTGCGGATTTTGTATTTTATTGTAATTCTAATTTTATCATACAGTTTGTCATTTCGACGAAGGAGAAATCTCCGCAAGTAACTCTACAAAGGTTTTTCATTCATTATATTAGAATATAGCCCGTGGTTTCAACCACGGGAACACAATGTGTATAAATACGTCTCCCGTGGTTAAAACCACGAGCTATGTTTAAAAACGAGATAAATAATACTACATGAAAAGCTTTTGTCAAAGTTTCAAACTTTGACAAAGGTCGAAAGATTAAAGAACTTTGCGCTCTTCCCGGTTAAAAAGAAAGAAAGTTCTTCTTTTTTGTTTTAAAAGTGAGATTTTAAAATATTGGAATTAAGCTAATTAAAAATTTCTCGATTTTTATTCCTAAAAACCCTTGCAGAAACGAAATTCTGTTGTATTTTTGCACTCGCAATAACGCAGGGTTTGGTAGTTCAGTTGGTTAGAATACATGCCTGTCACGCATGGGGTCGCGGGTTCGAGTCCCGTCCAGACCGCCTAAGTTGTTAAAAGCCTTTCTTAATAGAAAGGCTTTTTTGTTTTTAGGTTTAACCGCAAAGTTTTGTATTGATCGGTTTGATTTGTCATTTCGACCGAAGGGAGAAATCGCACGAGAAATTCCGTAAAGTATATCTTCCAATCTTTGGCGACCAACTAGTGTGATTTCTCCCTTCGGTCGAAATGACAAACGTTGTGGTTATCACAATTTATTTCTTCTTATCTTTAATATCACAAAATTCTCCGTATTAAGTTTCAATGGAACATTCTGGTCAGAAATTAGATAAATATTACATCAAGAAAGTAGATGCCGATAAAAAAAGCATTTACTGTCACCACGATTTGATGGGCGAATTGTTTGTGCCGCCGCATCGACACGTTAAAGCACAATTGCTGTATGCTGAAGGCGATGTTGTTTTTGTAACGACTGAGACCAAAACCTATTTTTTACCCGCAAGACATTTTATCTGGATTCCGAGTGGAGTGGAGCACAGCATCGAGCCAAAATCTGAAAGTGTTACGATGCGAAATTTGTATTTTCCAGTAGAAAAAGACGAAGATGATTTTTATAAAGTAGAAGGAATTTATCCAGTCAATAATTTACTGCTGCAAATGATGCTTTTTACCAATCGATGGAATGGTGATCTTAAAAAAGGAACTCCGAATTTTGCTATTGCCAAAGCGATAAAAGCAATTCTTCCGCAAATTTGCACTAATAATTTACCTTTAGAATTGCCACAGCCAAAAGATAAACGACTTAGTAAAATTCTGCGTTATATCGAGAATAATCTAGGTGAGACGATTCTGTTTGCCGATGTTGCCCATGAATTTGGTTACAGCGAACGCTCTTTGTATCGCTTGTTTCAAAAAGATCTTAATATGTCTTTTATTCAATATTATACCATTCGCCGAATTTTAAAAGCAATCGAACTTTTGTTAGAAAGAAAACTTTCGGTAAAAGAGGTAGCCGAAGAAGTTGGTTATAATAGTGTTCCAACGTTCAGTAACACATTCTTCAAGATTTTAGGACAAAGACCTTCCGATTACTTGAACGGCGAGGAGATTTTGGAGAGAAAATGATTTATTTTTTTCTCTCGCAGATTTGGTAGATTGCGCGGATTTTCACTTCAACATATTAATTATCTGTACAATCTGCCAAATCTGCGAGAGAATTTGAAAAATAATCACAATTCAAATTTGTTTTGTAATAAATTGTTTTCCAGTGTTTTAATATAACGTTTTCGGAAAATTCGATTTTAACATTTGTCCGAAATGAATATGTTCTTGGCTTTTTAGAATTATCAGTCAACGGAAAAATGAAGGAACTTTGCAGCATAAAATATTTATTTATTCATGTTCCTTAAAACAACAAATTCTACAGACGACTGTTTTCCCAGAATCCTGCTGTTATTCTTAATTGTATTAACATTCAATGGCTTACAAGCGCAGGAAGTTCATTCGGTTTCATTACAAGAAGCTTTGAAACTGGCTAGAGAAAACAACAAAAAAATCCTTAGATCTCAATTGGAGGTCACGCTCTCAGAGCAAAACATCAAAGAAAGAAAAGAACTTCGACTGCCCGATGTACAGCTAAACGGCATGTATTCGAGAATTACGAATATTACTGAATTCAAAGGAAGCGGTTTCTTGAACGGTAAAGAAGTAACAAAGGCAATCCCTGAAATTTATGAGGTCAATTCGACTTTTAAAATGCCAATTTATGCTGGAAATAAGATTAATAATGCCATAAAAATTGCGAATCAGGAAAACGAAATAGCCAAAATAAAAACTGAAAAGGCAGAAAATGACATCGAACTGGAAGTTGTAGCCAACTATCTGGCGATTTATAAAATGATGGAACTTCAAAAGATTTTTGAAGAAAACATCAAAGAAGAAAAAAGCCGATTGAAAGAAGTACAATCACTTCAAAAACATGGAACGGTTACGAAAAACGAAGTTATTCGTGCCGAATTACAGCTTTCAGATCGCGAATTGAATGCGTTAACTAACTCCAAAAACATTAAAATCGCACTTCACGATCTGAAAACTTTAATTCAGATTCCTGAAAACGAGGAAATAGCAATTGACACAACATCAAGTTTAGACGAAATGAGCGGTTTAGATCCGTACGATTATTATATGACTAAAGCGTTGCAAAACGAAGAAATGCGTATTGCGAGCCAGGAATTAAATATCAGTAAAACCGAACTGAAACTGGTTAAAGGAAATTATCTGCCAAGCGTTCATTTCTTTGGGAATTATGGTTTTTATTATCCTAACTATAAATTCTTTCCGCCAAATCCGTATTTGTATACTTTGGGACAAGTAGGAATTGAAGCGACTTTTGATCTTTCGTCTTTGTATAAAAACAAAACGAAAATGGAGCAGGCGAATACCAAAATCAGATGGCAGGAAATGCAGTCAGAAATTGTGAAAGAAGAAATTCAGGACAAGCTGTATAAAGAACATACACAATATCAAGAAATCCTTGAAAAATTTGTGGTGGTCGACAAAGCTTTGGATTTAGCCAATGAAAATTACCGAATCGTAAAAGTGAAATACTTAAACCAATTAGTTTTAATAACCGAAATGGTCGATGCTGATAATGCGTTACTTCAGGCGAAATACAACAAAATTTCTACTCATTTAGATGCGGTTTTAAAACATTATGAGCTGCTTCATACGGCTGGGATTATGCCTCAGAGTTAGATAGTTTTAGACTTGATAGAAGAAAGAGGCAAGAGAATAGAGTAAAGATATAGATTTTCAGTTCCGGAAGAACGATTCATATTGTAGCGCCGGATTTTAATCTGGGGGAGAATAATTAAAGATATAAAGTTTATGGTTAAGATAAAAAATGAAACTAGAAGAAACAGAACGTTTCATATATTAATAACAATTATTGCGTGTACGCTTGTGGTAAGCGGGGTTATTTTAGGAATTTGGTTTTATGTGTTCAACAGAAATCACGAAGAAACCAATGATGCGCAGGTCGAACAATACGTAACGCCAATTATGTCGCGTATTACAGGTTATGTGCAGGAAGTTCGTTTTAACGAAAATCAGTTTGTGCATAAAGGTGATACTTTGGTTGTGATTGACAATCGCGAATACAAATCAAAATTGAATGTGGCTCTTGCCGATGTTCAAAACGCGCAGCAAAATAGTGTTGTGGCGCAGAAAAATGCAGTTACAACAGCAAGTGCAACGGCTATTAACGAATCGCAGTTAGAAGGCGCAAAATCGAATCTTTGGAAAACAAAACTGGAATACGAAAGATATAAAGCTTTGGTAAAAGACGAAGCGGCAACTTCTCAGCAATTAGAAAAAGTTAAAGCAGATTACGAATCGGCGCAGGCGCATTTTCAGGAAATGAAAAACAGAATCCATTCTGCGACTTTAAGTACTTCTGTTGCTGAAGCAAATGTTCCAACAACGCAAACCAATATTGCTTCCAAACAAGCTGTGGCTGATAATGCTGCGTTATTTCTTTCGTACACTGTAATTACAGCGCCTTATGACGGCTGGGTTGGAAAACGAACGTTACAGCCAGGACAATTAGTAAAAGAAGGTCAGTCTTTATTATCAATTGTAAGCAAAGAAAAATGGATTACAGCCAATTTTAAAGAAACACAATTGCAATATTTAACTGTTGGGCAGGATGTTGAAATAAAAGCCGATGCCGTAAGCGACAAAACATTTATTGGTACAATTGCTTCTTTATCTCCAGCGAGTGGGGCAAGATTTTCATTGCTTCCTCCAGATAATGCAACAGGAAACTTCGTAAAAATCGAGCAAAGAATTCCTGTTAGAATTCAGTTAAAAAACACCGACAAACAGGCTGATTTTTTAAGAGCGGGAATGAATATTACTGTGATCGCAGCGCACTAAAATGGAAGATAAAAGTATTTTTAAATCTTGGGTTCCAAAATGGGCAATCATTATTATTTTGTTTGTCTGCCTTTTACATTCTATGATTTTATTGGGAGTTTATACTTCAAACGTAACGTATGCAGCAAGTTTTCTGGACATTGAGCCCGAAGATTTGCAGTTTGCGATGTGCGTTACGTACGGAACTTTGCTCGCGACGATTTTGATAGAAAGTAGGTTTTCGAGTTTTTTTCCTGCAAAAAACTACCTGATGGCGGTTTATTCCTTAATTGGGATTACAATTGTTTCGTCGGCATATATTACCAATTTTTATCTTTTTTTAATGCTGAGAATCGCTGAGGGAATCCTGATGGCGCTTCCGGTAATTACAATAAGACAATTGTTGATTGAGCAGTTTAATTCTAAAAATGCCATTATTATTGGGTTTTCGTTTTATTACGGTTCGCTGTTATTGTCAACGCCTTTTATTATGAATATTGCAGTTTGGTTTCTGGATCATTACGATTGGAAATACATGCTCTATGTTTCGGGCGGATTACAGGTTTTGAATGTCTTTTTAATCTTAGTTACTTTTCGTGGGCACCGAATCACAAAGAAAATTCCGTTGTATCAAATCGATTGGATGAGTTATTTTTTGGTTTTAACTGCCATTCTTTGCGGTGCTTACTTTTTTGTTTATGCCGAGAAAAAATATTGGTTTGATTCCTCTCAAATGGTTCTAACCTTGATGATTGCTTTAATCACGGGAGGTTTATTCATCTTTAAAGAGCTTTTGGTAAAAAGACCCACTTTTGATTTTGAAGTTTTTAAATACGCCAATTTGCGAATCGGGTTTTTATTGTTTTTCCTTTTCTATATCAGTAGAGCAACGCTGAGTCTTTGTCATTCGGCAATGTTTTCGATTTGGAATTGGGATCCATCGCGCGTTGCGGGCGTGCAATACATTAACGGATTAGGAAATGTAATCGGCTTGATTTTAGCTGCTTTTTTCCTGATGAAATCGGTTTCTACCAAAATCATTTTTATGATTGGTTTTACTTTAATTGCCATCTTTCATTTTTGGTTTACGTTTCTGTTTGTACCTGATGTAGCTTTGTCTGATATTATTATTCCGTATGTTTTACAAGGAATTGGAGTTGGGTTTTTATTCGTTCCTTTAATCTTGTTTACAACTTCTTCGGTTCCGGCAAAAATGGCGGTTTCTTCTGGAATTGTTGGGGTTTCAGGTCGTTTTTGGGGAAGCACGATTGGTTTTTGCGTGATGCAGAATGCGGTTGTGTTTTTAAATAAAAAACACTTTTTAAAACTAAGTCAGTTTGTAACGGGTGAAAATCCCGAAGCTCAACAAACCATCGCTTCAACAGCGCAGAGCTTTATGGCAAAAGGATATTCGGCAGATAATGCAAATACTTTGGCTTTGAAGAAAGTTTTCGGAACAGTTGCTAAGCAAGCCACTTTATTGGCCGATATGGAAATTTATACCATTGTAGGTTATGGTTTAGTAGTTTTGATTATTCTAATTGCGTGCAATCAGCATTTGAGACAGACAATGACTTTGGTTAAAAGTAAAATTTGGATTGGTTAGAGAATTAATCTCGCAAAGTCGCAGAGGCGCAAAGATTTTTATTTTTAAAGCCACAGATTAAGAGGATTTAAAAGGATTTTTTTTCACGCAGATTCCGCAGATTTTAGCAGATTTAATTTTATAATTATCTGCGTTTATCTGCTTAAATCTTTTTAAAAATCTGCGTGAAACAAAAAATTTTGCGCCTCTGCGACTTCGCGAGATTCAAAAAAAAACCTTAGCGAATCTCTGCGGAAAATCTCTGCGCAACTCTGCGGAAATAATTATCTTGCAACCGTTAAAAAAACAAAAAATATAAAATGAAACAGCAATGTGTAATTTTTGATATGGATGGCGTGATTTCGCACACCAATCCATATCATGTGAAGGCTTTTGAGGCGTTTTTCGATAAATATAATGTTCCTTATACCAATGAAGAATTTGAAGAACATATGTACGGAAAACACAATAGTTATATCATGTCGCATTTTTTCAAGCGTCCAATTGCAGGAGAAGAACTGATAAAACTTGAAGACGAAAAAGAAGGAATGTTTCGTGAAATTTATAAAGACAAAGTCGATACGATTCCGCATTATTTGGATTTTTTAAGCGAATTAAAATCTCGCGGATTTAAAACAGCCGTTGCAACATCGGCGCCGCGCGCAAATCTGGATTTGATTGCAAACGCTTTGAAAATCTCAGACAAAATGGATTCGATGATGTCGAGTGAAGATGTTACACATCATAAACCAAATCCCGAAGTATATTTAGAATCCGCAAAACGTGTTGGTGTTTCTCCGTCTGATTGTGTGGTTTTCGAAGATTCTTTTTCGGGTATTACAGCAGGACTAAATGCAGGAATGAAAGTAGTTGGCGTTTTGAGTACGCATACAAAAGAGCAGCTTCCTGTGTGTAATTTTTATATTAATGATTATAGTGAGATTAATGTCGATAAGGTTTTAGAATTATTAAATAGCTAAAATTTTTGAATCCTATAAGAAATATAAGTTCATTTTAATAGAACAGACCTTTATCAAAGTTTTAAACTTTGATAAAGGTTTTTTAGTATTGTAGCCACAAAGTTTTGTCATTTCGACGTAAGGAGAAATCACACTCGCATATCGACAAAGATTGGCGCTTTACTTTGCGGAGTTTCTAGTGCGATTTCTCCTTACGTCGAAATGACAAGCTAGACCTGAAAATAAATATAAGCGATATGAATTGCCTCCTACTTTAGCTGGAGGTTTTTTTATGTTTAAAGAGGAAAAACGGCTTTAGCGAATGTATTTTTCTATCTCATCCAGCCTTCAATTTTGTAATTTTTAGAAAATAGTTTTCTTTCTTTTTCTCCATTGTCAGGTTTAAACCAAACTTCAAACCTTGCGGCGTATGGCTTTCCCCAATCTCCTTCGTAAATTGTGAAGTCACCAACTGTGCCAAATTTTTTTATATTGTTAGAAGGATTGGAAATTTTAATAGAACTTCTTTTTTTTAGTTCCTTAACGGAAAGACTTTCATTTTGGGTAATTTCAAAAGCTTTCAAATAAATGATTCCGTTTTCGATTTTACCAATCCAAAAATCATATTCATAAAGCCCAGGCTGAAACGAATTGTAAAGCTGAAATTCTGTTTTTGTCACAACTTTATTTGTTATGCTATCAGGTCTTTGCGATTCAAAATTTGCATGATAGTCCAGATCAATAGGATTATTAATTGGTATGTTTTTCGGAATTGTTAAATTGTCCGCCCAAGTATCAGGAGTATTTTGTTCTATAAAAAATAGAATGATCATGTAAAATGAAAATGCAACAATTGTTCCGCCCAATAAAAAGAATGTTCCAATGCTTTTCAGCCATTTCTTTTGAAGTAATTGATAAAATGCGAAAATTAGTAGAAACAACAGTCCTAATCCGAATACCGTGAAACAAATATTTTCAAAGATTGGGTTTTTAAAAAAATTAGAAACGATTAAAAGGAAAATAGAAATTATCCAAAGTAAAATTGGTTTTCGCCAATCATTAAAAAAGTCTGAAAAATATTTTTTTATAATCATCTTTTTAATGAATGTTTCTATTTAAAAGGAAAATCAAGTAATTCTTTAAGATCAATATCTAAAGCATTTGCAATTCGTATAAGGGTTCTTATACCTGTATTTATTTCAGCTCTTTCAATTCTGCCGATCTGATTTTTTGGAATATCACAATCATCAGCTAAAGCTTGCTGTGATAAGCCTTTTTTTTCACGAAGTTGCCTAATGTGAATGCCAAGATTTGCAATAAAAGTTTCTTCTGAAATATTCATATTTCAAAAGTCATAACAATTATTTTTTAATAAGACACAAATTTGTGTTCAAAATCATTATATTTGACTTAAAAAATAAGATAATGATTACAGAAATACTTTCGAAAGAAGTTGAAAATAGATTAAAAGATTTTTTTACTGATATTATCGATCCAAAAGATATGGCAAAATCGATACGACAAGTAAATTATGCACTTTCGTTATGTTCCATGCGAGGATGCGAAACATTAGAATCTGAGTTGTCTAATATCGATGATAATTTTTATTGGCTTAATAAATTAGCTGAAGTTTTAGATCCTTATTTGGATGTGGAGTAAACAAATGATTTAAAACAGAAAGTTATCACAAAGTATTGTCATTTCGAGGAACGAGAAATCGCACTCGGATATGTACAAAGATTAGGGATTTTCTTTGCGGAGTTTCTAGTGCGATTTCTCCTTACGTCGAAATGACAAAACTATACGGATTTTTAGGATTATTTATAAGTTCAAAATCATTTCTCAGCGGCAATTACTAGTGCGTTACCGTCGATGATTACATTTCCGTCAGGGAATTTTTCATTTACTAAAGTAAAAACTTCTTGTTTTATTTTTTCTCTCATTTCATCATCGGCATTGCTGAGCGCGGCAACAAAAGGCGCGGCAATTTCTGTGATCAGATTCCAGTAGACCTCTGATGTACCGCAGTTTAATTTGCCAGTAAGTTCTGTTTCAGAAGTGTTTTTAAATCCTGCTTGTTGGAAAATATCGGTCAGTAAACCGCTTTTCGAACAACGAAACATTCCCGGAGCTTCGGGCGGAGGAGGAGTGAGCTGCATGTTTTTGTTAATCGTTCCACCAACAGCAGTGACCCAGAAATTTTTCTCTGGTCCGCTCCAGACGGCAGTTGCGATTTTGCCTCCGGGTTTCAGAACCCGATACATTTCTTTGGCAGCTAAAAGCATATCAGGAAAAAACATAAAACCCATTCGGCAGCTTATTGCGTCGAAAGTATTGTCGTAAAAAGGAAGTTCGGTGACATCGCAAGCTTTAAATTCGACATTTGTAATTCCTTTTTTAAAAGCGTTTTCGCGGGCAATGGTAAGCATATCGTCAGCGAGATCGGTAATAATGACTTTTCCGTCCGAAAGCATCGCAGCAATGCTCAAACCCGGTTCGCCAGTTCCAGCCGCGACATCTAAAATTACGTTTGATCCTTTTGGGTTTATCGAACGAATAATTTCATCAGCAAAAGGCCTCATAAAATCCAGAATTTCATGATCCCATTTTTTCCAGCCTGGAGAAAATTTGTTCCAAGATGCTTTCTGTTGTTCCCGTATTTCTTGAAGTTGTGGTTCCATTTTGTTTATTGTTAGGTTGTTGAAAACGAATTTTATAACCGAAACAAAATTTGGGGAATTTGTTCTGCAATAGGCAAAGAGAAGAGTTTGTTGGCAGATTTTTTTGGATTGGCAAAGATACGGAAGAAATCTTTTTGTTGGATTGGTTTTGGTGTTAATTATTTGATTGTTAGTGTTTTGATTGTTTTTTATTCGTCAGAATGAATTTTTACAAAGTTTGTCATTTCGACGTAAGGAGAAATCGCACTAGAAACTCCGTAAAGAAAATCGCCAATCTTTGTAGATATACAAGTGTGATTTCTCCTTACGTCGAAATGACAAGATTGCGGTTACTTTATCTTCAACGGATTAATCCCGATAGCTATCGTGACGGCGCTGCAAAATGAATCATTCTTCTAGAATTTTTAAGTGTTCCATAGGAACAAAATGTATTGTAGGGATGGATTTTAATCCATCTTTGCGGTTAGAATTGCCACAAAGTTTGTCATTTCGATGTAAGGAGAAATCCTCGCAAGAAACTCCGTGACGGAAAGTCAATCTTTGTCGAGCTTCTCGTGGAGATTTCTCCTTACGTCGAAATGGCAAATATTTGGTTTAATATGTGTTTTAAGTGAAAGGATAAATGTTAAATGATTATTGGATAAAAATAATTACCCTTTTATGGGAAGCCGTAAAATATTTGATTTATGCCAAATTATATTTGAACATTATTAAATAAAACAATATGAAAAAACTACTTTTAATTTTTTTACTGTTTAATGCTTTTGCTTTTGGACAAAAAAAGATAGATATTAAATTATCTATGAAAAACTCAATTTTGAAATATAATAGAGAGCATTTAAAAGATCCTTCTAGTTACCAGTTAATATCTTTAACTATTTTATCAACTGAAACTATTGCAGATATGAGCGCAAAATTGTTAGAAGAATTACCTGTAGTCTTAAATTCAATAAATGAAGAAATTGAGAAAAATAATTCGGTGATACTTCTTCGTCGAGAAAAAATAAGAGAATTTAAAGAAATAGGAGGGAAAGAAGTTGAAATCGAAGATTGTCTAGAAACTATCAGAGTTTATGAAGCAGATAATAGTAGACAAAATGATCAAAAAAAAGAATGGGAGTTAATTCATGAAAAAACTGAAAAAGATTTAGGGAATAAACGAATTGCTTATTATTATGTTGAACATAAATATAGAGCTAAAAATAGTTATGGCGGATTGGATATTCAAATAGACATAATAAAATTTGATACTTCGTTTAATATCAAAGAAGTAGAATAAAACGCAAAAGATAATAAGAAGAGCAAAAACAAAAAAGCTTCTGAAAATTTTCAGAAGCTTTTTTAGTGCGGATAATAGGACTCGAACCTACACGCCTTGCGGCACCAGATCCTAAGTCTGGCATGTCTACCAATTTCACCATATCCGCGTAATTGTGGGTGCAAAGATAAGCATACTTTCGAATATTCAAAGAAAAATTTCAAAAAAATTATTAATTCTCTTTTTTGTACTTTTGGATTTCTATAAAAATAATTTAAATGGAAAATATTAAGTCCTACGTTCAACAACATAAAGATCGGTTTATCAACGAATTGATCGAATTATTAAAGATTCCGTCGGTTAGTGCTGACACCGCATACTCACAAGATGTTATTGATACAGCAGAGGCTGTAAAAGAAAGTTTATCAAAAGCAGGCTGCGATTTTGTCGAAACTTGCGACACTCCGGGTTACCCAATTATCTACGGAGAGAAAATTATAGATCCAAATCTTCCAACGGTTTTAGTTTACGGACACTATGATGTTCAGCCGCCAGATCCATTAGAATTATGGACTTCACCGCCCTTTGAGCCAGTTATTAAAACTACAGATATTCACCCTGATGGTGCAATTTTCGCACGTGGCGCATGTGACGACAAAGGTCAGATGTACATGCACGTAAAAGCGCTTGAATTGATGGTACAAAGCAATACGTTGCCTTGTAACGTAAAATTCATGATTGAAGGTGAAGAAGAAGTAGGTTCGGCAAGTTTAGCTTGGTTTGTAGAACGCAATCAAGAAAAACTGAAAAACGACGTTATCTTGATTTCTGATACGGGAATGATTTCAAACCAACAGCCATCGATCACGACTGGTTTAAGAGGTTTGAGTTATGTTGAGGTTGAAGTTACTGGTCCAAACCGCGATTTACATTCAGGTTTATACGGTGGAGCAGTAGCAAATCCAATTAATGTTTTGGCAAAAATGATCGCTTCGCTTCATGACGAAGACAATCATATTACGATTCCAGGATTCTACGATAAAGTTCAGGAATTATCTGCAGAAGAAAGAGCTGAAATGGCAAAAGCGCCTTTTAGTTTAGAAAAATATAAAAAAGCTTTAGACTTAAATGATGTTTACGGCGAGAAAGGTTATGTAACGAATGAGCGCAACTCAATTCGCCCAACATTAGACGTAAACGGAATCTGGGGCGGTTATACTGGCGAAGGTGCTAAAACGGTTATTGCGAGTAAAGCTTTTGCTAAAATCTCAATGCGTTTGGTTCCAAATCAGGATTGGGAAGAGATTACAGAATTGTTTACAAAACATTTTACGAGCATTGCACCAGCTGGAGTTACAGTAAAAGTGTCGCCGCATCATGGAGGTCAAGGTTACGTAACACCAATTGACAGCATTGGATATCAAGCTGCAAATAAAGCGTATACTGAAACGTTTGGGGTTCCTGCAATTCCGGTTCGTTCAGGAGGAAGTATTCCAATTGTGGCTTTGTTTGAGAAAGAATTAAAAAGCAAAACGATTTTGATGGGATTTGGTTTGGATTCTGATGCAATTCACTCACCAAATGAGCATTTCGGAATCTTTAATTACTTGAAAGGAATTGAGACTATTCCGTTGTTTTACAAATATTTTGTGGAATTAAGTAAATAAGAGTTTTGCCGCGAAGACACTAAGACTCGAAGTTTTTTTAAGATTTACTTTGTAAAAGTTTTAAATTTTGAAAAAGTTGAATGTTATAAATATAGAATCCGTTCAGAAATGAGCGGATTTTTTTTTTTTTTTTGAAAAGTTCAAAGGTTTTTTCAATTGCCTTCAGCTAAAGCTGGAGGCAATTTATTTAGGAGTATTCTCTGTTTCTTGGAATTTTATTTTCAGAATTTTTGTCAAAGTTTTAAGCTTTGGCAAAGAAGGAAAAGACCTTTGTTCCTTTGAATCTCGGCCTCTTTGAGCCTAAAACCTTAGTCCCTTAGTAACTTAGAATCTCAGAACCTTTTTTTTAAAAAAACTTGCATATTAAAAATTTAACTCTACATTTGTAGAGCAATGTCTATAAGTGTAGAATTTAAATAATATGAAAAACCTATTTTTAGTATTCTTTTGCGGACTGATTCTTTTGGGTTGCAAGCCCAAAGCAATTAATCAGAAGATTGACAAGAAAAAAGAAGGCGTTTGGATAGATGATTATACACTGGATAATGTTAGATATAAATCGTATGAGTATTACAAACACGATGTGCCGGTAAAAAAATGGAAATCATATATAGGCGGAAAAATTTATAAAACGGAGAAGTATAAAAATGGATTTTGTATTTTAAGGGTCTATTATGAGAATGGAAAATTAGAATCAAAAGGAAAAACAAAATTAGAGTTTGATGGAGCCTTGGCGCATTGGTTTTATTTTGGAGAATGGAAATTCTATTCGGATAATGGAAAATTAAAAGAAATTAGAAACTATGATAACGGCAAATTAATATCTGAACAAAAAATAAAATAAATCACTAATCAATTTTGATCTATGAAAATAATAATTGCTTTCTTTTTTATTACGCTGAATATTGGTCTGATACAATCTCAGACTTATAGAGATTTTGTAGCAAAAGGAGCTTCTTGTTATAATGTAAAAGAGTATAAGAACGCCGTTTCTTATTATGAAAAAGCATTTAAAATTGAACATAAATCATCTTCAGATTTGTACAATGCAGCTTGTGCGGCGGCTTTAAATAATGATGATAAAAAAGCTTTTAAGTGGCTGGATTTGGCAATTGATAATGGATATGAAAAAATTGCACACATTAAAATAGATAATGATTTGAAATCGCTGCATGATAAGAAAGAATGGGAGCAGACAATTGCTAAACTTCAGAAAAAAATAGATATTTTAAGCGTCAATTATGATAAACCGCTTCAACAGGAACTTTTGGATATTTATACGGAAGATCAAGGTATTCGAGGAGAATTTATGAAAGTTTATAAAGACCCTTCGTCTGATAAAAGAAAAATTGACAGTATTGGTAAAATAATGAACAAAAAAGACAGTATTAATCTGGTAAAGGTTATGAAGATACTGGATGAAAAAGGCTGGATTGGAAAGGACAAAATAGGAGCACAGGCAAATCAAACCTTGTTTTTGGTTATTCAGCATTCTGATTTAAAATATCAGCAAAAGTATTTACCAATGATGAGAGAAGCTGTGAAAAAAGGCAACGCAAGCCAAGCGAACTTAGCATATTTGGAAGATAGAGTTGCTTTAAGAGAAGGTAAACATCAAATTTATGGAAGTCAGTCAGCAAAAAATAAAAAGACAAATCAATGGTATATATCGCCTTTGATAGATCCTGATAATGTAGATAAAAGACGCGCTGAAGTGGGACTTGGTCCTATTGCTGATTACGCGGCAAAAATGAATATCGATTGGAATCTTGAGGCTTATAAGAAGGAATTACCTGAATTGGAAAAACTTGAAAATATTAAACAATGACACAATTATCAAACTCAGAAGAACAATTAATGGAGCATCTTTGGAAGCTTGAAAAAGCTTTTATGAAAGATTTGCTCGAAGCGTATCAGGAACCAAAACCGGCAACGACAACCGTTGCAACACTCCTGAAACGTATGATTGATAAAAAATTTGTTGCATATAACGAATTTGGAAACTCTAGAGAATATTATCCTCTGGTTAAAAAAACTGATTATTTCTCAAAACATGTAAAAGGATTGATTAATAATTTCTTTAATAATTCGGCCTCGCAATTTGCTTCGTTTTTTACAACCGAAACAAATTTATCAGCTTCTGAACTGGAAGATCTTAGAAAAATAATTGATTCAGAAATTCAAAAAAAGAAAAAATGACAGCCTTTCTTATAAAATCGACAATAGCGTTGTGTGTGCTTCTTGGAGCTTACCATCTGTTTTTAGAAAAAGAAAAATTTCATAAGTTTAATAGGTTTTTCTTAATTTTTAGTCTTCTAATTTCTTTTGTATTGCCTTTTATTACAATTGAAATTATACAAGAAGTGGCAAGTACAGCAAATAAAAGTATAGTAGTTCCTGGGCAGATTACAGCAAGTGTCGTAAAAGAGGCGACTCCTTTTTACTTGATTTTCGGCTGGGTTTTATATGGGATAGTGGCTGTTGTTTTGTTTTTTAGATTTACGGTCAACTTGTATAAATTGATAAAAAAATCAAAAGCAGGTGTAAAAATAAAACATCAAAAAGCAACATTGGTTTTGCTGCAAGAGCAGACGCTGCCCTATACTTTTTTGAACACCATTTTTATAAATGAAGCGGAATATCAAAACAATAAAATAGAAACAGAATTATTTACGCACGAATTAATTCATGTTAATCAGAAACATTCTCTTGATATTTTACTAATTGAAATAATTAAGAATGTTTTTTGGTTCAACCCAATTTTTATCTTCTATAAAAAAGCAATACAACTCAATCATGAATTTCTTGCTGATGAAAAAGTTGTACAATCACATAACAATGTTTCGTTTTACCAGAACTTATTACTGTCTAAAGCGAATCAAAATCCGGTATATTACTTGGCCAGTAATTTGAACTATTCTGTAACTAAAAAAAGATTAATTATGATGACAACCACGACATCTTCTTCAAGGGGATTCTTTAAAAAGACAATTCTTTTACCATTATTTACTGGGCTTGTGTATTTTTTATGTACTAAGACTGTAGCGCAAGAAGTAAAAGCAAATAATGAAACCGCATCAAAAAAGGGTTCTTATGCAACGTACTATGATAAGACAACTTTTAAAATTAAAAATGATAAAGGAGTTGTTGTGACGGAGAAAAAATACAAAGAGCTTACTCCTGCAGAAAAAAAAGCGGTGCCAAATGTACTTGAGGGATTAAAATTTCCTCCAACTAAAGAGGAAATGGATACAAGGATCGAAAAAGGAGGTCCGGATACTGTAGAAATTGATTTGTATGACCCAAAAAATCAAAAAGTAAAAAAAGAGGAAGGTACTGTTTATAAAACAGTTGATTTAAGTGAGGATCCAACTTATCCAGGAGGAATGGAGGCGTTTTATAAGTTTGTTGGACAGAATTATAAAACACCTGTGACGCCTGCAGATGTAAAGTTGAAAGGCAGAGTTTACATTACTTTTGTAGTAGGTAAAGATGGAGCTTTGACTGATTTTAAATTATTAAGAGATATTGGATACGGATCGGGTGATGAGGCAATTAGAGTGCTTAAGCTTTCTCAGAACTGGATACCGGGTAAAGTTAACGGTGAGCCAGTTGCTACGATGTACAGTTTACCAATTACAATTCAAGCTGAAAAATAGTTTTTTTTTGAGGTGCAAAGGTTCAAAGTTACAGAGGTGCAAAGGCGCTGAAGTAAAAAAAACCTTTGTCACTTTGTACCTCTGAACCTTTGTCCCTTTAAAAACAAAAAATCCGCTTTCAGAAATATCTGGAAGCGGATAAAATAAACTAAAAAAAAATTCTAAAAAATTCTAAAAAAAAACAACTTATATCAGATTTAAAATAAATCTGGATTATATCCAAAATAAGGCATAGTTTGTTCGTTAAAAATAACTCCATGCTCTTCTAATTCATTTAAAATAGGCGAATAAACTTCTTTTTTAATAGGAAGTTGAACCCCTGGGGTTGTGATTTTTCCGTTCAAAATCAGTAAAGTTGCCATTGCAACAGGAAGTCCAACTGTTTTTGCCATTGCAGTATAAGTTTGATCGTCGCCAATACAGACCATTTTCGAATCGATTTGCTCTTTTTTGCCGTTTAGCTCGTATCCAAATTTATGATACATGACAATCATGTCTTTATCTTCTGGTTTCAGAGCCCAGCTGTCCGTTAGTATTTTTTCCAAAATTTGAGCGGGAGTAGCATTTGGCAGGTTTACTTTTTTGTCTGGATTAAATAAATCCAATTCTAAAAGTTTATCCCACATAATATCGTCTTGATCAATTTTTAAAATCAATCGCGTTTTAATTTCCACAGAATCCGTTGGGTGATATGGAAGAAAAGAGTTCACAAATTGTCGGTAACTCATATTTTCAGAATCTTCCATAATATAGCTGTCGTCTGTCATGCCAAGCTGTACGAACATATTCCATGCTTTAGAAAAACCTACTCTTCTTATTGTTCCTCTGTATAAGGTTAGAATATCATCTAAGCCATATATAGATCTATATTTAAGAGAATCTCGATTAGAATAAGCTTCAAATTTCCCGTAATCTTCTACTTCTAGAAACTCAGTTCTGCGAAATAAAGCACTGTACGGGATATATTTATAAGTTCCTTCTTGAATAAATTTTGCTGCGCCGCCTTGTCCAGCCAAAACAACATTTCGAGGCGCCCAGGTAAATTTGTAATTCCATAAATTATTATCGCATTCAGGGGCGACCAAACCTCCGCAAAATGATTCGAAAAGAAGCATATTACCTCCTTTTGATCTAATTTCGTCAATAACTTTCATGGCGCTCATGTGATCGATTCCGGGATCAAGACCAATTTCGTTCATGAAAACTAAGTTGTTCTTTTTTACCTCTTCATCAAGAGCCTGCATAGCATCGCTTACGTAAGAAGCAGTAACTAAATGTTTTTTAAATTGAAGACAGTCTTTTGCTATTTCAATGTGTAAATGTGCCGGAAGCATTGAAATTACAATCGATGCTTTTTCAATGGCAGCTTGTCTTTCGTTTGTATTAAAAATATTTAAAGCAATTGGAGTTGCGTTAGGATGATTTTGTGTTTTCTTTTCGGCTAAAGCCAAAGATAAATCGGCCACAACAAGATGAAGGTTTTCACTTTCAGATTTTGAAAGTAAATAGCGAATTAAAGAAGATGCTGATCTTCCTGCTCCAATTATTAAAATACTTCTCATAACTTAATTATTTAACACAAACATATTAAAATGTTATAAATACAACAAATATAATTTTAAAAATGATATTTTTTTTATTCGCAATGAAACTTATAAATGCAATTAATAATTGAAATATCTTTAAAAGTAAAATGAAAATTGGATAGGAAGAGGTATTTTTGTGTAAATATTAAAAGTTTATAAAAATGAAAAGAAAAATAGTTTTAACAGGCGCTTTTATTGGAATGATTGCCATTATTTTTGGAGCTTTTGGAGCACATTTATTAAAGAAATATTTGTCGATTGAAGAACTAAATACTTTTGAAGTTGGTGTTCGTTATCAAATGTATCATGCGCTTTTTTTACTTTTTCTTTCAACAAGAAAGGAAATTGCCGAAAAAACTGTTAAAACAATCTATAATCTGGTAGTTGCAGGGGTAATTCTATTTAGCGGATCTATCTATTTATTAGCAACAAAAAGCCTGACGGTTTTTGACTTTAAAATTATTGTATTCGCAACACCTTTGGGTGGTTTCTTATTAATTCTTGGTTGGTTGGTGTTATTTCTTGCTATTTTGAGGAAAAAATCATAAAATCTCGAATAAAAAATTCTATCTAAAATTAAATCTTTAATTTTGTCTCATAAATAACATATAATGTTACTTGTGTGAATTTTTATTGCTTTTTGTCAGCATCGATAAAAAATATAACAATTTACAAACTTGAGATTAATGTCTTAAGTATCAAGTAAAATTATATTTGTGCACCAAAAAAATAACACACACAACATTAAATTTTATGGACAATAACACACTTTTTGCGCAATCGATTTCGTTAAAAGATTTAGGGATAGAAAATGCAACGGTTCGGTACCAGTTAACTGCAGATGAACTGCATGCTATAACTGTGCAGTCAGGACAAGGTGTTGAAGCCTCTACAGGTGCTTTGGCAATCAACACAGGTGAGTTTACAGGACGTTCTCCACAAGATCGTTTTATTGTAAAAGACAGTATAACTGAGGATAAAGTTTGGTGGGGAAATGTAAATATCCCTTTTTCGCCAGAAGCTTTTGATAAGTTATATAATAAGGTAACAAAGTTTTTATCAAACAAAGAAGTATTTGTTCGCGATTCTTACGTTTGTTCTGATAAAAATTACAGACTAAATGTTAGAGTAGTTACAGAAACTGCTTGGTCAAACTTGTTTTGCTATAACATGTTTCTAAGACTTGAAGAGTCTGAATTAGCAAACTTTACTCCAGAATGGACTGTAGTTTGTGCACCAAGTTTTATGGCAGATCCTGCTGTAGACGGAACACGTCAGTCTAATTTTGCTATTTTAGATTTTACTAAAAAAGTAGCACTTATTGGAGGAACAGGTTATACAGGAGAAATGAAAAAAGGAATTTTTTCAGCTTTAAATTTCATTCTTCCAGTTTTCAAAAATACACTTCCAATGCATTGCAGCGCCAATGTTGGTAAAGATGGCGATACTGCTATTTTCTTTGGTTTATCTGGAACAGGAAAAACAACTTTATCTGCAGATCCAGAACGTAAGTTAATTGGAGATGATGAACATGGATGGACTGCTGAAAATACGGTTTTCAATTTTGAAGGCGGTTGTTATGCTAAAGTAATCAACTTATCTGAAGAAAATGAACCAGACATTTTTAGAGCAATCAAAAAAGGAGCGCTTTTAGAAAATGTAGTTTTCAAACCGGGAACAAACGAGGTAGATTTTGATGATGTTTCAATTACTCAAAACACTCGTGTAAGTTACCCAATAACACATATTGACAATATTCAACCGGGATCTATTGGACATAATCCTAAAAATATATTTTTCCTTACAGCAGATTCATTTGGAATTTTGCCTCCAATTTCTCGATTAACTCCAGGACAGGCGGCTTACCATTTTATCTCTGGATATACTGCAAAAGTAGCAGGAACCGAAGCTGGAGTTACAGAACCACAGCCTAATTTCTCTGCTTGTTTTGGAGCGCCTTTCATGCCTTTACATCCAACAAAATATGCTGAAATGTTAAGCAAAAAAATGAAAGATGCTGATGTAAAAGTTTGGTTGATTAATACAGGTTGGACTGGCGGAGCTTACGGAACAGGAAGCCGTATGAAACTTAAATTTACACGTGCCATGATTACCGCTGCGTTAAACGGAGAATTGGATAATGTAGCGTTTAAAAATCATGACGTATTTGGAATTGAAATTCCTCAAGATTGTCCAAACGTTCCAGTTGAAATTTTAAATCCCAGAAATACTTGGGATGACAAAGATTTATACGATAAAAAAGCGTTGGAATTAGCTCAAAAATTCAAAGCTAATTTTGCAAAATTTGAAGAATTTGCCAATGCTGAAATCTTAGCAGGCGCACCGATTATAGAATAAGAATAAGGGGGATTTTTTTAATTCAAATTAAAAAAGCTGTTCGTTACGAACAGCTTTTTTTGTTTCAAGTTTCAAGTTTCAAGTTTCAAGTTTCAAGTTTCAAGTTTCAAGTTTCAAGTTTCAAGTTTCAAGTTTCAAGTTTCAAGTTTCGGGTTGAACGTGGAATCTGAAACTTGAAACAAAAAAACACTTATTTCTTCCCTTCGTCAATACGTTTTTGGATTAAATCCCAAGTGTAGTAATGAAAAGTCATTCCGTTGCTCATCGCTACGAAAAGTCCGTTTTTGTATTTTGGACCTAAGTTTACACTTGTAACATCGGCTCCATCACATTCGATTGTTGAGGTTGGAACTTCTGCCAATAAAGGATGATTGTTTGGATTTCCGTTTGCACCTTCTCTCGGATAAACCATAAAAGAATTTGCTTGTTGATTAGATACTAAAATATAACCTGTAGAATCTGTTTTTTTGTAGATTGCAATTCCTTCATGATCTGCTTTGAAATCTTTTTGACCAAAAAAAGCTAATTCTTTATTGTCATTTAAAGCAGGATCAGCTTTGTATTTTCTAATTCCAACTTGTTCGTCGCAATAGTAAACAAAACCTAACTCGTTATCAACCGCAATAGCTTCGATTTCTTTTTTCCCGCTGTACGTTCCAAATTTGCGAACCACTTTTGCCGCAGCAGATTTTCCGTTTCCAGAAAGTTCATATTGCCATAAATAACTTCCAGATGGTCCTGTTTTTCTTCCCACAATAGCAAAAATCTTTTGATCGCTTGGTCGGGTGTATAATGAAACTCCCATAGGATCACGCAAAGATTCACCTTCAAAAACTTCGATTCCGCCATTATCAATAGGTTCTAAATCCGGCAAACTGAAAATTCTAATTTTGTTGCTTTCACGTTCTGTTGTAACTGCAATATCTACTTTTTTTCCGTCGATGATTAATCCATAAGCGATATCAACATTATTTGGACGTTTTAGAGTAATTGATTTTTTAAGGATTTTTCCATTCAAATCAAAAGCATATAAAGCTCCATCAGAATCTTTATCTGTTCCCACAATAACACTTTTTGAAGCATCAGTTGGGTGAATCCATATCGAAGGATCATCAGTATCATGAGGCAAGGCTTCGGTAACAGTTGTTGGTTTTACTGCATTTGGTTGAATTGGAGCTAATTTGTCGTCTTTACAAGCAGTAAAGGCAAGGCTTATAAGTAAGAAAGCAAGTATCGATTTATTTTTCATTTTGGTATTTTATTTTAAATGAATTAGACAGAACCGCTAAGTCCTGTCTAATTTAGTAGTTTTTATAATTGATTTTACAAGTCTAGTTTCAATCCAAAATTGTAACGAGCTTGGTAATATTCAGCTTGTTTAGTGTGAGCAGAAACTCCTTGATAGTAACGCAAAGGCTGATTTGTTAAATTGTTTGCCTCAGCAAAAACACGAAGCTGTTTTGTAATTTTGAAAGAAGCATTTGCATCCAAGAAAAACTGTTTGTCATAGTAACTGTCTTTGTAAGATTCTGAACCTAATTCATCTAAATAATCAGAAGTAAAGTTGGTTGAAATTCTAGCAGAGAAACGTTTGTTTTCCCAAGACAAAGATCCGTTAAACATATGAGGAGTTGTTCCAGGAAGACTAATGTTGTTTCTTTCGTTTCCATCTTCATCAGAAATTCCTTTTGCTTTAGATTTAGTGTACGTATAGTTTAAATAGATACCAAAACCTTTTAAGAATTTACCTGGTAAGAAATCTAACTGACGTTGAAAAGCAACTTCAAAACCGTAAACATCAACTTTATCACCATTTCTAGATTGTAAAAATGACCAGTTTTCGCCAGCAGGAATTGGGTTTATCTGATTTGGAAAATCAGCAGCAAATTTTACGCTGTCGTATTGATTGTCGCTGTAGTTATAGATAAAATCATTTAATCTTTTGTAGAAAACACCTCCAGAAATCAAACCAACTGATTTGAAATAATTCTCGGCCATGAAATCATAATTGTAAGAGTAAGTAGCATCAAGATCAGGATTTCCTGCCGTGATTTCTTTATCAGCAGCAATATTGTTTACATAAGGTGCCAGTGCATAGTAGTTTGGTCTTGCCAGCGCCGTTGTTGCAGCCGCTCTTAAAACTAAATCTTTAGTAGCATTATATTGGAATGAAATACTTGGTAATAAATTAGTGTAAGAGTTTGTAGTGTTGATTTGGCTTTCTAATTCCTCTTCGTCTAAAACTCTGTTTCCTGTATAATCAATGTGAGTGTTTTCAACACGGAAACCTAAAACCATAGAAAGTTTATCGTTAAAGTCTTGATCCCATCTCACATATGCAGCGGTAATTCTTTCTTTAGCATTATAGTTTACAGCTAAATATTCAGCCGGATCAGTTTCTTTGTCAAATAATGATGCATTGTTTAAATCCAAACTTCCTAAGAAATCTTTAGAAGCAAAAGTTCCCGGTACATACTTACTTCCTGGATTAAAGTTTTTTCCATCAAAATAACTAGTTGGAACTTCAGATAATAATTCCATTCCGTCATTGATTGGTTCGTAAGAATAGAAATTATTGTTTCTTTCTTTTTCCTTCAAACGTAGTCTAAGTCCAGTTCTAAGTCTTCCTTTTTCTCCTGCAATTACTGAGAAAGGAAACCGGATATTTACTTTAGCTCCAAATTCACTTTCGCTTGTTTCATCTGTGTTTTCTGTAACAGAATCAAATTTGAATTTATCTGTAGATTCTCCAACAGTTGTCAATAAAGGAAATCTTGGATCAGATAAATCTTCCATCATTTCTAAACCTTTTTGACGGTATTCGATATAACGTTCTTGCGGACGATATTCTCTAGCTTTTGCATAGTTTGCTGACCAATCTAAATCTAATTTTGAGTTAATCAAGTGTTCACCTCTAATAGAATAGTTTTGTACACGCTGATCTTCTAATCTTCTGTTTTTATTTCGGTTATTGTCAACACCACCTTTTGTCTGACGTTTTACACGACCTTCAAAACCAGTAATTTTTTCACCATTATAAATAGGTTCAATATCATCATAAGTAGTTCTGAAACGGTTTTCTCTATCGTCTCTCCAGTTGTAAATAGCATTCGCAAAAATGGTATTGTTTTCGTCAAATTTATAATCTAAAGCAACAGATCCGCTGCGGCGAATACGCTGTACATCGTATTTTCTAATCTCAGAAGCTTGAAGATATTCATTTCCGAAATCATCCTTTACCCATTCGTTTTCGATATTATCAGAACCATAATCAACATTGTTGTACGATCCGCTGAAAACAGCACCAAGTTTGTTGTCTAAAAAGCGATTTCCATAAACAAAACCTGCTGTATAAGAAGCGTGTTCACGAATTGGTAAATAACCTCCAGCTAAAGTTGCCGAGATTCTTTCTCCATTTGGAGTTGCTCTTGTAATCAAATTTACAGAACCTCCAATTGCATCAGCATCCATATCTGAAGTCAAAGTTTTGTTAACCTCAATAGTCGAGATCATATCAGACGGAATCAAGTCCATTTGTACATTTCTATTGTCTCCTTCTGCAGACGGAATTCGGTCACCATTTAAAGTAACTGAGTTTAAAGATGGAGCAAGTCCTCTAATGATAATGTTACGAGCCTCACCTTGATCATTTTGCATTGTAATACCTGGAACACGTTTTAAAGCGTCACCAACATTGGCGTCAGGAAAACGTCCCACTTGATCAGATGAAATTACGTTTCCGATATTTTTATTGTTTTTTTGTTGATTCAAAGCTTTAGCCTGACCTTTTAAAATGTCGCCTACTACAACTTCATTAAGTTCAGTTCCTGAAGTTTTAAGAGCAAAATCAAGTACATTATTTTTGCCTTGCTCAACAGTGATTTCTTTTGTTATTGCCGTGTAACCAATATATTTTACTTCAACTTTATAAGTACCAGCATTAATGTTTAATAATTCAAAACGACCGTTGTAATCTGAAACAGTGTATTTATTTTCACCTGTTATTTGAATCATTGCACCTGGCAGAGGAAGTTTGTCGTCTATATCTAATACTTTTCCTGATATTATTGCTTTTTGAGCAAACCCAGAAAAGGTCAAAAATAAAAACGTTAGTAATAAGTAGAATTTTTTCATTGTTTTTTAGTTTGATTTTGGTTGCGAAACTAGAACCTAAGTATTACTAAAAGCCTTTAAAAAAATTAACAAAAGGTTATAATTAATCAAATATGGCTGAAAATTATTAATGTTAAAATAACATTTATTACACAGAGTCTTTGTTCCAAGTAAAAAGAAATCAAGTATTTATCTCAGATTTGAATTTTTGGCGTTAAATTTGCCTTATCACACGAGCCCGAAGGGCGAACTGACGAAGTAATCATCAATCAAAAATCATCAATCATGTTAAAACAATTTTTCATCTTATGTTCTGGAGCCGACAGAGATTTACTCGAAGGCTGCTCTGAAGGCGAACAAACCAAATATGTTGGTATTGGCGCCACCGTTTTTTTTACTGCTGTAATGGCGTTTTTAGCCAGCGCATATGCACTTTTCACTGTTTTTGACTCTATTTATCCAGCTCTGATTTTTGGATTTGTATGGAGTTTGTTAATCTTCAATTTAGATCGTTTTATTGTCTCTACAATTAAGAAGAGAGATCGTTTTTTTGACGAATTTCTGCAGGCAACACCTAGAATTATGCTGGCAATTATTATTGCGATCGTAATTTCGAAACCATTAGAGATTAAAATTTTCGAAAAAGAAATAAATACGGTTTTGTTGAAGGAAAAAAACGAAATGGAATTGGCCAATAAAAAACAAATTGGAACCTATTTCAAATCAGATTTAGATAAAAACAAAGGAGAGATCGCTGCTCTAAAAGCTGATATTGCAAAAAAGGAGAAAGAAGTTAATGCTTTATATTCAACTTATATTACAGAAGCGGAAGGAACTGCTGGAACTAAAAAACTGGGAAAAGGACCTGTTTATAAAGAAAAACGCGAAAAACACGATGCCGCGTTAAAGGAATACGAAACTCTTAAAGCAGCAAACGAAGCAAAAATTGCAGAGAAAGAAAAGGCAGGCGTACAGCTTCAGGCTGATTTAGACAAAAAAGTTTCGCAGACACAACCTATCATAGAAGGTTTTGACGGATTAATGGCGCGTATAAATGCGTTGAATAAGCTGCCGTGGTTACCGTCGTTTTTTATAATGTTATTGTTTTTGGCAATTGAAACATCGCCGATTATAGCCAAATTACTGGCGCCAAAAGGCGAATTCGATTTCAAACAAGAAGAAGCTGAAACAGCTATGAAAGCGACTTTGGCTCAAAATAAATACCAACGTGATTTATTAGTTAAAACGAGTGCAGAAATGCATGATAAAGTTTATGCTGATATTGCCGAAGATAAAGGACTCTTTGATTTACAGCGAAAAAACGCAAAAGAACTACTGGAACTGCAGTCGCATAAATTTGTAGAAAAACAGAAAGCTACACTTTAGTCAGAAAGTTAGAAAGTCGAAGGTCTGAAAGTCGGAGTAGAAACTTAAAAAAGTAAAAGCCAGAAATAGAGATTCTATTTCTGGCTTTTTTATTTGAGACAAAGTCAAAAGACTTTAAGACTTACATATAACTTAAAATCTCTTTTTTGAAAGTATCGTATTCACCTTGCATGATTAAACCATTATCAAGAAGTTTTTTGTAATTCTGTAATTTGTCAAAAAGCTCTTCTTTAGATAAATCAGCTAATTTGCGTTCGCCGGCAGGCTGACTTGGTTGAGTTGGAAGCGGTTCGAATGTTTCAGTATAAGTTGGTGCCGCTGGTAAAATTTCAGCAAAACTCGTTACTTCTTCCGTTTCAACTTCTTCAACCTCTTCAACTTCATCGATTTCTTCTTCGTATTCTGGCTCAACAATTTCTTCAACTGGTGTTGCCGTTACAACTGGATTTTTTAAAATATCTAATTGCTCTTTAGCATAAGTGAAAATCTTTCTAGCCTGAATTTTCGGAATATAATCTATAGAAGCTTGAATATCTGTTTTAGTAGAAAAAGAAAATTCTGAACCCAAAATATTTTCTTTTACAAAAGTACCAACGATTTCATCCCAAGTATAATCTGTAAAATCCATCGAAAGACCTAAGTTTTTAGGCTTACAAATAATAATACGTTTGTTTGTTAATACTATGCTATCAGGAAAAACAGTAATTGCAGGTTTTTTTTGAACGGCTATATATCCAACTTCTTCACCTTTCATCAATAAATCTGTAAGTTTTGAAGTGATTTTTTCAATCGCTTTTGGATCTTGTTCTTCGTTCAGAAATTTTTTAAATTGTTCTTTCATATTTTTATAAGTTGCTAAGTTACACAGTAACTGAGTTGCTAAGTTTTTTTCTTACCGTGCAAATGTAATGCCTAATTTTCTAATTGCTCCGCCAGTTCGGTAAAAAAATTACCTCGGGTCGATAATTTCGTTCTGAATTTTCTTTGTCAAACTTTTGAAAACCAATTCGTACGAATGATCAATTAATTCCTTTACGAATTTAATGGGTAAATTTCCATTTAAAGCAACCGTATTCCAGTGCACTTTACTCATATGGAATCCGGGGTGTATTTCATCGTATTCGGCTCTAAGTTCCTGTGCACGTTCAGGATCACATTTTAAATTCACCGATTGTTCGTTTTTCTCCCATTGTGATAGAGAAGATAAAGCAAACATTTTTCCTCCCACTTTAAAAACCAAAGTATCTTCATCAAAAGGAAAATGTTCACTTACACCTTTTTTTGAAAGACAATATTCATAAAACGTTTCTAAATTCATAATTTCTTATTTACCAATTTCACCTAAATGTGTGTATTTAAATCCTTTTTCATGTTTCAATCCATAACCAAATATTCGATCCATTGCCGAATGTGAAAATAAAATAATTCCAGCTAATTGAATACTTTCAATGCTGAAATAACATCCTAAACCATAAATTAAAAGTGCAATTCCTTTATGATGAAAAAGATTGTACAGAAATGCACCAGTTTTATTCCCCAAAGCATATCCAATCATAGATAGATCTGGAGCTAGAATTAAAACTAAAAACCACCACCATTCATAACTTAACCGGTTAAAAAGAAAAATTCCGAAAATAAATAAAGCCGCTTCTTCGAGTTTTAAGACTGTTTTCATTTGATTATTTTTTCCATCATTTTTTCAGGATGATTCAGTTTTGTAAATCCAAATTTCTCGTATAAAAAATGAGCATCGCTAGTTGCTAATCGCCAAAGCTTGACATTTTGAAGCTGCGGTTCGTTTATCATTGTTTCAATTAAAATCGAAGAATATCCTTTTCCACGGTGTTCTTCTGTAATAAAAACGTCCATTACATAAGCAAAAACAATATAATCGGTAATCACGCGCGCAAAACCAATTTGTTTGTCGTTTAAATAGATTCCAAAACAAAATGAAGCATCGATTGTAGTCTGCACTTCTTCAATAGTTCTCGGTGCCGCCCAATAAATAGCTGCCAAAAAGTTTTGAATAAACGCAATGTCAAGTTTTGTTTTATCTGTTGAAACAGTAATCATAGTTTATTGTTTTTTGCCACAAATTGTACAAATTTTCACGAATTTCTTTTTATTCTGCCACAGATTAAAGTATTAAAATGATTCAATCTGTGTAAATCTTCTAATCTGTGGCAAAAAAGTTTAATTAGTGTAAATTTGTGTAATTCGTGGCAAATTTTTAAATTTTATATAAAATTGGTTTTGATGGACTTGCGTCATTTTCAAACGAAGCGATTTGAAGATTTAGTATATAATCACCATCTTCAATTTCATCTGGAACATAAATCATTTCAGTAATTGTAGCATTCAGACGTGCATCAGAATTTAGATTATGCGTGTCTTTTACGTTCCAAAATGCTTTGTGAGCCAATAATTTTCCTTCGTCATGTTCTTTGTCAACGCTTGGTAAATCGATCAATAAATGCTGAATTTCGCTTTCGCGGATAAATACTGCAGCTTCTTCAGACAAATAAGGCGGATTTGTATTCGAATATTTTCTTGATTTCTTTTCCTTTTGATTTGGAAGTGTTCTAATAATTAAAGCCTCACTTGTCACATTGAGCGAAGTCGAAATGTGTTCTTTCGTAATCACATAATCATCTCCAATTTTATCAGGTTCAATCGTAATCAATTTAGCAAAAAAGAAAAACTGTTTCAGTGATTGATTAATACTGTAAAAATCATTCGTAATATGTCCTAAACATTCCGTGTGCGTTCCATGCCCATGCGGATTGAAGAAAATGTTATTAAAATTCGTAGATGATTTTCCTTCAGAAACTTTTCCAATCCAGTCTCCAAAAATAACAGGTTCAATAACTGGTTTTTCGATATACCAAGCAATCGGGTTTTCGTCTGTATTGGTCAATGGAATCGATATATCAATAGGTTTTGATAAGTCGATTTGATATTTATTGTCTAAAAGTGCAAGCATAATGGAACACGGATTTTACGGATATTCTAACGCAGATTTTACGGATTTATCAGCGTTGCTTGCATCCGTTTTATCAGCGTTCAATTTTTATTCTTCCAAATTTAAATAAAATAAATCTGAAGCAATTCCATCCGTTAAAAATTTTCCTTTTGGAGTTGGTTTTAAAATGTTGTTTTCAATAGAAAGTAAATCGTCATCTAAAAATTTCTGAGACTGTTTTTTGAGATAATTCAAATATTCCAAACCAAATTCCTTTTCAATACGATCTAAAGAAACGCCCCAAATGGTTCGTAATCCCGTCATTATATATTCGTTATAACGATCTGAAATGGTCAAAATTTCCGTTTCTATTGGAAGTTCATTGTTTTGAATAGCTTTTAAATACAATGAATTATTGGCAATATTCCAGCCTCTTTTTTCGCCGTCATAACTGTGTGCCGAAGGTCCGATTCCGATATATTTTTTCCCCAGCCAGTAAGCCGAATTGTTTTTGGAGAAGTAATTCTCTTTTCCAAAATTGGATAATTCGTAATGAATAAACCCATTTTTCTGGAGCGTATCCACCAAAATCATAAAATGATTCGAAGCCGCTTCGTCTTGCGGTTCAGCAATTTTACCAGTTTGAATTAATTTGCTTAAGGCCGTTTTTGGTTCAACCGTTAAAGCGTAGCTTGAAATATGTGGAATACCAAAACTTAAAGCTGTTTCAATATTTTGTTTCCACATTTCGTCAGTCATTCCCGGAATGCCGTAAATCAAATCAAGCGATATATTATCAAAATACTTCGTTGCTTCTTCCAAACATTTTTTGGCTTCCGCCGAATTATGAGCGCGATTCATCATCTTCAAATCTTCTTCATAAAAAGACTGAATCCCGATGCTTAATCTATTTATAGGGCTTTTAGATAATTCTAGAATTCGTTCAGCAGACAGGTCATCTGGATTAGCTTCAAGTGTAATTTCTGGATTTTCGACAACTTTATAGTTTTTATAAACTTCAGAAATTAAAAAGTTTATTTCGTCATTTGATAAAACTGAAGGAGTTCCTCCGCCGAAATAGATGGTTTCAATTTCGTTGTCACTTCGAGCGGAGTCGAGAAGCTCATTTTTGCGCATGGCAATTTCTTTAGCCAAAGCCAAAACCATCTCGTCTTTCTTTTTCATCGAAGTAGAAAAATGAAAGTCGCAGTAATGACAAGCCTGTTTGCAGAAAGGAATATGTATGTAGATACCGCTCATTTTTTAGTGTTCAGTGTTCAGGATTTAGTGTTCAGATTTTAGTGATCAGTGGTCAGGTTTTTGGTGTTCAGTTTTTTACCAATTTACAAACTGAACACCAAAAACCTGACCACTGATTACTCTTTCCTGACTCCAAACTTCTCTGGGTTTAAAAGCATATAGTTTAATAATTTACCTATTTCAATACTTTCAGATAAAAGTTCATTATAGTATTCGTTTGAAATATATTTACAAGCAAAAGCAAATTCAAGCCAAACTTGTGTCTCAGAATTTTCGCCATCAGAATCGGTTAATTTACTGTAAAAATGTTTTGGATAAATGCGTTTTCTGTAAGCTTCGGCAATAGTAACTGGAACACTTCTAGATGAGCGTCTTATCTGATCGGTTAATGAAAAGGTTTCTTCTTTTGGAAACTGTTTTGTAATATTGAATATCTTCATTGCTAAAGAAAAAGACTTTTTGTAAGCTAATAAATCTTGAAATCTCATCATTTTTTTATTCACAACGATTTTTCTGTGGGGAAATTACCAACAAAATAATAATTATTTTCGATCTAATAATTGAATACTAAGAACTGATCACTAAAAATCTGACCACTGATCACTATTTTTTCACTCGTTCCTCATTTTGTTTCACAAAAGCGTCCCAACCTGAATAACTTTTCCCAGCAACGACTTTTCCTGAATTAAAGAAATGACAAACTGCAGCTGCCAAACCATCTGTTGAATCTAGGTTTTTAGGTAATTCTTTTAGACCTAAAAGCTGTTGAAGCATTTTGGCAACCTGTTCTTTACTGGCATTTCCGTTTCCAGTAATCGCCATTTTTATTTTTTTTGGTTCGTATTCAGTAATAGGAATATCTCTCGAAAGTCCTGCTGCCATTGCAACGCCTTGTGCACGTCCTAGTTTTAACATCGATTGAACGTTTTTGCCAAAGAAAGGCGCTTCAATTGCAATTTCGTCTGGATGATGCGTTTCGATTAATTCTATAGTACGTTCAAAAATAATTTTTAGTTTTTGGTAATGATTGTCGTATTTGGACAATTGCAATTCGTTTAATTGCAAAAACTCCATTTTTTTATTGATAACTTTTATCAGTCCAAAACCCATAATTGTGGTTCCAGGGTCAATACCTAATATGATGCGTTCTTTTGTCAAGTGTTTTTTGTTTCAAGTTTCAAGTTTCAAGTTTTTTGAAAATCAAAACGATTCATTTTCTCATTTTCAAATTGCCACATTTCCAAATTGATTACTTTTGCGGCATGATTTCAATTCCTCACAAAGCTAAGCAATTCCTTGTTCTTCTAGTCAAACTTTTGATTGTAGGCGGTGCATTTTATTTTATTTACAATCAGCTGGCTAACAATGACAAATTAGACTGGAATAAGTTTATTGTTTTGTTCAAAAAAAATCAGTCGGTTTTAGGGGTTTCGTTTATTTTGCTTTTGAGCGTTTTGAATCGTTATTTTGAAATTTTAAAATGGCAGAATCTGGCTAAAGTAATTCATGAAATCTCTGTTTACGAATCTACAAAACAGGTTTTGGCCGCTTTAACCGCAGGAATTTTTACACCAAATGGAGTAGGAGAGTACGCTGGAAAAGCATTGTATTATCCGAAATCTGATGCAAAAAAAGTAGTTTTCTTGAACTTAATCTGCAATGGAATCCAAATGATTTTAACGATCATTTTTGGGATTTTCGGATTGCTGTATTTCAATGCACAATTTAATGTAATAACGACAAAAACGGTTTTAATTTTGTTTGGAGGGTTTTTACTGATTTTGGTTATTTTATTTTCGATAAAAAAAATAAAAGTAAAAGGATATTCAATTGAAAAACTGATTCATAAAATCAATGAAATTCCAAAGTCAATTCACCAAAAAAACATCTTTTTGGGTATTTGTCGTTATTTGGTTTTTTCACATCAATACTACTTTTTGTTTTTAGGTTTTGATGTCGATTTGCCTTATTTAACTCTGATGGCAGCGATTACGTCAGTTTATTTTCTGGCTTCTTCATTGCCAACATTTCAATTTTTAGATTTTGCTGTGAAAGGAAGTGTTGCTATTTACTTCTTCGGAATCCTGGGCGTAAATGAGTGGATTGTAATTTTTATAAGCACGTTAATGTGGTTTCTAAACGTTGTTTTGCCAGTAGTTTTGGGAAGTTACTTTGTATTGAATTTTAAAACTAAAACAGCAGAATGATTTTTGCGTTATTCGCGATAGCAGCAATTTATATTTTTAGCATTAGTTTACTTGTTTATGGTTTTTTTGAAGTAAAGCAATATCAAAAAACAGATTTAAGTGCAAAAACAAACTTTACGATTATAGTTCCGTTTCGAAATGAGAAAGAAAATCTTCCGCATCTTCTACAGAGTTTTTCAAATCTAAATTATCCAAAAGATTTATTCGAAGTAATTTTAGTCGATGATTCTTCAAATGAAAAGTTTCAAGTTTCACATTTTACATTTCACATTTTACAAATAGAAAATATCCGAATTTCAAATTCTCCCAAAAAAGACGCGATTACAACTGCAATGCAGCATGTAAAAAAGGATTGGGTTATTACAACAGATGCGGATTGTATGGTGCCTGAAAACTGGCTTTTAACTTTTGATAATTATATTCAGGAGAATAAAGTTTCAATGCTTGCAGGAGCTGTAACTTACGAATGCGAAAATTCGTTTCTAGACCATTTTCAACAGCTAGATTTAACCAGTTTACAAGGCGCAACTATTGGAAGTTTTGGTTTGAATAAAGGTTTTATGTGTAATGGAGCTAATTTTGCCTACACAAAATCAATATTTGAAAAGCTGAACGGATTTGAAGGAAATGATAAAATTGCCAGCGGAGATGATGTTTTTTTGCTTCAAAAAGCGATTGAAAAATTCCCAGACGAGGTTCATTATTTAAAGGCTAAAGAAGCGATTGTAAGTACAAAACCAACTGAAACTTGGAAATCTTTGTTTTATCAAAGAGTACGCTGGGCTGCCAAAACAAGTTCTTATAAAAGTAATTTTGGGAAGCTTTTAGGTTTAATTGTTTTCTTTGGAAATTTGAGTTTTGTAATTGTTTTTTTCTATTTCCTATTAGGGTTTTGGTCTTATTCCGTATTTGTTTTACTTGCGTTTTTTAAGTTTTCAGTAGATTTCGTACTGCTTTATGCAACCAATAAGTTTTTATCAAAGAATAGAATAAAAAGTCTTTTGTTAAGCAGTTTGTTATATCCTTTTTTTAGTTCAACAGTAGCTTTGTACAGCTTATTTGGATCTTATGAATGGAAAGATCGACGATTTAGAAGCTAAAACTTATTTTAAGAAAACTATTTCTCGTCTTTTGCTTTAAGAATAACAGGTAAAATAAATTGTGTTTTTACTGGAATACCGCGTTTTATAGCAGGATTTATTTTTGGGAAATTAACTAAACG
Source organism: Flavobacterium sp. FlaQc-30 (assembly GCF_044005885.1). Lineage (NCBI taxonomy): Bacteria > Pseudomonadati > Bacteroidota > Flavobacteriia > Flavobacteriales > Flavobacteriaceae > Flavobacterium > Flavobacterium sp. FlaQc-30. The sequence goes on along the minus strand of NZ_JBIPCO010000001.1, from coordinate 327,840 downwards.
TGCGTGAAGAATACTGTCAATTTTTATAGTATCATAAGCAACAGAATCTTTAGGAAACTGAGGTTCAAATTTCATAACAGCATTTGGAAAAATGGTTACTTTTACCTCAATAGTATCGAGTTCAGGATACATTATGGATAAGCTGTCGACATTTAATTTTTCTTGAATTAGAGTTGACATAACATCAAAAAAACACTTTTGGCGCTGTTTTTTATCGGTGATTTTTTCACAGTCAGCCACCGTTGGATATTCATCAACTTCTTTCCAGTTTATAGATTTTAATTCTTTTTGAAGCAATTCTTTTTCAGACGGAACCTGCTTCTCAAAATATTGACAAGAATTAAAAAAAAGAATAATTAAAAGAAGGAAAAAATGTTTCAAGATTATGACGTTGTATTGAACAATGAAAAATAGGGTGTAAAAATACGATTATTTTTTTTGAGAAGCTTTGTATTGAAGATAATCTTCATAGCGCTCTGAAAGCCATTGTTCTTTGTTTTGTTCTGCAACTTGCTTTTGGTCAGGATATAAGTGAGCAAGGCGATCAGAAAAAGCGGCAATTCTAACGGTGTAATTGTAAAATTCTGTTTTACTCAGAACAATATTAGGATCGTTTTTTCGATTAAAAAATTCGAAGAAAAGCGTATCAAATTCTTTCATTGAGAAATTTTGAACTTTTTTCTTATTACTTTTATAAATGCTGTCCTGAAGAAATTGATCTTCAGGTGAAAGTTTTTTTGTTTGCGCGCATAAATTTATGCTGATGAAAAAAAACAGAATTAAAAAAACAATAAATTGTGAGAGACGATTCATTTACTAATTTCGCTGCAAGTTTGTAAGCACAAAATTACAAAAAAAATATATGGATTTATTATTGTTGACGCTTGGTTTTATATGTATCATCATTGGTATTTTTGGAAGTTTTTTACCTGTTTTGCCCGGTTTGTCAAGTTGTTGGGTTGGTCTGCTTTTATTGTATTTAACAAAAGCTGTTGAGAATAATTATTGGGTATTAGGAATTACATTGCTGCTGACCGTAATTATTACAGTTTTAGATTATATAATTCCTGCTAAGGGAACGAAAAAATTTGGAGGCAGTTCTTACGGAGTTTGGGGAACTAATATTGGACTGGTGGTTGGAATTCTTGCACCTATTCCGTTTGGTGTCATTATTGGTCCTTTTGTTGGTGCTTTAGTAGGAGAAATGCTTTATGATTCTAAAAATCATCAACGTGCTTTTAAAGCAGCTACGGGTTCACTTCTTGGCTTTTTAGCTTCTAGTTTTATAAACTTTATGTTTTGTATGATTTATCTAGGTATTTTCATAACGATAGTTTGGCAGAATCGTTCATTATTGTTTTAAATGTTAAAATTTATTTAAGCTTTTTCTTATTTTTTGATTTTTCTTGATTATTTTCTTAAAATTTTATTTTTTAGCTTGCTTCTCAAGGCTTTATGTTTATTGAGACTTGCGCTATTTTTTATAAATGCGTATAAATGTCATCGGTAAAATTTTAACTAATTTTTTGGATATGTTAGAATATTTTATATTTTTATCACGATAAACGATAAAAAGCCTCACTTTGTCGATTATTTTGAATGACTTTAAATAATTATTTTAATAAGTTAATAGTATGACCCCTAACCTACAAATTGAACTTAGACGTTTTATTTCTTCTAATGTTGTTTCAAAGCTTAACAAATTTTATTTTGAAAATGATGCACTTTTAATAAAAGGAATTGATGTTTCAATAGGTACAGTTTTAATGGGGCTGTACAATAAAGCCGAAGAATCTGGTTTTTATAAAGATATTGTATCGCTTATTGAAGATGATTCGACTTTTTATCAAGAAGTAGATTTTAATTCAGGGAGAATATTATCAGTAGATGACTGTTACCGTATAGAAGGAAATGTTTTGTTGAAAGAAATTTTTACGAATAAAAAGGGAAGAATTTCTGAAATGATATCGAATGAAGTTGGTATTAAAAGCGAAACAGCCCGAGAAATTCTTAATTTTTCAGCTCTTTTAGTTATCTCGTATCTTAAAAATAATCTGCAATTACTGGATAGTTTAAAATTACTATTAGAAGAACAAAAAAGAGATATCTTAAACAGTATTCAGCCGGGAATAAAAATAATTCTAGGATTTTCATGTTATGAAAACGTTGAAGATAAAAACCAAAATATTGGAAGATCTATTTTTACACTTTTTGGGCATAACTTTTTTGCATTCTAAAAAAAAATCCCGTCTTACAAAGTAAAACAGGATTTGATATTTTTAAACCATTTTGAAAATGTATTAAGCATTTTTCAAATTGATAACTTCTTGGTCTGTTAAGAAACGCCAGTTTCCTCTTGGCAGATTCTTTTTAGTTAAACCGGCAAAAGATACGCGGTCTATACGAAGCACATCATAATCAAAATGTTCAAAAATGGCACGAACCACTTTTACATTTGATGAGCGTAATTTAAGACCCACTTCGCTTTTTGCTTCTTTTTCGATGTAGCTTATTTCTTCAACAAAAACACGGTGTCCGTCAAGAACTAAACCTTTGCTGATTTTTTCTAAATCTTCAAATTTTAGATTTTTATCTAAAGAAACCTGATAGATTTTTGACGATTTCTGACTTGGTAAAGTAAATTTACGAATCATATCAGTATCGTTTGTAAACAACAGTAATCCTGTTGTGTTTTTGTCCATTCTTCCTACAGGTGCAATTTTTGCAGTTGTAGAACCACGAACAAGTTCTAGAACGTTACGATATTCCTGCCCTTCATCAAGTGCAGTTGTAAAGTTTTTAGGTTTATTTAATAAAATGTATTCCTTTTTTTCAGGAGTTAAAGTAACACCGTCAAAGTTTACAACATCATTTAATTTTACTAAATAACCCATTTCTGTAACTGGAACGCCGTTTACTTTAACGTTTCCAGACTGAATATATATATCAGCATCACGACGAGAGCAAACTCCTGAGTTTGAGATATATTTATTCAAACGAATCTCATCAGAGGCTTTCTGTCTTTTTGGTGCCTGATTTTGTTTCTTAATTTTTTGCTCCGCAGCTTCTTGTGCCGCTTTAACTTCAGGCTTCACTTTTTTCGGCCCTTGAGCACGTTTCGCCATAGGAGGTTTTGGCTTGCTAGAGTTTGATCTTGAGCTGTTTGGTCTAGATCCGCCTCTTTTATTATTGCCTTCCTTATTGTTCATAAATTCTGTAATTTGTGCAAAGATAGTTTTTTCTGCCCAATTAATCTTAAGTTCTATGTTCTTAGATTAATAGCAATAAAATTTTAGTTGATTTAAAGCATAATAAGCAGCTTTTTTTAGCTAAAATTTCCTGTTTTCCGTTCTGCATATTTTATTTTTTGAATTGGAAAATAAATAGATTTCCATTTTAAACCTGTTTGAACCAACTTTTAGTAATTAGAGATCAATTCACGTCCGTGCCACAAAACACTTGGATTGATCAAAACGATGCAAAAAACTCCCGAAACGATCAAGAATTTTAAAACATTATGCAGCAGTAAAAATTGTTCTTTAGAGTTTGATTTCCACAGATAAAGCAGGAAAAACAATAAAACAATAAAACAGGTGTAAAAGTAAATATCCATATAGCCAACATCATAAATATTGACTAGAATATAAACCGGAATTACCGTTAAAAACGTCAAAATGGTAATGATCTGTTTAGATACCCTTTCGTTATAAATAATCGGAATTGTGTGGTAATTATTAGCTAAATCTCCTTTTAGATTTTCTAAGTCTTTTATCATTTCTCTAATCAAAAGCAGTAAAAATAAGAACATTGCGTGCGCCGAAATTACCGCAAAATGACTTCTGTGATTTTCAATTTCTTCAAATGAAATCGAATTGTAGAAATACAATAAAATGGCAAAAAAAGGAATAACAGCCATAAATGCAGCAGTTAAATTGCCTATAATGGGGTATCTTTTTATTTTATGAGAGTAAAACCAGATTATAAAAATATAAGCAGAAAAAAATAAAAAAGCCCGCCAAGAAACTATAAAAGCCATTAAGGCAGCTAAAAAATTTAAACTAAAATAGACTGATAATTTGGTTTTTTGACTAACCAATCGATCCAGCATTGATTTGTTGGGTCTGTTTATTAAGTCTTTTTGACTGTCGTAAAAATTATTAATAATATAACCTGAGGCGATTGTTACGGCAGATGCAAAGACTATTAGGAATAAATTGAAATCAAGCAGAATGTCGAGTGCTCTTTTTTCTGGTGCTAAAATAAAAATTGCTGATAAATACTGTGCCAGAATAATAATTGGAATGTTGTAACCGCGAACGACAGAGAACAAACTTACAATTTTCATTAATAAAAGTTTGTGTTGTCTGCTTAACATGAGTTATAGGGGGATTGATTAGATTTAGGGGAAGTTAAAAGTTATTTTTTGATTCTGAAATTTAGAGTTTGTTTTTTAACAATTCTTTAGAGCCATAACCTAATTTTCGAATGCAGGCTAGCGCTTGTTTTTGTGTAATTTGGATGTCTGTAATGTCTTTTTTTTCAACAAAAACTACTGATCCGCTCCACGGATTTGGTGCATCTGGAATAAAAACTGTAAATTGATTTTCATTTATCTGCTCTATTAAAAAAGCAAATTGCAAACCAGCATCGGTAGGAACTAGAATTACTTTTAAGTCTTCATTAGATTCAAATCCTAAAATATTTTCATTCATGCTTTTCATAAATGAATAACCTGGAACGAAGCTCAAAATACCATCTTCTAATTTCTGAATCAGCTTTTTAGCATTTGCCGTTTTTGCTAATACTCCGGCAATAAAACAAATAAGAATTATAATCAGTATTCCAATAAGCTCTTGAATGGCGATTCCTAAAACATTTACTCTTGGTAAGTTGTTTACCAGCGGAAGTGTGGTTTTTTGAATAATACCATATCCTTTTTCTAATACAATAAGTAATACAACTAAAGGCACTAAAAATAGAATTCCTCCTAAAAAAGTTGCTTTGATAATTTTTAAAATACTTTTCATATTCAGTAACTTTTTTAGGATTAAATATTAGGAAAGTGTATTCAAATAATTATGCTTTTTAAGAAAATTAAACTTAAAATTGGTAAACTACTTCTAGCTTATAATCTTTTAAAGATGCTTTTGCACGTTCTAAATCTTCAGTAAAACCAAGAATATAGCCTCCGCCGCCAGAACCACAAAGTTTTAAGTAGTAATCGTTTGTGTCAATTCCGTTTTGCCAAATTCCGTGAAATTGCTCAGGAATCATTGGTTTAAAGTTATTTAAAACCACTTTAGAAAGCTTTTTAGTATTGGTAAACAATGATTTCATGTCTCCATGTAAAAAGTTTTCTACGCAAGCATCGGTATATTTTACAAATTGGTTTTTAAGCATCGCACGGAAACCTTTGTCTTTTAAGTTTTCCATAAAAATGCTTACCATTGGAGCAGTTTCGCCAACAATTCCAGAGTCTAATAAAAACACTGCGCCTTTTCCGTCAAAACTTTGAGTTGGAATTCCCGTTGCTTCAATGTTATCTTTAGAATTAATTAAAATTGGAATGCTCAAATAACTGTTTAATGGATCTAAACCAGAACTTTTTCCGTGGAAAAAACTCTCCATTTGAGAAAATATGTTTTTTAACTGCAATAGCTTTTCGCGAGTTAAATTCTCTAAAACGGTGATTTTGTTTGTAGCATATTTATCATAAATAGCTGCTACTAGTGCGCCGCTGCTTCCAACACCATAACCTTGCGGGATACTAGAATCGAAGTACATTCCGGTTTCGACATCATTTTTTAAAGTGTCTAAATCAAAAGTAACCAATTCAGGCTGCTGTACATGCAAAACTTCAAGGTAAGAGGCAAAGCTTGTTAAACTTCTGTTTGATGCAATAGCTTCAGCCGAAGGTTCTTCAGACTTTTTTAATGCACCGTTGTAAAAATTATAAGGAATAGAAAGTCCTTTAGAGTCGCGGATAATTCCGTATTCTCCAAAGAGTAATATTTTTGAGTAAAATAAGGGTCCTTTCATGATTTATTTTATGTCTTTCTTAAAAAATTCAACTAAAGATACGGAAAATTATAATGCAATAGTTCCTTCTCCAATTTTGTCGCAAATGTACTGACGATTCTGACAAAATACAACTAATTTGTCCTGAATAAATTGTAATACTTTTTCGGTAACGTTTTCGGGATAAAGTACATGCACATTTGCTCCCGCATCAAGCGTAAAACATACCGGAATCTGAGTTTCGTTTCTGAATTTCCAAATTGCATTTATGATTTGCAGTGTATTTGGTTTCATTAAGATAAAATACGGCATCGATGTCATCATCATGGCGTGTAAAGTCAAAGCTTCACTTTCGACAACTTTAATGAATTCGTCTAAATTTCCACTTTCAAAAATCGAAATTAACTGATCTAAGTTTTCATGAGCTTGAGCAAAACGTCTTTCAGCATAAGGATGATTATGCATTAAATCGTGACCCACTGTACTTGAGACTTGTTTCTCGCCTTTATCAACCAATAAAATTGTGTCTTGATAATTCGTGAAATTCTCATGAATTGTGTACGGAAATTCAACTCCAAATAAATCAGAGCTTCCTTCAATATTGGCTTGATTTCCCCAAACAACTACTTTTCCTTTTACACTTCGGCACGCACTTCCTGATCCTAAACGAGCCAAAAATGAAGCTTTTTGATAAAAATAATCATCTGTCATTTCAGGGTTTAGTAATTTTTCTAAACTCATAAAATTCATTGCCAGCGCCGCCATTCCTGATGCCGAAGAGGCAATTCCAGAACTGTGCGGAAATGTATTTTGGGTATCAATCGTAAAATGATAGTCTTTCAAAAATGGCAGGTAAACTTCAACTCTTTCTAGAAATTTCTGAATTTTTGGTTTGAAATCTTCTTTTGGTTTTCCTTCAAAAAGTAAATCAAAAGAAAAACTATTTGTCTCGCTGAGCGGAGTCGAAGCGTCTTTTTTCGAAAAAGCCAATTTGGTAATTGTTTTGCAATTATTCAAAGTAAAACTAACCGAAGGATTTGCCGGAATCTGATTGTCTTTTTTTCCCCAATATTTTACTAATGCAATATTGCTGGGAGCGCTCCACTCAAAGTTTCCGTTTTCGATTGTTGAAGTATATGGATTTGGAATAAAATCAGCTGCTGTAAACATGAATTATAAAATTTTGGCAAAGATAGTTTTTAAATTTTTTCACCATATAAGTAATATAAGAAAATATAAATCGGCTTTGCTAAAATGAACTTATGTTACTTATATGGTTTAAACTTTTCTTTTGACTATTTTTGAATACAAAATTTAATGAAATGAATAAATACGTAAAAATTGCAATAGCTTTATTGGTTTGTTTAGCAGTGGGATATTCTGCCAGTACAGTAACTAGACCGAGTGTTGAAAGCTGGTATCCAACAATTGTAAAACCAGTTTTTAACCCGCCAAATTGGATTTTCATGCCTGTTTGGACTTTACTTTATATTTTTATGGCAATTGCAGCGGGATTAGTTTGGGATAAAATAAAGGAACAAACCGAAAAGGTAAAAACAGCACTTCTTTTCTTTTTGATTCAATTAACGCTTAATGCGATTTGGTCGTATTTATTCTTCGGATTAAAAAATCCGCTTTTGGCTTTAATCGAAATTGTTCTTTTATGGCTGATGATTTACGAAACGTATTTAAAATTTATTAAAATCAATAAAATTTCGGGTTATTTATTAATTCCTTATCTGGCTTGGGTTGGATTTGCAACGATTTTGAATGCTAGTATTTGGTGGCTGAATAAATAATTTTTTTGTTTCAAGTTTATTAAATGATTCAACTTACTCAAGTTTTTTAAATTCTTCATTTTTAGTGTAAAGAAAATCCATAACAGCTAAAATATTTGGATTTTCCAGAAGCGTTTTCGATTTCGGATCTGAGTCGCAAAAATCAATAAAAAGCTCTTTTTCTTGAGGTTTTATTTTTAAATTTTTTATAAAGAAATCTGAAGGACAAACAGCGACAACCAGTTTCTTAAAACGGTCGTCGGCAACTTCAATTGTTTTTTTCTGCTTACCTTTTAAAGGGAATGAAACTCGAAGCGCTTCTCTAATTGAATTATCACTAACTCCTGTATTCCAGAATAAATCTTTGGCATTTTTACTAATTAATACATCTGCAACATCATCAGCACTAATCTTAACTTTATCAAATTCGACCTTATTTATTACAACTTCATTCAATTCTTCAGGTTTCAGAATCATGTTAACGAGGAGATTGTTGCTCTCAATATCTTTGGTGGTGATTTTTAATCTAGTAAAGAAGTAATCTTTCGAATAGAAAATTAAACTGTCCTGCATTTTTACCAAAATCGAGAATTCTCCTAATTCATTTGTTCTTGTACTAGTTTGTGTTGTTTTATTAATGACTTCAACATCTTTCAGAGTTAGATTTTGAGAAAGCACTTTTCCGTGAAGCACTTTTTCGGTTTGAGCAATACTAAGTTGATAAGTGAAAAAAGAAATTGTGGTAAGTAATTTTAGTTTCATTTAAAGAATTTTTAGTTTTTAATTGCGGAATTTAATTTTCTAAATTCTTCATTTTTTGCATTCAAAAAATCTGTTACAGAAAGGATATTAGGATTTTCTGAAATTATTTTAGATTGAGGATCAGCATCACAAAACTGTAGAAACAATTCTTTTTCTTCTGGCTTTAGTTTTAAATCCTTGTCAAAAAAATCGGGATTTATAGTGTTTCTAATTAGTTGAACAAATTCTATTTTTTTGATTTTTGGTTTAGGTTTTTCATTTTCTTTTTTTAATAGGTAGTAAACTTGCTTGCCCAAATAAATGAAATCGATGTCAAGTGGACCTCCTTTTACCTCATAAAAACCTTGAATTTTTAATCCTTCTTTCGGTTTGTGCGAATTTAGTTTAATTTGCAATATTTCTTCCTTACTCAGTTTAATTGAGGTAGTTTTTTTGTCTAAAATAACCACTTCATCCAATTCTTCCGCTTTTGGAATCATATCTATGATAAGATTATTGGTTTCGATTTCCTTTGCGGTAATTTTCAACCGTGCGAATAGATAATCTTTAGAGAAGAATAGTAAGCTGTCTTTTGCTTTTACTAGAATTGAAAATTCTCCACGTTCATTTGTTCTTGTACTAGTTTGAGCTGTTTTATTTATTACTTCAACTTTATTGAGAGGTGAATTATTAGAAATAACTTTTCCGTGAAGTAGTTTTTCGGTTTGTGAAATACTAAGCTGATACGTGAAAAAGGAAATTGTGGTAAGTAATTTTAGTTTCATCAAACTTTAGTTTTTAATTTCGGTTTTCAGCTTTTTAAATTCTTCATTTTTTGCATTCAAAAAATCTGTTATAGAAAGGATATTAGGATTTTCTGAAATTATTTTAGATTGAGAATCAGCATCACAAAACTGTAGAAACAATTCTTTTTCTTCTGGCTTTAGTTTTAAATCTTTGTCAAAAAAATCGGGATTTATAGTGTTTCTAATTAGTTGAACAAATTCTATTTTTTTGATTTTTGGTTTAGGTTTTTCATCTTCTTTTTTTAGTAGGTAGTAAATTTGCTTGCCGAGATAGACGAAATCGGGAGCATAGGGGTTGGGCCCAAAATCGTGATAACCTTCTATCTTTAATCCTGGCTTCGGTTTGTGGGAATTTAGTTTAATTTGCAATATTTCTTCCTTACTCAGTTTAATTGAGGTAGTTTTTTTGTCTAAAATCACCACTTCGTTCAATTCTTCCGCTTTCGGAATCATATCTATGATAAGATTATTGGTTTCGATTTCCTTTGCGGTAATTTTCAACCGTGCGAATAGATAATCTTTAGAGAAGAATAGTAAGCTGTCTTTTGCTTTTACTAGAATTGAAAATTCTCCACGTTCATTTGTTCTTGTACTAGTTTGAGCTGTTTTATTTATTACTTCAACTTTATTGAGAGGTGAATTATTAGAAATAACTTTTCCGTGAAGCACTTTTTCGGTTTGTGAAATACTAAGCTGATACGTGAAAAAAGAAATTGTGGTAAGTAATTTTACTCTCATATAGAATTAATTAGTTGAGAGTAAAATTATTAGAATAGTCTTAACGAAAACTTGTGAAATCTGTAAATTCTTGTTAATAATGTGGTTTAAGTTTTCGAACGAAACTTTCTAACTCTCCATTGTTTTTTAAAATAGGGCCATGTCCAAAACAAAGTATTTTAGGTTTTAAAGCGGCTAATTTTAAAGCGGATTTTCTATTCGTTTCTTTATCAGAGGTAAATAACTGCGGCGGTTCGTGTAAGCCGACTTTAGTTGTCAAAAGGTTCATATTTGTCATTACATCACCCACAATTAAAACGCCATCATTTTCTCTAAAAAAGGATAAATGTCCGCTGGAATGCCCTGGAGTTTCAATAACTGTGAATCCGCCAATTTGATCGCCTTCTTTTAAGGTTTGGGAAACGGGATATCCTTTTCCTGCCCAAAAGCGTTTTTGAAACTTAGAAATAATATGATTCGGATTTGGATATTCAAAAATTACATTTCCATTTTCTGCGGCAGTTTTTTCAGGTTTACTGCAGAAAAGAGGAATGTTTAGTGTCTCACAGATTATTTTAGTGCTTCCCTGATGATCGGCGTGAGCATGAGTTAAAACGTGCTTTGTTATTGATTTGTCTTTTAAGGCTTTTAAAATTATTCCGCTTGAACTTCGAATTCCGGCATCGATTAAAATATCTTCGATAACATAACAGTTGATAGCACTTCTTGGAAACAAACGAATTTGGTAAACGTCTTTGGCAATATTTTTCATTTTCTTGAATTTTAATATTGACAAAGATTTGAATTCCGTTTTTTAATCCACTTGATAAATGTTAAGAAATATCCTGACGGATTCTGCTCAGCGATTCAGGAGTAATGCCAAGAAAGGAAGCGATATAAATTAAAGGAGTTCGTTGAATTATTTTGGCTGGAGCCGAAGTTAAAAAAGTCTCGTATTTTTCTTTTGCCGGTATCATCTGCAATTTTAAAACGCGATCAGCCATGCAGAGGTAATTTTGTTCGGCAAGAATTCTTCCAACGCGTTCCCAATTTGGAATTTCTGAATATAAAAACTGCATTTTTTCAAATGTAATAGAAAGCACTTCACAATCTTCAATACATTGAATATTTTCAAAAGAAACAGATTGATTTATAAAACTGGAATAAGAAGCGATAAAACCTTGGTCAGTGCTTAAATACGTGGTAATTTCTTTTCCGTCTTTCAGATAATAAACTCGTGCTAAACCGTCAATAATAAAATAGATTTTATTGCTAATTTTTTCCATTGAGGAAAGAAATTCTTTGGCCTTAAAACTTTCATATTCAAAACAAGAATCGATTTTTTCGATTTCATTTTCAGAAAACGAAGCGATCGATAGTATTTGTTTTTGTAATGAAGAGTTCATGATTTATAATATCTCGATTAATTCCGAAGCATTATTAATAACCAATTTTGCGCCGCTGGTTTTCAATTCTTCTTCGGTTCTGTAGCCCCATGAAACACCAACAGGGAACATATTAGCATTTACTGCCGTTTGCATATCAATATCTGAGTCGCCAACGAAAAGAATTTCTTCGGGTTTTAAATTCCATCTTTTGCTTATTTCTATAGCCTCAAACGGATTTGGCTTTTTTAATGCTTCTGTGCTTAAACCAACTGCAGTATCAAAATGATTTGAAAATATCTCTGATGCTATTTTCTTCGTCAATTCATCGGCTTTGTTAGAAAAAACTGCCATTTTGATATTTTCTGAAGTCAGGTTTTCTAACAATTCTATAATACCTTCATAAGGTTTTGTTTTCACTGTACACATTTCGCGATATTCGTTGATCATGCATTCAAAACAAATTTCAATCTGTTCGTCTGAATTATTTGTTGATGGAAGTGCTTTGCTTACAAGATTTCGCAATCCACTTCCTATAAAATATTGATACGTTTCGTAAGTATGAGTTGGGAAATTTAGACCTTGAAGTACTTTATTCATCGCATCTGAAATATCGTGTAATGAGTCTACTAACGTTCCGTCTAAATCAAAAATAATTCCTTTATATTTCATTCTAATTAAATATTTTGAGCCAAAATAAACCCGCTTGTCCAGGCATTCTGAAAATTAAATCCGCCTGTAATAGCGTCGATATTTACAATTTCACCAGCAAAATAAAGGTTTTCGTGAATTTTACTTTCCATGGTTTTGAAATTGATTTCTTTTAAATCGATTCCGCCAGCGGTTACGAATTCTTCTTTAAAAGTACTTTTTCCGTTAACTTTAAATTCGGCTTTTGTTAATTGTGAAATCAAATTCTGCAATTGATTTTTAGATAAATCTGCCCATTTTGTTTCAACTTCAATTCCTGATGCCAAAACCAAACTTTCCCATAAACGGTTTGGAAAGTCAAAAGGAGATTTCTTAGAAACGGCTTTTTTAGCATGTTCCTGTTTTAAATCTTTGAGGATTTTTTCGGCATCTTCAAAATCAACATCATTTAACCAATTGACAAAAATGGTAAACTGATAATTTTTATCGTGTAAAATACGCGCTCCCCAAGCCGAAAGTTTTAGAATTGCTGGACCGCTCATTCCCCAATGCGTGATTAATAAAGGTCCTGTCGATTCGAGTTTTGTATCTTTTACGTTTACGGTAACTTGTGCCGCAACGCCAGGCAATTCTTTAATTCGGGAATCTTTTATGTTGAAAGTAAATAGGGAAGGGACGGGGCTTACAATTGCATGTCCGTGTTGTTGAAGCATTTCCCAGATTTTAGGATTGCTTCCTGTTGCCATTACTAATTTTTCTGCAGCATAATTATCAGTTTGTGTATCAATTTTCCAATGATTTTCTTTTTTGAAAATAGATTGTACACTTTGACCAGTTAGCACTTTTATGCCTAATTTTTCAGTTGCTTTTAAGAAGCAATCAATTATAGTTTGAGAAGAATTAGAAACAGGAAACATTCTGCCGTCTTCTTCAATTTTTAATTCTACGCCATGTTTTTCGAACCATTCGATTGTATCGCCAGAACAAAATTGATGAAAAGGGCCTCGAAGTTCTTTTTCTCCACGAGGATAAAATTTAACCAATTCGTTGGGCTCAAAACAAGCGTGCGTCACATTGCATCGCCCGCCGCCAGAAACACGGACTTTAGAAAGAACTTCCTTTCCTCTTTCTAAAATGGCAATTTTCAGTTTCGGATTTTTCTCTGCAATATTAATCGCAGTAAAAAAACCTGCAGCGCCTCCGCCAACGATGATTATGTCGAAATTTTTGATCATATTTTTTTGGTTGCCACGAATTTCTCGAAGTGGCACTAATTTTTTTTATTTGCCACAGATTACACAGATTAAAAGGATTTTTTCTTTTCGCCACGAATTTGCTTTGCCTATTCGCTATCGCTCGAGTCACAAATCTCGACGAATTATTTTATCCTATTTAAATTTGTGAAAATTTGTGTAATTCGTGGCAAACAAATCTGTGCTAATCCTTCAATCTGTGGCTATTTTTTACTTTTATATTTTGTCTGGATTATCAGAGATAATTCCGTTTACGTTATAATTTTTTACTTTTTGAATATCTTCTTCGCTGTTTACTGTCCACGGTAAAACAAGAAATCCTTTTTCCTGCATTTGATGAACATTTTCTGTATTCAATAAATTAAAATCAGGATGAATGGCTTTTGCTTTGATTTTTTCGGCGAAGGCCAAAGCTTTACTTAAATCTTCTTCTGTTAAAACACCAATTTGGATATTTGGATTTAGGTTTGAAGTTTCCTGCAGCATATTCCAATCAAAACTTGAAACGATGAAATTATTGTAATTCCAGTTTTTTTCTGAAATGTATTCCTCAATTAATGCAACAACTTTAGGTGCAGTTCCTAACCCTTTTAATTCGATATTGATCAGACATTTTTTGTCGACCAAATCAAAAACTTCATTTAAAGTTGGGATTTGATATTTCCCATCAATCAGAAATGATTTTAATTCAGCTAAAGAATAATTATTAACTAAACCTTTTCCGTTAGTGGTTCTGTCAATGGTTTCATCATGAATTACTATAATATGTCCGTCAGCGCTTAGATGAACATCAAGTTCAATTCCGTCTGAATTTAAGTCTAAGGCTTTTTGGAAAGCTTGTAAAGTATTTTCAGGTTCGTAGGCTTTGGCGCCTCGATGTGCGATCTTGAGCATCTGTTGTGAGTTTAACCGCAAAGGTCGCAAAGTTTTACGCAAAGGTCGCAAGGATTATAAAAAAAGTTAGCCACAGATTATTAGGATTAAAATGATTTGTTTTTTCGCCACGACTCGAGCGATAGCGAACTGGCGTAGCAATTCCACGAATTTTCACAAATTTAAATATGATAAAATAATTCGTGGAATTTGTGGCAGATAAATCTGGTGTTAATCCTTATAATCTGTGGCAGATTAATCTTTGCGATTAAATTAATTCTAGTAAAACAATATCAAAATCATTGTCGATAATGACTTTTTCGTCAATTACTTCAACTTCTTTATTTGAGTAAGTATCTCTTAATTTAGTTCCGTTTGGGAAGATATCGCCAACAGGCAGTTCTTTTCTTCCTTTTGGTAAATCTACACCCATAACCACTTTATCGGTAAAAGCACCTTTTGTAAAAATTCTGGAGAAAGTATAAGGATAGGGATTAATCAGTTTGTGAACGCCTGCACCAACAGCAGGATGGTTTCGTCTAAACTGTCCTAATTTCTGCCAATGTAAAAGTGTTTTTTGTGTTTCGGGATTGTTCTGAATATCATCCCAATTCATGTTCGAACGTAAAGTTGCATCGCCTTGAGTTCCTTCAACAACTAAAGATCTTGCTGATTCGTCTCCATAATAAACTTGGGACATTCCTGGTGAGAGTAATAATTTAGTTCCTGCTTCGATGCTTTTTGTTCGGTTCGCATCAAAAGGTTGTCCGTCGTCGTGAGAAGACATATAATTAAGGACAGAACATCCTTTTAAGTTATTGTTTAAAGCATTGGAATATTTAGAAAATAAACCTTCATAATCGTTTTGGGTTGCATTCCATTTGAACTCAAAGTTGATCATGCTGTTGAAACCATTCTGAAAATAATTAACTTTTCGATCTCCAAAATCATAATCCTGCCCGCCGCTTATTCCGTAACCGTAAACTTCAGCGATTGTATAAAACGGATTTTGATCTAAAACTTCTTTTGGATGGTTTTTCTTCCATGTTTCGAATGCATAATCACATTCTTTTTTAAAATCCGCCCAGACATTTTCATCTGTATGTTTTACTGTATCTCCACGATAGCCGTCAACTCCAAATTCTAGAATGTAATCGGTAAGCCATTTTATAATGTAATATTTTGGTGTTTTTGGATAACCTGTTCTTTTAAAGAATTCATTTAATGATGTAATTTCTTTTTCGTAACGGCCTTCTTTTTTCCATTTTTCGATTAATAAAGGAGGCAATTCAACTTCCTGTACACTTTCAGTTCTTACATCTGGAAGATTGTCCACCAAAGTACACATGGTTGTGTTTTCGAACGATTTGTAATCGCAGACAACGCCTGTTCTTACCCAATCAGACGGCCAAACAGGATCTTCTGGAGTTACCGGCCCCGTGTGATTAATTACTACGTCAAGAATGATTCTGATGCCTTTTTCGTGTGCTTTTTTTACCAGTTTAGCCAAGTCTTCTTTGGTTCCGAAGTTTGGATCGAGAGCTGTCCAATCTTTTGCCCAATAGCCATGATAGCCGTAACTAAGACCCGTTCCTTCATCAACGCCATCGTGGATTTGTTCAACAATCGGCGTAAGCCAAATGGCATTTATTCCTAGTTTTTCAAAATATCCTGATTCGATTTTTTTGGTAATTCCGATGATGTCACCGCCTTCAAATCCACGTAGTTTTCCGGGAGTTTTGGTTCGGTTAAAATTGACATCGTTTGAAGTGTCTCCGTTATAAAAACGATCTGTAAGTAAAAAATAAACATTTGCTCCTTCCCAAACGAAAGGTGTTTTTGAAGTATTATTCATTGTAACTGATTTTGAGCCAGAACAACCCGTAATTATGAATACTAAAGATAAAAAAAGGAAAGTGTATTTTTTCATTATTTGGGAAATTTTAAACATGTTGAAAAAAATAGCCACAGATTAAAAAGATTTAAAGGATTTTTTTCTTTTGCCACGAATTTTGCGAATTCCACTAATTCAAATATGATAAATAAATTCGTGGAAATTCGTGTAATTTGTGGCAGACAAAATCTGTGTTAATCTGTGTAATCTGTGGCTAAAAACCTTTGCGGACTTTGCGGTTAAGCTTTATTCCAATTCTAAAACCAAAGCTGATTTTGGCTCTAAAGTAATTTCAGTAGCTAAATCGAATGTTTTTCCTGTGATAACATCTTTTCCAGATTTAAAGTTTTTGATGCTTTCTTTAAAGCGGTTTGTTTTTACAACCTGCTCTTTTGCATTGTTATTGAAAACTACCATTACGGTTTTGTTGTCAGTATATCTGAAATAAACATATGTATTATTTTCCGGAATATAATGCGTCATTTTTCCGAAATGAACTGCTTCGTTTGTTTTTCTCCAGTTGAATAATTTTGAAGAAAAATCAAAGTAAGATGCTTGTTGAGTCGTTCTTCCTTCTTTTGTAAAAGCATTGTTTTTGTCGCCAGCCCATCCGCCTGGAAAATCCTGACGAATATCAGCATCTCCACCTTTACCTTTATCACCGCCCATTCCAATTTCTGAACCGTAATAGATTTGCGGAATTCCACGAACAGTAGCCAATAATGTCATCGTCAATTTGTATTTTGGTAAATCATATTTAAAATTATGATTTAAACGGTCTGTGTCATGATTTTCAGCAAAAACTAAGATGTTATTGGTGTTTGGATATAAAAAATCCATTGCAAAATTGTTGTAGAATTTAATCAATCCGCTGTCCCAGTTTGGTTCATCTTCACTGAAGGCAGAAGTAATCTGACTTTGAAGCGTAAAATCCATTACACTTGGAAGATTCGAATTGTAGTTTTCAATAGCTCCAATTTTGCTGTCTTTTTGCCAAAAAGCTAAATTTGCCTGATTATGCATCCAGATTTCACCCACAATATTAAAATTCGGATATTCATCTGTTATTGATTTTGCCCATTCTGCCATGGCAGTTTTATCAGAGTAATTATAAGTATCCACTCTAAATCCGTCAAGATTTGCAAATTCAATCCACCAAATAGCATTTTGAGTTAAGTATTTTGCAACCAAAGGATTTCTAAGATTCAAGTCTGGCATTGAAGGAACGAACCATCCATCAACACAAACTTCCTGATCTATTTTTGAAGCATGAATATCTGTAATTACTTCGCGTCTGTGATGTGTTTGTGTGAAAGTTTCGAATTGGTTGAACCAAGTTTTAGTTGGAATATCTTTCATCATCCAATGCGTAATTCCCCAGTGATTCGTCACATAATCCATAACCAGTTTCATGTTCTTTTTGTGCATTTCTGCCGATAAACGAGCATAATCGTCGTTTGTTCCGTAACGTGGGTCTATTTTATAAACGTCTGATTGTCCGTAC
Organism: Flavobacterium sp. FlaQc-30; assembly: GCF_044005885.1. NCBI lineage: Bacteria > Pseudomonadati > Bacteroidota > Flavobacteriia > Flavobacteriales > Flavobacteriaceae > Flavobacterium > Flavobacterium sp. FlaQc-30. The sequence goes on along the minus strand of NZ_JBIPCO010000001.1, from coordinate 310,220 downwards.
GTATGATACGAATGTTGTTTGTCGTTGTCTTCACATAAAGGTGTACTCCAAATTGTCGTTGCGCCAAGAGAAGAAATATAATCTAAGTTTTTGATAATTCCTTCGATATCTCCACCATGGCGTCCGCTTGGATCTTGGCGATTTCCTTTTTCAGTTAAAGAAGCGCCGCTGTCGTTTTTAGGATTTCCGTTAGCAAAACGATCAGGCATGATTAAGTAAATCAAATCCGATGCGTCGTAACTTTTTCTGTCTGCCGAATTGGCTCTTCTTTCTTTAAGCGAATATTTCTGCGTAAAAGCGACTTTGTTTTTGTTTTTGAAAGAGAAAATTAATTCAGAAGCTTTTACATCTTTCGTATCAATAGTTACGAAAAGGTAGTTTGGATTTTCTGTTTTTTCTACATTTTTAATCACAACATTATTAGAAACAGAAGCTTCATATTGTGCTATATTTTTTCCGTAGAACATAATCTGCAATTCCGGATTTTTCATTCCAGCGTACCAAAATGGTGGTTCTACTTTTTGGATTTGCGCTTTCGCGGAAGCAGAAAACAAGAGAATTAATAAGAATGTTTTATAAAATATTTGATTGATCTCAAATGTTTTTTTTTGGTTGTTCATGTTTTTCTAGATTATTAGAAATTACTTTTTATTTATTTGTTTGGCATTTTCTTTTAGAATTTTGGCAATTGAATCTAAATCAATTCTGATGCTATCTACAACGGTCTTGCATAACAATTCATAATTTCTTTTTATTTCATTTACTTGAAGAAGTGTTCTTCCAGGTTCAAGTTTAGGGAATTCAGGTGATTTCGAATTACTTATTTTAATTAGTAAGGAATCAATTTTTTCATTTTCTTCAAAATAGATTTTATACTTGTTAAGAATTCCAATTATCTCACCAGTAGTTTTGTGTTGCTCAGCTCTATTAGCTTTCCAGTCTATTATTGCTTGTTCTGATTGAGATATAACAGCTTGTTTTTCAAATTCACTTGTGAAAATATGTAATGTTGCAATATAGTACATAGAAGAGCCGTAACTCTCTAAAAAGTTCTTATAAAAATTAATTAATACAGTGCTTTTTTCAGCAAACAAAGAGGAAATTTCGACTGCTATTTTTTTTCTTTCCGCTTTTTTTTGAATATTATTTTGTATTTGTAATGCTATAATAGCAATTGAAGCTCCTAATAATCCAATTAATACTTGCCATAATGGATTGTCATTAGTAAAAAAAGTTGATTGACTTTCTTGAAAACAGCATTGGCTCATAATTTATATAATTTTAATTTAATATTTATTTAAAGAGATCAATTTATAAAAAAAAAGACAAGTAATCTTGGGGGAGAGTTACTTGCCTTTTAAAGAATTATTTTGTTTCAATAATGCTTATTGCATAACCTCCGCCAGGAGCAGATAATTGAGATAATTTTGATTTATTTGTTACAGCAATTTTCTTGATTGTATAAGCCTGCGGATTAGTTTTGTAATGCGCATCTTTTGCATCAGCATAAATAGTTGCTGTGTATTTTTTTCCTTTTTCAAGGAAACTAAAATCAATGTTTGATGTACGTGGTGTTTCTCCGTTTACGTTTCCTACGAACCAATTATTTGTTCCTTTTGCTTTACGGGCAACAGTAATAAAATCTCCCGGTTCAGCTTCAATATATTTACTATCTGACCAATCTACTGCCACTTCTTTGATGAATTGGAATGCATCTGGAAAACGGTTGTAGTTTTCTGGAGTATCAGCGGCCATTTGTAACGGGCTGTACATAGTAACGTATAATGCCAATTGGTTTGCGATTGTACTGTTTACATGCGATTTGTTATCAGGATTCATTTTGCTGATATCCATTTCGAAGATTCCAGGAGTATAATCCATTGGACCTCCAATTAAACGTGTAAATGGTAAAACGGTAACGTGATTTGGTTTAGAACCTCCAAAAGCTTGGTATTCTGTTCCTCTTGCTGCTTCGTTTCCAATTAAGTTTGGATATGTTCTCGCAATTCCTGTAGGACGAACTGCTTCGTGAGCGTTTACCATAATTTTATAATCTGCTGCTTTTTCGATAGCGTATTGATAATGGTTTACAATCCATTGGCTGTAGTGGTTTTCACCTCTTGGCAAGATATCACCTACGTAACCGCTTTTTACAGCATCGTATCCGTTGTCTTTCATGAATTTGTACGCTGCATCCATATGACGCTCATAGTTACGAACAGATCCTGAAGTTTCGTGGTGCATAATGATTTTTACACCTTTTGATTTTGCATATTCGTGAAGCCCTTTTACGTCGAAATCTGGGTAAGGAGTTAAGAAATCAAAAACATAATCTTTTGAGTGACCAAACCAGTCTTCCCAACCTTCGTTCCATCCTTCAACTAAAACTGCGTCGAAACCATTTGCAGCAGCGAAATCAATGTATTTTTTTACGTTAGCATTGTTTGCACCGTGCGTTCCACTTGGTTTTGCTTTTGAAAAATCAGAAATTCCTAATTGAACTGTAGGGAAATCATTTGTGTAGGACCAAGAACTTTTTCCTGTAATCATTTCCCACCAAACACCAACATATTTTACTGGTTTGATCCAAGAAGTATCATCAATTTTTGATGGATCGTTTAAGTTTAAAGTCATTTTTGAAGACAAGATTTCTCTTGCATCATCGCTCACCATAATCGTTCTCCAAGGCGAGTGGCTTGGTGCTTGCATGTAACCTTTGTCACCTTTTGCATCTGGAGTTAGCCAAGATTCGAAAACCAAGTTTTTATCATCTAAATTCAAGTGCATACAAGAATAGTTGATCAAAGCAGCTTCGTGTAAGTTAATGTAGATTCCGTCAGCCGTTTTTAACATCAAAGAAGTCTGAACTCCTGTTGGGGAAAAAGATCTTTGAGAAACGTTTGCGGTATATGCTTTTTGAGATAAACCTCTAATTTCAGACAACTTCGATTTTGTATAATCGTATTCCTGAGTGTCATAATCTCCTGGAATCCAGAAAGCAGTATGATCGCCAGTCATTGCAAATTGCGATCTTTCTTCTTTGATTACAAAGTAAGTAAGATTCTTTTGCGCTGGAAATTCATAACGGAATCCAAGTCCGTCTTCAAATAAACGGAAACGGATAATGATTTGTCTGTCTGTACTTTTTTGGTTTAACGTTACAGCCAATTCATTATAATGATTTCTGATGTGATCTACTTCTCCCCAAACTGGTTTCCAAGTTTCATCAAAAGTTGAAGTTTTAGTATCCACAACTGTAAAGTCGTTCAACAAAGATTTTTTGTCATCTTTAAGTTCAAGACCTAATTTACTGGTTTTTACAACTTCTTTATTTTTGTATTTTAAATTGTACGTTGGAGTTCCGTCGTTTTGAAGAGAAAATTCCATTACGAACTTTCCTTCGGGTGATTTTAATTGTTGTGCTTCTGCGATCGAGCTAAAAGCAAACAAAATTAAACTTGCGAAAAATAAGTTTTTCATGTTTTTTGAGTTTTTAATTGTATTGTAATTTAATTTATTTGTACAAATTTACTTGCAATTACAGGTTTTCCGTTAACGATAATTGTTAAATCTTGATCGCCGTCTACAGTAAAAGTTGTTTCGTTGTGATTTACAGCTACTTTTAAAATTTGGTTTCTGAAATTAATTTTAAAAGAATAACCATTCCATTCTTTTGGGATTTTTGGAGAGAAATGAAGCTGATCATTTTTCACTCTCATTCCGCCAAAACCTTCTACAATACTCATCCAAGTTCCGGCCATTGATGTGATGTGACAACCTTCTTCCACTTCTTTATTATAATCGTCCAAATCCAAACGAGAAGTTCTTAAATAAAATGTGTATGCCATATCCATTTTATCTAATGCTGCAGCCTGAATCGAGTGTACGCAAGGCGAAAGCGAACTTTCGTGAACCGTAAATGATTCATAGAATTCAAAATTGCGTTTTAATTCTTCTTTCGAAAAATGATCTTCGAAGAAATAAAAACCTTGTAAAACGTCAGCTTGTTTGATGTATGGCGAACGTAAAACGCGATCCCAAGACCATTTTTGGTTGATTGGACGCTGTGATTTATCTAAATCTTTTACTGGAACTAAATCTTTGTCTAAGAAACCATCTTGCTGTAAGTATATTCCAAGTTCTTTTGAAATTGGGAAATACATATCATCAGCCACTTTTTTCCATTTCTGAATTTCATTCGCCGAAAGGCTAACTTTATCTAAAATGCGTTTGTGATCTGCAGGATATTCTGAGGCCACTTTTTCGATTTGTTCTGCAGCAAAATCAATACACCATTTTGCAATATAATTGGTGTAGAAATTATTGTTGATGTTGTTTTCATATTCGTTTGGACCCGTAACTCCCAAAATCACATATTGATTTTTATCTTTTGAGAAAGAAGCTCTTTGGTGCCAGAAACGCGCAATTCCGATTAAAACTTCTAAACCTTTTTCCGGAATATAAGAGTAATCTCCTGTGTAACGGTTATAATTGTAAATCGCAAAAGCAATCGCACCGTTTCTATGAATTTCTTCGTGTGTGATTTCCCATTCGTTGTGACACTCTTCACCATTCATGGTTACCATTGGATACAATGCAGCGCCGTTTTTAAAACCTAAATTGTCTTTAGCATTTTCAATCGCCTTGTCTAATTGATTGTAACGGTACGTCAATAAGTTTCTCGCAACCTGTTGATCTTTTGTAGCCATGTAAAACGGAATACAATATGCTTCAGTGTCCCAATAAGTCGATCCGCCGTATTTTTCTCCAGTGAAACCTTTTGGACCAATATTCAAACGAGAATCTTTTCCTGAATAGGTTTGGTTTAATTGAAAGATATTGAAACGAATTCCCTGTTGTGCTTTTACATCGCCTTCAATTGTAATATCTGACATTTCCCAGATTTTTGCCCAAGCTTCAATTTGATTTTGAAGTAAAGCATCATATCCTAAAGCAACAGCAGATTTAATTACTTTTTCGGCTGCAGCCAAAGTATTTTCGTGGTTTAAAGAAACCGTATAACCCCCAATTTTTTGAATTGATGAGGTTTGTCCTTTTGCTATAATAGTTCCGTAAGTGTATTGAACTTTATCTGCCGTTGAATCGATTGTAGATGGCGAAACATTGATGTTTTCTCCGTTTGCCAAAATCGTATTGTGCATGAAAGTTGTAACTTTAAAATGCGTTTTAAATGTTTGAGCCGTTACAAAAGCTTCGTTTGTGCCTTTTTTAACTTCAAGCGGTTCCCAGAATTTTTCTTCCCAGTTGGCATCTTCATTGGTTACGCCAGCATCAACATAAGGTTTGTAAACGATTTTTGCATCTTTATTTAAAGGTGTAATATCGTATTTAATGATTCCGGTTTCGTCTAAATCTAATGAAAGAAAACGACGTACGTTTACAGCGATTTCAGTTCCGTTTTTAAGAACAGCTTCAAAAGAACGATTGTACCAACCTTCTTTCATATTCAATTCTCTGCGGAAGTTTCTAACTTCGGTACACGTGTTTAAATCAAGATTTTCTTCGTTGATTTCAATGTCAATTCCTATCCAGTTTGGAGCGTTAAGTACTTTGGCAAAATATTTCGGATATCCATTTTTCCACCAGCCCACTTTTGTTTTGTCTGGATAATAAATACCAGCAATATAACTTCCTTGGAAAGTCTCGCCTGAGTATGTTTCTTCAAAATTGGCGCGTTGTCCCATAGCACCATTTCCGATACTAAAGAGACTTTCAGACGATTTGACTCTTTCGGCATCAAATCCTTCTTCAATGATCGACCAATTGTCTGGTTTTATATAATCTTGATTCATTTTTCTTTAAATTAGAAAATACGGCAATTTGATAATTTGATAATTGCCTAGGTTTTTTAATAACTTTTTTACATTCATTTGGGTAATTGTTGCATTAGAATATTTGTCGTACGATTAATTATCTCATTGACACATTTTCTAATTATCCAATTAACTTTTCAATAAAGCTTGTTTCGATTTGGGTAAAATCCTTAAAAATATGATCAGCTTCATGCAAAATTGTTTCCTCACCAATTCCCACGCTTACCATTTCGCCTATGTTCGCTGCCTGAATTCCTGCAACAGAATCTTCAAATACGATTGAGTCTTTTGGATCAATGTTTAATAATTGAGCCGCTTTTAAGAAAACTTCAGGGTCTGGTTTTGCATTGCTGACATCATTTCCGTCAACAATAACATCGAAGTAAGATAGAATACCTGTTTTTTCTAAAATTGGTCTTGCATTTTTACTGGCAGAACCTAATGCAATTCCTTGGTTTTTATCTTTTAATAGTTTTAGAATTTTTAAAACTCCAGGAAGAATCTCGCTTTCGTCCATGTCTACTAAATAAGATAGATAATCTTCGTTTTTTTGAATCAGCCATTTGTCTTTATCTTCTTGCGAAGCCTGAACATTTCCTAATCCAAGTATAATGTCAAGAGAGCGAACTCGGCTTACGCCTTTTAAAAGTTCGTTGTCTTCATGTGTAAAATTTATGTTTAATGCTTTGGCAATTTTCTGCCAAGCCAAAAAGTGGTATTTAGCGGTATCAACGATTACTCCGTCAAGATCGAATATGAAGGCTTTTTTGTTCATTTTAAAGGAAATTCTTCTTTATGATTTTAAAATAGTGTCGTCTACATCTTTTACTTTGTAGACTAAAAGAGCGGCAATTAAAAAACTTACTCCGCTTGTGATTAAGGCATAAATGGCATCGCCATTGTAAAGGTATTTTACAATTGGACCACCAATTAATGCGTTTACGATTTGTGGGATAACAACAAAAAAGTTGAAGATTCCCATGTAAACTCCCATCTTTTTTGGAGCAATAGATCCTGCAAGAATCGCATAAGGCATTGCTAGAATACTCGCCCAGGCAACTCCAATTAAAATCATTGGCAATACAACCCAGTCTTCATTTGGCATAAAATAAATAGAAATTAAACCTATTCCTCCAATGATTAATGATACAGCGTGAGTTGATTTTCGCCCGATTTTTTTAGCGATATACGGTAAGCAAAACAAAGCGACAAGAGCAGAAACGAAGTTGTAAACTCCAAATAGAATTCCGACCCAGTCACCAGCGTCTTGATATTGCTGGCTAGACGTATCGTCTAATGGTAATCCGTAGATGTGATGGGCGATTGCAGGAGTTGTAAAAACCCACATTCCGAATAATCCAAACCAAGAGAAAAACTGCACCCAGCTCAGCTGACGCATTGTGGTTGGCATTTTTGCAAAATCAGTAAAAATATCGGTAAGTTTTGATTTTTCCTCAGAATCAGAAATTACGTCATTTTGTGGATCTTCAAATTTGGCTAATTCTTCGGGCGAATATTCTTTGGTTGTGAATAAGGTTACTAAGATGGAACCAATTAAAACTGCGGCGCCAATAATAAATGACAAAGTAAGGTTTAATGGAACGCTTCCTGAAACTGTACTGTTTGGAATATGAAACCATTTTGTTAAAACATAAGGCAATGCTGAACCAATTACCGCTCCAAAACCAATCAATGAAGTTTGAATACTGAATCCTGCAGTACGTTGATCTGTTCTTAAATTATCGCCAACCAAAGCACGAAACGGCTCCATAGCAATGTTGAAAGAGGCATCCATAATCATTAACATTCCGGCTCCAACCCATAAAGCGGGCAAAACGGATATGAAAATATTAGCCTGCGGCATTAAAATTAATCCTACCGAAGCTAAAATTGCACCTACTAAAAAGAAAGGTTTTCGTCTGCCGAATTTACCCCAAGTTTTATCGCTGTAATGACCAATAACAGGCTGTACTATTAATCCCATAAGGGGAGCAATAATCCAGAACCATGATAGTTCATGTACATCGGCACCGAAAATTTGAAGAATTCTGCTGGCATTTGCATTTTGAAGTGCAAACCCCATTTGTATTCCTAAGAAACCGAAACTCATGTTCCAAATTTCCCAGAAACTTAATTTACGCTTTTCCATTATCGTAATTAAAGAATTAATTAGACGATAAGCGCTTTGCTTATCAAAACTTACTGTTTTTTTCGAAGTAAAAGTAAAAGCTTTGAGCAGGCGTAAAAGTATTAATTATTTTTTTAAATATGCTAACAAAAAAGCCATAAATATTTTTTATGGCTTTAGAAAAGGTTGATTTTAAGAATTTTAGTCAGTAGATTCTCGTTCTATTAAATGTGTTTCTATAACTTCTGTAGTGTAATTTTCGTTTTCTTCGTCGTCATCATCATGTTCGGCTTCGAGTCTTTCGATCAGCATTTTAGCTGCTTTATTTCCCATTTTTTCTCCGCTTTGACTTACTGTTGTAATACTTGGAGTAGAGTATTTTGAAATAATTCCGTCTGTAAAAGCGATTACCGCTAAATCTTCAGGAATTTTTAATCCCATTTTAGAAGCGGTTTTAATAATAGTTACGGCAAAAAGTTCGTTTACCGCAAAAACAGCATCAAAAGCTCTGTCGTGCAAAAGCTGACTGATGGTAATTTCGCAAGTATCTACATCTTCAATTTTTATGATTAAATCTTCATTGAATGGTATTCCGTTATCGCGAAGTGCTTTTTCGTATCCATCGGTTCTTAGTTTTCCAACACTTACATAATCTACTGTAGTTACTAATGCAATCTTTTTTCGACCGTTATCAATTAAGCTTTGCACCGCTTCGTAGGCAGCCGCTTTATCATCAATAATAACTTTATCACATAAAATATCGTTAGTAACGCGGTCAAACATTACTACGGGCATTCCTTGATTGATAACTTCAGTAATATGGTGAAAATCGCCTTTGAACTGTGTTTCTTTAGACAGTGACATGATAAAACCGTCGATACTTCCGTTGGCTAACATTTCCATATTTAGTACCTCTTTATCAAAAGAATCATCAGATAAACAGATCACAACACTATAACCGTGTTCGTTGGCAACCTGCTCAATTCCGTTGATAACAGTCGAGAAAAAATGATGTACAATTTCCGGAATGATAATACCAATACTTTTGGTTTTTCGATTTTTTAAACTAAGGGCAATATTGTTGGGTTTATAGTTGTAAAACTTTGCAAATGCCTGCACTTTTAAGCGTGTTTCTTCACCTATTTCAAGACTGTTTCTTAGTGATTTTGAGACAGTTGAAATGGATACGTCAAGTTCCTTTGCAATTTGTTTTAGTGTTATTTTGCGTTTCATAGTACTTATTTGAAAAAAATCTAATTGACAATAAAGGTGAATAATATTTTTGGGATTGACAATTTTTGACTTAAAAGATTACAAAAAATAGAAAGTTTTCAACACTACCACGTTTTCGTAAACCAATTAAAAATGCCTCTTGTTGAGCGTGTTAATTAATTCATAATTTTGAAATTCGAAGTAAAATTAAAAACTTAACTAACAATCAAAAACTCAAACTAATTTAAACAAAAAGTATGAAAACAATTTACAAAAAGTTGTTATTTTTATTCCTATTGTTGCCATTTACGGTGCTAGCTCAAAGCACTTTAAGTGGGACTGTTGTCGATAAAGCAACAGGTCAGCCAATACCAGGAGTAAACGTAAATGTACAAGGTGCTCCGAATGGTGCATCAACAGGATTTGATGGGAATTACCAGCTGTCAAATGTTAAAAACGGAAGTAAAATCGTTGTTTCTTTCATTGGATACAAAACAGAAACACTTGATTACACCGGACAAAAAATTTTAAACGTTTCTTTAGAAGAAGATACTAATCAGCTAAAAGAAGTTGTGGTACAAGTAGGTTACGGTACTGTTAAGAAAAAAGACGCAACAGGATCTGTTTCTCAAATTTCGGCTAAAGAATTTAATAAAGGAATTAACGTTACTCCAGAGAGTTTGATCAGTGGTCGTATTGCTGGTGTAAATGTTATTACAGGAGGTGCTCCGGGGGCTAAAGCGGATATTAGAATTCGTGGAGGATCTTCGTTAAGCGCATCAAATGAGCCATTAATTGTAGTTGATGGACTTCCTATGAGTAATGCTGTTCCTAGCGGATCAACAAGTATTTTGTCTACAATTGATCCAAATGATATCGAATCTTTTACGGTATTAAAAGATGCTTCTGCAGCTGCAATTTACGGTTCTAGAGCTGCAAATGGTGTAATTGTAATTACTACTAAAAAAGGAACAAAAGGCGGTGTAAAAGTTAACTTTAATTCTCAAGTAGGTATTAATACTGTTGCTAATACAGTAGATGTTTTAAGTGCTGATCAATATCGTGCTTTAGTAAATGAAAAAGGGACTGCTGCTCAAAAAGCTTTGTTAGGTACAGCAAATACGGATTGGCAAAAAGAAATCTTCCGTACTGCTTTAACAACAAACAACAATATATCTGTAAGCGGTTCATTGTTTAATAAATTGCCAGTACGTTTATCTGTTGGAAATGTAGATACTCCTGGAATCTTAAGAAATACTTCTTTTGAAAGAACAACGACATCGATATCGTTAAACCCAGTTTTATTTGACAATCACTTAAAAATTGATGTTACTGGAAACTTAGCTTTTGGAAAAAATCAATTTCAAGATGAAGGTCCGGTAATCAGCAGTGCTATTATATTTGATCCAACTCAGTCAGTTTACCAAGCAGGTTCTCGTTACGGAGGTTATTTTGAATGGTTGGAAGCAAATGGAAATGTACCATTGTTGCCAGCAAGAAACCCTGTTGCAAGATTGAATCAAGATGAGCGTAGAGCAACTTCTACTAGAAAATGGGGGAATATTAGATTAGATTATAAATTTCATTTCTTCGAAGATTTAAGAATTGTTGCTGAGGCAGGTATCGATAAATTTGATAGTAATGGGTATACAAGAGTGAGTACTGAAAGTATTACAGGATTCCAGCCTACTACATTTGATAAAGGTAACTGGACTAATTTAGGAGGATATACAGGTTATACAGACAGTCGTCAGAATAAAAACTTAAATACTTACTTTAATTATACTAAAGATTTAGGCAAATTTAAAATTGATGCTACAGCTGGATATAACTACCAATTGTTTCAACGTGAGGGATATAACTCTGGCGATGTTATGAGACCAAATCCGCCTGCGGATGTTACTACAGATCCAGACATTAACTTACAATCGTATTTTGGACGTTTGAATTTAGGTTACGACAGCAGATATTTATTAACAGTAAATTACAGAAGAGACGGAACTTCACGTTTTTCTAAAGAAAACAGATGGGGTAATTTTGCCGGAGGTGCTTTTGCATGGAACGTGGCTGAGGAAGAATTCTTAAAAGACAACTCGACTTTATCAAGTTTAAAATTAAGAGTTGGTTACGGAACTACAGGTCAGCAAGATATTCCGCCTGCATACGATTATTTGCAGCGTGTAACATTAGGAACGCTTAATACACAATATCTTTTTAATGGCGTTATCTACAGAGCAGCAAAACCTGAAGGATATAACAAAGATATCAAATGGGAAGATTTAGCAGAGATGAACGTAGGGGTTGATTTTGGTTTTCTTAATGATAGATTAACAGGTACTCTTAATTATTTTGATAAAAAATCTAGTGATCTTTTAGCTGAGATTCCAGTTCCAGATGGAGCAAATATCAGAAATCAAGGATATAGTAATATTGGTAGTGTAAGAACAAAAGGGGTTGAGTTTAATCTTCAATCTGACATTATTAAAAATGATAAATTAACATGGAATGTTGCTGTTAATGCGACTTACATTGATCAAAAAATCTCTGATTTAGGAACTACTGTTCCAGGATTTCAAGGATATATTACAGGTGATGTTATTGCTGGTGGTACAGGAAATCAAGTGTTGATACATTCTGAAGGATTTGCTCCAAATTCATTCTTTGTTTTCGAACAATTATATGATGCAAATAAACGTCCAATTCAAGGTGCGTATGCAGACAGAAATGGCGATGGTGCTATTACCGATGCAGATCGTTATAAATTTCATAAACCAACTGCAGATTACACTTTTGGATTATTCTCTACTTTAAATTACAAACAGTTCGATTTTACAATGAACTGGAGAGCCAGCGTAGGAAATTACATTTTCGATAACGTAAGTTCTGATAAAGGATATTTACAAGCTGGTTTAAGAAGAGATTCTGATTTAGCCAACATAACTACAGATTATTTCAATACTGGGTTTACTACAGAAAGTAATTCTAATGGAACGCAGCGTAATTACTCTGATTATTTTGTAAAAGATGCTTCTTTTATCAAGTTAGATAATATTGTACTAGGATATACTTTTGATAAAAAGTTATTAAAAGCGGCAACATTGAGATTTACTGCTGGGGTGCAAAATGTTTTTGTTCTTACGAAATACAATGGTTTAGATCCTGAAAAATTCAACGGAATTGACAATAACGTTTATCCAAGAGCTAGAACATTCTTGTTTGGAGTAAACGCGAATTTCTAATAGTACATTGAAAAATAAAATTTTAAAAATAAACAAAATGAAAATATCATTTAAATATATATCTTATTTTCTCCTATTCATATTAGGATTAAGTATGACGCTTACTTCATGTACGGGAGATTTGGACGTGAAGCCAACAGATGATGATGAGTTTCTTTCTGACGACTTTTTTAAAGATCCGGCATCATATAAGCAAGTATTGGCAAAATTATATGCAGGTTTGTATGTAGGAGGAAATGACGGTGACGCCTCTCCTGATATTTCAGGACTTGGTGGTGATTTTAGCAGTTATTTACGATTGATGTTTGTTACCCAGGAGTTTCCAACAGATGAAGCTATTATAGCTTGGTCAGATGATGGTTTACCTGCGATAAATGGACAAAAATGGAGCCCTAGTAATCAGTTCTTGTACGGAATTTTTTCGAGAGCTTTTTATGAAATCAGTGTTGCCAATGAGTTTTTAAGACAAACTACAGAGGAGAAATTAACTGCAAGAGGTGTTGATGCTAATTTGAAAGCAGAAATTATAAAATTTAGAGCTGAGGCTCGTTTTTTAAGAGCGTTCTCTTATGTTAATTTGATAGATTTGTTTGGTAATGTGCCAATTACTACTGAGAATGATCCTGTTGGTTTCTTTTATCCAGAACAAAAAACAAGAGCTGAAGTTTTCGCTTTTGTAGAGGCTGAATTAAAAGATATGGATAAGACTTTAGCAGCTTCTGGAGCTAATGAATATGGAAGAGTAGATAAAATAGCAGCTAAATTTTTATTGGCACAGATTTATTTAAACTCTAAAGTATATACAGGAACTGAAAGAAATAATGATGCAGCTACTGTATGTAATGAAATAATTACAGGTTCTACTTACCGTTTTGCAGATGTACCATATCGTTATTTATTCTCTGCTGACAATAACAGAAATGGAGCTCAAACAGAGTTTATCTTTCCTATTGTTGGAGATGGTAATGCTATCAGAGCAATTGGGGGTGGTATGAGTTTTATTATTCATGCGTCTATCGGAGGAAGTATGGTATCAGCTAATCAAGGTATGGACGGAGGCTGGTCTGGAACAAGAGCAAGACCAGAATTTGTTAAATTGTTTCCTGACGCAACTGCAACTGCTGATCAAAGAGGTACTTTTTATACTAACGGTCAAACTCTAGATATTGCTGATTATGGAGTATTTACTAATGGATATGCAGTTACAAAATTTATCAATGTAAATTCTGATGGTACTGCTGCGCAAAGAAATGATATGCCAGATACAGATTTTCCAATGTACAGATTGTCAGATGTGTATTTAATGTATGCTGAGGCAACACTTAGAGGAGCATCAACAGGTAATACTGCAAAAGCTTTAGAATATGTAAATAAAATTAGAGTTAGAGCAAAAGCAGGGGTTATTACAACTTCTGATTTAACTCTGGACTTTCTTCTAGATGAGAGAGCAAGAGAATTGTTTTGGGAATGTCACAGAAGAACAGATTTGATTCGTTTTGGAAAATTTACAGGAGCATCTAAAATCTGGCAGTGGAAAGGCGGCGTTAAAAATGGAAGCGGAACAGATTCATTTAGAGATCTAATGCCTATTCCGTCTCGAACTATTCAGGCGAACCCAACTTTAAAACAAAATCCAGGATACTAACTAACCTTATAAAAAATAAATAAAATGAAAAATATACATAAAATTTTAATCGCATTCATTGGTGTTTTAGCGGTGTCATGTAATTCAGATGATGTAGAAAACAGACCAGTAATACAGCCAGTTACGGCTCCAGTTTTATTAAGTCCTCAGAACGATTTTAATATTGTTCTTACAAAGGAAAAAGAAAAAGAAGTTGCAACAACTGTAATATGGAATGACGCTAAGTATGATGGTACTGCAACGGTTGTAAATTATACAATCGAAATTGCAAAAGCAGGAACTAAATTTGCGGCTCCTATTGCAGTAACTACAACTACAGCTCGTTTTAAAGCTTTAACAGTAGCCGAATTAAACTCTGCTTTAGTTAATGGAGGTTTTGTTGAAAAAGAGGAAAATAATGTTGATATCCGTATTAAATCTACGGTTGGTACTGGTGCAGAAGCGCAATATTCTAATTTCTATACTATTAAAGCTACTCCATATCACGTGCCGTTGGCAAGTTCACATTGGTTAGTTGGAGCAGCTACTCCAGGTGGATGGTCATGGGATGGTGATGCTGAAACAGAATTCCCTTTAGTAGTTGGGAAAACAAATGTTTACCAAGTAAAAGTTGTTCTTAAAAGCGGAGAAGCATTTAGAGAGTTTTTATCAAATGACTTTACAAGTGGTGGAAACTGGGGCGCTAGTAACAGCCGTAACTTCCCTTACTATTCTGGATTAGGTTATACAATAGATTCAGAATTAGTAAATGCTGGTGATGGTGACAGCAACTTTAAATACACTGGACCAACTGGACTAAGAACTTTGACAATTGACAATGGTGCAAAAACTATAACAGTAGATTAGTTCTAGCATGAATAATTAAAGGGCTATCTGTAAAAGGTAGCCCTTTTTTAATCTAACTAACCATTAACCGCAAATATGAAAAAAACTTTACTATTAATTTTTCTATTGTTATCTACGGTAATTTTTGGACAGGTGCAAACTATAACCTATTCCATAAATCCGCCGACTTTTGAAGATACGACCTCTATTACAATTACAATAAATGGAAATAGTGTAAATGAATCAGCTTGGTCAGTAACAGGAAATGCACTATATCTTTGGTCATGGTCTTACGATGTAAATGATGCGAATCAACAAGATTCGCCTTCTAATGGATCTTGGACCGCTTCGGCCGAAGCTGGTAAATTTACTTATAATGCAGGAACAGATACTTATACAAAAACATTTACGCCGTCTGCCTATTTTAATAGAAACGGAATCGGAAAATTTGGTTTTCTAGTTAAAGCTAAGGATGGTACTGGATCTAAACAGTCACAAGATATTTTAGTTGAGGTTGGTTCCTTTCAGGTAACATTGACTTCTCCTGTAGAGAACAGTAATACCGTTGTTGTAAATGGAGGAAGTTTAAATATTGCAGCGACAAATACAAATGGAACGGCGAGTTATACATTAAATTCAAATGGAGTAGTAATAAATTCTAATTCTAGTTCATCTAGTTATTCGTTTAATCATACAAACATTATAAGCAATCAAAGTTATGAATTGAGTGTTACTCAGGCATCAACAACGGTAGTTAAAAAATTTACTGCGATTGTTGATCCTAATACCGTTTCTGAAGCTATGCCTGCAGGTTTGGCAGATGGAATTAATTACAATGCTGATGTTACAAAAGCAACTTTGGTATTAGATGCTCCTTTAAAAGATTTTGTTTACGTTTCAGGAAGTTTTAACAACTGGCAGCCCACATCAGCGTATGCCATGAAAAAAGATCCTGTTTCAGGTAAATTTTGGTTAGAATTGACAGGATTGGTTTCAGGACAAAATAATACGTATCAATATTGGGTTGTTGATAAAACTCCTTTAGCCAATTCACCTTCAATGGTAAAAACGGCTGATCCTTACTCAACTTTAGTATTGTCACCGTATGATGATTCTTCAATTCCTGCAGCTTCTTATCCAAATATGCCCGTTTATCCAACAGGACAGAGTTTTGAAGTTACAGTACTTAAAACAGGGCAGGCACCTTACAATTGGCAGGTTACTAATTTTACAAAACCAGAAAAAGACAAGCTAGTTGTTTACGAAGTGTTAGTTCGCGATTTTGACGCCGCTCGAAGCTATCAAAGTTTAATAGATAAGATTGATTATTTTAAAACACTTAAAATAAATGCAATAGAATTGATGCCGATAATGGAATTTGAAGGCAATGAAAGCTGGGGTTACAATACTTCGTTTCATATGGCTTTGGATAAATTCTATGGCACTTCAGATAAATTAAAAGAACTTATCGATTTATGTCATCAAAACGGAATTGCTGTAATTCTAGATGTGGCTTTAAATCATGCCTTTGGACGTAATCCGATGGTGAGAATGTGGATGAATGATCCTGATGGAGATGGTTTTGGTTCGCCTACGACTGAAAATCCGTATTTTAATACCGTTGCAAAACATACTTTTAGTGTAGGAGAAGATTTTAATCATCAATCTGCAAAAACACAATATTATGTAGAGCGTGTAATTAAACAATGGATCGAAGAATATAAAATTGATGGTTTCCGTTGGGATTTAACCAAGGGATTTACTCAAGCCTGTACAGCATCAGATCAAACTTGTACTAATAATTATCAGCAGGATAGAGTTGATATATTAAAGAAATATGCAGATTATTCGTGGAGTTTGGATCCTACTCATTATACTATTTTCGAACATTTAGGATCTGATACAGAGGAAAAAGAATGGGCAAATTATAGAGTAAATGATCCCGTTAGTAAAGGCGTGATGATGTGGGGAAAAATGACAGATCAATACAGTCAATTGGCAATGGGATATGCATCAAACAGTACTATTTCAAGAATGACAAGTTCAAGTCGTGGTTTTACAGCAAACAGATTAATGGGATATGCAGAAAGCCATGATGAAGAACGTTTAATGTATAGAAATTTGCAATATGGAGCTTCGGGCGGTACTTATGATGTAAAAACGTTAAACACAGCATTATCAAGAATGTCTGCAATTGGAGCCGTTTCCTTATTGATTCCAGGGCCAAAAATGATTTGGCATTTTGGAGAGTTAGGCTGGGACAGCTCAATTTTTACTTGTAATAATAATACAGTAAATACAGATACAGATGCTGCTTCTGGCGATTGTAAATTAGATACAAAACCACAGCCTCAATGGACAAATAATTGGTTAGGAAATACCAATCGAAATAAAATTTATTACGACTGGGCAAAAATAATTAATCTTAAAATAACCGAGCCTGTATTTTTAGGAACTGCAACAGTTGCCAGTGCTAATTCACTTTCGGTCAACATAAAAATTACAAACAACGCTTTGGCGGCTAATCAGTTAAAAGACGTATTGATTTTGGCGAATTTTGATGTGACAGCGCAAAATGTACCAACAGGTTTTCAATATACTGGAACATGGTATAATTTAATGGATAACACCACAATAAATGTTTCTGATGTTAATGCTTTAATAAATATTCCCGCTGGAGAATTTAGAATTTATGGAAATAAAGTTGCGAATTTAGCTATAGCCGATTTCGAAAAAGGTGCAACAGTCAATTTATATCCAAATCCAGTTTCGGATTACTTTACATTAAACATATCGGCAGCAAAAGTGCAGGTTTATAATACATCAGGACAATTAGTAAAAAGCTTTAATATAAACGGGAAAACAGATTTTCAGTACGAAGTAAGTGATTTAGAAGCGGGATTGTACATTGTAAAAGCAATAGATGAGAATAAGAAAACTCAGGTAATGAAATTTATAAAAAAATAGTGTTTAGTTGATTTCTTATAATGCGTTTGAACTCAATTAAAACAACAGTAAGTTTTGGTTTGGTTAGTAGTGAAAAGGGCTTTTCTAGTAATAGAAGGCCCTTTTTTTTATAGATGATTATTATGCTTTCTTTTTATCGTTGTATTCTCCAATTAAAGCAAAGTAACCAAAGGTGCCAAGACCTAAAACAATTAACGGCGTAAGAATAAAAAGAATAATAATGCCAAAGACCAAATCGTCTTGTTTGTCTGAGAGCAATTTGGGCAAGCCAAATTCAAACACACAGAAATAGGCGGCAGCAATGGAAAGTACAATCCATAAAACACCTAAAATTTGTTTAATCGCATTCATAATAGTGGTTTATTAAAGGTGGTTAGTTTTGTTTTTGTTGTCAATATAAATCATTCCAATTACAAAGCATATAGAAGCAATGATAATTGGATACCAAAGTCCGTCGAGATAAAAATCACTTTTTCCTGCCGCTTTTGAATGAGTTACAAAATAAGTTGAAATTGCAGGAAGCAGACCTCCAAAAATTCCGTTTCCTACATGGTAAGGAAGAGACATCGAAGTGTATCTAATTTTAGTAGGGAACATTTCAACTAAAAAGGCAGCAATTGGACCGTAAACCATAGTGACAAATAAAACCTGAATGAAAACCAGAAAAATCAAAGTCCATTCGTCGCTTGAATTGATATTGATCGAAATACTGCTTTGAGATTCTTTTTTATCAGCAAAATCAGTTTTCTTTTCAATATAAGTGGTTCCGTCTGTATACGTTTTAGAAATTATTGTTATGGTATTATTCTCGGCTGTTGTTTCAGTGTTTTGTGTTGTTTTTTCTGTGATTTCGGTTTTATAACTTACATCGGTAGTGCTGTACATCATTTTGTAAATTGGTCTGTAGAATAAAATGGCCAAAAGCATTCCTGTCATCATAATGTATTTTCTCCCAACTTTGTCACTCAGCCATCCAAAGACAATAAAAAATGGTGTTCCTATTAATAAAGCGATTCCCAATAATCCATCCACTTGTGATGAATCTATGTTCATAACCGTTTTCATGAAACTCATAGCATAGAACTGCCCAGTATACCAAACAACACCTTGTCCCATTGTCGCACCAAATAATGCCAGCAAAACAAATTTTAAATTGTATCGATTCCCAAAACTTTCTTTTAACGGATTCGCGCTTGTTGTTCCTTCTTTTTTAGCTTTAGCAAAAACGGGAGATTCGTCCATGTTTTTTCTAATTAAATAAGAAACACCAACCATTGCAATAGAAACCCAAAAAGGAACGCGCCATCCCCATGAATCAAAAGCCTCGCTCGAAAGTACATTTTTAGTGGCTAGAATTACCATTAATGAAATGAACAAACCAACAGTTGCAGTTGTTTGAATCCAGGAAGTCCAATATCCTTTTTGATTTGCCGGCGCATGTTCTGCAACATAAGTAGCTGCGCCGCCATATTCTCCTCCAAGTGCTAATCCTTGCAGTAGACGCAAAATTAAAACTAATAAAGGAGCTAGAAAGCCAATTGTTTCATAACTCGGAATACAGCCTATTAAAAAGGTAGAACCGCCCATTAATAATAAAGTAGCCATGAAAGTATATTTTCGACCAATAATGTCACCAAGTCTGCCAAAAAACAAAGCCCCAAAAGGGCGAACAACAAATCCCGCAGCAAAAGTGGCTAAAGTCGATAAAAATGCTGCAGTAGGATTATCGCTTGGGAAAAATTTAGTTGAAATTACAACGGCTAAACTTCCGAAAATGTAAAAGTCATACCATTCAATCATTGTTCCCATGGAAGAGGCAGAAATTACTTTCCAAATGCCTTTAGTAGAAGTTTTGCTCATAAAACTGCTTTGAAATCTTATTAGTAAATGAAAGATAAAATTATAGTTTTACGAATATAGAAGATATTTTTTTATTCACTTAATACTTTTTTAACAAAAAATAATTATTTGTTGACATTTAGTGTTAATGTAATTTCGTTCAGTTTAAAGATAGGGAAATGTATTTATATTTGAAGTGTATTTTTTTTATCATACTTATTATATGAAGAAGATTTTTGGGTTATCTCTCTGTTTGATTTTTGC
This sequence comes from Flavobacterium sp. FlaQc-30, assembly GCF_044005885.1. Lineage (NCBI taxonomy): Bacteria > Pseudomonadati > Bacteroidota > Flavobacteriia > Flavobacteriales > Flavobacteriaceae > Flavobacterium > Flavobacterium sp. FlaQc-30. Next base: position 290,267 of record NZ_JBIPCO010000001.1, on the reverse strand, counting down.
GGTTTGCCAAAGTCAGGAAAGAAAAGTTTCTAATGAAAAGAAATGCCAAGCAGTCTTAACGCCTTCGGAAACTCTTCAGTGGGAGTATATTAATTTTATGAAAGATTCTATCTTTTATAAAAGTCAATTTGCAAATTTTGCGAAAATAAAAAATGGAGTCTTACTTTATAGATGGCAAGAAGGAAGCGGAAGTAATAATTTTTTCACAGTTGATTTTGATGAAGACTTTAATGCTTCAATAAGAACAAAAGAGTTTGTCAAGAAAGTTGATTTTTCTACAGCGGATAAAAAAAAGATGAAGTTTATTTCAGAAATTTTAGAAAAAGAGAGTTACTATCAACGATGTCTAAAAGATCATGGTCATAGTCCTTTATATGTATTGATTGTAAGATATAATAATGAAGTAAAGGCTCAGTATTATTCTCCAATGACTAATCTATATGAAATAGAAACGTCAGATACGAACATCAATTTGATTAAGGAAATTTTTAGTATAATGGATCGAAATTATTATAAAAGTATAACGCTAAAAAAGGCAATGAAAAAACGTAAGGATTCTTAAATCTTAGTTTTTTATGTCTGTAGTGCTTTTGCTTAAAAAAAACAGAAAAGGATTAAAAACAAAAAACCCACTCATTGAGTGGGTTTCGTGGTACCTCCAGGGATCGAACCAGGGACACATGGATTTTCAGTCCATTGCTCTACCATCTGAGCTAAGGTACCGTGCTGTGCACATTGCGGGTGCAAAGATAGAATCATTTTTCGTTTATCCAAAACATTTTAAAAAAAAAATCAATTCGTATCTTCGCAGAAACAAAAAGGAAATATGATTTTAACTGTTGATGTTGGAAATACTCGAATTAAAGCAGCTGTTTTTGAGGGAACTGCTGTTTTGGAGAGTTTTGTTTTTGAGAAAAATGAGCTCGAAAAAAAAATTAAAAAAATTTTAGGCAGCTATCAAAAATGCTCAGATTTAGTAGTTGCCTCAGTAGGCAATGTCGAAAAACAATCCTTTTTGATTTTTGAAAAGCAGTTAAAGGTTCATTTTTTTACTCACGAAGATAAATTTCCTTTCTATAATAAATATGCAACACCAAAAACTTTAGGAATAGATAGGATGATTTTGGCAGCAGGAGCAACTTTGCAGTTTCCTAAACAAAACAGATTAGTGGTTGATGCCGGCACTTGCATAACCTACGATTTCATCGACGAAAATGATAATTATTTGGGCGGAGCGATTTCTCCGGGACTTCGTCTTCGTTACGAATCTTTGCATAATTATACAGCCAGACTGCCTTTGCTGAGTTTCGAAGAACCAGATCAATATATAGGAAACACCACAATGCAGGCGATTCATTCAGGAGTTGTGAACGGCTTCGTCTATGAGATTGATGGTTTTATCGATGAATATCGCCGAAACTTTTCAAATTTTATAATAATTTTAACGGGAGGAGATGCAGAATTTTTGGCTAAACGATTAAAAAATACCATATTTGCCAATTCAAATTTCCTTTTGGAGAGTTTGAACCAAACATTTCAATATAAAATCAACAATGATTAAAAAAATTATAATAAGCGCTTGTTTGCTTATATCGTTCGTTTCATTCGCTCAACAAGGTACTGCTTCTCCATATTCTTTTTATGGAATTGGTGATACTAGATTTAAAGGAACTCAGGAATTTAGGTCTATGGCAGGAGTTGCAGTTGAACAGGATAGTATTCACTTGAATATTGAAAATCCTGCGAGTTATGCGAGTTTGCTGCAAACAACATTTACAGTTGGGGGATCGTTTGGAACTTCTACTCTAAAAACAGATACAGAATCGGCAAAAGCACAAAGAGCCACTTTTGATTATTTGGCGATTGGAATTCCAATGGGAAAATTTGGAGCTTCATTTGGTTTAGTTCCGTTATCATCAGTTGGATATAAAATTTTAAATGACAATACAGCCACTCCTGGAGCGACAAGTACTCAGCTTAGCGGTAAAGGAGGTGTAAATAAAGCTTATTTTGGTTTAGGGTATAAAATTAGACGAAATTGGAATATTGGTGCTGATATGCAGTATAATTTCGGAACCATCAAAACAACAAGCGTAGAAGCTATATCAGGTGTGCAAAATTCAACTACAGAGTTAAATACTTCTGAATTGTCTGGTGTGAATTTTAATATTGGTACTATGTATCAGACAAAGATTTATAAAAAAGTTTCGTTGTTTACGAGTTTGAATTACACATTTGCAAGTACATTAAGATCTAATAATACTAGAGAAATTACAGTAAGCGGTGATCCAGATCCTTATGTTTATAATCCAGATGCAGAAGATTTAAAACTGCCAAACAAGTTAACTATTGGAGCTGGTATTGGTGAGGCTAGAAAATGGTTAGTAGGTACTACAATGGCTTTTCAAGGAAATGGAGAATTTGCAAATTATTACAACGCAAACCCAAAAGTTCGTTACGAAAAATATGCTAAATATGCTGTTGGGGGTTATTTTATTCCAAACTATACTTCATTCACAAGTTACTTGAGCAGAATTACTTACCGTGCCGGATTGAAATATGAAAAATTAGGTTTAATAGTTAATAATGAGTCAATAAATGATATTGGGATGACTTTAGGTGCTGGAATTCCAATTCCGGGATATTTTTCAAATGTAAATATTGGAGTTGAATTTGGTAAAAGAGGAACAACGTCAGCGGGATTGATTCAAGAAAACTATGTTAACTTCAGTGCGAGTTTCTCATTTAATGATAAATGGTTTGTGAAGAGTAAATTTAATTAAGCATAACCTAATGTTTTTTTAAGCTCATTACAATTTACTACATTTGGCAAATGATTTTACCAAAAAAATATATTGTTTCTGTTGTTGTATTTGCTGTCGTAACACTTTTTTTTGGTTGCGAAAGTAATTTTAAAGAAGTTCAAAAAATTAACTTCTCAGAGTTTGTTCCGGCAAGTGATGCTGATACGGTAAATATTAAATATACTGACTCAGGACGGATAACAGGAGTTTTGATAAGTTCAAAAATGTTAGATTATTCTAACCTTGATTTTCCGTTTACAGAATTTCCAAAAGGAATAGATGTTACTTTATATGATAAGAAACAAAAGCGTACTTTTATAAAGTCAAATTATGCTGTTTCCTATAAATTTACCAGTATAATTGATTTACAAGGAAAAGTGCGAATAACTTCTGAAGAAGGTCAGGTTTTAGAAACCGAGCAGCTGTATTTTGACCAGAAAAATGAATGGTTTTATACCGAAAGAAAATTCAAACTTACAGATGCTAAGGGAGTTTCTTACGGGCAGGGAATTGATTTTAGTAAAGATTTTAAAGTGATTAATTCGCAGCGAATAAGCGGCGAAATTGAATCAAATGAATAAATATAATTATGGGTTATTTAAAATATACACAATACGTTTACATCCTTTTTGCTGTTTTTTTTATTTATGACGGTGTGACAAAATTAAACGAAGGAAACGAAAGTTATCCAATGAGTTTAATTATTGCCGGAATGGCGGTGTTTATGTTTTTCTTTAGAAGAAGATTTGTCAAGAAATTTGACGATCGTAACAAAAAACAATAAAAATGGAAATTAGTATTATAATATTATGTTTAATACTATCAGCCTTTTTCTCTGGAATGGAAATAGCTTTTATTTCCTCAAACAAAATTTATCTTGGTATTGAGAAAAAACAAGATAATTTCTTGTCGCAAATTCTAACAAAACTTACAGAAAATCCATCAAAGTTTATTGCTTCGATGCTTATTGGAAACAATATAGCATTAGTAATTTATGGCTTCTATATGGGAGATTTAATTATTGGCTGTATTGTTGGTTTTGGTTTTCAATTTTCGGCTCTTTCAACAGTTTTGCTTCAAACTTTAATTTCGACTTTTGTAGTTTTAATTACAGCAGAATTTCTTCCAAAAGTTTTTTTTCAAATTTATGCCAATACATTAATTAAAGTTTTTGCTGTTCCAGCCTACTTTTTTTATCGATTGTTTTATTATTTGTCGACCTTCTTTATCTGGATTTCTGACTTTGTTTTAAGGAAATTTTTTAAAACAGAAGGAGATCAAGTTCAATTGTATTTTAGCAAAGTTGAACTGGGTAATTATATCACAGAGCAAATGAGTTCAGTAGAAGATGATGAAGAAGTTGACTCCGAGATTCAGATTTTTCAAAATGCGTTAGAATTTTCAGGTGTAAAAGCACGTGATATTATGACCCCGAGAACAGAAATAGTTGATATAGATTTGTTTGACAGTATCAAAGATCTTAAAGAGCTGTTTATCGAAACAGGATACTCGAAAATTGTTGTAAGTCAAAATTCGCTTGATGATATTGTAGGTTATGTTCATTCATTTGATTTGTTTAAAAAGCCAAAAACAATAAAATCAGTTTTGATGACTGTGGAGTACGTTCCGGAAACAATATTGATAAAGGACGCACTAAATATTTTGATAAAAAAGCGAAAAAATGTAGCCGTTGTTCTTGATGAATATGGCGGGACTTCTGGTATTATTACTATTGAAGATATTGTCGAGGAGCTTTTTGGAGAAATAGAAGATGAGCACGATTTAGACGAAGAATTGATTGAGCAGGAATTGGGTGAAGGAAAATATTTGTTTTCAACAAGATTAGATGTCGAGTATTTAAACGAAACCTATAAACTTATGATTCCCGAAGAAGATTCGTACGGAACATTAGGAGGTTTTATTGTAAATCATACCAAAGAAATCCCTCAAAAGGGAGATGAAATTGTAATCGACAAGTATCATTTTGTGATAGAACAAGCTTCAAACAAGAAAATCGAGTTGGTCAAAATGACAATAAAAGAGTGATTTTTTTAGTAATTGAAAAAAATTGTGTAAAATAAAACCCTAGTTGTATTGTTATTAACTAGATAATTGTATTTTCGCAAACTGAATATAAAATTAACGATAATTAAAAATGGCAGTTTTAGCAAAAATTAGACAGCGTTCCGCTTTATTGATAGGAGTTATTGCACTTGCATTATTTGCATTTATAATACAAGATCTATTTACTAGAGGAACATTTGGTCAAAGTTCAAAAGATGTAGGAAGCATCGATGGAAAAGATATTTCATTTGAAGACTTTAGAGTTAAAGTTAGTAATGTTGAAAAAAGTGGTCAAGGAATTACTTCCACTGAAGCTGCAAATAGAGTTTGGGATCAAGAGGTTTCAATCGCATTATTATCAACTCAGTTTGATAAATTAGGATTGAGAGTTGGTGAAAAACACTTACTTGAAGTTTTAAAATCAGATCCAAATATTGGTAAAAACCCAATGTTTTTGAATGCAGCAGGAATGTTTGATGTAGTAAAATTTAAAGACTACTTTAAAGCAAACCCTGAAGCGGCTCAATTTATTTCTGAAAAAGAAAAAGATGCTGAGTTAAACGCAAAATTTCAAATTTACAATACTTTAGTAAAATCTGGACTTTACACAACTGCTAGTGAAGGAAAGTTGAAATATGAAATGGAAGCAAACAAAGTAAACTTTGCTTATGCTGCTGCTTTATATTCGTCTATAAAAGATAGTGAAGTGAAAATTTCTGATGATGAAATCGTAGCTTACATGAAGAAAAACGAGAAAAAATTCAAAGCTGATGCTACTCGTGAAATTCAATACGTTTTAGTTGAAGATAAAGCTTCAAAAGAAGACGAAGCTGAAATTAAAGCTAAATTAACAGCTTTATTAAACGGAAGAGTTGAGTATAATGCAAAAACTGGTAAAAACGATACATTGCCAGGTTTCAAAAATGCAACAAACATTGCAGAATTTGTAAACTCAAATTCTGATGTTCCTTACGATTCTACTTATGTTGCTAAAAACAATCTTCCAGCAGTAGATGCTGATAAATTATTCAGCTTACCAGCGGGGTCTATTTACGGTCCTTATGTTTACGGAAGATATTATGCTATTTCTAAATCATTAGGATTTAAAGCTGGTGTTAATGCAAAAGCTAGTCATATTTTAATTGGTTACGAAGGATCTCAAACTCCAAGTCCAAAAGAAAAAAGAACAAAAGAAGAAGCAAAAGCTAAAGCTGAAGAAATTTTAGCTCAAGTTCAAGCTAATCCAGATAGTTTTATGATGCTTGCTTTTACAAGCTCTGATGATTCATCTGCACAGCAAGGTGGTGATTTAGGATATTTTGGTCAAGGTCAAATGGTAAAACCATTCAATGATTTTGTATTCAATAACGGAATTGGAAAAGTTGGTTTAGTAGAAACTCAATTCGGTTTCCATATTATCAAAATTACAGATAAACAAGACGGTATTCGTTTAGCTACAATTGCACAAAAAATTGAGCCATCTGAAGTTACTTCTGATAAAGTATTTACATTAGCAACGAAATTTGAAATGGATGCTGCTAATAAAGATTTTGCTGCTACAGCAAAAGAATTAGGTTTAAAAGTTGCTGCGCCGGTTACTGCAAAAGCAATGGATGAAGCATTTGGTCCGTTAGGAAATCAAAGAAACATCATTAGATGGGCATTTGACAAAGAAACAAGTACAGGAGATGTAAAACGTTTTGAAATAGCTAATATTGGTCACGTAATTGCACAATACAAAAGCGAAAACAAATCAGGTTTAGTTTCTGTTACTATGGCAAGACCTTATGTTGAGCCAATCTTGAAAAACAAGAAAAAAGCTGAAATGTTGAAAGCTAAAATGACAGGTTCAAGTATTGAAGCTATCGCTAAAAGTGCTGGTGTAGCTGTACAACAAGCTGCTAATGTTACTTTAGAGAATCCAGTTTTACCTGGAGGAGTTGGGCAAGAGCCTAAAGTTGTAGGTAATGCATTTGCTTTAGCAGCTAATAAAATTTCTGCTCCAATCGAAGGAAACACTGGAGTTTATGTAGTGAAAAACATAAGCACAGTTAAAGCTCCGGCTCTTCCAAATCATGCAGAGTATATTGCTAAAGTAAAAGCTCAAAGCGCATCTGATGCAGGAAGAATTTTACCAGCATTAAAAAACAATGCTAAAATCGAAGATAACAGATTACAATTTAACTACTAATATTTAGTAATTAAATTAAAAATATAAAACCCGAAGTGTTCTACTGGATACTTCGGGTTTTTTCGTTTACTAGTATTTTAAATGTGGAAAAGGAGAAAGAGAATATAGTTTTGATTTTTATCAAAAAACGTTTCAAAAAGAGAGTTCTCTCTTTAGCAAATTAGTATAATAGAATAAAACAGAATCTAAAAAAGCGTCACATAGTATGTGAAGAGCAAATTGATTTAGTTTGTGTTAATTGTCTCTATTCTTGTAGAATCATTTCATCATAAGAAAGAATAGTTTCGTATCCTTTTGATGAAAAATAGGCTTTAGGATTTTCTTCAGAAACAGCCATTACAAAATCTCCTCCCCAAGCACCAAGACTTTTTATAGTGCCATTAAAGTCAGGAAAAGCAACTTCTTTAATAGTTTCAATTTCAAGAATATTACTTAAGTGGATTTCGTGTTTTTCTAATGCATATTCAAACTCCTTTAAAGTCTTAGCGTTCAAGATTGCCTTAGTAATTTTATTGTTTTCAGCAACGCTTTTGGTTAGATTTTGATCTTTATGCCTGTTATAAGCATGTATCGCTGCTTTGCTGTTTTGCTTTTTATTTAGATAAACAAAGAAAATGTTTTTTGTAAAATCAGGTTTAAAAGAAACAGGTTCTACATTGTTGTTTTCTATTTTGTAGAGAATCGGCGTATTATTTTGAGCACAGGCAATATCGTAACCACTTCCTCCAAAACTGTTTTTAAGTAGTGTAAAAGCATTAACTTTTGTCCATTGAGCAATGTTGTTAATTAGGGTAGAAGATGTTCCTAATCCCCAATTTTTTTGAAAAGTAAGATGCGTGCTAATTTTGTACCCATTAGATTGCGTAATGAAATCTGAATTTAACAAAAAAGCCTCATGAAGAATATCAATTAAAGTTGTTCTTACAGTTTCGATTTCTGAATCAGCGTTGGTTATAATTTCCTCAAATGTAAAAGTGTCTTCAAACCAAATTTTTTGATCGTAGTCGTAGCTTTTCCATTCAATAATTTTATTATCTCTATTTTCTACAACTAAATTTTGACCAAATTTTGTTGGCAGTGCAAATGCATCCGCACCATCTAGAACTAAGTATTCTCCAGAAATGAGTAATTTTCCGTTGCTGTAAAAGGTTGTTGACATACTTTGTCTTTATTATGTAAATTCCAATACTTTAAAATGCTGCGCCTGTTCGCTTTCGCTCGAGTCCAAATTCCAATTTTAGGATTTGGAATTTGCTTAAAAGCTTTAAATATTGGAATTTTTAATTCGGTTATTTTCTTAAGTTTTCAATAAATTCAACTACAGCACTATGAGAAACGGCAGTTTTCTTGAAATGTGATTTGATTAAATGACGTTCTTCGCTTGTAGCTTCAAATTGATTGATGATGTTGTTCAGGTGCATTTTCATGTGTCCTTCCTGAATTCCAGTTGTAGTTAAAGAACGCAATGCAGCGAAATTTTGCGCTAAACCTGCAACGGCAGTAATTTCCATTAATTCTCTCGCTGAAGGTTTTTGAAGAATTTCTAAACACAATTTTACCAAAGGATGCAGCGAAGTTAGACCTCCTACTGTTCCTAAAGCTAAAGGTATTTCTAGCCAGAAAGTAAAAATTCCGTTTTCAATTTTAGCATGCGATAAACTTGAATACTGCCCATTTTTTGATGCATAAGCATGAACTCCAGCTTCAATAGCTCTAAAGTCATTTCCAGTCGCTAAAACCACAGCGTCTACACCATTCATAATTCCTTTATTATGTGTGACTGCCCTAAAAGGTTCAACTTCGGCAATTTGAACAGCTTGCACAAAACGTTCTGCAAATTCCAGCGGATTTTGGATGTGTTTTTCGGCTAAATCTTCAATAGGGCACGAAACTTCGGCTCTTACAACGCAATTTGGAACATAATTAGATAAAATGCTCATTATTACTTTCAAGCTTTCTTCATCAGAAAATAAAGCAGAATCTTGAAATTCTTCTTTTAAAGTTGATGCAAATTGTTCTAAACAAGAGTTTATGAAATTTGCGCCCATACTGTCTTTTGTTTCGAAAGTGGCGTGAAGTTGAAAATAATTTTCAAGTAAACTTCTTTTGTCCTTTAACTGGATATCTAATATTCCTCCGCCACGCTGCTGCATATTTTTTGTAATGCTTTGTGTGTCAGAGAAGAATTTTGATTTTATTTCTTGAAAGAAAGTTTGAAGTTTTTCAACATCTCCATTATAGGTAAAATGAACCTGACCTATTTTTTCAGTATCAATAATTGTTGTTTTAAAACCTCCACGTGTCGACCAGAACTTCGCGGCTTTTGATGCTGCAGCAACAACTGAACTTTCTTCAATTGCCATTGGGATGGTTTTGTATTTTCCGTTTATTAAAAAGTTCGGAGCAACTCCAAGTGGAATATATAAATTTGAAATCGTGTTTTCTATAAATTCGTCATGCAATTGTTGGAGCTTTTCGTCTGAATTCCAGTAATTTCTTATAATATTTAGTGCCTCTTCAGGCGTTGAAAAATATTCATTTGCAATCCAGTTTATTTTTTCCTTTTTGGATAATTTAGAAAATCCGGCAACAGCGTTGTTCATTCTCAGTATATTAAATAATATTGTTGTGGCAAAGATACTATTTTAAGAGTTTTGTTTGCAATGTATTTCAAACTTGAAAATACGCAATCGTTATTTTTTTTAACATTTAACACTTAAAATGTGTATTATGTTTATTTTTTTTACTAAAATTGGGCTCTTTTTATATTTAAAATAATTCTGATGAATACAAGTAAAATTACTGTTGTGCTTTTGTTAATAGTTGCGACAGTTTTTGGGCAGCAAAAGATAACGGTTGAAAACATCTACGGCGGGGCATTTCGGGCAAAAGGAATGGATGCATTGCAATCTTTAAAAAACACAAACCAATATACGGTTTTAAATGTTGACCAAGCCAGTAGGAGTATGCAGATCGATTTATATGACTTTGCAACTCTAAAAAAAGTATCAAACTTAATAGATACTAAAAACCATAAAGCACTTTCAGACGGAATTGACAGCTATACTTTCGATGCTTCAGAAAAAAAGATTTTAATTGCCTGCAATTCTAAAAAAATCTTCCGTCACTCTTTTACAGCAGATTATTTTTTATATGATATTGCTTCTAAATCACTAACAAAACTTGTCGATTTTCAAATTCAAGAGCCAACTTTTTCTCCTGATGGAACTAAGATTGCTTATGCAAAAGAAAATAATTTATACGTTTACGACTTAGCGTCAAAAAAATCTACTGCAGTAACTACCGATGGAAAGAAAAATGCAATTATAAATGGTATTACTGACTGGGTTTATGAAGAAGAATTTGCTTTCGTACGTGCTTTTGATTGGAGTAAAGACAGTAAAAAAATAGCTTATATTCGTTTTGACGAAAGTCAGGTTCCTGAGTTTTCGATGTCGATTTTTCACAAAGATTTATATCCAACGATTGAAACGTTTAAATATCCTAAAGCTGGAGAAAAAAATTCAGTAGTTTCATTACATATTTATGATGCTGCGGGAAATACTTCTAAAAAAGTTGATTTAGGAAATTACAATGACTTTTATATTGCAAGATTGCAGTGGACAAATGATAACAATACATTATCAGCTCAGGTTTTAAATCGTCATCAAAGTAATCTTGATTTGTTATTTGTTGATGGAACGACAGCTGCCGCAAAAGTGGTTTTAAATGAAAAAGACAAAGCTTATGTAGATGTTACGGATAACTTAACATTCTTAAAAGATAATAGTTTTATCTGGACAAGCGAAAAAGACGGTTTCAATCATATCTATCTTCATGATAAAACTGGAAAACTTAAAAATCAGGTTACAAAAGGAAACTGGGAAGTAGTTTCATACTACGGTTTCGACGAAAAAACAAAAACTATTTTCTACCAATCTACAGAAAATGGTTCTATCAATAGAGATGTTTACAGAATTGGTTTAGACGGAAAAAGCAAAACTCGTTTAACTTTTAAAGTTGGAACAAGTGCAGCGACATTTAGCCCTAATTTCCAATTTTTTATTAATACTTATTCTAGCGCTTCTCAACCAACAACTTATACTTTAAATGAGGCTAAAGCTGGAAAGGAAATTCAAGTAATAGAAAACAATCAAGCGCTTGCAGATAAATTGAAGGCATATAATCTTCCTGCAAAAGAATTTTTTGTTTTAAAAACAGCTAAAGGAAACGAATTGAACGCATGGATCATGAAGCCAAAAGATTTTGATGCTTCAAAAAAATATCCTGTTTTCATGTATCAATATTCTGGTCCAGGATCGCAGCAAGTAAATAACGATTGGAACAACTCTGATGATTATTGGTTTGCTTCTTTAACACAACAAGGATACATTGTAGCTTGTGTTGATGGTAGAGGAACTGGTTTTAAAGGTGCCGATTTCAAAAAAGTGACTCAAAAAGAATTAGGAAAATACGAAGTTGAAGATCAAATTGATGCGGCAAAAGTAATTGGAGCTTATCCTTATGTTGATGCTTCAAGAATTGGAATCTTCGGATGGAGTTATGGCGGATTTATGGCTTCGAACTGTATTTTTCAAGGAAATGATGTGTTTAAAATGGCAATTGCTGTTGCGCCGGTTACAAACTGGAGATTTTATGACAGCGTTTACACAGAAAGATACATGCAGACTCCACAGGAAAATGCGAGCGGGTACGATCAAAACTCTCCAATAAACCACGTTGATAAATTAAAAGGGAAGTTTTTATTGATTCACGGATCTGCTGATGACAACGTTCATGTTCAAAATTCAATGCAAATGATGGAAGCGTTAATTCAAGCAAATAAACAGTTTGATTCTCAGATTTATCCTGACAAAAACCATGGTATTTATGGCGGGAAAACCAGAATTCAGCTTTATAATAAAATGACTAACTTTATCAAAGAAAATTTATAATCTAAAAATATATTAACCTAAAATAATAATGAATAATATGGGAGAAACTCAAGTAAAAACTGCGCATCCAAAAGGTCTTTGGGTATTATTTGGAACAGAGATGTGGGAGCGATTCAATTTTTATGGAATGCGAGCTATTTTAACGTTATTCATGGTAAACGCTTTAATGCTAGGGGAGTCAAATGCCTCAATTATTTATGGCGGCTTTTTAGCACTATGTTATTTAACTCCGCTTTTAGGTGGATTTATTGCTGATAAATATTTAGGAAACCGAGCATGCATTATATTAGGAGGATCATTAATGGCTATAGGGCAATTTTCTTTGTTCTATAGTGCTACAATTTATGATACTACTTTAGGTCTTTCAAAAACTGTTTTTTGGTTGGGCTTGTTTGTTATTATATTTGGTAATGGTTTTTTTAAGCCTAATATCTCTTCTATGGTTGGAAGTTTGTATCCACCGCAAGAAAAAACAAAATTAGATTCAGCATTTACTATTTTTTACATGGGAATTAATATTGGGGCATTATTGAGTCAATATTTTGTTCCATTGATTGCAGATGTTAAAGTAAATGGAGTTCAAGACCCTACCGTTTTTAAATGGGGTTATTTGATGGCTGGTATAGCAATGGTTTTAGGAACTATAATTTTTATTTTTCTTAAAGATAAACATGTAATTTCTCCAGATGGAAGTCCAATAGGTACAAAGCCAAATAGAAATAACACTACAGGAGAGGTGTTAGATCAAGCTAAATTCGCAGGTAAATCCATTGCATTTGTTACAGCTTTATTTTTTGTTTTGTTTTTTATTTTTAGATACCTATTAGTTGGTGAATTTGGATTTACCAATTTTGAGATTGGGACTCTTGTAAAAGGAATAATATATCCAATTATATATGGTGCAGGAATTTCATTGGCTGTTTTAATTTTGTTAGACTCGACTCTTACTAAAGTTGAAACGCAAAGAATTTTAGTGATTTATATTATTTCATTTTTTATTATTTTCTTTTGGGCAGCATTTGAACAAGCAGGTTCTTCTTTAACATTTATTGCTTCAAATCAAACTGATAGAAACATAATGTTTGGTTGGGAAATGCCGGCTTCTATGGTTCAAATATTTAATGGGATTTGTATCGTTTTATTAGCAGTGCCATTTAGTATTCTATGGGATAAATTGAGAGCTTCTAATAGAGAGCCTATTTCACCTATGAAACAAGCGTTAGGTTTGGCAATTATTTCATTAAGTTATTTTATTATTGCGCATAATGTAAAAGATATTGGAAACACTGGACTACTAGCTATTAAGTGGCTGATTTTGTTATATTTTATTCAATCATGTGCAGAGTTATGTCTATCGCCTATAGGACTTTCGTTAGTTGGTAAACTTGCTCCTAGACGATTTGCATCATTATTATATGGGGTTTTCTTTATTTCAAATGCGGCAGGTTATGCGTTAGCCGGGACATTAGGAGCATTGATTCCTGCAACTGGAGATAAGTTCAATAAAGCAAAAGAATTGGGAATAGATTTACAGGCTGTTTTAGATAAAACAGTTGTACCTACAGCAGAACAATTACAATTATTGGATAAAAATCAAATTATGAATCATAATCCTGTTTTTGCAGGATTCGAAATCCATAATTTATACGAGTTTTTTATGGTGTTTGTTGTTCTTACTGGAATCGCGGCAATTATATTATTTGCTTTGACTCCATTTTTAAAGAAAATGATGCACGGTGTTAGATAAATAATTGTAATAATATATAAAAAATTACCTACAGGTTTAGGCTTGTAGGTAATTTTAATTTTAAAGAGTTTGTAAATATGTGGAATAAGCACCCAAAAGCACTGCCTTATTTGTTTTTATCTGAAATGTGGGAACGTTTCGGTTATTATTTAATGATTGGAATTTTTACTTTATATCTTAAAGATGTAGAAAGTGGTTTTGCCATGACCGAGAAAGAAGCTTCTGATTTATACGGAACCTTTATCGCATTAGTTTTTCTTACTCCTTTTATTGGCGGCTTAGTGGCTGATCGATATTTAGGATATAAAAAGTCTATTGTTTTTGGTGGAATTTTAATGGGTATTGGTTACTTCTTAATGGGAGTACATGATATTACGGTACTTTATATAGCTATGACTTTGGTAATTATTGGGAACGGTTTTTTCAAGCCCAATATTTCTACATTGTTAGGAAGTTTTTATACCAATGAAGAATATAAGGATAAAAAGGACGAAGGCTACAATATTTTCTATATGGGAATAAATGTTGGGGCTTTTATTTGTAATTTCTTTGGTGCCGCTTTGCAGATTCTTTTAGGCTGGCATTGGGCTTTTATGGCTGCAGGTGTTGGAATGTTTATAGGTGTAATTGTATTTTTATTAGGAACTAAACATTACGTAGGACACGATCAGAAAAAAGGTGTGCAAGAAGGCGATATGCCATTTTATAAAATAATACTTTTTATTTTATTGCCGTCATTTGTTTTTGGGGCAATAGGCTGGTTGATAAAAGGAGTTGCATCAGATACTAATTTGAATAGTGCAATCTTTGGTTCAGACAGTACAGATGCCTTTATCTTTGCTTGTATTCCAATCGTTTTGTTTTACGGATCGCTTTATGTTAGAGCCAAAGCAGAAGACAAACGTTCAATAGGAGCTTTATTGGCTATTTTTGGCGTAGTGATTTTATTTTGGGGTGTTTTTAAACTTAATGGTTCAGCACTTACAACTTGGGCAGATCGTTATACAGATCGAGAAGTAACTGGAACAGCTGGTCAGGTTGTTGGTAAAATCAAATTAGCAAAAGAAGTAGAGTATAAAAAAGAATCAACAGAGCTTTATGATGACCAGTTTCGTTTACAAAAAGTAAATGGAGTTGTTCAAAAAGAAGAGAATTATCCATTGTATTTTAGAAATGTCGCTCCAGAAAAACTGCCTGCCGAAGGTAGTAAAGTGCATCTTTGGGCTACAAACTTAAGTCAGTCTATTAATCCAGGCTGGGTAATCATATTGACACCTTTGGTTGTTGCATTTTTCTCTTTTTTAAGAGCGAGAAAAAAAGAACCTTCAACACCTACAAAAATTGCTTTTGGATTGTTAATTTCGGCCTTGTCTGTTTTGGTTATGATAGCAGCTGTAAAAATTGGCGGCAACGGAACAGAGAAAGTCAGCGTTTGGTGGTTAGTGGCAAATTACGGTATCATCACAATTGGGGAGCTGTTTTTAAGCCCTATGGGATTATCTGTAGTTTCTAAATTAAGTCCAGTTAATATTACTTCATTAATGATGGGAGGTTGGTTTTTATCAACTTCAATAGGAAATAAGTTGAGTGGTGTTTTGGCGAGTATGTGGGATACCTATGATAATAAAGTCAACTTTTTTTGGGTTAATTTTGCGTTGCTGATGTTTGCGACTGTGCTGATGTTTGCTTTAGTAAAACAGCTTAACAAGGTGATGAAAGAAAGAGGAATCAATTAATTATAAATATATAAATGGAACAGAAGATTACTTTAGAGGAAATTCAAAATTTTAAAGGCAATTATCCAAAGCAATTGTGGTACTTGTTTTTTGTCGAAATGTGGGAGCGTTTTTGCTTTTACGGAATGCGAGGGGTTCTTGTTATTTTTATGGTAGATCAGCTTTTTTTGAAAGAAGATCACGCTAGTTTACAATACGGTGCAATTCAGGCTTTTGTGTACGCATTTACTTTTATTGGAGGTATTTTTGCTGATAAGGTTTTAGGGTTTAAAAAATCATTGTTTTTTGGAGGAATCGTTATGATTCTTGGAAATCTTTTGATCGCTGTTTCACCTCATGATTTCTTTTACTATGGTATTGCATTTTCTATTATTGGAACAGGTTTTTTTAAACCAAACGTTTCATCAATGGTAGGAGAGTTGTATCACGAAAGTGACGGACGTAGAGATGCTGGTTACGGAATGTTTTATGCCGGAATCAATGTAGGAGGTCTTTTTGGAGGTGCTTTATGTGTTTATTTAGGAAAATATTATTCTTGGCAATTATGCTTTTTGTCAGCCGCAATAGTAATGTTTTTAGGTTTAATAACATTTTTGTTTACTAAGAAATATTTAGGGCCAATTGGAGATTCTCCACTATTAAATCTAGAGCCGGGTAAAAGACGAATTCGCGAAATAGCAGTATACGCTTTATCAATTTTAAGTTTACCGTTTATTTTTATAATGGTAAAAAATACTGATTATACAGATTATTTCATGTATACAATTGGTATTGTTGCGGTTTTGTATTTTGTATATGAATTGTTTAAACTTGGAGATGTAAAAATGCAAAAGAAACTCTTTGCAGCTTTCTTATTTGTATTTTTCTATTTCTTGTTTAATTCGATTTACGAACAAAGTGGTGGTTCATTATCGCTTTTTGCAAAAGATAACTTGAATAATAAATTGTTGTTTTTTAATATTGACCCAAATGTTGTCAATAATAGTTCAAATACCTTTTTTGTAGTTGTTTTAAGTCCTATTATTGGGCTGTTGTGGATTTGGTTAGGGAAACGAAAAATAGAGCCAAATACATTAATTAAATTTGGAATCGGATTTTTATTTCTAGCGGCCTCTTTCTATATATTCTATCTTACCAGATTTTTTGCTGATTCAAAAGGTATAGCGTCATTAAACGTGTTTACTTTAGCTTATTTAGTAACAACAATTGGTGAACTTTGTTTAGGGCCTATTGGAATGTCGATTATTACAAAATTGTCTCCAAAAAGATTGTTTGGAATGATGATGGGATTGTGGTTTTTGGCTAGTGCTTTTGGACAGCTGGCTGCAGGAAAATTAGGTGCCGAGATTTCAAGATCAAATACTGGAGATACTTTAGTCTCTAAATTGCAGTCTTACACAGAGGGTTACTATCAATTGGCAATTTATTCGCTAATTGCGGGAGTTATTTTGATTGCTATTTCTCCAATAATTAGAAAATTAATGCAAGAAGTTAAATAGTTAATTTTTATTGACTTTTTGATTAAATTTGTCAAAAAATAAAAGAACATGAAAAAGATATTCTTAATAACATTGTTTTTGATTGGTGCATTTGCAACTCAAGCCCAAGAGCTAAAGTGGTATACAGATGTTAAAGAAGCAATTACTGTAAGTAATAAAGAGAAGAAACCAATGTTGATGTTCTTTACCGGCAGTGATTGGTGCGGATGGTGTATTCGTTTGCAGAATGAAGTATTGAAAACGGTTGAATTTAAGAAATGGGCAGTTGATAATGTTGTTTTGGTAGAACTTGACTATCCAAGAAGCGTTCCTCAAACACCTGAGTTAAAAAGTCAGAACAACGAATTACAGCAGGCTTTTGGAATTCAAGGATTTCCTACCGTGTTTTTTACTAGTGCAGAATCTAAAGACGGAAAAATTAATTTTAAAGGTCTTGGAAAAACAGGTTATGTTGCGGGCGGACCTTCGGCTTGGTTAACTGTGGCAGAAGAGATCGTTCATCCTAAAAAGTCATAAAAAGAGAAAATAGATTGCTATAAATATAAACTCCTTACAGTAATGTAAGGAGTTTTTTTATGCATAAGAAAAAGATCTTCATTTAGGCAGTAATTAGTGGTTTGATGTTTAAACATCGGTTAAAAAACATATAATGTATTTTTTGTGTTTATTAAATTTGGATAATTAAAATATTATGTTAATTTCGTCACGCTTAACTAACCAAAAAACCAATCTACTATGACTAAAAAATTACTTATCCTACTATTTTTTTTAGGTTCATTTTTTATGCAGGCGCAAAATCTGGCTTGGCGGACAAACATGACAGATGCCATTGCAATCAGCAATGAACAAAAAAAACCAATGTTAATTTTATTCACTGGTGCAGGTGTACCAGAAAATTTACAAAATGAGATTTTTAAAACCCCAGATTTTGCTGTGTGGTCTCGAGATAATGTAGTTTTGGTAAAACTAGACCTGTCAGATTCTTCAGCTTCAGCTACAGATAAAGAGCAAAATATTAAACTTAAAAATGCTTTTGGCGTTGAAGATCTTCCCGAAGTTTGCTATGCAATAGCTTCAATAAGAAAAAATAAAACAACTTTTAGTGCTTTAGGTAAAATTGCTTACAAGCCCGGCGGTGCAAAAGCATGGATCGCTGAATCTAATAATATTTTGCACCCAAGTGAATAGTGAATTTAATTAAGTTTTCTTAGTTTAATTTGTAGAATCCCTTTTCGGCAGTAGCATGAAAAGGGATATTTTTTTTAGCACAGCTTGCCTCCCATGTTTTTTGAATTTTGTATGAATTAGAAGCATCAGCCACAATGATTTTGGGATGAAGATGTGCTAAAACTCGATCAAGATTTATTTTTGGAGATTGTGTTAGAATTAGAATATCGGGTTGTAATTTATCAACGTAAATTCCCGTGCTGTCTATAATGAGAATTTTTTTACCATTAAAAAATAGTGTGTTTTTGATTTTTTTTGGTTCACTCAAAGTCCCAAAATTTCCCACTAAATAAGAATTAAGAATAAAGTTTCTTGTATTAGGTTTTAAAATAGTATCGGCAGCATAAAATGTAATATTTTTTCCTGCCCTTGTGGTTATCAGCGTACTTTTCTTTACGTTGTAAACAATTAATTCATGTTGACCTGCGATTTCTTTTTTAGTATAAATTAAAGACAACTGCAGTAAAATTATAGATAGTACAAATGCGGTAAAATGATTAAAAGTTCTGTTTTTTGACCAAATAATACAGCTGATAATTAGAAAATAAAGAGAAAATAGATAATAGGAGTTAAAGCTTATATTTTGAAAAACAAATGATTCAAACGATGCAACATAATGAATTGTTTGGTTTAAAAGATAAATGCTTTTTTCAAAGATTTCAATAAGAAATATTGGCGGACTTATAAAAATGGCAATTATCATAACGATTATTCCAGCAATCATTATAAAAGATAAAATGGGAAGAATAACAATGTTGGATACAAAAAATAAACCAGGAAATTGATGAAAATAATAAAGACATAGAGGCAGAGTGCCAATTTGAGCAGCAAAAGAAACGGTTAATGCATCCCAAATATAAATTGATACTTTGTTTTTAGGAGTCCATATTTTTTTTAGTTCTGGTTGAAGCCAAACAATAAACAACAACGCTAGATAACTCAATTGAAAGCCAACATCAAACAAAAAATAAGGTTCAAATAGTAATATAAGTAAAATTGAAACAAGGAGAGTATGATAAATATTTCCGCTTCGACGCAAATGATTTCCAATTGCAACAAAAGAAAACATGACAACCGAACGCAGCACAGAAGGCGATAAACCAGAAATTATGGCAAAACCAGCTAATGATATTAATATTGAAATTAATTTAATCGCAGAACCTTTACGAGTATTAGGAATTGGTTTTAAAACAAAAGCAATAAACAGCATTATAAAACCAACGTGTAATCCAGAAACAGAAAGAACATGTGTCGCTCCAGAATATTGATAATCTTTAATTATATCTGATGAAATTTCTTGCTGCTGGCCTAATATTAATGCAAGTGCAACATTCATTTCGTCTTTATTAAAATGTGCACTTTCAAGATTTTTTAGAATAGTCGAATGTAAGCGTCCGCAATAATACCAAATGTCTTTTTTGATGGTTTTACTTATTATAATTTCTGATTTTTCACAATACAATTGCGCATATATTTGTTTGTCTGATAAGTATTTAGAATAGTCGAATTGATTTGGGTTTTTATTAGAAGGAGTTCGCTGTAAAGTGGCTTTTACTCTAAGTATGTTTCCTATAATCATAGGATTGTGCAAGCTGTCTTTTTGAATATTTACTATTATTTTACCAGAATAAACGTTATTGTCAATTTCTTTTATGAGCCCAATGTAGCGATCGCTGTAATTGTTACTTTTGAGTTTTTCGCGAAGTATAAAAGTTATGAAATGTGGTTTTTCGAATGCAGTTTTTGAGTGCGTATAATTCGACTTGTCAAAAGAATCAGTGTGAAAAATCAATACACATATTCCTGTAGATAATGAGATTAGACAAGTGCTTAATCCAAAGTAAGAGTTTGCTTTTGTATTGTTTTTTACTAGAAAATAAAGCAGAAAAAATAAAATCGTGCTAGAAAGAAGAAATGTACAAGCAGTTGAGATAGAAGGCTGACAATAATAAGAGATTATTACGCCTAAAATAAAGCATAACGTAATTTTAACTAAAGGAAAATCTAATACTTTCATGGTTTAAAAGTATTAAATTTACGTAAGAAAAAGAATATAAATTAATTAAAATTACTCAATTACTCGATTGATTTGTGCAAAGGAATTTTGATAATAAGGTTCTTTGGTAGACGAAATTATGACACCTTTTGAGGTGGAAGAATGTACAAACTTTATTTCATTCGAGTTGACTTCAACAATTAGTCCTACATGATTAATTTGCCTGCTTCTGTTGGTTTTAAAAAATATTAAATCGCCTTTTTGAGCATCATTAAATTTTATGACTATTCCAATTTTAGCCTGCTCAAAAGAACTTCTTGGAAGCTTTATATGTTCAGATTCGAATGTAGTAAAAACTAATCCAGAGCAGTCAAAACCGCTTTTTGTTGTTCCTCCAGCTTTGTATTTAACACCAATATTATCCGTTGCTGTTTCAATCAAATTATTTACAACATATCTATTTTCTCGTTTCGATTCTTTTTTGCTTACAGCAGTAGAGGCTGATTTACAAGAAGCAAGCAGCACAGTTAAAAGAAGGAAAAGGAGTATTTTTTTCAAAATAAAAAATTTAAGCTTTTAAATCCGCAACAATAAGTTTAGCTGTTTTTTTACTGGCACCAACTCCGCCAAGTTTTTCTTCTAAAATATCATAGTTTTTAAGCAATTTGGTACGATAAGAAGGTTCAAGTAATTTGTTTAATTCTTCTTTTATGCGTTTTGTATTGCATTCGCTTTGAATTAATTCAGTTACAACCTCTTGATCCATAATTAAATTAACAAGAGAAATGTATTTTAAAGTAATAATGCGTTTTGCAATTTGGTAAGAGATAGAACTTCCTTTGTAACAAACCACTTCTGGAACTTTAAAAAGAGCTGTTTCTAAAGTAGCAGTTCCCGAAGTTACTAAAGCAGCTGTAGAGGAACGTAATAAATCATATGTTTTATTTGAAACAAATGCGATGTTTTTATTCTTTATAAACTGTTGGTAAAACTCAAAATCCTGACTCGGCGCACCAGCAATAACAAATTCATAATCTTGAAAATCGTCAACAACACTCAGCATTACACTCAGCATTTTTGTTATTTCTTGTTTACGGCTTCCTGGTAAAACGGCAATAATTGGTTTTTCACCCAAATTATTTTCTGTTCTAAAAGCAATTTCATTAAAAGAAGGTTGATTCTGAATGGCGTCAATCAATGGATGTCCTACAAAATCAACAGGAAAATGATGTTTGTCCTCGTAAAAACTTTTTTCAAAAGGTAAAATCACAAACATTTTATCAATATCATGTTTTATAGCATTGATACGGTTTTCTTTCCAAGCCCAAATTTGAGGAGAAATGTAATAATGTGTTTTGTAATTAAGTGCTTTAGCCCATTTTGCAATACGCATATTAAAACCCGGATAATCGATAAAAATTAAAACATCAGGCTGAAATTCAGTAATGTCTTTTTTACAGATTTTAATATTATTTAATATGGTTTTTAGGTTAAAAATAACTTCAACAAATCCCATAAAAGCTAATTCGCGATAATGTTTTACTAATGTTCCGCCGGCCTTTTGCATTAAATCACCACCCCAAAATCTAATGTCAGCTTGAGGATCTTCCTCATACAATGCTTTCATTAAATTTGAACCGTGTAAATCTCCAGAAGCTTCACCAGCTATTATGTAGTATTTCATGTTGACCAATTTTTATTGCTGCGCAAAGATAGGTTTTTAAATAATTAGAGTTGAAATTGCTAAAACAATCACCGCCAAAATTACACCTCTTGCCATCATTTCTTTGTTTCTGTTTAAAAGAATTAGAAAAACCGCAAGATCTAAAGTGGTGCCAATCGTAATTACTTTTCCTAAATAACCTTGCTGTTTAATAGTTTGAATTCCTGTCGAAAGATCAAGTGATGTAAAGGTTTTAATGAATAAAAGACTGCCAAGAATAGAAGTCAAGATTCCGATAATAAATCCAATTATAATATCTTTTTTACTCATTTAAATTCCAAGTATTAAGCGGCTGCATCGAATGATGAGCGGTTAAGTCAAATTGTACCGGAACAACCGAAATATATCCATTTTCCAGCGCCCATTCATCTGTATCTTCGCCTTTATCTTCATTTACAAATTTACCTGTAAGCCAGTAATAATCCTTTCCAAAAGGAGTTTGTCTTTTGTCAAATTTTTGAGAATAAAAAGCTTTTGCCTGACGACAGATTTTTATTCCCTTAATTTCTTTTTGACTTAGTTTTGGAAAATTTACATTTAAAACCACACCTTCAGGCAGTTTGTTAGACAGAGTTTCTAAAGTTATTTTCTTCACAAAAGCTTTAACAGGTTCAAAATCGGCATTCCAGTCAAAATCCAAAAGAGAAAAACCAATTGCTTGAATCCCTTCAATTCCAGCTTCAACAGCTGCGCTCATAGTTCCAGAATAAATCACATTAATAGACGAGTTAGATCCGTGATTGATTCCTGAAACGCATAAATCCGGTTTTCTTTTTAAAATTTCGTTTACCGCTAGTTTTACACAATCAACAGGCGTTCCAGAACAGCTGTATTCTGTAATTGTATCTTCATCTTTAGAAATTTTGTCTAAAAACAAAGTGTTATTTATAGTAATAGCGTGTCCCATGGCGCTCTGTGGTTTATCTGGAGCAACAACAACAACATCGCCAATTGTTTCCATAACACTTATCAAAGCTCTTATTCCTGGTGCAAGAATTCCGTCGTCGTTTGTTACTAATATTAAAGGTTTTTGAGTACTCATGCTGTGATTTGTATTTTTAATTTATCAAAATTAAAGCTTATTAAAACAAATGTAGTAACAGATTTTGGTAGAATACTAACAAATAAATAAAAATTGTAAACTAAATTCGGGAAGACTTTTGCGCATCAAACATTTTTATATCTTTAACAAAAAATTATAGTGAACTTGGCATGTTGGCATAGTTTTTACCGTAACTTAGATTAAAAAATTTGATGAATGCTATTATTAAGTTTATGAAAAGAAATTATAAAATCCTTATAGCCGTATTATGCTTGTCTCTGACCTTGTTTGCTTTTAAAATAAATGCAGACAAATCTGGCGATCCGGATCCAAATAGAGATAAAACACTTCTAGAATTACTAGCGTTTGTTATTGAAAAAGGACATTACAGCCCGGCTGAAATAAATGACGAATTTTCTAAGGGTATTTTTAAAGATTATATCGAAGCATTAGATCCTTCTAAAAGGTTTTTTCTTCAATCAGATATTGATGAGTTTAAGCAGTATGAATTAATGCTTGACGATCAGTTTTTGAATAAAGATTTGACGTTTTTTAATTTGACGTACACAAGGCTGATGAAAAGAATGGAAGAGAGTAAAAAACGTTACAAAACGATTTTAGCGCAGCCATTTAATTATAACACTGACGAGACTTTTAATTCAGATTATGAGCATCTTCCTTATGCAAAAAACTTAACAGAGATCAATGAAAGATGGAGAAAACAAATTAAGTTATCTACACTTTCATCGCTTGTTACAAAACAGAAAATTGAAGAGGAAAAAAAGAAAAAAGATCCAGCTTACAAAGAAAAAACATTTGACGCTTTAGAGAAAGAAACTCGTGACAGCTCATTAAAATCTTTAGATGATAACTTTAGTGTTATTAAAGATTTGAATAAAGATTATTGGTTTTCAGTCTATTTGAATTCAATTATGGCTCGTTTTGATCCGCATACAAGTTATTTTGCACCAGAAGAAAAAGATCGTTTTGATGTAAATATTAGTGGAAAATTAGAAGGAATTGGAGCAAGATTAACTAAGAAAAATGATTTTACACAAATCGATGAATTAATTTCGGGCGGACCAGCTTGGAAAGGAAAACAACTTGAAGCAGGAGATTTGATCTTGAAAGTTGCTCAAGGAAATGAAGAGCCGGTAGATGTAGTTGGAATGCGTCTTGATGATGTTGTGAAAAAAATTAAAGGACACAAAGGAACTGAAGTAAAACTAACGGTTAAAAAAGTAGACGGAAGTATTAAGGTTATTTCGATTATTAGAGATGTTGTCGAAATCGAAGAAACGTATGCAAAATCTAGTATTGTTGAAAAAGACGGACTAAAATACGGGGTTATTTATCTTCCTAAATTTTATATCGATTTTGAAAACAAAGACGGTCGTGATGCAGGAAAAGATATTGCTCTTGAAGTAGAAAGATTGAAAAAAGAAAACATAAACGGAATCGTTCTTGACGTTCGTGATGATGGCGGTGGATCTCTTTCTACAGTTGTTGATATTGCTGGTTTATTTATTGAAGAAGGACCAATTGTTCAGGTAAAATCTGCAGGAAAAAAGAAAGAAGTTTTATACGATAAAGATAAAAAAATAGAGTGGGACGGACCATTAGTAATTATGGTAAACAGTTTCTCTGCATCGGCTTCTGAAATTTTGGCTGCGGCAATTCAAGATTACAAACGTGGTGTTATCATCGGAAGTAAACAAACTTATGGTAAAGGAACAGTTCAAAATGTACTTGATTTGAATCAGTTTGTTCGTAACGCAAATTACGGAGACTTAGGAGCGTTGAAAATTACAGGTCAAAAATTCTATAGAATTAACGGAGGTTCTACACAGTTAGAAGGCGTTCACAGTGATGTTGTTATGCCAGATCGTTATGCTTACCTGAAAATGGGAGAACGTGATATTGACAATGCTATGCCATGGGATAAAATAGATCCAGCGGATTACAGCACTTGGACTTCTAATGAGAACTTTACTAAAGCAATTCAGAATAGCAAAAACAGAATTTCACAAAGTCCTCAATTTAAATTGATTGAAGATAATGCGAAATGGATTGATGTTAAAAATAAAGAGAACACGTACAGCTTGAATATTAAGAGTTTTAAAGAAACTCAAGAACAAGTTGAAAATGAAGGAAAAAAATACAAACCAATTTCTGATTATAAAAACAACTTAGTTTTCAAATCATTGCCTTATGAAGAAGCTGAAATGAGCACTGATGCAACTTTGAAAGAGAAAAGAGATGTTTGGCATCAAGCTTTGTCTAAAGATGTTTATGTTGAAGAAGCTTTGAATGTTTTAGATGATTTGCAATCACCAAAGGGTTATGTAAAAAATACAGTTTCTCCAAAGATGAAAAAGGATAAATTGGTAAAATCTTAGTTCTCGATAGAATTAATTTGTTATTAAAAAAACGCTCCATAGATTTAAATATTTATGGAGCGTTTTTTGTAAGTTTATTTCAAAAATAACGACTGCACTACAATGAAGAATTATATTATTTTAGGTTTATTGGGGATTACATTATTTGGGTGTAAAAAGGAAAATATTGACGAAAAGGAAACGGTTCTGAAACAAACTTCTTTTGTTCCAGTTCAAAATGTAACTGATTCTTTGTATACGGCAGTTTATTTGCCAACATCGACAACCAGTCAAATTGTAAAGCATAAATATTATACGTTATCTTATAATGAAAAATTTGAGCAGGCAGAGTGGGTCGCGTATGAATTAAAAAAAGAGTATTTGAAAAATGCAGATTATAAACGCCCTTATTTTATAGAAGATCCAAAAGTTACTACCGGTTCTGCAGACTGGAGAAATTATAAAAAATCAGGTTACGACAAAGGTCATCTTTGCCCGGCAGGAGATATGGAATTTAGTGAAGAAGCTTATAATGATACTTTTTATACATCGAATATTTCTCCTCAAAAACATGATTTCAATAGTGGAATTTGGAATAGACTAGAGCAAAAGACACGTTACTGGGCAGGAAAATACAATGATATTTATGTGGTCACTGGCGGAATTTTGAAAGATTCGGATAAAAAAATAGGAACAGAGAAAGTTTCTGTTCCTAAATATTTTTATAAAATTGTCTTAGCTAAATCAGGGAAAGAACATAAAGCGATTGCTTTTTTGGTTCCTAATGAAGACAGTGATAAGTCAATTTATGATTTTGAAGTTCCTATTGAAACTTTAGAAAAAATGACTGGCATTGACTTTTTTCCGAATTTGAAAAACTTAAAAAGCAGTAAGGATTTTTAATTAAATAATGTCCTGTTATAAATTAATATAGAATACAAATAAGAATGCAATTTTTTAGAATGAAGAAGCAAATGATTTTTGTTGGTTTAATGATCGTTTTTATCATAAACCAAGGCTATAGCCAAACATTATTGAATAAAAAAAATATAGAAAATACACTTAATGAAGCCTTTAATAAATTTAAAGATTTAAAAGAAGGAAAAAATGCAGACTATATTAAAGAGCTGGCCAATGTAGATCCCAATATTTTTGGTATTGCACTTGTTACTGCAGACGGAGCGGTATACACAAAAGGTGATATAACCTCAATGGTTTCAATTCAAAGTATATCGAAAGTATTTACTATGGCAAAAGTAATTGAACAAGAAGGACCTCAGTTTTTGGAAGACAAAATAGGTGTAAATGCGACTGGGCTGCCATTTAATTCTATTGTTGCGGTAGAAATGAATAAAGGGCAGAAAATTAATCCTCTTGTAAATCCTGGAGCTATTGCGGCCACAAGTCTTATTAGAGGTAATGATTCTATAGCAAAATGGAAAGAAATTCAGAAAATTCAGAGTGATTTTGCAGGAAGGCAACTCTCTATAAATCGTCCTGTTTATATAAGTGAGGCTGGTGATAATTTACGAAATCAAGCTATTGCACATTTGTTATTGGCTTATAACAGAATATATTTTGATCCAGTACAAGCAACAGATATTTATACGAAACAATGTGCATTGAATGTAAATGTAAAGGATCTTGCAACAATGGCAGCCACATTGTCAAATGGAGGTGTTAATCCTATTACAAAGAATAAGGTGGTTAGCCAAGCGACCGTGATGTATACCTTACCTGTAATGGCAACTGCGGGTCTTTATGATAATTCTGGAATTTGGTTATTTAATTCTGGGCTTCCGGCAAAGAGCGGCGTTGGAGGAGGGATGCTAGCAGTGTGTCCTGGTAAATTTGGAATAGCTGTTATTTCGCCGCCATTAGATAACTCTGGAAATAGTTTGAAAGCTCAGAAAGTGATTCAGTATGTTGTAGAAAAACTTAAAGCAAATCCTTATTGGGTTGATCCTAAGTAGGTATCGAGTAAAAAAAAGAAAAGTCCAAAATTATTTTTGGACTTTTCTTTTTTTGTTTTTGAAATTTAAAAAGTAGTAAGGACTTTTAAATCGGCAATTGTCTGAGTTGGATTTTCGGCTTTAAAAACAAAGCTTCCTGCTACTAAAACATCTGCGCCTGCCTCTACTAATTGTTTTGCATTTTTGTTCGTTACACCGCCGTCAATTTCAATAATTGTCGAAGCATTTTTGCGTGTAATTAAAGCTTTAAGCTTTCTTACTTTATCATACGTGTTTTCGATAAACGATTGACCTCCAAAACCAGGATTAACACTCATGATGCAAACTAAGTCAATATCGTTAATTACATCTTCTAGTAAATCAATATTAGTATGCGGATTGATGGCAACTCCTGCTTTCATTCCCTCTGCTTTAATTGCTTGAAGTGTTCTGTGTAAATGTGTACAGGCTTCGTAATGCACGCTTAGAATATTAGCTCCTAAATCAGCAAAAGTTTTAATGTAGCGATCTGGATCAATAATCATTAAATGCACATCGATTGTTTTTTTTGCGTGTTTTGAAATGGCTTCTAAAACAGGCATTCCAAAAGAAATATTTGGAACAAAAACGCCATCCATAATATCAATATGAAACCAATCTGCTTGGCTGTTGTTTATCATTTCGATATCACGTTGTAGATTAGCAAAATCCGCTGCAAGGACAGAAGGAGCAATAAGTGTATTTTTCATTGTAGTGTGTTGTTTTTTTGCAAAGATAATTTTTTTAACCGCAAAGAGCGCAAAGAATTACGCACGGTGCATTAAGTTTTTTTTTCACGCAGATTTAGCAGATCTGATTAAATTATTCGCAATAAATTCAGCAAAATGAATCTGGTAAATCTGCAAGATCTGTGAGAAGATTTTTAATCATTTTAATCTGTGAAATCTGGGGCTAAAATCTTGCGAAAGTTGGACTTAAAAAACAAGTAAAATAAAAAACTCCGGTAATCAGCCGGAGTTTCAATCATCAATCAAAAAACGAACAGTCAATCAAACTGTTGTTTGCTTTAATACCAATATACGAAATTTTGAAACAAATTCCAAACTCCAATAATTTTTGGAATTTGGAATTATTTATATATTGGAGTTTTGGGTGATTACCCAAGATAAGTTTTAAGAATTTTACTTCTTGAAGTATGTTTTAATCTACGGATTGCTTTTTCTTTAATCTGACGAACACGCTCACGAGTTAGGTCGAAAGTTTCTCCAATTTCTTCTAAAGTCATTGGGTGTTGATCGCCAAGACCAAAATACAAACGAACAACATCAGCTTCTCTTGGAGTTAATGTTTCTAATGAACGCTCAATTTCAGTACGTAATGATTCGTGAATTAATTCTCTGTCAGGGTTTGGAGATTCTCCAGAACGTAAAACGTCGTAAAGATTAGAATCTTCACCTTCAACAAGAGGTGCATCCATTGATAAGTGACGACCAGAGTTTTTCATAGACTCTTTTACGTCATTTACTGTCATGTCAAGTTCTTTTGCAATTTCTTCAGCAGAAGGCGGACGCTCGTTAGATTGCTCTAATAACGCATACATTTTGTTGATTTTATTGATAGAACCAATTTTGTTTAATGGTAAACGAACGATACGAGATTGTTCTGCCAATGCTTGAAGAATCGATTGACGAATCCACCATACAGCGTAAGATATAAATTTAAAACCACGAGTTTCATCAAAACGTTGAGCCGCTTTAATAAGACCTAAGTTTCCTTCATTAATTAAATCAGGAAGAGTTAATCCTTGATTTTGATATTGTTTAGCAACCGATACAACGAAACGCAGGTTGGCTTTTGTTAATTTTTCTAATGCTCTTTGATCACCTGCTTTAATTCTTTGTGCTAATTCTACCTCTTCATCAGCGGTAATTAGGTCAACTTTTCCGATTTCTTGTAGATATTTATCTAACGATGCAGTTTCACGATTGGTTACCTGCTTGGTGATTTTAAGTTGTCTCATGTTATTTGTGTCCTCAATTTTTAAGTGTACAAATGGTTATACGTGAGAAGATGCAAAAAGGTTACAATTAAATGAAAATAATTTTATTTTTTTTAGCAATTTGGTCAAAAAAAAAATCGGTTCAAGAATTGAACCGATTTTGATATTTATTTTACTGTAATGTTTTTTGTAATATATACGGGCTTTCCTTCGTCTGTAAAACCTTCTAAAACAACTTCAAAGTCACCTTTAAGGTCTGAAGTGTAGAAAGATAAAGTTTCTTCTTTTTCATCTAAAGATAAAGTTGGCTCCCAAAGTAATTGGTACCTATAATCTGGAATTCGTTTTAGATTATTTCCCGCACTATAATCAGGGTTATAATAAATTTTTGCAGGATTTGGTCTTTGCACTTCAGTTGGTTTCATGTATTTTTTGACAAAATTTATAGCAAAGTCACTGTTTTTGGTTTCAAAACTTATTAAGCCTCCGTATAATTTTGGACCATAAGCATAAGGTTCATTAATAAGGCTTACTTTGTCTACATTTCCCATATTATAATCAAATAAATCACTTGAATCTTGTATAAGAAGTCCATCGACGATAATTAAAGGGGGTCCGTAAGCAGTTAGATCTTTATGACCATTTCGTACAAACAATTGATTTTTATCGTTAACACGTCTGTAATAAAGTTCTAATATGATTTCTACAACATTCTCCTTTAGGGTTGGGAAGCGAGTATAGTCATCAAGAACATATGTTTTTTCGATGCTGTTAAAAAACGGACTGATAACTGCTTCTTGTATCAAGCTGTCTTTTTTCGTTTGATAATAGGCGTTTTGAATCTGACTTGCAGTAGAGCGCTCTTCAATATCTTTTTTAAGATCTTCAGTTAGATTGAGTTTTGATGAAAATTGCAGTCCTGAAGTATCAAGTTTTGGTAATGGATCTAAAAGCACGGTGAAATCTGAAGGGTTTTCATCGAGAACCTGAATAATCGCATTTGAGAAATTTGGAAATTGATCTAATAAAAAAGTGAATTTCCCCTTAGAGTCTGTTTTAACTATTTTTAAAACATATTCTTTTCCAGGAAGCGAAATCGACAGTGATTTATTATTTAAATCTTGATTGGTTTTTGATACAATTGAACCAGTAATTAATTCTGCTCGAAGTTCTGGAATAAATAAAAACGAACTAGGAGAATAATCGCTGTAATTTTGAGCTGTTTTTTTTACAAACTCTTGTGGAGTTGTTTGTTTTAAAGCAGGAATTTGATCTTTCTTTCGAACAGAAATAGAGTAATTTCCTTTTTGGGTTATTTCAGTAAGTGATTTTACTTTAATGCTCGCTTTATCTCTTGTGTAATAACTGTTTTTATCTAGTTCAAAATCGATTCTTTTTTCATTATCAAGATTTGAATCTGTTGAGATATTAGTTGATGATACACTGTTCTTTAGTGTATTGTCAAAAGTTACATTAGCATTAGGTTCTTGAGTTTGAAATGGATTTATGATGAATAAATCTATTTCATATGTTTGAGATTTCGGATTGTTTAACATCCATTTTGTATAGGCAATTAACTTATAATTTCCTGTTTTTAATGTTGTTGGTATAAAATAATCCCCTGTTCCAATTCCTTTGTCAAGATAAACTTTGTTTTTTTGAAATGATTGTTTTTCATTATCAACAAGTTCAATATAAGCTATTTTGCTTATTAAACTTGGTTTGTTATTGATAGGGTTCAAACAATATAATTTGTAGAACAAAGTTTCTCCGGTTAAAAAAGTTGTTGTGTTCGAATGAAGAAAAATAGTTTCTTGTGATGATTTGGTTACTGTATTATTTTTGTTTTGCTGCGCAGAGACAAATAAGCTGTTTGCAATCAAAAGTGTTAAAACCAATAATTGTTTAATTCTTTCCAAAATGTATGTCTGGTTATAGATTAATAGTTGTTTCATAGATGATAAAAAAGAATTATTCTATCCAAAAAGTTGGAACCATGTTAGATGAAAAAGTAGTGCAGTCACCACAAGGTGCTTTTACCAAAAAGTATTTACTTTCATGATCCCATGAAAACAGAGTTCTGCCTTTGCTTCGAAGGGAGGAACGTAAAATTTGGCCTGTACAAGGAAGGTCTCCTGGGCAATCGATGTATTCTTTTAGATCACAATCTTCTATATAGTAAGGAGGTAAGTTATCATTCGGAAATAAATCTTTATAGTTGAAGTAAATTCGATCCGAAGAAACGGCCGAAACTTCAAAAAATCCAATTACTTTCTCATTAGGATTTTCTACAGATTTCATATTACCGTAAAAGAATCCAGGCTGTTTTGGCGAAAGAATACTTTCAGATGTAGATAATTCTCTCAATGTTTTATAAAAAGTATAAGCTGCTAAACTTTGAACATACTGTTTTACGAAGATGCTATAACGATGTGAGATGATATAATTTTGATCGCTGATAAAACGAACAGGATAGTGTACACGATCTTCGCTTGAGGTGCTGGTGTTATTAAGAAGAATAGCATCAGAAGTTTTAGAAGAATAACATGTTTTAGCTTCTTTGACTCTATTGGTTACTACAATGACTTCTCTTTCTGGAGTAGTAGGAGTTCCTGGGATTACGTTAATGTTTGCTTCTTGATAATACCACATAGGTGCTATGATTTTGTACGTTTCAGTATATTCATATCTATAGTATTTTGAAGTATTGGCAGGATCGTAACTATTTACATTTATTTGAACTCCACGCTGTCCATCAACAGTTTCGACAGTTGCAGTCATATTGTCAATTTTAGTTTCTGTAGTTAGAAGCTGTTCATCCGAAGTGTAATTTTTTCCTTCCCTTGTTTTAATGTTTAGTTTGTACTTTGTTCCAGGCATTGCTTTAAACGGTGTAAGCGAAACATAGAGACTGTCGTTTTCTTTAAACTGATACTCATTGCCTTTATCATCTGTGATAAAAACATTAGCTCCTTTCTCAAATCTAGGACCGGTTTCTTCTAATTGATAAACTTGAGAAACTCTTATAGTTTGATTTTTAAGTTCGTTTGTGATTGTTCCTTCAACAACTAGAGCGCTTTCAAAATCGGTAGTTTTAAAAGCATATTGTTCTGTACAGCTTGTTATGGCAAGCGATAGAAGAAGAAAAACGGAGATTTTTATTTTAAAATATTTCATAATTATTAAAACTTGAAATTATAAGTAATACTAGGAATTGGAACAGAGAATATTGAAGTTTTATAGGCTTTAATTTGTCCTTTATCCGTTACGAAAAATACTGAATAAGGGTTGTTTCTGCCTAAAACATTATAAACTGAGATGTTCCAGAAGCTATGGGTTAATTTTTTTATTTTATGATTTCCTTCAATGTTTAAACCTACATCTAATCTGTAATAATCTGGAATTCTAAATTTATTACGATCGCTGTAAACGGTATATTGTGCATTTCCATAATCATACTTTCCAACAGGATACGTTATTGGTCTTCCGGTTTGATAGATGAAGTTACTTGAAAAACTATAACGTTTTGTGATTCTATAGTTTAAAACCGCACTAAAATCATGGGGTTTGTCAAAATTAGATGCGAAGAATTTACCGTCATTTACTTTCTCTTCATTAAATTGAGAATTTAGTCTAATTAATGATCTAGAGTATGTATATCCAAGCCATCCGTTAAGTCTTCCTACTTGTTTTTTTAATAATACTTCGATTCCATAGGCTTTACCATCTCCTTGAAGAAGTTCGGTTTCTATATTATGATTTAATAACAAATCAGCACCTACTTTATAGTCTAATATGTTTCTTGATTTCTTAAAGTAACCTTCTACACTTAATTCTAACTCGTCATTTTTTAGATTCTTATAAAGACCTAGCGAAAATTGCTGAGCACTTTCTGGCTTTACATTTAAATCTGAAAGCTTCCAAATATCTGTTGGAGATTGTGTAGTGTTGTTTGATAAAAGATGGATGTATTGATACGTTTTGTCATAACTGGCTCTAACAGAAAAATCGTCTGTTATAAAATAGCGCGCAGCAACTCTAGGTTCAAATCCGCCATATCTTTTAATTACTTCGTTATTGCCAAATGTTTTAGTTTCTACTACAGTAGCATCACTTATAGGAAGATTTTCGTCATAAACCCTTTGAGTAGATTTTCCTAATGCAGCAAATGACGAGTATCTTAGACCAAAATCGACTAAGAATTTATCTGTAACTTTAAAATTATCACCAACATAAATAGCAGATTCTAAACCTCTTTCTTTGTCTATTTCAATAGGAACTAGGATAGATTCAGGATTTTTAGGGTTTAAATATCCAGGATTAATGCCGTAAAGTTTAGTTGAAATTCCGTAACTAATTTTATGCTTTTCGCTGTATAAGTAAATCATTTTTAAAGCGGCCTGCGTATCATTGATTTTATAGCCAAAATCAAAAGCATTTACACCGTCAGGCTGATAATCTATATTAAAGCGATACTCACTATTGGTAAAGAGAAGTGATCCTTTGTTTTTCTCATTAAAAGTGTGATTCCATTTTAAAGTTGCTAGTCGATTGCTGTATTTGTACAGAGAGTCTGATGAAACACTAAATTTATCGTGGCTGTAATAAGCTGTAGCCTCTATGTCATTATTGGCGTTTATTTTATGATTATATTTCAAAATGAAGTCATAGAATGATGCCTGACTATTTTTTAATTTTTCATCATCCAGACTTTTTAGAATCCAGTTAGAATAACTGGCTCTTCCTCCAGCAACAAGGCTTGATTTGCCTTTTACAACTGGTGTAGAAATCATTACATTGCTTGTTGCAGGACCAATTCCAGCTTCACCTTCAAATTTATTGAAATTTCCAGTTTTTGAGGTTATGTCAAAAACAGATGATAGTCTGCCTCCAAACTCAGCAGGAATACTTCCCTTATAAATATCTACTTTTTTTGTTGTGTAAGGATTTAATGCTGTAAAGAAGCCGAAAAAGTGAGATGGATTATATAAAACGGCATTATCTAATAAAAATAGATTTTGATCTTCTTTTCCTCCTCTTACATTATATCCAGAAGAACCTTCTCCAGATGTTTTGATTCCCGGCAGTGTCAATGCTACTTTTAGGATGTCACGTTCGCCAAGAACTAATGGAACATTTTTAATTCCTTCAGCATCAATAGTTGTAACTCCTGTAATTGCCGCTTTTGCATTTTTACTTTTATTGGTATTAATTAAAACTTCGTCGAGCTGATTTACGTTGTCAACAACCATAAAATTAAGGGTACCGTCATTGTAAACCATTATTTTTTTAGACACTTTATCGTAAGCAAAAGTTTCTGTTTCAACTGTGCTGATACCTGGCGGCACTTGCAGTTTATAATGTCCGTCGTTATCCGTAATAGTTGAAAATTCGGTATTTGGAATTTTTACTACAATATTTGCAATTCCGCCTTTATTTTTACCGCCCCTAACGTATCCTGAAAGAATATAACTTTTCTTTTTTTGGTTTTTTACTTCTTTACCAATAAGTATAATATCCTTAATGTTCTTGTTAGGATTACGAGAATTTGTTTTTTTTACCGAGTCAAATTGCTGATAAAAAACAGGAGCAAGAGCTAATCCGTTTTCATCTCTCTCTAGCGGAATTCCAAAGTAATCGTCTGCCAGCTCATTATATATGATGCTGTTATTGGTTAATATGACTTTATTTTCGGCAACAAAAAAGTTAATGTTAGTGTTTTGAAAAACATCTTCAAGTATTTCGGCTATACGGACTTCTTTATACTGTTTTGTAATAGAAGTGCTGTCAGATTCTAACCATTTTTCGTCGTAGTAAAATTTAAAATATGAGGTTTGTTCAATATTTTGAATTGCAGTTTTAATGTTAGCGTTTTTAAGTTCAACAGAAACTTTATCACTAATGACTTGTGATTGTATATTGTATTGAAAGGCTAATAAAAAGAATAGGAGAGTAATTTTTTTCATTTAGTTAGAACTTTTTTTTAAAAAAAAATTATTGATTTGTTTCGTTAGATTTTCCATGTATTGAGTTTTATCTAATCGTGCTAACTTTCTATTGGCGTTGTAGTAATTATTAATTTCTTTTTTAATAGAAGGAAAGATTCTTTTTATATCTTTTTGTGAGTCAGCTTTGTAGAAAAAACCATTGTATTTTAAGAGATAATTTATTTTCTCAATAAAATTGTAATAGACTCCATCTGTCTGAAAAACTTCTATTTTTTCTTTATGATATTTAATGAAAAGTGAAACATCATTGCCAACATATTTTTCTTCGTAAATACCTTTTACAATATTTGGAAATTCAATGCTTTCAGATCTTAGATTGACAAATTTTTTATTATTGATGTAAAAAAAATCAACTTTGTCCTTAACAATATTCATAGCTAAGTTATCTGTTTGTTCTTTATGCTTGAAAATTACCTCGTCTTTAAGGATATCGTATTTAAGATAAGAGTTGGAATAAATTTCTTTTTCAAAGCTTATATCGCCGACGGTGAATTCGTCGAGATAATATCTGTGTTTGTTTGCAATTGGACGAAGCGGCTCACTGTGCAAAACTCCGTTATTAATATTTAAGTTGTCTTTTCCAACGGCATTGTCAAAATAATCATACAATGATGATTGGTCATTGGACTGACAATAGGAATAAGAGGTCGTGAGTAATGTGCTTAATATCAGTAGATAAAAAGCCTTTTTTTGATGATTTTTCAAAGGATTTTGTGGTTTTGATGATTTGTTTTTGATTGGAGCCAAATATATCAAAAAAAATATGTTAACCTTTTAGAATTTCTGTTAAATTGTGATAATTTATTTACTTTTTGTGATTTTGCAGAATATTATAACAATTTTTTTAAGACATACGACATAAATAAAAACCCTAATCAAGCTAATGAATAGGGTTTTTGGCATTAATGAATTGAGGGCAAATATTATCGTTTAAAGGAATTTATTCGTAAGAATCATCCGTACTGTCTAGGATTTCATCAAATATCTTTTTTAATGATTTTAAATAAAGAGGAAACGAAAGTGCCAGCAATACATATTCTATTCTTAAAACAGTTATGTCGTCTAGTATTCGGTATAAGCATGGAATAATAATGACTAAAGAAACTGCGACCCCAATCCAAGGATTATTTATTATCTTTTTTATGGTTGGCAAAAGTTTCATTTCGGTTTTCTGATTTAATGTGATTCTCATCTACTTTTTTATTAGTTTCTTGATGTAAAAGTAATTTCGATTTCAAATTCATATCTTAAAAATGTCATGAAAGCCGTTTTTCTTGTCATGAAAAGTACAGTACTTGCTTTCGAAGGAATAATAGGGAGTAAAAACGAAAAAATCCTCTTGAAATAAAGAGGATTTTGGAGAGGTATATTTATTTTAGAGTTTTCAATTATGATAAAACGTTCATCTTTTTTATGAAATCTTTATAGGTGTCACTCAAGGTTATTTTGTGATTTCCTTTTAAAATAATCAAATTATCGGCAAGAATGATTTCTTCTATTTTTTCTGAATTTACAATTGTGTTGCGATGCGTTTTTATGAATTTGTTTTTATCTAATAAATCACTGATTTTGGTAAGCGAAATCAGGATTACAAATTTCTCCTTTTCAGTTATAATATTACAATAACGTTCTTCAACCTCTATATAGAGAATATCAGTTAAAGCAACTTTTTTCAAAGT
Organism: Flavobacterium sp. FlaQc-30; assembly: GCF_044005885.1. Taxonomy (NCBI): domain Bacteria; kingdom Pseudomonadati; phylum Bacteroidota; class Flavobacteriia; order Flavobacteriales; family Flavobacteriaceae; genus Flavobacterium; species Flavobacterium sp. FlaQc-30. The sequence continues at coordinate 253,267 of NZ_JBIPCO010000001.1, read as the reverse complement.
GTTCTTTTTCTTGATAAACAAAAAGTCGTTACTGATTACTGTGTCTTGTTCTTCGCTCAAAAAAACATTCGTTTGTTCGTAAAACTTTTCAACAGCCATTTCTATAGCATATAGAATTTCCAGCTCATTAAAAGGTTTCATTAAAAAACTAAAAGGTTTTGTGAGTTTAGCTCTTTCAAAAATCTGTCGGTCTTGAGAGCTTGTTAAAAACACAAATGGCTTTGATGCATTTGGAATTATATTAATTGATTCTGCAAAAGTAATTCCGTCTGGTTTTCCGTCTAGAAAAACATCAATCACAATAATGTCAACTGTTTTTTCGTAAAAAAGCTGTAGAGCATCTGTAAAATTTCTTGCCACTCCTGCAATTGTATAATTATTTTCAAGGAGTACTTTTATTAAAGCATCACTTTGTTCCGGAGTGTCTTCTATAATTAAAACATTAATATTATCCATACTATTTTGCTTTAGGTAATCTCATTATCATTTTAGTTCCTTTGTTGATTTCGCTTTCAATAAAAAATGTACCGTCATTTTTTTTGATCATTTGTTTACATAATTGTAAACCTAATCCAGTTCCAATAATTTCGGAGTTCTCTTTTTTTGATAATAAGTCAGTATCTTGAAGTAATTCATCAATGCTGTTTTGACTCATTCCAATTCCAGTGTCCTCAATTATAATCTCGCAAAAATCGGAATCTATTTCTTTAGTATAAAATTTAATTTGACCATTTTGATTGCTAAACTTAATGGCATTGTCTAGTAAGTTTCTGAATACAATTTTTAATGAGTCAAGATCTACAAATAAGAAGATGCTTTTTGAAACCAAATTTTCAAATGTTATTCCTTTGTCTAAAAGTAAAGGTTTGTAGTTGTATTCGATTTGTTGAATTATAGAGTATAAATGAACAGATTCTTTATGAAAGTACAATTGTTTGGTTTGCAATAATGCCCAGTGTAATAAATTATCTAATAAACTGTAAGTGCCGTTTGCGATGCTGCTGTTCTGGATAATTAATTGATTTAATTCGTCGTAATTTTTAGTCTCTAATGTCGCAGATAATTTAGAATTACTGGTTTTTAATGCATTTACAGATGAACGCAAGTCGTGACTGACGATTGAGAATAGTTGATCCTTAGCCGCGTTTAATTCATCAAGTTTGTTTTTTTGTAATAAAATGATTTTGCTGTTTTTTACTTTTTGGGCATAGAGATAAACTCCTCCGGTTATAATTAACAGAAGGCCAATTGCAGAGAAAAACAAACCATTACGCTGTGAGTTTTTTAGTTTGTTTTCGATCTCGAGTACTTTTATTTGTTTTTGTTTTTGAGTGACAGCGAATTTCTTTTCAAAATCAGCTATTGCCCAAATTTTACTTTGATTATTGAGGGAATCTTTCCATCGTTCAGATTCTTTTCTGTACTCTAAAGCTTTTTTAAAATTGCCTCTGTTTTCTTCTACAGTTGCCATATTGAATGCAGCGTTTTCCTTTTTGTCAAAGTCTTTTGTTTTTTTAGAAAGTAAATACGCTTTTTCAAAATACGGAATAGCCTCTTTGTCTTTGTATTGGGAATAATATAAATTAGCAATATTTTGATACAATAATATGAGTGAGATTGTGTCGTTTTCTTTCTCTTTTATTTCTTTACTTTTTAGTAAATAATTTTCGCTTTTTGTGAACTCATTTAGGTGCAAATAGCAAACTCCAATATTTTCATAAACAACACTTATTTTGTAATCTTGATTGTTATTTTTGGTTGAGTTTTTTTCGACTTCTGTAAAATAGCTAATTGCTTTTTTAAATTCTTTGAGTTCTAATGCGACTTCACCTAAAGTTTTATTTACTAACGGATAAAATGAGAATTTTTTTGAAACTAAACTCATTTCTGTTTTTGATTCCTTAAACAGTTTTAATTCTCTAAAGGAACATCCTCTTAAAAAATGACAGTAATCAGCGAGCTCTCGATTTTTTCCAGAGCTGAGCTGTTTCATGGAATAGACTAGAGTAGAATCCCATTTTTTGCTAGAAAAAAAATGTTGCGCTTTATAGAAATTTATATCTTCTTTAAAATGTGTAGTGTTTTTTTTAAGCGCTTCGCTAAACGAAGAGATATTGGTTTGTGCTTTGGCAGAGTATGAGATGAAAAATAAACACAGAACTGAAAGAGTAATAGTTTTAAGTTTGTGCATTTTACAATATTTTAGTTGATATTATTAAAATATGGCGAGCAAATAAATTGCTGCGCCATATTGTTTTAATTTATGGTTTTAACTGCCAACTCCTGTTTTTGTTCCTCGCGAAGTTTCAGGATCAATGTCTTTTAAGTATGAAACTACCTCTGTAATATTGGTTACAGTATCTGAGGTATAATCTAATTCAACGTACCAAACGTCGCAGCTTTCTGGTGTTTCTTCAGAGAAATCGTAATCAAAATAAACTTGTAGAGCATCTTCAATTTCAGTAGGTTCTTCTACAGTTGGATTGTTTGGGTCTAGAGAATTGATGTATAATGTAGCTCTAATTTTTAAGGTAGGCACTCCATTTGGTTCATATAATTTTACTGAAACTAAAGGAGGAACTGGATAAGTAACATTTTTGGGATCTAAAAAAATAAAATCTTGAGAATTAATTCTGGTGTTCTGTATTACATTATAGGCCATAATTATGGTTTTAGGATTAATTATTTGTTATTGGTAGGTTAAAGATATTTTTTTTCTTTTAATAAAGTGAGGAAAAAGAGGTGTTTTTTAGTTTGTTTTTGTTTTTTGCTCATTAAAATATTTATGAGCATGACTTTTTTATTGAAAAGGCAATTATGAAACTGGATTAGTTATGGGATAAAAAACGAAAAACCCCAATTCAACTAAATGAATCGGGGTTTTCTATGAATAAACCTTTAGTAAACTAAGATCTGATTACTCTTTTTTCTCCTCACGTGGAGGTCTTGGAACAAGCGCTTTTTTAGACACTTTTTCTTTTTTAGTTTTAGGGTCAACTCCTAAGTATTTTACTTGGAAAACATCTCCCATTTTAACTACATCAGCAACGTTTTCGGTACGTTCCCAAGCTAGTTCAGATACGTGAAGCAATACTTCATTTCCTGGTGCAGCAGTATATTCTACTACAGCTCCAAAATCAAGCATTTTGATTACTTTAACTTCGTAAGCTTCTCCCATTTGAGGTTTGAAAGTGATAGATTGGATTTTTGCCAATACCGCTTCAATTCCAGCAGGATCTGTACCTAAGATTTCGATAACACCTTGCTCGTCAACTTCGTTGATTACAATAGTTGTTCCTGTAGCTTTTTGTAATTCTTGAATTACTTTTCCACCAGGACCAATTAAAGCTCCAATAAAGTTTCCAGGAATAGTTCTGGTAATGATTTTTGGTGCGTGAGCTTTTACGTCAGTTCTTGGTGCAGCAATAGTTTCAGTTAATTTTCCTAAGATATGTAAACGTCCATCACGAGCTTGAGCTAAAGCTTGCTCCATAATGTCATAACGTAAACCATCAATTTTGATGTCCATTTGACAAGCTGTAATACCGTCAGCAGTTCCAGTTACTTTAAAGTCCATATCTCCTAAGTGATCTTCATCTCCTAAAATATCAGACAATACAGCAAATTTCTCTCCATCAGTAATTAATCCCATAGCAATACCAGAAACTGGTTTTACCATTTGAACTCCAGCATCCATCAAAGCCATTGTTCCGGCACAAACTGTTGCCATAGAAGAAGAACCGTTAGATTCTAAAACCTCAGAAACAACACGAATTGTATAAGGACAATCAGCAGGAATCATATTTTTTAATGCTCTTTGAGCTAAGTTACCGTGACCAACTTCTCTTCGTGAAGTTCCTCTTAGTGGTTTTGCTTCACCAGTTGAGAAAGGAGGGAAGTTATAGTGTAAGTAGAATTTCTCTTCACCTTGTTCAGATGGAGAATCGATTTGGTTTGCTTCTCTAGAAGTTCCTAAAGTTACTGTAGCCAAAGCTTGAGTTTCTCCACGTGTAAATAAAGAGGATCCGTGAACTCTTGGTAAATAATCAGTTTCACACCAGATTGGTCTGATATCTGTAGTTTTTCTACCATCTAAACGAACGCCTAATTCTAATACTACATTACGAACAGCTTCTTTGTTTGTTTTGTAGAAATATTTTGAAACTAAATCGCCATCAGCAGCTAATTCTTCTTCAGTAAATAAAGCTTTTACTTCTTCTTTTACTTCAGCAAATGCAGCACCTCTTTCGTGTTTAGCTGAACCAACTTTTGCAATTGCATAGATTTTATCGTATGCTGCAGCTTTTACTTTTTTGTGAATTTCTTCGTTTTCTTTCTCACCTTCGTAAGTACGAATTTCTTTTTTACCAAAAGCTTCTTGTAAACGGTATTGAGCTTGAATTTGAACTTTAATAGCTTCGTGAGCAAATTTAATAGCTTCGATCATTTCAGCTTCTGAAATTTCTTTCATCTCACCTTCAACCATTGCTACAGAATCCATAGAAGCTCCGATCATCATGTCGATGTCTGATTTTTCTAATTCTTCTCTGCTTGGGTTGATAACTAATTTTCCGTCAATACGTGCAACACGTACTTCAGAAATTAAATTGTAAAATGGAATATCTGAAACTGCTAATGCTGCAGAAGCAGCTAAACCAGCTAATGCATCTGGCATAACAGTTTCGTCATGAGACATTAATTGAATCATAACTTGAGTTTCAGCATGGTAATCGTCTGGGAAAAGTGGACGCAAAACACGGTCAACTAATCTCATTGTCAATACTTCGCTGTCGCTTGGACGAGCTTCTCTTTTAAAGAAACCTCCTGGGAAACGACCTGCTGCTGCAAATTTTTCGCGGTAATCTACCGTTAATGGTAAAAAATCAACGCCAGGGTTTGATGTGCGAGCTGAAACTGCTGTTGCAAGAATCATCGTGTCGCCCATTCTTACTACTACCGAACCGTCAGCTTGTTTTGCTAAACGACCCGTCTCGATTGTGATGCTTCTGCCATCACCTAAATCGATCTTTTCTACAAATAATTGTGGAATCATAATTTTTCCTTATTGGTTATACAATGGGTTTTAGTTGTGTTGTAGTTGTTGTTGTGTGTAGTTGTTGTTTCTAAAACCCAATGAAAAACCAAACTTTTTTTCTTATAAATGCTTGTAATTAAATACAATTCTGTAAAAAACAAAAAGAGGCACTCTCGCACCTCTTTTCTATATTGATTATTTTCTGATATTCAATACTTTGATAATCTCACGATATCTGTTGATCTCTTTCTTTTTCAAGTAGTCCAACAAAGCTCTTCTTTTACCTACTAATAGTACAAGAGAACGCTCAGTGTTGTAATCGTGACGATTTTTTTTCAAGTGTTCAGTTAAGTGTGAAATTCTGTAAGTGAACAATGCAATTTGACCTTCTGCGCTTCCAGTGTTTGTTGCACCACCGTGTTGTGCGAAAATCTCTTCTTTCTTTTCTTTAGTTAAATACATTCCAATATTATTTAATGATTTTTATGTATGTCAATACAACTTTTGTAAGACGGGTGCAAAATTAGATTAAAAAAAGAAAAAAATCAAGCAAAAACAAAAGAATCTATAAAAGATTTCTCTTTCGAAGTTTTTGAGTAGTTAATCTTGATAATTACTTATTATTGTTTAATAATACTTAATCATATTTGTTCTTCCTGTTGATTGTATAGTTATTGGTAATGAGTATAAAACATCTGCAGGGATCCCTCTCATTTTTCCAGGAATCCATTTGCCATAACTAATGATTGTTTTAATAGCTTCTTCTCCGGTGCCGTAACCAACATCTCTTAATATTCTTAATTTGGTTGGATTTCCATCTTCATTTATTACAAAAGTAATGTATACTTTTCCTTTAAGTCCTTCTACTTTGGGTGTTTGATAATGTTTTCCAATAAACTTATAAAAGTGATCCATTCCTTTCGCTGGAATAGGTTTTTCAAGTACTGTTTTATATGTGAATTTGTTACTATTTTCATCGGTACTTGTTCCTGAAATAAAAATTCCTTCATTATAGGATTCTATAAAACTATATTTTTTTTTAAGATTTTTTCCTTCCCAGAGACCATGTTTTTCTCCATTTTTTATTTCTCCTTTTTCATAGAAATAATTATCTGTTTGTTCAATCTGACCATTTCCATTTATAACGGTCTGTTCTTTTTGTGGATTCCAGAAGTTGTTAGTTTTAACTTCGGTAATTTCGTCTTTTCCTTTTTTTACGTTAAAGTATTCCAATTCTGATTTTATCTCCCCATTTTCATACCAATTGAACTCGCGTCCTGTTTTTTTATTATCCGAATAATTAACAGTTGACTGTTTTTTGCCATTTTCGTAATAAGAAATGTATTGTCCATTTCTTTTTATGATATCTTTATTTAATGTGGTGCCTATAGATTTTATAGCTGTTGATTTGTAGTATTCTTTGAAAACATAGCTTTCTTTGCTTGAGAAATAATCTTCAACAAGTCTAGTATATTTATAATTGTCTGGTGTGCCTTCCGCCCAAGTTGAGTCCAGATAAATTAATTTACTAACAGGAGCAGAGGTTTGAGAGAATAGTTTAATTGAAATTAAAAGGAAAAACAATAATAGACGTAAAGCTGATTTCATAGTTTGGTTATGATAATAGGTACACTAAAGTAATATTTTTAATACAATTTAGCGACTTCTTGATTTACAAATTCTAAAAATCTTTCGTCAGCCTCGGTAAATGGATCAATTACGTGACTGTCAATGTCGATTTGTCCAATATTAATTCCATTTACAAACAACGGAACAACAATTTCAGATTTTACCGTAAAACTACACGCAATATAATTATCCTGTGCTTTTACATCAGGTACAACAAAATTGGCATTACTTTCGGCTACTTGTCCGCAGATTCCTTTTCCAAAAGGAATTACAGTGTGGTCAGTTTCAGCTCCTACATATGGACCTAAATGCAGTGTTTTGTTTTCGTGATTTGCAAAATAAAAGCCTACCCAGTTGTAGTATTCTACATTTTCATTTAATAATTGGCAGATTGCTAGTAGTTTTTCATCTCTAACAAGTTTGTTGTCATATACTATAGCGCTTATTTTTGGTTGTAATTCTTGAAAAGTCATAATTTGAAAATTTTATACAAAAGTATTTAAAGCTGAACTCAAAAAAGATATAAATTTGAAAAAAAAATCTGTTGAAAAAATATTTAATTCAGTTCAAGCCTTTTCTAGTTTTTTTGAGCACTTTTTTTTCGGTATATATTCTATTGACATTATTGTACAAAGTATATTTGAATGAGTTTAAAACTTATGAAGTTGACGGAATTACCAGTTTTGTTGGCCGAAATGTTGAACAATTATTACGAGGGTTTAGCTATAATGCTAAAGTTTTGAAAAATTCTTCAGGTTCTTGGTTGGAAGTTTTTTTAAATAATGAAGATGTAGTTCGTATTATTGAAGGTTGTAATGCCGTAAGTATTATGATTCTTTTTATTTCCTTTATAATTGCATTTTCAGGAAAATTTAAGGCTACAGTGCTTTATACTTTGTTTGGAGTTGTATTAATTTACATTTTGAATGTTTTGCGAATTGCAGTATTGACTGTTTTGTTGTTTTATTTTTCTCAGTACGCTCATTTTTTACACGGAGTTCTCTTTCCGTTGATTATATATAGTTCTGTTTTTATCTTATGGTTTGTTTGGGTCAACAAATTTTCTAAGTATGCTAAATAGATTTAAAGAACATCAATCTAAAATATTGGCTGCTGTTGTTATAGTGATATGTTTTGTGCTGATAAGAGCTTTTGAAACATCGTTGTTTTATGATCCTTTTTTGCAGTATTTTGAGTCTGATTTTAGCAGCGCTCCATTGCCTGATGTTGATGCTTTTAAACTTTTTTACAATCTTTTGTTTCGTTTTGCTTTAAATACAGTTTTATCTCTAGTGCTTATTTATATACTGTTTAAGGATCTAGAAATTCTAAAATTTACAACCTATTTGTATTTGTTTTTTTTCTTGATGCTTTTCTCGATGTTCTTTATAACTATCGAGTATTTTCAAGACTGCAGTTGGGTTTTATTTTATGTGCGAAGATTTATTATTCAGCCATTGTTAGTATTATTATTTATTCCTGCATTTTACTATCAGCTTCAAGATTTGAAAAAATAACATTTTATTAAGTTTTTAATCTGAGACTTTTTGGATACTTTTGCAGTATGAATTTAAAAAAGTGCACAGTATTGTTTTTAGCGTTCTTGTTGTTGGTTTCCAACGCAGGCTTTGCTTTTGATGTGCATTATTGTGGAGGAGAAGTAGCTTCAGTATCTTTAAATACTACAGCTTCTGCAGCGCCGCAAAAGAAATGTTGTGAAACGAAAGAAGAAAAATCATCTTGCTGTAAAGATAAAGTTGTTCATTTTGAGAAAAAATCTGACAACGCAACTTTCAAAGTCTTCTTTTTTCAACTTATAGCTCCAGCTATAATTCAAGAGTATGACCCAGTCGTATTTTTGTCTATTCCAAATTTCAAAAGCAATCAGATTACTTCTTATTATTCTGATGCGAATGCACCCCCTTTATTTAAATTATACAATCAATATATTTTTTATTCCTGATTTTAATATTTAGAATCAAGCCTTTGCGGCTTGTTACGTGCTGTTTTGTTGTTTCGTATTGAAACTAAAACAGAAATTTCTAAATAATATTAAAATCTTTTTTTATGCAAAAAAATATCACGCTTTTTGTGATGTTGTTGCTTTCTGTTTCTGCTTTTGCGCAGGAAAATCTTGAGGAAGTAAAAATTACAAAAAAGCAAAAAGGACTTAAAAAGTCTTATACCCTTACCGCAAATACATCATTAATAACTAGTAAAGAACTTTTAAAAGCGGCTTGTTGTAATCTGGCAGAAAGTTTTGAAACTAACCCTTCAATTGATGTTAATTTTTCGGATGCTTTAACTGGAACTAAACAGATAAAAATGCTGGGCTTAACAAGTCCTTATTTGCTGATTACTGAGGAAAATGTTCCATCAGTTCGTGGTGCTTCTCAAGCTTACGGATTGTCTTTTACTCCAGGAACATGGATAGAAAGTGTTCAAATTACAAAAGGAGCAGGAAGCGTTGTAAATGGTTTTGAAAGTATTTCGGGACAAATAAATACCGAGCTTTTAAAACCGTTAAATGACGATCCTTTCTTTTTAAACTTTTACGGATCTACAGATGCGCGTTTTGAATTAAATACTCATTTTAATAAAAAAATATCTGATAAATGGGCAACAAGTTTGTTTGTTCATGGAAATGCCCGTGTAGCTAAAAATGATATGAATAACGATGGGTTTTTAGATAATCCGTTGGGAAAACAAATCAATGTTTTAAACCGTTATCAATATTTTAATCCAGAGAGCGGCTTCGTTAGTTTTATCAATTTTAGATACATGAATGATAAAAAACAAACTGGCGAATTGGATTTTGATAAGGATACAGATCGTGGTACAAAAAATCATTGGGGATCAGAAATCAACACAGAGCGTTTTGATGTTTCTACAAAGGTTGGATATGTTTTTAAAGATATGCCTTATCAAAGTATTGGTTTTCAAAATGCCTTCAATACTCATAATCAAAACTCTTACTTTGGCTTAAATCAATACAATATTAAGCAGAATAGTTTTTATTCTAACTTAATTTTTAACTCGATTATCAGCAATACAATGCATAAGTTTGCAACGGGTCTAAATTTTACATACGATCAATATCAGGAGTTTGTAAATGTAAATGATTACAGTCGTATCGATAATTCTGTTGGAGCGTTCTTTGAGTATACTTATGATAATACAGATAATTTTAGTTTGGTTTTAGGAGGAAGGGTCGATAATCATAACCGACTTGGTTTTTTCGTAACGCCAAGATTGCATATGAGATATAATCCTTGGAAGAATGGAGTAGTTCGTTTTTCTGCTGGTAGAGGGAAACGTTCAGCTAATATTTTTGCGGAGAATCAGCAGCTTTTTGCAAGTTCAAGAACATTCTCGATTTTAGATAACGGAGGAAAAATCTACGGTTTAAATCCTGAAATTGCTTGGAATTACGGTGTTAGTTTCTCGCAAAAATTCCGTCTTTTCAATAAAAATGCAGAAGCAGGATTTGATATCTATCGTACTGACTTTAAGAATCAGGCAGTTGTTGACTTAATGCAGAGCCCGCAAGAAGTTTTGTTTTATGATTTAAAAGGAAGTTCATTTGCAAACAGTCTTCAGGTTGAGTTTAATTATGAGTTGATTCATAATTTAAATTTAAGAACGGCATATAAATATTATGACATCCAAACAGATTATTTGAGAGGAACATTTCAGCGTCCCCTTCAAGCCAAACATCGTTTCTTAGGGAATCTTGAATACGAAACTAATTTAAATAATAATAAGCAATGGAAATTCGATTACACTTTCAATTGGTCGGGTAAACAGCAATTACCTTATACAGCATCAAATCCAACTGCAGATCAATTTCCTAATTACTCGCCTTCTTATGCAGTGATGAATGTTCAGGTAACAAGAGTTTTTTCTCCTGTATTTGAAGTGTATGTAGGTGGAGAAAACATTGGTAATTACAAACAGGAAAAAGCCATTCTTGGAGCCAATGATCCTTTTGGACCAAATTTTGATGCTTCTATTGCATATGCGCCAATTTTTGGGCAAATGTATTATGCAGGATTACGTTTTAGAATAAAATAAAATTTAATATAAAAATAAATTAAAAATGAGAAATATCGTATTAATTGCAATGATGGTTTTTTTAGGTTTTTCAGCTCAAGCGCAATCTAAAAAGAATAAAAATTTAAAATACAAAACGGAGGTAAACGGCAGTTGTGAACTTTGTAAAAAACGAATTGAAAAAGCGGCTTATAATGTTCCAGGTGTAAAAATGGCTACATGGGATATTGGTTCGCATGAGCTTGCAGTAATTTTAAATGAAGAGAAATCATCAACAGCAGACTTAAATGCAGCTATCGCAAAGGTTGGGCATGACACGAAAGAGGTAAAAGCAACTGATGCAGATTATGAGGCTTTGCATTCTTGTTGCAAGTATGTAAGAGAATAGCAGAATCTTTTAAGAGCCCAAGTAAATCTTGGGCTTTTAATAGTTAATTTATCTTTAAAATATGGCATTTAATTGTGGTTAAAACAATTTATTGTTAATTTCACGAACTTATAAGTATAACCAAATTCTTTTTATGAATAATTTTGATTGGACGCAGTTAATAAACCCTGAATTTTATATAACGTTAAATATTGGAGGTTTTGAAATTGGGTTATTTATTGTTCTGTTTATAGTTTATGCTGAAACAGGACTTTTTGCAGGCTTTTTTCTGCCAGGAGATAGTTTACTTTTTTTAGCAGGTATTTACAGCCGTGATTTAATTCAAAATGTGGCATATATTCCAGGCGATTTTTTAAATGTATTTTTGCTTGCATTGGGAGTTGCTGTAATGGGAGTTTTGGGTAATATGACAGGCTATTGGTTTGGTGCCAAAAGCGGTTACTATTTATTTAAAAAAGAAGATTCATTTTGGTTTAAAAAGAAATACTTGCTGCAGTCAAAAGATTTCTTTGAAAAATATGGTGGTAAAGCAATTATTTATGCTCGTTTCCTGCCAATTTTTAGAACTTTCGCGCCAATTGTAGCCGGGATAGTTTCTATGGATAAAAAGAAATTTATGTTTTACAATATTTTAAGTTCTTTCTTATGGTCGTTTATCTTGATTTTTGCAGGACATTATTTATACGGTGTCTTCTTGAAACAAGGAATTGATTTAAAACACCATATTGAATACATTATCATTATTATTGTTATCATTTCTACTTTCCCTGTTTTGGTTAAACTTTTAAAGAAAAGACCAGCTGAGAAAATCTAAAGAAAAATATATAATACAAAAAGTCCGAAGCTTAAACTTCGGACTTTTTTTATGCCTGTTATTAAAGTATGAGAACAGTTCTATATACATTATTCTAGGAATGTCATAAGCTAAATGTAGAAAGCTCTAAAATCTGTTATTATTTATTGCTTTGATTTCACACGAAAAAATATTGATGTTGTATTATATCCTAAAGACTGAAACCTCTTAGTATAAGATGGAGATATAAAAAAACTACAGCTCAGTTTTAAATCTGAGTTGTAGTTTTATATTAAAATTTTGTTATTCGATGCGGTATATAGCTCTGTAATTGGAATTAGCTGTTGGAGTTTTAATCTACCATTCATTTACCTTATTGGCATCCATCTTCAAGAAAATAAATAATAAAATCGTGAATCCCCATAAACCAGAACCTCCATAAGAGAAGAAGGGTAATGGAACTCCAATGGTTGGAAATATACCAATAACCATAGCAATGTTTACAAAGAAATGGGTGAATAAAATTCCCGCAACACAATAGCCATAAACACGGCTGAATTTGGTTTTTTGCCTTTCAGCTAAATAAATTACTCTCAAAAATAAACCCACAAAAAGTAAAATAACGACCAAAGAACCTGCAAATCCCCATTCTTCACCTACAGTTGTAAAAATGTAATCGGTATGCTGTTCAGGAACGAATCCTCCTTTAGTTTGAGTTCCTTCTAAAAAGCCTTTTCCAATCCATCCTCCAGATCCAATTGCAATTTCAGATTGGTTAGTGTTATAACCAATACCTTTCATGTCTACAGTTTTCCCTAAAAGAATATTGAAACGGTCTCTATGGTGTTGTTTAAAGACGTTATCGAATACATAATCAACAGAAAGAACAAAACCTGAAATTACGACTAATAAGATTGCACTCAATATGATATTTCGATCTACTGCCCGTCCTTTAAAATGGATAATGATAAGAACTCCTAAAGCGATTAAAATAACAGCGTAGGGTTCTAAAACGAGCGTTAATACAAATAAAAGAATAGTGATAAAACCTGTCCACACGTACCAAGAAGGCAATCCTTCTCTAAACAAAACAAGGATAAAGACGCTATATATTAATGCACTTCCTGGATCGGGTTGAGGCAGAATCAGCATTACAGGTAAAAAAACTATTGCTAGTGCCTGCAGCTGTCTATTGGTTTCTTTAAGGTTAATTTGTGTGTCGCTCAAATATTTAGCTAATGCTAATGACGTAGCTGCCTTTGCAAACTCAGATGGCTGTAAAGTAAAGCTTCCGATGGCATACCAGCATCTTTGTCCTGCAATAGTTTTTCCAAACAGAAATAAGCCTGCCAATGACAATAAGGATACACCAAATATTATACTGGCATATTTTTCGTAAAATTTTCCATCAACAAAAAGCACAACAAAAATTAAAGGAATAGTACATCCAATAAAGATTAATTGCTTCTGGTAAGTCCCATCAGTTGATAATAGTGATGACGAATAAATATTCAGCCACCCTAATATTACCAATGCAATATAGATAAAGACACTTATCCAGTCGATGTTATTTTTTACACTTTGATTTTTCATTTGAAATAATCTTTCTTAGTTCTTTTTAGTAGTGTCTATTGTTGTTTTTTTAGCCTCTGTTTTTGGAGCTGTCGCTTTCGGCGCAATAATTTTAGCTTTTAAAAGAGAATCTTTTGGTGTAGATTCGATTGCGCTGGCTTCGTTCATTCCTCCAAGTTTAGCATATTCGCTCGCCAAACTTTTATTTAAAACACGAATCTCTAAATCAGTTCTCGTTATTTTTTTTCTTAAATATTTTTCTATCATTAAACTCGCAATTGGACCTGCTACGGTAGCTCCAAAACCTCCATTTTCAATCATAATCGCAATCGCAATTTTGGGATTGTCTTTTGGTGCAAATGCCACAAAAATAGAGTGGTCTTTAAGCTGTGTTCTCTTGCCGTTAATTTTAGCAAAGTTTTCTGCTGTACCCGTTTTTCCACAAATATCAATTCCTTCAACTCTTAAAGCATGTGCCGTACCTTTATTGTATACGTCAAACAAACCGCTTATAACTGGCGGAAAGTACTTTTGGTCAATTGAAGTAGTGTGTTTGGTTGTAAATTTTGAATCAATTTTTTCACCCTCAATTTTTTTAATGATATGAGGCGTGTAATAGTATCCTTGATTTGCAACAGTTGCCATCATATTAGCAAGCTGAATAGGTGTCATTAAAACCTCTCCCTGACCAATTGCATTCGATACAATTGTTGTGCTTCTCCAGCCTCCGTTAGGATAGATTCTTTTATAAGTTTTAGAGTTTGGGATATTACCTCTTTTTCCAGTTGGTAAATCATATCCCATAAATTGACCTAAACCAAAACTTCTCATATGATCACTCCAAACATCTACTGCTTTGCCTGGATTTGCATATTTGTTAATCGTTAACATATATGCTTGGGCAAAATAAGTGTTGCAAGAGTTGTAGATACCGTTATGTAATTGATGAGGTCCAAATCCGTGACATTTCATAAAGCGGCCGCGTCCATAACTAAATCCATGATGACACATAAAAGTAGTTTGCTCGTTGACAACACCTTCTTGCAGAGCCACTAAACCTGTTAAAATTTTAAAAGGAGAACCAGGAGGATACTCGGCTAAAAGTCCTCTGTCGTACAACGGTTTTGCAATCGAATCATGATACAAAAGAGTATAGTTTTTAGAACGTTGTCTTCCAACTAAAATACCTGGGTCATACGATGGAGCGGTTACTAATGCTAAAATTTCACCAGATTTTGGTTCGATAGCAACAATTCCACCTCTTTTATTAATCATTAACTCTTCGCCATACTTTTGAAGTTCAGCGTCGATTGTTAAATTGATATCTTCACCAGCAACAGCGATCGTGTCGTATTTACCTTCTTTATAAGAGCCAATTTCACGATTGTATTTATCTTTCTGAATGTATTTTACGCCTTTTATACCACGTAAAATTTCCTCATAACTTTCTTCAACTCCTTGTTTTCCAATTAAATCACCACTGTTGTAATAGGGGTTCTTTGCAATTTGTCGCTCGTTTACCTGCGTTATGAAACCAAAAATATTAGCGCCATAATCTACTTCGTAATCACGAAGTGAACGTTTCTGAAAATAAAAGCCTTCAAATTTTCTGATTTTTTCCTGAAAAGCAGCAAATTCATTTTTATTTAATTGAGATAAAAATACAGACGGTAATCGTGGACTGTAAACTTTTGCTTTAGCAACTCTTTTTTCGTAATCTTCGGGAGTAATATTTAGTAATGCGCAAAACTCTGGAATATTAAGATTCTCTTTAATATCTCTAGGAATTACCATGATATCGTAAGAAGCCTGATTGGCAACCAGTAATTTGCCATTTCGGTCATAGATGTATCCTCTTTCTGGATAATCGTAGACTTTTTTAATGGCATTATTTTCTGATTTCAATTTAAACGAATCATCAATGATCTGCAGATAAAATATCCGCATTACTAGCAAAGATGCTGCAATAATAATTAAAGAGGGCAGCAGAACTTTTCTCATCGTTTATTGGGCTTAATAAGATAAATTATTATAATTGAAGTGATTATTGTAAAAATGGTGCTGAACAAGGTTCGCAGTAAAATGTCTAGTATAAATTTAAATTGAAAAGCTTCTAATGTAAATAGTATAATATGATGCAATAAAACAGATACTAGAATAAATGAAAACCTTTCGGGTGTTAAAGATTCATTTAGTTTAATGGTTTGATATTCATAACTTAAACCAAATGAAAATTTAAAGATGTAAGGCCTGTAATAGGCTAGAATTACACAAGCTGTTGCGTGAATTCCGCCAGAATTACAAAACATATCCATTATCAATCCTAATAAAAAGCTAGAGATAATTAATCCCGCTCTATTACTGTTTACAGGATATAAGATAATATACAAGATATATGGGAAGGGACTTATGTACCCTAAAAAATTCATATTATTGAAAATAACAACCTGAATTGCTAGTAACATAATAAAACGAAGAATATTGACTAATAAAGCGCTATTCATCTTTTTCCTTGTTTTTGTTTTCTAAATTAATAAGTTCTTCTCTGTCCTTACTTTTGATAATATAAACGTGTCCTAGATTTGTCATATCGTTAAATAGTTTAACGTTTATAACATAGTAACTTGTATTCTTTTTAATATAAATTTTATCTACAGTTCCAATGTTTATGCCTTCAGGGAAAATTACTGATTGTCCGCCTGTAACAATGGTGTCGCCTTTTCTAATAGAAGCTAATCTTGGAACATCTTCAAGTTGAACAAAACCAGTGCTTTTTCCATCCCAAGTTAAAGAACCAAAGTGATTTGATTTTTTGATTTTAGCATTAATCTGAGATTTCATGTTCAAAATGCTCACAACAGTCGAATATCTTGGCGATGTATTATCTACAACTCCAATAATTCCTAAACTGTTAATTACTCCCATATCTTGTTTAACTCCATCGTTTGCTCCAGAGTTTAAGGTGATATAGTTTTCGTGAGTATTATAAGAGTTGTGAATTACTTTTGACACAATAATATCTGCAGGTTTTACTCCTTTTATACTATCGGCCAAAGGTATTTTGGTAGTATCCTCTTTGTTGAATAAAAGACTTTTTAGTCTTGCATTTTCAAGTACAAGTTCATCATTTTCAGATCTTAAATTCAAATATTCGTTGATGTGATTAATTCTTTCGTAAACGCCTCCGCTTAAAAAATTTGCGGAACTGATTACTCTGCTTCTGTGATAGGAGTGTGACTGAATTGTGAGCGTCAACGAAATACCTAAAAGCAGCAAAAACAGCAATCGATTACTGTTTCTTAAAATGAAATTAAAAATTTGCTGCATTTCTTGTTTGGTTATTTTGTTTCAGGATATGCTTTTGGTTTCAAATTTTATTAGAGTCAAATAGTGAAATTTGACTCTAATAAAAGTAAATTGATTACTATTTTGAATCTTATTTGATTAAGATACTTTTAAATTTTGCAATGTTTTTAAGTGCCATTCCAGTTCCACGAACAACAGCTCTTAAAGGATCTTCGGCAATATAAACAGGTAAATCTGTTTTTTGAGAAATACGTTTGTCAAGACCTCTTAACATAGATCCTCCACCAGCTAAATAAATACCTGTATTGTAAATATCAGCAGCTAATTCAGGAGGTGTTTGAGATAATGTTTCCATTACAGCATCTTCAATTCGTTGAATCGATTTGTCTAATGCTTTTGCGATTTCGCGGTAAGAAACATCTACTTGTTTTGGTTTTCCCGTAAGTAAATCTCTACCTTGAACAGACATATCTTCTGGCGGGCCATCTAGATCTTCGATAGCAGCTCCAATTTGAATTTTTATTTTTTCAGCAGTACTTTCACCTACAAAAAGGTTGTGTTGTGTACGCATATAATAAACGATATCATTTGTGAAAACGTCACCTGCAATTTTTACAGATTTATCGCAAACAATTCCGCCTAAAGCGATAACAGCAATTTCTGTTGTACCACCTCCAATATCGACAATCATGTTTCCTTTTGGCTGCATAATATCAATGCCAATACCAATTGCAGCAGCCATAGGCTCGTGAATTAAGTAAACTTCTTTTCCGTTTACTCTTTCACAAGATTCTTTTACCGCTCTCATTTCAACCTCAGTAATACCAGAAGGAATACAAACCACCATACGTAAAGCTGGAGTAAACATTCTTTTTTTCAATGCAGGAATGCTTTTAATGAACATATTGATCATTTTTTCCGAAGCATCAAAATCAGCAATTACACCATCTTTTAAAGGCCTTATGGTCTTGATGTTTTCATGCGTTTTACCTTGCATCATGTTGGCTTCTTTACCAACAGCAATGATTTTGCCTGATACTCTATCACGTGCAACTATAGATGGACTATCAATAACGACTTTATCATTATGTATGATTAAAGTGTTTGCGGTACCAAGGTCTATCGCAATATCCTCGGTCATGAAATCAAAAAATCCCATAAGTTTTTTAGGGGTTTAAAATGTTATAAATTATTTATCGAACAAAGTTAAACAAATTAATGTTTAAAATGACGAGTTCCTGTAAATACCATTGCAACATTATTTTCATTGCAATAATTTATACTTAATTCGTCTTTTATTGAGCCTCCTGGCTGAATTACAGCAGTTATTCCTGCTTTTTTGGCTAATTCTACACAATCCGGAAATGGAAAAAATGCATCACTTGCCATCGAAGCGCCGGTTAAATCAAATCCAAATGCTTTTGCTTTGTCAACAGCCTGCATTAAAGCATCAACTCTTGACGTTTGACCTGTACCAGATGAAATTAAAGTTCCGTTTTTTGCAAAGACAATTGTATTTGATTTTGTGTTCTTGCAAATTTTTGATGCAAAAATCAAATCTTCTATCTCTTGAGCAGTAGGTTCTGTAATTGTAACGGTTTTTAAATGCTCTTTATTATCTGTAATATTATTTCTGTCCTGAATTAACAAACCATTAAGACATGTTCTTACTTGTCTTGAAGGTAATTCAACTTCATTTTGGACTAAAATAATTCTGTTTTTCTTTTCTTGCAAAACAGTAATTGCTTCATCATCATAAGCTGGAGCAATAACTACCTCGCAGAATAATTTGTTGATTTCTTGTGCAGTTTCCAAATCAATCTTAGTGTTTGAAATCAAAACTCCTCCAAATGCAGAAGTTGGGTCGCAAGCTAAAGCTGCTAAATAAGCTTCGCTGATTGTTTTTCTTGAAGCTAAACCACAAGCATTATTATGTTTTAGAATCGCAAATGTTGGCCCGTCATTTTTGAATTCAGCAATTAAATTTACTGCAGCATCAACATCAAGTAAGTTGTTGTATGATAATTCTTTTCCGTGAACTTTATTGAACATCGCATCAAAATCACCAAAGAAAAAACCTTTTTGATGTGGGTTTTCACCATATCTTAAAACTTGACCATTGTCAATGCTTTCTTTGTAGATCGTTTCGTCTGTATTGAAATAATTAAAAATAGCTCCATCATAATGAGAAGATACGTGAAAAGCTTTTGTAGCTAACAATCTTCTGTTTTCAAGAGTTGTAGAACCATTTTGTTCTGTAATCATATCTAAAAGCAAACTGTATTCATTAACAGAAGCAACAATGACAGTATCTTTGAAGTTTTTTGCACCAGCGCGAATCAATGAAATTCCGCCAATATCAATTTTCTCGATAATATCTTGCTCGCTTGCACCAGAAGCAACAGTTTTTTCAAAAGGATACAAATCAACAATTACTAAATCAATCTGAGGAATATCAAATTCCTTCATTTGTTGAACATCACTTTCATTATCTTGACGGTTCAAGATTCCTCCAAAAATTTTTGGGTGTAAAGTTTTAACTCGCCCTCCAAGAATTTCAGGGAAAGAAGTAATATCTTCAACAGGAACTACTGGAATACCAAGATTTTTGATAAAATCTTCAGTTCCTCCAGTCGAGTAAAGTGTAACATTTTGTTCGTGTAATTTTCTAACGATTGGTTCTAATCCATCTTTAGAAAAAACAGAAATTAATGCCGATTGTATTTTTTTAGTTGTGCTCATTGTGTAGTTATAATTTTTGAGACTGCAAAAGTAGTTTTTTTATATATTATTTTAAAGAAAATTAATGTAACATTATGCTAAAAAAATCTACTGATGAGTAAGTTAACTTTTATTAGGTTTTTGTTTTTAAATTATTGAATTTTACTTTGTTGAAAAATACTACTATATGCTTCTTTATCTAAGATTATTAAAAGAAAGTTTAAGCTTTGCTATAAGCGCTTTGCGAAATAATAAACTGCGAACTTTATTGTCGCTTTTAGGTGTTACCATTGGTATTTTTTCAATTATCGCTGTTTTAGCTGCTGTTGATTCTTTGGATAGAAAAATTTCAAAAGATTTGAGCAGTTTAGATAAAAATACGATTTATTTAATGAAATACTGTTTTGGACCTTCCGAAATTCCGCAATGGAAGAGAGAGCAGTTCCCAAATGTGAAGTATGATGAATATATTGCTTTAAAAAACTCACTTAATAATACAGATCAGGTTGCTTATCAGCTTTTTGTAAATCATGAAAGTTTAAAATACGATTCAAAAACTGTCAGTGATGTGAATATTGTTCCGTCGTCAAGCGAAATGGTCGATATTGACGGATTGAGTTTTGATAAAGGAAGGTTTTATAATGAATCTGAATCGAATTCAGGAACTGCAGTAATAGTTTTAGGATATGATATTGCCGAGGGGCTTTTTGGAAGCAGTGATCCTATTGGTAAAAATATACGACTTTATGGCCAGCGTTTTACTGTAATTGGTGTAATCGAAAAACAAGGTGCTGGTTTTTTTGGAGACAGCAACGATACTTCGGTTTATCTGCCGGCTAATTTTTTGCGTAGAATGTATGGTGACAGCGATGCAATGACACCTGTAATTGTATTGAAACCAGAAAAAGGTGTCGATATGGATGCTTATAAAGCTGAAGTTGCACAAAAACTTCGAGCAACTAGAGGAATGAAAGCAGGAGAGATTGATAATTTTTTTGTAAATGTTCTTTCTGGTTTTACAAATTTTATCGATGGAATTCTAGGACAGATGAATGTTGTAGGCTGGATTATCAGCGGATTTTCTCTTTTAGTTGGTGGTTTCGGAATTGCGAATATTATGTTTGTTTCAGTAAAAGAAAGAACGAATTTAATTGGGATTCAAAAATCATTAGGAGCAAAAAACAGATTTATATTATTTCAGTTTTTGTTTGAAGCAATAATTCTTTCAGTAATTGGCGGAATTATTGGTTTATTGATGGTTTGGGGAATTGCGCTTATTTTGACAAAAGTTCTAGATTTTGAATTTGTTTTGAGCTTTGGGAACATTATGTTAGGAACAACTTTAGCGGCGCTTATTGGATTAATTTCGGGAATTCTTCCGGCAATTTCAGCTGCAAATTTAGATCCAGTTGAAGCAATTCGTACGGGGATGTAGGTTTTTTCTAAGGTTCAAAGGTTCAGAGAAGCAAAGGAGTAGAGGTTTTTTCTGCTTTAAAACTTTGTGCTATTCTTAAAAGCATAATAGATTTTTTAAATTCTTTATGGTATATTTTGACTGCGTGATATAAAAAAAATCCCAAGAAGCAATTTCTTGGGATTTTTTTCTATTTTAAGTAGTTTTAAAACTATCTAATAGTATTATTTTGAATCAAATCGATATATAAGTTGATCTTATCTTTCAATTCTTTTCTAGGCGTGATAAAGTCTAAGAAACCGTGCTCTAATAAGAACTCAGCAGTTTGGAAACCTTCTGGTAAATCTTTTCCTGTAGTGTCACGTACAACACGCGGTCCAGCAAAACCAATCAAAGCACCTGGCTCAGAGATATTGATGTCTCCTAACATAGCGTAAGATGCTGTTGTTCCTCCTGTTGTTGGGTCTGTACAAAGTGAGATATAAGGTAATTTTGCTTCTGCTAATTGAGCTAGTTTTACAGAAGTTTTTGCTAATTGCATTAAAGAATAAGCAGCTTCCATCATACGAGCCCCGCCAGATTTAGAAATCATTACAAAAGGCAGTTTGTTTTTGATTGCGTGATCAATACCTCTTGCGATTTTTTCACCTACAACAGCTCCCATAGATCCACCAATAAAAGCGAAATCCATACAGCAAATTACAAGTTCTTTTCCTTTAGATTTTCCTACTCCCGTACGTACAGCGTCTTTAAGATGAGTTTTTTCCATTACATCTTTTAATCTTTCCGCATATTTTTTTGTATCAACAAAATGCAAAGGATCTTTTGATGTCATGTTTTTGTCTAACTCAACAAACTCGTTGTTGTCGAATAAAATTTCAAAATAGATTGCGCTTCCAATTCGAACATGAAAATCATCTTCAGGACTTACGAATAAGTTTCTTGCTAATTCGTCAGCATCAATAATTTTTCCAGTAGGAGATTTGTACCACAATCCTTTCGGAACGTCCATTTTGTCTTCTGTCGCGGTCGTAATTCCTTTTTCTTGTCTTTTAAACCAAGCCATTTCTTTAGTATTCAGTGTTCAGTAATAAAAATTTCAGTGTTCAGTGGTATTCAGTTTTAAGTACTCAGATGTTGAATACTTAAAACTGTAAACTGAATACTTTTTTATAACGTGTTTACGTTATTCAAGTCAGCAAAAGCTTGTTCAAGTCTTGCGTTGAATGTTACTTCGCTCTCACGAACCCATTTTCTTGGGTCATAATATTTTTTGTTAGGAACATCAGCACCTTCTGGGTTACCAATTTGAGTTTTTAAATACTCAATATTGTTTACCATATAATCACGAATTCCTTCAGTATAAGCAAACTGTAAATCAGTATCGATGTTCATTTTGATAACTCCGTATCCAATAGCTTCTCTAATTTCTTCAAGTGTAGAACCTGAACCTCCGTGGAAAACGAAATCTACTGGATTGTGACCAGTTTTGAATTTGTCTTGAACGAAATCTTGAGAATTTTTTAAGATTTTTGGAGTTAATTTTACGTTTCCTGGTTTGTATACACCGTGAACGTTTCCAAAAGCAGCAGCAATTGTAAATTTAGGACTTACTTTAGATAATTCTTCGTAAGCGTAAGCTACCTCTTCTGGTTGAGTATATAATTTTGAGCTGTCTACGTCTGAGTTGTCAACGCCATCTTCTTCTCCACCTGTAATACCAAGTTCGATTTCCAATGTCATTCCCATTTTACTCATTCTAGCTAAATATTCTTTGCAGATTTCGATGTTCTCTTCGATTGGCTCCTCAGACAAATCGATCATGTGAGAACTAAATAATGGTTTTCCTGTTTCTGCAAAATGTTTTTCAGAAGCATCTAATAAACCATCAATCCAAGGCAAAAGTTTTTTTGCACAGTGGTCAGTATGTAAAATTACAGTTGCTCCGTAAGCTTCTGCTAAAGTGTGAATGTGTTTTGCTCCTGCAATTCCTCCTGCAATAGCTGCTTTTTCACCTGCATTTGATAATCCTTTTCCAGCGTTGAATTGTGCTCCTCCGTTAGAAAATTGAATGATAACCGGTGCATTTAATTTAGCTGCAGTTTCTAGAACTCCATTAATTGTACTAGATCCTGTAACGTTTACAGCAGGTAAAGCAAATCCTTTTTCTTTCGCATAATTAAAAATCTCCTGTACTTGATCTCCTGTAGCTACTCCGGGTTTAATATTGTGTGCCATTGTAATTTTTTTTATAGTTGTTTTTAGTTTTTAGGTTGCAAAAATAAGAATTAATTAGCATTAGAACGGATAATTTATTCCAAAATTTAAAACCGAGTGCCCAAAATTGTACTCTTTAAACCAACGGTCACCCTTCTCATGCGCCGGATTATAGGTCTTAAAGCCTAAATCTAATCGAATAACAAAAAAGCTTAAATCGTATCGTAAACCAAATCCTGAACCTAAAGCGATTTCAGCTAAATCGTTTACGCCAGAAAATTTTGCCTTCTCATCGATGACATTATCGAGCACATTCCAGATATTTCCGGCATCTGCAAAGATGGCTCCTTTGACATCTCCAAACACTTTAAATCTATATTCTGCACTAAAAGCAATTTTCATATTTGCCTCGTTGAAATCATTTACAGCATTCGTGCTTCCAGGCCCAAGAGAGTAAGGCTGCCAAGCACGGTTGTCATTTGATCCTCCTGCGTAATAACTTCGAGAGAAAGGAATGTAATTTGAATTTCCAAAAGGAACTGCTATTCCAAAAAAGCTTCGTACCGCTAATACTTTCTCTTTTCCAAAATCCCAGTGTTTAATATAGTCAAACTCAGTTTTTATATACTCTGAGTATTCTAAGTTGAAAATTTCGTAATTGCCATTTGCATTTTTTGGCAGATTTCCTAAGCTCGAAATTGCTGATAATAAAGTTCCTGCAGATTCTATTTTAGTTTTAAATTGATAAAAAGTATTGTCTGCTAAATCCTTTTTAGTTGTTTTAGTAAAAGTATAGCTGGTTGCTAAAATAAAGTCGTTTTCAGTTAAACGAACCCTTCTTTCTTCTATACTTTGTACATCTTTATATTGTGGGTCGCCTGGTAGTAAAGCTGTCTGATTTGTTAATACGTCGTTTGTAAAACCTGTGGTTCCGTTTGGAATAGTTAGGTTTTTTAGAATTTGTTCTTCTGGTGTATCTCCCCAAAAGTTTGGATTTATATTATAATCTTTACCAATTCCGTTCAATTCATCATAAGAAGAAGTATAAACATTAAAATAATTATTAGGATTTAGGTTTCTAACGAATTGAGCGTTAAGTAAATCAAATTTAACCGAATTATGTCTCTTTGGCGACCAGTTATAAGATATTCCTCCCGTAAAGTTTTCTTTGTCTAAACCTATATTTCGTTGTTTAGAGAAACCTCCAGAAATACTGGTAGATGGAATCATTCTTTTTGGAATAATCTTTTCCGTGCCAAAAGGCATCAGAATTCTTGGGAAGTTAAGTTTTAAATCAACCCCATATTCAGAAACGTTAAAAAAGTTATCGTTAGGATTTGCCATGTCTTTAGAAGATCCAATGTTTAAACGGGTTGAGATTTCTAAAGTTTCAGCTCTGTTGAATACATTTCGTATAGTTTCAGATATACTGGCTCCAATACCAAAATCTTGAATATTTGAGTGTGTTACGTCTAAAGTTGTACCAAAACTATATTTTTTTCTAGGAGTTAAATAAACTTTTGCAATTAATGACTGTGCAGTCGAGTCGCGTTTATCTACCTCATATTGTATTGATGGGTAATTAAATATTTTAAGATTATTTAAATATCGTGATGAAAGGGTTGTTCTAGTATCAGAAAAAGTGCTTCCTTTATTTATAAAAACGGCATCGGTAATGGCACGAGGCTTATATTTTAGCTTCTTATAACTGTATAAATTGAAGTTGTTATAAGTAGTACTGTCACTGATTTTACTTTTAGCATTTGCAGCAGAGTAATCAGTAAAAATATTTACATCGCTGATCGTATATAGTTTAAAAGGTTCTGTTCTGCTGGAATCTTTTTCCTGTATATTATTGTTACTGATAATAAGAGTTACATTGGCTTTGTTTTTTTTGCCAATTGTATCAATGTCAAAGGTGATGTAAGTAGGCTGAAAAAAATAGGCGCCATGATTTCTAAAATAGGTTGTGATACGATTTTTTTCTTCCTCGAAATCGGAAGTTTTATACTGATTTCCAGATTTTAAAACCGAAGCCTCGGGATTGTTTTTGTACAATGAATCAAGGGCAGGGGTCATTATTTTAGTTCGAATAGTGTCTATAGTAAAACCAGGACCGGTAGTTATTTTATAATTTATCTGTGCCTTTTTTCGAGCAATACTGTCAATAGAATAATCTGTTGAAACATTAAAATAACCATTGTTAAAATAGTAATATTTTAAGCGTAACAATGACTTTTTAGCTTTTGATGTATCAATTATTACTGGTGCTTCACCAGTATTTTTTAAAAATTCATTAAGTCCTTTGTTTAAAAAAGATTGTCCAAGGCGATCAACTTGTTTTGCAGATAATACTTTAGACCAACGATCATATCTGTGCGGGTGTTTTATAAATTGAGCCTTATAAGTTGAGTCTGGATTTAAGTTTGCTAAGTTGTATAAATTCAGACGAAGTTTGTATCCTAATAGTTTACCATTAGGTTTTTGATACATTTGATTTAAAGCCGTTTCATCATTTGTAGATTTCCCGTTTACAAGAATATTATTTTTTACAAGAAGGTTTTTTCCGTCAGGAACTCTTTTTACAGCATTACAAGCGCAAATAAGTATTGCTATTAGAATAAATGCTGTTATTTTTGTAGAATTCTTTTTCAAGTGTTTTTAAAAATTTAATTCAAAAGTACATTATTTTATGGTTACTAAAAACCAAATAAAGCTTATCTCAGGTTTGCATCAAAAAAAGCAGCGTTTTGTAAATCAATTGTTTTTTGCCGAGGGGGTAAAGGTAATTCAAGAATTACTGCAATCCAATTTTGAATTAGAGCATTTATACACCACATTAAATGATTTTCAAGAAGTTCAAACTTCAAAGCGAACTCTTATTAATGATCAAGAACTAAAAAAAATAAGCGCGCTGACAACTCCAAATTCTTGTTTAGCCGTTTTTAAAATGCCTGTTGAAAACGAAATCAATAGTACCGGTTTAATCCTCGCTTTAGATGATATTCGTGATCCAGGAAATTTAGGAACCATTTTGCGTCTTTGCGACTGGTTTGGAATTAAACAAATTGTTTGTTCTAAAGAAACAGTCGATATTTACAATCCAAAAGTTGTGCAGGCTACAATGGGATCTATTACCAGAGTAAATGTAAATTATGTTGATCTCAAAACGTATTTAAGTCAAACAAAACTTCCTGTTTTTGGAACTTTTATGGATGGCGAAACTATTTATAAAAAAAATCTGCCTGAAAATGGAATCATTATTATGGGTAATGAAGCTAATGGAATTTCGGCAGAAATTGAAAAAACGGTTACCACACGATTAACAATTCCTAGGTTTGGAGAGCTGCAAAAAACAGAAAGTTTAAATGTAGCAACAGCAACCGCGATTATTCTTAGTGAGTTTAAACGGAATAGTTAGAAATTTGTTTTAGTGAAAAGTAAAATTTATTAAAAGAGCTCTTGATTTCATAGAATCGATGTTGCTTGTCCAAGGGCTTAACGGATCTTTGTCTTGTACTAATTCGTTTGTAATACCAAACATACCTCTAATAGAAGGAGAGAAAATAAAATACTCAGTAAAGAAGTCTATTCCAAAGCCAAGTTCATAAGCCGCAGTCCATGGTTTTACCCTGAATTTTCCTTCGGCATTGTCATCCGTAGACTTAGAGTTGCTGGATAGGTTTAGAGTTGTAGACATTCCGCCAACTAAATACGGACGGACATTTCCTGTACGTAATGATGAAAACTTCAACAATAAAGGAAAATGAATATAGGTGCTGTTTACCTCTCTCAAATAATCCGTTTTAGAAGTAAAATTAGGGTAGTATAGATCTCGTTTTGTGTAATAGAGACCCGGTTCAAAACGTAAATTAATGTATTCCTGCAATCTTAAATCAGCAACTACACCAACATTAAAACCAGTTGTTTTTTTTACTTGAATATCTTGATTTACTACATTTTTATAATCAAATTTGAAGTCAAAGCTGTTGAAACCCAAATAGTAGCCAAAATAAACACGCTGCTTTTGCCAGTTTTCAAGATTTATAATAGGATCTTTGCTAAACATGCTTTTAGCAAATTGAGAATATCCTTTTGTCGATAAGACTAATAAAAATAAGATTACAATTTTTTTCATACTACTTTTTAGATGCTGAATAAATGGTTGCTACACCAAAAGTCTGAGGCATTGCTACAACATCTATAAACCCAGTTTTTCTTAAAATATTGTTTAATGCTTCTCCATATGGGAAAGCTGCCGCAGATTCAGATAAATAACCGTATGCCGAATTGTCTTTAGAAAACAATTTTCCTATAACTGGCAATATATTTTTGCTGTAAAATTTATATCCTTGTTTGTATGGTGTTTTGTCAGGAACTGAAGTTTCTAAAATTACAAATACACCGTTTGGTTTTAAAACTCGTAAAATTTCAGAAAAACCTTTTTCTAGATTCTCAAAATTACGAACGCCAAAACCAACTGTTATTGCATCAAAATAGTTATCATCAAAAGGAATGTTTTCAGAATCTCCTAATACTAAATCTATAACAGAAGATAGATTTTTTTCTTCTACTTTTTTCTTTCCAACTTCAAGCATTCCTGCCGAAATATCCAAGCCAATAATTTTTTCTGCTTTAGTTTGAGCCATTAAAATGGCTAAGTCGCCAGTTCCTGTAGCAATGTCAAGAATGACTTTTGGTTTAGTATCTGAAACTATTTTTAATACTTTTTTTCGCCATTTGACATCAATACCAAATGAGATTACACGATTTAAATTGTCGTAGTTCCCAGAAATGTTGTCAAACATTTGGGCTACTTGTTCTTTTTTACCTAAAGAAGAATCTTTATATGGGGTTATTTTTTCAGACATTATTTTTATTTACGCAAATATAAACAATCTGCTTTAACTGTAGTTGAGTTTTTTAAAGTGTAAATTAAATGTTTTGAAATGGAGGATAAAAATCACTTTTAATAAAAATTTTTGCCATCACCAAAAGTGGGTATTTTTAAAAAATCACTAAAAGTGGGTATTGTGTGATGTGTATTTTATGTACAACTTTGTTAAAGTAAAAATGATAAAAATTTAATGATTGATTTATCATATTGACTTAATCAAACAGCTGTTTTTTTGCACTGCAGCTAATTTGTTCAAGTAAGTAGTTTTAAAAGTATTGTTCTTGGGGGGATACTATTTTTAAAGTGCGAAATACGTTCTTAGGATTAAATTTGTTTTTGGAAATTTTAATTTTCTGCCTTTAATATCTTAGTGGTATTTGTTATTAAGGGCCTATTGAGATTCGTTCTCAATTAACAGTAAATGTTATTCAGTTATTTCAGATGCACTTTGCATTTGTGATTTTTACAAAAACTATTTCTTGAATTAGTCAAGGCTAACAATCAGTCATTTTTAAAAAACATCCTTCAAAAGAGGATGTTTTTTTATTTATTTTCTAATGTAAGTTTCATAAGTATAATCGTAAAGATGTTTTTCATCTTTAAAATTTTCTTCAGATTCTACTAGTAACCACTCACTTTTATTGATTTTAGGAAAAAATGTATCAGCATCAAATGTGTGATGCACTTTGGTTATTTCGATTATATCCGTATAAGGTAAAGCTAAATTGTAAATTTCGCCGCCCCCAATAATATATGAATCTTCATTTTCAGGGCATAATGCGATAGCTTTTTCTATGCTGTCTACAACTATGCAACCTTCAGGGGCATAATCTTTTTGTCTGGTTATAACAATATGTACTCGGTTGGGTAATGGTTTAGGGAAGCTTTCAAATGTTTTTCTTCCCATTATAATATGATGATTCGTTGTTAGTGATTTAAATCTTTTAAAATCATTTGGCAAGTGCCATACTAAATCATTATTTTTTCCAAGAGCATTGTTTTCGGCTACAGCCGCGATCATAATAATCATAATATGCTAAAACTAAATTTTATTTTCGGTATCCTCATTAATCCTTGATTCTAGTTGACTGATTCTCTTTTGCTGTAAAGCAACTAATCTGTCAATTTGTTCCCTTTCCCATTTTTTGTTCATGAATCGATCTGTAATGTAAACTTTTATAAAGTGCAGTATAAAAATGAAGAACCATAAAGTAATACCCCATAAGCACCAGTTTTGCTCTGTTGAAGCTCCAAAACCAAAAAATCTATTTGCGATGAAAATAAATAAACTTCCCAGTAGAAAAAGTACAAAATGAAAATAAAGGATTTTTTTTTGTCTTATACGTCTTCTTGCATACTCGTATTGTTCGTGCACTTCTTTTTCCATACCGATATAAATGAGATTATAAAGTTAGAATTTATTTTTAAAACACCGTATTTTGACCGCAGAATATTTGTTTGAAAATGAGTTGTAAATAAATATACAAAAAAAATATACTCTTTAAATTGTTGATGCAATTAAAAAAACGGACTGTTTTTGCTATTATCACAAATCGGAAATGGATTGTGAAAAGTTTAGTTGAATTTATGTAATTTTAGTTTCTATAAATCTAAAAACTAAATAGTTATGTCTTTGAAGAAACAATTTATCAAAACAAAACCAGTTGTAAAAGTTACTTTTTCTATAGATGCCAAAGATGCTGATTCGGCAGCGGTTGTTGGAGATTTTAATAACTGGAATCCTGAAGAAGGAACTTTGAGTAAACTAAAGAATGGAACATTTAAAGCTACGTATGACTTGGTAAAAGATGCCATTTATGAATTCAAATATGTAATCGACGGCATTTATATTAATGATCCTGAAGCAGATTCATACAAATGGAATGATTTCGCCGGCAGTGAAAACAGTGTTTTAGTAGTATAAAAAAATCCGCTTAAAATTTTAAGCGGATTTTTTTTTGCTTTTATACAGCAACACTTCCTTTTATGCCCGCATGCGGTTCATAATCAACAAGTGTGAAGTCGTTGTAATCAAAATCGAAAATATTTTTAACAGCAGGATTTAAAATCATTTTTGGAAGCGGTTTTGGCTCACGAGTCAATTGTAATTCCAATTGTTCAAAATGATTGTTGTAAATATGCGCGTCACCAAAAGTATGAATAAAATCGCCTGGTTCTAAATCGCAAACCTGTGCAATCATCATAGTTAATAGTGCATAAGAAGCAATGTTGAAGGGAACGCCTAAAAATATATCAGCGCTGCGTTGATACAATTGACAAGATAATTTTCCTTTTGTCTCTCCTTTTTCTAAATCTGGTGTTGCTACATAAAACTGAAAAAAGGCATGGCAAGGAGGTAATGCTGCCTTATTGTTGGCCACATTTTCTTCAAAAGATTTTTTTGTGTCTGGCAAAACAGATGGATTCCATGCTGATACCAACATTCTACGGCTGTTTGGATTAGTCTTTAATTCCGTAATTAATTCTGAAATCTGATCAATTTCTTCGCTGTTCCAATTGCGCCATTGGTGCCCGTAAACAGGTCCTAAATCTCCATTAGAGTCTGCCCAAGCATCCCATATTTTTACTCCGTTTTCTTGTAAATATTTAATATTCGTATCACCTTTTAAAAACCAAAGCAGTTCATAGATGATCGATTTTAAGTGTAATTTTTTTGTTGTAACCATTGGGAAACCTTCACTTAAATCAAAACGCATTTGGTATCCAAAAACGCTTTTGGTTCCAGTTCCAGTTCGGTCTCCTTTTTGGCATCCGTTTTCTAAAACGTGTTTTACTAAATCTAAGTATTGTTTCATTATTGCTTTAGGCTTTAGGCTTTAAGCTTTAGGCTTTATCCTAAATGCTTAAGCTTGTTTTTTTTATGTTTTGCACTTTAAGCTTAATGCTTAAAGCTTAAGGCTTACAGCCTAAAAATTATCTTTTCGAGATTTCGTCTCTAATTTTTGCAGCTTTTTCATAATCTTCCTGAGAAACCGCCTGATCTAAAAGTTCATTTAGTTCTTGCAGGCTGTGTTTTGCATAAACATCTCCAGATTGATTACTTTCCTCTTCGTGTCCAAAAGTTTCTGGGTTAGAAAGTACGTCGTCAATTTCCTGAGAACCTTGATCTGTATCGGCTGTATTTGATTTTAAATAAATTCCAGCTTTATCCAGTATGTTTTTATAAGTAAAAATTGGAGCATTAAAACGTAATGCTAAAGCGATTGCATCTGATGTTCTAGCGTCGATTATTTCTTCAATTTTGTCTCTTTCGCAGATTAAGCTCGAGTAAAAAACGCCGTCTACTAATTTGTGAATAATGACCTGTTTTACAACGATGTCAAATCTTTCAGCAAAGTTTTTGAATAAATCGTGAGTTAATGGGCGAGGGGGCTTTATCTCTTTTTCTAAGGCAATAGCAATTGACTGGGCTTCAAAAGCGCCAATAACAATAGGTAATTTTCGTTCGCCGTCAACTTCATTCAAAATCAAGGCATACGCGCCATTTTGAGTTTGACTGTATGAAATTCCTTTTATGGATAATTTTACTAGACTCATATATGTTTGTAAAACGGGTACTTAGCACCGCATTTTAATACTTTTTTTGATTGAAAAATAAAGGTGCAATTTTAATCAAAAAATATGGAACAAAAAAGCTGCCTTAAAACAAAGATACGATTATCTTGTTTTTAGGCAGCTATATTTTTAAAGAGAATTCTTGAATTAAGAATGTTGTGCTTTGAAAGCTTTTAATTTCTCTGTTAATTGAGGTACGATTTCAAATGCATCGCCAACAATACCATAATCAGCAACTTTAAAGAAAGGAGCTTCTGGATCGTTATTGATAACTACTTTTACTTTTGATGAGTTGATACCTGCAATGTGCTGAATTGCACCAGAAATTCCTATTGCAATATATAAATT
This sequence comes from Flavobacterium sp. FlaQc-30, assembly GCF_044005885.1. Taxonomy (NCBI): domain Bacteria; kingdom Pseudomonadati; phylum Bacteroidota; class Flavobacteriia; order Flavobacteriales; family Flavobacteriaceae; genus Flavobacterium; species Flavobacterium sp. FlaQc-30. The sequence continues at coordinate 221,318 of NZ_JBIPCO010000001.1, read as the reverse complement.
TGTAGCAACTGGTTTTCCTGTTTGTCCAACGTGTTCGCTGTGAGGTCTCCATCCTAAGTCAGAAACTGGTTTAGAACATGCTGTTGCGGCGCCTAAAACTTCAGCTAAATTTTCAACTAATCCCCAGTTTTCTGGACCTTTCAATCCGCGTCCGCCAGAAACTACAATATCAGCATCAGCGATAGAAACTTTTCCGCTTACTTTCTCTACAGATTCTACTTTTACACCAAAATCGTTATCTCCAATTGATGGATTAAAATCTTCGGCAGCTGCACCTCCTGCGCTTTCGAAAATTCCGTAAGAGTTTTTAGCTAAACCAAGAACTTTTACATCTGTATCGATTTGTGTAATATTGAAAGCTTTGTTTGAAAAGGCGTTTCTTTTTACTTGGAAAGGCGAGGTGCTTACCGGTAATCCCACGACATTAGAAGCGAAACCAGCATTTAAAGCGACCGCAACTAATGATGAAAGATAAATACTGTCTGTTGTAGAAGAAAGCAAAACTACTTTTGTCCCTTCTTTTTCAGCAGCTTGTTTGATTACATCGGCGTAAGCCTTAGCAGTAAAACCAGCTAATTTATCGTTGTTTACTTTTAAAACTTTATCAACTCCGTATTTTGCTAATTCGCTTACATCGCTGATGTTTACAGTTAAAGCTGTAACAGTTGTTCCTAAACTTTCGGCTACTTTTTTTGCATAAGAAGCTAATTCGAAAGCTACTTTTTTAAATTTTCCTTCTGCAGATTCTGCGTATATTAATATTGACATAATAATTTTAGATTTTAGATTTTAGAATTCAGATTGAAACTGAATACTTAAAACTGATTACTGAATACTAGATTACTTTCGCCTCGTTGTGTAATAAATTGATTAACTCATCTAGGTTATCTGCAGAAACTAATTTTACTGCTGATTTTGGAGCTGGTTTTTCAAATTTTACTGCTTTTGTGTTTACAGGAGCGTCAACTGGTTCAAGAATAGTTAAAGCTTTAGTTCTTGCTGTCATAATTCCTCTCATGTTAGGAATACGTAAATCTTTTTCTTCAACAAGTCCTTTTTGACCACCAATGATTAAAGGAAGAGTAGTGCCTACAGTTTCTTTTCCACCGTCGATTTCGCGTACAGCTTTTACATTATTTCCGTCAACAGTTACTGCTGTACAAGAGTTTAAGAAGTTGTAACCCAAAATACCAGCGATCATTCCTGGAACCATTCCTCCATTATAATCTAAAGACTCTTTTCCTGCAATTACAAGATCATAACCTCCGTTTTTAATTACTTCTGCTAATTGTTTTGCAACAAAAAATCCGTCTGTTGGGTTTGCATTTACACGAATTGCTTCGTTTGCACCAATTGCCAAAGCTTTACGTAAAGTTGGTTCAGTGTCAGGACCTCCAACATTTACCACTGTTACATTTGCACCTTGTTGCTCTTGAAACCAGATTGCACGAGTCAATCCAAATTCGTCATTAGGGTTAATTACATATTGTACACCATTGGTATCAAATTCAGAGTCACCATTGGAGAAGTTGATTTTTGAAGTAGTATCAGGCACATGGCTGATGCAAACTAGTATTTTCATAAGTATATATTTTGAATTTATAATATGCTTTTACAAATTTAGAATTTAATTTGGAATAATTATACTATGCACGCATAATATTTTTAAAAACTATTACGATTTCGAAGATTGTCAAAATCTATTAATGATTTCTTGTTTTTAATACGGAAAATGAGTTGCTTCAATTATTTTTTTGAAAAATTAGAATTAGTTAACTTGTTTTAAACCTGCTTGGTATTCTTCAAAGCTTAATTCCTTTGCACTGTTATTTGGTATTTCAATTTCGGTATTCTCATTCTTAAAAGCCAGTTCTTTAAAGACCAAAATTGAATTATCGTCAATTTCAAGTTGAATAATAAAACCAGGCAATCCACTGTAAAACATTGGACCATCTTTTATCGGAATTTCTTCGGTATACCAAGCCGTAATATTTTGTTTGGTAATAAATGCGGTATTTTGTGTTGTCGCTTTTTTACATGAAAAACCATTTATAATTTTAGTTTCTGGTAAAAGCTCCCATGTGTATGTTGGAAGTTTTGTTTTTACATTTGAATCAATCCCGTCATTTGTCATAAAAACTTTGTATATTTTGGAGTCAAAATCTTTGTAATTAATTACTTCTGAGGATCGGCGAATAGTACGGCTTGCAAAAACTTTACCTCCCGTATTTTCAATAACAGTGTTATCAGTGGTTGTTTTTTGAATAGTGGTTAGTCTTTGTATCGACTTATTTTTAGAATAAGTATAGCTGAATACTTCAGGTGTTTTAGCTTTTTCTAGAATTCTGCCATCCTTGGTTTTTAGCTGTTGTCTAGTGTAGGTGCCAACTAGGCTCTGAGATTTTGCTTCGATTGAAAAAAATATAATAATAAATAATAATAGATTTATTTTCATGGCTTTGGTGTTAAGATTATCCTTACGAAGTAAAGTATGTTTAAAGAATAAGCCAAGTGAAAAACTCAATTTTAATAAAAGGTTATTACTTAAATTGAAATAATTTTAGATTTCAACCGTTTTGATGAAAGAATTTGATTGAGGAAAATTAACAAAAGACTTAAAGTTTGTCTAAAAAAAGTTTCACATAGTTTAAGTGTTAATTTTACGTGTATTATATCGATTTCGTAAATATCACAATAAAGCTAAAAAAGTTAAAACCTATAGAGAGAAAGAAGTTCATGCGATTTTAAACTTAATTTATGCTTTTAAGTGATTTAAAATATTTATTTTTGCTCTTCAGAAAATTCAACATACAATATAAATATGAGAACAATACAATTTAGAGAGGCCATTTGCGAAGCGATGAGCGAAGAGATGCGTCACGATGAATCCATATATTTAATGGGCGAAGAAGTTGCAGAATACAATGGAGCATACAAAGCTTCAAAAGGAATGCTTGCTGAGTTTGGCGAAAAAAGAGTAATCGATACTCCAATTGCTGAGCTTGGTTTTACAGGAATTGCAGTAGGATCAGCAATGAACGGCTGTCGTCCGATTGTAGAGTATATGACTTTCAACTTCTGTTTAGTAGGTATTGATCAAATTATAAACAACGCTGCGAAGATGCGTCAAATGACAGGTGGACAATTTAATGTGCCTATCGTTTTCCGTGGACCAACAGCTTCTGCAGGTCAATTAGGAGCAACACACTCTCAAGCTTTAGAAAACTGGTTTGCAAATACTCCCGGTCTTAAAGTCGTTGTGCCGTCAACTCCTTATGATGCAAAAGGACTTTTGAAATCTGCAATTCGCGATAATGATCCAGTAATTTTCATGGAATCTGAGCAAATGTATGGTGATAAAGGTGAAGTGCCAGACGGAGAATACACTATTCCATTAGGAGTTGCTGATATTAAACGTGAAGGAACAGATGTAACTATCGTTTCTTTTGGTAAAATCATCAAAGAAGCTTTTATCGCTGCTGATGAATTAGCTAAAGAAGGAATCTCTTGCGAGATTATCGACTTAAGAACAGTTCGTCCTATGGATAAAGATGCAATTCTTAAATCGGTTAAAAAGACAAACCGTTTAGTAGTTCTTGAAGAAGCTTGGCCGTTTGCTAGTATCTCTTCAGAGATTACTTATATCGTTCAAGAGCAAGCTTTCGATTTCCTTGATGCGCCAATTCAGCGTATTACGACAGCAGATACTCCAGCACCTTACTCTCCAGTTTTATTAAAAGATTGGTTGCCAAATGCAGGTGATGTAGTTAAAGCAGTTAAAAAAGTATTGTACAAATAATACACTTATAAAATACACATAAAGCTTCATCAGTCATATTTATTGATGAAGCTTTTTTATTGATGAAGTTTTTTTTGCCAGATTATGAAAAGAATAATTTTACTCAGCCTGTTTTTTGTATTTGCTTTTGTAAATATTGCTGCTGCGCAGACAAAAGTGAGTGGAATTGTTTTAGATAAATCTAATCAGCCGGTTCCGTTTGCAAATGTTGTTTTTAAAGGATCAAATACAGGAATAGTCTCTAATGAAGATGGTCGTTTTTATTTGGAATCTCCAAATACATATACCGCTTTGTTAGTTTCTTCTGCAGGATTTTCAGATCGCGAAGTACCTTTGGAAAAAGCTGTAAATTACGATTTTAAAATTGTTTTGAATGAAGCTGAAGTGCTTAACGAAGTTGTAATTTATACTGGAAAAACATCTAAAAAGAATAATCCCGCATTAGACATTCTTCGAAAAATATGGGAAAGAAAGCGTAAAAACGGACTTTACCAGTTCAATCAATATCAGATGCAGAAGTACGAGAAAGTTGAGTTCGACATGAACACAATCGATAGTGCTTTTATGAAAAATAAACTCTTTAAAGGAATGGAGTTTGTTTTTAATCATATTGATACATCAGATGTTACAGGAAAAACGTATCTGCCAATTTTTATCAACGAATCAGTTTATGATGTTTACGGCGATAATAAAATAAAGAAAGTAAAAGAAAATCTTACCGGAAATAAAATGTCTGGTTTTAATGGTAATCAGCAGATTTTATCATTTGTAAAAGATCTTTATTCAGATTATAATATTTACGATAATCACCTTAAGTTTTTTGATAAAAGTTTTACAAGTCCACTTTCTAAAACAGGAATTGATGTTTATAATTATGTCCTAAAAGACAGTGCTTATATAGACAAAAAATGGTGTTATAACATTGTTTTTTACCCAAGACGTAAAAACGAATTAACTTTTAAAGGAGATTTTTGGGTAAACGATTCTACTTTTGCAATCAAGAAAATTAATATGGGCGTTACTAAAAGCGCCAATATTAACTGGGTAAAAGATATTTATATTGAGCAGGAGTTTGAAGTAGAAAACGATTCGGTTTTTCTTTTAACTCGTGATTATATGATGTCTGATTTTGCTTTAAACAAAAAAGAAAAATCAAAAGGAGTTTACGGAAAACGAACCACTTTATATCGAAACCATAAATTCAATATTCAGAAACCGGAGAAATTTTACAAAGAAGAAGTCAACTTTATAGACAATGCTGTTTATGAGCGACCTCCTGAATTTTGGGAAGAAAATCGTTTTGAGAAACTAAATAAAGATGAAGCAGGGATTTATAAAATGCTTGATACCCTGCAAACCGTCAAGCGATTTAAGCAGTTGTATAGTCTCGTCTCGATTTTAGGAAGTGGTTATGTCGAATTTAAAAATTTCGATTTTGGACCTATTTTTTCTACGTTTGGCTATAATGAAGTCGAAGGTATAAGAATAAGAGCCGGAGGAAGAACTTATTTTGGACCAAATGATCCTTGGCGTCTGCAGGCTTATACAGCTTATGGTTTTGACGATAATAAATTCAAATACGGTGTTTCGGGAAAATGGATGATCGACAAAAAAAATAGAATCATTATTTCTGGAGGAAACAGGCGTGATATTGAACAAATTGGAGCCAGTTTAACCACAACAAATGATATTTTAGGACGAAGTTTTGCGTCATCAGCATTATTTACAACAGGAAGCAACGGAAAATTAACCAATATTAATTTGAGTAATGTTTCCTTTGAAATGGAACCTAAAAAGAATTTTATTGTTCAAGCAGGGTTTTCTTATCGAACATTAGAATCAGCTTCAAAGACTTTTAGTTTAGACTATTACACGACATTACCAAGTGCAGCAAATCCTGCAGGTGTGGTCGAAAGTATGGTAAAACAGTCAGAAGCAAATATTCAGTTTGAATATATGCCAAATCGTAAAACAATTGGGTATGGCGTTGAACGCAGCTTAGTTGACAGTCCTTTTAGTCATTTCTTTGTTAACTTTAGTTATGGTATTAAAGGTGTTTTTGATAGTGATTTTGCTTACGAAAAAATTCAATTATTTTATAAACAACCTATTATTATTGGACCATTAGGAAGATCAAATATTATTCTTGAAACTGGAAAAACATGGGGTACAATTCCGTTAGGATTAATGAGTGTAATTCCTGGAAATCAGACTTATTTTACAATTGAAAATACGTTTAGTAACTTGAATTTCTATGAGTTCATTACTGATCAATATACTACTTTGCAATGGAATCATGATTTTGGAGGAAGGTTATTTGCCAGAGTTCCTTTTATGAGAAAACTAAATTGGAGAGAATTTGTTGGTATAAAAGCAGTACACGGAACCATTTCAGATGCGAATCGCGCTATAAATGCTTCAGGTCAGCCTTATAATGCGCCAGAAAATGTGTATTGGGAATATAATGCAGGAATTGGGAATATTTTCAAAGTATTTAGAATCGATTTCTCTTGGAGAGGAAGTTATTTAAACACTCCAGATGCTAATAAATTTGCAGTAAAAGGATCTTTCGGATTCTATTTTTAATTTTAAAGTTACAAAGGTTCAAAGTTACAAAGTCGCAAAGTTTTAATTCTTTGCGACTTTTTTTTTTGGATGTTTTTCACGTAGATTCTACGGATTTAAGCAGATTTTTTTAAACTAGAAATTTTAAAGTCTGCTTTAATCAGCTTAAATACTTAGAATCTGCGTGAACTAAAACTTTGTGTCTCTGTACCTTTATGAGATTCTTTTTTGTTTAATTTTGAAATGGACTAAAAAACATTTTATGCAAGAAGCCATTGATTTTCTATCGGCTAAAAATCCTGTATTTCTTCAAATTATCGAAAAATATGGATTGCCGCCAATTCCAAAACGTCCGCAAGGTTTTGAAACATTGGTATTGCTTATTCTCGAGCAGCAAGTTTCGATAGATTCGGCGAAAGCCACATTCTTAAAAATCAAAGCCTATACAACGTGTAATCCAGAAACGATGTCGGTTTTATCAGATGAAGAATTTCGGAATCTTGGTGTCAGTCGTCAGAAAACCAAATACATTAAAATTTTAGCAGAAGCCGTTTTAAACAAAGAATTAGATATTGAAAGTTTAGCTCTAAAAACTGCGATTCAAGTTAGAGAAGAACTCATTAAACTAAAAGGAATTGGAAATTGGACTATCGATATTTATTTAATGTTTTGTTTGCAAGAGCCTGATTTAATTCCGCTTGGCGACATTGCAGTAGTTAATACGATTAAAGAATTACTTGATATTCATGATAAACAAGAAATGGAAATTCATGCCCAGCAATGGAGTCCGTACAGATCTTATGCAACATATTTACTGTGGCATTATTACTTAAATAAACGAAATCGTAAGATTACCTATTAACTGCCTGTTTTTTAAAACAAAACTGGGCAGATTAATGCAGTTTTTTATTGTGAAAAAAGGATTCTTTAGTTACTTTTGCAACCGAATTTATAGAAACAATAAAAAACGAAAATGACCGCAGACAAACTAACAACTTTCGATGTATTAATCGAAATACCAAGAGGAAGCAGAAATAAATATGAGTACGATTTTGAAATCAAAAGAATGCGTTTCGACAGAATGTTATTCTCTTCAATGATGTACCCTGCTGATTATGGATTTATTCCTGAAACTTTAGCTCTTGACGGTGACCCTCTTGATGTATTGGTTTTGGTAAACGAACCAACTTTTCCTGGATGTGTTATGGAAGTAAAACCAATTGGTGTTTTCCACATGGCAGACGATAAAGGACCAGACGAAAAAATTATCTGTGTACCAGTTTCAGATCCAATCTGGAATTCTTTAGGAGATCTTTCAGATATTAATCCTCACTTAGTAAAAGAAATCGAGCATTTCTTCCAAGTGTACAAAGATCTTGAAAACAAAAAAGTAGATGTTGAAGGATGGGGAGACGTAAACGAGGCTTATGCAATTATCGCTGAGTGTACAAAACGTTTTGATGATATTGAAAATAAACCAGAGGGATTATTTAGCATTAAATAATTTTAACCCTTTTCTAATATAAAAAAAGCAATACTACCGTCAGGAGTATTGCTTTTTTGTTTAAATTCGTTTTAGTTAGTTTGTTGACTATTAACCAAAAACCATTACTATATTATGAATTCATTTATGATTTACCTGCCAATTGTTATGGCAATTTTAGGATTACTTTTCATGGGAATAAAAAGGGCTTGGGTTTTAAAACAAGATGCGGGCGACGGTAAGATGAAAGAGATTTCAGATTACATTTATGAAGGAGCATTAGCCTTTTTAAAAGCCGAATATAAATTATTAACCATTTTTGTAATTATTGCCAGTATTGCGTTGGCAGGAATTACTTTTATTCCAGGAGTACAAACTCATTTATTAATCGTAATAGCATTTATTTTTGGTGCTTTATTTTCTGCTTATGCTGGAAATATTGGAATGAAAATAGCGACTAAAACAAACGTTAGAACTACTCAGGCAGCACGTACTAGTTTGCCGCAGGCATTAAAAGTTTCTTTTGGCGGTGGAACTGTTATGGGATTAGGAGTTGCAGGTTTGGCGGTTTTAGGTTTAACGACTTTCTTTATATTATTCTTTAATCTTTTCTCTGACGGAGTTTGGAAAGATACTGAAACAATGACTGTTGTTTTAGAGACTTTAGCCGGATTTTCACTTGGTGCTGAATCAATAGCTTTATTTGCAAGAGTTGGAGGCGGAATTTACACTAAAGCTGCCGATGTTGGAGCTGATTTAGTGGGTAAAGTTGAAGCTGGAATTCCAGAAGATGATCCTCGTAATCCTGCTACAATTGCAGATAATGTTGGAGATAATGTTGGAGATGTTGCGGGTATGGGAGCTGATTTATTTGGATCTTATGTAGCAACCGTTTTAGCGGCAATGGTTCTTGGTAATTATGTTATAAAAGATATGGGTGGAAGTATCAATGATGCTTTTGGCGGAATTGGACCAATTTTACTTCCAATGGCAATTGCTGGTTTCGGAATTTTATTTTCGATTATTGGTACAATGTTAGTTAAAATCTCTGATGATAATGCAAAAGAAGCACAAGTACAAAAAGCATTAAATATAGGAAACTGGATTTCTATTGTTTTAACAGCGGTTGCTTGTTTCTTTTTAGTACAACATATGCTTCCAGAAGTAATGACAATGGAATTTTTTGGAGAAGGAGCACAGCAAATATCTTCAATGCGTGTTTTTTATGCCACTTTAGTTGGTTTGATTGTTGGTGGAGCAATTTCATCAGTAACTGAATATTACACAGGATTAGGAACAAAACCTGTTATGGCAATTGTTCAAAAATCATCTACAGGAGCAGGAACAAATGTAATTGCTGGTTTGGCAACTGGAATGATTTCTACTTTCCCAACAGTACTTTTATTTGGTGGAGCAATTTGGATTTCTTATGCTTTAGCAGGATTTTATGGTGTTGCTTTAGCAGCTTCAGCAATGATGGCAACAACAGCAATGCAATTAGCAATTGATGCTTTTGGACCAATTTCAGACAACGCTGGTGGAATTGCAGAAATGAGCGAATTGCCAAAAGAAGTACGTACAAGAACAGATATTTTAGATTCTGTAGGTAATACAACTGCAGCAACAGGAAAAGGTTTTGCAATTGCTTCTGCGGCTTTAACTTCATTAGCTTTATTTGCAGCGTATGTAACTTTTACAGGAATTGACGGAATTAATATTTTTAAGGCGCCAGTTTTAGCCATGTTATTTGTTGGTGGAATGATTCCAGTAGTTTTCTCAGCATTAGCGATGAATTCTGTTGGAAAAGCGGCTATGGATATGGTATACGAAGTGCGTCGTCAGTTTAAAGAAATTCCTGGAATTATGGAAGGAACTGGAAAACCGGAATATGGAAAATGTGTTGAGATTTCTACAAAAGCAGCTTTACGCGAAATGATGCTGCCTGGAATTTTGACAATAGGGTTTCCAATCGCAATTGTACTTTTAGGAAAATTAGTTTATGCAGACAATAATCAGTTAATAGCTGAAATGTTAGGAGGATACATGGCAGGAGTTACTGTATCTGGAGTTCTTTGGGCAGTTTTTCAAAACAATGCAGGAGGAGCTTGGGATAATGCTAAAAAATCTTTTGAAGCCGGAGTTATGATAAACGGCGAAATGACTTATAAAGGTTCTGATGCTCACAAAGCAGCGGTAACTGGAGATACAGTTGGAGATCCGTTTAAAGATACATCTGGACCGTCAATGAACATCTTAATTAAGTTAACTTGTTTAATTGGTTTGGTAATTGCACCAATTTTAGGTGCAGGACACGCTGATGCTGGAATGGCAGGAAAAGGTTCTTGCTGCGCTAAAACAGAAATGCATGCAGGAGCAAATTCTAAATGCGGTGATATGTCTGGAATGACAAAAGAAGAATGCATTGCAATGTGCAAAGAAAAAGGATGTTCTGAAGAAGAAACTGCAAAATGTTTGGCTCATTTTGATCAAAAAGGAAAATATCAAAAAACAGATTGTTTTGATACCAGTAAATATGAAAAAAAATCTGTTCGAGTTGAAATTACAAACGTAAATGGAAAAACTAAAGGAACTGTAACAAAAACCGAAAATGGTAAAACAACCACAGAAGTTTATGAAGGAACCGAAGAAGAAGTTCAAGCAAAAATTGATGCTGCGAAATAAAGAGTATTAACAACTTAATCAAAGTTTCTAAAACAAAAATGCCTCTAAAATTATTAGAGGCATTTTTTTATTTCGTGTAAAATCGGTGCAATTCGTGTTCTAAAACAATCCGTTCAATTCAGCATCAATTCTATTGATAATATTTCCTAAATCTTCTGGATTATCAACGAAATTGATATTATCAACATCAATAATTAATAATTTTCCTTTAGTATAAGTCTGAATCCACGCTTCATATCTTTCGTTCAAACGGCTTAAATAATCAATAGAAATTGAGTTTTCGTATTCACGTCCGCGTTTATGAATCTGTCCAACTAAATTAGGGATAGAACTTCTTAAATAAATTAATAAATCTGGTGCTTTTACCAAAGATTCCATTAATTCAAACAAAGACGTATAGTTTTCAAAATCACGACTGGTCATTAATCCCATCGAATATAAATTGGGAGCAAAAATATAAGCGTCTTCATAAATCGTTCTGTCTTGAATGATTTTTTTTCCGCTTTCTCTAATTTGCTGTACCTGACGGAAACGACTGTTCAAGAAATATATTTGTAAATTAAATGACCAACGTTCCATTTGATGGTAAAAATCATCTAAATACGGATTATCAACAACATCTTCATAATGAGGTTCCCATTTAAAGTGCTTGGCTAATAATTTAGTCAGAGTAGTTTTTCCTGCGCCTATATTTCCTGCTATTGCTATGTGCATTACGGTGTTACGATTTTATAATTTGCAATTTCTTTAGCTGTAAAAATAGATAAAATTTGGTCTTTGTAATAGAATTTATTAAACGTTTTTTCTAAAATTTCAATTTCAAAATCTTGAATGGTATTTACTTTGCTAATGTCTCTAAAATACAATGAACTAGCTTTGCTGTAAATGTATTTTTTAGGACTGATTATTTCGATTTTATCAAAGTCAGGAACATTTCCTAAACTTGAAATTTTTCCGAAAATATCGCATGAAAACCAGCTGTTTTTTTTATCAATCCAGTAAAAAGTATTAAAATCAGTTTGGTAATACTTTATGCTTTCAGTCAGCGGAATTGAAACTGTTTTGTATTCATTTTTCAAATAATCAAAAAGACCTATCTGCTGATTTAAAGTGTTGAAAATCCAAAGCTGATTTTGGGTAGACATTCCTATTGCGCCAGCTATTATTGGAATTGAATTTTGAGAAAAATTAATTTCCGTCATTTTATTCAATTGATTGTCTAATAAAACAACGCTATTAAAGTCTTCGTAGTATAAAACCATTTTAAGTGGATTTTGAATATCAACTTTGCTGATGTTTCCCAAAGACACATTTTTATATTCAAAGATTTCACTGCCTTTTACTTTTCTAAAAACATTGTTCTTTATATCATAGCCATACCCAAAAGAATCAAAGCCAATAAAGTCATCAACATCAGCCTCAAATTTAGAAACAACATCGGGTTTTATTTTTTGGATTTGCCCAAAAAAAGTCGAAAACGAGCACGAAATAAAAAGCAGTAAAAAAATAAGACGATGTATTTTGCTCATAAAAGATTGGGTTTCGAAATGCCAAAGTACAAAAACCACGTCAAAGAATCTCTTAAAATTAGAGTTTTAGTTGTTTTAAAGTTTATATCTTTCTAAATTCTAATAGTCTTACAAAAACTTAATTTTGTCGATGACATTCTAAGATTGATATATTTAATTTTCAGTATTTTAAAATTAATAATACATTTGAGTGTAAGTTTTGAAAAGCTTACCGAATTACAAAAAGAAAGAAATGAAAAAAGGATTTTACTTGCTTTTGATTCTTGTTTTTAGTCAAGTACAAGCACAAAAAGATTTTCAAGGATTAGCGGTTTACGAATCTAAAACTCAAGCGCCTAAATTTGAAGGTGTGAGAACCGGAAATCGCGATATAACACCAGAAATGCAAAAAAGTATGGAAGAGCGTCTGAAAAAAATGCTCGAGAAAACATTTATTTTAAATTTTGACAAATCGGCATCCATTTATAAAGAAGAAGAAAAACTCGAAACTCCCGGACAGCAAGGCGGCGGAATGCGAGTTATGATGAATTCGTTTTTGGGCGGCGGCGGCACTTTTTATAAAGATGTTAAAACAAAATCGTACACGGTTGATAAGGAATTTATGGGAAAAGAATTTCTAGTTGTAGATTCCCTTCCAAAATTAGAATGGAAACTAGAGCAGGAAACCAAGCAAATTGGAGGTTACAACTGTTTTAAAGCAACAGCGGTTAAAGAAGCCAGTAAAACTGATTTTAGAAACTTCAGACCTAAAAACAATGATGATAAAAAGGAAGAGGTAAAAAAGACGTCAGGAGAAACTAAAACAAATTTTGAAGATAATTTTGAAATTCCTAAACAAATCGTAGTTACGGCTTGGTATACACCAGAAATTCCAGTTAATCAAGGGCCAGAAAATTATTGGGGACTTCCGGGTTTGATTCTAGAAGTAAATGATGGCAAAACTAACATTTTATGTTCCAAAATAGTGTTGAATTCTAAAGATAAAGTCGAGATAAAACCCTCAAAAAAAGGAAAAGTTATTTCTCAAAAAGAGTACGACGCAACAGTGATTAAAAAAATGGAAGAATTTAGAGAAATGAATCGCGGACGCGAAGGTGGTCCAGGTGGAGGAAATACAATAATGATCAGGCGATAAAACGCTAACTCTAAAATATTTATCCTAATTATTTTCTTGATGAACAAGACGCTTTTTTTATTCGCCTTATTTTTTACTTCTATATCCTTTTCTCAGAGTGTTCGTTTTGATGGAGTTATTCAGGACGAACAAAAAAATCCGTTGGAAATGGCCAATATTATGGCAGTTAACAACGGAACAAAAGCAATGGATTCTTATGGGATTACTAATGATAAAGGGAAGTTTCAGCTTACTTTAAAATCGAATACCTCTTATACAATCAAAGTAAGTTATCTTGGAATGAAATCTAAGGAAATTGCCGTTTCGGCCAAAACTGAAAATATCAGCCAGAATATTGTTTTAGATGGAGCAGGAATTGAATTGGAAGGAGTAGAAATTGTGCGTGAAATGCCAGTTTCTATAAAAGGAGATACCATTGTTTATAATGCCGATTCGTTTAAATCTGGAACAGAAAAGAAACTTGAGGATGTTTTGAAGAAACTACCGGGAGTGGAAGTAAACGCCGATGGAGAAATTGAAGTTGAAGGAAAAAAAGTGAGTAAATTGATGGTTGAAGGCAAAGACTTTTTTGACGGTGATACCAAATTAGGTGTTAAAAATATTCCAGCAGATGCCATTGATAAAGTACAGGTTCTTAGAAATTATAACGAAGTAAGTGCTTTAAAAGGCTTAGAAAACGATCAAGATAATGTAGCGATGAATATCAAACTAAAAGAAGGAAAGAAAAACTTTTGGTTTGGAGATGTTACCGCAGGAATTGGAGTTGCAGAACTAGACAGTCGATATATTATTAACCCAAAATTGTTTTATTACAGTCCAAAATACAGCATTAATTTAATCACCAATTTTAATAATATTGGAGAGCTGCCGCTTACCGCACAAGATTATTTTAAGTTTACCGGCGGTTTTAAAAATATGATGAAAAAGGGAGGGAGTTCTTTTAATGTTTCTTCAAATGATTTAGGAATTTCTATTTTAAGAAATAATCGCGCCAAAGAAATTGAAACCAAATTTGGAGCAACAAACTTCGCTTATTCCGTTTCAAAAGCATGGAATATTAGCGGTTTTGGAATTCTATCAACTTCAAAAACAGATCTTGAAACCAAATCACAGACTACAATTCTTGATTCTGGAGATCAGCAAAAACGAGATGAATTAACGCATCAAAAGAATAATTTGGGACTTTTTAAATTAAGTTCAACCTATAAACCAAATGATAAATTTCAGTTTGATTATGATATTTTAACCAAATTATCAAAACAAAATGAAGATACAGATTTGCTACGCGAATCAATTGTAAATAATGCCTCAACAGTTGAAACTATTTTGACAGGCAAAAAACAAGATCCGACCTCAATAAATCAAAATTTGAGTTTGTATTATACACAAAGTACCAAGAATATATTTGCTTTTGAAATGCAGCATTTATATCAAGATGAAAACCCGTTTTATAACGCCAATTTGCGCACGCAGCCATTTGATTTGTCAGGCTATATTTCTGGTCAAAAAAGGAATGATCTCAATCAAAACCGATTTGTAAAGACTAATAAACTAGATGCTAAGTTGGATTATTATTATATGGTAACACCAAAAAGCAACATCAATATAACTTTAGGAAATACCTATTCGTATCAGGATTTTAATTCTCATATTTTTCAGATGTTAGATAACGGAGATAAAAATGATTTGAATGATGCGGCCAATAATAATGATGTAAATTATAATTTTAATGATGTCTTTCTAGGTTTTCATTATAAAATCCTAACAGGAAAATTTACTTTGACTCCTGGAGTAAGCGTACATTCATACCAAATGACAAATACGCAGTTAGGTACAAACTACTCGCAAAATTTTGTAAAAGTACTGCCTGATTTCTTCGCTTTATATCAAATCAAAAAATCAGAAACGCTGACCTATAATTTCTCTTTAACCAATGATTTTACAGATATTAATCAGTTAGCTGCGGGTTATGTTTTGTCTGATTACAGCAGTTTATTTCGCGGTAATAGATTTCTGGAAAATGCGACTTCTCAAGTACATTCGCTTCGTTACTTTAAATACAATATGTTTAATTTTGAGAATATTTTTGCCAATGCATCTTACACTAAAAAAGTAGATGCTATAAAAACCAAAGCCGATTTTGAAGGAATTAATCAATCATCAACACCATACAATTCAAATTTAGCCGATGAAACTTTTAGCGGAATGGGAACTTACGGACGTTCTTTCTTGAAAAATTATAAAGCGTCGGCAACTGCAAGTTTAAACTGGTCGAAATTCAACAATATTCAAAATGATAAACTGGCAACGACAGAAAGTTTTGTGCAGAGCTACACATTAAAGGCATCGACAAATTATAAAAACTTCCCCAATATTGAATTTGGATACAATGCGTTAATCAACAAATACAGCGGTTCTACTTATTATACAGATAAGCCATTTGCCCGACTAGATTATTACTTTTTAAAAAGTTTTTCGTTTGTTTCAGAATATGAATTCTACCATTATTATAACGGAAATAAAACCGTAGATAACGAATATGATTTCTTGAGCGCCAGTTTAATTTACCAAAAAAAGAACAGTAAATGGGAATACAAAGTTTCTGCAACAAACTTATTAAATACAAAATATCTTAACGACGACAGCTTCTCGCAGTTCTCTACAAGGGTTTCTCAATATACCGTTCAGCCGCGATATATCATATTCTCAATGAAATACAATTTATAGTATTTTAGTTACATTATTTTAGATTTAAGTGTTCCGATTCAGACAATAAAGAAATACCTTTGCGCAACAAAATTAACCACAAAATTTTAGTCATGCGCAATCTTATTTGGAGTTTAATGCTCTTGTTTAGCGGAATGTCTGCATTCTCCCAGACAAAAACAATTGAAAAAGGATCATATCTATCTACAGATAAAGGTCAAAAAATCAAGCTTAATTTATTAGATAATAATAAATATGAGTTGATTCTATATTCTGGTGATTATGAAATCAAAGGAGATTCATTACTTTTTGTACAAAATGGAAAAGATAAAAATATTTTTGATCTTTCTTTTGTAAACAATAGTAAAGCAAAAAAGATCAAAGTAAAATTTATAGATCCAGCCTATTATCCTTTTTATATTGGAACTCAAAAGGGATCAGATTCAGTTCAATATCAAAGTTTGATAGATATAAAAACCAAGTTAGACCCTAATTGGATCAAAGCCGATTTAGAGTTTGAAATTGACAAAGCCGATTTTTTGTATTTAGTGTATGAAGGCTACGAAGGAAGTTCTAGTGTTTATAAATATGCTTTACCAAAAGAAGTTTCAGAAATAACAATTAAGTATGAATTGCCAGTTTTAGGCGATTTAAAGCTGTCTGGTTTTTTTGATCAAAAGATTGGCGGGTTGAAAATTTCTGAGAAAGCAGGAAAAAATCCGTTGACATTTTTTAATGAAAAAAATGCTCAGCCAGAGAAATCTCAAAAAGTTATTCCGCTCGAAAGTAAAACTGTTTCAAACTGGACTTATCCAGGAAAAGAAGAAGCTTTAGCAGCATCAGCTGCAGCAGACAGCGTTGCAGAACCTCTTTCCCTTGATAGTATTGCAGCGGTAAGCCAAGTAGATTTTAAGCTTAAGATAGAAAATAATCTAAAAAATGCACTTGCCGCAACCAAACAAGTCAAAGATAAATTTTTAGTAGTTGTAGTGAATGGCAAAGATTCTGCAAAAACTGATTTTGATTTCTTTATAAAAGGTCAGGAAACACAGATTGGATATAATATGTATACCGAATACAATCCTCAATATGATGTGTACAATTTTTATTTGGCAGGAGCCGAAGATAAAAAATGGCTGAAAAACAATAAAATTGCAAACGATCCTGCTATAATAGTTTTGAATGGTGATGGAGAAGTATTAGCAGAAGCAAAATCAGATTTAGCAGGCAAGGAATATCAATTTGGATATTACAGTGATTTCTACCGTCAGCTAAAACGTGCAGATGCTTTTTTAGTTTTTGATAAAGCAATAAAAAATAAAAAAGCAACAGATGCAGATTTGATAAACGCTTTTAATAAAGTTTCAGCTTTAGAAGTTTCATACGATTATGATACTAATGATGTAACAGATCCTAATTCAACAGATTTTGTAGTAACGAAAGCAGTCCAAGATAAAAAAGGAATCGAAAAGATTTGGAAAAAACTTATTGAAACACATCAAAAAGATACCAAACCAAATATGCTTTTGGTAGAAGCGATTTTAAAAGAAATCAAAGATCAAGGATTTACTAAACAGCTGTTCAAGGAAGAAAAAATTCTTAATGACACTGATTTCTTAGCAATAGATTATTTGATAAAACACTATGATGCTATTGAAAAAATAAACAAAGAGGTTGAAAAAAGTACAGTCGAATCGGCTGACGGAGTGAAAATAGGAAACCTAAGCGCCGAAATTTCATTTGCTTTACAGCAAGATACTTATGCGGCACAAGATGAAACCGAAGGGAAGACAAGTCAAGATAAAGCTATTGCCGTATACAAAAAGTTAATTGCAGCAGGAAAAGGCGGTTTCGACTGCTACAAAAATTATTTAAACTATCTAAGTCAAGAGGCAGAAAAGAATGGTAATGATGCTGCTCTTTTAAAAGAATTCAGCGCTTATTTTGAGACTTATTTGTCAACAGAAAAAGGAAATGCAATTCAGCGCTTAGACGATTTATTTGCAACAATCGATTATAATTCTGATTATTCGTATAACGGATGGAATTCATTCAAAGAATATAATTCAAACCTTTGCAACTCGGCAGCGTGGGCAGTTGTTTTAAAACCTGAGAATGCTGATTATATAAAATCAGCAATCAATTGGTCAGAATATAGTTTGGTTGTAACCAAGAATAATCCCTACTATTTAGACACTTTAGCACAATTATATTATAAAGACGGGCAGAAACAAAAAGCAATTGAAACGCAAACATTGGCTGTGAAATATTTGAATCCTCAGGTTGAAGCAGAAACGGCTGCAGAAATTAAAGAGACATTAACTAAAATGCAAAACGGAACGTATTAAAATCAATAGTTGATAAAAATGAAATGGCTGTCTATATTGACAGCCATTTTTGTTTATTAATCGTTGCTATTTGCTGTTTTTGATGTAAAAAATCGAAAAAATTGCCTCGAAATGCTTAAGTTTGAAATACTAAATTAAAATGTATGAAAAACAAAATGCTCCTTGTTTTACTTGCCTCTGGCGCACTGACTTTTGCACAGGCAATTAAAAAACCGTTAGTTTCGGCAATAACAGATAAAGATCTTAGAACCGATATGTATCAAATGGCTGGAGATCATTTTAATGGTCGTGAAGCCGGAACACTTGATGAACTAAAAGTATCGATGTGGCTTGCTAATAAAGCTAAAGAAGCCGGAATGGCTCCAGCTGGAGACGATGGAACTTATTTTCAGTTTTTTGATTTGTACAGACATCAGGTTACGCCAAATACAAAATTTAAAATAGGCAAGAAAGAATATAAATTATGGAAAGATGTTCTGGTTGCAGAAACAACTAATGTAAAAGTTGAAGGTTCTTTAGTGTATTTGGGAGCCGCAACAAAAGAAGAAATCGAAAAAGCCGACATTAAAGGAAAAGCAGTTGTTTTACTGGCTTCAAAAGAAGGAATTGCTGATGATATTTCGCTTTTCGACAGAAGGTATCCAGGTTTGGTACGAAATAAGTATTATGATCTTGTTGTAAAAAAAGGTGCTGTAGCGCTTATTATGGTTGCTGACGAATTAGCAGAACAAAGCTGGTCTCAAGTTGAACCGCAAATGACAAGAGGAATTTACGGAATTGAAGGTTTCCGTGACAAAATAGGTGCAACAATGCCAGTTTTTTGGGTACACGGAGATCAATTAGAATATTTAAAAACGACAAAAGATATTTTGTCAACAGAAGTAGTTTCTGAAACCTATAAATATCCTTCAGTAAATGTTGTGGGTACAATTGCAGGAACAGACCCTAAGCCGAAAAATGAATATGTACTTTTCAGCGGTCATCAAGATCATGACGGAGTACGTCAAAAATATGGTCAGGATTCTATTTATAACGGAGCAGATGATAATGCAAGTACTTGTGTAGCAATGCTGGCAATTGCAAGAGCCTATAAAAAACAGCCGGGAAAAAGAACAGCTTTGTTTGTATTTCATGGTTCTGAAGAGCGCGGATTGTTAGGATCGAGATGGTATGCAGCGCATCCTACAGTTCCAGAAAAAGACATTGTAGCAGTTTTAAACGGTGATATGATTGGAAGAAACAATGTAAATCAAGCAGCATTGCTTGGCTCTAGTTCTCCTCATGAAAATTCATCTGATTTAGTAGCCATTGCCAAAAAAGCAAATGACGAGGGACCAAAATTTGATTTGGATAAACTTTGGGACAGACCAGAACATCCTGAGTATTTTTACTTCCGTTCAGATCATTTGCCTTATGCGAAAAGAGGAATTCCTGCTGTTTTCTTTACAAGCGTGCTGCACAGTCAATATCATACTCCAATGGATGAGTCTGAAAACATTGATTACGTAAAACTGCGCAAAATGACAGAATGGATGTATCGTACAGGTTGGATTTTATCAAATGATGCCAATCGTCCTAAAACTTTGCCAAATGTGCAATTAGAGCGATAAACGATTTTTATAGATTAGGTTTGATCTGTATTATTGTTTGAACGCAGATGACACGAATTTACTTCGTAAAGACGCGGATGAAAACGGATTTTATTTTATATTCTGCTCAAAGCAGAAAATAAACAAAGAAAAAAAATCCGTGTCATCCGCGTTTTCGCGATAGCGAATCCGTGTCATCTGCGTCCAATTTATATGCTGTAAAAAAAGAATGGCTGTCTAAAATTTATAGACAGCCATTTTTATATTAAAGAATCTGAATTATTACAATCCAAATGCAGCTTTTACTTGGTCAACAAAATCAAGTTTTTCCCATGTAAACAAATCAACAGTAACTGTTTTTGTGTTTCCTCCAGGAGCAGAGAAAGTTTTAGTAACTGTTTCTGGTTTACGTCCCATATGTCCGTAAGCAGCAGTTTCGCTGTAAATAGGATTTCTTAATTTTAATCTTTGCTCGATAAAGTAAGGACGCATATCAAAGATAGCTTCTACTTTTTTAGCGATTTCACCGTTAGTTAAGTTTACTTTAGAAGTTCCGTAAGTTTCAATGAAAATACCCATTGGTTCAGCAACTCCAATTGCGTAAGAAACCTGTACTAAGATTTCGTCAGCAACACCAGCAGCAACTAAGTTTTTAGCGATATGACGAGTTGCGTAAGCAGCACTTCTATCTACTTTACTTGGGTCTTTTCCAGAGAATGCACCACCACCGTGAGCACCTTTTCCACCGTAAGTATCAACGATGATTTTTCTTCCAGTTAAACCAGTATCTCCGTGAGGACCTCCAATAACGAATTTTCCTGTTGGGTTAATATGGTAGTTGATTTTATCATTGAATAAATGAGCGTGAGCTGGATTTTTAGCAATGATTCTTGGAATTAAAATTTCAACAATATCTTTTTTGATTTTAGCAAGCATTGCAGCTTCTTCGTCAAAATCATCATGTTGAGTTGAGATAACAATCGCATCAATACGAGTTGGTTTGTTATCGTCGCTGTATTCTAAAGTTACCTGAGATTTAGCATCTGGACGTAAATAAGTGATTTCGTTATTTTCGCGTCTTAAGATTGCTAATTCTTGTAATAATTTATGAGATAAATCAAGCGCTAATGGCATGAAGTTTTCAGTTTCGTTTGTAGCGTAACCAAACATCATTCCTTGGTCACCAGCACCTTGCTCTTCTGGCTTAGCTCTGTCAACACCTTGATTAATGTCTGCAGACTGCTCATGAATTGCAGAAAGAATTCCACAAGAATTTGCTTCAAACATGTACTCGCTTTTAGTATATCCAATTTTACGGATTACGTCGCGTGCAATTTGCTGTACATCAAGATAAGTATTCGATTTTACTTCACCAGCTAAAATTACCTGACCAGTAGTAACAAGAGTTTCACAAGCTACTTTTGAGTCAGCATCAAATGCCAAAAAGTTATCAATTAATGCATCCGAAATTTGATCTGCAACTTTGTCTGGATGCCCTTCACTAACAGATTCTGACGTAAATAAATAAGCCATAATAATGTATTAAATTTAAAATTAAGCGAGAAAAATAATTGCTAAAAAGGGCTAAAGGAGAGTTTCTGCTTTAGCATTTTTTACTACTGAAATATTTGTTTCAGCATCCATAACGAACCGTTTCATTATGAAGAGGTTGCAATCAGTTCAAATTTTTCCTCTGTATTCGCGTGCAAAGGTATAAAACCATTTTGATTTGCAAATCAAAGTTTTGATTTTTTTGTTTTTTTAGGCGTAAATTTAACATAACATACTAAATTGATAGGGTAATAGAAATTATTTCTGTTTTTGTTTGGTCGATTCAAAAATAGTTTGCAACTTTGCCCCATCAAAATAACAAAAAAATGAAAACAACAGTTTGCAATATGATGTCTTGTAAGATGCCGGAGTTATCCGCAGAGATACTATTGTAGTTTTTTTTCAAAAATATATACATAGAACCTCTGCAATCTGCAGAGGTTTTTTTTTGCACAAGAACGACTGTAATTCTTTTTTAAAACCAAACAAAACACTAATTAATCAGAAAAACAATGAAAAAAAATGTATTAATCGCCTTAGGTCTGCTGACTTTTTCAGGCATTCAAGCTCAGGAAAATAAAAAAGAGCAGGATAGTTTGAAGAATAATGAACTGTCAGAAGTTACCATAATAGGTTCAAGAAGTAAAAATAGAGTTAAAACAGATGTGCCGGTTCCGGTTGATGTTTTTAATGTATCTGAAATAACAAAAGGAGCGCCGCAAACCAGCGTAACTCAAATATTAAATTATGTTGCACCATCGTTTACCAGTAATGCAACATCTACAGCTGATGCAACAGATCACGTTGATCCTGCACAATTAAGAGGTTTAGGGCCAGATCAGGTTTTGATCTTGGTAAACGGAAAACGAAGACATACAAGTGCTTTAGTAAATATAAACGGATCACCAGGAAGAGGTTCAGTAGGAACCGATTTAAATGCAATCCCATCTTTTGCAATCGAAAGAATTGAAGTTTTAAGAGATGGCGCGGCAGCTCAATACGGTTCAGATGCTATTGCCGGAGTAATTAATATAGTACTTAAAAAGAATGCTAATTATCTATCAGGAGGTATTCAGTACGGTGCAAATTTATCGTCAGGATCTAACAACTTTAAAGGCGGTGCTGACGGACAAACTGCACAAGTTGATTTAAATTATGGAACTTCTTTAGGAAAACCGGGAAGTTTCTTAAATATTACTGGTACAGCTGTAACCAGACAAGCAACAAGTCGTGCAGGAATTAGAAGTAATGCTATTTTTAATGCTTACAATGCTGTTGAGAACAGAGCGGCGCAAAACGGTGTTGAAATTAACTCGCTGTTTAGTAACATAAATACAACTCCAAACTCAGCGCAAATTTTGACATCATTAAAACAATATGCGCCGCAAGTAAGTTATTTTACGCCTGCACAGCAAAGCGCTATTGCTTCGGCATCAACGCTTACACAAATGCAGACTGCTTTGAACTTTGATGTAACTAATAATGAATTGGCATACAGAGGTCAGCAAAGAAGTGATTACAATATGAGTGTTGGTCAGTCAGAACTGGCTTCTGGACAGGCATATTATAATGCAAAATATCCTTTAAGCGAAATCACATCTTTATATTCATTTGGTGGAATCTCATATAGAAATGGTAAATCGTATGCTTTTAATAGACTTCCAAATGGTTCAGGAACTTTTACACAAGTGTACCAAAATGGATTCTTGCCTGAGATAGAATCAGACATTCTAGATGCTTCGGCTGCAGTAGGGGTTACTACAGAATTATTTGGTTTTGATACAGATTTGAGTTCAAACCTTGGAACAAACTCTTTTAAGTATGATGTAAACAATACTATTAATGCAACTTTAGGAACCAATTCGCCATTTAGTTTTGATGCAGGTAAAGTTTCGTTTTTACAAAGTACAACAAATCTTGATTTTAGTAGAAAATATGATGTTCTGGCAGGTTTGAATGTCGCTTTTGGTGGAGAATTTAGATATGAAAACTATCAAATTAAACAAGGTGAAGAAGCTTCATACGGATTGTATGATGTAAACGGAAATGTAGTTTCTGGAATTCTTCCAAGTAATTCACCTTTAATTGTTACTGACTTTTTTGGCAACAAACGTGGTGCTGGAGCGCAAGGATTTTCTGGATTTCAACCTTCAGATGCTAAAGAAAGAGATAGAAAAAGTGGAGCGGCATATATAGATTTAGAATTGAATGCCACAGAAAAATGGCTGGTAAATGGAGCGGCGCGTTATGAAAACTATTCAGATTTTGGAAGTACAGTTACTTTTAAATTAGCCTCTCTTTTAAAATTAAATGAAAACATAAATTGGAGAATTTCTGGACAAACTGGTTTTAGAGCGCCTTCGTTACAACAAAAATATTTTGAATCAAGTTCAACACAATTTATTAATGGCTCGCCTTATCAAGTAGGTTATTTTACAAATGATTCACAAGCTGCAAAAAGCATTGGAGTAGAAAATTTAAAACCAGAAAAATCAAAAAGTATCAGTACAGGATTTACATTTAAAATTCCTGCAGCAAATATTACAATTGCAACAGATGCTTACTTTACCAGAATTAATGACCGAGTTGTATTGTCAGGACAATATGCAAGACCAACAGATGCGCAGATAAATGCGGCAACTTCACAAAGTCAAAAAGATGCCTTGACATTGTTTCAACAAGCGTTTGATCTTAAAGGTGTAGAAAGAGCTTCGTTTTGGACAAACGGAATTGACTCTGAAACGAAAGGAATTGACTTAGTAATTTCTCAAAAATATGATGTAATTCAGGATTTCATCATTCGAAACGATTTAGCATTAAGCTATAATGAGACCAAGAGAGTAGGTGATTTACATATTCCAAAATCTATAATTGATGCAGGTGGAGACCCTTATATTTATTCATTTTTTCCTGAATCAAGCCGAATTTATTTAGAAGAAGCAATTCCGAAGTTGAAAGCAAATTTAATGACAACGTTCAGTATTAAGAAATTAGATATTTATTTAAGAAACAGCTATTTTGGAAAAGTTACAGATCCAGGAGCAACAGATGTAAACTTAGACGGATTTTCGTCAGTATACGAACATCCAGAATATAGTGCAAAATTGGTTACAGACTTATCTTTAGGATATCAAATCAATGAGCATTTTAGAGCAACAATTGGTTTTAATAATATAGGAGATGTTTATCCAGATAGAAATAATCCTGCAACTCCTGCATTTACAAATACAACTCCAACATTGTCGCCTGCGCCAAGTACAGATTTGAGCAACGCAAATCAATTTGCATACTCAAGAGCCGTATCTCAATTTGGATTAAACGGTAGATTTGGTTTTGCTCGTTTGAGCTTTAAATTTTAAAAGTTGAAAGAGTCGGTTGCTCGCGATAGGTATCGGGATGTGCGGATTAACTGAATTAGCATTGATTTTTTTGAATCTTTGTAATCTGTTATCCCGATACCTATAGCGAGCAGCTAAACTTTTTAATCTTGATTTTTAATGCTGATTATTTGATTTTCAGTACTAGAAGAAAAAAATATATAAAATATCAATTTTTAATTTGGTAGTTAAATAAATACTTATTACATTTACTCTATCGAATTAGTAGAATTTAAAATAAGACTTAAATTTTAATTAAAATGAAAACAATAGCAAGAAAAAATATGATGTGTTGTAGTATGATGCAAATGTGCATCCCAACTTGCTGTTGCCAAAAGTGAAAGATAAAATCTTTGTTATAGTTAGAACTATAAGCCCTTTTGGTCGCCATCCGAAAGGGCTTTTTTTTAATTCACACATTTAAAATTAAAATTATGAAAACACTAAATTCAATCGCAATAGAATATTTATTGAGAAACGATTCTCAAAATAACAATAGCATATCAGAAGAGATAACAAAAGAAGTTGTAAGAATAAATACAGAGCAGAATATAAAAAGTCAAAAATCGCTGCTGTTTCAAATGTATGATCTAGAAGATGAAGATCTTTTTATTTAAATTACAATTTCAAAATCAAATAACAATATATAATAGTATTAACAATACCTAAAAAACTAAGAAATCATGAGTACACAAAAATTTGCAACAAACGCATTACACGCAGGACACGATGTTACTAAAAATGCAGGAACAAGAGCGGTGCCAATTTATCAAACATCATCATATGTATTTAATAATTCAGATCATGCCGCCAATTTATTTGGTCTTGCCGAAGCAGGATTTATCTATACAAGATTAAACAACCCAACAAACGATGTTTTAGAGCAGCGTTTAGCGACACTGGAAGGCGGAATTGGAGCCGTTGTAACAGCTTCGGGAGCATCGGCAATTTCTACAGCCTTGCTGACATTGTTAAAAGCCGGCGATCACATTGTGGCTTCAAATAGTTTGTATGGCGGAACTTATAATTTATTAAGTGTAACATTACCGCGTTTAGGAATTACAACAACTTTCGTAGATCCTTCAAAACCAGAAAACTTTACAAAAGCAGCTAAAGAAAATACAAGAGCATTTTTTGTAGAATCTCTTGGAAATCCAAAATTAGATGTTTTAGATTTAAAAGGAATTTCGGTCGAAGCCAAAAACTTCAAAGTTCCTTTTATCGTAGACAATACAGTTGCTACACCTTATTTACTGAATCCAATTGCGCATGGAGCAAACATAGTGATTCATTCCCTGACAAAATATATTGCCGGAAACGGAACTTCATTAGGCGGTGCTATTATTGATGCCGGAACTTTTGATTGGTCTAACGGAAAATTCCCCGAATTTACAGAGCCTTCTGCTGGATACCACGGATTAGTGTACCACGAAGCCTTAGGAAATGCAGCTTTTATAGCAAAAGCAAGAATCGAAGGATTGCGTGATTTTGGAGCAGCATTGAGTCCGTTCAATGCCTTTCAAATTATTCAAGGATTAGAAACGCTGCCAATTCGAATTAAAAAACACAGCGAAAATGCTTTGGCTTTAGCCGAATGGTTAGAAAAACAAGATGAGGTTGTGTGGGTAAATTATCCAGGTTTAAAATCAAGTAAATATTATGATTTATCACAGCAGTATTTGCCGCAAGGACAAAGCGGTGTTGTTACTTTTGGATTAAAAGGAGGTTTTGAAGCGGCCAAAAAAGTAGTTGACGAAACGAAACTGTTCTCGCTTTTGGCAAATATTGGTGACACAAAATCATTGATAATTCATCCTGCAAGCACAACACACCAGCAATTGTCTGAAGAAGATCAATTATCGACTGGAGTTTCAAAAGATTTAATCCGACTTTCTGTTGGAATAGAAGATATTGAGGATTTGATTGCCGATTTAAAATCGGTGTTTGAAAACGTAGCTAAAGCGCAGTACAATATCAGTAAAAATTAGGTTTTTTTGTTTTTTGTTTGAAAAATTGCCTTTAGCAGCGTGAGTTCTGCTAGAGGTGATTTTTTATAATAAAATCTCTTTATAGTTTTAAAACACTAAAAATTATGTCAAAGCTTAAAATAAATATTATTCTATTTGGAATAGGAAATATAGGAAGCACTTTAATCAATCAGATTATAGAAAGTCAGGAGTTTTTCCTTCAGAGTAAAAATATCGACTTTCATTTTCCAATTATTACCAATTCTACAGTTGCCTTTTTCGAGAAAGAAGGCGTTGGATATGCTTGGGAAACCAATTTTAGAGAATTGGCAGTTCCTTTTAGAGTTGAAGATATTGTCGAATTTGCAAAAGAAAATGAATTTGAGAATTTAATAGCCGTAGATGCTACAGCAAGCGATGAACTTATTGGTCATTATAATACATTGATCGAAAACGGATTTAATATTGTTGCCGTAAATAAAAAAGCAAATACGCTCTCAATAGATCTTTACAAACAAATTAGAGAAAATCTTAAAAAGTATGATAAAGAGTTTTTATACGAAACCTCAGTTGATACTGGTTTTCCGGTTTTACAGACATTAAGAGATCTTTATTATTCAGGAGAAAAAATCACGAAAATTCGAGGCGTATTTTCAGATAACCTTAGTTATGTGTTTAATAGATTTTCTACAGAAGACAATTCATTCTCTTCCATTTTAAAAGATGCAGGTTTATTAGGATTAATGCGTTCTACTTTTAAAGAAAATTTATCAGGAAATGACACAGCAGGAAAGCTGTTGATTTTAACTAGGGAAATAGGAAAAGAGTTTGAACTCTCAGATATAAAGATTGATTCGCTTATAAAAGAAGAACATTTAGAGAAAAATGGAGTTCTTAATAGAGAGGCAATCGACAAATCCTTTAGAATCGAAAAAATTGCGCAGGCAGAAAATCATGTTTTAAGATATGTTGGTGAATATGATGTTGAAAAAAACATATTGGAAGTAAAATTAATTTCAGAACCCATAACATCAGCAATAGGACAGTTAAAAGGTTCTGATACCATTTTTGAAATTTATACAGAATCCTATTCAAATACCCCAATTGTAATACAAAGTGCAGCCCCATGCAGACAAGCAATTTCCAGAGGTATAATTACAGATATTTTGAAAGTATCAGAGAAAATTAAAAACAAAGAAGCCGTTTGGCTGTAAGTGAAGTTAATGTTAGGAGCTAGTTCTTTGATAGATTGAAACAGAAAAGTTAGTTAATTTTTTGTAAGATTAAACCTGTAAATAGTGAAAACACAATTTTGTAGGGTGTTTTTTAACGATAAAAGGTTGTTTTTTAACGTTTTTTAAGATTTTTTTCTTTTGAAATACTTGCGATATTGAAAAAATATTCGCACATTTGTATGACCCTAAATACTATCAAATACAATAAGTTAGCAATCTAAATAATAGTTATGCACGTCGGTTAAAACCGCTGAATAAATTTTAAAATCAATAGAAGTATTTTCAGCAGTTTCGAGAAGCTTATAAAAACAAACAAATGCAAGAATTTTTTAAAATAACAGTCAAATCGCAAATGAATAAGTCACTACAGATGAACAAGATGTTCAATGTCGCACGTATTTGTGTATGCGTCTGTTGATACTAAAAGTATATATAAGTTCTAATAAAACTTAAACCCTTTTGGTATTAAAAACCCAAAAGGGTTTTTTTATTCCATTTGGTTACCATAACAAAGAATTAAAGAAAAAGTAAAGATTATAAAACGCAAACTAACTTAAACTTAAATATCATGAGCACATTAAACTACTTAACAAGAACATTGAAAAGCATAAGAACAAAAAGAAACAATTTGCCGCCGCCGACAAATGAATTGGTACACCCAAGATTCGGTATAAACGAGGCAGATAAAAAAACGGAGAAAAAAGATCCGAACTCATTATTGTTTTTGATGTATTCAAAAGAAAATGAAACGCTTTTTATCTAAATCAAAAAGTGTAATAAAATAGGGTAAAACCTGCATAAACTTACTGGGCAGTTTGTTCGGTAATTTTTTGCGTACAATAGTTTTGTTGAATTATGTTTAAGAAATTGCAGAATCAATTTCGATAAAATTTGCTTGTTTAAGAAATTAGTAGTTAATTTGCACCTTTAAGTTCAAAAACGTATTGAAAATGTTATAAAGAAAGGACGAGGGATTAGACCCGATGAATCCTTAGCAACCCTTCGTTAAATCGAAGAAGGTGCTGCATTCTACCACGCCCAAACGTGGAAAGATAACAACAAGAATTTTTCTAGTTTCACTCTAGACTTTCTTTCTAATATTTCCACATACAAATCAAAAATAAAAAGATTTGAAATTGGAAAATAGACCCAATCCCATTATAATTCAAGATTTCATCACAGAAAGTGGTGCACTTTATTCATCCTTACCATTAAGCTTTACGCTTTCTGGCAGACCTTTGCATACCGCGCCTATAGTTTTGGTAAATCATGCCTTAACCGGAAATGCGCAGGTTACAGGAAAAAATGGATGGTGGAATGATTTAGTGGGTGAAGAAAAAACAATCGACACCAACAAGTACACCGTTTTGGCATTTAATGTTCCGGGAAACGGAAACGATTCGTTTATAATCGAAAACTATCAAGACTTTACCACTAGAGATATTGCCCGAATTTTTATAAAAGGACTTGAAGCTTTAAATATTGAACAGGTATTTACAATAATAGGCGGTTCTGTTGGAGGAGGAATTGCTTGGGAAATCTTGGCTTTAGAACCAAATATCACAGAACATTTAATTCCGATAGCAACTGACTGGAAGTCGACAGACTGGATGATCGCAAATTGCTATCTGCAAGAGCAAATCCTGAACAATTCTTCAAAACCTATAGAAGATGCCAGAATTCATGCAATGTTGTGTTATCGCTCTCCAGAATCATTCAAAGAAAAATTTCAACGCACCATCAATCAAGATCTCTTGATTTTTAATATAGAAAGCTGGCTGGCGCATCATGGTAAAAAACTGCAGCAGAGATACCAATTGTCATCTTATAAATTGATGAATCAGCTGCTTAAAACCATCGATATTACAAGAAACAGCGAAGATTTCGAAACTTTAATGTCTAAAACAAAAGCAGCGATTCATATCGTGGCCATCAATTCAGATTTGTTTTTTACACCAAAAGAAAATCTGGAAACTTATAATGAATTAAAAAAGTTTAAAGAAAATGTCACCTACAGCGAAATTGATTCTGTTCACGGACATGACGCTTTTTTAATAGAGTACAAACAATTAGATCATTTACTTGCCGATATTTTTAAGGCAGAAACAATAGCAAAATAAAATGAAAGTATTAAAATTTGGAGGTAAATCATTATCAAACGGAGAAGGACTTAATAAAGTTGTTTCAATCATTTCTGATAAAGTAAGTCAAGGCGAAAATATTGCTGTAGTGGTATCAGCTCGTGGAAACGCAACAGACGAGTTAGAATTTATTTTAAGCATCGCTGCCAAAAACGGAAGCTATAAAGAATTATTAGAGAATTTTAAAAAATATCAAATATCAGATTATCCGCAAGTAGATTTATCTGAAGAATTTAATGTTTTGGATAAGCTTTTTGAAGGTGTAAGCTTAATTGGAGATTACAGCAAAAAAATTAAAGATCAAATTTTGTCTAAAGGAGAATTGCTTTCGGCTAAATTATTGACGGCTATTTTGCTTGAAAAAGGAATTCCTGCCAACTTCGTTGATACAAGAGATTTGCTTAAAACCGATTCGAAATTTGGAGATGCTCAGCCTTTAGAGCAGCTTTCAAAGAAAAATGTGATTAATTATTTCAAAGAACATAATGGTTCAACTGTTAATATTGTAACAGGTTTCATAGGTTCAAACAACAATAACGACACAACAACTCTAGGAAGAAACGGAAGTAATTACACAGCTTCGTTAATTGCAAACTATCTAAATGCCGAAGAACTTCAAAATTTTACACACGTAGACGGTATTTACACAGCAAATCCAGATTTAGTTGCTGATGCTAAGAAAATAGAATATTTATCGTTTAACGAAGCAAATGAGCTGGCAAATTTTGGAGCTACTATTCTGCATGCCAAAACGATTATTCCATTATTAGAAAAAAATATTCCGCTTCGTATTTTAAATACATTCAACCACGAAAATCGCGGTACATTAATTACTTCGGATTCTGCCAAAGAAGGAATTAAAACACTTTCTGTTTTAGAAAACGTTTCGTTAGTAAATCTTGAAGGACGAGGATTGCTTGGAAAATCTGGAGTTGATGCCAGAATTTTTAAAGTAATGGGCGACCATAATATAAGCGTCAGCATTATTTCGCAAGGTTCTTCAGAAAGAGGAATTGGACTTGTTGTTGCTACTGATAAAGCGACAACAGCTGTAGTTGAATTAGAAAAAGAATTCGAAAACGACTTTTATTCAAAAGATGTAAATCAGATTACAGTAACAGATAATGTTTCGGTAATTTCGATTATTGGGCAGGACTTAAGTACTTTTCACAAACCTTACACTGCTTTAATAAAAAACAAAATAGTTCCAATATTATTCAACAATACCGTTACAGGTAAAAACGTAAGTTTGGTTGTCAAAAAATCAGAACTTAATAAAGCGTTGAACGTAATTCATGGTGAGATTTTTGGAGTTTCCAAAAAAATCAATATTGCTATTATCGGTCATGGTTTAGTAGGCGGAACTTTAATCAATCAGATTTTAGAATCAGCATCAGCAATCGAAAAACGTAAAGATGTTAAGTTGAATGTTTTTGCAATTGCAAATTCTAAAAAAGTACTTTTAAATAAAAATGGCGTAAATTCAGACTGGAAAAATGAAATTCAGACAAAAGGAGAAAACTACACCATAAATGATATTATCACTTATGCAAATGAGCATCATTTGGAGAATCTAATTGCAATTGATAATACTGCAAGTGCAAGTTTTGTCGAAAACTATATTCCGCTTGTCGAAAACAGTTTCGATTTGATTTCGTCTAATAAAGTAGCTAATACATTGAGTTATGGTTTCTATAAAGAACTAAGAAAAGCGCTAGCCGAAAATCAAAAGAATTATTTGTATGAAACCAATGTTGGTGCAGGATTACCATTAATTGACACAATTAAATTATTGCACCTTTCTGGAGAAAACATCACAAAAATAAAAGGAGTTTTCTCAGGAACATTGAGTTATTTGTTTAATAATTTCTCTGCAAAAGATGTTCCGTTCAGCGAAATCCTGAAAGAAGCAATTGATAACGGATATACAGAGCCAGATCCGCGTGAAGATTTATGCGGAAATGACGTAGGAAGAAAATTATTGATCTTGGCAAGAGAATTAGATTTACAAAATGAGTTCGAAGAAATCGCAATTCAAAATTTAATTCCAGAACATTTACGCGAAGGAAATGTTGCTGATTTCTTAACGAAACTAAAAGAATTCGATCCGATTTACGACAAAATAAAAGCCGATCAGAAACCAAATCATGTATTAAGATACATTGGTGAATTGTCTGGAGATTTGCAAAACGATAAAGGAAATCTAGAAGTAAAATTAGTTTCAGTTCCTTCAGATACAGCTTTGGGCGGATTGAAAGGTTCAGATTCTTTCTTCGAAATTTATACAGAATCATACGGAGATCGTCCAATCGTTATTCAAGGAGCCGGTGCAGGTTCTGCTGTAACAGCAAGAGGAGTTTTTGGAGATATTTTGAGATTGTCTGATAAAGGATAATTTGATTTTAGAGTGCAGATTTAGATTTATTAAAAGCCAATTAATGTATATTTATTGAATGAAAAAATTACTGATTTTACTGCTTTTCTCAAATATTTTGACCGCTCAGATTTCTAATGTTATCAGAAATAAAGACAGTTATACACAAGAAATTTTTCCTTACAAAGGAGTTCGAGCAATTCAAATAGATGAAGTTAGTGTTGTAGGAAAGGAAGACAATGTCTTTATTTTTTCGAAAATTGAAAAAAATGCCAATCCTGACAAAATGTATTTTCAAAGATTT
Source organism: Flavobacterium sp. FlaQc-30 (assembly GCF_044005885.1). Taxonomy (NCBI): domain Bacteria; kingdom Pseudomonadati; phylum Bacteroidota; class Flavobacteriia; order Flavobacteriales; family Flavobacteriaceae; genus Flavobacterium; species Flavobacterium sp. FlaQc-30. The sequence continues at coordinate 188,533 of NZ_JBIPCO010000001.1, read as the reverse complement.
ACAAAAGTCAATGATAAATGGATTGTAAAAGCTGTTCTTGAAGTTAATCACAGTGGAATCATTTCAGCTTGGGGAAGCCGAAAAGCTTTTGGTGATTATAATAAAGATAAAAGTGTTGACGCTCTTTTTATTTATGGATTGTATGATGCCGCTTTCAAACAGCAGTCAGTTCATTTGATTTTTTCACAGAAAGATCAGTTCTATACCATTGAGTCAAATATTTCGGATGATTTTAAGACGGATAAATTCTCGGATAATTTTAAATCATTAGAGGCAGATTCTAAAAAACAGGTATTAGAATATTGGAGTAAATTAGATAAAAGAGACAAGTGATTTAAGATCCGTATTTGTTTTTAGACGTAAATATTAAATTTAATAAATATTAAAAAGTTTTTAAAAAATTGGGGTTGTGGATTAGTATTCATTATTCCCTTTTTATTGGTAGGATTGGGAACTTTATTGTTTAGTTCGTATAATATTTTTAAAGCTGTACAAGCTAAAGGATGGACTCCAGTTTCTGCTAATATTGAAAAAACAGATATTACTTCCCATTCAAATAAAGGCACAATATCGCATGAAGTTATTGTTAGGTATCTTTATGTTATTGAAGGGAAAAAGTATTCAGGAAAAAGAATTGCATTTGGTTATGGTATGAACAATATTGACGATCATGACGGATTGTATTCTAAATTAGAAAACAGTAAAAAAGTCTTGGTTTACGTGAATCCTTCAAATAACGAAGAAAGCGTGATCGTTCCAGGAATGAATGATTCAATTACTGGTTTATTAATTTTTACAATATTATGGAATTCATTTATTGTAGTTTTTGGCATACTTCCTTTTGTGATAAAAGGGGTTGACGAAAATAATGAACCTAGATTTACAGCAAAAGAAGCTACTTGGATTATTTTTATAATATGGATAGTAGGTTTTGCGATTTTATTTAGCAATTGTTTTCATATAGATATAGAAAGTAAAATCAATGTTTTAGAAGCAAGAAATATTGATTTTGATATAGAATAAAAAAAAGAAAAATACCATGAAAGTAACGTTAAACAGAGTAAATGACGCGTTTCATTTTAAATTAAAAAATGAAAGAGGTCACATAGTTGATGTTGACAGCAGGGCCGAATTTGGCGGAAGCGATTTAGGAGCTAGTCCAATGGAATTAGTTTTAATGGGCGTCGCTGGATGCAGTGCGATTGATATGATTTCGATTTTAAAGAAACAACGTCAGGAAATTACATCTTTTAATGCTGAGGTTGAAGGTGAGCGTGTGCAAATTGGCGAAGCAAAACCTTTTAAAGAAATTGATGTCGTTTTTTATTTAGAAGGCGATATCAATCCCGAAAAAGCTAAAAAAGCAGCACAGCTTTCTTTTGATAAATACTGTTCTGTAGCCAAAACGGTAGAACCAACAGCAACAATTAAGTATAAAGTTGTCTTGAACAACGAAGCTTTATAGAATTAGATAATTAGTCAATTGGAGAATTAGATAATTTCTCTAAACAGTTTGAATTTTGAGTTCAGTAATAACCTGAAACTTTAAACAAAACAACAAAACAACAAAACAACACAATGAATACAGAAGAATTTGGTTTTGAAACACAAGCCATAAGAACACAATTAGAAAGATCTCAGTATCTAGAGCATTCGGTGCCATTATACTTATCGTCAAGCTTTGTATTTGAAGATGCCGAAGATATGAGAGCTTCTTTTACAGAAGAAAAAGAAAGAAATATTTACAGCCGTTTCAGCAATCCGAATACTACAGAATTTGTAGAGAAAGTTTGTAAAATGGAAGGTGCTGAATCTGGTTATGCATTCGCAACCGGAATGGCAGCGGTATATTCTACATTTGCTGCATTATTAAATTCAGGCGATCATATCGTTTCTGCAAGCAGTGTTTTTGGATCTACTCACGCTTTGTTTATGACTTATTTTCCAAAATGGAATATCGAAACTTCTTATTTCGAAATCAATAAGCCGGAAACAATTGAAAGTTTCATTAAACCAAATACAAAAATATTATATGCTGAGTCACCAACAAATCCTGGAGTTGATGTAATCGATTTGCAATTGTTGGGTGATATTGCCAAAAAACACAATCTGATTTTAATTATCGACAACTGTTTTGCAACACCATATTTACAGCAGCCAATTAAATTTGGAGCACATTTGGTAATACATTCTGCTACAAAATTAATTGACGGACAAGGACGTGTTTTAGGTGGAATTACGGTTGGAAATGAAGATTTAATCAGGCAGATTTATTTGTTTTCAAGAAATACAGGACCGGCCTTATCACCGTTTAATGCGTGGGTTCTTTCAAAAAGTTTAGAAACATTGGCAGTTCGTGTAGACAGACACTGTGAAAATGCCTTAAAAGTAGCTGAGTTTTTAGAAAGTCATCCAAATGTGAATAGCGTAAAATATCCGTTCTTGAAATCGCATCCACAATACGAAATTGCCAAAAAGCAAATGAAAGCGGGTGGGAATATTATTGCCTTTGAAATTAAAGGCGGAATTGAAGCGGGAAGAAAATTCCTGAATTCAATAAAACTTTGTTCATTATCAGCTAATATTGGAGATACTAGATCAATTGTAACTCATCCAGCATCAACAACACACAGCAAATTATCTGAAGCAGATCAATTAGCAGTTGGAATTACGCAGGGTTTAGTGCGTGTTTCAGTTGGTTTAGAAACGGTAGAAGATGTAATTGCTGATTTAAAGCAAGCGCTTGACTAAAATCTAGATTTTAGAATACAAAAGAAAGATGATTTTTAACTGTAAAATAATTACTGTTAAAAATCGTCTTTCTTTTTTTTGTGATGTCAGTAAAAAGTATACTTTTGTTAATTACAAAATCAAAAGTTATTAATAATCAACTACTAAACCACATTACACATGAGCAATTCTACTTACGTTTTAGATGATAAATTATTAGTGTCAGCTGGAGCACGTTTTTTACATTATGTTATTGATCTTTTAGCTTTTTTTGTCATTTTAATCCTTATTGGAGCAGTAATTGGTGTTCTTTCGGCCTTACTTGATGTTACTGCATTGTCAGACTGGATGAACGGTTTAGGTGATTTAGGATGGAATCTTATTGCTATTATTGTCTCTTTAATTTATTATATCGCTATGGAAGGATTATTAGGCAGAACAATAGGAAAATACATTACAGGAAGTATTGTCGTAGATGAAAATGGTCAGAAACCTGATTTTGGAACTATTGTAAAAAGAAGTTTTTGCCGTTTAATTCCTTTTGATGCACTTACTTTTTTAGGAGGCTCTAGAGGATGGCATGATTCAATTTCAGGAACCTATGTAGTAAGTAAAAAAGCACTAGATGAAGAGGTGAAATCATTTCATGAATTCAATTTAATAGGAGTTCAAGAAGTAAATCAATAAAACTATACTATTTTGGTAGAATATAGTTTTCTATTCTGTTAGTATTCTCGTTCAAAAAGTCTATTTTTGTTGCAGAAAAACTATGAAGATTGTTTGTTTTAGTGAGAATCTAAAAAGGAGCAGTCTATAATCTAAAATATAAAAATGCTTTCAAAGAAAACAAAATACGGAATTAAAGCTTTAACTTATTTGGCCAGACGCGAGAACAACGAACCTGTACAAATCGCTGAAATTGCAAAAAGCGAACATATTTCGATTAAATTTCTAGAAAGTATTTTATTGCTTCTTAGAAATTCAGGTTTCTTGGGGGCTAAAAAAGGAAAAGGCGGAGGTTATTATTTAATCAAAGATCCAAAAGATATTAGTATGGCAAAAGTGTACCGAATTCTTGAAGGTCCAATTGCATTGCTGCCATGTGCGAGTCATAATTTTTATGAAAAATGCGACGATTGTGACGATGAAGATTCCTGTGCTGCACGTCGTTTAATGACAGAAGTGAGAGATAATACACTTAAAATATTAGAAAGTAATTCATTAGCCGATATTGCATTTTAATGATTTATTATAAAAATAAAAATGACCATTTCAGAAATATGAAATGGTCATTTTTTATTGTAACACTTTGATCTCTAAAAAATAAGTTTATATCCTGCAAGGAAAAGCATTACTGCGATCGAATTTCTAAGAAATGCATCAGGAACTTTTCCACTTAGACTGCTTCCTATATATATTCCAGGAAGTGATCCCAATAATAACTGACCTAATAAAGCTAAATCTAAATTTCCCATCGAGGCATGACCAAGACCTGCAACAAGTGTTAAAGGTACAGCATGCGCAATTTCGGTTCCTACTAAACGAGGTGTAGGCAAGAGCGGATAAAGAAAAAACAAAGTTACAGTTCCTAATGCACCAGCTCCAATAGAAGTTAAAGTTACAGTAGCTCCTAATAATATTCCGATGCCGATTGTAAGCATGTTTTGAGTGGTGCTTTCGCTGTGAAACTTATCTCCCGCATGTTTTTGAGAGAAATTTAAAAGTTTCTTTTTGAATATAATAGCTATCGAGGTAAACAATAATGCCCAGCCTAAACTATACTTAATAACGCGATTGATAGTTTCAATATCTGTTTTAATGCTGTTTAATATCCATAAAGTCACTAAAGCAGCGGGAACACTTCCTAAAGTAAGCCAGCCAGTAATTTTCCAGTTGATATTGCCTTTTTTGTTGTGAACAAATATACCACCGGCTTTAGTAAAAGCAGCGTAGAGTAAATCGGTTCCAACAGCCTTAGTTGGCGGAATGCCAAAGTATAATAAAATTGGAGTCATTAAAGAGCCGCCTCCAACGCCAGTTAGTCCTACAATAAAGCCAACGACTAAACCTGCAATTACAAGGCCTATTTGAAAATCCATAACTAAAAAAAATTTGGCGCTAAAGTAACAACAATTTTATAATTATCCTATAGATATTGTAGAGATTAAAAAATGTATTTAAAAAACAAATGATTTTAAGAGAGATGTTGTTTAAATACGATGCGTTTTGATCTCATTTGTTAAATTAATTTATTGAAAGGGTACAGCAGTAATTCATAGGTAATTAGAGCTTTAAAAAAAATAAAATATTGTTTTGATTTTTAGAAATAAGTAGTACTTTTGCAAAGTAATCTATTAACCCGATAGGGTAATAGGTTTTGAAAACAAATCAAATAGTATTAATATGGAGAAAGAACTGAAAATAAATAGTATTGATGTGAAGTCTGAAGCTTCATTAAAAGAAAAGCTTTGGATTGTAATACCAGTAGTTTTATTAGTAGGTCTATTATCAACATTGATTTATAATCATTATGCTGATTTTTCTGTAGATGCTTTTATAGCAGGATTCAATCAAGAATTTTTAGTGTTTTTTGCTATTGGAGTTTTCGCTCAATTGGTTGATGGTACTTTAGGAATGGGATACGGAGCAACTTCAACGTCATTTTTATTGGCCTATGGAGTGCCGCCAGTTGTGAGCAGTACTGCAGTTCACGTATCTGAAATGTTTACAACGGGAGCTTCTGCCCTTTCACATCACAGATTTGGAAATATCAATAAAAAGTTAGTTAAACATTTATTGATTCCAGGGGTTTTAGGCTCAATAACAGGAGCTTATTTATTGTCAGATGTTATCAATGGGGATATTATTAAGCCATTTATTGCAGTTTACATGATTGTTTTGGCAGTCATTATTATTAAAAAAGCCCTGAAGAAAAGTATTGTAAAAAAGAAAACTAAAAAACTTGGTTATTTAGCTGTTTTTGGAGGTTTTATGGATTCAGTTGGCGGCGGAGGCTGGGGGCCAATCGTGACTTCTACCTTATTAGGAAGAGGAAGAAATCCAAGATATACAATTGGTTCAGTAAATGCAGCTGAGTTTGCGATTTCATTTGCAAGTGGTATTACGTTCATGCTTTTTGGAGGAATTCATGGCTGGCAGGTAATTATCGGATTGATTTTAGGAGGAGTTATTTCAGCACCTTTAGCTGCTTTTTTGGTAAACAAAATCAAAAGGAAACCAATGATGGTTGCGGTTGGAGTGCTAATTATATTATTGAGTTTAAAAACATTATCTAAATTATTATAATTCTTTAGATTAGGAGAAAGAGATTATGAGTGCGATTATTGTACAAGAATTATTAGAGAAAACTGCAGCTTTTTCGCTTGACGAAACCTTAGTTTTTTTAGCAGAAAAATTTCCGGGAAAAGTAATTTTCTCGACTTCTTTTGGACAGGAAGATCAGGTAATTACAGATTTCATTGCAAAAAGCAATACGGATATTACCGTTTTCACTTTAGACACTGGAAGATTGTTTCAGGAAACATACGATGTTTTTCATAAAACATTAAAAAAGTATAAAAGACCAATCGAAGTCTTTTTTCCAGAAGCAACTGCAGTGGAGAATCTTCTAAAAACAAAAGGTCCGAACAGCTTTTACGATTCGGTTGAGAATAGAAAAGAATGTTGTTTTATTCGAAAAGTTGTTCCGTTAAGAAAGGCTTTGGCAGGAAACTCAGTTTGGATTACGGGACTTAGAGCCGAACAATCAGAAAACAGACACGATTTAAATCTGTTTGAATACGATGGAAACTTCGAAATCATAAAATTCAATCCGTTGCTAAAATGGACTTTAGAAGAAGTTGAAGCGTATTTGTCTGAAAACAATGTTCCTCAAAATGCATTGCACAAGCAAGGTTTCGTAAGCATTGGATGCGCGCCTTGTACCAGAGCAATCTTTCCTGGAGAAGATATCAGAGCCGGAAGATGGTGGTGGGAATCAAGCCATAAAGAGTGCGGGCTTCACAGTGCCAAAAAAGAATAAAGAAGCAAGAGGCAAGACTTTTTTAGAGAATAGAATATAGATTATAGAATAAAGAGTGGATATTTTTAGATCAGGCAACTTGAAACCTGAAACCTAAAACTTGAAACAACAAAAATATCAAACAAAAAAACAATGAGTTCAGTATTAAAAACAAACGCTTTAGAGAGTGAAGCGATATACATTTTCAGAGAAGTAATTTCACAGTTTGACAAACCGGTTTTACTTTTCTCAGGAGGAAAAGATTCTATTACGTTAGTGCGTTTAGCGCAAAAAGCATTTTTCCCTGCTAAGATTCCGTTTCCTCTATTGCATGTTGATACGGGACACAATTTCCCTGAGACAATCGCTTTCAGAGATAAATTAGTAGAAGAATTAGGTTTAGAATTGATCGTTCGTAATGTTCAGGATGCTATTGATGAAGGAAAAGTAGTTGAAGAAACTGGAAAATATTCTAGTAGAAACAGCTTACAGACAACAACACTTTTGGATGCAATTGAAGAATTTAAGTTTGATGCTTGTATTGGTGGTGCGCGTCGTGATGAGGAAAAAGCAAGAGCGAAAGAACGTATTTTCTCTGTTCGCGATGATTTCGGACAATGGGACGAAAAAAATCAGAGACCTGAGTTGTTTGATATATTAAATGGAAAAATTGAAAATGGACAAAACGTTCGTGTTTTCCCAATTTCAAACTGGACAGAATTAGATGTTTGGAGTTATATCGAAAAGGAACACATCGAAATTCCATCAATCTATTTTTCACATAAAAGAAAAGTTTTTTTGAGAGACGGTTTAATCTGGTCGCATTCTCCTTTTGTGTACCAAGAAGAAGACGAACAAATCGAAGAAAGAATTGTTCGCTTCAGAACCGTTGGAGATATGAGTTGTACCGCAGCAGTTGAATCTTACGCAGCAACAATCGAAGAAGTTGTTGGCGAAATTAGAGAATCAACTATTTCTGAAAGAGGAGCCAGAATTGATGACAAACGTTCTGAAGCGGCGATGGAGAAAAGAAAACAACAAGGATACTTTTAATAATTGTTAATTATGAATTGTTAATTGTAAATGCAATTCGGAACCTATTAAAAGTTAGAATCAAAAAAACAAAAACATACAGATTTATAAGTTTCGAGAGAACATGAAACCTGAAACTTTAAACCTGAAACAAAATATTACAGAATGGACGTTTTAAAAATAGCAACAGCAGGAAGTGTAGATGACGGAAAAAGTACTTTGATCGGGAGATTATTGTACGATACAAAATCGTTGACAACTGATAAAATAGAAGCAATCGAAAAAAGCAGTAAACAAAAAGGTTACGATTATCTTGATTTTTCTTTGGCTACAGATGGTTTAGTGGCAGAAAGAGAGCAGGGAATCACGATTGATGTTGCGCATATTTATTTTTCGACTGCAAAGAAAAGTTACATTATCGCCGATACTCCGGGGCACGTAGAATATACCAGAAACATGGTTACAGGAGCTTCGACTTCTCAGGTTTCTATTATTTTAATTGATGCGAGAAAAGGTGTAATTGAGCAGACTTACCGTCACTTTTTCATCAATAATTTATTGAGAGTAAAAGAAGTAATTGTTGCGATTAACAAAATGGACTTAGTAGATTACTCAGAAGAAGTTTTCAATAAAATCAAAGCTGATTTCCAAGCTTTAAATGCAAAAAGTACTTTCAAAGAACAGAATGTAAGTTATATTCCGTTAAGTGCAATCAACGGTGGAAACGTAGTTGATAAATCTGAAAATATGCCTTGGTATGATGGGCAAACAGTTTTAGAACATTTAGAAGGATTACATGCTTCTGATGTTTTTGAAGCTGGAAAAGCACGTTTTCCTGTTCAGACAGTTATTCGTCCAAAAACAGAAGAATACCACGATTTTAGAGGTTACGCAGGAAAATTATACGGAAACTCAATTAAAGTTGGAGATGCTGTAACGGTTCTTCCTTCTTTAACAGAATCTAAAGTGTCTAAAATTCACTTTTTCGATAAAACATTTGATGAAGCCGTTGCAGGTTCTTCAATCACAATCGAATTAGAAAATGATATCAATGTAACGAGAGGCGATATGATTGTAAAATCAGACGAGCTTCCAAAAATTGAAAAAGATATTACCACAACAGTTTGCTGGATGGACAGTAAAAAACTGGTTCCGGGAACTAAATATTTGGTACAACATAATACAAACAGAGTTTTAGCAAAAGTAGAAAGCATCAAAAATACTATTGCTACAGATTACTCAGGAACGACAGAAGCTTCTCAATTAGCCATCAACGAAATTGGAGAAGTAACGATCAAACTAAGCAAACCGTTATATTTTGATTCCTACAACGAAAACAAATCAAACGGAGCTTTCATCTTAATTGATACAGCAACAAACACAACAGCAGGAGTAGGATTCATTAGATAGTTGATGGTTTTTAGTTGATAGTTGATGGTTTTTAGAGCCAACAACCAACAACCAGCAACCGACAACCAAAAACTCAAAAGAGAAATGGAAAGTTTTAGAACAGAAATAGAAAATCCGGTAGTTCAGAAGGAGATTATCGAATTAGAAAAAAAGATTCACTTATTCCGTGGAGGAAAAATTGATGATGAGCGTTTTCGTAGTCTTCGTTTAGCACGTGGAATCTACGGGCAACGTCAGGAAGGCGTTCAGATGATTCGTATCAAATTGCCTTATGGTAAAGTGACCAGCGAGCAATTGGTGCGTATTACTCAGGTTTCTGATGAATATTCTACAGGACGTTTGCACATTACAACACGTCAGGATATTCAGATTCACTATGTGAGTTTAGACAGAACACCAGAACTTTGGGCAGATTTGGCTAAAGATGATATCACACTTCGTGAAGCTTGTGGAAACACAGTTAGAAATATTACAGGAAGCGAATTAGCTGGAGTTGACGTAAACGAACCATTTGATGTTTCGCCTTATGCGCACGGACTTTTTCAATACCTTTTAAGAAACCCAATTTGTCAGGAAATGGGACGTAAATTCAAAATTTCGTTCTCATCTTCAGACGAAGATACGGCTTTGAGTTATTTACACGATTTAGGATTTATTCCGAAAATTAAAGACGGACAACGCGGATTTAAAATCATGTTTGGAGGAGGTTTAGGATCTCAGCCAGCACATGCCGAATTACTTTCAGAATTTGTTCCGGTAAACGAAATCATTCCAACGGCAGAAGGAATCATTCGTATTTTCGACAGATACGGAGAACGTGCCAAAAGAATGAAAGCGCGTATGAAATTCTTAATCAAAGAAATGGGAAGAGATGTTTTCCTTGATTTGGTTGAACAAGAGAAAAAAGCCATCGCTTTTGAAACCTACGAAATTGATACAACCGCTTTTGATGGTCCAATTCCAGAACCATTATTAGAAGTTCCGCAAGTTACAATCGAAGATATAAAAGCGTATGAAGCGTGGAAAAATTCGAATGTAATCAAGCAGAAACAAGACGGTTATTACGCTATTGGAATCAAAGTTTTATTAGGAGATTTTTATACTGATAAAGCGAGATTATTAGCCGATTTAATTAAGAATTACGGAGCAAATGAATTACGTTTTTCATTGCGTCAAAATATTGTAATACGTCACATAAAAGAAGAGAATTTACCATTCTTTTATCAAGAATTAGCGAAGTTGGATTTTGTTCAGCTAGGATATAATTCAGTTGGAGATATTACGGCATGTCCGGGTACTGATACTTGTAATTTGGGGATTGCAAGTAGTACCGGTATTGCAGAAGAATTAGAAAGAGTTTTAACGGCAGAATATCCTCAGTATTTAAACAACCGCGAAATTGAAATTAAGATTTCAGGTTGTATGAATGCCTGCGGGCAGCACAATATGTCTGCAATTGGTTTTCAGGGAATGTCTATCAACTCAGGAAAATTGGTTGCTCCGGCTTTGCAGGTTTTACTTGGCGGAGGAAGATTAGGAAATGGAGCAGGACGTTTTGCTGATAAAGTAATTAAAGTACCTAGCCGTAGAGGCCCAGATGCATTGCGTACCATTTTAAATGATTTTGATGCTAACGGAAGCGGACAAAAATTCCTTGATTATTATGATACAAAAGGAGAAAAATATTTCTACGAAATCTTAAAACCTTATGCAGATGTTACCAATTTAACAGAAGCAGATTTTGTGGATTGGGGCAACGCAGACAATTACGTAAAAGCAGTTGGAGTTGGGGAATGTGCCGGAGTTGTGATCGATTTAGTAGCGACATTATTGTTTGAAGCTAAAGAGAAATTGATTTTGGCTCAGGAATCATTCGACGAGAAAAAATGGTCAGATGCAATTTACCATGCTTACGCTGGATTTGTAAATGGAGCAAAAGCATTGTTATTGTCAGAAAACCAAAAAACAAACCATCACGCAGGAATTGTAGACTTGTTTGATACTGTTTTCATTGACACAAATAAAATCGAATTAAACTCAACTTTTAAAGACTTGGTTTACCAAATCAATAAAAATGAACCATCTGAAGCTTTCGCTAAAGGTTACATTGCACAAGCAACTGTTTTCTTTGATAAAATCGAAACTTTCAGAGCTCAGGAATTAGAAAATGCTTAATATAAAACCCAAAATAACTTTAGTCGGTGCAGGTCCGGGCGATCCCGATTTACTTACGTTAAAAGCTGTAAAAGCATTGGCTGAAGCAAATGTGGTTTTATACGACGCTTTGGCCAACGAAGAAATTCTGGATTACGCACCAAAAAATGCCATTAGAATTTTTGTTGGAAAAAGAATTGGAAATCATGCTTACACGCAGGATCAAATCAATCAATTGATTGTGGATAATGCTTTGACTTACGGAAACGTAGTTCGATTAAAAGGCGGAGATCCATTTATTTTTGGAAGAGGAAGTGAAGAAGTGGAATTTGCAGAAAGTTTCGGAATAGAAACAATCGTAGTTCCAGGAATTTCATCAGTAGTTGCGGTTCCTGCAAGCCAAGGAATTTCAATTACAAAAAGAGGAGTTTCAGAAAGCTTTTGGGCAATTACAGGAACAACATCGGATAGAAAATTATCTTCAGATATTGCATTATCAGCCAAATCTTCTGCAACAGTTGTAATCTTGATGGGAATGCACAAATTGCCTCAAATCATCGATTTGTTTCAAAAAGAAGATAAAGGAAATTTGCCCGTTGCAATTATCCAAAACGGAACAACAGCAGAAGAAAAAGTGGGAGTTGGAACAGTTGATTCAATTTTAGAAGTTGTAAAACAAAAAGAATTAGGTTCACCAGCCATTATTGTTCTTGGAGAAGTTGTCCGCGAAAGCAATAAATTAAAAGGCTTTTACGAAGAATTTCTGTCAAAAGAAATTACAAGATAAAGTTCCGAAGGAACGATTCATATTGTAGCGCCGGATTTTAATCAGGGGAAAACGATAAATATTGCAATATTAGATTTTCCTAATGTTCAATAAAATCATCTAATTTTGTTTAGATGAAATTAAATTAAAATGGAACAAAACGAATTATATCCAATATTTCTAAAGCTTCACAATTTAAATGTACTAATTGTAGGCGGAGGAAATGTAGGTCTGGAAAAGCTTTCTTTTTTGCTAAAATCAAGTCCAAATGCAAATGTTGAGGTTGTAGCACCTGATTTTCATTTGGAAATTAAAGTTTTAGCCGAAAAACATCCTTCAGTTAAATTGACGGAAAAAAAGTTTAAAAAGAAAATGCTCAAAAAGCGCCACATGGTAATCGCTTGTACAGACAAGTTGGAAGTCAATAAAAAGGTGTATGATTTAGCCAGAAAGCGTTATTTAATTTGCAATATCGCCGATACACCCGATTTGTGTGATTATTATTTAGGCGGAATCGTAACAAAAGGAAATGTAAAAATCGCCATTTCGACAAACGGAAAATCGCCAACAACAGCAAAGAGATTGCGAGAGTTTTTCGAAGAAGTAATTCCGGAAGATATCAATCAAATGGTTGAAAATCTGAATGAATACAGAAAAACCTTAAAAGGTAATTTCGAAGAAAAGGTTAAAAGAATGAACGAGATTACCTCTTCATTAAAAAATAAAGAGTAAAAAAGTTTCGGAAAGAAATTAATGATAAAAATCATTGAAAGTACAAGGATTTATTCGTTTCTTTGCGTTATTAAGAATGATTATAAACAACAACCATAATGATTAAAACAGATATACTTATAATTGGAGCAGGCCCAACAGGTTTATTTGCCGTTTTCGAGGCAGGATTATTAAAATTAAAATGCCACATTTTAGATGCACTTCCACAAGCAGGAGGACAGCTGTCAGAGTTATATCCAAAGAAACCAATTTACGATATTCCGGGATTCCCAGAAGTATTAGCAGGAGATTTAATTGATGGTTTGCAAGAGCAAATCAAACAATTTGAGCCAGGCTTTACTTTAGGAGAACGTGCAGAAACAATCGAAAAACAAGAAGACGGTTCTTTCATCGTAACTTCAAATAAAGGAACTAAATTTCACGCACCAGTTATTGCAATTGCTGGAGGTTTAGGAAGTTTTGAGCCACGTAAACCACTTATTGAAGATATTGAGTTTTATGAAAATAAAGGAGTAAAATACTTCATCAAAAATCCAGAGAAATTCAGAGACAAAAGAGTTGTTATTGCAGGAGGAGGAGATTCAGCTTTAGACTGGAGTATCTTCTTGGCCAATGTAGCTTCAGAAGTAACTTTGATTCATAGAAGAAACGAATTTAGAGGTGCTTTAGACTCAGTAGAAAAAGTGCAAGAATTAAAAACTGCAGGAAAAATTAAATTAATTACACCAGCAGAAGTTATCGGAATCAATGGAGCAGAGCACGTTGAATCATTAGATATCGAAGAAAACGGAGCACACCGTAAAATCGAATGTGACTATTTCATTCCACTTTTTGGATTAACACCAAAATTAGGTCCAATTGGAGACTGGGGATTAGAAATCGAGAAAAATGCGATCAAAGTAAACAATGCATTAGATTACCAAACGAATATTCCGGGAATCTTTGCCATTGGAGACGTAAACACATATCCAGGAAAATTAAAGTTAATCCTTTGTGGTTTCCACGAAGCAACTTTAATGTGCCAGGCCGCATATCAAATCATCAATCCAGGTAAAAAATACGTATTGAAATATACAACAGTTTCTGGTGTAGACGGTTTCGACGGAACTCGAAAAGAAGCGCCAAAAGCGGTTGTTAAAGCGATAGTCTAAGTTGCTAAGACTCTGAGATACTAAGATTCTAAGTTTTTCATATATAAAGCTCAAACTAAAAGTTTGAGCTTTTTTTATCATAAAGAATCCCAGTGGGATGACATATTTATAGAAAAGAAATTATTCGTTTGCAAAAGCTCCATCGGAGCGACATATATCTCGCTCCGATGGAGCTTTTGTATTGTGCTGATTGTTTTTCTATAAATATTATGCTCCTCTGGAGCTAAATCACGCAAAAGATAAAACCTTAGAACCTTAGCCTCTCAGTCCCTCAGAACCTTGAAAAAAAAACATTTGCAAATCGAAACCCTATTTCATACCTTTGCACTGTTCTTAAAATTATTGTCAGTTATCACGAAAGGCGGAGGGATAGACCCGATGAAACCTTAGCAACCCTTTATCATAAAGAAGGTGCTAAATTCTACTTTATACGACATTTTCCAGTATTAAAGATAGATAACACAAATACATACTCGTATTTCTCAAAACTTTTCTCGATAACATATAATATTTACTGAAACAGATTCTGTATCAGGAGCGAATCATTGGCGCATTTTTGCAGTCAATAGTTCCCGCTTTCGCCTATATCTCTCCATTTCATTGCGAGGATACCGGCTCAATCGGGGCTAATGAGCTAGCAATAGTGCACTTTTGGAATTAATGTGAATGAAAAATATCGAAGGTTAAACGCGACAGGTTTCAAAAAACTGTCGGGTTTAAATAGAACCTTCAAAATTATAATTAAAAAAGCTTTGCGCCTTAGTGCCTTAGCGGCAAAAAAATATGGCAATTACGATACAAGAAGCAATAAAAAAAAATATCCTAATCCTTGATGGAGCAATGGGAACGATGTTGCAACGCTATAACTTCTCCGAAGAAGATTTTAGAGGAGAGCGTTTCAAGGATTTTCCGCATCCGTTAAAAGGAAACAACGATTTACTATCCCTAACACAACCACAGGCAATCCGCGATGTTCATGCCGCTTATTATGAAGCTGGTGCTGACATCGTAGAAACCAACACCTTTTCGGGAACGACAATCGGTATGGCCGATTATCACATGGAAGATTTGGTTTACGAGTTAAACTACGAATCGGCAAAAATCGCCAGACAAGTAGCGGATGAGTTTACCGCAAAAAATCCAGATAAACCTCGTTTCGTAGCCGGTTCCATCGGGCCGACAAACAGAACTGCAAGTATGTCACCTGATGTAAACGATCCGGGTTACAGAGCCGTAACGTTTGACGATTTGCGAATTGCCTACAAACAACAAGCTGAAGCTTTAATGGATGGTGGCTGTGATTTACTTTTAGTAGAAACAATCTTCGATACCTTAAATGCAAAAGCTGCTCTTTTTGCAATCGAAGAAGTAAAAGAAGAACGAAATCTGGATATCCCAATCATGGTTTCAGGAACCATTACAGATGCTTCTGGAAGAACACTTTCTGGGCAAACGGTTGAAGCATTTTTGATTTCAGTTTCTCATATTCCGTTATTAAGTGTAGGATTCAATTGCGCTCTTGGAGCCGATTTATTGAAACCATATTTAAAAACATTAGCGCACAATACAAGTTTTAATGTTTCGGCACATCCAAATGCAGGATTGCCAAATGCATTCGGACAATATGATGAAACGCCAGAACAAACTCAGGCTTTCATTAAAGAATATTTAGACGATAATTTGATTAATATTATTGGAGGTTGTTGTGGTACAACGCCAGATCATATTCGATTAATGGCTGAGGTTGCGAAAGATTATAATCCTAGAGTGGCGCCGGTTCTTGAATAAATTGCCAAATTAATTTTGCTTTTGAAATTAAAAATGATAAAAGTAACGTTGGAAAGTAAAACAAATCAATGGAAAACTTTTCTGTTCTTCGGAGTAGTTAGTTTTATAATCTACCAAATATATTTTGGTCAAAAAAATGATTATAGAAAATCTTTCAAAGGAGAAACGATTGCATTAGTAACTATAAATGAAGGTACAGAAAGACACAAAGTTGTAA
Source organism: Flavobacterium sp. FlaQc-30 (assembly GCF_044005885.1). NCBI lineage: Bacteria > Pseudomonadati > Bacteroidota > Flavobacteriia > Flavobacteriales > Flavobacteriaceae > Flavobacterium > Flavobacterium sp. FlaQc-30. Next base: position 172,532 of record NZ_JBIPCO010000001.1, on the reverse strand, counting down.
GATATTATTTTTATACAGATCGAAAGATTTTGGGAAAGATTGGAAACAGGACCCGTCAAAATAATTTGTATAAAGAGATAAATAAGTTTTATAAAGTAAAATACGATTTGAATAAACCTGAAGAGAATGAAATTTTCTTAGAAGAGGAATTAAAACCTGATTCTTTAGCAATCGTAAAAGCGGGTTTTGTCAAAACTAAATATTATGAATATGATGATGGTGCAACGGGTAAATATTTAGAAAAATCAAAATGGAAATAAATGTATTATAAGAATGAATTTATGATAAATCGTCTTATGAAACCGAGTTTGCGTGAGGGATAGAAGTGAAAAGCCCACAGCTTGACGAAGGAAGAGCGAGGACTTGTAACGGATAGCCCGACCCGGAGGGACACGCCCAAATTAAAATATTGAAAACGAATATACCTACAAGGTTTTAAAAACCTCGCAGGAAAGAAAATAGAATAAAAAACTTAGAACCTTAGTATCTCAGGATCTTAGTAACTTAAAAAGAAATGACAGAAAAAAGAAGAGACCTTGTATTATCAGGATTAGAGCCGTTGATTATTACGCCGGAAAGTGTTTTCGTGAATGTTGGTGAGCGTACAAACGTAACAGGTTCAAGAAAATTCCTAAGATTGATCAAGGAAGAGAAATATGACGAGGCGCTTGATATTGCAAGACAACAAGTAGAGGGTGGAGCACAAATCATCGATATTAATATGGATGAAGGAATGCTTGACGGAGTTACTGCGATGACCAAATTTCTAAACTTAATTGCTGCAGAACCAGACATTTCGAGAGTGCCGATTATGATCGACAGCTCGAAATGGGAAATTATCGAAGCAGGTCTTAAAGTAGTACAAGGAAAAAGCGTTGTAAACTCGATTTCGTTAAAAGAAGGAGAAGAAGCTTTTATTCATCATGCTCGATTAATCAAACGTTATGGCGCGGCGGCAATTATTATGGCATTTGACGAAGTTGGTCAGGCCGATAATTACGATCGTCGAGTGGAGATTTGTCAGCGTTCGTATGATATTTTGGTGAACAAAGTAGGGTTTCCTCCACAGGATATTATTTTCGATTTGAATATTTTCCCGGTTGCAACGGGAATGGAAGAACATCGCTTAAATGCTTTGGACTTTTTTAGAGGAACAAAATGGGTTCGTGAAAACCTTCCGCACGCACATATTAGTGGTGGAGTGAGTAACGTTTCGTTCTCTTTTAGAGGAAATGATACCGTTCGTGAAGCGATGCACTCCGTATTTTTATACCACGCGATTAAAAACGGAATGACGATGGGAATCGTAAATCCGGAGATGTTGACGATTTATGATGATATTCCGAAAGATTTATTAGAACACGTTGAAGACGTAATTTTAGATAGACGCGACGATGCGACAGAACGACTTTTAGATTTTGCAGAAAATGTAAAAGGCGAAGCAAAAAGCGATGAAAAAGTAGTTCAGGAATGGCGTTTTGGAACGGTTCAAGAACGTATTACACATTCGTTAGTAAAAGGAATTGATGCTTTTATTGAGGAAGATGTTGAAGAAGCGCGTTTGGCAGCAACAAAACCAATTGAAGTTATCGAAATCAATTTGATGACGGGAATGAATGTGGTTGGAGATTTATTCGGAAGCGGAAAAATGTTCCTGCCTCAGGTGGTTAAATCGGCTCGTGTAATGAAAAAAGCCGTTGCTTATTTATTGCCATTTATTGAAGCGAGCAAACAAGCCGGAGACAAACAAGGAAACGGAAAAATCCTGATGGCAACGGTAAAAGGTGACGTTCATGATATTGGTAAAAACATCGTTTCGGTGGTTTTGGCTTGTAATAATTACGAGATTGTAGATCTTGGTGTTATGGTGCCTCCAGAAAAAATCATTGCGGCCGCTATCGAACATGAAGTTGACATTATTGGTTTAAGCGGATTGATCACGCCTTCGCTTGACGAAATGGTGTATTTGGCCAAAGAATTAGACAAACAAAATATTAAAATCCCGATTATGATTGGTGGGGCAACAACTTCGCGTGCGCATACCGCCGTGAAAATTGCACCACAATACAGAGAAACTGTAATTCACGTAAATGATGCTTCGAGAGCCGTTACTGTAGCTGGAAACTTGTTGGATCATAATCGAAAAATATATGCAAGCGATATTCGTGCAGAATACGATTCTTTTAGAGAAACATTCTTGAATCGTTCAAGAGATAAAAATTTCCTAACGATTGAAGATGCCCGTAAAAACAAATTACCATTGGATTGGTCGGAATACACGCCGACTAAACCAAAAGTAATTGGAGCACAGACCATCGAAATAGAACTGGATGTTTTGGTTCCGTATATCGACTGGACACCATTTTTTCAAACGTGGGAATTGTACGGAAAATATCCCGCGATTTTAACGGATGAGGTTGTGGGCGAACAAGCAACATCTGTTTTTGCTGATGCTCAGGCAATGTTGAAAGTAATCTTGGAAGAGAAAAAACTAAAAGCAAAAGGTATTTACGGAATTTTCCCTGCGAATCAAGTTGATGACGACGATATCGAATTGCGTGATGAAAACGGAAAAGTTTTGGAGAAATTCTTAACACTTCGTCAGCAGTCACAAAAAACAAAAGGTGCTCCAAACATCGCTTTAGCCGATTTTATTCTACCAAAAGAAAACGGAATAGAAGATTATATGGGAGCTTTCTGTGTAACAACCGGTTTTGGTGTAGACGAATGGGCAGCGGAATACGAAAAGAATTTAGACGACTATAATTCAATTATGGTGAAAGCACTTGCAGATCGTTTTGCTGAGGCTTTCGCCGAATATCTTCACGAGAGAGTTCGTAAAGATTTTTGGGGTTACGATTCAGAAGAATCTTTAACTAACGAAGAATTGATTAAAGAAAATTATAAAGGAATTCGTCCTGCGCCAGGTTATCCGGCTTGTCCAGATCACTTGGAAAAACCAACCATTTGGAAGCTTTTAAATGTAGCCGAAGAAATTGGAGTAACCTTGACAGAAAGCATGGCGATGTGGCCAGCTTCATCGGTTTCTGGATATTATTTCGGAAATCCGAAAAGCCGATATTTCGGACTCGGAAAAATAAAAGAAGATCAGGTAGTAGATTACGCCAAACGACGCAATGTCCCAACGGATTACGCAATGAAATGGTTAAATCCTAATATAGCAGATTAAAGTATAGTCATAAAGTCAAAAGTCATAAAGTCTCAAAGAATGTGACTTTCGACTTTCGACATTCAGACTTTAAACTAAAAGATTGATTTACGTTTTTTGATTTCAGATTTTTTACACGAACGATTCAAAAACATAATCATAACTCATAACTTAAGAAATGAAAGTAACAGAGCATATAGAAAACGCCAAAGGAAAAACATTATTCTCATTTGAACTTATTCCGCCTCAAAAAGGAAAAAGTATTCAAGAATTATATGATAATATCGATCCGTTGATGGAGTTTCAACCGCCGTTTATTGATGTAACAACTTCTCGCGAAGAGTATATTTATATTGATAAAGGTAACGGGCTTTTAGATAAAAAATTGACTCGTATGCGTCCGGGAACGCTAGGAATTTGCGCTTCTATAAAACATAAATACAACGTAGACACCGTTCCACATTTACTTTGCGGCGGATTTACACAGGAAGAAACCGAATATATGCTGGTTGATTGTCAGTATTTGGGAATCAACAACGTAATGGCGCTTCGTGGTGACGCTATGAAAGACGAACAATCTTTTGTGCCAAAAGCCGGCGGAAATCATTTTGCAATTGATTTGGTTAAACAAATTAATGATTTGAATTGTGGAAAATATTTGCACGAATTGATGGATACAGATAACAAAGCTGATTTTTGTATTGGCGTTGCGGGTTATCCTGAGAAACATTTAGAATCACCATCATTACAATCTGATTTAAAAAGATTAAAAGAAAAAGTAGATGCCGGGGCAGATTATGTGGTAACACAAATGTTTTTTGATAATTCGAAATATTTTGCTTTCGTAGAAAAAGCGAGAGAAATAGGTATTACAATCCCAATTATTCCAGGAATTAAACCAATTGCAGTACAAAGGCATTTGCAAATTCTGCCTCAAATTTTCAGAATTGATTTACCTGAAGATTTAATCGATGCAGTTTATAAATGCAAAAATAACGCTGAAATCAAGCAAGTCGGAATCGAATGGGCGATTCAGCAGTCACTTGAATTAAAAGCTGCCGGAGTTCCTGTTTTACATTATTATTCAATGGGTAAATCAGAGAATATTCGTCAGATCGCGAGTCAGGTTTTTTAAAAGTTTTCGACTCAAACTTGTCATTTCGACGAAGGAGAAATCTCCGCAAGTAACTCCACAAAGAGAATCCAATCTTTATAGAGCTTCTAGTGCGATTCCTCGTTCCTCGGAATGACAAAAATGGCATAAAATTGGAATTCAGACGATAACGAATTCTCGAAGGATTTTGTTTAATTTAGAAGTTTAAAATTTTCGTGCAATGAAACAAGAAGAACTACAAGCCATAGCCTCTCAGTTAAAACTTCCAACAGGAGAAAAAGGAATCGAAATAGGAAATATGATGAACGAAACGAACATCAATATGACACGCCATTCGATTCAAAATCTGAATATATCAAACGAATATAAAATTCTAGAACTGGGTCACGGAAATGCGGGACACGTAGAGTTTTTATTCGAGCAAGCTGAAAATCTGAAATATTACGGACTGGAAATGTCGGAATTGATGTTTCAGGAAGCGCGCCAGACTAACCGAAATTTTGTTTCTCAAAAACAAGCTTTCTTTTCGCTTTATGACGGAAATAAAATTGCGTTTGAAAATGATTTTTTTGATAAAATATTTACGGTAAATACGATTTATTTTTGGCAAAAGCCGGAAGAATTATTAGCAGAGATTTACAGAGTACTAAAGCCGAATGGGAATTTCTGCTTAACATTTGCGGAAGAAGATTTTATGAAGCAACTTCCATTTACACAATTTGAGTTTGAGCTTTACAGCACAGAAAAAGCGCAGGAATTGATTAAGAAAACGCCTTTTAAAATTGTCTATACAGAAACCCAAACCGAAAAAGTAAAAAGCAAAACAGGAGAATTAGTCGACAGAGCTTTTACTACGATTGTTCTGGAGAAATAGATTTTTTTGCCACAGATTAAAAAGATTAGAAAGGATTTTTTAATCTGTGTTAATCCTTTAATCTGTGGCAAAAAAAAATCTTCGCAGTTTTTTGAGTACTTTCATTACGTTATTATTTAATCTTTCTGAATTATAATCCTTAAAATTTTATGGAAGTTAAGAAAATCAATTTTTTACAGAGTTACAGCAGCATACTTTTGCTTCTTGGCGGTATTATTATAGGAAGTATTTTAGGATTAGTATTTGGAGAAAAAGTTTTGATCATAAAACCAATTGGTGATATATTTCTAAATTTACTTTTTACGGCAATTATCCCGCTTATCTTTTTTACGATTGGTTCTTCAATTGCCAATTTAGAAAAAACAGAGAAACTTGGAAAGCTGTTTGTTATAATGATTTTGGTTTTTCTTGCGACAATTCTAATTTCTGGCATTGTAATGATCTGTGCGGTTTATCTTTTTCCAATTCATCAAGATATTGCTATTACCAAAGTTCCGTTTGAAAACATTCAATCCGGATCAGCTGGAGATCAAATCGCAAAGCTGCTTACGGCAAATGATTTCTTCGAGTTATTGTCACGAAAAAGCATGCTGGCACTTATTATATTCTCCTTTTTAATCGGCTTTGCCACATTACAATCTGGTGAAAAAGGAAATGCTTTCAAAAGTTTTCTTGATTCAGGAAACGAGGTAATGAAACAGCTTTTGAATATTATAATGAAATTTGCCCCAATTGGTTTAGGAGCTTATTTTGCTTATCAAGTTGGTATTTTTGGACCGCAGTTGTTTGGAGTTTATGCAAAACCTATGGCTGTTTATTATGCTGCCTGCATCTTTTATTTCTTTGTATTTTTTAGTTTGTATGCACTGGTTGCCGGTGGAAAAAGAGCTTTCAAAGTTTTTTGGAGCAATAATGTAACCGCTTCATTAACTGCCGTTGGAACTTGCAGCAGTATTGCAACGATTCCTGCAAATCTCGATGCTGCACAAAAAATGGGGATTCCAGCGCATGTTCGTAATTTGGTGATTCCGCTTGGAGCACCTTTGCATAAAGATGGATCGAGTATGTCATCTATTTTAAAAATAACTTTTTTGTTTGCCATGTTTGGAAAAGATTTTACAGATCCTATGACAATTCTTTTGGCTTTAGGAATTACAGTTGTAGTTTCAATTGTGGAAGGTGGAATTCCAAACGGAGGTTATATAGGAGAAGTTTTAGCCATCACCGTTTATGGATTTCCGATGGAACAGGCATTGCCAGTTGCCATGATTCTAGGAACTCTGGTTGATCCAATTGCTACTTTACTAAATGCAAATGGAGACGTAATTTGTTCTATGATGGTTTCCAGATTTTCGGAAAAAACCAAATGGTAGCTTTACGGTAAGTTTTACATTTTCACATTAAATATTAATTAACCTGTTTTCTACTGAAAAATCAGTATGAAAGCCAATACTATATAATATGAATTCAATACTGCAGCATGATCTAAAAAATTTCGAAGTTATCTTAGAAAAAGCAAAACAACAAGGAATTGATTTCTTGAATAATCTTGAGAATATTCCAACTTCAAGCAAAAATAAAGTAGATACAAACCGTGCTTTAAACGAATTAGGTTTGGGCTCTGAAGAAGCTTTAATAGAATTTAATGAAAGATTAGTTCCTTTATTAGTCTCTTCACCAGGTCCGCGTTATTGGGGTTTTGTAACTGGAGGATCAACTCCCGCTTCAATTGTAGGCGATTGGCTGTCGTCGATTTACGATCAGAATACGCAGGCGGTTGCGGCACAGGGCGGAAATTCAGCTTTAATAGAATTTGAAACCATTCATTTATTACTTCAATTATTAGAGCTTCCTGATGCCTTCATGGGCGGATTTGTTACTGGAGCAACCATGTCAAATTTTACTTGTTTAGGAGTAGCGAGACAATGGTTTGGAAAACAATTGGGTAAAGATTTTGCTAAGAATGGAATTTCGGAGACGATCAATATATTGACTGCAATGCCGCATTCGTCTTCTTTGAAAACATTAGCAATGTTAGGAATTGGAAGCCAGAATTATACAGTTGTAAAAACAATTGAAGGTAATCGTGAAGCAATTGATATTGATGATTTAGAAACAAAAATAAAAGAATTAAATGGGAAACCCTTTATTTTAATTTCTAGTGCAGGAACCGTAAACACTGCAGATTTTGATGATTTTAAGGCGATTTCAGCTCTTAAATCGAAATATAATTTTTGGTGGCATATTGATGCAGCTTTTGGTGGTTTCGCTGCAGTTTCAGAGAAACATAAGCATTATGTAGAAGGCTGGCAAGGCGCAGACAGTATTGCTGTTGATTGCCATAAATGGCTAAATGTTCCTTATGAAAGTGCATTTTATTTGGTAAAAAAGGAACATATTAATCTGCAAATCGAAACGTTTCAAAATTCGAATGCTCCTTATTTAGGAAACCCGCTTGAAAATTTTAATTATTTAAACGTTCTTCCAGAAAACTCACGTCGTTTAAGAGCCTTGCCAGTTTGGTTTTCTTTAGTAGCTTACGGAAAAGAAGGATTTTGTGATATTATTGAAAAAAGTGCTTTACTTGCGCTGCATTTTGGAAATGAGCTTATTGAAGACAGCCGCTTTGAACTTCTTGCTCCAATTCGTTTAAATAATGTTTGTTTTACTTTAAAAGGAGATGAAAATCAAGATAAAGTTGCTCAATTCTTAACGCAGCTAAATGATACAGGAAAAGTATTTATGACGCCAACTGTTTATCAAAATAAAAAAGGCATTAGAGCTTCATTTGTAAATTGGAGAACTGCCGAAGAAGATATTAAAATTGTAATAGAAGAAATGAAAAATATAATTTCAGATTTGGATTTATAAAACCTAAAATAGAATTTTTGAAGCCCGTTTATGTATTAAGCGGGCTTTTTTTATGCGCTAAATTCTGTTTTTCCTTAAAAAAGTGTTCGGTAATTTAACTTTTATGAACGGTAATCTTAATTAAATATTAAGCTAAAGTTAATTATTGATTAAGAAAAGCTGTTTTTTTTATTGATTGTTGAGTTTAAAAGTTAATTATTATTTTTATTTAGAATAATTAAAAATAGTTTGGAAAAGCTGTTGAAAGAGGCTAAGTTTGTTGTCAATTTAATTTTCAAACCATATTTATCTGATGCAAATAAGTAGATTATTACTCTTGATCACGATTATTTTTACCTCACTTCAAGGGTACTCACAAAAAAACAAAGTAAACTTAACCGGAGTTGTTTTAACAAATCAAGGCAAGCCAGCTGAAGGCGTTTCAGTAGCACTAAAAGGAACCGCTTACGCAACACTAACCAATACTAAAGGAGAATATAAAATTAATGCCGAAAGTGGAGACTATATTTTATTGATTACTCATGTTGGTTTTAAAACTACAGAAGCGGCAGTTTCGCTTAAACAAGGCGGCAAACCAACTCAGAATATAACAATGGAGGAAGATATGGCAGCTCTAAACGAAGTTGCTGTAAAAGGAAAGTCTAAAGTACAGCGCGCCAGAGAGCAGGCATACAACATTACTTCTGTCGATCTTAAAAAAACATACAATACAACTGCCGATTTAAATCAGGTTTTGAACAAAACTACAGGAGTACGTATTCGTGAGTATGGAGGATTAGGATCTGCATTCAACTTTTCATTAAACGGTTTCTCAGGAAATCAAGTTAAGTTTTTTCTTGACGGAGTGCCTATGGATAGTTATGGTTCGTCGCTTACTTTAAATAATATTCCAGTAAATATGGCCGAAAGAATCGATGTTTACAAAGGTGTTGTTCCTGTAGAATTGGGCGCAGATGCTTTGGGAGGAGCTGTAAATATTATTACCAATAAAAATGTAAACCGCTATATCGATGCTTCTTACAGTTATGGTTCTTTTAATACGCATAGAGCGGCTGTAAACACTAGATTTTCGGGTAGAGATGGGTTTATTGCTAATATTAATGCTTTTGCAAATTATTCAGACAACGATTATAAAGTAGACGTAAGTGTTGTCGATAAAAATACTTCGAAGTTTTTGCCTGAACAAAAATACAAACACTTTCATGACGGTTACAAGTCGGGAACTATAATGGCCGAAGCAGGATTTAAGAACAAAAGCTTTGCCGATTATTTGCTTGTTGGTTTTGCTATGTCTGGCAATAAAAAGGAAATTCAGCAGGGAAGATCTATGCAAAAAGTGGTTGGACAGGCATTTACAGACAGTGAAAGTTTTATCTCTTCTTTAAAATATAAAAAAGACAATCTTTTTACTAAAGGATTATCGTTAAATGTAAACAGCACATACGCTTTGGTAAACAACAGATCTGTAGATACATCGTCAAGAGTATATGACTGGACAGGGAATTATGTATACCGACAATTTGCAGGAAACAGTGATAAAGGAGAGCTGGGAAACAAGAGTATTTATGTTTATGATGAAGAAAATGCCCAGTTGACGACTAATTTAAAATACCAATTGAGCGAGCAGCATTCACTGGCTTTAAATTATTCGTATTTAGGTTATAAACGTAAAGAAACAGATGAGTATTTAACAGTAATTGAGCTTGGTAAACCAACCATTAATAAGGATATTTTAGGGTTGGGGTATAACTTCAGCGGTTTAGATAATCGATTGGCAATTTCTGCTTTCGGAAAAATGTTTGATTTAGAAACCAAAATGATTTCTGGCGGCATAACGCAATCCACAACATCGACTAATTATGGTTATGGAGCTACTTCGGCATACCATTTATCAGATAAATTACAAATAAAAGGATCTTATGAACATGCTTATCGTTTGCCGGCTGCAATCGAAATGCTTGGAGATGGTTTAACTGTAAACAGCAATATTGGCTTAAAACCAGAGAGCAGTGACAACGCAAATTTAGGGCTTGCTTTTATTCTTCAAAAAGAAAAAAACTACTTTAATGCCGAAACTAGTTTAATATACAGAGAAGCAAAAGATTTTATTAGAGAAAGGCAAGATGGCGATAAAACGGTATTTGAAAACTTGCAAAATGTACAAGTTTCAGGTATTGATGGAGTTCTTCGATACGGTTACACCGATTTACTTACGTTCGAGGTAAATGCAACATATCAAAAAAGCCTTAACAAAAACAAATACAAAACAGGAACAACAAGTCCTGATGCTTTGTATGATGCGCAGTTACCAAACGTTCCAATTTTTTACGGAAATGCTGATTTGACTTTTAATTTTAAAAATGTCAAATATCAAGGAGATAAACTTTCCTTGAATGTAAGCGCAAATTATATCGATGCTTTTTATTTGACTTGGCCGGTTTTAGGTGAGTTAGAAACTAAAAAAGCTATTCCTGAACAGTTTACCCAGAATGCAATGGTTGCCTATTCTTTTTTGAAAGGAAAATACAATCTCGCATTCGAATGTAGAAATATTACTGATGTTAAGGTTTACGACTACTTTAAAGTTCAAAAGCCAGGACGTGCTTTTGCCGTTAAGTTCAGGTATTTTCTTCAGTAATTAAATTTTAATAATAACCCTTAATAATTATAATCATGTTAGTAAACAAATTCGCAAAATGCTTTGCATTGGGCTTTCTGTCATTATCTATTTTTTCATGCAGCAGCGATGATTCATCTTCAAAAGAAGAGTCAGCAGTAAATGGTGCAAAATACGTTGCATCATATTGGTTAGACGATTACACACAATATATATTAGATTTTAACTCTACAGATCAATTAATGACCGGCGAAATCAGCGCCAAAGGAGTTGGAATTGAGCAAGAAGGAAGCTGTTTTCCAGTTCAAAATACTTTTTTTGCATTGAGTACAGGAGATGAAGGATCAGTTTCATTTCATCTTAACAGTACAGGAAAACTAGTTCCAGGCGGAAAACTAGCTTTCGAATCGTCGTACGCAGTAGGTTATACTGATGATAAAAAAATGATCAATATTGGTGCTACTTGGGACGGAAGTTCGTCTGATTACGAACTTATGATTTACAATCCAGCAACGGTTTCAATCGATGGTCGTAAGTTTAATGACTTTAGTGTAACTCCTGGAAATAAAAACATTTTATATTGGCCAACTGGAGCTGCAGTTTCTGGCGACAAACTTTTTGTTCCTGTTTATACTAAAGATGTAAGCGAGAAGAAAAATGTAGTATTATCTTCAGATGCGGTTGTGAGAGTGTACAAATACCCTTCTTTAGAATATGTTACAACAATAAAAGATACAAGAACAACTGCAATTGGAATGTACTATACTAATACAGGAATTGTACAAACTGAATCTGGAGATATTTATACTTTTTCATCTAATGCACGTGCAGGAGGTTATCCAGTTACAGCAGCAGCTTCAGGAGTTTTACGTATTAAAAAAGGAGATGCTAAATTTGATCCAGGATATTTCTTTGATCTTGAAGCAAGTACTATTAAAGGAAAAGTTTTAGCAGCTTATCCATTAGGCGGAGAGAAAGTTTTTATCTCTTATATTCCTGCTTCTGTTGATCCAGGAAAATCAGTTTATAGTTTCTTAAGCACACAAACCATATTCAAGTCGGCAATTCTTGACTTATCAGCAAAAACTGTTTTAGCGGTTACAGGATTACCTGATCATGGTGGTGATGAGTTTTTTGGAGTTGGAAGTTTGTTTGTTGAAAACGGAAAAGCTTACAAAAGTTTCGTAACCGGCGATGAAGCTCGTGTTTATCAAATTGATATTGCAACAGGTAATGCAAAAGCTGGAGCTCTTATTAAAGAAGGTCTTTACTTACCAACAATTGGTAAACTTACTTTCTAAATTCTAATCTATTATAGATGGCTTGAAGTATCTTAAAAGATGCTCAAGCCATTTTTTTCTTTTTATTAAATTATAATTTCAATGACTGTTATTAAAAGCCGAACGGGTAAACCGCCAAATAAAGGAAAATCACGTTTTAGTAAAATTAATGCCTGGCTGCATTTATGGCTGGGTCTTGCTTCAGGAATAATTGTGTTCATAATGGCAATTACAGGTTGCATTTTAGTTTTTGAACAAGAAATAAAAGAGTTGACTTCACCATATTTAAATGTTGAAGCACAAAGCCCGGAAAAACTGCTGCCGCCTTCAAAAATTTACGCTGCCGTTCAAAAAGTATTGCCCGATAAAGAAATTCATGGAGTATGGTATAATGGTTTAGATAAATCGGTTAAAGTTGATATCGAATCAGATTCATTGATTTATGTAAATCCGTATAACGGCAAAATCACTGGAATGGTCGATCACGAGGATTTTTTTCATATTATCGATGAAGGACATCGAAATCTTTGGCTGGAGCGTGAAATAGGAGCGCAGATAACAGCTTGGGCAACTTTCATTTTTTTCTTTTTATTGATAAGCGGACTTATACTTTGGTTTCCAAAAAAATGGAATAAAACAACGATTAACAACAGTTTTAAAATAAAATGGAGCGCCAAACTCAAACGTTTAAATTATGATTTGCATAACGTTATGGGGTTTTATGTCATCATTTTGGCTTTGCTGATTTCTTTTACAGGATTATTAATGAGCTTTCATTGGCTTCGCGAAAGCACTTATTGGATAAGCGGCGGCTGGGCTGATGAAAAGGACAAAAAAGAACAGATTGTTTCGGTTAAAAATGATACAATATCTAAACAGCAAATAGATAAGCTGGTTGGAGCTGATTTTATCTGGAAAAAGGTACGGACAGAAATTGCTAAGGAAAATAAAGAAGCGGTTATCATTCATTTTCCTGATGAACCCAAAGACGATTATTATGCTTGTACCGATATGTATAAAGGAATTTGGAGAGATTTATATTTTGATTCTAAAACATTAGAACTGCTTCCAAAATCTGAAAAATACATTAGTGATGAACGCTTCTCAGATTGGTTAATGAGATCAAATTACAGTCTGCATATTGGTGCAATAGGCGGATTGACTACAAAGATTATCTATTTTACAGCAAGTTTAATATGTGCAAGTCTTCCTATTACTGGTTTTTACATCTGGTGGGGAAGAAAGAAAAAGCAAAAAAAATAACATTGAATCCTTTTTAAGTTTCTATTTGTTTGGTTAGTTGGTTGAAAGTCTTTTGCAAGAAATAATATTCTGCAAGAGACTTTTTTTTTGTTTTAAAATAAAGAAAACAAACAATCATATTGTCAGGCTGAGCGAAGACGAAGCCCCGCAAAGTGATTTAGCATATGTGAGCTTCGACTTCGCTCAGCCTGACAACTCTGACTTCATTCGGCCATATAGAGGTGTGATTATTTACTGCTTTTGCATAATATCTTTAAAAACAAAAAGAGCCTGCTTTTAGCAGGCTCCTCTCATTCAAAAAAAAAATAAAAAACAAAAACAAATTCAAGGGATCTTAAATTCTATAAGTAAAAGATAATGTCGCAATGCGATTATCTAGATCGTATCGTTTATTAATAGCAGTTTGTCCAACTGTTGAGTTAATGTAAAAATTATTAGTATTAAAAATATCAGTAACATTTAGTTTTATGCTGCCTTTGTTTGCCAGAACTTGTTTTGAAATTCCAATGCTGAAATCAAAAAAGCCGTCACGCTGATAAACGCCAAGGTTTGATTTTGATTGATACTGAGCGTTAGCTTCAGCTTTAAGACTTTCTGTTATTGTAAATGAATTTTGTACGCTTAAGTTTAGCGTAACAATTGGATCAATAGTATCAGAGTTTACAATGTTTCCCATAAATCTATTTTCGAAAATATTGAAAAGAGTGTTTATAGACCAAAACTTGTAAAGTTCGGCTGTATGAGTAATGTTTGCCCCATAATTATAAGATTTTGATACATTTATCTGAGAAGTAATTGTTGTGTTAGTACTCGGATCATAAGTATAAACTTCCGTAAAAACATCCTTAGTACTGTTGAAATACAACGAAGACATGAAATTGCTTTTCCAAGCATATCCAATTTCGGCAGCATGTGTAATTTCAGGAACTAAATTTGGATTTCCTTGAGAGTAATTGAATGAATCATCATAAAAACGAAACGGATTCAAATCAAATTGGCTCGGTCTGTTTATTCTTTTGCTGTAAGAAGCATGAACAGAGTGATTGCTTGTAAGTTCGTATTTTAAAGAAAGACTCGGAAACCATTTTAAATAATCGTCTTTGTATTCCTCATTTAAAGTTCTTTGCAAAATATTGATTGCCGTATATTCAGAACGTAAACCGCCTTGTATATTTAAATCTCCAATTTGATGTTTATAATTGGCATACGCCGCATAAATTTGTTCTTTGTACTCAAAATGATTGGTTGAGTTAAGATCAATTATCCATTGGTTATTGTCGTTATATTCATAAACCGATGGATTATCATTGTTTTTTAAGCTCGCTTTAAAACCCCATTCAATTGATTGTTTTTCTTTTAATGGATTAGTAAAATCTACTTTTCCTGTAAAAACTTTTAATTGCGACGGAATAAAACCTCTTCTATCATTAATATCATTTGGGTTTGTAGGATCTATATTTTGTGCACTCTGAAATTGATTTGATCTAAATTTTGAAGTTTCGTATTCAAAGTCAAAAGACATATTTTTTCCTTCCGTATTAAACTTATGAACTCCAGAGAATGCATAGGTGTAATCGTTCCATTTTTCTTTACTGTCGTTGTATGTTGAAGCATCAAAAAGCAGTTGATTTTGGGCATTGCTTAAAGAGTTTCGGCCGTTGGCGATATTTTCATAACGCCCCAATTTAGCATCGACATAAAACTCTAAGTTCGTTTTAGGAGAAACTTCATAAGTAGTTCCAATTTTAAAGTTATTCGAAGTAAGCGGTTCGTCTGTAGTTGAGGTTTGATGATTTTTAGTGTCAATTTGCTGACGCGTTATATCTGTATATTGCGTTTGGTTAAATTCTTTGCGTTCCTCTTCACCTCTAAAAGTGTAACTGTAATTACCATAAACACCAAATTTGTCTTTATTATAACTTAAGTTAACACCAGAATTAGTTCTGTTTTTTCGTCCACGGCCATAGCTCGCAAACGCAGTTCCTTTTATGCCCGAAGCACTTGGTTTTTTTAAAATAATATTTATAATTCCGGCTTTTCCGGCTGCATCATATTTAGAAGAAGGATTCGTTATAACTTCAATTTGTTTAATATTTGAAGAAGTGGTTGATTTTAAATAATTAACCAATTCTTTTTGAGAAAGCTGTGTTAATTTACCATTAATCATAACAGCAACACCCTGTTGTCCTCGAATAGACAAATCGCCATCCTGAGAAACTACTACTCCAGGAGCGCGAGATAAAACATCCAGCGCTGTACCGCCTTCAGATACAATACTGTTTTCGACATTAAAAACCAGACGATCTGATTTTTGAGTATATAAAACTTTCTTTTTTGTAATTACAATTTCATCTAAAACATTAATAGATGTTTCAACCAGACTGTCTTTTTCTTTTTCTGTCTGTGAATAGGAGTATACTGAAAACGCGAGCATAATAGAGGTTAAAATGTTCTTCATGTCGTTTTGTGCTTTTATAAATGAGTTGTTTTTTAATGTAAAACGATTTGTTCGATTTTATCTGAAAGTAATTTTTTGAAACGTTCAACGTAATTATAAAAGGAATAAAAAAGAGACATTATGAAGTGAAATAAATGTGGCATTTGTGCAGTATTATTGAGATTGATCCTGCAAATATAACACTATTTATATCAAGTCTAAATAAAAATAATTCAAATTTGATGCTTTTAATTGTAAACCATTGATAACGAGAGAAGATGAATTAGGTTTCAATGTTGTTTTTGCGACTCAGAAAATATAAATAATGATTTTAGTACTGTTAATCATTTCTTTTGAAGATTTTATAAAACAGAAAACCAGTTTATTCTGTAAAAGAATAAACTGGTTTTGTTGGATAAGCTGAAACTGAAATCCGAGATCGAAAACTACTTGGTAATTTCTCTAAATACAGCTTCTAAGTTTTTATTTTTTTGATTCAATTGAAGTGTTTTTAAGCCATTTTCGTTGGCAAAATCAAAAATGGCAGGACGCATATCTTTTTCAGTAACAAAAGTAAGTTCCCATGTCATGTCATGCGTATTTTTATAGGAAGCAATATTTTCAAGTCTTGCTAAAAGCTGCTCTTCAACCTGATAATCAAACTCAACCTCAATAACTTGCTCTTTGTTTGCAGCAACCAAATGATCTAATTTGTTATCAGCAACAATATTTCCTTTGTCAATAATTATGACACGATCGCAAATAGCTTCAACCTCCTGCATGATATGAGTTGATAAAAAAACAGTTTTATCTTTACCAACATTTTTGATTACATTTCGTATTTCCATTAACTGGTTAGGATCTAGACCAGTAGTTGGTTCGTCTAAAATTAAAACATCAGGATTATGCAGTAAAGCGTTCGCAAGTCCCACACGCTGGCGATACCCTTTTGATAATTGTCCTATTTTTTTATGGCTTTCGGTTGACAGTCCTGTCAGTTGAATTACTTCTTCGATTCTTGATTTTGCAACCTGATAAACATCGGCATTAAAAGCCAAATATTCACGAACATACAAATCTAAATACAACGGATTGTGTTCTGGTAAATATCCAATAGAACGCTGTACTGCTTTTGCATTCGTCATGACATCGTGACCGTTTACAAGGGCTGAGCCGTCGTCGGCAAGCAAATAAGTAGTCAAAATTTTCATTAAAGTAGATTTTCCCGCTCCGTTTGGACCAAGAAATCCAACGATTTCTCCTTTTTGAATAGAGAATGAAATTTCGTTTAGTGCTTTTTGAGTTCCGTAACTTTTTGATATGTTGTTAACTTCGATCGACATAGACTTTTTATTTGCTACAAAAGTAAACAGAAATAA
Source organism: Flavobacterium sp. FlaQc-30 (assembly GCF_044005885.1). Lineage (NCBI taxonomy): Bacteria > Pseudomonadati > Bacteroidota > Flavobacteriia > Flavobacteriales > Flavobacteriaceae > Flavobacterium > Flavobacterium sp. FlaQc-30. The sequence goes on along the minus strand of NZ_JBIPCO010000001.1, from coordinate 155,528 downwards.
TCTTGATTGCTAAAATTTGTCTTTTAAAGAAACCATAAAATAAATAAAACCCAATAGATTCACGGCATTGTTGTTGCTAAAGGAATGCTAAATTAAAATAAACCCAAATCATGAAAAATTTTTTAGTGATAGCTGCTTTAGCTATCTGCACTTTTGCAAACGCACAAAAAAAAGGATCCATTTTAGTTATGGGAAGTATTGAGTATAATTCTCAAAACGTTTCAAATTCTGGATCAGAAGACAAAACTAATTCGTTTACTTTTTCGCCTAAAGTAGGTTATCAATTTCACCAAAACTGGACAGCGGGTATCGAAGCTGGAGTTGGTACTGCTAAAAGAGAGTTTAGTAATAATACAGAGAGCAAATTAAATAATTTCTCTTTAGGAGGTTTTTTACGTTACTCAAAACCATTAAACCAAACTTTCTCTGCTTATGCTGATTTAGGAGTTGGGTATCAAAATAGAAAAACAACAAACACTGTTGGACCATTATCAACAATAAATGAAGGTGACGGTTTTTATATTGGAGTTACACCTGCAATTTTCATTAATGTTAATAAAGGATTTGGGTTAAACTTCAATATTGGAGGTTTAGGATACAATACTTTAAATTATGATGGAAATAATGGAAATGGAGACAATGTTAAAAACTTCAATTTCACTTTCGGAAAAGCATTTTCTGTGGGAATTTCAAAGAATTTCTAATCTGAAATATATATTCAATTTCGAGAAAAGCATCCGCCGCGGCGGATGCTTTTTTTATAACCTTTTCTTTTTGTTATTTTAATTTTTAACCTGTTTAAGATCAGTTGTTTTTAATTAATTGTTAAGAAAGTAATTGTTATTTCATATTGGTATTTTAATTGTTTTCTGTATATGAAATCTTAATAAATATCACATATGAAAAAAATGCTACTTATTCTTGCATTAGCTATGGTTAGCTTTGCAAATGCCCAAAAGGGAACAATTTTAGTTGGAGGAAATATTGGTTACACATCAACTAATAGAGATTTTCAAACAGAAAAAGATAAAAACAACCAGTTTGATTTTTCTCCTAGAATTGGATATCAGTTCAATGACAACTGGACTGTAGGAGGTGAATTTGCTGTAGCTTCTTCAAAAACTGAATATGAAGGAATGACAGAAACAGAATCAAAATTAACTAATTTTAAAGCGGGTGCATTTTTACGTTATTCCGTTCCATTGAGTGAAACTTTTTCAGTATTTGCTGATTTAGGAGCTGGTTTTCAAAATGAAAAAAGTACTCTTGAGACGGCAACAGGCCGCAGTAAATCTAAAGGAGACGGCATGTATGCGGGTTTAACTCCGGCACTTTTTATCAATATGAAAAAAGGCTTTGGACTTAACTTCAGTATTGGCGGTTTAGGGTATGAAGCATTAAATTATGAAAATAATGGTCCTGATGTCAACAGGTTTTATTTCAATTTTGGTAAAACAGTAAATATTGGAATTTCTAAAAATTTTTAATGTTAGGCTTATAAATTCACTATCAAAAGCACTCTAAATGGAGTGCTTTTTTTGTTTAAATAGAAATACCAACAATGTGAAACCGAAACGAATCATAACTAAATTCGGTCTCACTTGCTGGCATAAAAAACAAAAGTATATTCTAGGTAAAACTATTAAATAACAGGGTTTTCAACAGCCGCTCTCATTTCCTGAGCAGCCGCAACCATTTCGATTAGCGCTTTTTTAGTTTCATCCCAATGACGGGTTTTTAAACCGCAATCTGGATTTACCCAAAGCTGATCTACTGGAATTACAGCCGAAGCTTTCTCCAATAAACGAACCATTTCTGTACTTGAAGGTACACGAGGAGAATGAATATCATAAACCCCAGGTCCAATTTCGTTTGGATATTTAAAGTTGGCAAATGCATCTAAAAGTTCCATTTGTGAGCGAGAACATTCGATTGTAATGACATCGGCATCCATATCAGCAATGTTTTGAATGATGTCGTTGAATTCACTATAACACATATGTGTGTGAATTTGCGTATCGTCGTTTACACCGCTTGCAGAAATTCTGAAAGCTTTTACTGCCCAATCTAAATAGTTTGCCCATTCTTCTTTTCTTAAAGGTAAGCCTTCGCGAATTGCAGGTTCATCGATCTGGATGATTTTGATTCCAGCATTTTCTAAATCCACAACTTCGTCACGAATGGCTAAAGCGATTTGCGTGCAAGTTTCAGAACGAGGCTGATCGTTACGAACAAATGACCATTGCAGAATTGTTACAGGACCTGTAAGCATTCCTTTTACCCATTTTGAAGTTAAAGACTGTGCATATTTAGACCATTTTACCGTCATAGGAGTTGGTCTTGAAACGTCACCATAAATAACTGGAGGTTTCACGCAGCGGCTTCCGTAACTTTGGACCCAGCCATTTTTGGTAAACGTAAATCCGGCTAATTGTTCTCCAAAATATTCCACCATATCGTTGCGTTCGAATTCTCCGTGAACTAGAACATCAATTCCAGTTTCTTCCTGAAAACGAATCGTAGCTTCAGTTTCTTTTTCGATTAAATCGTTGTATTGCGCTGCAGTTAATTCTCCTTTTTTGAATTTTGCTCTCCAGCTTCTCACTTCAGCTGTTTGAGGAAAAGATCCAATTGTTGTGGTTGGGAATAATGGCAGATTTAATGCTTCAATCTGGCTTTTTCTTCTTGTTGCAAAAGTGCTTTTACGTTTATCATCTGAAGCTGTAATTCCTGCAACACGATTTTTAACCTCATTATTATGAATTAATTTTGAAGTTTTACGATTGTCGTTTGCAATTACATTTTGTTCAAAATCAATTGAACTTTTAGTATCAACTTCGTTTGAAGCGAATTGCTTTAAAAGTACAATCTCGTTGATTTTTTGTTTAGCAAAAGCCAGCCATTGTTTAATTTCTGGTGTAAGAGTCTGGTCGTTTGTTTCTAGATCCAGATCACAAGGACTGTGAATTAAAGAACAAGACGGCGCTATTAAAATTCTATTTTCGCCTAAAGCATCAGTAGCTTTTTTGATTAATTCTAATGATTTTTTGAAGTCGTTTTTCCAAATATTTCTTCCGTCAACAACTCCTAATGAAAGATTTACATTTGGATTTAATTTTCCAGATTCTAAAATATCATCTAATTGAAGCGGACAACGAACTAAATCTAAGTGGAAAGTATCAACTGGCAAAGCCAAAGCCGTTTCTAAATTTTCTCCAAAACAATCAAAATAATTCGCTAAAATGATTTTAAGTTTTGGAAAACGAGTATTGATTTCGTTATACACTTTCGTGAAAGCGCTTCTTTCTTTGTTAGTTAAATTTAAAGCTAAAAAAGGCTCGTCAAGTTGAATATATGCTGCATTTTCTGCTTGAAGTTTTTCGAAAATTTCGAAATAAACAGGAAGTAATTTATCAATAAGATCAATTCGGTGAAAACCTTCTTCTTTTTCTTTTCCTAAAAGTAAATACGAAATAGGCCCAATTAAAACTGGTTTTGTGGCAACTCCTAAAGCATTTGCTTCTTTAAATTCGTTGATTACTTTTTCTGAAAACAATTCGAATTTTTGGTTCTTTGTAAACTCAGGAACAATATAATGATAGTTCGTGTCAAACCATTTTGTCATTTCCATTGCAACAACATCCTGTCCGTCTTTTTGCGCCCCTCTTGCCATTGCAAAATACAAATCTAAAGAAGAATTTGTTTTGGCTAATTCATGATAACGTTCTGGAATTGCTCCAACTGTCAAGGTCAAATCTAAAACCTGATCGTAAAAAGAAAAATCATTAGACGGAATTAAATCAACTCCGGATTCAGCTTGTAAATGCCAGTTTTGAATTCGAATTTCTTTTCCCGCATCGATAAGTTCGTCTGCCGAAATTTTTCCTGCCCAATACAGTTCGCTGGCTTTTTTGAGCTCTCTGTTGCTCCCAATTCTTGGATAACCTAAATTATTTGTTTTCATTTTGATTTCAGTATTTTTTACTGAGCAAATTTATTGTATTAGATTTTATAACTTATATTTGATTATTATTTCAGTAAAATGCGTTTTAAAATTACATTTTTAAAGATTTTATTACTGTGAATATCTTTTAAACGAACTTTCAGCCGTAAAAAAAACTATGGAAAATCTAGACAAAACCGATTTGCTTATCTTAAAGCACCTTCAGGAGAACTCAAATATCAACACAAAAGACCTTGCCAGTAAATTATTTCTGACTGTTACGCCAGTTTATGAGCGTATAAAAAGACTGGAAAGAGACGGATTTATAACAAAATATGTAGCATTGCTTGACAGAAAAAAAATGAATCGCGGCATGACTGTTTTTTGTAATGTTCGACTAAAAGAACACGCAAAAAACGTGGGAAGCAATTTTGTAAAAGATATTGTTGCTCTTCCTGAAATTATAGAATGCTATAACATTGCCGGCGATTATGATTTTATGCTTAAAATTCTAGTTCAGGATATGGCTAGTTATCAGGATTTTGTAATGAATAAATTATCAACGATTGAAAACATCGGGAACACAAATAGTATATTCGTTATGGGAGAAATTAAGCATAGTACGGCTTTGGAGTTTTAGCGTTTTTTTTTGCCGCGAATTTCACGAATTGTCACTAATTAAGTTAAGCGCAATGATTTGTGTTAATTCGCGAAATTCGTTGCGAACAAAACATTCAAACATTTAAATCAAATTAATTTACAGCCTATTTTTATTCAATTTTATCCTAAAATAAAATGTATTTTTGAAATCTTAAATCATCAATTTAGATCCTCAATCTAAAATAAATAATCTACAATCTAAAATAGAAAAATGAACTGGGAACAACTTTTATCATTAAAACGTCAAGGCGATACAAGCAAAAGATTACGTGTAGAACAAGATGACACGCGATTGGGTTTTGAGGTCGATTATGACCGAATTATCTTTTCGGCTGCTTTTAGAAGTTTACAAGATAAAACACAAGTAATTCCGCTTTCTAAAACAGATTTCGTACATACAAGACTTACGCATAGTTTAGAAGTTTCTGTTGTTGGGCGTTCTTTAGGACGTTTGGTTGGTAAAAAAATCATCGAAAAATATCCTTACTTAAAAGAAATTCATGGTTATCATATGAATGATTTTGGGGCAATTGTTGCCGCAGCATCATTGGCTCATGATATTGGAAATCCGCCTTTTGGACATTCGGGAGAGAAAGCTATTGGAGAGTATTTCTCGAGCGGAAAGGGATTAAAATACAAAGATAAACTAACAGCAAAACAATGGCAGGATTTAATTGATTTTGAAGGAAATGCTAACGGATTTTCAGTATTAACGGCAAGTCGTCCAGGAATTGAAGGCGGACTTAGAATTTCGTATGCTACTTTGGGCGCTTTTATGAAATATCCTAAAGAAAGTCTTCCGAAGAAGCCAACTAGTAATATTGCTGATAAAAAATATGGTTTCTTCCAAACAGATAAATTATTCTTTGAAGAAGTTGCTCATGACATGGGAATGATCGCAAATAAAGAAGACGGTGATATTGGTTTTGAAAGACATCCTTTGGCGTATTTAGTTGAGGCTGCAGATGATATTTGTTACACTATTATTGATTTTGAAGACGGAATAAATCTTGGCTTAGTTTCAGAAGATTATGCTTTAGAGTATCTTATAAAATTGGTAAAAGATAATATTGGTGTTTCTAAATATAAATTGCTGGAAACAAAAGAAGACAGAATTAGTTATTTAAGAGCTTTAGCAATTGGAGCTTTGATTAATGATGCTGTAGATGTATTTGTCGAAAACGAAGAAGCTATTCTAGCCGGAAACTTCCCTTTTGCATTAACAGACAAAAGTAAGTACAAAGCGCAAATGAATGATATTATCAAATTAAGTGTTGATAAAATTTACCAAAGCCGTGAAGTGATCGAGAAAGAAATTGTAGGTTATCAAATTATTCAAACTTTGCTGGATAAATTTATAACGGCTTTCAACAATAAATATGAAGGAACAGCATCAAACTACGATAAATTGATCTTGAAAATGCTGCCAGAAAAACATCATTTAGATAAAGGTAATTTGTACGAGCGTTTGCTTCACATTTGTCATTACGTTTCATTACTAACAGATGGAAATGCCTTAGAGTTATATGAAACGATTCAAGGACGTAAAAAGAATTAAACAGAAGCATTTTGTGCTAATGTCTAAAATAAAACACCCCATAAATTATCTTTATGGGGTGTTTTGTTTTCTCATGATCGAGAATTAAGTTTTGTATTATTGAAAAGCATAAACTAGACCAACTCCTAAAACTTGGCGTAATTGCATTCTAGGTCCATCGTTTACCTGAGATTTTGCGCCTGTAGTAGGATCAATTACATCTTTTTTGGTTTTAATATCGTCATCATATACTAAATGAACACCAATATTTGCTTTAACATAAGCATTTACAACAAGATCTAAACGAGTATCATAATCAATATCGACATTCCCAAATCGGTTTAAATAATCAGTATATAAACTTAATCGGTTTTCGTAGAAGACGTTTTTATAGATTTCGTTTTTCATATAGGCTGTCATAAGAATACCAAATTCGGCTTTTACTTTCTGACCGCTTTCAATTAATATTTTATTATTTGGATCTAGAGGATCAGTAGCATAAACAGCTTTTTTAACACCAAAAGAACCTTGATCTGCAAGATATTGATCTAATACCAAAGTAGTTTTTAATGTAATAGGAGAGAAGTAAAAAGTTCTATTTTTCTTTTTATTCGAGTTTTCAGCTCCAGCTCCAAGAAATATGTAAGCAGGCGCAAAAGGTTTCGAGATGGCAATGTCACGATTAGGATAGTTATAACCGTCGGTAAACTGCGTATTAAAATTAAACTTGGCTGAGTAAAACCAATTTGAAACCGTGTCTTTTCTAAATCCGTAAGTTGAGTTTAGTTGAAAAGCATCGTCCGTTTTACGCAATTCAGTTCCGTCTTGCTTGTTTAATCCGTATTTCACAATAAGCTCATTTGCCCATTTGTGATTTCCTTTTTGGTAAATTCTTCCAAATTCTCCTTTAAATAAACCGGAAATAGAACTTGTTCCCCCCGCACTCCAATTCACAAATGCAATTTCTGAAATATCAAACCCTACTTGATTTTTTTTGGCCCAATTTGAAGGCAGTTTAGGTGCTTTATTGGGATCTATTGTTGTTTGTATAAGTTGGGCAGAGTTTTTAGTTGTACACAAAAACAAAAGAATAAAAAGAGTGGAACGTATTAATTTCATTAGGTTTATTTTAATATTTTGGTGCCGCAAAATAATTATTTTGGCTCATTAGAAAAAAGATTTATTAAATTTTTAACGTCAATTTTGCTCAATTGTTGTAACTTGTTTACTGTTCCGTGCTCAATAAACTCATCTGGAATCCCTAAAATAGTGATGTTATTTTTAAAATTATTTGTGGCTGCAAACTCTAAAATAGCGCTTCCAAAACCACCATTTTTTACCCCGTCTTCTATTGTAATTATGTTATCAAATGAAGATAATATCGAGTGTAAAGCCTCATTGTCTAAGGGTTTTATAAAGGGAAAATCGTAATGCGCAATAGTTTCTGAATTTGTACTTTGTTTTAGAGCTTCGATTACATTATTTCCAATCGTTCCAGTCGATAAAACAGCCGTTTTAGTTCCCTGTTTTAAACAAATAGCTTTCCCGATTTTAATTTTTTCATAATGTCCGAAATTTTCTACTTCCCAATTTGGTAGCACACCGCGTCCTCTTGGATATCGAATTGCGATTGGATGATTTAGACCAAGTTGAGCAGTATATAAAATATTTTGCAAAGCAATCTCATTGATAGGTGCGTAAATAATCATGTTTGGAATAGAACGCAGATATGCTATATCAAAAACACCATGATGCGTTGCGCCATCTTCGCCAACTAAACCTGCTCTGTCCAGACAAAAAATAACAGGTAAATTTTGTAAAGCCACATCATGAATAACTTGGTCATAGGCACGCTGTAAAAAAGTCGAATAAATATTGCAATATACAATCATGCCTTGAGTTGCCATTCCGGCAGCAAGCGTTACAGCATGCTGTTCGGCGATTCCTACATCAAAGGCACGTTCCGGCAATTCGTCCATCATAAATTTTAGTGAACTTCCAGATGGCATTGCAGGTGTGATTCCAATTATTTTTTCATTTTTTCTGGCTAAATCTAAAATGGTCAAGCCAAAAACATCCTGAAATTTAGGCGGTAAATTTTCTTCAGATTTTAAAATGATTTCTCCTGTCGAAGCATCAAATTTTCCAGGTGCATGATATTTTACCTGATTTTCTTCGGCTTGCTGTAAACCCTTTCCTTTTGTAGTTACAATATGAAGAAATTTTGGTCCCTTTATGTTTTTTAAGCGATTCAATTCTTTGATTAAATTCGGAAGATCATGCCCGTCGATTGGCCCTGAATAATCAAAATTCAGAGATTTGATCATGTTATTCTTCTTCGGGTTTTTTCCTTCTTTTACTGCAGTAAGATAGTTTTTAAGAGCACCAACACTTGGATCAATTCCTATTGCATTATCGTTTAAAATAACCAATAAATTGGCATCAGTAACTCCAGCATGATTTAAACCTTCAAAAGCCATTCCGCTTGCAATAGAAGTATCGCCGATAACGGCAATATGCTGTTTGTCGAAATCACCTTTTAATTTTGAAGCAATCGCCATTCCGAGTGCTGCAGAAATTGAAGTTGAGGAATGTCCAACGCCAAAAGTATCGTAAACACTTTCCGTTCGTTTAGGAAAACCAGAAATTCCGTCGATTTGTCTATTAGTATGGAAAATCTCCCTTCTTTCAGTCAGGATTTTATGTCCGTAAGCCTGATGACCAACATCCCAAACTAACAAATCATCGGGTGTATTAAAAACATAATGAAGTGCAATCGTAAGTTCAATAACACCCAAACTAGCTCCCAAATGACCTTCTTTTACAGAAACGACATCAATTATAAATTGACGTAATTCTTGTGCAACTTGTAGAAGTTGCGTCTCAGAAAGTGCGCGTAAATCAGCTGGATTATATATGTTCGAAAGTAAATCGCTTTTCATTGTATGGAAAAAAGCAAATTTACGGTTTTAAATTTAAATTTATTGTTTTTTGAAAGTTGAGGTTTTATTGATGCTTTGAGACAGAAGAAATTATTTCAAAAACCTTATTTTTGCATCTATGATAAATCCTTTCACCGACGAATATTTCATGAAAAAAGCTTTGCAGGAAGCTGAAATGGCTTTTGAAAAAGGCGAAATTCCTGTTGGAGCTGTAATTGTCGTTGCCGATAAAATAATAGCCAGAAGTCATAATTTAACAGAATTATTAAATGATGTTACGGCTCATGCCGAAATGCAGTCGATAACTGCCGCTGCCAATTTCCTAGGCGGTAAATACCTAAAAGATTGTACTTTATACGTTACGCTTGAGCCTTGCCAAATGTGTGCAGGAGCTTTGTATTGGAGTCAGATTTCGAAAATTGTTTTTGGAGCTCGTGACGAACAGCGCGGTTTTATCAATATGGGGACAAAACTACATCCAAAAACTACAGTAGTTTCAGGTATAATGGCAAATGAAGCGGCTGATTTAATGAAACGTTTTTTCTTGGAAAGACGTAAGTAGTTAAAACAAATATCCTCCTGTGTAAACACAGATAAAGATCATAAAAGAATTAAAGCAGACAATATTGTAAAAAGTGTTTTCGGAAAATCCTTTTTTCGAAAGCAATATCTTTATACTTATTCCAATTGAAAAAAGCAGGATCAGGCAAGTATAGAATTGAATTCCATTACTGCTTAAACCGCTGGAAAGTAGATTCGTATAATTTCTTGTTTTGGATTTAACGGTTGTTACAGATTTAAACAATAAAGAAGTTTCAATTGTAATATTATTTTCATCAATAAATTCTTTTGCTGTAGAAAAAGTAAATCTTTTTTGTGTAAAATAATGATAAGAAACTTTTTGTTTAGATTTTCCAGAAGTTCTTATAGTGTAATGCGTAATTACATCATTAGTTTTTGATGCAGGTAAAACATAATAATCTGCAAAAGCGATCAAAATAAAAAATGTTATTACGCCCAGCAGATATATTATTGTGCTTTTATTTTTTATAATAAAATCATTTTCAGAAGAATATCTGTTTGAGTTGTTGGGCATTCTTTTTTAAATTTAGAAACGTTAATTTAATAATTTAATGATTTCTTTTTGTGAAACTTCAGCAAAAGTTAAAAAAACAAAATAAAGAATTTTCTTCTTAATAAAACCGAAAAATATTATACTTTTATTGCAATTTAATTTGTAATTTGCTGTTATCGCTTATAACAGTAAATCGTACTAATTTTTAATTTGCTAACCATTAACTCTAAATAAAAGTGAAAGTAAAAGGATTAAGTCTCGTATTTTTTGTGTTTTTTATTTTTCAGTCTTGCGGTAGAAAATCAGCTGCAGATTTCAATTCAGATTTTTCACTATTTAAAGATTATATAACCAGTTTTACGGGAGGAATCGTTTCTTCAGATTCTGATATTCGTGTGGTTTTGGCTTTCGATAAGAATGATTGGAAACCCAATCAGGAATTAGATGATGATTTGTTTGATATTTCACCAAGTGTCCATGGAAAAGTGGTTGCGCTTTCGACCAATACATTAGCGTTTATTCCAGAGAAAAAACTAAAACCCGGAACAGAATATCAGGTTACTTTAAACTTAGATAAGCTTACTGCAATTCCGAAAGAGAAAGAGGCAGCGCTTTCTAAATTTAACTTTACTGTTAAAACAATCAAACAGGATTTTACCATAAATACTGGCGATATTCAGTCGTACAGCAAAGAGTATCAGTATTTAAACTGCGTTTTGAAAACAGCAGATAATATTGATCTTGAAACGGCTCAAAAATTGGTTGAAGCAAAACAAAAAGGCAATAATCTTAAAATTAAGTTTGAGAAAACAACGGGTCCTGCGAAAGAATTTCGTTTTATTATTGACAGTATTCAACGTCATTCTGAAGCTTCAAATTTGGAGATTATGTATGATGGAAATGATTTTGATATTGATCAAAAAGGACAAATCGATTTTCCTATTACGAGCATAAACGAATTTAAAGTTATAAAAGTTGAAGTTCCAGATGGAAATAATCAATCGGTGTTAATTAATTTTTCTGAGCCATTAGAAAAAGGTCAAGATTTTGCCGGATTAGTTTCAATTCAAAACACCAATAATCTTAAGTTTTCTACTCAAGGAAATTTATTAAAAGTATATTTTACGAATCAAAATACACCTAAAAAAGAAGAACCGGTTGTAGTAGTTGCAGAAGAATCAGCGGCTGTTGCAGTAGATTCGGCTGCAGTCGTAGTTGATTCAGCAGCAGTTGCGGTTGATTCAGCAGTCGCAGTTGCAGATAATGCTGTTGAGTATGTGCCGGATGAAGAACCTGAACAAGTTGTGACTGGTGAGTTACTATTAGAAGTTTTTGAAGGAATCGAAAGTCAATATGGTAAAAAATTAGAATCAAATTATTCTGAAAAAATCTCTTTTGACCAGATAAAACCAAGTATTCGTTTTGTTAAAAACGGAACGATTCTGCCAAGTTCAAACAATTTAAAACTGAATTTTGAAGCTGTAAATTTAAGTGCTGTTGATGTAAAAGTATATAAGATTTACAAAAACAATATACTTCAGTTTCTTCAATATAATCAATTAAACGGCGGGCAAAACCTCAAAAAAGTCGCACAGCCAATTGCCAAAACCACTTTAAATTTAAGAGAAAGCACGCTTGTAAATTTGACAAAATGGAATACATATGCTTTAGATTTATCTAAAATAATAAAGCCGGAACCGGGAGCGATTTATAGAGTAGAGTTTGTATATAAAAAGAAATATTCTCTTTATAAGTGCGAATCATCCAATGGAAATGATGATGAAGCAGAAGAGGAGGAAGTAGATGAAAATGATGTGAATTATAGTGGTAATTCGTATGATGATTATTATTACTATGATGATTATAACTGGAGAGAAAGTGAGGATCCTTGTTCTGGATCGTATTTTTATAATGCAAGAATTGCGACTAATATTTTAGCTTCAGATTTAGGAGTTATTGCGAAAAGAGGTGAAAACAAATCCTATTTATTTGCTGTAAATAATATTGTTACGACAGAGCCAGTCTCAAATGCAAGAGTTGATTTATATAATTTTCAACAGCAAAAAATTGGTACACAAGCAACAAGCAGTGAAGGTATTGCATCTTTCCAATTAGACAAATTCGCTTATTTCGCGATTGTTACCTTGGGCGATCAATCGACTTATGTAAAGCTTGACGATGGGCTTTCACTATCTGTAAGTAATTTTGATGTTGCCGGCGAGACTTTACAAAAAGGTTTAAAAGGATTTATTTATGGAGAAAGAGGTGTGTGGCGTCCGGGAGATAATTTGTATTTGTCTTTTATTTTAAATGATGCAGCAAATAAACTTCCGAAATCGCATCCAATAAAGTTCAGGCTAAATGATCCAAATGGTAAAACAGTTTATCAAACCGTTCAAAAAATAAACGATTTAAATCATTATGCCTTTATAGTGCCGACAAATCAAGATGCTCCAACAGGAAATTGGGAAGCAATGGTAAGTGTTGGAGGAGCTAAATTTTATAAAAGCATTAAAATTGAAACGATTAAGCCAAATCGTTTAAAAATCAAGAATACTTTTAGTCGAAAAACACTATCAGCATCTTATCCAAATACAGATAATATTGAGGTGACTTGGCTTCACGGCGCAATTGCGAAAAATCTGAATGTAGAAATGCAAGCTAAATTTTCGCAGCAAACTACCACGTTCAAAGGATATGAAAAATTTAGTTTTGATGATATCGTTCGTCAATTTAGTACGGAAGAAATTAATGTTTTCTCTGGAAAATTAAATGAGAGCGGAAAAGCTTCTGTAAGTATCGAGCCAAGATTGCAAGGTCAGGCACCTGGAATGTTACGTGCTTCATTCATCACAAAAGTATATGAAGAAGGCGGTGATTTTAGTACAGATGTTATGTCAACAACTTATTCGCCATACAAAACTTATGTGGGAATAAAATCGCCTGAATTGAACAGATATAATATGCTTGAAACCAGAGCGAATAATCGTTTTGAAGTAGTTACAGTTGACGAAAACGGAAGACCAAGAGCAGTTAGAAATCTTGAAGTAAGAATTTATAAAGTCGACTGGAGATGGTGGTGGGATTCATCAAGCGATAATTTGTCTAATTATAATTCATCAAACTCAACAACAGCTTATAAATCTATTATAATTGATACAGATTCAAGTGGAAAAGGAAGTTTTCAATTTGCTTTAACCGATGAAGAATGGGGGCGTTATTTGATTCGTGTAGAAGATACAAATGGCGGGCATGCAACTGCCTTAACAGTAAATATCGATTGGCCAATATGGTCTGGAAAAACACGTAACAGAGATGCTTCAACGGCAAATATGTTAGTTTTTTCTACAGATAAAAAGAATTACGCAGTTGGAGAAAAAGCACAAATTTCTTTTCCTTCAAGTGAAGGCGGGCGTGCTTTAATTTCAATTGAAAACGGATCTCGCGTGATTCAGACGATTTGGGCGAAAACACAAAAAGGAGAAACAAAAGTTGAGGTTCCAATTACGGGAGCAATGGCGCCAAATGTTTATTTTAATATCACTTTATTACAGCCTCACGCAACAACCAAGAATGATTCGCCAATTCGTATGTACGGAATTGTTCCTGTCGAAGTTGTGGATAAAAACACGATTTTGGCACCAACGATTAATATGCCGGATGTTTTAAGACCAGAACAACCATTTACAGTAAAAGTGGGCGAAAAAACAGGTAAAGAAATGACGTATACCATTGCGGTTGTCGACGAAGGACTTTTAGATCTAACTCGTTTTAAAACACCAAATGCGTGGGATAGTTTCTATGTTCGTGAAGCTCTTGGAGTAAAAACATGGGACGTTTACGATGATGTAATTGGAGCATATGGTGGAAAAATAAATCAGATTTTCAGTATTGGAGGAGATCAGGATTTAGGAGGTGGAAAAGCTAAAAAAGCAAATCGTTTTAAACCAGTAGTATTGTATTATGGTCCGTTTAAATTGGAAAAAGGACAAACAAAATCACATGAGTTAAAACTGCCAAAATATATTGGTTCTGTTAGAACAATGATTGTGGCAGGAGATGCAAATACAAGTGCTTACGGAAGCGTTGAAAAAGCAACTCAAGTTAAGAGCCCGTTGATGGTTTTGGCTTCTTTGCCTAGAAAAATTTCTCCATCAGAAAAAGTAACACTTCCAGTAACTGTTTTTGCAACTGAAAATAAAATCAAAAATGTTTCGATTCAGGTAAAAACAAGCAACGGATTGAAAGTAATGGGAAGTGCCGTTCAAAAACTGAGTTTTGCACAGCCAGACGAAAAGATGGCATATTTCAATTTAGTTGTAGGTGCTGCAACTGGAATTGCAAAAGTTCAGGTTATTGCAACATCTGGAAGCGAGAAATCAGTTTACGATGTTGAAATTGATATGACGAATCCAAATCCTGTTACAAGTACTTTTACAGATGTTGTTTTGTCTCCAAATAGTACTAAAACAATTTCATGGAAAACATTTGGTGTTGCCGGAAGTAATAAAGCAAGATTAGAAGTTTCGTCTATGCCATCAATGAATTTGAATGGAAGAATGCAATTTTTAATTCAGTATCCACATGGTTGTGTAGAGCAGACTACTTCCTCGGTTTTCCCTCAATTGTATTTAAGTGATGTGGCTGATATTGACGCGAAACGTAAAGAGATTATTCAAAAAAATATTGCAGCGGGAATTGCTAGATTAGGAAATTTCCAATTATCAAATGGCGGATTACCTTATTGGCAAGGAAATGCAATTGCAGATGATTGGGGAACTTCATACGCTGGTCATTTCTTGATTGAAGCGGAGAAAAAAGGATATATTCTGCCAATTAATTTCAAATCAAAATGGCTGTCTTATCAACAAAAAGAAGCTAAACAATGGCGTTTTGAACCGAAATATGGAAATGATTTAGCGCAAGCATATCGCTTATATACATTAGCTTTAGCTGGAAATGCTGATTTATCAGCAATGAATAGACTTAGAGAAACAAAAGGCATTTCAAACGAAAGTAAACTTCGTTTGGCAGCAGCATATGTTTTAGCGGGACAAAAATCAGCTGGACAAAGTTTGTTCCTGAAAACAAGTATTGACGGAGATTCAGATGGATACAGTTACTATTACTACGGTTCAAGCGAAAGAAATAGAGCAATGGCTCTAGAAACAATGCTGCTTTTAGGACAAACACAAAAAGCATTTACTATGGCTTCAAAACTAGCCAAAGAAATGTCGGCCAATCAATGGATGAGTACGCAGACAACAGCTTATTGCTTGTACGCGATGTCGAAATTTGCAATTAGTAATGGTCCAAAAGGAATCAATATTCAGTTTAGTAAAAACGGAAAAGGAGAGACAATAAATACAAGCAAATCAATTGCAGATCGCAGTATTTCGGTTACTTCTGGAGCAAATAGTATTACGCTGAAAAATAATAAGGCAAATACAGTTTATGTTCGCGTATTGAATACAGGAATATTGCCAATCGGACAAGAGAATGCAGTGCAGAGTGATGTTACGGCTTCTATCGTTTTCAAAAACAGAAAAGGAAGTGTAATCAACGTTTCGAAAATTACTCAGGGAACTGAATTTATCGCCGAAGTTACGATTAAAAATCAAAGAGGAGAAAGTATTCAAAATGTAGCGTTATCACAAATTCTGCCTTCAGGATTTGAAATTGTAAATACTCGTTTTACAGATTACGGAGACGCTGTAAACAACATTGCCGATTATATTGATATACGAGACGATAGAACTAATTTCTATTTTGGAATGAAAGCCAGAGAAACTAAAGTTTTTAGAATTCTATTAAATGCATCCTATTTAGGAAATTACTATTTACCTGGATTGCAATGCGAAGCCATGTATGATAATACTTTCTTAGCCAGAACAAAAGGATTCTGGGTTGAGGTTGTGAAGTAAAGTTTTTTTAGCCACGGATTACACAGATTAAAATGATTTTTTAGAATTTGTGCTAATCCATTTCATCTGGCTGAAAAAAGCTTTGTAAAAAGGTCTCCCGCAGATTTTGCAGATCAAGCAGAAAAAAAATAAAATCTGCCAAATCTGCGGAATCTTCGAGAGAAAACTTTGAGAACTTTACATAAATCTTTGCGTCTTTGCGGTTAAATAAAATCAGTCTTGAAAAATAAACTTGTAGCGTTCCTCCAACGCATTATAAATTGGATAAAAAGAAACAAAATAAAATCAGCAATTGCATTTGTGCTCTTGCTGATTTACTATTTTTCGATACCTCGAACTTTATTCAAAGAACCCTATTCAACTGTTATTGAAAGCAAAGAGGGCGAATTATTAGGGGCTAAAATTGCTCGAGACGGACAATGGCGTTTTCCTTCGCAAGACAGCGTTCCGGATAAATTCAAGAAGTGTATTGTTTATTTTGAAGACGAGTATTTCTACAAACATCCAGGATTTAATCCAGGTGCGATGGTAAATGCTTTTAAACAAAACCGAAAAGCGGGTAAAGTAGTTAGAGGCGGCAGTACCTTAACACAACAAGTTATAAGATTATCTCGAAAAGGGAAGAACAGAACTTACTTTGAAAAAGTAATAGAAATCATTCTCGCAACAAGATTAGAATTAGGATATTCAAAAAATGAAATTCTCGAAATGTATGCCGCTCATGCGCCATTTGGAGGAAATGTTGTTGGGTTAGAAATGGCTTCTTGGCGTTATTTTGGAGTACAGTCCAATCAATTGTCTTGGGCTGAAAATGCAGTTTTAGCGGTTTTGCCAAATGCACCAAGTTTAATCTATCCGGGAAAAAATCAGATAAAATTATTGAATAAACGAAACCGACTTTTACTAAAATTACATCAGGAAGGTATAATCGACAAGCAAACGTATGAACTTTCTATAGAAGAACCTTTGCCTCAAAAGCCATATGATCTCCCTCAAATTGCACCACATTTATTGCAGAGAGTGGCAAAAAATGAAGAAGGAACAAGAGTAAAAACAACAATTGATTATGCGTTGCAAAATCGTGTAAATCAAATTGCGAGATATTATTACAATCAATACAAACAGAATGAAGTTCATAATCTGGCTATTTTAGTAATTGATGTTCAGAATAGAAATGTTATGAGTTATGTTGGCAATGCTCCAACAGATAAGGATCATCAAAAGGATGTTGATATTATTGATGCGCCAAGAAGTACAGGAAGTATTTTAAAACCACTTTTGTACGGTGCAATGTTAGATGATGGTGAATTGTTACCCAATACTTTAGTAGCCGATGTTCCTACGCAGATTTCAGGATATACACCTCAAAATTTCAATTTAACATTTGACGGCGCTGTTCCGGCGCATCGTGCATTGTCGCGTTCTTTGAATATTCCAGCAGTTTTAATGCTTCAGGAATTTACGGTCAATAAATTTTACGAAGAACTTCAAAAATTTAAATTGAAGAACATTAATAAAACTCCTGACCATTATGGTTTGTCGCTTATTTTAGGAGGTGCCGAAAGTAATTTATGGGATTTATGCAGAACTTATGCAAATTTGTCTTCAACATTGAATTTTTATACTAAAAATAAAAATCAATACAGAACAAATGAGTTTACAGAATTAAACTATAAAAATGATTTTAAGCCCGATTTTGGAACAGAAACGGATCAAAAGAATATTTTGGGTGCAGGGTCAATTTGGTTGACTTATAACGCAATGGAGCAGGTAAATAGACCTGAAGGAGACGAAGCGTGGAAGTTTTATGATAGTTCTCTAAAAATTGCATGGAAAACAGGAACAAGTTTTGGGAATAGAGATGCATGGGCAATTGGAACCAATTCAAGATATGTGGTTGGGATTTGGGTTGGAAATGCAACTGGAGAGGGAAGACCAACTTTAACTGGAGTTACGAGTGCAGCTCCAATTTTATTTGACGTTTTTAATTTATTGCCCAGACAAAGATGGTTTGATACGCCATATAAAGATTTGGCTGAGGTTGAGGTTTGTCGATTAAGTGGTTATTTGGCTAAAGAGAATTGCCCGAAAATTAAACAATGGGTTTCAAAAAAGGGAAAATCAACAAAAGTTTGTCCGTATCATAGAACTATTCATTTAGATAAAACAGAACAGTTTCAGGTAAACAGCAGCTGTGAAAATGTTGAAAATATTGTAGCTAAAAATTGGTTTGTTCTGCCTCCAGTTATGGCGTGGTATTATAAAAGTCAACATATTGAATATTTACCATTACCTCCATATAAAGAAGGCTGCGAAGGAACTCAAACCACAGTTATGGATTTTATTTATCCAAAGGCAAACAGCAAAATATATTTGACTAAAGATTTTAATAGTAAGGTACAACCTGTAATTCTAAAAGTTGCTTATTCTGAAAGAGACAAAGAATTATTTTGGTATGTTGATGATGTTTATAAGGCTACTACAAAAACTTTTCATGAATTACCGATTACACCAACAACAGGAATGCATTACATTACAGTTGTAGATGCTTCTGGAAATGAAATTAGACGAAAAATCGAGATTATAAAAGAATAAGTTTATTGTATGATATTGAGTTTGGTATACACCTCTTTGTTTTTTGTAATTCGAAATGTGAGTGAAGTTGTAAATCCCTGATAAGTTGGAGATTTTTCTTTGTTGTATGGAAATGAATAGCCAAGGCCTAAATCGATCATATTAAATAAGGTAAAACCGCCCATTGCATAAGCATTTTTTGAAGAGCTGCCCGCTTTTAAAAATAGAAGATATTCTGTATTGTATGATAAATGCACGTCTGGAAGTCCATAATATCTTCCATTGTAACTGTTGGTAATTCCATATCCAGCACCTAAAAAAAGTTTGTTTTTATTTTTACAATCCAAACAAAATTCAAGACCAGCGGTTAGAAGACTTTTGTCTGCTATTGAATAATTTAAATATAATATAGGCCAATCTGAAATTTTAAATTTTGAAGAATTATTGTTTTCCTTATAGTTATATTCTCTTGTAAAAATTGTTCCATCACTGTCGTTGTGCCATTCTGCTTTGCCAGCTAAGTAATCAGCGTTTTGATCTATTGAATAGCCTTGAAATTGTAATTTGTTATTGTTTAAATAGTAATCCTTAATTACAAAAAGAGAGTCTGTATTTTTTATTTTGTAACCAATTGCCTCTTTAGTTTTTATTTTTGAAGGTTTAATTCTGTAGTATAAAGCGATTTCTTTATTGGTTTTTTTCCAATTTTTGTCAAAAAAAATAGTGTCGTTTTGAGATGTGATTTTATTTGAGAAAAATAGAATAACAATGATGATCGTATATCTTTTCATTCGTAGTAGAGAATTATTTAATATCCTATGGGCTGACTATAAGCTTTTTTGTTTCTTGTGAATCTTAAATTAAGACTCATTGTAAATCCTTCAAATGCTGGGGCTTTACTCTTGTCGTATGGTAATGAATATCCAAACCCTAAATCTATAAAATTCATTAATGTTAATCCTCCCAATAGATAACTATTTTTATGAGTTGTTCCAATTTTTGCAAATAAAATAGAAACGTTATAAGATAAATGAAGATCAGGCAGACCGTAGTATTGTCCATTGTAACTATTGGTAACGCCATATCCTAGACCTAAAAAAAGTTTTTTAGAAGTTTGACAGTTTAAACAAAACTCTGTTCCCAAAGTTAAAAGACTTTTGTCAGCAATACTATAGTTCAAATAGGTTATAGGCGGACTTGGAACTCTAAATGTGCCCGGAGCCGGCTTTTGAAAATCTCTTGAACTTGAAAGCGTTCCGTCTTCATTATACCATTTTGCTTTTCCTGCATTATAGTTCCCGTCTATGTCTTTAGAATAACCTTCGAACTGTAATGTGTTGTTCTTTATATAGTAATCTTTAATTACATATAGAGAATCAACATATTCAATTTTTCGCCCGATGGCTTTTTTTGTTTTTATTTTAACGGGTTTTAGTCTGTAATAAACCGCAGAATCTTTTACAGTAGCTTTCCATTTTGAATTAAAAAAGATAGTATCGCTTTGAGCGGCTAATCTTGAAGAAAACAAAAAAAGCAGCGCTAATAGATAGTAAAAAGTATTTTTTTGAGATGAAAAATAAAGATTTGGGATTGTTTGCATATAATTAATTATTTAAAGTAATAATTAGAATTACAAACATAATTACTGGGTTATTTCTATTCGGTCTGTATGCGCTTTTTTTGCACCACAATAGGGCAAAAAAAGGAGACATAAAAGCATAAAAAAACCGCCAATCTCACGAAAGGCGGTTTTTGATTTATTCTGTAATAACATTTCCCTTTTTGTCGTAGAAATGATATTCTAAATACGTGTAAGCGTCACGAGGTATGATTTTCACCCATTTCTTATGTTCAAAAAACCATTTTGAACGTAATGATGGAAAACCTTTGCTGAGGTATGCAGCCACAAACGGATGTGTGTTAAGCACAACTTTATTGTGGGTTTTTAAAAGTCTTTCTAAATCAGAGGTAATCTTATCAATAATTAAAATAGGTGCTTCAATTTCACCATTTTCTTTGTTAGGATCTTCTTCTCTGGTCTTAATGTTAACTTCTGGTCTTACGCGCTGTCTTGTAATCTGGACTAAACCAAATTTACTTGGCGGTAATATTTTATGCTTTGCTTTATCGTCGCTCATTTCTTCTCGCAAGAAGTCGAACAAAACCTTCCTGTTTTCAGGATTCGACATATCGATAAAATCAACTACTATGATTCCGCCCATATCTCGCAGACGAAGTTGTCTGGCGATTTCTGCTGCAGCAATCATATTTACTTCCATAGCAGTGTCTTCTTGATTGGTTGCTTTATTCGAACGGTTTCCGCTGTTTACGTCAATAACGTGAAGAGCTTCAGTGTGTTCGATGATAAGGTAAGCGCCCTTGCTCATAGATACTGTTCTTCCAAAAGAAGTTTTGATTTGTCTCTCTATATTGTATTTCTCAAAAATTGGAGTGTCATTTGATTGATAAAACTTAACAATCGATTGTTTTGAAGGCGCAATTTCTTGCAGATACTCCTTCGTTTGATGGTACAACTCTTCGTCATCTATTTGAATACCGCTGAAGGTATCATTGAAAACATCTCTTAATATTGAAGAAGCTCTGTTAAGCTCTCCTAATACTTTTGATGGATGATGAGCAGTTGGTAATTTTTTACACATTGCAGTCCATCTGCCAAGCAGGTTCTGCAAATCTTTTTCTAATTCGGCTACGTTTTTGCCTTCGGCTACTGTGCGAACAATAACACCAAATCCTTTTGGTTTGATCGATAGAACAAGTTTTTTTAGACGATCCTTTTCTTTTTTGTCTTCTATTTTTTGAGAAATAGAAACACGATCTGAAAAAGGAACTAGAACGATAAATCTTCCGGCAAGAGAAAGCTCAGCACTTATTCTTGGACCCTTGGTCGATATAGGTTCTTTAACTACTTGAACTAAAACAGATTGATTGGCACTTAAAATATCAGTAATGATGCCATCTTTGTCAATCTCTTTTTCAAACTGAAAGGTTTTTAGGGAAAAATCTTTTAATTTACCTGCGCTTACAAGTTTTATGAATTTCAATTGGGAAGCTAAATTTGGACCTAAATCGTGATAATGTAAAAAGGCATCTTTTTCGAAGCCCACATTTACAAAAGCAGCATTAAGTCCAGCAACTGGTTTTCGTATTTTGGCAATAAAAATATCACCAACCTGAAAGTTGCTTTTTTCTTCTTCTTTATGTAATTCAATTAGTTTTCCATCTTTTAATAAGGCAAAATCTACGGCTTCAGAACTCGATCTAATGATTAATTCTTTATTCACACTGTAAATTTTTATCCGTGAATTGGTTGTCGGTTGTTTGTTGATAGTTGTTGGTAAAAATAACCAAAAACCAAAAACCAAGAACCATCAACTTCTACAAGGATGGATTAAACAATATTTTAACAGGTATTGAACCCGGAGAAAATTAGCTGGCAGTTTGCAGTTTTAAGTAATCAGTGGACTGAACACTATATACTGATGACTGGATACTAATTTTCAATTTCAATGAACGTTTAAAAAGAAAAAAGTAGTTTAAAACTACTTTTTCTTTTTGTGACGGTTAGCTCTCGCTCTTTTTTTACGTTTGTGAGTAGCTACCTTATGTCTCTTTCTTTTTTTACCACTTGGCATATCGTGTCAGATTTTATGTTAATTAATATTATTTTGCTTCGTTGTTCGTTTTTACTCCTTCTACAAAAACTTTTGCAGGTTTAAACGCAGGGATGTTGTGTGCAGGAATTTTAATTGTAGTGTTTTTAGAGATATTTCTACCAGTCTTTTCAGCTCTGGTTTTTACAATAAAACTACCAAAACCTCTTAGGTAAACATTGTCTCCAGTTTCTAATGAAGTCTTAACTTCTTCCATGAACGTTTCTACTGTTGCTTGAACATCTCCTTTTTCAAGACCTAGTTTTTCTGAAATTTTCGCTACGATATCTGCTTTCGTCATTTTCTTTCCTATTTTATTTTATAATGGTGTACTATTTTTTTGAGGTTGCAAATATAAGAATTAAAAAAATAATTAATCAAGCTAATTCGTTAAATTTTAATTACATAAACATTTACTTTTGCTTTTTAAGGATTTCAATATGGATTTTCATAACACACTGATAAAATGGTATTTACAAAACAAGCGTGATCTTCCATGGCGAAATACGACCGATCCGTACCAAATTTGGCTCTCAGAAATTATGCTGCAACAAACAAGAGTTGCGCAAGGAATGCCTTACTTTTTCGCTTTTACCAAGGAATTTCCTACTGTTTTTGATCTTGCAAATGCCTCTGAAGAGCAGGTTTTGAAACTTTGGCAGGGACTTGGTTATTATTCACGTGCTCGAAATTTGCATAAAACGGCAAAATATGTGGCATTTGATTTAGGTGGAAGTTTTCCTGATGCTTACAAAGAGCTTTTAAGTTTAAAAGGCGTTGGTGAGTATACTGCAGCTGCTATAGCTTCTTTTTCTTATAATGAAGCAGTTCCAGTTGTTGATGGAAATGTTTTTAGAGTGCTTTCTCGTTATTTTGACATTGAATCTGATGTTGCGATTCCTTCAACTAAAAAAGAGTTTACGGAACTTGCTTACGAATTAATGCCAAAAGATAACCCTGCAATTTTTAATCAGGCGATAATGGAGTTTGGCGCTTTGCAATGTGTGCCTAAAAGTCCTAATTGTGCGATTTGTGATTTTAATGATAGTTGTGCAGCGCTTCAGAAAAAGAAGGTTATGGATTTGCCCGTGAAATCAAAAAAAGTAAAAGTAAGCAATCGTTTCTTTAATTATTTAATTTTAGAAGATGCTTTAGGAAATACGCTGATACAAAAAAGAACAGCAAAAGGAATCTGGCATAATTTGTATGAATTTCCTCTTCTTGAAACAAAAGAAATTGAAGGGTTTGATTTTGTTTCAAAAGCGGTAAAGAATGATCTTTTTTGTTCATATACTATTATAGGTATAGAAGAATATGCTAATGCGGCTTTGGTACACAAGCTTTCGCATCAGCATTTACATATTCAATTTTGGAAAATAAAGATTGAGGAAGTAATAGAAAAGGGTGTTAATAGGATCGATTTAAAAACTTTTCCTTTTCCTATTGTGATTTATAATTTTCTAGAAAAGCAGGAATTAATTTGCTAAATAAAATGTATCTTTGGTAGAAATACCGCTATTATTATGAATGGAACATTAAACAAAGTCATGCTTATTGGGCACTTAGGCGATGATGTAAAAATGCATTATTTTGATGGAGGAAACTGTATTGGACGTTTTCAACTTGCGACAAACGAAGTTTATATTAATAAAACAACCAATGAAAAAATAACTTCAACAGAATGGCATAATCTAGTTGTACGTAATAAGGCAGCTGAAATTTGCGAAAAATATCTTTCAAAAGGAGATAAGATATATGTTGAAGGACGTATAAAATCCAGACAGTGGCAAGCTGAAGATGGGACTACAAAATATACAACCGAAATTCAAGTTACTGAGTTTACTTTTCTTACCACAAAAAAAGAAACTGCAAATCATAAACCAAATCAAGATTCAGAATCCGCAAAAAACACTAACTTTGATGCTTCAAACGAAGGCTTACCTATAAATGATCTGCCCTTCTGATTGTTTAACTAATCTATTTTAATTTGGACCCGGAGCCCAGTTTACTTTTTAATTCAACTTTAGACATCAATTTAATTATTGGTTTTGTCGGAATATTTATTTTACTTTTTTTATCGGCAATTGTTTCAGGAGCCGAAGTTGCACTCTTCTCTTTGTCTCAGAAAGATATCGATCAAACACTGCAGGAAAATTTCTCAAAGGGAAAAATTATTTCAGATCTTTTAGATAAGCCCAAAAAACTATTAGCAACATTGCTAGTAGCCAATAACTTTTTGAATATTGGAGTTGTTATATTGTTTTCTTTCGTTGGTCGAAATTTATTTAATGGAGTTAGTTCTCCGGTTCTTAAGTTTATTTTAGAGGTAATTTTAGTTACTTTTTTAATCTTGTTGTTTGCAGAGGTTTTGCCGAAAGTGTATGCAAGCAGAAACAATATAAAGTTTGTTAATCGTTTTGTTTATCCCATTTCAGTTTTAGACAAACTCCTTACGCCAATAAGTCTTCCTATGCGCAGTCTTACTTTGTATCTGCATAATAAATTAGGTAAGCAAAAGAATAATTTTTCGATTAATCAGCTTTCTCAAGCTTTAGAATTAACCGATTCGGAAGGAACTTCAACAGAAGAACAGAAAATTTTAGAAGGAATTGTTTCTTTTGGAAATACAGATACAAAGCAGGTTATGAGTCCGAGGATTGATATTTTTGCTTTGGAAATCTCAGAATCATTTGAAGCAATCTGTCCAAAGATTATCGAGAAAGGATTTTCTAGGATACCAGTGTATCGAGACAATATAGATCAAATAGAAGGCGTTTTGTTTGTTAAAGACTTGCTGCCGCATATTGATAAAGACGATTTTGATTGGACTTCCTTGATAAGAGAAGCATTTTTTGTTCCTGAGAATAAGAAACTAGATAATTTATTAAAAGATTTTCAGAGCTTAAAAAGTCATTTAGCTATTGTTGTTGATGAATACGGCGGAACTTCTGGATTGGTTTCTTTAGAAGATATTATTGAAGAAATTGTAGGTGATATTAGTGATGAATTTGATGATGAAAATCTGAATTATTCTCAAATAGATGAAAAGAATTTTCTTTTTGAAGGAAAAATAAATTTAAAGGATTTCTATCGAATTGTTGATGTTGATGAAGATGTTTTTGAAACTCGTAAAGGTGAGGCGGAAACATTAGCGGGATTTATTTTAGAAATTTTAGGAAATTTCCCGAAGAAAGATCAAAAAGTGATTTTTGAAAACTGTGTATTTACAATTGAAACAGTTGATAAAAAACGTGTAAAACAAATAAAAGTAACAATAGAATAATGTTTAAAAAAATAATTTTGGTAACTGCAATTTTGCTGACACTAACAGTTGTAAGCTGTAAAGACGATGTTTTGCCTAAACCTGCAAGTTTCCTTAGATTAGATTATCCAGAAGCAAAATATGTCAATTTTGAAAATAATTGTCCTTTTGCTTTTCAAATGAATGAAGACGCTGTAATTAAAGGCGAAAAAGACTGCGGATTTGCAATTACGTATCCAAAGATGAAAGCGACAATTTATTTGACTTACAAGCCAGTAAATGGCAATATTGATAAGCTTTTGAGAGATGCTCAGAAACTTACTTACGAGCATGTTATAAAAGCTGATGATATTCTAGAACAGCCTTATTTAAATCCGGAGAAAAAAGTATACGGAATGTTTTATCAGGTTGACGGAAATGCTGCTACAAACTCACAATTTTATGTAACAGATAGTACAAAGCATTTTGTAATAGGTTCTGTTTATTTTTATGCAAAACCTAATTTCGATTCGATTATGCCGGCTGCCAGCTATATCAAAAATGATATGCAGCGATTGATGGAAACTTTAAAGTGGAAGTAAAAGAATGAAGTAATAATAAAAAACGGCGTCTGTTATAACACAGACGCCGTTTTTTATTTGCGAAGTTTTAAATTTAAGATTTGAAATTTAAAACTTTGTATGTTTTTCCGTCACCAGTTTCTTGAACAACTTTTGTTAAGTTTTCTTGATTTTGAACAGTTTTGTCAAAAGTAACAGTTGCCGTTTTTTTGTCAAAATCAACAGCAGCTTTTTCTACTCCTTCTAAATTAGATAATTCTTTCTCGATTGTTTTTGCACATCCCATAGCGCAAGTCATTCCTTCGATTTCAAAACTTGCAGTTTGTACATTCTCAGCCGCTATTGCTTTGTGCTCTTTTGGAGCCTCTTTTTCGGCTTGAGCTTTAATTAAGCTTAAGCTTTTATCTTCTTCTTTTTTGCAGCTTACAAATGCTAAACTTGCAATTGCTATAACAGCTATAGTTTTTGTAAATTTCATTATATATGATTTTAAAATGTTTAATACGTTTGTTGCAAAATTAATAAAAACCAAGAGGTTAGTTCGTAAAATAATTACAAATTTGCAGTAAAATACTATTTATGGATGCAAAACAGTTGAAATGGGGTTATTTGCTGGTACTTTCGTTAATCTGGGGAAGTTCTTTTATCTTGATTAAAAGAGGTTTGGTTGGCTTAACCGCAGTTCAGGTAGGTTCATTTCGAATAATTTTTGCAGCTTTGTTTTTATTGATTATCGGGTTTAAGAGTTTGAAAAAAATTTCACGCCACCAGTGGAAATTTGTTGCCATAACTGCGTTTTTTGGAACTTTTACTCCAGCATATCTTTTTGCAATTGCCGAAACCGAAGTTGATAGTTCTATAGTGGCGATTTTAAATTCTCTAACGCCTTTAAATACATTAGTTTTAGGAATAGTTATTTTCGGAATTCAATTTCAGAAACGTCAGGTTTTAGGTGTTTTTGTTGGATTAATTGGGTGTTTGTTGTTGGTTTTAAGCGGTGCTTCGTCGCATCCTGGGCAAAATTACTATTATGTAATTTTAGTAGTAATAGCAACTATTTGTTATGCAGTAAATGTCAATTTAATAAAAAAGTATCTGTCAGATTTAAATTCGGTGAGTATCACAACGGGAAATTTTACGGTCTTGCTTTTACCTGCATTAATTATCTTAAGTACCACAGATATTTCTGAAAAGATAAATATTGACATTACGCAGCATTCAATATTGTTTGTGATGATTTTAGGAGTTTTAGGAACAGGAGTTGCAAATGTTTTATTTTTTAAATTAATTCAAATGTCATCACCTGTCTTTGCGACATCAGTGACGTATCTAATTCCCATAGTTGCTTTTTTCTGGGGATTATTAGATAACGAAATGTTGACTCCGGTTCAGTTTTTTGGAGCATTTATTATTTTGATTGGGGTTTATTTGTCTGCTAAGAAATAAGAGCTTACTCTTAACGGATGTCACCCTGAGCGAAGTCGAAGGGCATGCTTATAGGAACGGGGCTTCGACTCCTCTCAGCCTGACAAAAAAGTAAAAGAAAAGGTTCGTCAAAGTTTTAAACTTTGACGAACCTTTGAAAAAATCTTAGAGCCTTAGCGACTTAGTAGCTCAGAACCTTTCTAAAGAAAATCTGCATCAGAAACACCTTCATTGATCTTGATATCAGACATTTTTATGTCTAACTCAAAGCCTACATTTTGTATTAAGTTAAAAGGAACTTTTACACCTTTTACCTCTTTGTAGTCGTTAAAGTTTGTTATTTGTGTATTCGATTTTCCGTCTTGTTCACGAGTTTTGGCTTCTGCTGTTTTTAATCCTGATTTCACATCATAGAAGTAAGTCGTTTTACCATCTTTGATTGCGTAAGCATCGCTTCCGTTAATTGGCTCAATGCCTTCAACTTTTAAATCTGTTCTTTTAATCAGCTGTAATTCTTCAAAAGGAGCTGCATTGGCTTTCATTTCAGCAAGATCGTTTCCTTCAAGATTTTTACGTTTTCCTTGTTGTTCGATATAAGCGCCTTTGTCGTTTACAACTTGTTTCATTAAATTCATTGGTCCCATTGCAAGAGACACCATCATTTTTCCTTTTGAATCTAATTTTGAAGTAAAAGTAAGTGGAGATGGAGCCTGCGGAACTGTTGTGGTTCCGTTCATATAAAGTGTTTTAACAGCTGTTACTGCTTTTTCTCCGCCAATTGCTTTAATGTAATTTTCGAAAACAGTTTTAGCAGTGATTCCAGTTGGAACCTCTTTTTTTGTTGCTGGTTTCTCAACTGGATTTCCGTATTTGTCAAAATAATAAATCGGAATTTGAAGTTTTTCTAAGCCTGCAATTACATCAGAACCTTTTCCAGCAATTACAATTCTCATATTATCCACTAGGAAATATTTATTTGCTACACGGTAAATATCATCAGCAGTGACATTATTAATCGTTTGGATGTATTTTTCGTAGAAATCAGCAGGAAGCTTTTCTGTTTCGATGTTTAGAGCATATCGCGCTACGGCTTGCGGTTTTTCAACCTGCATTACAAAACGGCCAATGTATCCGGCTTTTACATTTTTAAGAACATCTTCAGAAACTTTTTCGGTTCTGATTCTTTTTATTTCTTTTATAAATTGAACAACTGCGCTGTCTGTAACGGTGTTTCTAACAGCAGATGAAGCTTTGAATTTAGTTACATATTTTCCGCTTCCAATACTTGAGCTCGCGCCGTAAGTCCAAGCGTGCTTCTCACGTAAATTCATATTTAAATAACTGTTGAAATCACCTCCCAGAATTTGATTTGCAATTGCGGCAGGGAAAAAATCAGGATCGCTCATTTTTAAATTTACAGTATTTACCAATGAAATTTCAGATTGAACGGCATTTGGAACATCTACAAAATCAATTTGAAGTTTAGAAACATTCTCTGGGTTTGGATAAGTGTTTTTTGGAGCAGCTTGTTTTTTCCAACCGTTAAAAAGTTTTTCGACTGCGGCTTTTGTTTCTTTAAATTTAATATCTCCAATAATTACCAAATAAGCATTCTCTGGAACAAAATAGGTGTTGTAATTCGTTTGAACATCAGCAAGTGTTACGTTTTTCACTGTTTGTTCAGATAAATATTCTCCAGAAGGATGGTTTTTTCCAAAAGCCAAAACGTCAACTACACGATTAGCAATTGCAGGAACACTTTTCTCGTCAGCTTTAAGACCTTCTAGTAGTTTTGCTTTTTCCTTATCAAATTCAGCTTGAGTAAAATTAGGTTGTAAAGCTCCTTCTGCTAAAAGTTCAAGAACTCGTCCTGAATATTTAGAAAGTGAACTGGCATAAGCTCCTGATGAAGAGAAATTAATGTTGGCGCCATAAAAATCTATTTCTTCATTAAAACTTTCTTTTGTAGTTTTTTTGGTTCCGTTACCAATCAAACTGCTGGTTAGTTCGTCAACGCCTTTTTTATTTCCTTCGGCAAAAGGTGCGTTGTCCAGCGTAAGATTGAAGCTTACTCTAGGTAATTTATGATTTTCAACTATCAAAACTTTCATTCCGTTTGCCAAAACAAAAGTTTGCGGTTTTTTGATGTTGACTACAGGCGGATTTCCTGGTTTTGGTTGTGGACGATCTTGTGCTTGCATAATTCCAGTTAGGAATAAAAGGATTAAAACTGTATGTATTTTTTTCATGATTCGAGGCTCTTAATTTTGAACTTTAGTTGAAGGGATGTAATCTAAAATTAAACGCTGATTTGGGTTTAAATACTTTTTGGCAACTTCTCTAATTTCTTCTCTTGTGATAGAGTGGTAAAGATCAATTTCAGTATTAATCAGGTTTACATCGCCATAAAGTAAGTAATATGAAGCTAGATTTTCAGCAATTCCTTCAACAGTTGCATTTGCGTTTACAAAATTGTTGTCGAATTTGTTTTGTAGTTTTTCGTAATCTTTCTCAGAAATCAGATCAGTTTGAATTTTTACAATCTCTTCGTCCATTTCTTTTAAAACATCAGCAGTTGTATGCGGTGCCATTGGTAGACCATATAAAATATATGTTCCATAATCTTCCTGACTAAAACCAACGGCTCCAATTTGAAGTGCCATTTTTTTGTCGTCAACTATTTTTTTGTAAAGCTTAGAACTTTTTCCGTCGCTTAGATATGAAGAAATTAAATCTAAAACCCTAGCGTCTCTCGTTTTCATAGACGGCGTTCTGTATGAAGCAACAATCATAGGAATTTGAATGTTTGGATCTTCGTAAGTCGCTTTTATCGTTTTGGTAATTGGTTCTTCGACAAAAGTTTGTTTTTTTACCTCTTCACCTCTTGGAATTGGAGCGAAATATTTTTGAATCCATTCTTTAGTTTTGGCTTTATCAAAATCTCCAGCTACTACTAAAACAGCGTTATTAGGAGTATAGAATTTTTTATTAAAAGCTTGGAATTCTTCAAGAGTTGCAGCATCTAGATCTTTCATAGAGCCAATTGTAGTCCAGCGGTAAGGGTGGTTTTTGAACATGTTTTTTTTAACCTCAGGTAAGATGTTCCCATACGGCTGGTTGTCATAACGCATTCTTTTTTCTTCCTTAACAACTTCATTCTGCGTTTCAACGCCAATTTTATTGATAATTGGATGCATTAAACGTTCTGACTCCATCCATAAACCCAATTCTAAACTGTTTGACGGAAATACTTCGTAATAATAGGTTCTATCGTCCGAAGTGTTGGCATTGTTAACACCGCCATTTGCAGTAACGATTTTCATCCATTCACCGCGTTTGATATTTTGAGTTCCTTCAAATAATAAATGTTCAAAGAAATGTGCAAAACCAGTACGATCTGGGCGCTCGTCTTTTGAACCAACATGGTACATTACAGAAGTGATGACAACAGGAGCAGAAGGATCATTGTGCAAAATTACATGCATGCCATTGTCTAAATTGTATTCTTCAAAAACTACTTTTTGAGCATGAGCAACTCCGCCAAGCATTAGTGCAGCACTTAACATCATTATTGAATTTTTCATAGGGATTAATAATTTTTATTTACCTATATAATAGGTAGTCCTGAATTAATTATAGTTACATCAAAAATAGTTTTTTTTGCGTACTTTTTTTAAATTTTAAGCGAGACATGATTAATTTAACAGTATTTTACATCTGTTTAAGATTTTGAACAGCAGTTGAAGTGCTTGAAAAAGAGACTTTAGGGTAATTTAAATATTTTTAGAATTAGGAATTGCACAGTAAATTAATAGTTGTATATTTGCAACCTTAAAAATCAATAAATCAATTTGGTATGTATGCAATCGTAGAGATAGCAGGGCAACAATTTAAAGTAAGCAAAGACTTAAAGGTTTATGTTCACCGTTTAGCTAACGAAGAAGGTTCAAAAGTTTCTTTTGACAAAGTTCTTTTATTAGATGATAACGGAAATGTAACTTTAGGCGCCCCAGCTATAGAAGGTGCTTCAGTAGAAGCTAAAGTGTTACAACACTTAAAAGGTGATAAAGTTATCGTTTTCAAAAAGAAAAGAAGAAAAGGATACAAAAAGAGAAATGGTCACAGACAATATCTTACACAAATTGTAATTGAAGGTATTACTGCAGCAGGAGGAACTAAAAAAGCAGCAGCTAAAAAAGCAGTTGTAGCAGAAGATGCAGCTACTGAAGAAGTAGAAGCTCCTAAAGCTAAAAAAGCAGCTCCAAAAGCAAAAAAAGAAGCTACTAAAGAATAATAACAATATTTAAACTCATACGTCATGGCTCACAAGAAAGGTGTCGGTAGTTCGAAGAATGGTAGAGAATCAGAATCAAAACGTTTAGGCGTTAAGATTTTTGGTGGTCAAGCTGCTATTGCTGGGAACATCATCGTTAGACAAAGAGGTTCAAAACACAATCCAGGTGAAAATGTTTACATTAGTAAAGATCACACACTACACGCAAGAGTAGCTGGAGTTGTTAAGTTCCAAAAGAAAAAAGATAATAAATCTTATGTATCTATCCTTCCATTCGAAGCATAA
Organism: Flavobacterium sp. FlaQc-30; assembly: GCF_044005885.1. Lineage (NCBI taxonomy): Bacteria > Pseudomonadati > Bacteroidota > Flavobacteriia > Flavobacteriales > Flavobacteriaceae > Flavobacterium > Flavobacterium sp. FlaQc-30. Next base: position 123,376 of record NZ_JBIPCO010000001.1, on the reverse strand, counting down.
TCATTAGATTACTATTTATAAAAAACCCGTTCTGAAAAGATCGGGTTTTTTGTTTTGTATAAGTTTTACTATATAAGTTATGTAAGAGGATTTACGTTTACTTTGTTTTGTGGCTTTGTTTTATTGGGTTCATTTTTTTTGTCATTTCGACCGAAGGGAGAAATCACACTAGTGGATCGACAAAGATTTGAGGTTTTGATTGCGGAGTTTCTGGTGAGATTTCTCCCTTCGGTCGAAATGACAAGATTTGGATCGGATTTCAGATAAATAAAAAAAACCTTTGTCAAAGTTTAAAACTTTGACAAAGGTTTAAGGTATGTAAAAGGAGAACGATTATTAAAGCTATTAATTTGTTCCTTTTTTGTTTGCTTTAGTGTGTTTGTAGATGAATTTTTCTAATTCTTTTCCATTAAAAGTATTGTTTTCAAATTCGAAATAGATTTCATCTTCATCACTTTGTTTTAAAGTAATTAATCTAGTATTGCTGTTTTTTTCTTCAACATTAATATCGAGCCATTTCTTTGGTCGAATATTTTCAATGTACTGTGCGTTTGCGGAATTAATAATTCTACAAAATTCAGAGATTTCATTTTTGCTTAATAAAAAGGAATGTCTTTATAGAAATCATATTCCTTTTTGTTCCATATCCAGCTGCCGTCTCCATTGTGAATTTTGGTTATGTTATAGGAGTTGATATTAGCTTTTTTAGAAGTATCAAAAGAAGCTTGTTTGTAATAAAACATATTGAAAACTGCCCATGCGAATCCAATATTAGCAAAGACTATTAAAAGTATGGATAGCTTTTTCTTGCTCATTTTTTATTTCTGAATGATATTAGGAGTGCAAAATGAATACAGTAAGCTTAAATATTTATTCTTCCGTATCTTTAGTTTCTTCTAAATCTTGAGATTTTCTTCCAACTTTTATTTTTGGATTATCTTGAGTTCCTGTAACTGTAAGTGGAATCCCGAATATTCCAAGCGGAGGCAAGCCTAGACGCATTTTTAAATTCAGTTTTCCGTCTAAACTTGTTGTGCCTTCAATTCTTGGTCTGAAGCCGGCAAATTTAAATTTAAAGCGTTCAACGGTCATGATATTATTTTTAATCGTGGTCTTAATATCGACTTTAGAAAGATCAGGATTTTTAATGGCTTCTGTACTTGTTTCCTTGCTTACAGCGGTGAACATTTTTAGGCCTCTTACTTTTACGTCTTTAACAGAAAGAATTCCGCCTCCAGAAAGTGATGGGTAAACAGGTTCCATTTTGCCATTTAAACGCCCTTTTAGTTGATAATCTAAAGATACGATACCTTGAGCTTTTTCAGCAGCACTTGCCATTTTTCTAAAAACCTCAATTTCATTATAAGCTCTTTTAATGTCAAAATCAGCTGCTTTTATAGCGTAATCAAAATTGGCTTTTTGAGGCGTCACAGCTTGATAATTTGCATTCATAGAAACATTACAGCCAATTAGATTAAAGCCGGTATTCTGCATTGATAATTTTCCTTTGTTCATGCTTAAATTACCAACTGCATTTTGAAGTTTAAGTTTGTCAAAACTTACTTTCTGAGCAACGGCGTTAAATTGCAAATTCAAATTTGTTGGAATTATGATAACTCCAGTTTGTGTGTTTTCTGCTTGTTTTGTTTCTGTTTTTGGAGATGAATTTTGTGTTACAGAAGTTTCTGCGCTTGTATTCGACATGAATTCATCAACATTAATGTATCGCGAAGTGGCTTTAAATTTGCCTTTTAAAACCCCCGTTTTGGTCGTCGCATAGTTAAAAACATTTTGCAAATATCCATTCATTTTAAAATCAGATTGGCCATAAGCTGCCAAAAAGTTATTGAAAGACATTTTGTCCTGATTGATTTTGAAAATTCCTTCTTTAATAATGAATTTTTTAGGCAGGTATTCTGATGTAATTCCAATGTTTCTAAGTTCCAGTGTTCCCTTGTTGTACAATTTGCTGTAATTTCCTTTTTCTGCATCGCTTTGTTTTCCTTTTAAGACAACATCAGCTTTTACGAAACCGTCAAGATCAAGACCTTCTTGCGAGAAAACTTTATATATTTTGTTCACATCAAGTTCGCCGTTTGCTTTAATATCATAGGCTAAATCGTCAAAATTGCTTAAGTCCGCTTCAACAAAAACAGGTTTTCCTTCAAAGGTAAATTGAGCTGGTTTTAGTTTAATTTTTAAGTCTCCAAAAGTTCCTTTCGGATTGTCGATTTTAGATTTTATCGTAATATTGGTAATTGGATTTGGATAATAAGGTGTTTTTAAATATCCGTTTTCCAAATCAATAGTTCCGTTGGTAACAGGCAGAATTTTGTTTTTTAAATCAAATTTACCATTTGCTTTTACATCACTCGTTAAAGCTCCCTTTAATTCTATTTTTGGAATTCCAAGTGCTTTTGTCAGCTTTTCAAGATCAATTTTAGACTTAAAATCAGCATTGATTTCGGGAGTTTTTATGCCTTCTACATAAAACTTAGATTTCAAATAATCTTTGTTCATGTTTAGCGATAAGTTTTTTGCATCAACAGTTAAAAGATCTGGATTTAAAGATGGAACTTTTGTTTTTACATCTAAGTTTAAATTAGAAACAGGAAAAGGACTTTTGTTGTAATTTACAAATCCGCTGTCTATTTTTAGGTCAAGATTTAAATCAGGAGCTATATTTTGTGATGCAATATAATCCCCTTTTAAAGTTAGGAGCAGGTTAGTGTTTCCTTTTATTTCGGTTTTTGACAGCCAAGTAATGTATTTAGGAGGAAAAGCAGTGAAAACATCGTGTAAATCGCTGTTATCGGATTTTATTACAAAATCCATATTGTAGCCGTCTTTTAAGAAATCAAATTTCCCTTTAAAATCAATTAAAAGTTGGTTTATTTTTAAGTTATTTTGTTGAAAGAAAAACGATAAGGAGTTAATATTGACTTTTGTAATTAAATCAGCATTGACTTTTTTATTCATTAAATATGGCTCATTTTCATAAACGATATTTAATTTTTCAATTTTGGCTTTGGAGTATAAATCAAAAACAGCTTTATTTAAATCTCCTTTTCCTAAGTAATTGAATCCAAAAGCATCGAAGTGAATCTTTGTTGATTGATCGTCGTAAATAATCTTACTGTTTAAGATTTCAATTCTTTCCAATTTCAAGGCAGTTTCTGTACTGTCTTTGTCTTCTGTGGCTGCGGCTTGAGATTTGTAAATGTTGTAATTTACTTCTCCGCTTGGGTTTACTTTTACATTTATAAAGGAATCTGATAGGTAAATCTGATCAATTTTGACAGATTTACTAAAAATTAAACTGGCAACATTTATTCCAAAAGAAACTTCTTTGGCGGTAATGAATTTTTCGTTTTTATATGGAGCTGAACCGTTAAGACTTAAATTGTCTAGGGTTAATGTAAGAGATGGGAAATGACGAAAAAACGAAACCGAAACATCAGAATAATTGAGTTCGGCGCTTAGTCTTTCGTTGGCAATCTTTTTGATTTGATCCTTAATTTGATCCTCAAAAACAATAGGTGTTAAAAATAACAATCCTAAAATAACAGCGAAAGTTATCCCTAAATACTTGGCAATTTTAAATACGATCGATCTGGATTTACTTTTTTGCATAGTAATTTGTGGTGTTTAGTAAAATAATAATGTCAAAAAAAGATGTAATTTATCCGTGTACAGTTTCTTTTTTACCATAATTGGTAATAATAGAGCCTTCATATTCAATCCATTCTTTCCATCGTTTATCGATGTCAATATTGTCTTGGTATTTTCTTGCAAATCCTAAAAAAGTAGTATAATGCCCAGCTTCAGAAATCATTAAATCGCGATAAAATTTGGCTAATTCTTCATCTTTAATATTTTCTGAAAGAACTTTAAAACGTTCACAGCTTCGGGCTTCAATCATGGCTGAAAATAATAAACGATCGCAGAGTGCATCACGTCTGCTGCCGTCTTTTTTCATGAATTTAAACAGCTCATTTACATAATGGTCTTTGCGTTCGCGTCCTAAAGTAAGTCCGCGTTTTTTTATTACGTCGTGAACCATCTGTAGATGTTCCAGCTCTTCGCGTGCAATAATAAGCATTTCGGTTACCAGTTCTTCTAATTCAGAATTATAAGTAACGATACTTATTGCATTCGAAGCGGCTTTTTGTTCGCACCAGGCGTGATCCGTCAAAATTTCTTCAATATTCGACTCCACAATATTTACCCAGCGCGGGTCTGTAGCTAATTTTAATCCCAACATAATTTCCTTGCATTTTTAGTTCTTGCAAAATTAGTGTTTTTTATGACGAAAAGTCAGCAAATATCGTTCAAATACGCTCAAAAAAGCATTATTTTGTAAGTTGAAAAAAAAATGATGAATCAGATAAAAAAACTTTTGATAATTGGATTTGTCTGGCCTGAGCCAAATTCTTCTGCGGCAGGAGGGAGGATGATGCAGTTGATTTCTGTTTTTATCGCAAACGGATATCAAATTACATTTACCAGTCCTGCTTTAGACAGCGAATTTATGGTTGACTTGTCTGAGTTTGGTGTCGAGAAAAAAAGTATCGAATTAAATAGTTCAACTTTTGATGATTTTATAATTGAATTAAATCCAGATGTAGTTTTGTTTGATCGTTTTATGATTGAAGAGCAGTTTGGCTGGCGCGTAACAGAAAATTGTCCTAATGCAATTCGATTACTAGATACAGAAGATTTACATTGTTTAAGAACGGCAAGGCAAAAGGCGTTTAAAGAAAATAGAATTTTTCAGCTTACTGATTTGTTGTCTGAAGAAGTTGCAAAACGTGAAATAGCTAGTATTTTGAGATGTGATTTTTCTTTAATGATCTCTCAGTTTGAAATGGATATTTTGAAAGATGTTTTTAAAATTAGTTCAAGTTTGTTATTTTATCTGCCGTTTTTAGTTGATGAAATGAAGGAAAAAAAGCTGCGTGAATTACCATCTTTTGAAGATCGAAAGCATTTTGTTTTTATCGGGAATTTTCTGCATGAGCCAAATTGGAATACGGTTCAATACTTAAAAGAATCAATTTGGCCCTTGATAAAAAAGGATTTTCCAGAAGCAGTTTTGGAAGTTTATGGAGCTTATCCGTCACAGAAAGTATTGCAATTGCATCAGCCTAAGAATGGTTTTTTTATTATGGGAAGAGCGGTAGATGCTAATGAGGTTGTAAAAAAATCAAGAGTAGTTTTGGCGCCAATTCGTTTTGGAGCTGGTTTAAAAGGAAAGTTGTTGGAAGCGATGCAATGCGGAACTCCGAGTGTAACTACAACTATTGGTGCAGAAGCAATGAGCGGAGCTTTAAATTGGAATGGATTTATAGTGGATGAGCCGCAGGAATTTGCAAAAAAAGCGATTGCCCTTTATCAAGAAGAAAATCTTTGGAAACAATCTCAAAAAAATGGTATTGAGATAATAAACAAATGTTATCAAAAGGATGATTATGCTGATGAATTAATGATGAAGGTAAATTCTTTATTGATGAATTCTGATGAGCATCGTCTGCATAATTTTATGGGGAATTTATTGCAGCATCATGCGTACAGAAGTACAATGTACATGTCGAAATGGATAGAGGCTAAGAATAAAAACTAAACATTAGTTTTAAAGAAAAAAATCCCAATTACAATTGTAATTGGGATTTTTGAGTTTTAATATAGGCTGAAAACTATTTTAAAGTGCCTTTGATATCTTGAATAGTTGTAGCGTGATAACCTGATTTTGCTTTGTCAAAAATTTGATTTGCCCAAACTTTTCCTTCTGGTGTTTTTACCATTTCTTTATAAAGCATCATTACAGATCCAGTTCTGCTGCTTCCAATTAAAAATTGTTCTATTGCAGGATTAGCTGCTTTATATTGATGGCGAATTGCCTGAACAAACCATTGACGTTTGATGATGAAATTTCCACCTTTTGTAAAGTTGAATTCCTTGTCAAGTTCTTCCATTTCTTTTGATGTAATATCTGTTGGAAGATGATCTATAAAATGTTGTTTTTCTGTAGTTGTTGTGATTTTTTGGCTTAATCCTTTTACGCCGGTTTCTCTCCAGCTTTTTTGGATTTTATCTATAGCATCAAAATCGGGAGAGCTTACAGGTGTTATGTTTGATGGAATTCCGGGTTTAAAAATCCAATCTTCCAGTTTTATTTTATCAGCAAGAGCTTTGTCTCCTTTAATAAGGTTTTCGTTAAAATATTTGATAAAATCATCAGTAGTGATCGATTTGAAAGCGTGCGCATCAAAATAGTTTTTGATAAAAACATCAAATTTTTCGCGGCCTACAGCGTTTTCAATTACTCTCAAAAACGCATATCCTTTTACGTAAGGAATCATGCTGATTCCTTCGTCAGGGTTTCTTCCTGTAAGACTTACTTTTAGTCTCGTGTCGGGATTTGTGTCGCCATATTCAGCTACATTATCAATTAATTCTTTACGAATGATAACGTTTTGCATTTCAAATTCTTTTTGACCAAAGATTGCTTCGCCAATTCGGTGCTCAACATAAGTGGTAAAGCCTTCATTTAGCCAAATATCATCCCAAGTTGCATTGGTTACTAAATTTCCGCTCCAGCTGTGACCTAATTCGTGTGCTAGTAAGCTGGTTAATGAACGATCTCCTGCAATAACTCCTGGAGTTAAGAATGTCAAGTTAGGATTTTCCATTCCGCCGTAAGGGAAACTTGGCGGTAAAACCAAAACATCGTAACGCCCCCAACGGTAAGGTCCATAAAGTTTTTCGGCAGCAACGACCATTTTTCCAAGCTCGGCAAATTCCCAAGCCGATTTTTTCAGCATTGAAGGTTCTGCATAAACTCCGGTTCTATTGTAGATAGATTGAAATTCAATATCACCAACTGCAATTGCCATTAAATAAGATGGAATTGCTTTGTCTTGTTTAAATGTGTAAACTCCAGTGTCATTTTTCTTTTGCGGATTTACGGCGCTCATTATGGCTAGTAAATCTTTAGGAACTGTAACTTTTGCATTATAAGTAAAACGAATTCCTGGTGAATCCTGACAAGGTATCCAAGTACGTGACCAAACACTCTCTCCTTGAGAGAAAAGAAAAGGTTTCTTTTTGTCAGCCGTTTGTTCTGGTTTTAACCATTGTAATGCTATTGCATCTTTAGTGGTGTTGTAGTAGATGTTTACTTTTGTTGTATTTGGTTCTATTTTGATATGAAGTGGTTTTCCGTGAAATTCAGTATCCTTTCCAAGTTCAAATTTTGTTTCTTTTTCGTCATCACCTAAAGTTACTTTTGTAATGTTTAAGGTGTTTTCATCGAATATAATTTCATTTCCTTTGCTGATGTTGTCAATTAGCCAAGATGCTTTTCCAGAAATAGTCTGTGAATCAAAATCAACTTTTATGTCAAGATCTAGATGTTTAACTACAGCAAGTTCTGGTTTAGAATAGCTGTGTTCGTCTGTAACGACTGCTGATTTTTCTGTCTGCTCTTTTTTCTGACAGGCAATTGCTGCTAGGAATAAAGTTACAAGGATTAGTTTTTTCATTTTATCAAGTATTGAATTTGTGGGCGAAAATTAAACAAAAAATCCCGTTTTGAATAAACAAAACGGGATTTTATTAAATATAACCTTCGACTTGGCTCAGGATAAACATTGAAATTATGCCAACATTGTAACTGGGCTTTCGATGTATTGTTTTAATGTTTGTAAGAACTGAGCGCCAGTTGCACCGTCAATTGTTCTGTGGTCACAAGCTAATGATAGCATCATTGTATTTCCAACTACGATTTGACCGTTTTTAACTACTGGTTTCTCAACAATTGCACCTACGGAAAGGATAGCAGAGTTTGGTTGGTTGATAATTGAATTGAATTCAGTAATACCAAACATTCCAAGGTTAGATACTGTAAAAGTACTTCCTTCCATTTCTTGTGGTCCAAGTTTTTTGTTTTTAGCTCTTCCTGCAAGATCTCTTACTGAAGCACCAATTTGAGATAAACTCATAGCGTCAGTAAATCTTAATACAGGAACTACTAATCCGTCTTCAACAGCTACAGCTACACCAATATTTACGTGGTGGTTGATGATGATAGCATCTTCTTTCCACTGAGAGTTGATTTTTGGGTGTTTTTTCAAGGCTAAAGCACAAGCTTTAATTACCATATCGTTGAAAGATACTTTTGTATCTGGGACAGTATTGATTGTTGCTCTAGAAGCCATTGCTTCGTCCATGCTTACTTCGATCACTAAGTTGTAGTGAGGAGCTGTAAATAAAGATTCTGCAAGACGTTTTGCGATAATTTTACGCATTTGAGAGTTTTTGATCTCTTCTGTGTAAACTTCTCCAGCAGGTACAAATACTTTTGGTGCAGCAGGAGCAGATGCTTCTTGTTTAGCAGCTGGTGCTGAAGCAGCAGCTGGTGCTTGCGCAGATGGAGTAAAGTTCTCGATATCGCTTTTCACGATACGTCCGTTTTCTCCAGAACCTTTAACTTGGCTTAATTGAATTCCTTTGTCAGAAGCAATTTTCTTAGCTAAAGGTGAAGCTAAAATTCTTCCTCCGTTTGAAGTTTCAGCAACAGTTTCTGTTGTTTGAGCAGCAGCAGGAGCAGCTTTTGTTTCTTCTGCAGCAGGTGCACTTGCAGTTGCAGCGCCTCCAGCAGTATAATTGTCAGCAATTCCAGAAATATCAGTTCCTGCAGGTCCAATGATCGCTAGTAAGCTGTCAACAGGAGCAGTGTTTCCTTCTTGAATTCCGATGTATAATAATGTTCCAGCGTTGAAAGACTCAAACTCCATAGTAGCTTTGTCTGTTTCAATTTCTGCTAAAATATCACCTTCAGCGACAGTGTCGCCAACTTTTTTCAACCAAGTTGCTACTGTACCTTCAGTCATAGTGTCGCTCAAGCGAGGCATAGTTACAACGATAACACCTTTTGGTAATTCAGTTGCAGCTTTTGCAGGAGCAGCAGTTTCAGTTTTTGCTTCAGCAGTAGGAGCATCCGCTTTTGGAGCTTCGGCAGGAGGAGTGTCACCACCAGCTAAAAGAGCAGAAATATCTTCTCCTTCGTTACCAATGATTGCTAATAATGAATCAACAGGAGCGGTTTCTCCAGCTTGAATTCCGATATGTAAAAGAGTTCCTTCGTTAAAAGATTCGAACTCCATTGTTGCTTTGTCTGTTTCAATTTCAGCAAGGATATCTCCTTCGCTGATTTTGTCGCCTACTTTTTTAAGCCAAGTTGCTACCGTTCCTTCCGTCATAGTATCGCTCAAACGAGGCATAGTTACTTTAATCGCCATGATGTTATAGTTTATGAGGTGTAAATGGATAGTCTTCTTGTGCGTATACTACGTCGTATAATTGTTGTAAATCTGGGTATGGAGATTCTTCAGCAAATTTCTGACACTCTTCAACCAAGTCTTTAACTCTTTGGTCAATTACTTCGATTTCTTCTTCAGTAGCATATTTTTGATCCAAGATTACATCAAGAACTTGTGTAATTGGGTCGATTTTTTTGTACTCTTCAACCTCTTCTTTAGAACGGTATAATTGTGCATCAGACATAGAGTGTCCTCTGTAACGGTACGTTTTCATTTCAAGGAAAGTTGGTCCGTCTCCACGACGAGCTCTGTCAATTGCTTCAGTCATTGCTTCAGCAACTTTTACAGGATTCATTCCGTCAACTGGTCCGCATGGCATTTCGTAACCTAAACCAAGTTTCCAGATGTCAGTATGGTTTGCAGTTCTTTCAACAGAAGTTCCCATTGCATAACCGTTGTTTTCAACGATAAATACAACTGGTAATTTCCATAGCATAGCCATGTTGAAAGCTTCGTGTAATGAACCTTGTCTAGCAGCTCCATCACCAAAGTAAGTCATGGTAACACCGCCAGTGTTGAAATATTTATCTGCAAAAGCTAAACCAGCTCCTACAGGAATTTGTCCACCTACAATTCCGTGTCCTCCGTAAAAACGGTGCTCTTTAGAGAAAATGTGCATAGAACCTCCCATGCCTTTAGAGGTACCTGTTGCTTTTCCTAAAAGCTCTGCCATTACGTTTCTAGGATCAACTCCCATACCAATTGGCTGAACGTGGTTTCTGTATGCAGTAATCATTTTGTCTTTAGTCAAGTCCATAGCGTGCAATGCACCTGCTAATACAGCTTCTTGACCATTATATAGGTGTAAAAAACCTCTAACTTTTTGTTGAATGTATAATGCTGCAAGTTTGTCTTCAAACTTTCTCCAAAGCAGCATGTCTTCGTACCACTTTAAATATACTTCTTTTGTAACTTCTTTCATCTGAATTCTTTCTTTTGCTAAAGTTTGTTTGTGTTATCAATTGTTGCCTATAACGCAAAATAGTTTCCTCCCACAAATTTGCGCCCGAAAGGTCGGGATGCAAAAATAAGACATTCCTATTAAGAAGTAAAATTTAAAAGGCACTTTTTGGCTTTTTTTTACAAGAACTTTTTATCAAACATAAAAGGGAGTAAATTTTTTAGGGATGCTGATTTGTAAACTTCGCCAATTTCGCCCATAAAATAGATTTCAATAGGGGTGTCTTGTTTGATTTCGTATTCTGCAATAGATTGTCGGCATGATCCACAAGGCGGAATCGGTGCTTTGGTTTGATTGGTGTCTGAAGCTGCTGTAATAGCTATTTTTAAAATTTTGGCTTCTGGATAAATACTTCCTGCATGAAAAATAGCAACTCTTTCGGCACATAATCCTGAAGGATAGGCAGCATTTTCTTGATTTGAGCCCAAAACTATTTTTCCGTTGTCTAAAAGTAAAGCGGCTCCAACTCTAAATTGAGAATAGGGTGCGTATGCTTTTTTGCGAATTTCTACTGCCTGTGTCATTAAATCCTGAATTTCTGCTGAAACTTCTTTTATAGATTCATAAACTGTAAATGATGATGTAATGCTAATTTCTTTCATTTCTTTTTATGGGAAAAAAAATCCAAATTTCTAAGTTTTTAGAAATTTGGATTTGTGATTGCTTTTTATTTGATTTTTTTAATATACTTCGTATTTGTCTCCAAAGTTAAAGGTTAAAGAAAAGCGAAGTGTATTTTCTAAAGGATTTTTAACATTTGATGATGAGAATAAATAAGACACGTCAACTTTCATGATGTTGTATTTAAATCCTGCTCCTAGAGAAAAGAACTGTTTTGCTCCTTTCATTGGGCTTTCATGATAATAGCCTAAACGCATAGCAAAGGCATCTTGATACATATATTCTGCAGCAACGCTGTAGGTTATTTCTTTTATCTCTTCGCTGAAGCCTCCTGGTGCATCTCCAAATGATTTGAATATTCCTGAAACCCAGCCTGTGTCTTTGTAGTTTTTATAGTTTATAGAATTTGCTTTTTCTTGCGAGATGTCTTCGGGATCTGTAAAATCACCGTCGCCATTTGTGTCTACAGGTGTTCCTGGCCCAGGAGGTGTAGGAACTAAAAGTTTTGTCAACTCTACAGAAACTGCTAATTTGTTATAATCGTCAAAAATAAAATCAAATCCACCACCGACTCTTAAATTCGCAGGCAAAAAGTTTGAGCTTAAATCGTCGTTGTCATAGCTTATTTTTTGACCTAAATTTTGAACATTAAAACCTGCTCTCCATCTTCCGTTAAAATCACGGTATGCAATTTCTTCTGATTGATAAAAACCTGCGATATCTACAGCAAATGATCTTGCAGCAGAAGCATCAACTTCTCCAGATGGGATTTTTAGGTTTGAGCTGATAAAACGAGCAGCAACTGCCATCGAGAATTTTTCGCTTAATTTTAATGAGTAAGAACCGTCTAATGCAAGTTCATTTGGACTTACTTCTCTGGTAGGTTCGCTTGGATCTCCAGTTTCTCTTAGTTCAATTCCTCCAAAACCAAAATATCTAAGACTTCCTGCAAAAGCACTTCGCTCATTAATTTTATTGTAATAAGTTAATTGTCCAAGTGAAATATCATTGGCTAAATCTGTTAAATAAGGTGTGTAGCTGATTGAGAAACCTTGTGCATCTTCTGAAAAAGCATATTTAGCGGGATTCCATTGTTGAGAAAAAACATCTGAAGAAGTAGCAACACCTTGATCAGCAAGACCGGCAGCTCTCGCATCTGCAGCGACTAATAAAAAGGGTACTCCTGTTGTAATGGGGCGTTCAATATTTTGGGCTTTTGCGAATGAAATAATTAATAAAGAAATTAATAAAAACGATATTTTTTTCATTTGTGGGGATAAAGGTATTTATGTTACAAATATATATATTATTATAGAATTACAAGTTTTTCGTATTTTTCTGCTTTTTTATTTGTTAAATTAGATCGAACGGTAAGTTTATAAATGTAAACTCCTTTTCCAATTCGATCGCCAAAATCATCTTTACCATCCCATGATATTTCTCTAGATAAAAAGCCTTCTGTAGTAATAATTTGGTTTTTTGTCCAAACTACTTTTCCTGTTATTGTCATTACCTGAACCTGAACATCCAACGGCTCGTAAGGTCTGTTGTGAGAAAACCAGAATTGAGTATAAGTTGAAAAAGGATTAGGGTAATTAAGAACGTGTGTTAATGTTAATGCATCGTCGCCAACAACTATAAACTGTATTTCACTTGTTACAGGATTGTTGTAAACATCCCAGGCGGTGAAACTAATTGTGTGCAGACCCGGAGCTAAATTTCGCAACGGAAAACGTAGATTTCCGTTTGTATAGTCGTCTAATTTTGTTTGGTAGTAATCATTCAGAATATATTGATTGCTTACATCTCCATCCAAAATGGCAATTATATCGTGACCAATTCCGCCGGCAGTGTTGATGCCATTTTCGTCTTCTAGGAATGCTAAAAGAAAGGGTGAATCGTTTGTAATTCCGCCAGATACAAAAGTCTCATCGTTCATATATAACTTAACTTTTGGACTTATATTGTCTTGTGGTGCATTTTCGTTTATGCCTCCAATTTTAATGATGGTTGTACTGCCGGTTTGGTTTTCGAGTGCTTGATTTTTCTTTGAATAAAAACTAATTCGACCATTGTCAACAGGTATTCTAATGTCTCTTGGTACAACAAAGCTAAATTCAAATTGACCGTTAGTTACAGATGCATTTCCTCTAAATATTGTTTCTCCAAGAGTTTTGAATGAAATTGCAGGACTATATCCATCATTGTTTAAAGTTGAGACTGTAATTATTTTATCAAAAATGGCAGTTGAAAGTTCTCCATTATAATTGTTTAAAACAATATTGTTTTCGTCTGTTACTTCACCTGTGATTTTGATTTTTGATAATGATTTAAAATCAGGAATTGGCTGTGAAATCGCAATATCATTTACTTTGGTTAAATTAATTTTAGGCTTTGGGATAGCGAGCATTAATGCAGGATCGCCTATATAGACAATAACATTGCTGGAAGCGCTTGGGTTTTCGTTTTTTGAAATTCGCAGCGATTCAGCAATGCTATTATATTGATTGGAGCCGTAGGAAAGAAGGTTTTTGCTTAAATTGTCGTTGAAGTTTTCGGCATTAAACTGACCTATCGCTCGAGTGGTTGTGAGCATTGAGATGGCTCCGCCTTTTGGGTTCCAAAAAGTATACTCGCCTGCGGTTGGTCTTGTTGGGTCGTCAAATCTTGAAAATTCACAGGTTATTGTAATAAAAAGCGGGTATTTGTATTGATTGTTTAGGTTTTGTCCGTCAGACTTTTCCCAGATTCGTTCGCTTGCCAAGCCGTCTTCTCCTCCGTGACCTAGATAATTAAAAACTAAAGCTCCTTTTTCAAAAGCATTAAAAAAATCAGTTCTAGCTTTTGGATAGCGCGATCCGCCGGCAGAAGCTTCTTGTGTGTAAGAATCTAAAATGATTTTGTCGATATTGAAAAAAGGTTTTTCTACAGCAATTATATCTGCTAAATTGTTTTGGCGAGTTTGTAAAGAAGCATCAGAACTTTGGTCGGAATCATCGCTTATTAAAACGAAGTTGTTTCTCCAGTTTCCGTAAGATTTTGTGTCGTGATATTCAAGTACCTTGTTGACCATTTCTTGTGCTTGAACATTATCGGAAACTAACATTCTGCCAACTGCAATGTCAATTCCTCCAAACGGATAGCCGACAATTCCTTCGTTGGGATCCATTAAGCCATAAAAATCATCAGAAGCAAATGATGCTTCGCCAGTTGTGTTGCTTATTGGTGATTGATAAATAGGTACAATATTGGTATTGTTTAGAATTCTATTTTTGTAATCATAAGAAGCATCGCCAAATAGGTTTACGTATTTAATTCTTTTTTCGGGAGATGATGCGTTGTCGTAGATGTATTTAATGCAGTTTCTAATTGCCGCAATGTCTTGCTTGCCTGATGAAAATTCCTGATAGATATTTTCAAGCGCAATAACTTTTACATTTAAGTTTGAATTATTGCGATGAAAAATGGCTAATTTTTCTGCCTGTGTAGTTAATGATTTTGGGGTTATAATTACGTAATCAATGTCTTGAAAACTGTTTTGATTGTTTCTAAAAAGTGTTCCTTTTAAGTTTTGATTTGCAATTTTAGACTGGTTTTCTTTTAAAGGAGTGTAGTAATCTGCGGCATCAAGTGCAATGTATTTTCTAACTTCTCCAAGGTTTGCTTTGAAGCTGAAAACGGCTTGATTTGGGTTTTCAAATTTCGATACATTATATAGGTCTGTAATATCCCAAATTTGAGAAATCGTCGAAGCGTTTCCAATAGTATAATTTACAATTCCAGTTGTTGAGCCGGCAGCGTTATATTGAAACTTGAATTGTTTGTTTGTGCCAAGAAGTTTTCTTTTTGCTGTTAAATTGATATAGTCAAGAAAGCCTTTTGAGCCTGGTACACCATTGTTATTATAGGTAAGTTTTATTTTTATGTTTTCTGTGTCAGAAAATGCTGTATTTGCAGGTAGTTTTTGTGTTAGATATTTGATTTCGGAACTTGTCGAAAGGCTGTTGAAGTTTATAGTTCCAATGTTTTGACCATTTGCAGAAATAATAAAAGAAGTAGGAGTAAAGGCTGCTGAGGCTGCATTTAGTTCAATTTTTACTGGAGATGATGTGTCAATGTTTGGAAAGTTAAAAGAAAACTCTTGTTCCTGATTGATGTCAAATGCTTCTCCAAGCCATTGCCTTCCTAAATGAACAAGATTGGTTTGGTCTACTTCGTGAAACTGATAGTCATCAAACGTATTGAGATCTAAAGTGCTGATTCCTGATGGCTGAATTGCATTTGGAATTCTTTTGCCTTCTCCTCCAGAACTGGTGATATAATAGTATGATTTTGTATCGTACAAATTTAAATTTGTTTGGCTTTCAGTACTCCAGTTCTCAGTGCCTTCTGCATAGAAAAGAATGTAATCTTCATTGTTGAAAATGCCGTCGTTTTCTCCAATAACTTGGATTGCATTTTCTGTTAGATCTTCGGGGTAATACATGTTGTTTGATAAAGGGAGCATTTGTCCGCCATTACCATAGATTTTTATTTTTTTTGGATCTTCTTTTCCGGGATCAAAACCTAAGCTTTGCAAAAAGGATTTTGAAATTTTGTAAATCCCTGATTTTTCAATATAAAAACGATACCAGTCACCCGAAGCGAGTACTGAATTTGTAATCGTGTTTGATTTTTGAAAAGCTGTAGAGCTGCTGTTTTTTGAAGCAGTGTTTGTGACAAAATAAGAAAATGATCGGAGACGTTTGAAATTATTTCCTTCCTTTATAATAGGGTATAGAAACAGAAAGTTTTGTTTTGTGTCTCTAGCATTTGTGCTTTTTAATGATTCATTGAGTTTATCTGGGATGTTTTCAGGGTTTAAGTCGCCTAAATCGGTTCTTGAAATTGGTTCGTAAATGGTATTTGTAATTTGTACAGAAGAATTATTTGAAATGTTTGACTGATTTAGGTTGAGCAGGAACGTTAAGTTTTTTTTAGTAATGTCGTAACGAAAAGTATTTCCTGAAAAGTACGGAATTATGGTTTTAAAGTCACCGTAATTCATCTCCTTTTTGGTCTGCCAATCAAGTGTCAGGCTCCCGTTTAACTGAGAGAATGAGAGAATTGGAAGCAACAGAAAGTATACTATTAGAAACTGTTTCATTATCTGAAAAAGCAAAATTTAATTAAAATAAAATTAGTAGGTAAAAATATAGTATTTCATGTTACAGTAAATAATAAAAAGTATATTTTTGCGTTCGTAACTATAGGTTATTTTCTGGTAAAAAACAGCTAAATAAAATTATTAGAACGGATGTTGCTAATTAAATGTTAATTATTATATTGCAGCACCTAAATTTATCACCTAAGAATGAGTATGAAAGTAAACAAAATTGTAGTCTTGCAATTAATGATGTCAATGGTATTGATGTTGGGCACGGCTAGTTGTAGCAAAAAATCGAGTTCCACTCACGCTTCGAGAGCAACTGGCTGGGATGTAGATAGTCAGAATGGAACTGCTGCTAGAAATGCAGGAAAAAAACAACAGGCAGGACCTGGTTTAGTTTTTGTTGAAGGAGGTACATTTACTATGGGTAAAGTACAAGATGATGTTATGCACGATTGGAATAACACACCTACTCAGCAACACGTTCAGTCTTTCTATATGGATGAAACTGAAGTTACAAATGGTATGTACTTAGAATACCTTGAGTGGTTGAAAAAAGTTTTCCCTCCAACAGAAGAAAATTACAAAAATATTTACGAAGGAGCTTCACCTGATACTTTAGTATGGAGAAATCGTTTGGGGTATAACGAAACGATGACAAATAACTATTTAAGACACCCATCTTATGCAAACTACCCAGTAGTTGGTGTAAACTGGATTCAAGCTGTTGAATTTAGTAAATGGAGAACTGACCGTGTAAACGAAGCTGTTTTAGAGAAAAATGGTTACCTTCAAAAAGGAGCTAAAACTAGTGATGTAACTGCTGAAAATGCATTTAATACTGAAGGATATTTAATGTCTCCTAGTACTTCACGTGGTGGAAGCGAAGAAATTGTTATCAAGAAAAATCCAAACGGAAAACGACCAAAAGCTGGAAAAGACGGCGTAGTTCCTGAAGAGAAAAATGTATACGCACAACGTTCTTCTGGTATTATTTTACCAGAATACAGACTTCCTACTGAAGCTGAGTGGGAATATGCTGCAGCTGCAGATGTTGGACAAAGAGAATATAACATTTACAAAGGACAAAAGAAATATCCTTGGTCTGGTGATTACACTCGTTCAGCGAAACGTAAAAATAGAGGTGATCAGTTAGCTAACTTTAAACAAGGAAACGGTGATTACGGTGGAATTGCAGGTTGGTCTGATGACGGTGCAGATATTACAAACTCTGTAAAAAGTTATGCTCCAAACGATTTCGGTTTATATGATATGGCAGGAAACGTTGCAGAATGGGTTGCCGATGTTTACAGACCAATTATTGATAATGAAGCAAATGATTTTAACTACTATAGAGGAAATCAATATGCTAAAAACAAAATTGGTAAAGATGGTAAAGTTGAAATCGTTACAACTGCTACTATTAAATATGACACATTAAGCAATGGAAAAGTAATAGCGAGAAATCTTCCAGGAGAAATCGCTCAGGTTCCAGTTGATGAGCAAGAAACATATTTAAGACAAAACTTCAGTACAAGTAATAATATCAATTACAGAGATGGTGATAAACAATCTTCAAGATATTTTGACTTTGGAGATTCTGAATCAGGATCAAAAGCTGATCAAGCAATGTACAATTCTCCTAAACATAACGTAACAACGGATAGTTTAGGTAAAATGATTAGAAAATATGATAACTCTAGTAAACGTACTACTTTAATTGATGATAAAGTTAGAGTTTACAAAGGAGGTTCTTGGAGAGATAGAGCATATTGGTTAGATCCAGCTCAAAGAAGATATTTCCCTCAAGATATGGCAACAGATTACATCGGATTTAGATGTGCTATGTCGAGAGTAGGTGCAAAATCGGAAAGAAAAAAATCACCTAGAAACTAAGTTTTAGAAATTTCAACATAAAAAATTCCAAATTCCAAAAGCTGAATATTTCAGTATGGAATTTGGAATTTTTTTATTGTTTTTTTTCTATTTTTATGGTCTATTAAATAAAAAATTAAATGAATATTCAGGACATTCATAATTTGTTTTTACAATGTAAATCAGTTTCAATTGACACAAGGAAAATTGAAAAAGAATCAATGTTTTTTGCCATTAAAGGAGAGAATTTTGATGCCAATACTTTTGCTCAAAAAGCACTCGATTTAGGAGCGTTATTTGTTATTATTGACAATGAATCTTATTTGATCGATGAGAGGACTATTCTTGTAAAAAACAGTTTAGAAACATTGCAGGAGCTTGCAAAATATCACAGAACCTATTTAAAACTGCCAATTATAGCTCTTACTGGAAGTAATGGAAAGACTACTACAAAAGAGTTGATAAATGTTGTATTGTCTAAGAAGTTCAAAACAAAAGCAACGATTGGTAATTTAAACAATCATATTGGAGTTCCGCTGACACTCTTGTCTTTTACAAGAGAAACTGAAATTGGAATTGTTGAAATGGGAGCAAATCATAAAAAAGAAATTGAGTTTTTATGTGAGATTGCGCAGCCAGATTATGGTTATATTACAAATTTTGGTAAAGCGCATTTAGAAGGTTTCGGCGGCGTCGAAGGAGTTATACAAGGAAAAAGCGAGATGTATCAATATTTGGCAAAAAACTACAAACTTGTTTTTGTAAATCTTGAAGATCCTATTCAAATCGAAAAATCGCAAGGAATAAAAGCATTCACTTTTGGCGTGAATAAAGAGAATGCAGATTTGAAGATTAAAAATATTACGGCGAATCCTTTTGTTATTGTTACTTATGATCATTTTGTTGTTGAGTCTCATTTAATAGGTCTTTACAATGCAAATAATATAAATGCAGCTGTAACTATTGGCAAATATTTTGAGGTTGACGATAAGGCAGTAAAAGAAGCTATTGAGAATTACATTCCTGAGAACAACAGATCGCAATTGTTGAAAAAAGGCTCGAATGAGATTATTTTAGATGCCTACAATGCAAATCCAAGCAGTATGGCAGTTGCGATTGCAAACTTTGTACAATTAGAAAACAAAGGTAAAATAATGATTCTTGGCGATATGTTTGAGCTTGGCAATGAAAGTCAAAAAGAACATAAAATAATAGTAGATTCTTTGACAGGAGAAAACGAATGTTTGAGTTATTTGATTGGAAAATCATTTTACGAGCATAAAGTTTTGAGTGACACAATCAAATTTTTTGAATCATTTGACTCGTTTGCAGATTATCTAAAAACAATTCAGTTCAATAATAATACAATTCTAATAAAAGGCTCCAGAGGAATGGCTCTTGAACGTACATTAGAATATATCTTATAAAAAAAAAGCCATTCGTTATTTCGAATGGCTTTTTAAAATTATATACTCATTAAAAAACCTATCAGGTTTTCTTTTTTATTCAGTCCTAGTTTTTTCCTTAAACGGTATCGGGCTAATTCTACACCTCCAGTCGAAATATTCATGATTTCAGCTATTTCTTTAGTAGACATATTCATTAATAAATAAGTTGATAAATCAAGCTCACGAGGCGAAATTGTGGGGTATTTTTCCTTTAGACGTTTTAAAAACTCAAAATGAACATTCTTAATATGTTTTTCTAAATCCTTCCAACTTTTATCTGTGTTTACTTCTTTTACAATACTCTTATTAAGTTTGCTGACTTGAAATTTAGTAGAATCATCCAAAGCTTCCACATCTATCTCTTTTAATTTATGGATGATTCCATTAAGAATTTTGTTCTTCTTTACTACCTGCAAAGAGTTGTTAACTAATTCTTTATCTTTTGCCAGGATTTTAATTTGCAGTTTATCATTTTTTAACTTCTCGATTTCTTTTTCCAAATCGTATTGCTCTTGTCTGATTCTGGATTCTTTTTCAAGGTAGAGACGTCGCTGTTCTATAGTTTCATAATATTTGTTTTTTCTTATTTTCATTTTAATTCTATCCGAAATAAAATAAATCGCTATAATTAAGATTATGAAATACATCATAAAAGCTAGAAAATGCCTGTACCAAGGAGGAGAAATGGTAAAAGTAACAGCCGATGGATCAGATTGAATTCCGTAACTGTTTCGAACCTTAACCCTCATCGTATAATCGCCCTCTCGTAAGTTTGTATACTCCTTAAAAGAGACAACAGACCAATTGCTCCATTTGTCATCAAAAGGCTCTAATTGATACGAAAATTGAACGTTTTCGAGATTCTCGTAAGTAGGCGACGAGAAGGTAAAGCGTACATTATTTGAAGCGTAAGGTATGCGAATGTTCTCGGTTCTAGTTTGATTATTTCCAATGACAATAGTATCGCCCGGAAATGAAAAACTTCGGATAAAAGCTTTAGGTTTAGTATTATGAGTACTTTGCAGGCTGAAGTCGTAATGAGCAAGTCCATCTGTTAATCCGATAAAAATATTTTTAGAGTCGATCGTATTTACTGATAAATGGTTGCTGACTAAATTACCAGTTAAGTTTGAAAATGGAACAATACTGTTTTTGTATTGATTGCCATCTTTCATTAAGACCCCAATCGACTCATCAAATGTATACCATAAATTAGACTGAGAATCTTCGCTTAAAGCATTTATCACAGGAATATTTTTAAAGAGTGCTGTTATGTTTTTATCTTCATAAAATAAGTCCTGTTCGCTTGAGTATTTATAGAAATGATTATGAGTTTGAAAGTAAATTTTCCCTCCAATGTTTTGAAGACTTCCTATGTTTTTAAACCTAGGAGTTAATTGATCAATTTTTTTAATAGTAGCAAACCGTGTTAAATCTTCGCTTAACGCCATTCTATAAATAGATTCGTCTTTTTTAAGCCAGAAATACAATTGATCAAGTTCAAAACTATTTGATGATTTGTCAAATCCAGAAACTTGATTTTTGAATATTAATCCGCTGGCTGTTTTTTGAAAAATCGCAAAACCATCATAATTGGAACCAATAAAGAATCCAGGATGACTTGGTATTTTTTTAAATCCAAAATAACCTCTAGAATCAATTATCCTCGTTACTCTGTCGCCTTTAATAACAAGTGCGCCTCTATTGTTTGCACATATTAATTCATTGTCAATTACCTGAACATTCCAAGATTGTGCAGTGGTTCCTTCAACTAGCTTAAAAACATCTTCCTTAAAGCTGTTATTCCAAGCGTGATAAAAAACGCCTTGATTGGTTGCTACATATAAATTTCCTTGAAAAATAACAGAAGCATATACCGTACTAATGTCATAACTAAAACCGAAATATGTAAAAGGAGAAGTCTCATTAACAAAAGCAATTCCATTATCAAGCCCCAGCCAAAGATTGTTTTTATTGTCTATAAATGAAGTTAAAACGGTATTGTTTTGTAATCCCTTTTTTCTGTTAATATGTTGGATTATTTTACCATTAAAATCACAGATAATAATTCCGTCTAATACCGTATTCAGTACAATAAATTTATTGTTGATAAGTACACCGCCTAATGAGTTGTTTTTTTTAACAAAGTTGTTTGCTTCAGTGTTCCAAGGAATAATATTGTTGTTTTCATAAAGAAACAAGCCTTTCTCGAGCGTAACAATCAGTATTTTATCTTTTGAAATAGAATGCATGGCCCAAATCTCAGTATTATTCAAGCTTGTTGTATTTGGCAAAGTATAAAGACTGCCATTTCGATATTCTAGAATTCCTTTTTCGACATCTTGGAAATAAAGTTTCCCGTTAACAACAAATGAGAACTGAAACCTTTTTGGAGCTTTTAATATCGTTAACTTATCATCTTTGAAAATATAGGCTCTTGCAAAAGATTGAAAAATAGTTTGATCGCCAATAGAATGAATTTTCCAGACAAAATCAATGATTTTAATTTTGTTTTTATCCACTTTTTTAGCCAATGAAGTGTATTTAAGCCGCCCGTTATGATCCGGTTTAAAATAACCAAACTCATTATAGCCTCCCACAAATATTTTTCCAGATTTGTCAATTTTTAAGCATCTAACAGAAGTTAAGTTAGGCAAAGGATATTTTCGCCATGTTGCTCCATCAAATTGCAGTAAACCATTATTATTGGCAAAATATAAATTTCCGTTTTTATCTTGATCAATATTCCAGTTTTGTGTGCCGCCTTTATATTCATTTCGCTTGTAATTTCTTATATCTGGAAGACCAATATTCTTTACCTGCGAAAAAATAGATATTGAGAATAATGTAAAAAAAATGATGTAAATGTGTGGTTTTGTCAATTTTGTGTTTTTTTGAGTTTGATTAGAAATGTTGGTTGTAATGTGCTTGTTTGTAGTGTTTTATATTTGTTTTTTAGGTACTATTACGATGTAGAACACTGTTTTTTTAATAAAAATAAGCAATCTTATTATAGTGTAGTGTTTATTTTTATAATTAACATTTTGATAACATCATTTATTTTGATTTTAAACTATTGAAAATTAATAATTTATATAAAATTTGATGTGTTTTTGTAATGTGTATTTTTTTAATTTGATGTGTTTTTGTAAGGAATATTAGTTGTCGATAGTAAAATATTAACATTATTATTGCATCAAATTACTAATTAATTAACCAAAATTTTTAGAAAAATGAAATTAACAAAATTACTTATTTTTTGTGTTTCATCTTTGTTATTCTCGGTTATAGCCGTGGCTCAGGATGTCACAGTTAATGGAATAATAAATGATGAAAGTGGAATGCCAGTTCCGGGTGCAACAATTGTACTAAAAGGTACAACTAAGTCAACCGCATCTGATTTTGATGGAAAATTTCAATTACAAGTACCGTCAAATGGAGTTTTGACAGTCACATTTATTGGATACACTACAGTTACTGAAGCTGTAAACGGCAGAACAAAAATTACAATTAAGTTATCACCAGAATCACAAGCCCTGAATGAAGTAGTGGTTGTAGGATATGGAACTCAAAAGAAATCAGTTGTTACAGGAGCAATTTCCAGTGTAAAAGCAGCAGATCTTGAAAAAGTTCCAAACGGAAGAGTTGAACAAACTCTGCAAGGTCGTGCAGCAGGGGTTTCTGTTGCAGCTACTTCAGGACAACCGGGTGCCGCTTCAAAAGTTCGTATTAGAGGTATAACTACTTTTAGAGAAGGAGGTAATGATCCGTTATGGGTTGTTGATGGTATTGCAGTAGATGCAAATGCGATTGGTTTTATTAATCAAAGTGATATTGAATCTATTGAAGTTCTAAAAGACGCAGCTTCGGCGGCGATTTATGGTACTCGTGCAGCTACTGGAGTTATCTTAGTTACAACAAAAAAAGGAAAATCAGGAAAAATATCTGTAAACTATAATGGATTTGCTGGAATTTCGGCACCTGCTAAAAGATTAGATCTTCTTAACGCAGCGCAATATGGTGCTCTTATGAATGAAAAATCAATGGCTGATGGAGGTCCAATTAAATATGCAAATCCAGCAGCTTTAGGAAAAGGGACAGATTGGCAGGATGCTATTTTTAATGATTCAGCTTTTAGATACACACATGAATTAAGCATCAGCGGCGGAGGTGAAAAATCTACTTTTTATGCTTCTTTCGGAATACAAGATCAAGAAGGTATTGTAGCAACAGAAATTTCAAACTATTCAAAGAAAAATTTCCGTTTAAATTCAACACACAAAATTTCTGATTACTTTACGTTTGGACAAACTTTTGGTTATACACACCAAAAAACTAAAGGTCTTGATAATCCAAATACTGAATTTGGAGGACCTTTAAGTTCTGCAATTAACTTAGACCCTATTACTCCACTTGTTGTTACTGATCCAGCAGTAGATGGTACAGGTTTTTATGCAAATCCAAATGTTGTTAGAGATGCAAGCGGGCGTCCTTACGGAATTTCGTCTTTAGTACAACAAGAAATGACCAATCCACTAGGTTTCATGCAAACTAGATTAGGAGCATTTAACTGGTCAGATGATTTTGTTGGAAATGCTTATTTAGAAGCTAATATTACCAGTCATTTAAAATTTAGAACTACGCTTGGTGGTAAATTAGCTTACTGGGGGAAAGAAGGTTTTACACCAGTTTTTTTCCTAAATCCAAACATGAAAGCGGATAGAAATAACTATATGCAGGAAAACAGAAAATCATTTTCTTGGACTCTTGAAAATATCCTGACCTATTCTAATAAATTCGGAGATCACAATGTAAACATTCTTGCTGGACAAGGAGCTTATGTTGAAAACATTGGTGGTATGATTGGTGTAACCATGTTTGGGTTACCAATTACAAGCTACAAAGATGCTTCTTTCAATTTTGATATTCCACAAACGGACAGAGTTAATACTGCGGAGGATTTTGTAGAGCATAAATTAGCATCATTGTTTTTACGTGCTAACTATGATTTTAAAGAAAAATATCTTTTTACCGGAATCGTTCGTCGTGATGGATCGACTCGTTTTGGTGAAAACAAAAAATTCGGAGTTTTCCCTTCATTTTCTTTAGGATGGGTAGTTTCTAAAGAAGGATTTTGGAAAGAAAACAATGTTGTTAACTCTTTAAAACTGCGTGGAGGTTATGGAGTTGTAGGTAATGATAACATCGATGACTTTAAATATAGAGGTTTAGTTGTTGGCGGTTATAACTATTCAGTTGGGAATGCAGGTGCAATTACAACTGGTTACGGAAATTCTACACTTCCAAATGCTGACTTAGGATGGGAAGAAACATCGCAAACTACAGTTGGACTTGACGCAAAACTTTTTAACGATTTTAATCTTTCAGTAGATTACTATAAAAAGAGAACAACAGGAATTTTAAGAAATGTTGTTATTCCTGGATATGTTGGAGTTGTTGATCCGCCTTCTGCAAATATTGCCGATATGAATAACAGCGGTTTTGAAATTGAATTAGGATACAAGAAAAGACTTGGAGAATTTAACTTAGGTGTTAATGGAAACTTTGCCTATTTAAAAAATGAAATCACTTATGTAGGATCATCTACAAACTATATTGTTGGAGACGCTAGTTTTCAATCTATGGGACCAGTAACAAGAACACAAGTTGGACATTCATTTAATGAATTCTATGGTTTCAAAACGGCAGGAATTTTTCAAAATGAAGCGGAAGTTGCGGCTTACAAAAATGCTAAAGGAGAGTTGATACAGCCAAAAGCAAGACCAGGGGATTTCCGTTGGGTAGATTCAAATGGAGATGGTTCAATTACAGATGATGACAAACAGTTTTTAGGAACAAATATTCCTAAATATACATTTGGTCTTACTTTAAACTTAGATTACAAAAACTTTGACTTTATGGCATTTGCTCAAGGAGCTGCTGGAAGTAAAATTTTCCAAGGGTTAAGAAGACTTGATGTTTTGAATGCAAACTATCAAACAAAAGCTTTGGATCGCTGGGTTGGAGAAGGAACTTCAAATGATTATCCTAGATTAACAAACGATGATCCAAATAAAAACTACAGCAATATGTCTGATTTTTATCTTGAAAATGGAAATTACGTTCGTTTGAAAATTGTTCAAGTTGGATACACAATGCCAACTAATTTATCATCTAAAATTGGTGCAGATAAAGTTCGTTTTTACTTAACAGGCGAAAACTTAATCACATTTACAAAATACAGTGGATACGATCCAGAAATTGGAGGTCAAGTATTTGGTGTAGATAAAGGAGTTTATCCACAAGCAAGATCTATTTTGTTTGGAGCAAATGTTCAATTTTAAAAAATTAAAGAATTATGAAAACTATAAAATTTAAATACATATATATTGCTATTGCAATGGCAGCTCTAGGAGGATCTTGCTCTGAAGATTTTGTCACCATTAACCCAGAGGGAAAATTTGACACAAGTACTTATTTTTCAAATGAGCAGCAATGTTATGCAGCCTTAATGGGAGTATATGATCCGTTAAGAAAAAACACTGGAGGTTTCGAAAATTTGGTAGCAATGTTAAATGCTGGATCTGATGATTTTTATGCTGGAGGAGGTAGTGCAACAGATGGAAATGGAATTCAGAATTTTTCTACGCACTCACTTACTTCAATCAGTGTTCCGAGCAGTTACTGGAATGACCACTATCAAGGTGTGTCTCGAGCCAATTTGTTGATCGAAAAACTTCCTGCAGCTACAATGGATAATGGCGCAAGAGCTAGATTTGCTGCAGAAGCAAAAGCACTGCGTGCACTTTACTATTTTAACCTAGTGAGACTGTTTAAAAACATTCCATTGGTTTTAGTACCTCTAAATACTCAGACTATTTATGATCCAGAACAAGTTACACCAGATGTAATTTATGCACAAATTGAAAAAGATTTAAAAGAAGCAATTACAGCTTTACCAAATAAAGTTACACCAGAAACTGAAGCTGGAAGACTTAATAAAGGTGCAGCTCAAGCCATATTAGGAAAAGTGCTTTTGTTTGAAGGCAAAAAAGCCGAAGCGGCCACTGTTCTTGCAGAAGTAAATGGAACGCCGGGCGTTGAAAACCAATACGGAAATAAGTTACTGGATAAGTTTAGTGATTTATGGGACACTTCAAAGAAATTTAATGCAGAGTCACTTTTAGAAGTATCGCATACAAGTGCAGGAAACTCTGACTGGACATTTTGGGGAACTGGTAAAGATGAAGGAAACTCTCTAAACGTTATGGTTGGACCAAGAGGATATGTCCTGACAGAAGGTTCTACAGCACCAGATCTTCCTTCAGGATGGGCTTTTAATGTTGCTACTCAAAAATTGTATAACGCAATGAAAGATGATCCTAGATTTGGAGCAACTATTTTAGATTTGAAAGCACTTAAAGCTGCTGGTCAAATCGATTATATTCCAGCGTATCAAGACACAGGTTATTTCTTGAATAAATACTTGCCAAGACAATCGGATGTTCGTACCGGTGGTGGTAATGCAGAGTTGAACTACAAACAAAACTCTTATATCATCAGACTTGCAGATACTTACTTAATGGAAGCAGAAGCTTTAGGATCTGGAGATAGAGCACAAAAATTACTTGATGCTGTTAGAAAAAGAGTTGGTTTAGGTTCTGTACCAGTAACATTAGCTGCGATTAAAAATGAAAGAAGAATGGAATTAGCTGGTGAAGGTCATAGATTTTTTGATTTAGTAAGATGGGGAGACGCTCCAGCAGCATTAGCTGATAGAGGTTTTGATGCAGGTACAGATGAGATTTTTCCAATTCCGTACACAGAACTTAATGGTACTAAATTGAAACAAAATCCTAATTATCAATAGTCGAAACAATTAACCAAAAACATAGAATATGAACCTAAATATAAATTTGAAAAAAAGTACTTTCCTAATGCTGACATTGGCATTAGGGTTAGGAACATTAATAAGTTGTGACGATGAGACTGGTAATGCTAACGTTCTAATAGGAAGTAATATTGATGCAGCATTTACCGTAACTCCAGTTCAAGGAGCATCAAACACCTATCTTTTAGTTGCACAAACAAAAAATGTAATCTCTTCAAGATGGAACACGGGTGATGGTGAGTATCCAGGAAAAATGAATGAGATTATCACATTGCCAGATGCTGGAACCTACACAATTACGCATACAGCAGTTGGTGCAGGCGGAGCTACAGGAACAGCAAGTTCTCAACTTGTAGTTGCAACTACTGACTTAGCAAAAGGAAATCTTGTAAAAGGCGGTTCTTTTAAAACAGCTGCAGATCAGGCTAACTGGAAAAAAGTTATTTATGAAGCAACAGGCGACTGGGTTTATAGTGATAAAGGGGCAACTGTAAGCGGAGGTCACGCCGGAATTTATCAAGCTATAGATGTAGTAAAAGACAAAGAATACACTATTGATATGGTGGTTTCTGGAGGTGCATCTACAGATATGTGGTTTGAAGTTTATGCAGGAGAAAAAGATCCAGCAACAGTTTCTGGCGATTATAGCGACGGCGGAAAAGTAATGGGCTTAAATACTTGGGATGGCTGCGGTAAGAACCCAGTTTCAGGTAAATTATCATCTATCGGATGTACTAAAAATGCAAAACTAGATGCAGTAAGCAATGTTGTTAAATTTAGCACTACAGGAAAAATATATCTAATGATTAGATGCGGCGGTGGAATCGCTCCAGGCGGAATTACCATTAAAAGCGTCGAATTAAGAGGAAAGTAAGTTTAAGTTAAGTTTAAGTTTGGTTGCAAATAGCCCATAATCATTTATGAGTATGGGCTATTTTTTAAATCCTTAAACGATCAGAAAAAGAGCTTCTGAAATAAAAAACTTCTATTTAGAATTTAATAATTTAAGGAAAGAATGAAAAAAAATAGTTTAAAGATTCTATGTTTTTTGTTCTCGCTGTCGGCACTTGCCCAGCAGACAAAAGCAAAGAAAGAATTTACAACCAACGGAAAGAAAGTTACGGTTTACACAACTGCTGAAAATACTAATTTAAGATTAACATCAACAGATAACTTATCCTTTTCGGTAGCAAAACAACCTCTGGAAACAGAAGTATCCGTTTTTGTTGAACCTTCAAAAAAATTCCAAACTTTTATGGGAATCGGCGGCGCAATAACAGATGCAAGTGCCGAAGTTTTTGCCAAACTTTCAAAAGAAAAACAAACAGAATTTTTAAATGCCTATTATGATAAACAAAAAGGAATTGGCTATTCTTTGCTAAGAACCACAATACAAAGTTCTGATTTTAGCAGTGAAAGCTATTCCTATATCAAAGAGGATGACAAAGATTTAAAAACATTTTCGATTGAACATGACAAACAATACCGTATTCCATTAATCAAACAAGCCATTCAAACAGCCGGTGGAAAATTACTGACTTACGTTGCGCCATGGTCTCCAAATGCTTTTATGAAAAGCAACAAAAATGTTTTGAAAGGTGGAACTTTATTACCAGAATACTACCAAACTTGGGCAGATTTTTATGTAAAGTTTATAAAAGCATACGAGAAAGAAGGAATTCCAATTTGGGGAACCTCTACACAAAATGAACCAATGGCAACCCAAAGTTGGGAATCTTGTATATATTCTGCTGAAGCCGAGAGGGACTTTATTAAAAATTTTCTAGGTCCAACATTAAAAAAAGAAAAACTCGGGGATGTAAAAATCATTGCATGGGATCACAATCGTGATTTAATGAACTATAGAGCAAACGTAATTTATTCTGATCCAGAAGCATCGAAATATGTTTGGGGAATGGGGTTTCACTGGTACGAAAACTGGTCTGGCGGCGCTTCAATGTTTGACAATGTTGCCAAAGTAAACGAGGCATATCCTGATAAAAAATTATTGTTTACAGAAGGCTGCGTAGAGAAATTTGATGCTAAAAAATATCAATTTTGGGCAAACGGAGAAAGATATGGAATTTCTATGATGAATGATTTTAACAACGGAACTGTAGGATGGACAGATTGGAATATTCTTTTAGATGAAAAAGGAGGGCCAAATCACGTTGGTAATTTTTGTTTCGCACCAATTCATGCCGATACAAAAACAGGCGAGTTAATCTACACACCATCTTATTATTACATTGGACATTTTTCAAAATTCATCCATTTGAATGCCGTAAGAGTTAGTACAGCAGTAAGCAGAAGCGGATTGTTTAGTACTTCCTTTTTAAATACCAATGGTACAATGGCAACAATTGTAATGAATCAAACAGATAAAGAAATGAATTACAATTTAATTATTGGAGCTGAAAAAACGGTCGTTAAAATTCCGGCTCATGCTATACAAACACTTGTTTACTAGAGCGTTTTAAGTAAATGAGAGGGTTGATTTGAATCATCCATTTCGACCCTCATTCATTTTGTATTTGAAACTATTTTTTTTTGAGGTAATGCAAAAGTGATTGTAAGTTATTTTATTACAAGTTGATTTGGTTGTAATAGGTTGTTTATCAAGTTAAAAAAAGTAAAAATGAAACTAAACTTTAAAAACACAATAAAAGCACTGTTTTTCATATTGGCAGTATTTTCGCAAATAAAGTGCTCTTCGTCAAATGATGCTGCTGATCCCGTGCCGATTTTACCGCCTGTTGTACCTCCAGTTGTTGTTACAAACGACGTCGATTTTTGGCTGACCAAAGGAGATCAAAGTGTTTTACTGGCAAAACAATCAGGAACTTTAGGATTTGGAACCACTTACAATATCTATCCAAATATCGAGGTAAATGCTTCGCAAAAATATCAAACAATAGACGGTTTTGGTTATACGTTGACAGGCGGAAGCGCTGAAGTAATTAATCAATTAACAGCATCAAAAAAAAGTGCTCTCTTGCAGGAACTTTTTGGTTCAGGCGAAAACTCGATAGGAATAAATTACTTAAGAATAAGCATAGGAGCTTCAGATTTAAACGCATCTCCTTTTACTTATAATGATATTGCGACTGGAGAAACCGATTTGGATTTGGTAAAATTTAGTTTAGATAAAGATAAAGCTGGAGTAATTTCACTTTTAAAAGAAATCTTAGCAATCAATCCTAAAATTTTAATACTCGCAACTCCTTGGTCTGCACCTTTGTGGATGAAAGATAAAGACAGCTTTATAGGTGGAAAATTGCAAACCAAATATTATGATGTTTATGCCAAATACTTTGTAAAATACATTCAGCAAATGAAAGCCGAAGGAATTACAATTGATGCCGTAACACCACAAAATGAACCATTACATGACGGGAACAATCCTAGTATGTATATGTCGGCAGCAGAGCAGGCTAATTTTATAAAAACAAGTTTAGGTCCAGCCTTCAAAGCAGCAAATCTAAATGTCAAAATTATTATTTACGATCATAATTGCGACAACATAAATTATCCAAAAGCAATTTTGGCAGATGCCGATGCTTTTCCTTTCGTAGATGGATCAGCTTTTCATTTGTATGCAGGAGATATCAGTGCATTGTCAAATGTTTACAATGCCTATCCAATAAAAAATGTGTATTTCACAGAGCAATACACTGCCTCAACAGGGAATTTTGGAGGTGATCTAAAATGGCATATGCGAAATGTAGTTATTGGTTCAATGAGAAACTACAGCAAGAATGCACTAGAATGGAATTTAGCCAACAATAGCAATTACGAACCTCATACTCCGGGTGGATGCAATACCTGCAAAGGAGCTTTAACAGTAACATCAACCGAAAATTTTCAGCGAAACGTTGCCTATTATATTATTGCACATGCTTCAAAATTTGTTCCAGCAGGTTCTGTTAGAATTGCTAGTAATACCAGTGGAAATCTTCAAAACGTGGCATTCTTAACCCCATCAGGCTCAAAAGTTTTAATTGTTGAAAATGACGGAACTGCTGTAGAAGTTTTCAATATCAAGTTCAATGATAAATGGATCACAACCTCTTTAGAAGCAGGTTCAGTGGCAACCTATACTTGGAAATAAAAATCGAGTAAAAAACAAAATAGTTTTCAAATGAAAAAAATAATAATAGCAGTACAGCTTTTGTGTTCGATTGCCGTTGCAGGACAAGGTTTTTTACATAGAGACGGGCAAAAAATTGTTGACGGAAATGGAAATAATATAGTATTAAGAGGGCTTGGTATAGGCGGGTGGATGGTGCAGGAAGGATACATGATACAGACGCAGCCCTTTGCCAGTCCGCAGTATGCAATAAAACAGAAAATTCAAGACGTCATTGGCGAGCAGGGAACAAAAGAGTTTTATGCAGCTTACAAAGCAAACGGATTAACAAAACGAGATGTAGATTCGTTAGCAGCATGGGGTTTCAATTCAATCCGTCTGCCAATGCATTATAATCTATACACGCCGCCAATTGAAGAAGAAAAAAATGGTGAAATCACTTGGATAGAAGAAGGATTTACAATGACAGATAATTTGCTGAAATGGTGCGCCGAAAACAAAATTTATCTTATTCTAGATCTACATGCTGCTCCGGGCGGACAAGGAAATGATGCGGCAATTTCTGATTACGATACGACAAAACCATCATTATGGGAAAGTGAAGCCAATCAGAAAAAAATGATTGCTTTATGGAAAAAAGTAGCTTCTCGTTATAGAGACAATCCATGGATTGGAGCGTATGATATTATCAATGAACCCAACTGGAATTTTACAGGAACAAACAAAAATGGCTGCGACGAAAATTCAAACGGCCCTTTAAGAGAGCTTATGGTTTCCGTAACAAAAGCAATTCGCGAAGTCGATACCAATCATTTAATTTTTATTGAAGGAAACTGCTGGGGAAATAATTACAACGGAATTTTTCCTCTATGGGATGATAATATGGCATTGAGTTTTCATAAATATTGGAACTACAATACCAAAGAATCAATCCAGAAAATGCTGGACTATAGAATGCAGTACAACGTGCCAATTTGGTTAGGAGAAAGTGGCGAAAACTCTAATGTTTGGTTTAAAGATGCTCTTACGCTGATGGAAACCAACAATATTGGATGGGCATTTTGGCCAATGAAAAAAATCGAAAATACTGCAGGAGTAGCCTCTGTAACCAAAATCCCTGAATATGATGTTTTATTAAAATACTGGAAAGACGGCGGTCAAAAACCAACCCCAGATTTTTCTAAAAAAACATTGATGAAAATGGCAGATAATTACAAAATGGAAAACGTAACCGTTAAACCGGATGTAATCGACGCCATGTTTAGACAAGTACACACAAATGATACTAAGGCGTACAAGAAAAATACAATTCCCGGAAAAATTGCTGCAACACATTATGATTTAGGAACAAACGGTTACGCATACTCCGACAAAGATTTTGTGAACTACAGAGTTGAAACTAACAAATTTGAAGATTGGAATAAAGGAAATACAATGCGAAATGACGGTGTAGATATTCTGCCATGCAAAGATGCAGGATCAAACGGTTATCAAGTTTCATTTATTGAAGACGGCGAATGGCTGCAGTTTACTACTGAAGTTAAAAAGCTGAATAAATACAATGTTGCTATACGATATTCAAGCGAAAAAGCAGAAGGCAGACTTCATTTAGAAACCGAAAAAGGAAGATCAAAATCGATAACACTGCCAGCAACTGGCGGAAATGAAAAATGTAAAACGATAATCTTAACTGATGTCGAATTGAATGCAGGTCAAAACAAGATTAAAGCTGTTTTTGAAAAAGGAGGTTTTAATTTAAACTATTTAGATTTTTTGGAGAGTAAAAAAGAGAATCTAAAAAAATAAAGGAAACTACTCTCAATTTGATTGCATAGAAAATGAAACAAAATCTATAAAGTTAAAAGCATGGTGTATTTAATATTGATTATCCTAACATATATAATTAACATAACTTTTAAATAAGTTTTTTTCTTTAAGGCCAAGGAAACATTAGCTTTACGGATCAAAATTTTTTAAATATGAAAAAGAAAAATACAATTGTTTTAGTGGTAATGATGCTTTTAGTAAGCGGAGTTTTTTATGGTCAAAATTTAAAAATTATGACCTACAACATTCGTTTAAATGTTGCTTCAGATGGAGAAAATGCCTGGCCAAATCGTAAGGATTATTTCATGTCTCAAGTGCAATTTTACAGTCCCGATATTTTTGGAGTTCAGGAAGCAACACCAAGTCAAGTAATTGATATTGCATCTGGTATGCCAAAATACAGCAAATTTGGAATAGGAAGAGAAGAAGGAGGAACAGGAGAAGCCTGCACGATTTATTACAAAAAAGACCGTTTTAAGCTTCAAGAATCTAACACCTTCTGGCTTTCAGAAACACCAAATGTAGTTTCAAGAGGCTGGGACGCTGCTTGCAATAGAGTTTGTACTTATGGTCTTTTTACAGATTTAAAAACTAAAAAAACATTTTACGTCTTTAATCTTCACCTTGATCACATGGGAGAAGTAGCAAGAGTTAAAGGTGTGCAGGTAGTTTTAGAAAAAATAAAAGCAATAAACACAAAAAAATACCCTGTGTTTTTAATGGGAGATTTTAATTCAGAGCCAAACACACCTCAGATTGCTGAAATTAAAAAAGTAATGGATGACACCAGAGATGTTTCAAAAGAAAAACCATTTGGGCCATCTGGAACTTTTAATAATTTCAAACACAATGAGCCTGTAACCTTATTAATAGATTACATTTTTATATCAAAAAACAGCGGACTCACAGTTCAAAAACATGCAGTTTTAAGTGATTCTAAAGATTTAAAATATCCTTCAGATCACTTACCTGTTCTAATAGAAATAGATTAAATATGAAAAACATCAACAAAAAACTCCAAATTTTACTGTTACTGCCTCTTATTGTGGTACAGATAAAATGCGGATCTTCAAAAAATGTTGCAAGCAATTCAGGAAAAGCACAATCTTGGATTACAACAACAGATGAAACATCAAAACTTAAAAAACAGGACGATTTAGTTTTTAGTTTAGAAACTAATGCAAACCAAACAATTGAAGTAAATCCTGCTCAGAAATTTCAAACCATAGAAGGTTTTGGATTTTCGTTAACAGGAGGAAGTGCTCAAACCATTTTAAAACTAGATAAAGCAAAAAAAGAAGCCCTGCTTCAAGAGTTGTTTTCTAGAAAAAATGATGCCATTGGTTTAAGTTACCTGCGTATAAGTATTGGAGCTTCAGATTTGAATGAAAAAGTTTTTTCGTATGATGATATGCCAGAAGGGCAAACAGATTTAAAGCTGGAACATTTCAATCTTGGTCCAGATTTAAATGATGTTGTACCGCTGTTAAAAGAGATTTTAGTCATAAATCCACAAATAAAAATTATGGGTTCTCCGTGGTCTCCGCCAGTTTGGATGAAAGACAACGGAAGCACAAAAGGCGGAAGCTTACAGCCTAAATATTATCAGGTTTATGCCGAGTATTTTGTAAAATATATTCAAGCCATGAAAGAGCACGGAATTGTAATTGATGCCATTACACCGCAAAATGAGCCATTACATCCCGGTAACAATCCAAGTTTATTGATGCTCGCAGAACAACAGGCAGAATTTATAAAAAATCATTTAGGTCCCGCTTTCGCCAAAGCAAAAATTAAAACCAAGATTGTAGTTTACGACCACAATTGCAATAAACCTGAATATCCTTTAACCATTTTAAATGATCCAAAAGCATTGCCTTTTGTAGCAGGTTCAGCATTTCATTTATACGAAGGAGATATTAGTGCCTTGTCTACAGTTCATGATGCATATCCAAATAAAGATTTGTATTTTACAGAACAATACACAGGATCAGAAAGCAGTTTTGAATCTGATTTGAAATGGAGTGTAAAAAATGTAGTAATTGGCTCAATGCGCAACTGGAGTGTAAATGCACTTTCGTGGGGACTAGCAAATGACGAATTCTACAAACCATTTACACCAGGCGGATGTTCGACTTGTAAAGGAGCTTTAATGATCGATCAAAATCAGAACATTAAAAGAGAAGTAGGCTATTATATTATTGGTCACGCTTCTAAATTTGTACCCGAAGGATCAATTAGAATTGGAAGTAATATCAGTGGAAATCTTTACAATGTCGCATTCAAAACACCCGCAGGACAAATAGTGCTAATTGTTGAAAACGACGGAAATACAGCTGAAACATTCAATATAAAATACAATCAAAAACAAATTTCAACTACTTTAAACGCAGGAGCAGTAGCAACTTATGTTTGGTAATTAAAATAAAATACATGAAAACAACAACAACATTCCTCTTACTGATGGTCACATTTTTTGCGGCTGCACAGCAAGAAACAATCGATCAGAAAGTAAATGCCTTATTGAAAAAAATGACTATTGAAGAAAAAATAGGTCAATTGAATCAATATAGTAACGACAATTCAATAACAGGACCAATAACCATTAACCCAAATAAGCAGACCGAGATTAAGAACGGTTTAGTAGGCTCAATGTTGAATGTAACGGGAGTAGAATCTACTCGAAACTATCAAAAGTTAGCCATGCAATCCCGTTTAAAAATACCAATGTTGTTTGGGCAGGACGTTATTCATGGTTATAAAACAACATTTCCATTACCATTAGCAGAAGCTGCAAGTTGGGATTTAGAAGCCATAGAGCTGGCAGCAAGAGTTGCGGCTACAGAAGCAGCCGCAAGCGGAATTCACTGGACATTTGCACCAATGGTAGATATTGGGCGTGATCCACGCTGGGGGCGCGTTATGGAAGGTGCAGGAGAAGACACTTATCTAGCATCTAAAATTGCTTATGCAAGAGTAAAAGGTTTTCAAGGAAATAAATTAGGAGATTTAAACTCTGTTATGGCGTGCGTAAAACATTTTGCCGCTTATGGAGCCGCAGTTGGCGGAAGAGATTATAACTCCGTTGATATGAGCGAAAGAATGTTATGGGAAACTTATCTGCCTCCTTTCAAAGCCGCTTTAGATGCTGGTGCCGCAACATTTATGAATTCATTTAATGATTTAAACGGAATTCCGGCTACAGGAAATGTTCATCTACAGCGTGATATTTTAAAAGGAAAATGGAACTTTCAAGGTTTCGTAGTTTCAGATTGGGGTTCTATTGGAGAAATGGTAGCTCACGGCTACTCAAAAGATCTTAAAGCAGCAGCACTTTCAGCAATTACTGCCGGAAGTGATATGGATATGGAAAGCGTTGCTTACAAAAACAATTTGGCACAATTGGTCAAAGAAGGCAAAGTTTCAATAGACTTAGTTGATGATGCCGTAAAACGTATTCTTCGCAAAAAATTTGAATTAGGCTTATTTGATGATCCTTATAGATATTCTGACGAAAAAAGAGCAGAGAAAGCTTTAAATAATCCAGAAAATAGAAAAGCTGCACTTGAAGTTGCTCAAAAAAGTATCGTTTTATTAAAGAACGAAAATCAAACATTACCACTTTCTAAAAACCTAAAAACAATCGCTTTTATCGGGCCGATGGTAAAAGAGTATAAAGAAAATATGGGTTTTTGGTCTGTAGAATTGCCTAATGTTGATTACAATAAATGGATTGTTTCGCAATGGGATGGTTTACAGAATAAAGTAGGCAAGAATACTAAATTACTTTATGCAAAAGGCTGCGAAGTTGAAGGTAACAACAAAGATGGTTTTGCAGAAGCCGTTGCAACTGCAAAACAAGCCGATGTTGTTATTTTAAGTATTGGCGAAAAACGCGACATGAGCGGAGAAGCAAAAAGCCGAAGCGATATTCATTTGCCAGGTGTTCAGGAAGATTTAGTAAAAGCAATTCAGGCAACAGGAAAACCAGTTGTAGTTTTAATAAATGCAGGAAGACCTCTTGTTTTTAACTGGACTGCAGACAACGTTCCAGCGATTGTTTATACTTGGTGGTTAGGTACAGAAGCAGGAAATGCAATTGCAAATGTATTATTTGGAGATTA
Organism: Flavobacterium sp. FlaQc-30; assembly: GCF_044005885.1. NCBI lineage: Bacteria > Pseudomonadati > Bacteroidota > Flavobacteriia > Flavobacteriales > Flavobacteriaceae > Flavobacterium > Flavobacterium sp. FlaQc-30. Next base: position 86,007 of record NZ_JBIPCO010000001.1, on the reverse strand, counting down.
CAATCCGTCAGGAAAATTACCAATGACATTTCCTAGAGAAGTAGGGCAGATTCCTATTTATTACAACCATTTCAGTACTGGAAGACCAGCCAAAGATGAAAATCAAAACAATTATGTTTCAGCATATATCGATTTAAAGAATTCACCTAAATTCGCTTTTGGACATGGATTGAGTTATACTAAATTCGATTATTCTGGAATGAAACTTTCTTCAACAAAAATGAAAAACAACGAAACAATTAAAGTTTCATTTCAATTATCAAATGTTGGAAAAGCAGCTGGAGAAGAAGTTGTACAATTGTATTTAAAAGATAAATTTGGATCAGTTGTTCGCCCAGTTTTAGAATTAAGAGATTTTCAAAAAGTGAAATTAAACGCAGGAGAATCAAAAACAATCGAATTTACAATCGACAAAGAAAAGCTTTCTTTCTACAATGATAAATTAGAATGGACTGCTGAACCAGGAGATTTTGAAGTAATGATTGGAGCTTCATCAGCAGATATTAAACTAAAATCAGATTTTGAATTAGTGCAGTAATATAGAATGTCAATTAGAATTGGCGTTATGAATTTTATAAAGGGGCTAAATTATTTTAAAACCGTATTTATAAAATCCATAGCGCCAATTCCTTTGTATGAAGCGTACAATGCTTTGTCAAAAGCTTCACGTTTTGCTTTTTTATCTTTAGCCTCCGTTTCAACGATCATTTCATTAAAAATTCTTTCCTGCTCTTCGCTGTATTTTAAAGAAGCTTCCAAAAGATAAGTTTTAGAAACAAAACCAAAAGAGCTCCAGATTTTATCTCTAATTTTTGAATTGATTTTTTTTAACGGATTAGTGGTCATATTCTCCATCATTTTCTTCTAAATTTTGTTTTCTTCGATAAGAACTATAAGTGGTATAAAAGCAGTTCTTTCTCTTTCTTTTTTAATTGTTTTCACAATTAATCATTAAATGTGTTATTATGACGCAATGTACTTGTTTTTTTGATTTTATTTTTAATTTTAACAAAAATTGTGATTTATACACTTTTGTTTTTTTTCTGATTTTAAAAATGGATAAATGCGATTTGTAAAAAATGAAGTAAATTGCGTACACAATTGAAACTAAATGTCGTATTAATTATAAAATCAATGCTGAAATCAATTTTAGAAAATAATAAAAATTACCAGCCGGGATTGTCAATTGATAGTGTGATTTTTGGTTTTCATGATAACCAATTGAAAGTGCTGCTCATTAAAATTCCGCACAACGAAAAATGGTCTTTACCCGGCGGATTTATTCCAATTGATCAGGATATTGATACGGCAGCGGTTACCATTTTAAATGAAAGAACAGGAGTTGAAGGTGTGTTTTTAAGACAGTTTGCCACATTTGGAAAAACGAAGCGAAATGATAATCATTTTGGGAATGAAATTTTAAAACATTTAGATATTGATCCCGAACAAGGAAAATGGCTTACGCAGCGTTTTGTAACAATTGGTTATTATGCCTTAGTAGATTTTCTAAAAATACTTCCCAATCCTGTTAATAGAAATGAAGTTGTAGAATGGATCGATCATAAAGAAGTTCCAGATCTTATTTTAGATCATCGGGAAATTTTAGATAAAGCTCTTGATACCTTAAGAATAGAGCTGAATTTAATGCCCATAGGATATAATTTATTACCAGAGAAATTCACGATTCCAGAATTGCAAAAATTATACGAAACGATTTTAGATAAAAAACTAGATCGCAGAAATTTTCTTAGAAAAATAACTAATATTGGAATTCTGGTTAAACTTGATGAAAAGAAAAGTAATGTTGCCCACAAAGCACCAAACTTATATTCTTTCGATAAAGAAAAATACGATGAGGTCTTGAAAAATGGATTGAATCAAGGTTGGTAAAATTTGTTAAGTCTGATTAATAATTTACAATTATGGTATCAATTGAAACATTCAGAAAATTAGCTTTATCATTTGAAAATGCTGCGAAGAACCACATTTTGAAAAAACATCTTTTCGTGTCAAGAAGAAAATCTTTGCCACTTATGATGAAAAGAAAAATCAAGCCGTTTTAAAATTCAATGAAATCGATCAATCTGTATTTTGCGCTTCAAGTGAAATGATTTTTTATCCAATACCCAATAAATGGGGAAAACAAGGCTGGACAATTGTTGAACTTTCAAAAGTAAGGACTGAAATGTTTGCGGATGCTTTATTACTTTCCTACCAAAGTGTCTCTTCTAAAAAGAAGTAGAGTTTTATAACTTACCTGACAATAGTTCTAAAAGTTAAATTTACCCTCGGCTTCTGAGTACTTTTTGTTGGCGGAAGCCGATGAAGCCAATGCGTTTGCGTTTCATCTTTCATAACCAATAAACTTCCGTGTTCTAAAATCATGGCAATAACTTCTTTAGTCTCTTTATGTTTGAAAGCAAATTTGCGTTCAGCACCAAAACTTACAGAACCAATTGCGCCGTTTTTTTTCAAATCCTTTTCAGCATCGCTGTGCCACGCCATTCCTTCATCGCCGGAATGATATAAATTGAGTAAACAGGAATTGAAAGTTTCTCCAGTTTTTTCTTCTACAAAAGTTTTTAGTTCTAGTAATTCCTTTGTCCACGGAAGTGCTTTTTTCGTCGTATTCGAATACGTGTATTCAAATTCTTTATCACCATACCAAGCCACCTTTCTTTTGGTCAAAATTAATTTCCCAAAGATAATTGCTTCATCATTTTTCCATTCGATCGTATTCAATAGAATATCACGATAAAAATCGGCTTTTTCTCTCGAAAACAGTTTTCCGTAATAATTAACCGTACCATCCTTAGGAAGCAGATTGGTTGTTTCGTCTATTTGAGGATTAAATAAGTCCATTTTTCCATTTTTGATATTCCAGTTTCATACAATGTCCGCAAGGCCTGAAACCATTTTGTTTAGCTTCATTTTCCGAAGAAAAGAAAACGCGATTTTCTCGTTTCATTCTTTTTCCCGAAGAGCATTTCAGCGTTCCGTAGATCTTTAGCTTTTGGTTGCCGCCGAAACAAATTTCCGCATTTTTAATTTTAATTCGAAGATCAGAGCCGAGAATTTTAATATGTTCAATCATTTGTTTGTCATTTATTTTGCCACAGATTAAAGGATTAAAATGATTTAAAAATCTGCTCAATCTGCCTAATCTGCGTGAAAAAAATATCGGTTTTTATATCGTAGAGACACACTGCAGTGCGTCTACGCAAAGATTGTTGACAAAAATACGTGACGTTAGACGCGCTGCAGTGTGTCTCTACAGATATATCGAGAAACCTCTGAATCTTTGCGCCTCTGTACCTTTGAACCTTAATTTAACGCATCATGAAAAATAATTCCCAGCGTATATCTTTCACCAGATTGAATTTCGCTTACTCCATGTTTCATATTAACCCGATAATACCCTTTTGAACCTTTTACAGGTCTGAAATTGGTTGTAAAAACCAAAATGTCTCCTTTTTTTGGTTTCAAAACAATAGCCTTAGATTGAGCTCTTGGAGTTTGCTGTGTAAGGACAAATTCACCGCCGGTAAAATCTTCATCAGGTTCATTTAGAAAAAGGACTATTTGAATTGGAAAATAAACATCCCCGTATAAATCCTGATGCAGTGTATTGAAACCACTTTTGCCATACTTTAAAATCAAGACGGTCGCTTTTAATTGATTATTGTCGTGACACTGTTTTAATAATTCTTGGTGCTGATCAGGAAAAATGGTGTTGATATTTAGAACTTTCATCCAAGCGTTTGCGATTGGTGCTAGTTTGGGATAGATTGTAGATCGAATGTTTTGAATTAAATCAGGAAGAGGATAATTAAAATATTTGTATTCGCCTAAACCGAATCGGTAACGTTCCATTACAACCGTTTTTCGGTATAAATTTGGATTGTCATAATCAAATTTTAAATCTTCGCATTGTTCGTTATTAAGTACTTTTGGAATAATTGCAAATCCATTTTCGTGCATAGATTCGGTGATGCTTTCCCAGTTTTGAGAAGCAATTATTGATTGTATATTTTGCATAATGATTTTAGATTGGATTTTTTTTTTGCCACGAATTACACGAATGTTCACGAATTATTTTTTTTATTAATTAGAATAAAAATTAGTGCAATTCGTGGCAAAAAAACTATAGATTTATCTGCGCACCTTCCCAGCCAATTATGGCTGTTTTTCTAGTGTTTCCCCACATATAACCGCCAAAGATTCCAGAAGACTGAATCACGCGATGGCATGGAATTAAAAACGCAACTGGATTACTGCCAATTGCAGTTCCAACAGCTCTTGAAGCATTTGGCTTCTCAATTTGATGTGCAATAGTGCCATAAGTTGAAAGCTGTCCCATTGGGATTTTTAGCAGCGTTTCCCAAACTTTCAATTGAAAATCAGTTCCTTTTAGATGCAGTTTTATTTCAGATAATTTGCTCCAGTCATTTTGAAATATGAACAGTGCATTTTGCTGCACTAAATCTAGTTTTCTAGAGAAAGAAGCATAGGGGAATTTGTCTTTTAAGGCATTTACGCCATTGGTTTCATCATCGGCGAAAGCCATAAAACAAATTCCTTTTGAAGTAGAGGCTACAATAATATTACCAAATGGACTTTCGGCAAAGCTGTAATTTATTTCAAGATTCCTTCCGCCGTTTTTATATTCGGCAGGAGTCATTCCTTCAATATTTACAAATAAATCATGAAGACGGCTTGTTCCCGAAAGTCCTGTTTCGTAAGCTGTTTCAGAAACGGTTGCTTGATTTTCTTTCAGCAGTTTTTTGGCATGTTCCAAACTGGTATACTGCAAGAATTTCTTCGGACTTGTTCCTGCCCAATCGCTGAAAAGTTTCTGAAAGTGAAACGGACTTAAATGCACTTTTTCGGCAACTTCATCAAGATTAGGCTGCTCTTTAAAATTAGCTTTGATATAATCTATCGCTTCCGCAATACGATTATAATTAATGGTTTCCTGTGTGTTCATTTTCATTCAATTTTATAAGGCAAATATCGATTGGTTTCTGCTGGTATAAAATCCGAATCTTGCGGAGTTTTTTTTAACCGCAAAGGGCACTAAGATTTACGCAAAGTGCGCAAAGTTTTTTTTACGCAATATTGTCACCCTGAGCAAAGTCGAAGGGTAGAAAGTATGTCGGCAAAGATTGGCACAAATCTGAAACCTGAAACAAATTATTAAATCTCTTTTTCCATTTTATAATTGATAAGTATTTCATTGTGACGAATGTTTTTTTGTTCGGCTTTTGCAATAAATCCCTTCTTTTCAAAAAATGGTTTTGCAGTAATACTGATATCCGAAGTTATAATTTTGGAATGTTGTTTTTTGGCTTCGAGTTCTAATTCTGTCAAAAGCTTATCAGCAATTCCTTGTCGTTGAAAACCTTTATGAACGTAAAAGAAGTCAATATAGTTTCCATCTTTTAAAGTTCCAAAACCGGCGATTTGGTTTTCAATAATTATTAAAAGAACAAATTGCGTTTCAATAACTTCAAGCCAGCGTTCTTTGTTTTCTACGCCAGAAATCCAAGCTTTGATTTGTGCGGGATTATAATCATTCTTGCAGACAGATTGTATGGTTTCTATATACAATTGCTGCATTTCGTCTAAGTCTGAAAGTGTGCCTTTTTTGAAAATCATTAATTTGTTGATTTATTGTGATGTTTCATTTATTATAGTGTTATAATGATGAAAAGTGATTTAATGCGCTGTAGTTTTAGAAAAAACATTAATTACAACAACTCCAATTATAATTAAGCTCAATCCAATTATGGCAGGTAAATCAGGAATTTCTTTAAAGAAAATAGCACCAATAGTGGTAATTAAAACAATGCCGACTCCTGACCAAATAGCGTAAGCAAAACCAACCGGAATAGTTCTTATAGCAAAACTTAAAAAGTAAAATGCAGCAAAGTATCCTACGATTGTAATAATGCTGGGAATAAGTTGAGTAAACTGCTCCGATTTTTTTAATGCAGTTGTGGCAATAATTTCGAAGACAATGGCGATAAACAAAAATAAAAAATTCTTCATAATTAAGTTTTTTACAAAGTTACGTTTTGTATAAAGCAGGAAGCAATTATTTAAGTTTATCTTTTTTTGTTGAAACGCTTATTAATTTATAACCATTTTCAGTTCTTAAAAACTCAAAATGATCCTGTCCGAAATTTGTTTTGTTTTTTGAATTGATGACAATATCCATAGTAGGGTAAATCCAGTCTTTAGATTCATTGCAATTATTGAAATACATTTCGTATTCGGCAGATTCAAAAATAAATTGATTCAAACCGTCAGCCGAAATGAAGTAATCTGCTTTTGCAGTATTTAACTCTTGAAGTTTAAGCTTTAAAAAATTGTAATTATTATTTATGAATTTGCTTTTGGGGTTACTTATCCAGCCCATTGGTTCTTTCCAATAGGTAATTTTGTCAAAAGATTGTTTTAAAATATTAGCTTTAGATAAATCTTTGAGCAAACTGTTTTCGAGCCATTCTTTAAATTCTTTTTCAAAGTTTATAAACGAATAATAGTGACCGTCAACTCCAAGAAAACATTCTCTTATTGGATCTTTACTCGGTACTGTTGATTTTTCTAGAGAATAAAAATTAAGGTTATCATTGTATGCAAAATCATCAATTAAAATATTGTTATTGACGTCGATTAAAAACTCTTTTCCCCCAGCCCAGAAAAAGTGTTCTCCATCTCTTACTTTTTCAGCATCTTTTAATCCTATAAAAGTTCCATTTCTAACTTTAGTTAAATTGCTGTATACTGCAGGAATTACGATTTTACCTTCGCCATTAAACATTCCCATTTTATCCGTTTTGCGATCTGTAAATCTTATAAAACCTTCATTTTCACAATCTGGACCATTGTCAAAAATATATAGACTATCACGACCAACGATTTTACCTGTCTTGGTTAAATAATAGCTTTCCCATTTTTGATTATTTCCTTCCGTAACGGCTATAATATTCTCGAATTTATGAGCGATTGTAAATCCCATAAATTTTGGCTCAATTTTGATGATGCCGTTTTTGTCTTTAAATCCAATGTGAGTTGAATCTTTATCTGGAAATGAGATCCAAATATCATTGCTTTGGGCAAATACAGTTAAGTTTAAAAAGAAGAAAGCAGAAAAAAGAATACTCTTTTTCATAAGATTTATTTATCGTAAATGAATTTCTGATTCCTTATTTTTTGCTTCATCAAAGCAATCGCTGCATAACATTTTAAAATCAGCTTTAGCTTGAAAAACATCAGTCCATTCTTCACCATTGTCCAGAAGATATTGTTCGCATTCTCCACACCAAGCAATCTGCGGAAGATCTTCTTCGGCTTCTGAATAGAAAAAGCCTGTTTTTTCGTCTGAATCTATTGCCATTGCAATATGAATACAGCCAAAAGACATTTCTTTTGAGCCATGTACTTCACATAAAATATTTTCGATCATTATTTTATAAAATTTTACTTTTTTGCAAGTTATTAGATTTCAAATTTAAGCATAAAAAAGAAAATTCTATTTTTAGTTATAGCATTCTATTAAGGGTTGAATGAGAATCCAACACTAAAAAACAATCTTACTTTGTCAATATTATTTATCCAAGAAGTATCAAAATGAATAGGTCCTAAAATCGATTGATAAGAAATAGAAGCTCCTCCAGATAGTACAAGACTAGGGTCAAAGCCATCATCCCATTTTCCTTTTGGACTAAATGCTTTGTTGATGTATTTATCAAAAGATTCAAACCCAACAGTTGCGATATTAAAATGGGGAGTTAGGTAGATTTTTCCCATAAGGTTTATTTGAGAAGCTAGTTTTAAGCCCATATATTGTGAAACATTGAGTTCGTCTTCGTGCAGGCCTGGAAATGAAAAACGATTGCTGCCTGAACTAGGTATGATTCCGCCTAAAAAATATCTTGAGGCATAACCAAAATCCGAATAAGAGATTTGATCGTCTGTAAGTTTATCCTCAAAAGTAAAATAAGAATCAAACCCAATGATTCCCGTAATTTTCTTTTTTAAAAGGGCTCTTTTTTCAAAACTGAAGCCAAGTTTTGTGTAACCATTAGTTGTACCAGATATGTTTGTTTTATCTGGGTCATTAATAGAGGCGTAAACATCAGACAATAAAGATCGAGTTACATTTGCTTTTAAAATTGTTCCGTTTTCAGCAAAGAAAACTTTATCCATGTCATTGTAGAAATAATGCATGTTTAATTCTATAGTGTTCAAGGAGTAAGTCTTGATGTCGATTGAGTTAGGGTTATATTCTCTTTCGTATTTTGGTTTTAAATTGGCATATTGATAGAGCAAGCCATAACCAAAATAACTTTTTAATGAATTTATATTTCTATTGATTTCATTATTAAATTCAACAGAATTATAAAGCACATTATCTGAAGCCCTGCCGTTAAAATAAATTTCTTGTCTTAATAATGCTCCATAAAGTTCAGACGACCACCACCAATCTCGGTTTTTTCCAAAATTTTTCTGATAATTGATTCTTGCTTTTGGCTGCTCAGCTATATCTGCAGTTATAAGAAGGCGAGATGCTCTGGCAAGAACATTTCTGGCAGTGTAATTAAAAATGATGCCAACGCCACGATAAGTGTCATAATGTACAGATGTGTTCAGTTGGTTTTTGGCACGTTCATGCCCAAAGATGGTAACACCTAGTTTGTTGTCATCTTTGATGAAATAGTTATATGTAATTTCATCAAAAAGATTGGTACCCATTGCTCTGTTAATACCTGCTATTAAATCTTTTGTAGTGTATTTTTGATGTGTTTTTAGATTCATTCTTCCTAATACGAGAGCAAGATTTTCTGGACTGATTTTTTTGTAAATAATGGTATCAAGAATAATTTCTGAGGGCATTTGTGGTAATTCGTGAATACGTTGTTGGTACCCTTTTAATTTTTCGGATAATGCTATTAAAGCAGGAAGATTTTCATTTGTTGCAATTTTACCATCTTTATAGATTTCTGCACTATTTGCAAAATCTGCAGTCGAAAAACGAAGGTTTGGCATGTGATCTATTAAAATGTCGCAGAGTTTTCTATTTGCAGGATTCTTAATGTTACTAGGGAACATACTGGTTTGTGTCAATATAGTTATAACATTGTTCAGTTTGTCTATTGGTTCCAATCCGCCTCCAACATCACTGCCAATAATAATGTCGGCACCCATTTGTTGGGCGACATCAGTAGGGAAATTATTTAAAACGCCTCCATCAACTAATACTGTTTTTTCGTATGACATAGGTTTGAAAATAGCAGGGAGCGACATACTGGCTCTCATTGCATAAGCTAAGCTGCCTTTGCTTAAAATAACCTCCTTTCCTTCAGACAAATCTGTAGCCATGGCCCTAAACGGGATAGAGAGGCTGTCAAAGTTTCTAATGTTGTATACCGGGTAAGTTAATTCAGAAAGATATTCTCTTAAGTTTTGATCGTTTAATAAAGAACCAATACTGTTTAGTTTTTTGTTTTTAATCCCAATTCCAACTAAATATCTTTGAAATTCTCTTTTTTCCTCTACGCTGACAGATTTTAATGATTGTCCGCCGCCAAGTAATTTATCCCAATTAATGTTTTTGGTTAGCTTTTCTATACTGTCACCAGAATATCCCATTGCGTATAAACCGCCAATGATACTTCCCATACTATTTCCAACGATAAGATCAGGAACGATGTGCAAAGAATCTAGTTTTTGTAAAAGTGGAATATGCGCAATTCCTTTTGCTCCGCCGCCGCTTAAAACCAATACGACTTTAGGTTTCTTTTCCTGCGAAAAAATAATTTGCGGGAGGCTGAGTAAAAATAAGAAAGCGAATAAATAAGATGTTTTTTTCAAGATTACAATGTTTATGTATTTGAGAAATAAGGGCTTATTTTTATTTTTAAAATTAAGGACTTATTTCTAAAAAGTAGAATTTTTTGGTTGAAATGTTTAAAAAGACAATTTATTCATTCTTAAAAGTCTTAAAAATTAAAAACCCTCACATCTCTGTAAGGGTTTTTATAAATCTGAAAACTGCGATTTTTAGTATCTGTAGTATTCTGGTTTGAATGGACCTTCAACTGGAACACCAATATAAGCAGCTTGATCGTCACGTAAAACTTCTAGTTCAACGCCTAATTTAGCTAAGTGTAAAGCAGCAACTTTTTCATCTAAATGTTTTGGTAACATGTAAACTTCATTTTTGTAGGCTGCACTGTTATTCCATAATTCGATTTGAGCCAAAGTTTGGTTTGTAAATGAGTTACTCATTACAAAACTTGGGTGACCTGTAGCACAACCAAGGTTTACTAAACGACCTTCAGCCAAGATGATGATATCTTTTCCAGCGATGTTGTATTTGTCAACCTGAGGTTTGATTTCGATTTTAGAAGCACCGTGGTTTTTGTTTAACCAAGCCATATCAATTTCGTTATCGAAGTGACCAATGTTACAAACAACAGTTTTGTCTTTCATTTGCTCGAAGTGCTCTCCAAGAACGATATCTTTATTTCCAGTAGTTGTAATGATGATATCAGCATTAGCAATTACAGTGTTTAATTTTTTAACTTCATAACCGTCCATTGCAGCTTGTAAAGCACAAATTGGGTCAATTTCAGTAACTGTTACAATAGATCCAGCACCTCTAAAAGAAGCTGCAGTTCCTTTTCCAACATCACCGTATCCACAAACGATAACTCTTTTTCCAGCTAACATTAAGTCAGTTGCACGACGTACAGCATCTACAGCAGATTCTTTACATCCGTATTTGTTATCAAATTTAGATTTAGTAACAGAATCGTTAATGTTGATTGCAGGCATTGGAAGAGTTCCAGCTTTTACTCTTTCGTAAAGTCTGTGAACACCAGTTGTAGTTTCCTCAGAAAGACCTTTAATTCCAGGAACCAATTCTGGGAAACGATCAATAACCATGTTAGTTAAATCTCCACCGTCATCAAGAATCATGTTCAATGGTTTTCTGTCTTCACCAAAGAATAAAGTTTGCTCAATACACCAGTCAAATGATTCTTCGTCAAGACCTTTCCAAGCATAAACTTGAATTCCAGCAGCAGCAATAGCAGCAGCAGCTTGATCTTGAGTAGAGAAAATGTTACAAGAAGACCAAGTAACCTCTGCACCAAGAGCAATTAAAGTTTCGATTAAAACTGCAGTTTGAATCGTCATGTGTAAACATCCAGCGATACGAGCACCTTTAAGAGGTTGTTCGTCTTTATATTCAGCGCGAAGAGCCATTAAACCTGGCATTTCAGCTTCAGCTAGTTCAATTTCTTTTCTTCCCCAAGCAGCCAGAGAAATGTCTTTTACTTTGAAAGCCACATAAGGCGTAGTCGTTGTACTCATTTATAGTATATTTGTAATTGTAAAATTTTTGCAAATTTACATAATAGCTTTTTATTTTTACTACTTTCTGTAAGATTTATGAAATCTTTAATTTCTTAATATATAGAACATTAGTTTGTAAATTGTTTTAAACCATATAAGTGATGTAAGTTCATTTAAAAAAGGATTCGTTGTAATGCGCTTTGTTTTGCTTAAATTTACTTAATGCATTTTTTTTGAACCAGAAGTAATATTTTCTTATATCACTTATACGGTTTAAAAATTCATAATTGACAACTCATAATTTATAATTAAAAAGTAATGCCTTTATTTCAAACCATACAATTCAACGAAACCACAAAAATTTTAATTTGGGAAATAACAGAATCTTTTGATGAATTGTATAGTAAGGTTACCTTAAAAGAGAAGACGCAGCGCAGGCTTGACGGAATGAAATCACAACTGCATCAGCGCGCTTTTTTAAGCGTTCGTATGCTGATTCAGGAAATAGGTTTTACAGATCATGATTTGCATTATGACGAATTTGGAAAACCTTATTTTGATTGTCATAATCATATTTCGATAACACATTCCTATCATTTTGCGGCAATAATTGTCAGCCATGAAACCGTAGGAATTGATATGGAATTACAACGCGAAAAAATACTTCGCATTGCAGATAAATTTGTAGATACTGAATTTGACTATTTAAAGCCAAATGTTTTAGAAGATTACGTAAAGAAGCTTACTGTTATTTGGGGTGCAAAAGAAGCCATTTTTAAAATCAGAAACGAGAAAGGCATTAGTTTTAAAGATCATATTAGAGTTGATGATTTTTCTTTGAATAAAGCTAAAACCAACGCCAGTCTTCATTTTAATGATTTAGTGAAAGATTTTGATGTGCATTATGAAGAAATAAAATCAGATAATTTTGAGGGTAATTTTACATTGGTTTATGCTTTTGAAAAGTAAAAACCCCAACTTTATGATATTTAAATTTATTGAAAGAAATAATTAAGCATTAGCATCTTTTTTTCGATGTTCAAACATACTCATGTACAAAAAAGTGCTCATTTTTCTGGCACGTCTTTTTAGTATTTCGACATTTTCACCTTCAAAATTTTCATCTAAAGTTTGAAACCAATGATTAAGCCAGATTCCAAATTCATTTGAAGTAATCTGCCCCTTAAAATGAGCATCAACTTCATTATGAACAGCAATAGGATTACCAGCATATTTCTTTATGCCAAACAAATTCATTTCCCAAAAATCAGTCAGCTTTTCCAGATGTGAATCCCAATCTTTAATCATTTCATTAAAATAAAAGCCAATTTCTTCATCGGCTCTTATTTTTTCATAGAATCGATGGACTAGAAAAGACACATCTGCTCTATTTTCTATTTGTTTTTTACTCATGTAAGACTATTCAAAATAATAAATAAAACACTAAAAAAGGCACTTGTAAGAAGTAGGTTAAAAACCACTTTATGCTTCATTTGAGCTAAAATTGAAGTGTTTACAAAGATACAAACTAAAACAATAACAGCCAGTTGTATCATTTGCGGAATAGAAGTTCCATTGGCAAGAATAAACATTGCTGCAGCGGCTCCTAAACAGCTTTGACCAATTACAGCCATTGTTGCAGAACCAATATAATTTTTGTCAAAATTTTCGAATGTTGTTTGATAAAGTGTCATGATATTAAGTTTTAGAATAACAAAGGTACAGGCACCTTGACGCTGTTATTTATGACTTAAATCATAAAACAAAATCTTTTTTATCGATATACTTTTCGGTTTATTATTTTTAGTTGTCCCTTTTTTTCAAGTGCTTTTATGGCTCTAATAACGGTTTCAACACGAAGTCCGGTTAAGTCTCCAATTTGCTGCCTTGTAAAACTAATAAGATGTCCGTTAGCCTCTTTTTTAAAATTAAAATAAGCAATTCCGTGATCTATTAATTTTAAAACCCTATGCTCAGGTTCATGAGTCGATATTTCTGCCGCCATTATAGATTTGTAATACAAACGCTGCGCAAGATTCTCAATTATGTTAATACTCACAGAAGGATTCTCCTGCAGCAGTTTCATAAAAGTAACTTTTGGCAGAAGAAAAATTTCAGTGTTCTCTACAGCAATAGCATTTGCTGGATATTTCTGATTTAAAAATAACGGAGGTTCTCCAAAAGACTGATCTTTATAAAATATACCCTGAATAAATTCTCTTCCATCATCATTATAATTACTCATTTTAATTTCGCCTGAAATAATTTGATAATAATGTGTTGGCAGATTTCCTTCTTCAAAAAGAATTTCATTTTTATCGATAGTCTTTCTTATTGCGTCATATTTTTCTAATAATTCGGGAGCAATCATAAAAATTGATTTAAAGCTGTTTTTACAAAGATAATTCATTCAAAATAGTTCTTCGGCACTAAAAACTTTTTACTTTTACAGCCATTATGGAGCAAAAATTACTCAGTATTCATCGGCAGATTTTAGAGGCTAAGAAAAATGGACAAAAGTTATTGGCCATACTTCTAGATCCCGATAAAATTGTATGGGAAAATTTGCACCATTTATTGCTTAAAATAAATGAATCTCCAGCAACTCATATTTTTGTTGGCGGAAGTATTGTTCAGAGTAATGTTCTAGAAGATTTAATACAAGAGTTGAAATTAAAGACAAATCTGCCGGTTGTTTTGTTTCCAGGAGATCCTTCACAGATTTCTCTACAAGCCGATGCTATTTTGTTTTTGTCGTTATTGTCTGGACGTAATCCTGATTATTTAATAGAGTATCAGGTTCAGGCGGCTCCAATTCTTAAAAAAACAAATCTTGAAGTTATTTCTACAGGGTATATTTTGATTGAAAGTGGCAAAGAAACTGCCGTTGCGCGTGTTAGCAAAACGGAACCTCTTAGTCGCGAGAATTTTGATTTGGCACTCGCAACAGCTCAAGCAGGCGAAATGTTAGGGAATAAATTGATTTATTTAGAAGCGGGAAGCGGGGCAAAAAATCCAGTTCCGCTAGAAATGATACAGTTAATTGCTCAAAATATTGAAATTCCTGTTATTGTTGGAGGAGGAATTGTAGATTTGCATTCCATTAAAAAAGCTTACAATGCTGGCGCTGATTTGGTAGTTGTAGGAACTGCCTTTGAAAATGACAGCCATTTTTTTGAATCCTAAATAAAACTTTTATAGTTTACAAAATACCGCACAAATGATAGATTTTTTTCTTGATAGTTATAAAAATGCGCCGCTTTGGCATATTGCCTTAGAATTTTTGGTTTTTGTGTTTGGAATTTTAAGTGTTTGGTTTGCAAAAAAAGAAAACATTTTGGTTTATCCAACAGGTTTAATCGCCACAGTTATTTCAGTGTATCTTTTATATGTTGCCGGCTATATTGGTGATATGATTATAAACGGATATTTCTCGATTATGAGCATCTATGGCTGGTATGTTTGGGGAAAAGGTGGAGCAGTCGAGGATAATCTGCCAATTACCAGAACAAATTTTAATGAAAAAATAATCGGAGTCGTATTGTTTTTGATAACTGTTTTTGTAGTTTTCGGGATTTATAAGTATTTCGATTACGAAATTAAAAATGACAATTATGTCGATATGATATCTTCTGGAATATTTTTTGCAGGGATGTGGTACATGGCCAGAAAAAAAATCGAAAACTGGACACTGTGGATTATTGGTGATATTATTGTAGTACCTCTGTACGCTTATCGCGGACTTGGAATGCTGTCACTTCAATACTTAATTTTTACAATTTTAGCTATTTCAGCTTATTTAGAATGGAGAAAAATCTTAGACAGCAAAAAACAGCTATCATAAAAATTGCTTTATTTGGCCCTGAAAGTACAGGTAAAACCACATTGGCAACACAACTTGCAGATTATTACGAAACAGAATGGGTTCCGGAATTTGCACGCGATTATCTGCAAGAAAAATGGGAAGAAAATCAGCATATTTGTGTTGAGGCAGATATGATGCCCATTGCTTACGGACAGACCGCTCTAGAAAATCAAAAACTTTCAAACGCAAAAAAATACTTGTTTTGCGATACCAATTTAATGGTTACCAAAGTTTTCTCCGAAATGTATTATAATGTTTGTGATCCGCTTTTAAATGAAGCGGCGCTTGAGCATGAATACGATTTGTTTTTTCTAACAGACATTGATGTTCCTTGGGAAAAGGATGATATTAGAGATACACCTGAAGGAAGAGAAACAGTGTTTTCTGTTTTTAAAGAAACCCTGATAAATACTAAAAAGCCCTTTATAACGCTTTCGGGCAACAAAGAAAGCCGCTTGGCAAAGGCTGTAGAAATTGTAGATAACTTAGCAATAGCTAAAAAACATGGCTTTAGTTCTGCTGATTTTGTTCAGATATACGAGCATGGTATTCCTTTTGAAAATGTTCTAAAACAATTGGAAATCTTTAAAAACGGAATTACAAAAAGCAGCTTAATAAATCCAGCAACTATCAATAACGGAATTTTAAGTTTATCTGATATAGAATTTAAAGAAAAGGCTGTTTTTTTTGATGCTCAGAGAGGAAATTTAAAAATTAAAAAGTTTGTTCCAGCTTCTGGAGCTGCAACTAGAATGTTTAAGTTTTTAATTGCTTTCTTGAATGATTTTGATATTGAAAAAGAAACTATAAATGCCTATATCAATAGAAAAAATGATAAAGAACTTGCTATTTTTATAGTAGGAATGGAGAAATTTCCCTTTTTTGAAACTGTTTATAAAAAGCTAAAAGAGGTTTATCCAGATTTTGATGCTTTAGAAAGAGATTATAAAAATTATTATTTCATAAAGTTACTGCTTTCTCCAGATCATTTTAATTCGGCAAATAAACCTAAAGCAGTTTTGCCATTCCATTTATACAAAACTCATCTTGCAAATCCAATTGAAGAGCATTTGAACGAATGCGTTCATTATGCGACAACAAATAACAGTTCGAATTTACATTTTACCGTTTCAGAAATTCATCAAAATTTATTTGAGCAGGCCGTTGATGAGGTTAGAGGAAAAATAGAAAAATCTTCAGGAACAAAAATTAATATTGGGTATTCCTATCAAAATAAAAGCACAGATTCTATTACAGTTGATGTAAAGAACAAAATTGTACGAAATCAAAATGAAAAGCTGATTTTTAGACCCGGAGGACATGGTGCGTTAATTGAAAATCTAAATAATCTTGATGCAGATATTATTTTTATTAAGAATATAGATAATGTCATTCAAAATCATATAGATGAAATTACCCTCTATAAAAAGACCTTAGGAGGTATTTTGATCGAAATTCAAGAAAAAGTATTCGGTTATTTAAGAGCAATTGAAAATAACGAATTAAATGAAAGTGATTTTGCTGCAATTATTGAATTTCTAGCCGAGAAGTTAAATATTCAAGTAAGTAAAGATTTTTACAAATTTACTATTGAACATAAAATTACCAAAATTAGAGAAATCTTAGATAGGCCAATCCGAGTTTGCGGAATGGTTCGAAACGAAGGTGAACCGGGCGGCGGCCCATTTTGGGTAATGAATGATAAAGGAGAAATTTCCCTTCAAATTGTAGAAGCCTCTCAAATTGATCTTCAAAATAAAAAACAACTTGAAATTTTAGAAGCGGCAACCCATTTTAATCCAGTTGATTTGGTTTGCGGAATTAAGAATTTTAAAGGACAAAAGTTTAATCTTGGTCAATATATAGATCAAAATGCAGGTTTTATTGTAGAGAAAAGTGTAGAAGGCAAAGCAGTAAAAAATTATGAATTGCCAGGGTTGTGGAATGGTTCAATGGCACATTGGCTCACTATTTTTGTTGCAGTTCCATTAATAACCTTTAATCCGGTAAAAACGGTAAATGATTTATTAAAAGCGACACATCAGCCACAGTAATGGATAACGAAAAAATCATATCAGAGTTAAGCTTTAAAGCGGTTAGAAGCAGTGGTGCAGGCGGACAAAACGTAAATAAAGTTTCATCAAAAGTAGTTTTGACTTTTGATTTAGAAGCTTCTCAGGTTTTGTCAGATGAAGAAAAAGCGCTTTTAAAAGATAATTTATCATCTCGTTTAACCTCTGAAAATATATTGATTTTAAATTGTGACGAAGATCGAAGTCAGATTAAAAACAAAGAGATTGTTATAAAACGTTTTTTAGAAATTATAAAAAAAGGTTTGTTTGTTCCTAAAATTCGAAAAGCGACCAAAATTCCAAAATCCGTAATTAAAAAAAGAATCAAAGACAAAAAAAGTGTTTCTGAAATAAAGAAAAACAGGAAGAGACCAGAGTTTTAAAAAATATAAATAAATGAAGATACTAGTTGTGTTACTTATTGCTTTGAGTGTAAAGACATATTCACAATCAACTAATTTTGAATACGATTTTGCTCTTAAGGGAAATGTAAAAGAAATGACTGCAACTCTTTTTAAGGCTGTAAAAGTTGGTAAAGAATTTAAAACGAGAGAAAAAATAGCCGATTTTTTATTTATAAAGAACCGTTCTGGAAAACTTTTTCAACCTGATTATATGGGGTCGGATCTATGGTCACAGCCTCAGGATGTTTACAATGAAAAGAATCAGATTGTTGAGAATGTTATATATTCTCAGGAAAGTAAAGTGCTTCATCGAACAAAATTTATTTATGATGAAAAAGGGCAGCTTGTAGAAGAAAAATTCTATAATGAACCTGATACCTTGTCGCAAATAACACATTATGAATACAAAAACAATTTACTGCAAAAACAAGTTTCTAAAAAACTGAAAGATATACAGGAGTATGAATATGTAAAAGATTCGCTAAAAAATTACATGTATGACGATCATGGTAATCTGACAAAAATTATTACGGAAGGTTCTTGGAATGTAATTTATAAATATAATTCAAAAGGTTTTTTAGCTGAGGAATATATAGAAGGTCAATTTGGTAATCCAGACAAAATACTTGTTAGAAGGTTTCATTATTTAAAATCAGACGATAAAAATTGGATAAGTGCTTATTTTGAGGTGTTTGCATACGAGGAAAAACCAGTTTACTATTATCTTGAAAGACAAATTAAATATGAAGATTAGAAACGTATAGTTTTACAAATGATTTATTTTTAAAATACCTGGAGACATACTGCTTTTTTCTTAATTCTTTTTTACCTTTGCCTCGTCTCAAAGGGGTGCTCTAAATAACGAGCTGAGATCATACCCAAAGAACCTGAGCGAGTAATGTTGCTAAGGGAAAAAACGACACTATCAAGCGTGCACACTTTATTTTGTCGTGAAACATTTATTAATTTAACAAAAGAATAATTCCCCCTTTTATTCGTAATTCTTTACGAATGAAAACTATTTTTCAAAGTACTGAGGTACTAAGTTGCAAAGGTTCTAAGGTTCAAAAACTGAGCAGAACCAAATCCATTTTCTTTCTTCTTTTTTCTTTCTTTTTTACACTGGTTTCTACTGCGCAAGTGCAGGATTCAACAAAAGTTACTAAACTTGATGATGTCTTAGTTTCTGCAGTTCGTGTTACTTCAAAAACGCCGGTTACATTCAGTAACATGGATAAAAAAGAAATTAAATACAGAAATCTAGGACAGGATATTCCTGTTTTAATGAATTACCTGCCTTCTGTTGTTACGACTTCTGATGCTGGAAACGGAATGGGTTATACTGGAATCAGAGTTAGAGGAAGTGATGCTACGAGAGTAAACGTTACTATAAACGGAATCCCTTATAATGATGCTGAAAGTCAAGGGACTTTTTGGGTAAATATGCCTGATTTTGCATCTTCTCTAGAGAGCTTGCAGTTACAGAGAGGTGTTGGAACTTCAACAAACGGATCTTCGGCGTTTGGAGCCAGCTTAAATATGCTTACTGATAATTACGCTTCTAAAGCAAATGGCGAAATTTCAAGTTCTTACGGAAGTTTCAATTCAAATAAAAACACAGTAAAATTCAGTACAGGCTTGTTAAATGATCATTTTGAGTTGGCAGGTCGTTTATCTACATTGAAATCTGATGGTTATGTAGATCGTGCCAAATCAGATCTAAAATCATATTTCTTGCAAGGAACTTACGTTGGAAAAACAACTTTGATTAAAGCTTTGGTTTTTGGAGGAACTGAAAAAACGTACCAATCTTGGAACGGAATCGATGCTGAAACTTTAAATTCAAACCGCACTTATAATTCCGCAGGAAAGTATAAAGACGAGCAAGGAAATGTTCGTTTTTACGATAATGAAACAGATAATTACAATCAAGATCATTACCAATTGCATTGGAGTGAATCATGGTCTGATAAGTGGAGTACTAATCTAGCTTTTCATTATACAAAGGGATTAGGGTATTATGAAAATTACAAATATGATGAGCCAATTGAAGGATATGGGCCAATTCAGCCTACAAAACAAGTTGAGAATGATTTAGGAGAATTAGTTCCGGGAACCGATTTGATTCGTCAGAAATGGTTAGATAATGACTTTTACGGAACAACTTTTTCTGCAAAATATAAAGAAGAAAAGCTAGATGTTATTATTGGCGGAGGCTGGAATAAATATGAAGGCGATCACTACGGAAAAGTAATTTGGGCAAGAAATTCAGCTCAGTCTGAATTAGGCGATCATTATTATGATGATTTCTCGACAAAAACAGATGGGAATATTTTTGCAAAAGCAAACTATCAGTTTACTGAAAAATTAAGTTTTTATGGAGATTTACAATACCGAAATGTACACTATAAAGCCAATAGTGCCGAAACTGGTTTGGTAAATGATAAGTTTAACTTTTTTAATCCAAAAGCTGGTTTAAATTTCGAGATCAATTCAAAAAACAATCTATACTTTTCATATGCACGTGCAAACCGTGAGCCTAATAGAACAGACTATGAAGGCGGAAATGTGAAGCCTGAAAAATTAAATGATTTTGAATTGGGATGGAGATTTAATTCAGAAAAAATCCAATTGAATTCTAATTTCTACTACATGGGATATAGAGATCAGTTAATTTTAACGGGAAGATTGGATGATGTTGGTGCGCCAATTCGTGCTAATACTGAAAAAAGCTATCGTTTAGGATTTGAGTTTGATGCAACAATTGCACTTTCAGAAAAATTTATTTTGAGACCTAATTTTACTTTAAGCAGTAATAAAAATATTGATTTAGCTGTTGACGGGCAGTATTACGGAACAACGAATATTGCTTATTCACCAGAAGTTATTGCAGGGAATATTATAATTTATAAGCCAATTGAGAATTTATATGTTTCGTTGCTGCAAAAGTATGTTGGTAAACAATACATGAACAATATCGAATTGCCATCTGCAAAACTGGCTGATTATTTTGTAAATGATTTGAATGTATCTTACGAGATTAAGCCAAAATCTGTTTTTAAATCAATCATGATTACTGGTTTAGTAAACAATATTCTAGATAAAAAATATGTTTCAAACGGAGCTATGTGGGATATTTATCCATACTATTATCCGCAGGCAGGAATTAATTTCCTAGCAGGATTAACATTAAAATTCTAAAATATTCTCAAACATAAAAAAGCCTGAAAATTTAAACTTTCAGGCTTTTTTTATTTTAGTTATAAACGCGAATTACAGTTCCGCTTACTTCAACACGATATTGTTTTAATGGATAATCTTTACCGCCAAGTCCAGTAAATAGACTGTACTCTGTTTTATCGCAAGAACAAACGGCATTAATACCGTTAATTGTCATGGCAACGCATGAGTTTAAATCCTGATTAGGGCAAGCCGCGTCAAAAGCATTATAGGTGCCTCCAGCATTAAAAATAATAATTCCTTTTGCTCCATAATTAGGAATTATTACACCGTTGCTCACAAATTTCAGATTGGAATAAGCCGGTAGGTTCATATCTACAGATAAATTTACAGCGTAATTAGGGATATATGGATTTTTATTGCTTCGCTCGCTGTCACTGCAAGAGAAAAGGATAGAAACGAAGGCGATTATTAGAAAGATTTTTTTCATTATTTTAATAAGAATTAGTGAAACAAAAATAAATTATTTAGATTTGATTTTTATATGATTAACATATAATTATGTACTACAAAAAATAATAGTATATTTGTAATACAAAATCCCGTCCCGATGGGATTTTTTCTATTTATATAAACGATGAAGTTATGAGTAAAGTATCTTATTATACCGCAGAAGGATTAAAAAAGTTAAAAGATGAATTGGAGCATTTAAAGAGTGTAATGCGTCCAAAAGCATCTCAAGATATAGCAGAAGCAAGAGATAAAGGTGACTTATCTGAAAATGCTGAGTATGATGCTGCAAAAGAAGCACAAGGTTTATTAGAAATGAGAATTGCTAAACTTGAAGAAGTATATGCAAATGCAAGATTAATTGACGAATCTCAACTTGATGTTTCGAAAGCTTTGGTACTTTCTAATGTGAAAATTAAAAACCAAAGCAACGGAATGGAGATGAAGTATACACTTGTTGCTGAAAGTGAAGCCGATTTAAAAACAGGAAAGATTTCTGTAACTTCTCCTATTGGAAAAGGTTTACTAGGAAAATCTGTTGGTGAAGTAGCTGAGATTACAGTACCAAATGGTGTTTTAAAATTTGAAATTCTTGAAATTTCAAGAGACTAAATTTCCTATTTTTTAACCGTTTAATCGGTTAAATGAATAAACAGTTAAACGATTAACCGAATAAAACAATGAGTTCTATATTCACTAAAATAGTAAACGGAGAAATTCCAGCTTATAAAATCGCTGAAGACGATAACTATTTGGCATTTTTAGATGTAAATCCTAATGCAAAAGGACATACACTTTGTATTCCAAAACAAGAAATCGATAAGATTTTTGATATGGATGACGAATTGTATTTAGGATTAATGAAGTTTTCGAAAAGAATTGCAGCGGCGCTGGAAAAAACAGTTCCATGTAAAAGAATTGGAATAGCAGTTGTAGGTTTAGAAGTTCCTCATGCGCACGTACATTTAATTCCCCTTAATGAAATGGATGAAATGCGTTTTCATAATAAAGTGAAACTTTCAAAAGAAGAGTTTGAAGCTTTGGCAAAAGACATTCAATCTAATCTTTAAAGGATACAAAAAAAGTAGAAACACCAATTCGATTTTGAATTGGTGTTTTTTTATATCTATTTTTTAAGAAGGAGTGTTTATTTTATAACTGATTTGAAAAGTAGTTCCTTTTCCAATTTCAGAATGCAGCACTTTGATTTTTCCATTGTGATATTCTTCTACTATTCTTTTAGTCAAAGAAAGTCCCAAGCCCCAGCCTCTTTTTTTAGTAGTAAAACCAGGTTCAAAAATAGTCTTGAATTGATTTTTAGAAATACCGCTTCCAGAATCCTTCACGTTTATTTTTACATGATGAGAATCTAATTCAATTTCAAGATCAAGATTCCCCTTTCCCTTCATTGCATCAATCGCATTTTTAATTAAGTTTTCAATAGTCCAGCTGTGCAGCGTTGGATTGATCAGAGCAAAAATTTGTTTTTCTGGAGCCTTATATGAAAACGACACCTGTTTAGAAAATCTCGATTGCAAATATTCATAGGTATTCAAAGTTTCTGCCACAATATCATTTGGTTCTAAAACAGGAACAGAACCAATTTTAGAAAAACGATCTGTTATGGTTTGCAAACGCTCCACATCTTTTTCGATTTCAGCTGTGATAGATTGATCGATTTCTTCCGTTTTTAAAATTTCAACCCAACCTATTAATGATGATAAAGGAGTGCCAATTTGGTGCGCCGTTTCCTTTGCCATTCCTGCCCATAATTTATTTTGTGTTGCCATTTTTGTGCTTTTGTAAAAGTTGTAAATCAAAGCACCACACAAAAAAATAATCAATAATAAAGCTACAGGATAATATTTTAATTTATTGATTAAAGCCGAATTGCCATAGTAGATCTGTTGAAATTTACCAGGAGCATATTCAATTATAACAGGATCATTCTCGTTTTTAAGATTATTTAAAAATTTAACAGACTCTTTTCTGTCATTAATAATGTGTTCAGGAACATTTACAGAGCTTATAACTTTGTCATACATTACTAACATTACTGGTACAGAAGTATTGTTGTTTATGATTTCAAGAGGTAAATCAAGATCAGTATTTTCATCTGCATTAATTAATGTTTTTTGAGCATTAGCCCAAAGATTCATTTTTAACCTTTCCTCATTTTTAAAGATTTGGAAAAAAGTATAAGTATTCCAAAGAATCAAAGAAATGATTAAGAAGGAAATAAAAATAATGATCCAACGGGTTGTATTTCTACTTTCAGAAAAACGCATAAACTAATTTTTGAGGTATAAATATAACGAAATAAACGCATTTTATATTTCGCAGAACTTTAAAGATTTTTTGTTTTTATCTTGCAAAACTATTTCTCGAAGTTAAACGATTTATATACTTTTGTAAGCCCGAAGTTGAGGTTCGGTTAAATGGAGAAATTATGATCAGCATAGACCCAAAAGAGATAACGACAGTAAAACTGCAAGGATATTTGCAAAGTGCCGTAGGCCCAAGGCCAATTGCTTTTGCAAGTACCATAAGTGTAAATGGAGTTCCAAATTTATCTCCCTTTAGTTTCTTTAATGTGTTTAGCGCTAATCCGCCAATTTTAGTTTTTTCGCCATCAAGACGTGTTCGTGATAATACCATAAAACACACCTTGATAAACGCTGAAGCAACTCGTGAAGTTGTAATTAATGTCGTTAATTACGATTTGGTGCAGCAAACATCATTGGCAAGCACAGAATATGGAGATTGTGTAAACGAATTTATAAAAGCAGGTTTAACCCAAATTCCTTCAGATTTTGTAAAACCTTATCGCGTAAAAGAATCTCCGGTTCAGTTTGAATGTAAAGTGACTCAGATTATTCCTCTAGGAACTGAGGGTGGAGCAGGGAATTTGATTCTTTGCGAAGTGGTTAAAATTCATATTCATGAAGCAATTCTTGATGAAAATGGAGCAATCGATCAACATAAAATTGATTTGGTTTCAAGACTTGGCGGAAATTGGTATTCTAGATCGAATCAAGGGTTATTTGAAGTACAAAAACCGCTTACAACTTTGGGTGTTGGTGTTGATGCAATTCCGGAGTATATCAGACAAAGCCCTGTGTTTAATGGGAATGACCTTGGAAAATTAGGCAATATAGAAACCTTGCCTACAAAAGAAGAAGTTAGTATATTTGTGAAAGAAAATTTCGCAGTCAAAGGAGTTTTAAGTTCAGACGAT
Source organism: Flavobacterium sp. FlaQc-30 (assembly GCF_044005885.1). Classification (NCBI taxonomy): domain Bacteria; kingdom Pseudomonadati; phylum Bacteroidota; class Flavobacteriia; order Flavobacteriales; family Flavobacteriaceae; genus Flavobacterium; species Flavobacterium sp. FlaQc-30. The sequence continues at coordinate 61,371 of NZ_JBIPCO010000001.1, read as the reverse complement.
CAGAAAAAAATCCATTTAGAAGCAAAAAAATATCTCGATAAAGAAGATATCAGCTCAGCTTGGAAAGTGCTTTTAGCTAAAAAATAAGAATAGAAACAATAATTAATATAGACGAAGATGGAAGTTATAGGAAAAGTAAAAGTGGTTAATCCTGAGCAGCAAGTTAGTGCTTCATTCAAAAAAAGAGAACTAGTAGTTACTACAGATGAGCAGTATCCACAGCACATTTTAATCGAATTTACACAAGATAAATGCGATTTATTAAGCAGCTATAAGCAAGGAGAGGCAGTAAAAGTTTCTATCAACTTAAGAGGAAGAGAATGGGTTAATCCACAAGGAGAAACTAGATATTTTAATAGTATTCAAGGTTGGAGAATCGAAAGACTTGCACCAGAAGGTCCTGCACAAACTCCAGCAATGCCGGCAGCAGAAGCTTTTGCTCCAGCAACAAACTTAAACGAAGACGAACCAGACGATTTACCGTTCTAAGAGTTTTAAATTCAATTTATTAAATTCCAAATTCCAATTCATTTTCGTGAATTTGGGATTTGGAATTTTATTTTTATTTACAGTTTATGTCATTTCGATCGAAGAGAGAAATCGCACAAGTAATTCTGTAAAGTGAATCGACAATCTTTGTCGAGTTTCGTGTGTGATTTCTCTCTTCGATCGAAATGACAACATTGTGATAAATTGAAATTTGGAGTTTAATTTTATTGGAATTTAAAAAAGATGTACTACGTATTTGAAGATCTATTTTTTCCGCCAGTTTCAGAAGCTGATGAAGAGGGAATTCTTGCAATTGGAGGAGACTTAAATCCAGAGCGGTTAAAGCTCGCATACAGGAACGGAATTTTTCCGTGGTTTAATGAAGGTGAACCAATACTTTGGTGGTCGCCAGATCCAAGAATGGTTTTGTTTTTAGATGAATTGATTGTATCTAAAAGCATGCGAAATATTTTGAATAGAAACCAATTTAAAGTCACCTTTAATCAGAATTTTGAGGACGTGATTTCAAATTGTCAGAAGATAAAAAGAGACGGACAAAACGGAACTTGGATTTCAAATCAAATGATTGAAGCTTATTGCAAACTTCATGAGCAGGGAATTGCAAAGTCTGTAGAAGTCTGGCAAGATGAAGAATTGGTTGGTGGTTTGTACGGAATAGATTTAGGAAATATTTTTTGCGGTGAAAGTATGTTTTCTAAAGTCTCAAATGCTTCAAAAGTTGCTTTTATAGCTTTAGTGAATTATTTAGAAAAAGAAAACTACAAACTATTAGATTGCCAAGTTTACAATCCGCATTTAGAGAGTTTGGGTTGTCGCGAAATTGATCGCGATGAATTTATAACGATTTTAAAAAGTTAATAAAATGAGTACAGTTCATATTGTAAAGGAAATCTATATTTATCCGATAAAAAGCTTGGCAGGGATCAGCCTTCAATCTGCTTTGGCTGAAGAAATGGGATTTGAAAACGATCGCAGATGGATGCTTATTGATGTAGAAAACCAGATGATTACGCAAAGAGAACATCGCATAATGAGCCAGTTTTATCCGAAGATTTTAGATGGAAAAATCAATGTTACTTTTAAAGATCAAAAACATGAATTTTCTATCAATGAACATTTAGGCAATTCCCTTGAAGTAAATGTTTGGGATGATAAAAGTGAAGTAGTTGAAGTGAATAAAGAAACTTCAAAATGGTTCAGTCAGCATTTAGGTTTTGAATGTAAATTGGTCAAAATTCTAAAGAATGGAGATCGTAAACATGAAAGTTCCAGAGTAAAAGAAACTTTCAATGTAAGTTTGGCCGATGGTTATCCTTATTTATTAATTGGTACAAAAAGCTTGGATTTTTTGAATGATAAACTTGATGAAAAAATCACCATAAAAAGGTTTCGACCAAACATCGTTGTAAGCAGTGAAAATCCTCATGAAGAAGATGATTTTAAAAGCTTTTCCATTGGAAAAGTTCAATTTAAAAACATAAAACCCTGCGGAAGATGCGTTATGGTGAATAATGATCCTGAAAACGGACGACTAAAAAAAGAACCTTTAAAAACGTTAAGTAAATACAGAAATGTAGATAATTCAGTTTTATTCGGAACCAACATTGTGGGGTTGAATTCAGGAACTATCAAGATTGGAGATACACTTGTTTTCTAGAAATTCAGCTTTGTGAAATTCCAGTTTAAAGTATTAAAAATCACTAATTCATTTTTTAAAGTTGGCAATTCTAGAATTAATTTTAAGGTTTCATGCGCCATCATATTTCCTATAATTCCGGGTAATGTTCCTAAAACTCCATTCAAATTACAATTCGGTACATCTTTTGGATCAGGCATTTCGGGAAATAAATCACGTAAATTTTTACTTCCGTTGTGATTAAAAACTGCAATTTGCCCTTCAAATCTCAAAATACTGCCATAAACCAGAGGTTTCTTGAGTTGAACGCAAGTATCATTTACCAAATAGCGTGTTGTAAAATTATCTGATCCATCTACAATTATATCATATTCCTTAATAACTTCTGAAGTATTTTCTGAAGTCAATTTCTCAGTAATAGCAGTAACTTCAATAAGCGGATTTAATCTTGAAACGACTTCTTTTGCCACAATTGCTTTTTGCTGACCAATTTCATTTTCGGTATACAAAATCTGTCTGTGAAGATTGTGAATTTCAATGGTATCAAAATCTATAATTCCAATAAAACCAACTCCAGCCGTTGCAATATATTGCAAAATAGGACAGCCTAAACCGCCGGCACCAATTACTAAAACACGTGCTTTTTTTAATTTTTCCTGACCTTCATCACCAATTTCAGGTAACATAGTTTGTCTATTGTAACGTAAAAATTCTTGTATAATGCTCATTATTTTAGTCTTAAGGTTTTTAAAGTCGAAAGTCGAAAGCCGAATGTTGAAAGTAAAAAATTGTAAGTCAAAAGTTTTAGACTTTATGACTTTAGGCTTTCAAACTTTTGACTATATGCTTTGTCCCAATCTTTCCAAATAGGCTCGTAACCCTTACTTTTTATGATTTGCGCAATTTCATCTGCAGAGCGTTCATCACTTATCTCAAATTGTTCTAATGACTGCGGGTCAACAACATATCCGCCCGGGTTTGTTTTAGAACCTGCACTCATGCTGGTAACGCCAATGGGAATAATATTGTTTCTGAATTTTTCGTTTTCTCTCGTTGAAATCGAAATTTCCAAATCTTCATTCCATAAGCGATAAGCACAAATTAATTGTGTCAAATCTTTATCGTCCATTATAAAATTTGGTTCAATAATTCCTTCAGCAGGGCGAAGGCGAGGGAAGGAAACAGAATATTTGGTCTGCCAGTATTTTTTTTGAAGATAATCTAAATGCAAAGCGTTAAAAAAACTATCCGTTCGCCAATCCTCTAAACCCAGTAAAACACCTAAACCAATTTTATGAATTCCAGCAGTTCCAATTCGATCTGGAGTCTCCAGTCTATAGTCAAAATTTGATTTCTTGCCTTTTGTATGGTATTTTTTGTAAACTTCCTGATGGTAAGTTTCCTGATAAACCAAAACCGAATATACACCAGCATTGTGCAGCCTTTCATAATCTTCTATAGAAAGCGGTTGTACTTCGACGGAAATGATCGAAAAATCGTTTTTGATAAGGTTTATTGCGTTTAGAAAATAATTGATGTTTACAGTATAATTAGCTTCTCCAGTAACCAGTAAAACATGGTCAAAACCTGTATTTTTTAAGGCCTCAATTTCGATTTTTATTTCGGTATCAGTAAGTGTTTTTCGTTTGATTTTATTGTCTAAACTAAATCCGCAATACGTACAAATATTTTGACATTCGTTGCTTAAATAAAGCGGCGCATACATTTGAATCGTTTTTCCGAAACGTTTTTTAGTGATTTCATGGCATTTTTGTGCCATTTCTTCCAGATAATTTTGAGCTATGGGCGAAATTAAAACCAAGAAATCATCGAGACCGTATTTGGTTTTGGCTAAAGTTCGCTCAACATCTTTTGATGTGGTTTGGTATATTCTGGACTGGATATCATCCCAATTATATTGCTCAAAAATAGATTTGAATGTTTTCATTTTATTTTTTTATTTCACGCAGATTTTGCAGATTTAAGCAGATTAAAAATGATTTTTATTTTATTGCATCTTGCGTTTTTTATATTTTATTGGCAATTCTTTTAATATCACTTAAAATATTAAGAGTATTAAAATTAACGAGTATGCCTAATTTTTTATTAGAAAGTCGAAGGTAGGTTGCAATTTGCTTGTAATGTATCGGTGCTAATTCTTCGACAGATTTTAATTCAATTATTACTTTATCTTCAACTAGTAAGTCAAGTCTAAAAGCGGCATCTAATATTATTTCTTCATAATTAATGATAATTGCTACTTGTTTTTTGACTTTCAGTTCTAATTTTTCTAATTCATAGAATAGAGCGCTTTCATAGACAGATTCAAATAGTCCTGGTCCTAAATTATTGTATACTTTAAAAATTGCTCCTCGTACTAGATATGAAATTTCATTTTCTGTCATAATTCTTTAGTTTTAAAATTACTCAAAATTAAAGAATTTTCTTTCTTTTTTTGTTTTGTTAGTTTTTAAAAATTTGCAGTTTAACAATTTATTAATCAATATAAAATCTGCTTAAATCTGCAAAATCTGCGTGAAACAAAAATTTAATCATATAAAAATGAAGTTAAAGGGCTAGAAGCCACAGCATAGTTTTGTTGATTAGCAATTTTGGCTTCAAAAGCTTTTCTTCCTGCAATAACCGCTTCTTTAAATGCTTCTGCCATTAATTTTGGATTTCCTGCAACGGCAATTGCTGTATTTACCAAAACGGCATCAGCGCCAATTTCCATTGCTTTTGCAGCATCAGACGGAGCACCAATTCCTGCATCTATAATAACTGGAACATTGCTTTGTTCGATTATAATTTCTATAAAATCAATTGTTTTTAAGCCTTTATTACTGCCTATTGGTGATCCTAATGGCATAACGGCTGTTGTTCCAGCATTTTCTAAATGTTTGCACAACACAGGATCAGCGTGAATGTAAGGCAGTACAAAAAAGCCAAGTTTAGCCAATTCTTCGGTTGCTTTTAAAGTCTCAATGGGATCAGGCAGTAAATATTTTGGATCTGGATGAATTTCGAGTTTTACCCAATTTGTTTCTAAAGCTTCACGGGCTAATTGAGCAGCAAAAATGGCTTCTTTTGCATTTCTTGCGCCAGAAGTATTGGGTAATAAATTGATATTTGGGTGTTGTAAATGCGATAAAATGGCATCAGTATCAGTTTCTAGATCAATGCGCTTTAAGGCAACCGTAACTAACTCACTTTCTGATGCTAAAATAGCTTCCTCCATTTCTTTATTGGAGCCAAATTTTCCTGTTCCCAGAAATAAACGAGATTTGAAGGATTTATCCCCAATATTAAACAATGACGTTTGCATATAATTTTTCGTTTAATTGTTGAATTAATAGTTCTTTTTCGTCACTTTTTGTGATGATGCCTGAAACTGCAATTCCGTGAATTCCAGTTTCAATCAACGGATTTAAATCTTTCAGGGTGATTCCTCCAATGGCATACACTGGAATTTCAATGTTATTTTTTTTCAATTTTTCTAGGATTTCATAATAGCCAGATAAGCCTAATATGGGACTTAATTTTTCTTTTGTATTCGTAAATCTAAAAGGTCCTAAACCAACATAATCACAGCCATTTTTTGTATGATTTACAATATCTTCGAATGTATTTGCGGTTCCTCCAATAATTTTTGTAGCCCCTAATATTGCTCTTGCTTCATCGATTTTCATATCTGATAAACCTAGATGAACACCATCGGCAGCAATTTGCTGTGCGAGATATATATTATCATTTACAATAAAGTTGGCGAGATATTCTTCGCATAAAAATTTTACAGCTTCAGCTAATGCAAAGCTGTTTTTTGCAGTCTGATTTTTAAATCGCATTTGTATCCAGTCGCATCCTGCATCTAAAGCTTGATGAATGTTGTACAATTGTTGTTCGATTGTTTTTCCTTGTGAAATGTATTGCAATTTATTGTACATGATGATATCCGATTAAAGTTGATGTTGAACTCAGGTATTTTTCTATGTAGGTTTTAGCATTTTTACAAGCTTCATATAAAGTTTGGTTTAATGCAAGATTTGAAGCAATCGCAGATGATAAGACGCAGCCTGAGCCGTGTTTTTCAGAACATTTTTTATCGGTAGGAAGCAAATCAAAAACTTCATTTTTTAGAAATAAATGATCTGTTCCAACTGCGGCTTCGTTATGTCCGCCTTTCAATAAAAGATTAACAGGAATTTCATTTTGTAACCAAAGTTTCTTTGAAATAAACCCAGGATATAAAACTTCAATTTCATTATAATTGGGTGTGATTAGATCGATTTTGGATAATATCTTATTTAAATCCGAATAATCAGTAATTGAGAGAAATTCAAATTTTGTAGTTGATTTTAAAACAGGATCCCAAACGATTTGTGTAGTTGGAGATAACAGTTTTATAGTTGACAGAATTCGATTTAAATAATGAGCAGAAGGAACAATTCCGATTTTGACCACGCTGATTTTATAACTCAAAAAAAGAGTTTCAATTGAGCGAATCACAAAACTTAAATCCGTCCACTGAATTTCATAAAAGGTATCTTCAGTTTGAATAGTATTGGCAGTGATAACTGCAAAACCATTGACTTTATGCTGCTCAAAAGTTTTAATATCGGCAAGAATACCAGCCCCTCCCGAAGGATCAAGGCCGGCTATTGTAAGTGCAAAAGGGCGATTTGCTGACATAATTTAAATTCTTTTACAGGGTTTGTGTTGTTCCAAACAGCACCTAAAAGTGCGATGTTATCAAAACCATTCTCGAGCGTTTTTTGAATGTTTTCAGAATTAATTCCGCCTAAAGCAATGTTTTTTGTTTTATAATTTGTTCTTGATTTTAATGCTTCAAAGAGATCTGTTTTGGGATGATAGTTTTCTTTAGAAATACTTTTAAAAACAGGACTTAAAAAGGCATAATCGAAATCATTTTCTAGTGAATTAAAATCGTCTATAGAATGTGTTGATGTTGATATGAACTCGCTTTTATCTTTGACAGAATCTGAAAACTTTGAAAAAAGATGACGTTGATTTTTTCTTTCTTTTTCAGAAAAATGAATTCGATTAATACCAAAGTCTTTAGCCAAATCATGATGACTGTGTAAAACCAGTTTCGATCTAAATTCCATTTTTATTGGATGAATAAAATGTGCCATTTCCAATTCAGAAAAATCAGGTTTCCGAATATGAAGTAAAGACAATCCTTCTTCAAATAAAGAATGAAGAATTTCAATTTCATCTTCAATAAAAGAAGGATTCGTAATCACAATCATAACTTTCTTCTTGTTTCTTTTATCTTTTCACTTAAATATAAATCTCTTTTCCCTGCTCAATAAACTCTTCTGATTTCTCCTGCATTCCTTTTTCTGCGGCAGCAACATCTCTAATTTCCTGAGATATTTTCATAGAACAGAATTTTGGTCCGCACATCGAACAAAAATGCGCCACTTTTGCACCATCAGCAGGAAGTGTTTCATCGTGAAATTCTCTCGCTGTATCAGGATCTAAAGCTAGATTAAATTGATCTTCCCAACGGAATTCAAAACGGGCTTTACTTAAAGCATTATCGCGGTACTGAGCTCCTGGATGACCTTTTGCTAAATCTGCTGCATGTGCCGAGATTTTATAGGTGATTACGCCATCTTTAACGTCTTTTTTATTAGGTAAACCAAGATGTTCTTTTGGTGTTACATAACACAACATAGCACATCCGTACCAGCCTATCATTGCAGCGCCAATTGCTGATGTTATGTGGTCGTAACCCGGTGCAATATCTGTTGTTAAGGGGCCTAAAGTATAAAACGGAGCTTCATGACAATGCTCTAATTGTTTGTCCATGTTTTCTTTAATCATGTGCATTGGTACGTGTCCCGGGCCCTCAATAAAAACCTGAACATCATGTTTCCAAGCAATTTTGGTTAATTCACCTAAAGTTTCTAATTCGGCAAATTGTGCGGCATCATTGGCATCTGCAATCGAACCCGGACGTAAACCGTCTCCTAAAGAAAAAGCAACATCGTATTGTTTCATAATCTCACAGATTTCTTCAAAATGAGTGTACAAAAAGTTTTCTTTATGATGAAATAAACACCATTTTGCCATGATTGATCCACCGCGAGAAACGATTCCCGTTACGCGATTTGCAGTTAAATGAATGTAACGAAGTAAAACTCCAGCATGAATTGTAAAGTATGAAACACCTTGTTCTGCCTGCTCTATTAAAGTATCACGGAAAATTTCCCAAGTTAAATCTTCTGCAATTCCTTTTACTTTTTCTAAAGCCTGATAAATAGGAACGGTACCAATTGGAACTGGTGAATTTCGAATAATCCATTCTCTGGTTTCATGGATATTTTTTCCAGTAGATAAATCCATTATTGTGTCAGCGCCCCAGCGGCAAGCCCAGACTGCTTTTTCAACTTCTTCCTCAATACTTGATGTTACAGCGCTGTTACCAATATTGGCATTGATTTTTACCAAGAAATTACGTCCAACAATCATTGGTTCGCTTTCAGGGTGATTAATGTTATTAGGGATAATAGCTCTTCCGCAGGCAACTTCAGCTCGTACAAACTCGGGTGTTATTTTACTTTTTGGAGTATTTGCACCAAAACTATTTCCGCCGTGCTGGCATTGCATTGTTTTTGTTTGCTCATTTAAAAGCTCGATACGTTGGTTTTCGCGAATAGCAATGTATTCCATTTCAGGGGTAATAATGCCTTGTTTAGCATAATATAACTGCGTTACATTTGCGCCCTTTTTAGCACGTTTTGGCTGATGAAGATATTCAAAACGAAGATGATTCAGGTTTTCGTCGCGCAATCGGCTTTGACCGTAATCTGAAGAGATTTCATTTAAAATTTCGACATCATTTCGATCTAAGATCCAATTTTCGCGCAAGCGCGGCAGTCCTTTTCTAATATCTATTTCAACATTTGGATCAGTATATGGACCTGATGTGTCATAAACGGTTACGGGAGGATTTTTTTCAACTCCTCCGTTTGAAAGTTTGGTGTCGCTAAGATGAATTTCGCGCATAGCAACTTTTATCGGATGAATTTCTCCGTCGATGTAAACTTTCTTAGAATTAGGAAATGGTGTTCTTGATATTTGTTCTTCTGTAGTCATAGGGAAAAGAAGTTGTGAGTTATGAATTATTGTAGAGGTGCACAGCAGTGCATCTCTGTTTGAGTATGAAATTGGAGTTTAAATTCTATCCTCCCTGCGTAGCAGAAATAATTAAAATTTCGTCGGTTTCTTGTACGAGGAATTCGTTCCATTTGATTTTTGGAACAACAGTATTGTTAATAGCAACGGCGATTCCGTTTTGCTTGTGGGGAATTTCGAGATCAAGTAATGACTGAATGCTTAGAGATTCAGCATTAAAATGTTTAGTTTGTTGGTTGATTTTTAGTTCCATTCCTTTGTTTTTTTCGGTTTATCTAAGATTCACTGAAGTGAATCTCTACCTTAGGAATGGCTGCAATTGCGCATAAAAATGCGCTCAGAAGTCATCTTACTTTTCCCTACGCTAGTATGAACTAGATCAGGTTCAGAGGGTAAAATCTCAGCCTGCAAGTTGCAGACACCCCTAAAGTGTGAAGCAAATGTAATAAAATTTGTTTAGAAGTTTCAGGTTTTAAGTTTCAAGTTTTTTGAAAACTGAAAACGGTGACTGAAAACTACAATTGTAATTGAAAGCTATTTAGTTCTCGTCCAGCAATCTTCAATATGATCGTTGACCATTCCGGTCGCCTGCATATGGGCATAGATAACGGTTGAGCCAACGAATTTGAAACCACGTTTTTTTAGATCTTTGCTAATTGCATCAGAAATTGGAGTTGTGGCAGGAACATCTTTTAGACTCTTCGGATTATTGTCAATAGGTTTTCCATCTGTGAATTTCCATATATAATCAGAGAAAGTTCCAAATTCATCCTGAATTTTCATAAATGCCTGAGCATTTGTAACTGCTGACCTAATTTTGAGTTTATTTCGAACAATTCCCGTATTTTGAAGCAATTCTTCGATTTTATCTTCAGAATAACGGGCAATTTTTTTATAATCGAAATTGTCGAAAGCAGTTTTAAAGTTTTCTCTTTTATTTAAAATGGTAATCCAGCTCAATCCCGCCTGAAAGGTTTCTAGAATTAAAAATTCAAATAGAGTAGGGTCGTCATAAACAGGAGTTCCCCATTCTTCATCATGATATTTTTTGTATAAATCGCTTGAACTGCACCAGCCGCAGCGAATGATGTTTTCGTTTTTCATTATTTTCCAATTTGCCAGCTGTAGCCTTTTACAGTTGGAATGTAAGCCGAACGGCCTATTATAACTAAATTATTATAGATTTTTTTGTTGTATTTAATGCCAATTGCATTGCCAGAAGTATATAGTTTATTTTCTTTAAATACCACTTTTAATCGCCCATCTTGAAGTTTAGCATCAGATATTTTTTCAATAAACCAGGTTGAATGCCATTTAACTTCGATTTCATTTTGGGCAGTTTTGGTTACGCTTTTAACAAGTTTGACTGCTTCTTTTTGAATTTCAAAGTTTTGAGTAAGCTCTTTTTGAGTTAAGGTTTGTCCAATTTTACAGTTGCTTAATATTTTATGAAGGTTTGAAAAGCTTAATAATTTATTTTCGTTAGGGTCATTTTTTGGTTCAGAAGCGGCGGTGCTAATTGGCGTTTTTGATTCTTGAGTACGCTCGTTAATTTTGATTGGCTTTTTTACAGCAAAAGTATTTTTTCTACTAGAAACGGAGTCAGTAAGAATTTCTTTTTGTACAATGGTTTTTGAAGAAGCAGATGAAATTTCTTTTAGCGGTGCCGTTTTCAAAGAATTAACAGGGTGCACTTTTTTCTTAGGCTGTTTTTTCTCGTCATTTCCGCAACCGAAAAAAAGGAAAGCGATAAGGAATACTAATATCGTACAGTTTTTTTTCATGGCTTCATTTTGGTTTATCCTTTGTGAGATGAGCCTTCCTCGTCCAAATATTTTTTTATCAAATGATGTCCAGCATAAATTAATGGGGTTAGTAAAATTGCAATTGATAATTTAAAAGTGTATCCAATTAAAGCGGAAGAAAGAAAAGTATCAAAATCAATTTTTCCAGGCAGCCAAAAAGCAATTCCAAGAACAATAAACGAGTCAAATAATTGCGAAACTACGGTTGAACCTGTTGTTCTAAGCCAAATTTTTCGCTCGCCTGTGCGTCTTTTAAAGAACCAAAAAATCCATACATCAATTAATTGAGATGCCATGAAAGCGATCAAACTCCCTACGATAATCCACATACTTTGTCCAAAAACAGCTTGAAATTGCTCGTCGTTTACAGGACTTATTCCTTTTGCAGCAGGAATTACTATTGCCATAAAAAGGATTAAAAATGCATAAGCGATCAAACAGGCAGTTATAAAAGAGAGTTTTTTTACCCCTTTTTCTCCAAAATATTCATTAATCAAATCGGTTGTTAGAAAAACAACAGGCCATGGCAAAATTCCAATGCTCATTACAAATGGGCCAATTTGAATTAGCTTTCCACCAATAAGTTCTGCAACAACTGCATTCGTTATAAATATTCCGGCAAGGACAACAAAAACAATTTCTTTTCGGGTTTTAAACATCTTAATTTGGTAAATGATGTTTCAAATTTAAACTATTTCTTTATAACTTAAAAAGGATTGATTTTAAATTAAGCTGTTGTATTTAAGAGAATCGGAAAGTTAAAATTCTATTTTGAACGCTGATTTTAGTTACATTTGGAACAATAATATATTAGTTAAAAAATAATGATAATGAAAAAATTAATGACAATTTTTCTCATGGGAACAACTTTTTTTGCGGCCACCGCACAATCAAATTCAGATAACCCATTGCTCAAAAACTGGACAGGGCCATATGGCGGAGTACCTGCGTTTAATGAGTATAAGGTTGCGGATTTTAAGCCGGCAATTCAGTTTGCAATTCAAGAAAAACTAAACGAGATTGATGCTATTGCTAATAATCCGAAGGCACCGACTTTTGAAAATACAATTGCTGAGCTGGAACGTTCTGGAAAAACAATTACTAGGATTTTGACAGTATACGGAATTTACAGATCGAATTTGAGTACACCTGAGTTTAGTGCTGTAGATCGCGAGATGTCTCCTAAGTTTTCTGAATTCTCTGATAAGATTAATCAGAATAAAAAACTTTTTGCTAGAGTTGAGGCTTTGTACAATTCTAAAGAAAGTAAAAAACTGACCAGCGAACAACAGCGTTTAATCTGGTTGTATTATACTGATTTTGTTCGTGAAGGAGCTAAATTGAATGTGGCTGATAAAGAAAAAGTAGCTGATATTAATAAAAAACTAGCGAGTCTTTTTACTAAATTCAGCCAAAATTTATTGGCCGAGGAAAATAATCAATATGTAGCTTTAAAAACAGAAAGTGATTTTGATGGTTTACCGCTAGAAGTAAAAAATGCTGCTATTGCTGAAGCAAAAGAGAGAAAACTTGATGTTTTGGGCTGTATTGCTAATACACGTTCTTCAATTGAGCCATTCTTAACTTTTTCGAATCGTAGAGAGTTAAGAGAAAAAGCTTTCGATATTTTTGTGAAACGCGGTGATAACGGAAATGCAAATGATAATAATGCGACTTTGGTTTCTATTTTGCAATTACGTACTCAAAAAGCGAAATTATTAGGATTTCCAACTTTTGCAGATTGGAGTTTGTCTAATAAAATGGCAAAAGATCCTAAGAAAACATTGGATTTGATGATGTCTGTTTGGGAGCCGGCTGTAGAAAAGGTGCATCAAGATGTTGCTGAAATGCAGAAAATAGTAGATGCTGAAGGTGGAAAATTTAAAATTCAGCCTTGGGATTATCGCTATTATGCTGAAAAAGTTAGAAAAGCAAAATATGATTTAGATCAAAATGAGGTTAAGCCTTATTTGCAATTAGAGAATTTACGTGAAGGAATGTTTTGGGTTGCTGGAGAATTATTTAATTTAAGCTTCAAACAAGTTACAAATGTTCCTGTTTATCATCCAGATGTTCGTGTTTGGGAGGTAAGTAACAAAATAACGGGTAAAACAGTTGGGTTGTGGTATTTTGATCCGTATGCACGTGCTGGTAAACGTTCTGGTGCTTGGATGAATGCGTATCGTGATCAGCAAAAAATGGACGGTGAAGTACTTACAATTGTATCTAATAACTGTAATTTTATTAAAGGTGCTGCAAACGAACCTGTTTTGATTTCTTGGGAAGATGCAACTACATTGTTTCATGAGTTTGGACATGCGCTTCACGGATTATGTTCTAACGTAACTTATCCTAGTTTGGCAGGAACATCTGTGGCTAGAGATTATGTCGAGTTCCCGTCGCAATTATTAGAGCATTGGCTGGCTACACCAGAAGTGTTGAATAAATTTGCATTACATTATAAAACAAATCAACCATTGCCTCAGTCATTAGTAGATAGAATTGAAAAAGCGGCTAATTTTAATGAAGGTTTTGCTACTGTAGAAACCATTTCTAGTTCTTTAATAGATATGAAACTGCACTTGGCAACTACAACTATTGATCCTCATAAATTTGAGAAAGAAACTTTAGACGCGCTTCATATGCCATCAGAAATTGTAATGAGACATAGAATTCCTCAATTCGGACATATTTTCTCAGGTGATGGTTATGCGGCTGGATATTACAGTTATTTATGGGCAGATGTGATTAATGCTGATGCTTGGGAGGCTTTTACAGAAGGAAAAGGTCCTTATGATAAAGAAGTAGCAAAGCGTCTTTATGATAATGTTTTTAGTGTAGGAAATACTATAGATCAGGAGAAAGCATATGAGAATTTTAGAGGCAGAGCTCCAAAATCTGATGCATTAATGCGTGCTAGAAATTTTCCAATTGTAGAAAAGAAAAAGTAAAAATACTTTGCAATTGTAATAGACGCACTGCGGTGCGTCTTTATAATTTGATAAACATAAAAAAGCCCGAATAAATAAATATTCGGGCTTTTTCTATTGAAATAATATATTAACCTAAAGTAACTCTTTTGAAACCTGTAATTTCAACGTTGAATCCTTTAACGTAATCACCAACTTTTTTACTGTCATCTTTGATGAAGTTTTGATCAAGTAAAGCTTTTTCTTGATCTAAAGTAGTATTGTCAGAAATGAAACGTTGTACTTTTCCTGGAATAATTTTGTCCCAGATTTGTTCTGGTTTACCTTCAGCTTTTAATTCAGCTTTAGCATCTTCTTCCGCTTGTTTTAAAACTTCTTCAGTTAATTGAGAGAAAGAAATATATTTAGGAACATTTTTTAAAGTTTTTCCTAAACGTTTTGCTTCTTCGTTATCTTTTTCGATTACAGCAATACGAGCAGCAAGTTCAGATTCAACGAAAGCAGGATCAAAATCTTTGTAAGATAATGTATCAGCTCCCATAGAAGCAACTTGCATAGAAACATCTTTAGTTAAAACGTCAGCGTTAGGAATTGCAGCAGAAATTGCAGTTAAAGCAGCAATTTTGTTAACGTGAACGTAAGATCCAACAAAAGCACCTTCTAAAATTTCGAAACCACCGATTTCGATTTTTTCTCCGATAACTCCAGTTTGCTCGATTAATTTCTCAGCAACTGTAATTCCGTTGAAATCAGAAGCTAAAAATTCTTCTTTAGAAGAGAAGTTGATAGCTCTTTCTACTAAATCTTTAGCTAAAGTTACGAAAGCTTCATTTTTACCTACGAAGTCAGTTTCACAGTTTAAAGTAATGATAGCTCCTTTAGTGTGGTCTGCATTGATGAAAGAAACAGCAGCTCCTTCAGAAGACTCACGGTCAGAACGGTTAGCAGCAACTTTTTGTCCTTTTTCTCTAAGGATTTGTATAGCTTTATCGAAATCTCCTTCAGCTTCAACTAAAGCTTTTTTACAGTCCATCATTCCGGCACCTGTAGATTGTCTTAATTTATTTACGTCTGCAGCAGTAATTGTTGCCATAATATTTTTGAATTTTAATGTTAAAAGTAAAAATTCCATCTTCTAAATCCCAAACTCCAATTTTATTAAATTATCAACATAACGTTTTTAATTTTGTATTTGGAGTTTGGAATTTAAAATTTGGAATTTAAAATTTGATTTATTCTTCAGTTGCAGGAGCAGCTTCAGCTTCAACAGCAGGAGCAGCTTCTTCAGCAGGAGCTTCAGTCTCTTTTTCAGAACCTCTGTCAGAAAGACCTTCGATTACTGCAGTAGTTACTAAAGATAAAATTTTGTCAATTGATTTAGAAGCATCATCATTTGCTGGAATTACGTAATCAACCTCTCTTGGGTCAGAATTCGTATCAACCATTGCGAAAACTGGAATGTTTAATTTTTGTGCTTCTTTTATTGCGATGTGTTCAGCTTTGATATCTACTACGAACAATGCAGCTGGTAGTCTAGACATGTCAGCGATTGAACCTAAGTTTTTCTCTAATTTAGCACGTAAACGATCAACTTGCAAACGCTCTTTTTTAGATAACGTCATGAAAGTACCATCTTTCTTCATTTTATCGATAGAAGACATTTTTTTAACTGCCTTTCTGATAGTTACGAAGTTAGTAAGCATTCCACCTGGCCATCTTTCAGTGATGTAAGGCATGTTTGCAGCTTTTGCTTTATCAGCAACGATGTCTTTTGCTTGTTTTTTGGTAGCTACGAATAAAATTTTTCTACCTGATGCAGCGATTTTTTTCAAAGCTTCATTAGCTTCTTCAATTTTAGCTGCAGTTTTATATAGATTGATAATGTGAATACCATTACGCTCCATATAAATGTAAGGAGCCATGTTTGGATCCCATTTTCTAGTCATGTGTCCGAAGTGAACACCTGCTTCTAGTAATTCTTTTACTTCTATTTTGTTTGCCATTTTTGTACTAGTTTACGTTCTGTTGATTAGCAATGTATAAATGGCGATTTCTCTGGCTTTATACATTTAGATGCTAAACTATATCCTACCTCGGTAGGAGAGCAACAATAACTGTGTTTTTTAATTTCAATAAATAATTGATAATGTCTTGTCCCATTTGAACAAGACAGGTAATATTAACGTTTAGAGAATTGGAATCTCTTACGAGCTTTCTTCTGACCGAATTTCTTACGTTCAACCATTCTTGGATCTCTTGTTAATAAACCTTCTGGTTTCAAGATAGCTCTGTTTTCGATGTTCACTTCACACATTACACGTGCTAATGCCATTCTTACAGCTTCTGCTTGACCAGTTGAACCACCTCCGTAAACGTTTACTTTTACATCAAAGTTACTTGCATTTTCTGTCATAGATAATGGTTGTAAAACTTTGTATTGTAAAGTTGCAGTTGGAAAGTAAGTTGCGAATTCTTTTTTGTTTACAGTGATTTTACCTGTTCCTTCAGAAACATATACACGTGCAACAGCGGTTTTTCTTCTACCGATTTTGTGAATAACTCCCATTACTTAAGATCGTTTAGGTTAACAGTTCTAGGTTTTTGAGCTCCGTGAGTATGCTCAGCACCTACAACAACATTTAGATTTCTAAAAAGTTCAGCTCCTAATTTGTTTTTAGGTAACATTCCTTTTACAGCTTTTTCTACTAATAATGCAGGGTTTTTAGATTGCAATACTTTAGCAGTTAAAGTTCTTTGTCCTCCTGGGTAACCTGTATGACGCATGTAAATTTTGTCATTCATTTTTGTACCTGTAAGGTTAATTTTTTCTGAGTTGATAACAATTACGTTATCTCCACAGTCAACGTGCGGTGTGTAACTTGGCTTGTACTTACCTCTTAAGATCATCGCAACCTTTGAAGCAAGACGTCCTAAGTTGTGACCTTCTGCATCAACAACAATCCACTCTTTAGTTACAGTGGCTTTGCTAGCTGAAATTGTCTTGTAGCTTAATGCGTCCATAATATTATTTTAATTAAACATTCCATCCCCAATAAAGGGGATGCAAAAGTACAATTAATTATTTTAAAACCAAATACCTTAAAAGAATATTTTATATCCTGAAAATCAGGCTCTCAGTTTTTATTTTTAAAACTAAAAAAAAACCAGCTTCACATTAAGGCGAAGCTGGTTCAATTTGTGGAGTGTTTTTGTTATTAAACAATAAAAATATTGGCAATATCTACAACTTGCTGAGTGGTTAAAGGTTCGTCGTAAGCTTCTGATCCTGCGGAAGCTCCAAAGGCCGCAGCAGTATTGAATCCTGCTTGAGTGGTAACTCCTTCGCCATCGTAAACCGCTTGAGTTGCAGACGGCATTCCTGCTCCTCGATCAGCATTCGAAATCCAGCCTTTTAATTTGCGGAGCCTTCGCACTTCAGATGCGTGACGTGCTTCGACAGAATGAATTTGAAGAGCTGCAGTCAATAAATCTGGTGTAGTTATTAAGTTAGCGGCTTGCCCTTTGTAAGCTCTCACGCCGGTATCTTCAAAAGCTTGTGCTAAGGCAAGAAAGGTTGGGTAATCGTGAAAAGGGTCAAATGTGCCGCCCACTGTAAAGTCAAAGGTAGGTTTAGGAACGAAGTTTGCACTTGCTGAACCACCTAATCCTGCGATTAAAAATTTAACGTGACTTGACTCGTGAGCTGCTATTTGTTGAAAGACTTTTAAATCTCGTCCGCCATTTTCTAAGGCCGGAATGACACCAGAATCCAGCGCCATGGCATAAAACTCATTTTCTAGATATTCTAGTGTTAAGGCAAATTGTAAAGCCCCGATTGGGGTGGCGGGTGTTGGGGTGATATCTTTTGCTATTGCTTTATTTGCCAATGCTGATAATCCAAAAGGAATTGATGCCAGCGCCAGATTTTTACTGATATTTCCAAATTGTGAAAAACTGTCTCTTCGTGAACCTGTACTATTCATTATACTATCATCAGTAAAGGTTTCTATAAATTTTAAAATATTCATAATTTCTAAGTTTTAGCTGGTTAAGATTAAGGTAAATATTTGGCAGTAAATTTTGTAGTAATAAATCCTCCGGCAATTGGTAGGATTTTTGAAGGATCTTTTGCGACATCTAAACCATTTGAAGGGTTTACAATATCGTCGCCTGCAAAATCTTTGGAGTTTGGATTGATCAAGCTTCTTATTGCCGAAGCGTGTCTGGCTTCAACTGAAACAATTTTTCCTGCCAGTAATAAATAATCAGCGCTTTTAATTAGTCGTCCCGCGCCATTGTAAGCGGCAACGCCTGTATCTTCTAGTGCTTTTGCGGTAGCTAAAACTTCGTTACGGCTGTTAAAATTTAAAGAGCCATAACTGAAGGCTAAGGAAGGAAGTAATTGAGAGCTTGGATCTGGGAGTGCTCCAGTCAAAGCAGCTTTAAAAAAGTCTCTATGAACTACTTCATGATGGTATAAGTCTGTTAAGACTTGACGCTCAATATCATTAAATACAGTGTTGAAATTTGATGAATTTACAACTTTGGTATAAAAATCGGCTTCTAATTGTTCTAAGGCGTATGCATAAGTAAGTACGCCAAAATCTCCAGAACCTAAATCAAAAACTCCATTTTTTATTCCAGGTAAAGAGTTGTCCTCCATATTATTATCGTTGTCATTGTCGCTGCAACCAGCTAAAACCAAACCTGCGGTAACTAATGTTAGTCCACTGAGCTTAAGAAAGCTCCTTCTATTATTCAGTGAAGGATCAACTTCATGAATTTTAACTTCGTTTTTCATAATCTAGGTTTTTATTAAGGTTAATAACATGCTATTAAGTTATTAACGAAATTTTAGCACTAGTGGTTTTAAATAATCGCTGTTTTTGAATATTATTTCGAAAAGGCCTTATGATTTCAAATAGTAGCAGCAGTTTTTTGTTTTATTTTAGGTAATTCTACTATATTTGTATTAATTACATAAAATATTAATAGATGAAAGCTAAAGCAACTCTAAAACAAATTGCGAAAGAACTTGGTGTTTCTGTATCTACGGTGTCTAAGGCGCTAAATGATAGTCCGGAAATTAGTGAGCAGACGAAGGTGAAGATTAAGGAGTATGCCAAACTCAAAAATTATAAACCAAATGTTATTGGTCTGAATTTGAAGAATCGTAAGACTAAAACGATTGGTGTAATTATACCTAATATATTAAACTCTTTTTTCGCCAAAGTTTTTAGCGGAATCGAAAAAGTGGCAGATAAAAAAGGATATAACGTAATTACTTGTATTTCGAATGAATCTTTAGAGAAAGAAGTTCATACACTTGAAATGTTAAGCAACGGAACAATTGATGGTTTTATTCTTTCGGTTTCTGAAGAAGCGCAAAAGCTTCAAGATTACAACCACTTTTCGGCTATTATTAATGATGGGACTCCAATTGTAATGTTTGATCGTATCGCTGATGAAGTAGAATGTGATAAAGTTGTGGTAGATGATTTTGATTCTGCATTAAACTCGACTCAGCATTTAATTGATTTAGGATGCAAAAACATTGCTTTAATTTCTTCTGTAGATAATTTAAGTGTTGGAAAATTAAGAGCTGATGGATATTTAAAAGCGTTAAAAGACAATAATATTCCAATAAACGAAAAAATCATTCTTCGTACCGATTCAGAAGAAGATATGAAAGCTAAAATTGATGCTATTTTTGAAAATAAAATTGATGCCATTTTCGCTTTAGATGAAAATGATTCTGTTGCGGCTTTAAGAGTAAGTTTGAAAAAAGGATATAAAGTTCCTGAAGATATTTCGATAATTGGTTTTGCTGACGGAATTTTGGCTTCAAGACGTTTGTCTCCAAGTTTAACTACAGTAAGCCAGCACGGAATTGAAATTGGTGAAGTTGCGGCAAAAAGATTAATTCAGAGGTTAGAAGAGCCGGAAGGTGAAACTTCGGACTATGAAACTATCGTTATCAAAACAAAATTGAAAGAGCGAGAATCGACTAGAAAAGCATAAATAAAAAATATCCGTCTTTAAGACGGATATTTTTTTATAAAGAATACGGGAATTTAGGATTTTTATACTTTTTTAATTTTTCAAAAGGAACTAGAAATGATTCCTCACAAGATCTTGCGGCTCTGTAAAAGATTGGCGTGAATTCTATACCTTTTTCGGTGTAACTCCAAGACGGAAAATCCCAATATTCTTCATTGGTATAATCGCAAGGATCATCATCGTCATTTTTTGGTTTTTCGAAATGAAACTCTGAGTTAAGTACAGCTAGTAATTTAGGAGCAAAATAAGTACTTCTGTATTTTGAATAGTTATCAAAATTGCTTTGTTCTTCGGTGGTAACACTTTTATCAAATGCAATGATGTCATCTATTTCATAATCTTTTCCATTGTTTAGATCAATCAAATAACCACTTCCTCCAAAATCAGGATGTTCACCGCCACAGTAATAAGATGAAAACATTTCAAAACCCAATAAGTTTGTATTGAGGAAATTTATGGTAGTTCTTCCTTCGATCCCTTTTCCCTCACTATACTCAAAACTTGAAGAGCAGCCGAGCTGTGATAATGTGTTTTCAATATGAATTTTTTCTAAAATTGGATTTATAACAGCCTTGTTTCTCTCTGAAAAGTTACTTCCTAATCTAAAGAAATCCGAATCGCAATGTTTTTCAGAATACCAGACAAATTCCTTATTATTGTAAATCGTGGTTTTTTGTTTTTTGAATTCTAAGAATTTATATTTTACCAGATTCAAACGTTCGTCATCAAACCTGATTGATAGGTTTGATTTGTAATTGTCAAAATTAACAGGTTCAAGATGAACAGCCAGTTGTTTGTCTTTAGCATCATACCAAAAACCATCGAAATTATTGCCTGATTTTTTCAGGTAAAACTTTTCAGTAACAATATCGCCGGGCTTAAAATAGAAAGTATAATTGTTATTGTCTTTTAATTTTGCTTCAAGTTTAATGTCTTTTAATGAATTTTTATAGAAATATACGGCGTTTAGATTAGTCTCATTATCCGATTTATAAACTTGAAGGGTCATATAGATTGTGCTTTTCCCTAAAGTTCCTTCTAGATAATAAATTTTGTCCTGACAAAATGAAATCGTGGAGTACATTATAAATAGAAACAAAAAAGCTTTTTTCATGATAGTCAATTTTAAAATGCAATATTATTTTGTTTTTTTGACAATGTACAAGTTTTTACTTTCATCGTCAGAAATTAAGGTAAACTTCAAATTTGGATTTGAATAATAATTGTATTTTTTTTTCGCAGCGTTTTCCATTTCTGTCCAGTTGTCTTTTGTAGTGCTGTATATTGATTTTTCCTCGTTGCTGTAATCATCCAAAAAAATATCTTCTTTTTTAAATTTTAGTGTGTCTTTTGCAAAAAGTATATTGACATAAGCAATTCCATCCCAGTAATAATAAGTATAAGGGCTGTTGGACTGGGTTTGTCCTGCCATATTTGAATTATATTCTACTTTTTGATAATATCGAACCTTTATTTTATCGTTTGGTATATCATGAAATACATTTTCATTATCAATCTTTTTATGCTGCTTCGAGCTTAGATCTCGGGCATTATTATAAATGTCTTCACCTGCACCATAAACTACATACCATTGGTTGTTTGCGTAATAAATTATAGATTCTCTTTTATCAGAAGGTATCGAGTGATCTCTCCAGCTATAAAAAGACTCTAAGTAAATACAATTGGGTACAATAGTATCATAATAATATTTAGATAATTTTTCAGCAGACCAACTTAAATCTTTGTTTACAGGAATAAATGCTTTTTTTGTTTTGTTCCCATCTACGGGCCAAGTTTGGTAATAAAGCAGGGCTTTGTTTACTATTTGTTTGTTAAGCAAAACAATCTCGCCAAATTCAGATTGATCAGATGAGGAAGTTTTAAAGCCTATTGTATCTAAAACTTTTCCAAAGGAATCCATTTTAAATAATGTGTTACTGTAATTATCGCCAGTATTTCCTCCCCCGTGATCATAAGGTTCAGATTTGGTAATTACTTTAACCATGATTTTGTCATTAGCAATCTCAAGTATCTGAAACGTATAGCAATATTTGGCTCCTTTTTGAAATATTGATATATCATGATTGCCAAATTTTTTAACTTCAGATAGATTTTTATAAGCCACAAATTCACTTGGCAGTTTTTTGCGGGGAAAAAGATTTATTACAAAAGTATCCAAGCCTAAAGCTAAGCTAACATTGATCTGGTAGATTATAAATAAGACAACTATTGTTACAAGGGAATACGTTATCGTTTTTTGTTTCATTTCTGCCTTTCTAATGTGCTTCCAGCCAGTCTTTACCTAAGCCAAGTTCAACTTCTAAAGGAACAGAGAGTTTAAAAGCATTTTCCATTTCATGTTTGATCATGGGCTGGATTTTTTCTAATTCGTCATTATGTACATCAAACACAAGCTCATCATGTACTTGAAGCAACATTTTAGATTTCCAGTTTTCGTCTTGTAATTTTTTATGAATGTTAATCATTGCAATTTTAATTACATCGGCAGCGCTTCCTTGAATTGGCGCGTTTACAGCATTTCGTTCGGCTGCACTTCTTACAACTGCATTTGCCGAGTTAATGTCTTTTAGATAACGACGACGACCTAGAATAGTTTGTACGTAACCTTTTTCTCTGGCAGAATCAATCTGTTCTTGAATATATGATTTTAATCTTGGGTAAGTTTTGTAATAAGCATCGATCAAAGCAGCACTTTCACTTCTTGACAACGAAGTCTGATTGCTTAATCCGAAGGCAGAAACACCATATATAATTCCGAAGTTTACAGTTTTAGCATGGCTTCTTTGTTCGCGGGAAACTTCTTCCAGCGCTACATCAAAAACTTTTGCTGCGGTTGCTTTATGAATATCTTCTCCGTTTTGAAATGCTTTAATCATGTTTTCTTCGCCACTTAAAGCGGCAATAATTCTCAATTCGATTTGAGAGTAATCGGCAGAAATTAAAGTATGATTTTCATCGCGTGCTACAAAGGCTTTACGAATCTGACGTCCTCTTTCTGTACGAATTGGAATGTTTTGCAGGTTTGGATTGTTAGAACTCAAACGTCCTGTTGCCGCAACAGTCTGCATATAATCAGTATGAACACGTAAAGTCTTTTTGTCAACTTGTTCTGGTAAAGCTAAGATGTAAGTACTTTGCAATTTTACCATCTGACGCCAATCTAAAATTTGTTTTACAATTGGGTTGTCATTTGCTAAATAAGTTAATACTTCTTCGCCGGTTGCATATTGACCAGTTTTGGTTTTCTTTTGCTTTGCTCCGCCAATTTTAAGTTTATCAAATAAGATATCTCCTAATTGTTTTGGAGAGGCAAGATTAAATTTCTCTCCAGCGGTTTCGTATATTTTTTGTTCTAAAGATTTGATCTCAACATCCATTTCTTTAGACATTGCGTTTAAAAAATCAACATCTAATCGAATTCCTTCGGTTTCCATTGCAGCTAAAACGCTTACTAATGGAATTTCGATTTCGTCAAATAATTTTTTAGTTTCAGTTTTGTCTAGTTCTACAGTGAAGATTTCTTTTAATTGCAAAGTAACATCAGCATCTTCGGCAGCATATTCTTTAATGTCTTCAAGAGGAACATCACGCATCGAAAGCTGATTTTTTCCTTTTTTACCTATTAAGGTTTCAATTGATTTTGGAGAATATTTTAAATAGGTTTCTGCCAAAATATCCATATTATGACGCATATCTGGATTAATCAAATAATGCGCAATCATGGTATCAAAAAGTTTTCCTTTTACAGTAACGCCATAATTAGAAAGAATCTTTAAATCGTATTTAAGGTTTTGCCCAATTTTTTCGATGTTTTCATTTTCAAAAAACGGAACAAATTTGTCTACTAATATTTTTGCTTCTTCTTGATTTTCTGGAAACGGAACATAAAATGCTTTTCCTTTTTCATAAGAAAATGACATCCCCACAAGTTCTGCATGCAAAGCATCGATTCCTGTAGTTTCGGTATCAAAACAAACCGAAGTTTGGTTTTGTAAATTTTGTAAAAGCAATTTTACTCCTAAATCTCCTTGAATGGTTTGATAGGAGTGAGGTGTGTTTTCTAATGTGCTGTAAAAAGACGTTCTTGCAGTTTCTGTATCTTCATCTGCGGAAGCACTTCCAAATAAATCAAACTGTTCTTCGTTTTTTGGCTGTGGCTTTTTGTATAATTTGGCATCTGGAGCAGCTGCAGGAGCAGTTTGTGTTCCATCAGTTTTAAACAAGTTATCAAATTGTTCGGCCATTCTTCTAAATTCCAATTCTTGAAAAATCGCATCAGTTTTTTCAATATCAGGGCGCGTTAACTCATAATCATTCTCATCAAAAGTTACAGGACAGTCTAGTAAAATTGTTGCCAGTTTTTTAGACAATAAACCTTTTTCTTTATTGGCTTCAATATTCTCCTTCATTTTTCCTTTCAGCTTATCGGTATTAGCCAAAAGATTTTCCATTGTTCCAAATTCTTTCAACAGTTTTTTGGCAGTAACTTCACCAACGCCGGGAAGTCCAGGAATGTTATCGGCAGCATCTCCCATCATACCAAGAAAATCGATTACTTGTTCAGGGCGTTCGATTTCAAATTTTTCTAATACTTCAGGAACACCCCAAATTTCAATTCCATTACCCATACGAGCAGGTTTGTACATAAAGATGTTTTCAGAAACCAATTGAGCAAAATCCTTATCAGGAGTTACCATAAAAACTTTATAGTTCTCTTTTTCGGCTTGTTTAGCAATTGTTCCAATTAAATCATCGGCTTCAAAACCAGCAACTTCGATAATCGGAATGTGCATTGCTTTTAATAATTCACATATATAAGGTACCGCTATTTTAATAGCTTCAGGAGTAACATCTCTATTTGCCTTGTATTCTGGAAACAATTCATTACGTAATTGACTTCCGCCTTTGTCAAATGCTACGGCCAAATGGTCTGGTTTTTCTCTTTTAATAACATCTAAAAGTGAGTTCATAAAACCCATAATTGCAGATGTATCCATTCCTTTTGAGTTAATTCTAGGGTTTTTTATAAAAGCATAATAACCACGAAAAATTAATGCGTATGCATCTAGAAGAAAAAGGCGTTTTTGAGTTGACATATAAAAAATATTAGTCTGTAAAAATAAACAATTGAGGTCTCAAAAATTAAAGTTACAAGATTTTTTTTCCACTATATAAGCGATATAAGTTCAATTTAGCATCACGCATAGCGTAGAGACGCACTGCAGTGCGTCTAATATTTTAATGATCTAGAATATCTAAATGAACTTATATCGCTTATATGGTAAAAAAAGCAAAAGTTAATGTCAAGTTAAAATTTTTTATTCGGAGATTTCTTCATTTTCTCTTCATGTTACAGGGGTAATTTTGATCTGTAAAATAAAAGGAATTGAATATTAAATCTTAGAAATTATGAAATCGAAGATTCACGAAAACAAAAAAAGCAAACAGCTAAGCTTGAGTAGAAATTTATTAATGTTATTAGTCGCAGTTTTAGGAACAAGTGCAATGGTTCATGCATTTCCTGCAAAAGAGGACAAAACGGTTCCTGCAAAAGAAGTAAAAGCAACAAAACACAAAAAAAATAAATCTGATAAAAAAACAAAATCAGAAAAAAATACAGCTTCAAAAGAAGAGATAGTAAAAGTAAAAAAATAAATATGTATAAGGTTTAAGGTTATTAATAAAACAAGTGTAATTAATTTAAAAAATTAGAAATCATGAAAAATTTATTTATTGTATTAGCAGCAGTTTTAGGAACAAGTGTAATGGTTAGTGCTCAAACAACTCCAACTCAGGTAGCTCCTGCAAAAGAGGTGAAAGCTACAAAACACCATCATAAATCAAACAAAAAAGCAAAAGCTGAAACTCCAAAAGAAGAAACTGCTACCGTAAAAAAATAAACATTGCTAACGCTTTGTCTTCATAAGATTGTAAGGAGGCAAAGTAGGATTAATGATTGTGGAGAATGCGGTTGAAGAAAGCTGATGAAGAAATTTGTCAGCTTTTTTTGTTCGTTAATTTTTTAATAATGTGTCATTTGATTTTTGATAATTGATTAATTTTAGTTGCACTTAAAAGATGTTTTTATGAATGTTTTGATTGTTGAAGATAATAAAGAGCTTGCTGTAGAGGTATACGACTTTCTTTGCAATGCAGGTTATGTTTGTAAAATTGCAAATAACTGCATGGATGCTCTTGATGAGTTTAACAGTAATGATTATGATGCAATGCTGCTTGATTTAGGATTGCCGGATGGTGATGGTTTTGAGGTTTTACAGGCAGTTCGTAAAACAAAATCAAAAATTGCAGTTATTGTTCTTACGGCTAGGGGGGAATTGGATGACAGAATTAATGGTCTTCATTTAGGTGCCGATGATTATTTGACAAAACCTTTTGCACTTACGGAACTTGGAGCAAGATTATTTGCTGTAATCCGCAGAATTCATGGCTTTACTTTGAATAATTTAAGTATACACGGATTTTTGCTGCAGCTTCAGGATTACAAAGTTAGTTTTGATGAAATTGCGATAAACTTGACCAAAAAAGAGTTCGACATTTTTCAGTATCTTGTTTTGAATAAAAATCGTGTAATTACGAGATTACAATTAACCGAGCATATTTGGGGGGATATTTTGGAGGTTAATTCAGATTCTAATTTTATTGATGTTCATGTTCGAAACCTTCGAAAAAAATTAGATAAACATGCACCAATAGATTGGTTTGAAACTGTTAGAAATGTGGGTTATCGTATTAATGAATAAACAAATATTGTGAAGATAAAACATCAATTGGCAATTTTTAATGCACTGACACGCTTGTTGGTGATTTTAATTTTATGGTTGATGCTTCCTATTTTAGTCGAAAAGGTGGTTTATAGACATGTCAATAATGGTCTTATTGAGAAAAAAGAAAAGTTTATAGAGCATTTAAATCAGCAGGAAATTAATGATTTTATCGAAAATGAAGGCGATTCTACCGAGACTTATTCTCAGTTTTCTACACTTCACAGTGAGTTTTTAGTTCTTTCGAAAGCTCCAATTATACCCAATCAAAAAAAAACAACCTTTACAAATGAATTTCGCATTATTGAAGGGGAAGAAAATGAATATAGAATTCTGACGCATCATTTTAGTTTTGGGAATGAAGGCTACCAGCTCGAAATTGGCAGTAGCCTTGGTGAGGTAAATGATCTTACTTTTATAATTAGGTTTTTTATTA
Source organism: Flavobacterium sp. FlaQc-30 (assembly GCF_044005885.1). NCBI lineage: Bacteria > Pseudomonadati > Bacteroidota > Flavobacteriia > Flavobacteriales > Flavobacteriaceae > Flavobacterium > Flavobacterium sp. FlaQc-30. The sequence goes on along the minus strand of NZ_JBIPCO010000001.1, from coordinate 34,027 downwards.
TTATAGTTTTATTTGTCATTCTTTTGGTGACTTTTTTAGCTGATACCGTTTATATCGAGTATTTATTAAAGCCATTTTATAAAATTATTGATACAAAAATAAGGCGCGTCAATGAACCTGAAGTTTTTGATCATACGCCTATAAAAGCAAAATCCAGAGATTTTAGAGAGCTGGATTTGGTTTTGAACCAAATGATGGATCGTATTGCGGAACTTTTTAAAAAAGAAAAGCAGTTTATTTCGAATGTTTCTCATGAACTTCTTACACCAATTGCTTTGCTCAAAAGCAAGTTTGAGAATTTATTACAGAATGAATCTTTAGATGAGAACGCTTTTGATAAAATAGCTGGTTCGCTAAAGACATTAGATATGCTGAAAAAAATCATCAATAATCTATTGTTGATTTCTAGAATAGAAAACAATCAATATGAAGCGAATGAGGAAATTAATTTTCATGAAATTATAAATGATGTCGAGGAGGATCTGCAAGATCGAATTGAAGATAGAGGAATTCGATTTGTAAATGAAATGAAGAACGATTTGATTTTTAGAGGAAATAAAACCTTGCTTCATATTCTTATTTATAATTTGGTAACCAATGCAATTAAGTATAATAAACCAGACGGAAGTATTATAGTGAGCGATGGTTTTATGCAAAATCAATATTATATTTCAATTGCAGATTCTGGGATAGGTATGAGTGATTCTCAAATTGAAAATATCTTTAATAGGTTTGCGAGAGTCAGCTCTGATCAGGAAGGGCAGGGGCTGGGTCTTGCGATAGCAAAAAGTATAGCTGTTTTTCATCATATTGAAATCAAAGTTGTGTCAAATATAAATGAGGGAACAATTTTCACTTTATCTTTCCCTGATATGGCTAAAATCTAATTATTTGTTAAAATTTTTCTTACTTGCAAAACTTCATGTTGTCTTCATTTTACGGTTTTACCTTTGGGTTATAAATAAGAGATAATAATCACAAAAAAAAAAAACAATCATGAAAAAATTAGTAATGTTAGCAATTGCTGTTCTAGGAACAACTGCAATGATAAACGCTCAAACAACTCCAGCAAAAGCTGCACCAGTAAAAGAGGCTAAAGCTCCTAAAAAAGACAAAAAAGCGGACAAGAAAACTGCAAAAGCAGAAACAGCTAAACCAGAAGCAGCTAAGCCAGAAGCAGTAAAAGCAAAAAAATAAAAAGCATTAGTTTGCTAAAGTAACCTATGCTAGGCATAAGGTTTTAGAAAAAAAATTGTAATAAAAAAGCTGATAGAGTAATCTATCGGCTTTTGTTTTTGTTTGAGTTAAATTTTTGATAATAAAAAGCGATAAAATTTTCATTCTTTGTTACTTTGCTTAAAACTGTAAATAAATGATCCTTCGTTTTGTAATTCTATGTGCTCTATTTTTGCTTATTGAGTTCTATTCCTATCAAGCTTTCCGAACTTTAATTAAATTAAGATGGGTTTTAACTGCATATCAAATTATTAGTGCACTGCTTCTTGTATTTATAATTTATTCTTTTTCTCAGGTAGATCGATCTGTTGGGCAAACCAAACAATTTATGTTTACAACAGGTTTGATGTTGCTTGTTTACGTACCGAAAATTGTAATTACGTTAGTTTTATTTAGTGAAGACATTTTTAGAATTGGTGCTAGTATCTTGAATTATTTTATTTATAATGCGCCTCGTAAGGAAATGATGCCCGAGAGACGAAAGTTTGTAAGTCAGATAGCATTAGGATTGGCCGCAGTGCCTTTTTTATCTTTGATTTATGGAATATTTGAAGGGAAATATAATTTTAAGGTAATCAAGCAAACTATTTTTTTTCCAGATTTGCCAGATGCATTTGATGGGTTTAAAATTACTCAGATTTCAGATGTACACAGCGGAAGTTTTGATAATCCTGAAAAGATAAACTATGCAATTGATTTAATAAATGAGCAGGAATCTGACATGATTTTGTTTACAGGAGATATTGTAAATACTCATGCTAAGGAAATGTATCCTTGGCTGGAAACGTTCAACCGTATTAAAGAGTATAAATATGGTAAATTTTCGGTTCTAGGAAATCACGATTATGGCGAGTATGTAACTTGGTCTTCTGAGAAAGAAAAAAGGGAGAACTTTGAGGCAATAAAAAATCTTTATGGTCAAATTGGGTTTGATTTAATGCTTAATGAACATAGATATATTCAGAAAGGTGATGATAAAATCGCTTTAATTGGTGTAGAAAACTGGGGAGCAAATTTTAAGAAAGCTGGGGATTTAAATAAAGCTTCAGAGCAGGTAAATCAAGATGATTTCAAAGTTTTAATGAGTCATGATCCTAGTCATTGGGAATATGAAGTAAAAAAACATCCTAAAAACTTTCATTTAACCTTGTCTGGTCATACTCATGGCATGCAATTTGGAATTGAGATTCCGGGGTATTTTAAATGGAGTCTCGCACAATATATTTATAAACAATGGGCAGGATTATACGAAGAGTCTAAAAGATACGTTTATGTTAACCGCGGGTTTGGTTTTCATGCCTATCCTGGAAGAGTTGGAATTATGCCTGAAATAACGGTCATTGAACTAAAAAAGGGGAACAATGTGGCTTAATTCGTTAAAAATGCTACATTTGTATTAATTATCTTTTTTAACTAGATTAAAAGAATTAAATTTTTGGTTTTATGTCAAAATTTGGAGAACTTATAAATGCTCAGGTTCCAGTGTTAATTGACTTTTACACAGATTGGAACGAATCATCAGTATCGATGCATCCTGTTATTAAGGATGTTGCGGCTGCGCTAGGCGACAAAGCTAAGGTAATTAAAATTGATGTAGATAAGAATCAAGAATTGGCTGAGGCATTGCGAATTAAGGGTCTGCCTACATTGATGATTTATAAAGAAGGGCAAATGATCTGGAGACAGTCTGGAGAACTTGATGCAAATACTCTTATCGGTATTGTTCAAGATCAATTTGATTTTTAAAAGTTAAGGTAGTGATATTATTTAGTGAATAATATCAAACTTGTAGCCGTTTTCTTTTAAGAAATGCAGTGTTTTTGGAAGAGCAAATTTTAAATTTGGTGAAGCTTTTATGCTGTCATGAAATACAATTACACTTCCTGATTTTACATTTTTTGTAACGTTTTCGAGGCATTTTTCAGGAGTAATACTTTGGTCAAAGTCAGCGCTCAAAACATCCCACATAATTATTTTATAACCTAATTTTCGTAAAATTTTAGATTGTGCCTTTTTGATCTTCCCATAAGGCGGGCGAAATAATAAATTACATGTTTTTTCTTCTTCTAAAATAGCAGCGCAGTTTTTTACATTTTCAATATAGTCATCATTATTACTTTTCCATCCATTAACATGGTTCATGGTGTGGTTTCCTATGCTGTGTCCGTCAGTTATAAGCTTTTCAAACAAGGATAAGTTGGCTTTAATGTTTTTTCCAATACAAAAAAAGGTAGCTTTTGCATCAAATTTTCTCAATTCAGCTAATACCCAATCTGTAATCTCTGGAGTTGGGCCATCATCAAAGGTTAGGTATATTTTCTTTTCGTTGTTTGGAATGTCCCAACAATATTTAGAAAACACCGTTTTTATGAATGAATTAGTTTTTACCCAATAAAAGCTCATTGTTAACTTATTTAGAGATAAGTAAATTTAAAAAATGCAGCACTGTTTATCAAGCAGTACTGCATTTTTTTAATTAATATATTTTTCGTATATTATTCTTTTTCGCGTCCAAAACGCTCAAAAATATTTACATACGTATTAAACGTTGTTTTGTGTTTTTCGTAAAAAGCTTTATCGTTGTTTTCTTTCATTACTTGTAGCAGGCTTCTGTATCGTTCAATATCAGTGATAATGTCAATAGCTAAATCTGTTTGATCAGAACCGCTCAAAGTTTTGTAATAATCTAGATTTTCTCTGTACTTATTAACTAGCTTTTCTAATAAATCGTGTGCTTTATCTTTTTCTCCTACTTTGTAATATCCACCAGCAAATGGCTCAACTAAAGAGTAATAACCAAACTTGTCTAACGGCATTTTTGTAATTGCTAAATTGATAATGTTTTTAGCTTTGTCAATTTTACCTTCGGCAATAAGTTCGTTCATTAAACGAGATAAATTTGTTCTATAAGTAATGCTGTTTCTTCTAGTTTCTGGATCATGATAGATTTTTTCACTTTCACTGTTGCCCCAGTCCCATTTCATTACAATGTTATACATTTTATCGGCGTCAATTTGTCCCATGTCCATTGGTCCGCCATCTTTAGAAGGAACATTTTTAATAGGAACCAGTTTGTAAACCATTCCATCTAGCTGTAAATAGTTTTTCAACCATAAATAATCCTCGTCATCAAAAGCGCCTCCACTAAAATAAATTGGTCGTTTCCAATTGTTATTAGCTAAGATGTCAAGCATCATTAATCTATTTTTGTAGATTGCACTCCCTTTAATGTCTATGTCCATATAAGGAACAATAGAGTCATTGTATTTAGGATTTACAACTTTGTTTTTAATAATAGCATTTTTATCAATGTTTACTCTAATCTTATTTGTTGGGTAAAAATGAATTGTCTGCCCATTTTGTAATCCTACAGTTGATTTAGGGTTTTTGATAAAATCGATAAAATCAGTGATGTTCCAGCGTGTTTCTATCTTTGGAATATGAGCCACGTAATCTAATTTGTCTCCAACATATTGCTCATGTGTAAATGATATAGGCAGAGGGTCAGATTCATATGATTTTGCTTTCATTTGGTCTATATACCAATCTGTCATGAAAAGACTGGTGTTTACAATTTTTACATCTGTTCTGAAATGCTCAATTTCTTGGGCATACCAGAGAGGGAAGGTATCATTGTCTCCAATAGTAAACAAAATGGCATCTTTATCGCATGAACTTAAATAAGCTTTAGCCATTGCAACAGCAGTATATCTGTTTGATCTATCATGATCATCCCAGTTTTGCGCTGCCATTAAAACAGGAGCGGCTAATAAACTTCCGGCAATAATAATAGGTCCTGCAATTTTTGGAGCAATATATTTTTGGATACTTTCGTATAAAGAGTAAACTCCAAAACCAATCCAAATTGCAAAGACATAGAATGATCCTACCAAAGCATAATCTCTTTCTCGAGGTTCAAAAGGTCTTTCGTTTAGGTAAATTTTTAATGCAATTCCAGTAAATAAGAATAACGCTAAAAGCACATAAAAACTTTTAAGATCTTTGTTGGCATGGTACATTAATCCAATTAAACCTAAGATAAACGGAAGGAAAAAATAAACATTTCTTCCTTTGTTGTTTAAAACGTCAGAAGGTAAGTTGTCTTGAGATCCTAAATGTACAGAGTCAAGAGCTTTGATTCCACTAATCCAGTTTCCGTCTAAATTGTCATATTTTCCTTGAACATCACTTTGGCGTCCAACAAAATTCCACATTAAATATCTCCAGTACATATATCCGAATTGATATTCGAACATGAAACTGAAATTATCTACAGTTGAAGGTTTTTCGATTATTAAATAGTCTTTATAGCTTTGTAAGAATTTAACATAGCCTTCGTTGTCAATTTGTTTTTGAGCGAAAGCATGTTTAAATTCAGAAATCGTTTTTTCAACTTCATTTCTTAATTGAGCAGTTGCTTTGTTGTATTCGTCTTCGCTCAATTGGCTTGCGTCAATTCCGTATTTTGCTAAATCATCTTCATAATTGTAATTTGGGTTGATTCTGAATTTAGGCGGATTTGTAAAGCTGATGTAGTTCTGGATGTGTCCAGTTTCGGTACTCCACATTCTTGGCAGAATTGTTTTCTGATTGTCATCTGAATTTTGATCTGCATTTTTATAATTATTGGTAATGATATATTTACCCGTTTTATCATCTCTCTCGTAGTTGGGTTTTTTGTCTAAGTATGGATTTTTAGCATCCAGACCTGCGAAAACTTCAGTGTATTGAGGACCATAGAATAATGGGTTTACTCCATATTGCTCACGATTATAGTAAGCTAAAACTTCGGCAGCATCCGATGGCTTGTTTTCATTGATAACTGTATTTGCGTTAGCACGCACAGGAAGCATCATCCAAGTCGAAAAACCTATAAATATAAATAAGATGCAAAGTATAATAGTGTTGTAAAAAATTAAACCTTTTTGTTTGGTGAATTTTAATCCAAAATAGAAGAATGCAACTAGAAGTAAAACAACAAAAATAGTTCCTGAATTAAATGGTAATCCCATGCTGTTTACCATGAAAATTTCAGTTTTACCAAAGAATGCCATTGTTAAAGGCAAAAGTAATTTGAAGATAAATAATAAAATTCCAATTACAACAACATTTGCAATAAGGAAATTTTTAATAGTAACTTTTTCGTAATGTTTAAAATAATAAAGAAACCCGATTGATGGAATCGTTAATAATGCCATAAAGTGCACACCAAACGAAAGTCCAACAACTAAAGATATGATTAATAGCCATTTGTTTCCTTTTGGTTTGTCCATATCTTGTTCCCAGCGTAATCCCAGCCAGAAAAGTAATGCTATAAGTAATGAAGCCATTGCGTATACTTCGGCTTCAACGGCATTAAACCAAAAGCTGTCTGAGAAAGTGTAAGCTAATGCTCCTACAAAAGAACTTCCCAGAATTACAATAGAATTGTTTTGGTCAATTTCGGCAAAACGAGCTACGATTTTCTTTAAAATCATAGACGATGACCAGAACATGAATAATATTGTAAAGGCGCTTGAAAAAACAGACATCATATTTACCATTAAGGCTACATGCTGCGCATCTATTGCAAACATTGCAAAAAAGGCACCCATCATTTGAAATAAAGGTGCTCCCGGAGGGTGACCTACTTCTAATTTTGCCGCTGTGGCTATGTATTCCCCGCAATCCCAAAAACTCATGGTAGGTTCAACTGTTAATGTATAGGTGATTAAAGCGATTGCAAATGCAAACCAACCAATAATTGTATTCCATTTATTGAAATTGAATTGTGCCATATTTAGGTGTTAAAATTTTGAATGTTTTTAATCCTACAAAGAAAATGTTTTTTTGTGTAAAGAAACGAGCATTAACAAAAAATTCTATAAAAGTATAAGTGAAGAGTAATTTGTTGTTTATGAGTGTCTTCTGATGTTTTGAATCAGTATGAAGGTGAAAAATGAAAAAAAAATGATTTTTTTTGATAAAAAAGCTTGTGCAAATTAAATAAAGGCTTAAATTTGCACTCGCTTAACAGCACTGCTGGTCTATGGTGTAATGGTAACACAACTGTTTTTGGTGCAGTCTTTCTAGGTTCGAGTCCTAGTAGACCAACATAAAAAGCCTCTCAATCGAGAGGCTTTTTTTATGCAAAAAAAATATCTCTAAAAATTTGCATAAACTAAATAAAGTTATAATTTTGCACCCGCTTAACAGCGCTATTGGTCTATGGTGTAATGGTAACACAACTGTTTTTGGTGCAGTCTTTCTAGGTTCGAGTCCTAGTAGACCAACATAAAAAGCCTCTCATTCGAGAGGCTTTTTTTATGCCGTAAATTTAAGTGTGTTTATTTTGCTTGGATGTTTTTTATATTTTAAAAGTAATAATAGGTTTAACGGCGTGATTTACTAAGCCTTCGCTGATACTTCCGTTAAAAAAGTGCGCAAAACCAGTTCTTCCGTGTGTACACATTCCAATGATATCTGCGTTTATCTTGTTAGAAAAGTTTATGATTCCTTTTTCGATATTAGTATCGTTGTAAATATTTGTGGTGTAATCTGAGAGGTTAAACTCCGTGATGAAATCGGTTATAGCTTTTTCTGCTGCGTGTGTAGTTTTGAAGCTGTTTGGTGTGCAAATTGTAACTAAATGCAATTTTGATTGGAATGTTTTGGCAAAGTCAAGGAGTTTTTTGAATGGTTTTTTTGCTTCTTCTGAAAAATCAGAAGCAAATACGATATTGGATGCATTAAAATTTTTGATGTCTTTTTTGATTACCAAAACAGGAATATCAGAATTGCGTACTACTTTTTCGGTGTTGGAGCCTATTAGTAATTCTTCAACGCCAGAAGAGCCGTGAGATCCCATTACAATTAAATCTATATTGTGGTCTTTGCTTACTTGAGTGATTCCGTGAATCGGCCTGTCCATTTTTACGATTTCAGTCACTTGAATGCCGTCTAGGTATGGTTTTGATGAAATTTCGTCCAGCATTTCGTTTGCTTTTTTCATGAATAGCATGGTTTCGGGAATGCTGGCGCCGCCTAAAACGGCATCGTTCATTTGGCTTGGAAGTTCAAGCATATGAAGGATGATGATTTCGGAGTTGTTTTTTTTGGCAATTTGCGCAGCGACTTTTAAGGCGTCTTCTGCGTGTTCAGAGAAATCAGTAGGTACTAGAATTTGTTTCATGGTTTTTGGGTTAAATAATGAGAAATTCTGTTAAATTAATGCTTCTATAAAGATAAGAAATATTTTTAGAGCGATCTATTTATTTTGATTTATAAAAAAATCACTATATTTGCACCGTTATTTATTAAAATCTAAATAATGAGGGGACTAAGTGTCCCCTCTTTTTATAAAATTATGACATTTAAAGAAAAAGTAAACGGATTAATTGCGGAGGCTCTTTTAGAAAAGCCGTCAATCTTTTTGATTGATTTGGCTGTTTCTGATGCTTTTAAAATTAGTGTAGGTTTAGATGGTGATACAGGAGTGGCGCTGCAGGATTGCATCGATATTAGTCGAGCAATTGAGAATAACTTGGATCGTGAAGAACAAGATTTTTCTCTTGAAGTAGCATCAGTTGGAGTAGGGTCTCCTTTGAAATTGGTAAGACAATACAAGAAAAATATTGGTAGAACATTGATTGTTACTACAAATACTGAAAAAATTGAAGCAGAATTAGTAGAAGCTAACGATGTTTTTATAATTTTGTCTTGGGAAGCAAGAGAACCGAAAAAAATAGGAAAAGGAAAAGAAACAGTTCAAAAAGAGCAGCAAATACCTTATACAGAAATTAAAGAGGCAATTGTTACAGTAACATTTTAATTAAAGAATTCGCATGGAAAATTTAGCATTAATCGATTCATTCTCAGAGTTTAAAGACAATAAACTTATTGATCGTGTAACGCTTATGGCAATTTTAGAGGACGTGTTTAGAAATGCATTAAAGAAAAAATACGGTTCTGATGATAACTTCGACATCATTATAAATCCTGATAAAGGAGATATGGAGATTTGGAGAAGAAGAGTAATTGTTGCTGACGAAGATCTTGATTTTGAAAACGAAGAGATTACTTTGACTGAAGCAAGAATGATCGAAGCGGATTTTGAAATTGGTGAAGAAGTTTCTGAAGAGGTTAAATTGATTGATTTAGGGAGAAGAGCTATTTTGGCTTTGCGTCAAAACTTAATATCTAAAATTCACGAACACGATAATACAAATCTTTATAAACAATTTAAAGATATTATTGGTGATATTTATACTGCAGAAGTACACCACGTACGTCCAAGAGTAGTTATCTTAGTTGATGATGAAGGAAACGAAATTGTACTTCCAAAAGAAAAACAAATTCCATCTGACTTTTTCCGTAAAGGAGATAATGTTCGTGGAATCATTGAAAGCGTTGAATTGAAAGGAAACAAACCTCAAATTATTATGTCTAGAACTTCTGAGAAGTTCTTAGAAAAATTATTTGAACAAGAAATTCCAGAAGTATTCGACGGTTTGATTACGGTTAAAAATGTAGTGCGTATTCCTGGTGAAAAAGCAAAAGTAGCGGTAGATTCTTATGATGATAGAATTGATCCAGTTGGAGCTTGTGTAGGTATGAAAGGATCTCGTATTCACGGAATCGTTCGTGAGTTAGGAAATGAAAATATCGACGTAATTAACTACACAAATAACATTCAATTGTTTATTACAAGAGCATTAAGCCCTGCGAAAGTTTCTTCAATCAAAATTGACGAAGAAAATAAAAGAGCTGAAGTATTCTTGAAATTAGAAGAAGTTTCTAAGGCGATTGGTAGAGGTGGTCACAATATTAAATTAGCGGGTCAATTGACGGGTTATGAATTAGATGTTATTCGTGAAGGTGATGTTGCTGGTACAGTTGCAGATGAAGACGATGTTGAATTAACAGAGTTTTCAGATGAAATTGAAGAATGGGTAATCGAAGAATTTGCTAAGATAGGTTTAGATACTGCAAAAAGTATTTTAAAACAAGAAGTAGAAGATTTAGTAAGAAGAACAGATTTAGAAGAGGAAACGATTCTAGATGTTATGAAGATACTAAAAGAAGAGTTTGACAGCTAGTTAATGGCTGAAGTCTGGCTCTAACAACACAACGAAAAAGGTAATAATAAAAAGGTTATATGTCTGAAGAGAGAGTAATAAGAATAAATAAGGTTTTAAGGGAATTAAATATCTCGTTAGAAAGAGCTGTTGATTATCTAAAAGATAAGGGTATTGCTATTGATGCAAATCCAAACGCGAAAATTTCTGATAGTGAGTTTAATATCCTGCAAAGCCAATTTGCGGGCGATAAGGGGAATAAGGAAGCTTCTAAAGAGGTTGGAGAAGAGAAAAGAAAAGAAAAAGAAGCATTACGTGTAGAGCGTGAGAAAGAAATTGAAGACAAACGCAGACAAGATGAGGAGCGCCAAAAGCAACAGGAGATTATAAAAGCGAGAGCGGTTGTAACTGGACCTGTGCAAGTAGGTAAAATAGATTTAAATCCGAAGAAACCTGCAGTTGTTTCTACTCCTACTGAGGAGCCAGTTAAAGCTGAAGAGCCAAAAGCAGTTATTACTCCAACTCAACCAGAAAAACCAGTTCAGAAAGAAGTTGTACAGCCTGAGCCAGCGGCTCCTGTAGTTTCTGAAGAAAAAAAGGTAGAGAAACCTATTATTACAGAGAAAAAAGAAGTTAAAGCTGAAGTTTCAAAAACAGCGCAAGAGCCTATTGTTTCAACAGATCCTGCAACTGCCGAAGAAACGATCACAACTCAATATCAGAAATTATCTGGAACAACTCTTACGGGGCAGACAATTGATTTATCTCAATTTAATAAACCTAAGAAAAAGAAAGAAGATCCTAAAATTACGCCTAATAAACCGGGTGCGCCAGGTGTTGGAAATAATGCTAACAAGAATAAGCGTAAAAGGATTGCTCCTAAACCAGGAACTCCAGGGGCGCCAAAACCTCAAGGGGCTGGTAATGCGCCAGGAACTCCAAATCCAAATAAGATAACGCCAAACAACGGCGGTGGCGGATTTAATGCAAACAGAAGTGCGAGACCTGGTTTTGTAAAAGGAAACCGTCCGGCTATTGTAGCTAAAGTTGAGCCTACTGAAGAAGAAGTAAAAAACCAAATTAGAGAGACTCTTGAAAAACTTCAAGGTAAAGGAGGGAAATCTAAAGCGGCTAAATATAGAAGAGATAAAAGAGAAACGCACCGTCAGAAATCTGATGATGAGCAAAGAGCTCTTGACGAGGGAAGTAAGACAATTAAAGTTACTGAATTTGTTACTGTAGGTGAAATTGCCATCATGATGGATGTGCCGATTACAAAAGTAATTGGAACTTGTATGTCTTTAGGTATCATGGTTACGATGAATCAGCGTTTAGATGCTGAAACATTAACAATTGTAGCTGATGAATTTGGTTATGAAGTTGAGTTTATTACTGTCGATATAGAGGAAGCTATCGAAGTGGTTGAAGATAAAGAAGAAGATTTAGTAACTAGAGCGCCTATTGTTACTGTAATGGGGCACGTTGACCACGGTAAAACATCTTTACTGGATTATATCCGTAAAGAAAATGTTATCGCTGGAGAGTCGGGTGGTATTACACAGCACATTGGAGCTTATGGAGTTACTCTTGATAATGGTCAGAAAATTGCATTCTTAGATACACCAGGTCACGAGGCGTTTACCGCGATGCGTGCACGTGGAGCTCAAGTTACAGATATCGCTATTATCGTAGTAGCTGCGGATGATGATATCATGCCGCAAACAAAAGAGGCAATTTCTCACGCACAAGCTGCGGGAGTGCCAATTATATTTGCAATCAATAAAATTGATAAACCAAATGCTAATGTTGAGAAAATTAAAGAGCGTTTGGCTAGTATGAATTTACTTGTTGAAGATTGGGGTGGAAAAATTCAGTCACATGATATTTCTGCGAAAGTCGGAACAGGAGTAAAAGAATTATTAGAGAAAGTTTTATTAGAAGCTGAAATCTTAGATTTAAAAGCGAATCCAAATAAAGCTGCACAAGGAACTGTTGTTGAGGCTTTCTTGGATAAAGGAAAAGGTTATGTTTCGACAATTTTGGTACAACAAGGTACGTTGAAAATTGGAGATTATATGCTTGCTGGAAAACACCATGGAAAAGTTAAAGCAATGCATGATGAAAGAGGTCATACAGTTTTAGAAGCTGGTCCTTCGACTCCGGTATCTGTTTTAGGTTTAGATGGTGCTGCAACTGCTGGTGATAAGTTTAATGTATTCGAAGATGAAAAAGAGGCTAAGCAAATTGCGTCTAAACGTTCTCAATTAATGCGTGAACAATCTGTACGTACACAGCGTCATATTACACTTGATGAAATTGGTCGTCGTATTGCTCTTGGTCAGTTTAAAGAATTGAATGTAATTCTTAAAGGAGACGTTGATGGATCTGTTGAAGCATTATCAGATTCGTTCTCTAAACTTTCTACTGAAGAAATTCAAATTAATATTATCCATAAAGGTGTTGGTGCAATTACAGAAACTGACGTTATGTTGGCCTCTGCTTCTGATGCGATCATTATTGGATTTAACGTTCGTCCTGCTGGAAATGCTAGACAGCTTGCTGATAAAGAAGAAATCGATATCCGTTATTATTCTATTATTTATGCAGCTATCGATGACTTGAAAGATGCAATGGAAGGAATGTTAGCTCCTGAAATGAAAGAGGAAATTTTAGGAACGGCTGAGATTCGTGAGATTTTCAAAATTTCTAAAGTTGGCTCAATTGCAGGATGTATGGTAACTGATGGTAAGATTTTAAGAAGCTCTAAAATTAGAGTTATTAGAGATGGAGTTGTGGTGCATACCGGAGAATTAGTTGCTTTAAAACGTTTTAAAGATGATGTTAAAGAAGTTTCTAAAGGTTATGACTGTGGTATACAAATAAAAGGATTCAATGATATTGAAATGAATGATGTTATTGAGGCCTATCATGAAGTTGCTATCAAAAAGAAACTTAAATAGTAGAATTCCTATTTTAGATATAAATCCCGATTTTTTCGGGATTTTTTTTGTTTAAAACTGTTTGGTTTTGATAAGGGATTTTTTTTGATTGAGTTTTTTTGTGGTTACTGTTTTCTTTGGAGATTTTTTTTGCGAGGTAATATGTTTAGACGTTTTCTTTGTAGAATGCCTTGCTGCTTGTTATTGGGTTTGATTAGTAGGATGTGTTGATAGGTTCGTGCTAAAGAGATTATGGGGATAAAGGTTGAAAACGAGTAATTGTAAGGGTGGTTTGTGGGAGTTTGGTGTATAGGGTTGTTTTTTGATAAAAAGCGCTGTTTTGGTTTGGTAGCAAGTTGTTGGGAATGATTTTTAGGAGTGGTGCTTTTGTTATGATAAAGCAAAATAGTTACTGCTAAAAATGAAAAAAATAAATTTTGGATTTGGGCTTTGTGTTTAGATGTTGGTTTTTGTTTGGTATTTTTAAATACCTCGTTATAATAAAAAACCACAAAAGAAACTCAGTGGAGAGTTGCTTTTGTGGTTCTTTATTTCTTGTTGTTTTTGTTTTTTATTTATTCGGCTTTAGCAGGAATACATTTTTGTATTTTTTCTTGATGTCTGCTAGATTTCTTTCTGCTTCAATTCTTGACTTAAAACTGCCTACAATTACTTTGTAGTTTGGCGTATTGAAAATTATTGTGCCATCAATGTTTGAGTATTCTCTTTTAAAGTCAGCCAGCGTTTTTTTTGCTTCGTCGCTTTTCCCGCTGAAAATTTGAATTCTATAGGAATCATTTGTACTTATTGATGTGTTAAATTTACGTTTCTCGTTCATTAATTGCTCAAATTTGGGATCTTGATTTACTGTTAAATTTTGATCTTGAGCATGAATATTGTTTGCTAAAGCAAAGATTACTAATGTTAAGAAAACGTTTTTTGAAGGGGTTAAAATTCTCATAATGTGATGGTTTTTGTGCAAAAATAATATTTAAAGTTTGTATGGAAAATTTTAATATTATTTAGAATTGATATAAATTGATATTTAAGAGTATTTTAAGGTTTTGAGAATAGTTCATAAGTCGTATTTTTGTGCAAGTTTTAAAAGAAGGTATTAATTTTAGTCTGATTTACTACAGAAAAAATCATACCAAAAATTAGTAGATAATTATTATACTATATGAAAAAGGTGGGTAACCATAATTCGATCTCCAGAAAATTATTACTTAGTTTATCGCTAACGTTAATTTTCTCCCTAACTTCATTTGCTCAAGATCCTGCTGCTCCTGCGGCTCCTGAAGCTGCTGCTCCGGCTGCGACTACAGGTGGTGATCCAGTAAAAGGGAAAGAACTTTTTAATGCAAATTGCGCTGCATGTCACAAATTAGATGCTAAATCAACAGGTCCTGCTTTAAGAGGAATTGCGGATAAGCACGATAAAGCTTGGCTTTATAAATGGGTGCATAACAGTTCTGACATGATTAAGTCAGGTGATCCTGTTGCGGTTAAACTTTTTGAGGAAAACAATAAAGCAGTAATGACTTCTTTTCCTCAATTATCTGAAGGCGATATTGATAATATTATTGCTTTTACTTCTGAGAAAAAAGCTGAGCCTGCTGCTGGTGCGCCAGGAACTGTTCCTCCTGGACAAAAAGTTGAAGGCGGCGGTATTTCTAACAATATTATTTTAGGAGCTCTTGCTCTTGTAATGGCTATTTTAGTTGTTATGTTGTTCATGGTGAACAAAGTATTAACTAAAGTTGCAAGTAATAACGGAATTGAAGTTGCGCCAAAAGAAGGCAGAACTCCAATTTGGAAAGCTTTTGCTAAAAATCAATTTTTAGTTTTAGTTACTTCTATATTTTTACTTTTAGCTAGTGGTTATTTTGTATACGGTTACTTGATGCAGGTAGGTGTTGATCAAAATTATGAGCCAATTCAGCCAATTCACTATTCTCACAAAATTCACGCTGGAGATAATGAGATCAATTGTAAATATTGTCACTCTGCTGCACGTGTAAGTAAAACTGCTGGTATTCCTTCATTAAATGTTTGTATGAACTGTCATAAAAATATTTCTGAAGTTGCTGAGACTACTGCTACTGCAGAGTACAGTAAAGCATTCTACGATGGAGAAATTCAAAAATTATATGATGCTGTTGGATGGGATAAGACTAAACAAGCTTATACTGGAAAAACTAAGCCTGTAAAATGGGTTCGTATTCATAATCTTCCTGATTTTGTTTATTTCAATCACTCTCAACACGTTTCTGTTGCAGGAGTTGAATGTCAAACTTGTCACGGTCCGGTACAAGAATTTGAAATCATGAAGCAATACTCTAAATTAACAATGGGATGGTGTGTTGATTGCCATAGAAAAACTGATGTTAAGATGGAAGGAAATGCATATTATGATAAAATTCATGCTGAACTTTCTAAAAAATACGGTGTAGAGAAATTAACTGCAGCGCAAATGGGAGGTTTAGAATGCGGTAAATGCCACTATTAATCGAATTATTAAGATTTTAATATTTATATACAATGTCATCAAACAAAAAATACTGGAAAAGTGTTGAAGAACTAGAAAATAGTTCTATTGTTGAGGCGCTTAGAAATAACGAATTTGTTGAAGAGATTCCTACGGATGAATTCTTAGGAAATGCAGATGCTTTAGCTACATCTGGAACTTCACGTCGTGACTTTTTAAAGTACGTAGGATTTAGTACTGCGGCAGTTACACTTGCTGCTTGTGAAGGTCCTGTGCACAAGTCTATCCCTTATGTATTACAACCAGAGCAAATCATTCCTGGTGTTGCAGATTTTTATGCAACTACTGTTTTTGATGGTTTTGATTTTGCAAATCTTTTGGTAAAAAGTCGTGAGGGTCGTCCAATTAAAATTGAGAACAATACTATTTCTGGAGCTAAATTTTCTGCTAATGCTAGAATTCATGCATCTATCTTAGGATTATACGATAGTATGCGTTTGAAAGAACCTAAATTAGATGGAAAAAATAGCAGCTGGTCAGCAGTTGATTTAAAAATTAAATCAAGTTTAGCTGATGCAAAAGCAAAAGGAGGTCAAGTAGTATTATTAACAAATACATTAGCAAGTCCATCTACTGAGAAATTAATAGGTGAGTTTATTGCTAAAAATCCAAATGCTAAACATGTAGTTTACGATGCGGTTTCTTCATCTGATGCGTTAGATGCTTTTGAAACTGTTTATGGTGAAAGAGCTTTAGTAGATTATGATTTTTCAAAAGCTTCATTAATTGTATCTGTTGGTGCTGATTTCTTAGGAGATTGGCAAGGTGGTGGATATGATTCTGGATATGCAAAAGGGCGTATTCCTCAAAACGGAAAAATGTCTCGTCATTTTCAGTTTGAATCAAATATGACATTATCTGGAGCTGCAGCTGATAAGCGTGTTCCAATGACGACAGCTGATCAAAAACAAGCTTTAGTTCAAATTTATAATGTTGTTGTTGGTGGTTCTGTTCCGGTTTCTTTAGATGCTAAGTTTAAAGCGGAAGTTGAAAAAGCAGCTCAACAATTAAAAGCAGCAGGTTCTAAGGGAATTTTAGTATCTGGCTTAGAGGATAAGAATGCACAATTATTAGTTTTAGCTATTAATCAAGCATTGTCTAGTGAAGCTTTTAATACAGCTGAAACAAGACAAATTAGAAAAGGTTCTAATGCTGTAGTTGCTCAATTGTTAAAAGATATGAATGCAGGAAGTGTTCATACTTTAATTATGAGTGGAGTTAATCCTGTTTATACTTTAGCTGATTCTGCTTCTTTTGTTTCTGGACTGAAAAAAGTAAAAACGTCAGTTGCTTTATCTTTAAAAGAAGATGAAACTGCTGCTATATCAACAATCGCTGCGCCAGTTCCTCATTATTTAGAGTCATGGGGAGATTTAGTGATTACAAAAGGAACTTATAGTTTAACGCAACCTACAATTCGTCCAATTTTTGATACAAAACAACTTCAAGATGTTTTATTGTCATTAAATGGTGTTGCAGGAAATTTCTACGATTACCTTAAAGCTAATTCAGGGTCAATTATCGCAGGATCTTCTTGGAACAAAGTTTTGCATGATGGTGTTTTTGCATATGGTTCAAGTGCTTTAAATGGTGGTTCTTATGATTACGCAGGTGCTGCAAGTGCACTTTCAAAATCAAAAGCTGCTGGAGAGCTTGAATTAGTTTTATATACTAAAACTGGAATGGGAGACGGGCAACATGCAAACAATCCTTGGTTGCAAGAGTTTCCAGATCCAATTACAAGAGTTTCGTGGGATAACTATGTTACGGTTTCTAATGCTGATGCAAAGAAATTTAATTTATCAAATGAAATTGTTGCAAACGGTGGTTTGAATGGTAGTTATGCTACTATTACTACTGCTGATGGAACTAAATTAGAAAATGTACCTGTAATTGTTCAACCTGGACAAGCAGTTGGTACAGTTGGTTTAGCTGTAGGTTACGGTCGCAAAGCGGCTTTAAAAGAAGAAATGCAAGTAGGTATTAATGCTTACGCTTTATATAAAAACTTCAATAATGTTCAAGCTGTTTCTATTGTAAAAGCTAATGGAGAGCATGAGTTTGCATGTGTTCAAGGGCAAAAAACATTAATGGGAAGAGGAGATATTATTAAAGAAACAACTTTAAAAATATTTAATACTGAAGATGCTAAACATTGGAACGAACAACCAATGGTATCTTTAGATCACCAAGAAGTTGAAGCTACTACTGTTGATTTATGGGAATCATTTGATCGTTCTACTGGACATCACTTTAACCTATCAATCGACTTGAACGCTTGTACTGGATGTGGAGCATGTGTTATTGCTTGTCATGCAGAAAATAACGTTCCTGTAGTAGGTAAATCTGAAGTTAGAAGAAGTCGTGATATGCACTGGCTGCGTATTGACAGATATTATTCTTCTGAAAGTACTTTTGCTGGAGATAACGAAAGAAAAGAAGGTATTGCTGGTTTATCTAGTTCATTGTCTACATTCAATGAAATGGAGAAACCTGGAGATAATCCTCAAGTAGCATTCCAACCTGTAATGTGTCAGCACTGTAATCACGCACCTTGTGAAACAGTTTGTCCAGTTGCTGCGACTTCACACGGTCGTCAAGGTCAAAACCACATGGCATACAACAGATGTGTTGGTACTCGTTACTGTGCTAATAACTGTCCTTATAAAGTTCGTCGTTTTAACTGGTTCTTATACAACAAAAACAGTGAATTCGATTATCACATGAATGATGATTTAGGTCGTATGGTATTGAATCCAGATGTAAATGTACGTTCACGTGGTGTTATGGAAAAATGTTCTATGTGTATTCAAATGACACAAGCTACTATATTAAATGCTAAAAAAGAAGGCCGTTCAATTGTTGATGGAGAATTCCAAACAGCTTGTTCAAGTGCTTGTTCTTCTGGAGCAATGATATTTGGTGATGTTAATGATGCCGAAAGTAAAGTTGCTAAATTAGCAGCTGATGATAGATCATATCATTTATTAGAGCATGTAGGAACAAAACCTAATGTGGTTTACCATGTTAAAGTTAGAAATACTTAGAATAAATTATTAATAAGAAACAATATAAAGGATTATGTCGTCTCACTACGAAGCACCCATTAGAAAACCTTTAGTTATAGGTGATAAATCATATCACGATGTAACTGTAGATGTGGCAGCACCTGTTGAAGGTCCTGCAAATAAACAATGGTGGATTGTATTTTCAATCGCATTAATAGCCTTCCTTTGGGGGTTAGGTTGTATAATTTACACCGTATCTACCGGTATTGGAACATGGGGATTAAATAAAACAGTTGGTTGGGCTTGGGATATTACTAACTTCGTTTGGTGGGTTGGTATTGGTCACGCTGGAACTTTGATTTCTGCAGTACTATTACTTTTCCGTCAACGTTGGAGAATGGCTATTAACCGTTCTGCAGAAGCAATGACTATTTTCTCGGTAGTTCAAGCAGGTTTATTTCCAATTATTCACATGGGACGTCCATGGTTAGCATACTGGGTTTTACCTATTCCAAACCAGTTTGGATCTTTATGGGTAAACTTTAACTCACCATTACTTTGGGACGTATTTGCGATTTCAACTTATCTTTCAGTATCATTAGTTTTCTGGTGGACTGGTTTATTACCTGATTTTGCAATGCTTCGTGATAGAGCTATAACTCCGTTTAATAAAAGAGTTTATTCTATCTTAAGTTTTGGATGGAGTGGTAGAGCTAAAGATTGGCAGCGTTTTGAAGAAGTATCATTGGTATTAGCTGGTTTAGCAACTCCTCTTGTACTTTCTGTACACACAATTGTATCGATGGACTTTGCTACTTCTGTAATTCCAGGATGGCATACAACAATTTTCCCTCCATACTTCGTTGCTGGAGCGGTATTCTCAGGATTTGCGATGGTAAATACATTGTTGATCGTTATGAGAAAAGTTTCTAATCTTGAAGCGTATATCACATTACAACATATCGAATTGATGAATATCATTATTATGATTACAGGTTCGATTGTAGGTGTTGCTTATATCACTGAGTTATTCGTAGCTTGGTATTCTGGAGTAGAGTATGAGCAATATGCGTTCTTAAACAGAGCTACTGGACCTTACTGGTGGGCATATTGGTCAATGATGACTTGTAACGTTTTCTCTCCACAGTTTATGTGGTTCAAAAAACTAAGAACAAGTATCATGTTCTCATTTATTATTTCGATTGTGGTAAACATCGGAATGTGGTTTGAAAGATTCGTAATTATTGTTACTTCTTTACATAGAGATTATCTTCCATCTTCTTGGACAATGTTCTCACCAACATTTGTTGATATTGGAATTTTCATCGGAACAATTGGTTTCTTCTTTGTATTGTTTTTATTATACTCTAGAACATTCCCTGTAATTGCACAGGCAGAGGTTAAAACAATTCTAAAAGGAACAGGAGATAATTACATTAGAGAAAGAGCAAAAAATAAAGATTCACATCATGAGTAATAAAGTAATATACGCCATTTATAATGACGATGATATTTTGATGGATGCAGTAAAGAAAACTAGAGCTGCACATCATCATATTGAAGAGGTTTTTACTCCATTTCCTGTTCACGGATTGGATAAAGCAATGGGTTTAGCACCAACAAGATTAGCAATTTGTTCTTTTCTTTACGGATGTGTTGGTATTTCATTTGCTACATTTATGATGAGTTATATCATGATTCACGATTGGCCACAAGATATTGGGGGGAAGCCGAGTTTTAGCTTCATTCAAAATATGCCTTCTTTTGTGCCTATTATGTTTGAGATGACTGTGTTTTTTGCAGCCCACTTAATGGTTATTACTTTTTATATGAGAAGTAGATTATGGCCTTTTAAAGAAGCTGAAAATCCAGATGTAAGAACAACAGATGACCATTTTTTAATGGAAGTTGCTGTGAATAATAATGAAGCAGAACTAGTTACTTTTTTCGAGGGAACTGGAGCTGTTGAAGTTAAAGTAATTGAAAAGAATTAATTGTAGCTATGAAAAGGATATATAAAATAACACTTTTAGTTGGTATAACTATTTTAGTTTCATCTTGCCACAATAATTCGGCACCAAACTATCAGTATTTCCCTAATATGTATGAGTCTTTGGCATATGAGCCATATGCAGAAGCAAAAGTATTTAAGGGTGGTAAAGAAGGACAGCTTCCTGTAGAAGGAACTATCAATAGAGGTTTTGAGCCTTATGAGTATGAAAATTCAACTGCAGGTTATGAATTGGCGAAAGCTAATTTAAAATCACCTTTGACTGAAGCAGAAAAAAGTTCTGAAAAAGGAAAAGAACTTTTCGATATTTACTGTATAAGCTGCCATGGTGCAACTGGAAATGGTAAAGGTAAATTAGTTGAAAGAGAGAAATTTCTTGGAGTACCTAGCTATAAAGACAGAGAGATCACCGAAGGAAGTATCTTTCATGTTGAGACTTATGGTTTAAATGCAATGGGTTCGCATGCAAATCAATTAAGTGCCCACGAACGTTGGTTAGTTGCTGACTATGTTCTAAAACTAAAAAGCCAATTATAATTGTTGAACAAACTGATCGTAATAGATATGTATACATTTTCAAGTAAATTAAAAACTTTTTCTTTCATCCTAATGATTGTTGGTATATTAGGAATAGGATATGGTTTTTTAACTGCTCCTAAAGATATTCAAGAAGTTGAAAAAATTCTTGCTGCAGATGCTCATGGTTCTCATGGTGCTGCACATGAAGCAACAGCAGAAGCTTCTCATACAGAAGCTGGGCATCACGAAACTGCTGAGGCATCTCATGATTCACATAAAGGTGGTGAACATGCAAAAGTTAATGCCGCTGATGAACATACAGAACATTTAAACCATGTACTGCACCAATTACAAAATAAACCATGGTCTGCATTGTATGTAGCTTGTATTTTCTTTTTGTTGCTTTCAATGGGAGTTTTAGCATTTTATGCTATTCAACAAGTTGCACAAGCAGGTTGGTCTCCAGTTTTGTTTAGAGTAATGCAAGGTATTACAGCTTATTTACCAGTTGGTTCTGTAATTTTCTTTATTATTTTGGTTCTTTGCGGACTGCATTTTAATCATATTTTTGTATGGTTAGGTGAAGGTGTTACGGATCCAAAAAGCCCTAATTATGATGCAATTATTGCTGGTAAATCAGGATATTTAAACTTTCCATTTTGGATTGTTAGAGCAGGTATCTTTTTATTAGGATGGAATTTATACAATTATTTCTCTAGAAAAAATTGTTTAGCTCAAGACGAAGCTAATGACGATTTGTACTACAAGAAGAACTTTAAGGCATCAGCAGGATTTTTAGTATTCTTTATTGTGTCTGAATCTATTATGTCATGGGATTGGATTATGTCATTTGACCCACACTGGTTTAGTACATTATTCGGATGGTATGTTTTTGCTTCTTTCTTTGTAAGTGGAATCACAACAATCGCTTTAGTGACTATTTATTTAAAATCTAAAGGATATTTAGAGTTTGTTAATACAAGCCACATTCACGATTTAGCTAAATTCATGTTTGGTATTAGTATTTTCTGGACATACTTATGGTTCTCTCAGTTTATGTTAATTTGGTATGCAAATATTCCTGAGGAGGTTACTTATTTCATCACAAGAATTCAATTGTATAACTTGCCATTCTTTGGTGCAGTGGTTATGAATTTTGTTTTCCCATTATTAATCTTAATCAATACTGATTTCAAACGTCTAAGCTGGATTATTGTAATGGCTGGTATTGTTATTTTATTAGGACATTATATTGATTTCTTTAATATGATTATGCCTGGTACAGTAGGAGATAAATGGTTTATTGGAGTTTCTGAAATTGCGTCTATTCTTTTCTTTTTAGGATTGTTTATTTTTACAGTATTTACTGCATTAACTAAATCTCCTTTGCTTGCAAAAAGAAATCCTTTCATAGAAGAAAGTAAACATTTTCATTATTAATATTTAAAGAAATAAACAGATGACAAGTTTGTTGGTAATTGTAGTTTTAGTTTTATTAGCAGTTGCATTATGGCAATTGACCAAGATATTTGATCTTACTCAAGTAGGATCTTCTTCGGACGATTCTCAGGTTGCATCAGATAATGATAATAATATTCAGGGATATATTATGTTTGGCTTTTTAGCTTTCATTTATATATTTACTATTTATGGTTTACTAAAATGGGGTAATTTAGTGCTTCATACACCAGCTTCTGAGCATGGGCTTTTAGTAGATAGTTTGATGAATATTACTTGGGTATTAATCTTTACAGTTCAAGTTATTACTCAAGGCTTACTGCACTGGTTTTCTTTTAAAAATAGAGGACATAAAGATAAAAAAGCTTTATTCTTTGCAGATAGTAATAAATTAGAAGCAATTTGGAGTATCATTCCATCTGTTGTTCTAGCTTGTTTAATTCTTTATGGATTATATGCTTGGAATAATATCATGTTTGTTGATAAAGATGAAGATGTTGTAGAGATCGAATTATATGCTCAACAGTTTAAATGGACTGCAAGATATGCAGGTCAAGATAATGTTTTAGGAAAAGCAAACGTTCGTTTAATTGAAGGAATAAATACATTAGGAGTTGATATGTCTGACCCTAATTCACAAGATGATATTGTAGTTTCTGAGCTTCATATTCCTAAAGGTAAAAAAGTGCATTTTAAAATGCGTTCTCAAGATGTGCTGCATTCAGCTTATTTTCCTCACTTTAGAGCACAAATGAACTGTGTTCCTGGTATGGTTACTGAGTTTGCTTTTGTTCCAACTTATACTACTGCTGAATACAGGGAGTTGCCATTTATGGTTGAGAAAGTTGCAAACATCAACAAATTAAGAGCTGAAAAAAGTATTGAGTTAGTTGCAAAAGGAGGTACAGCTTTAGATCCTTATACATTTGATTATTTATTATTATGTAATAAAATTTGTGGAGCTTCACACTATAACATGCAAATGAAAGTTGTTGTAGATACTCCAGAAGAATATAAAAAATGGTTAAGCGAGAAAACTACTCTAGCTCAGGATATTAAAGCGGCAGCAGCTGCTAAAAAGCCTGAAGCAGAAGGTGCTGCACCAAGTGATACTACTGCAAAAGTTATCGATACTGTAAAAGCAGTTGTAGATACAGTTAAAGCAGCTGTAGCTAAAGTTGCGATGAAATAATATTATTAAGAAAATTTAAAGTACACATATATGTCAGCAGAAGCGCACGGTCACGATCACGGACACGATCACGAGCACGAACATCATCATAAAGACACGTTCATTACTAAATATATTTTTAGTATTGATCACAAAATGATCGCTAAGCAATACTTGATTACAGGTATTATCATGGGGATTATTGGTATCGCTATGTCTTTGCTTTTCAGAATGCAATTGGCTTGGCCAGAAGAGTCTTTTAAAATCTTTAATGTTTTATTAGGAGATAAATTTGCACCTGATGGTGTAATGGCAAATGATATTTATCTAGCTTTAGTTACAATTCACGGTACCATTATGGTATTCTTTGTACTGACAGCTGGTTTAAGTGGAACTTTTAGTAACTTACTTATTCCGCTTCAAATTGGAGCGCGAGATATGGCTTCTGGATTTATGAACATGATTTCATACTGGTTGTTTTTCTTATCTGCTGTAGTTATGTTATGTTCTTTATTTGTTGAGGCTGGACCAGCTTCTGCAGGTTGGACAATTTACCCACCATTAAGTGCTTTACCACAAGCGATCCCAGGATCTGGAACTGGTATGACTTTATGGTTAGTTTCGATGGCAATCTTTATTGCATCTTCTTTAATGGGATCATTAAACTACATCGTAACTGTTATTAACTTAAGAACAAAAGGAATGTCTATGACTAGACTTCCACTTACAATCTGGACATTTTTCGTAACAGCTATTATTGGTGTTATTTCATTTCCAGTATTATTATCAGCTGCTTTATTGTTGATTTTTGATAGAAGTTTTGGTACTTCATTCTTCTTATCTGATATCTATATTGCAGGAGAGGTTTTACACTACCAAGGAGGTTCTCCAGTATTGTTTGAGCACTTATTCTGGTTCTTAGGTCACCCTGAGGTTTATATTGTAATCTTACCAGCGATGGGTCTTGTTTCTGAAATTATGGCTACGAACTCTCGTAAACCAATCTTTGGATATAGAGCGATGATTATGTCAGTTCTTGCAATTGCATTTTTATCAACTATCGTATGGGGTCACCATATGTTTATCTCTGGAATGAATCCTTTCTTAGGATCTGTGTTTACCTTTACAACTTTATTAATTGCAATTCCATCTGCTGTAAAAGCGTTCAACTGGATTACAACTTTATGGAAAGGTAACTTACAATTTAACCCTGCAATGTTGTTCTCTATTGGAATGGTTTCTACTTTCATCACAGGAGGTTTAACTGGAATCATTTTAGGAGATAGTACTTTAGATATTAACGTTCACGATACTTACTTCGTAATTGCTCACTTTCACTTGGTAATGGGTATCTCTGCACTTTACGGAATGTTTGCTGGTATTTACCACTGGTTCCCTAAAATGTACGGAAGAATGTTAAATAAAAACTTAGGTTATATTCACTTTTGGATTACTGCAGTTTGTGCTTATGGGGTTTTCTTCCCAATGCACTTTATCGGATTAGCAGGTTTACCAAGACGTTATTATACAAATACTAACTTCCCATTATTTGATGATTTACAAAATGTGAATGTTTTAATTACAACATTTGCTCTTGTAGGAGGAGCTTTCCAATTAGTATTCTTGTACAATTTCTTTAGTAGTATTTTCTACGGTAAGAAAGCGGTTCAA
The DNA here is from genome assembly GCF_044005885.1 of Flavobacterium sp. FlaQc-30. NCBI lineage: Bacteria > Pseudomonadati > Bacteroidota > Flavobacteriia > Flavobacteriales > Flavobacteriaceae > Flavobacterium > Flavobacterium sp. FlaQc-30. Next base: position 8,410 of record NZ_JBIPCO010000001.1, on the reverse strand, counting down.
AATCCTTGGAGATCTACGACATTAGAATGGACAACTCCAGTTGAACATATTCATGGAAACTGGCCAGGTGAAATTCCTCACGTATATCGTTGGCCGTATGACTACAGTAACCCAAATCATGATGTAGATTTTGTTCCTCAAAATGTACCAATGAAGGAAGGTGAAGAAGTTTTACACCACTAAAATAATAGAAAGACTGTCAGAGATGACAGTCTTTTTTTTATGTGTTATTTTAAATAGTTAAATTGTTACTGTTTACATACTGATTTACTTTGTATATCTTTGTAAAATGAATGAGAATTTAGATCCAACAACCAAAGGATATAACCCAGAAGAATTAGATCTTGAAAAGAGATTACGCCCATTGTCATTTGATGACTTTGCTGGACAAGATCAGGTTTTAGAAAACTTGAAAGTTTTTGTAGCCGCCGCAAATCAACGTGGTGAAGCGCTTGATCATGCTTTATTCCATGGACCTCCTGGACTCGGAAAAACGACTTTAGCTAATATTCTGGCTAATGAATTAGAGGTTGGAATAAAAATTACTTCTGGACCCGTTTTAGATAAGCCTGGTGATTTAGCAGGATTGTTAACAAATCTTGATGAAAGAGATGTTTTGTTTATTGATGAAATTCATCGTTTAAGTCCTATCGTTGAAGAATATTTGTATTCGGCAATGGAAGATTTCAAAATTGATATTATGATTGAATCTGGCCCAAATGCTAGAACAGTGCAGATCAATTTGAATCCGTTTACTTTGATTGGCGCAACAACTCGTTCAGGATTATTAACTGCTCCAATGAGAGCACGTTTTGGTATCTCATCTCGATTACAATATTATTCTACTGAACTTTTGACAACAATTGTAGAAAGAAGTGCAGGGATATTAAAAATGCCTATAGATCTTGAAGCTGCAATTGAAATTGCAGGCCGCAGCCGCGGAACTCCTCGTATAGCAAATGCACTACTGCGACGAGTTCGTGATTTTGCACAGATAAAAGGTAATGGTACTATTGATATTGAGATTTCTCGATACGCATTAAAAGCTTTAAATGTTGATGCGCATGGCTTGGATGAAATGGATAATAAAATACTATTAACTATTATAAATAAGTTTAAGGGAGGGCCGGTAGGTCTTTCTACTTTGGCTACAGCCGTATCTGAAAGCAGTGAAACTATTGAGGAAGTATATGAACCTTTCTTGATTCAAGAGGGATTTATTATGCGTACACCCCGTGGTCGTGAAGTTACAGACAAAGCATATAAACATTTAGGTAAGTTAAATACAAATATTCAAGGAGGTTTGTTTTAGCAGTTATGTCTAATAATGTAAAATATAAGTACCCAAATAAACTATCAATAGTTCGGTTTTTTAAAGATGCTGAAGGGGTTAGAAAAAATCCGATTCCTTTTCATAAGAAATATTTTGAAAAATTTGGAGATTCTTTCTCCATTAGAATTGGTTTCTCAAAGCATATCATTTTGTCGAGAGATAATGAAATTGCGCAATATATTTTAGTTAAAAATCAAAAGAATTATCATAAATCTAAATTTCAATCGGTATATCTTTCTAAGTATTTAGGGAAAGGTCTTTTAACCAGCGATGGTGATTTTTGGTTAAAGCAGAGACGTCTTATCCAGCCGGCATTTCATAAACAAAAAATGAATCAGTTGGTTGATAATATGAATGTAACTATTAGTGCTGAATTGGATAATCTAGGAGAAGAAAAGCCGATAGATCTTTTTCCAATAATGAGTAATCTTGCATTTAATGTTGTGGCAAAATCTCTGTTTCAGCTCGCAACTGCAGAAAGTAAATTCGAGCGGATTAAATATATTATTGAAGAAGTACAGCATTTTTTAATTAAAGAAATTCGGCTTCCGCATAAAGCTTGGTGGTTCTCATTAAGTGGTCAAGTAAAAAAGCATCTCAAGTTAGCAGAAGAGAATAATAGTATTATTCGTGAAATTATCGAGGAACGGAAAGCTTCAAATGAAGAAATAAATGATTTATTGAATATGCTTTTAGAAACTAGATATGAAGATACTGGTGAAAGCATGTCTGTAGAGCAATTGATTGATGAAATTAAAGTTTTGTTTATTGCGGGACATGAAACAACTGCAAATGCTTTAACATTTACGCTTCATTTGTTAGGGAGTAATCCAGAAGTGCAGGAAAGGATTTTTGAAGAAATTTGTCAAATTGAGTCACAAACTGAAAATGTTATTGAACAACTTCAAAAAATGACCTATTTGAATTCCGTTTTGAACGAATCTATGCGTTTATATCCGCCAGCTTGGATTACAGACAGGCAGAATCTTGAAGATGATTCTTTTGGGCAGTTTAAAATAAAGAAAGATACTCTTATTGGCATTTCTTTTTATGAATTGCACCGTAATCCTAAGTATTGGAAGAATCCAGATGAATTCATTCCTGAACGATTTCTAGGTGAGCAAAAAAAAGAGTCAATGCAATATTTTTATCCCTTTGGTGCAGGACCAAGGATGTGTATTGGAACTGGCTTTGCCATTTATGAAATGTGTCTTACAATATCTCAAATTGTAAAAAAATATGTGATTAAATCTAATGATAGTGTAATACTGTTTAATCCATTAATTACTTTAAAGCCTGTTAACGTTAAAGTTTCATTCTCTAAAAGATGCTGATTAATTCTAAAGAGACATATTCAAAATTTATAAAATCAGAAGCCAAACGACTTGGCTTTATTTCGTGTGGAATATCGAAAGCTGGTTTTTTAGAACAAGAAGCTCCACGGCTTGAGAAGTATCTAAAAAACAATTACAATGGTCAAATGGCTTATATGGAGAATCATTTTGATAAGAGACTTGACCCAACTTTATTGGTTGATGATGCAAAAAGCGTTGTTTCTCTTTTGCTTAATTACTATCCTTCGGAAGTTCAAAATGAGGAAAGTTTTAAGATTTCCAAATATGCATACGGTCAGGATTATCATTTTGTTATAAAAGAAAAATTAAAAGAATTTCTTCATTCGATTCAAGAGAATATTGGCGAAGTTTCTGGTCGTGCTTTTGTTGATTCTGCACCAGTTTTAGATAAAGCCTGGGCAGCAAAAAGTGGTTTAGGATGGATTGGAAAAAACAGTAATTTAATTACCCAAAAAGTTGGTTCTTTCTACTTTATAGCAGAACTTATTTTAGATTTAGAATTAGAATATGATCACGCAGTAACAGATCATTGCGGTTCTTGCACTGCTTGTATTGATGCTTGTCCTACACAAGCAATAGTTGCGCCATATGTGGTCGATGGCAGCAAATGTATATCGTATTATACTATTGAATTAAAAGAAAATATGCCACATGAAATGAAGGGGAAATTTGACGAATGGATGTTTGGATGCGACACTTGCCAAGATGTTTGTCCTTGGAATCGATTTTCTAAACCACATTCAGAACCATTGTTTAATCCTAATCCCGAATTACTTTCTTTTTCTAAAAAAGATTGGCTTGAAATTACCGAAGAAACTTTTCGGTTAGTTTTCAAAAATTCGCCTATAAAAAGAACAAAATTTGATGGACTTAGGCGAAATATTAATTTCCTAGAATAAATTTACTCTTTCTATTTTACATTCATATTTAAAGAAACTTTTCTTCTTATAAAATAAAAACACACAATATTGATTTTTAATTAGTTATGTGTGTTTTGTTTGTTTTGGCGCCATATATTTTGTAGGATAATTTTACAGATTAATCATTCAAATCTCGTCATGCTGTTTTTTCTATAAAATTTTAAGAAATTTCTGCTGTTTTATTGTCGGATTGTTATGTTTTTAAGGTTTAAAGGTTAATTTGTTTTTAAGGATTGTGCATTTCAACGTTTTTTCATGTAGTTTATCGACTAATGTAGTTAGTATTGAGGTCTTTGTATACTTTCGCAGCACCAAATTTACTTAACTAACCCCCAAAGACATTGTGTCTTGAACCTAAATGCATTATGGTCCAAACGCTTAACTATCTTTTGTGCGATTTTGAAAAGCTCTTTTTCAATTATCCTAAATCCGTTTACATTATTTTTTCGTATCTGTATTATAATCTGAAGGCCAAATTTTGGTTTTCAGCTTCCAAATTTTCTATACTCCCAACTAATACCCTGTTTGTCTATGCGTAACTTTACTTTTAGCATGCCTAGTTTTGCTAGGTTCATTTTTGTTGTTTTGTTATTTCTGTCAGCATCTATAAATACATTTGCACAAGTTTGTGGTACACCTGGAGTTGATGGCCCTATAGCGATAACAGGTTCTGTAAATACTTATTTCCCAATTAGCGGTGATATCACTTTAAATGCTGGGGCTCAATCTATTTTATTAGGTAAAGTACCAGATACAGACAGGCATAATAATAATTTTGGTGGAACTCCAATTTCTGCAGGAGATTTGATCTTAATTATTCAAATGCAGGATGCTACAATCGATTATAGAGATAATGCTAATTATGGTTCAGGAATTACAACGAGTGGTTCAGACTCTAAAGGGGGTACGGGATTTACTAATATTGGTAATACTGGTGTTTTTGAGTATGTTATTGCGACAAATAATGTACCAATAACGGGAGGAAACTTAACATTTAAAGGCACTGGAAGCAATAACGGTGTTAGAAATAGTTTTTATAATGCAATTGCGACAACATCAACAGGGAAGAAGACATTTCAGGTTATAAGGGTACCTCAATATTCTAATTTAACGCTAAATTCGGACATAACTACACCGCCCTTTAATGGAGTTGCGGGTGGCGTAATTGCTTTTAATGTTTCAGGAACATTCAATTTTAACGGAAAGAAAATTGATGGAAATGCGAGAGGATTTAGAGGAGGATTTAGTCCTCAAGCTTATTCAGGTGCAAATAATGCATCTATATACGTAGCGAATACTTCAAATACGATTGTTTCTGGAAAAGGAGAAGGAATTGCAGGAACCCCTCGATTTATGTGGGACGGTTTTAATCAGGTTGACAATGTTGTTGAAGGCATGCCAGGAGGTTCTGCAGGTAGAGGAGCCCCTGCTAACGCAGGTGGCGGTGGTAACGATCATAATACAGGCGGCGGCGGCGGCGGTAACGGCGGTTTCGGCGGTTTAGGTGGTTATGGCTGGCAGGGATTTCCTGGAGGAGATCGCTGGCCAAACTTTACAGGAGGAGGAAGGCCGGGCTTTAAATCTTATACTCAAACTATACCACCATTAACTCGCCTTATTATGGGGGGTGGTGGTGGTGCCGGTGATGCCAATAATGCTGTTGATGGAGTGAAAGGAGGTGTTGGAGGTGCTATTGTACTTATTAATGCAGGGACTGTTCAAGGGACGGGAACAATTGAAGCCAATGGTGGAGATGGAGCTCCGGGAGTTTACTCAGGTTCACCAGATGGTGCCGGAGGAGCAGGAGCAGGAGGAACGGTATTATTAAATATTTCTAATAGTAGCACAGGGGCTATTACCATTAATGCAAAGGGAGGAAATGGAGGAAATACAGAAAGAGATACTAACAATGAACACGGGCCCGGTGGTGGTGGTGGTGGTGGGGTTATTAGACACAATATTGTCGGTTCAGTAGCAATTACTACAAATGTAAATGGAGGGGGAGCTGGAGTGACAAGAGGAGCTGCTAATAACGTTGGTAGTACATCCCATGGAGCAGAGCCTGGAACAGATGGACATGTATCGACTTTTACTTCTCAGGATCTACCGCCTAATTTACAAGTAAATGCAAGTTGTTTTCCTATTTTGGAGACAACAGTAAGGGCATTAACAACAAGTGAAGTATGTGGTTCGATTGGTGAGAAAGTTACATATGAGATTCAAATAAAGAATACTGGAGCAGGAAATGCGGCTGGAGTTTTATTAGATTTCTCTTTTCCAGCAAGTATTGAATTTGATGCTGCAACAGCATCTTATTCAACGGAGGCTTCAGGTCCCTCTGGGGCTTTGTCGAGTACAGGCTCAGCTAATAATCCTTTAATTGGAAATTTTAATATTGCACAAAACGGAGTTGTCACTATAACTTTAGTTGGAAGAATATCAGGTACACTTGCTGCAGGGAAACATAGTTCTAGTGCGCAAGCTCAGTACTTAGATCCAACTCGAAGGCTAGATGCCACTAGAAAAATAACTGCTGCTTTAAATGGATATGGTACAGTAAATAAAAAATATGAAGGAGCGAACCAAGCAGATGTTCCGGGAACAAATTTTAATGGCACTGGTTCAACAATAATAGTTGATGATATTACAATTTTGGCACTGCCAGCAGCTCCAACAGTTAATACAACTCAGGGAAATTGTACAACTCCAACTGGAACTATAACGGTTACAGCACCTGCAAATGGCCCGAACGTAAGTTATACTTTAACAGGAACAAATCCAGTAACTGCATCAACAAGTAATGCAACTGGTGTTTTTCCTGGCTTGGTATCAGGAACTTATCAAATAACCACAACCAATGCACAGGGATGTACTTCGCTTCCAACTACTGGGATATCAATTACTGCGGTTTCAGGAGCACCTACAGCTACGGGGGTTTCAATTTGTGTAGGAGGATCTGGATTGTTAACAGCTACATCTACATGTTCAAGTAGTTTTGTGAATTCAGGAACTACAATATCGGGGGCATGGACATCTACCAGTCCAAGTGCAAATCGTACTGGCACTATAATCAATAGTAATACTTGCAATGGTGCTTTTACTTCTACTAGTAGGAATTATGTTTCAACTCTTTTTCAAGTAAGTATTACAGGTAATTATGTGTTTGAAATGGTTGACAATAATTCTTATGATGGTATGGGGTATATTGTCTCTGGATCTTTTACACCAGGTAGTTGTTCTGCTGGATGGATTAGAGGTGATGACGATAGTGCTGGAAATGGCAGCAATGAACCTCAATTAGGAGGAAATGTAGGATCTGGTACGATGAATTTGACGGCTGGAACTACTTATACATTGATATCTACTACTTATGGAGCTACTGGAAACTATTCTTTTTCTTGGACAATTTCGCCTCCAAATACGGGACAGGTAATGTTGCAGACCCCAGGAACGATTAATTGGTATACATCCCCTTCTGGTGGTGCATCAATAGGCTCAGGAAACTCTTTTAATCCAGTAGGAGTTACAGGTTCAGGGATACAAGATACAAATACAGCTAAATCTGTTACTTTTTATGCGGCATGTTCTAGTAATCCAAGTTGTAGAACGGCAGTTAACTTTGTCATTAATGAAAAACCAACTATAACAGGAATAGTACCAGCATCACGATGTGATTCAGGAGAAGTAACTTTGGGGGCAACAGCTTCATCAGGAACAATAAATTGGTATACTGTAGCAACAGGAGGATCTATAATAGCCACAGGAACAAGTTATAAAACACCAAGTTTATCTACAACTACAGATTATTATGTAGAGGCTGTAGCTAACGGATGTACTTCTGCAGCTAGAACTAAAGTTACAGCAACAGTAAATACGACACCAACAATTACTAGTACAACTCCTAGGTCAGGATGTGCAGGAGAAACAGTTATTTTGTCTGCATCAGCCTCGGCAGGGACAATCAACTGGTATAGCAACGTGACAGGAGGAATCTCGTTAGGAACAGGTACAAATTTTACTACACCGAATTTATCTGCAACTACTACTTATTATGTAGACGCTACTAGTAATAATTGTACTACCGGATCTAGAGTTGCAGTAGCAGCTACAGTATATCCACTTCCAACAGCATATGCGGTTACAGGTGGTGGAACATATTGTACAGGAGGAATAGGATTTGCAGTTGGATTAAGCAATTCAGATAGTGGAGTAAGTTATCAATTACAATTAGGAGGAGTGAATAATGGAACTCCTGTTATAGGAACGGGTACTGCGATCAGTTTTGGAACAAAAACAGCAGCAGGAACTTATACTGTTGTTGCAACTAATACTAATTCGGGAACATCTTGTACTGCTACAATGACAGGAAACGCTGTTATTACTATAAGTACTTTTCCAGCTGCATTAGCATTAACAGGAAGTACTATTTGTGTTTCACCTGGAGGAAACGGTACAATTACCTCTTCAACTTCAGTAAGCGGAGTAAATTATCAATTATATAATTCAAGCAATACACCAGTTCAAGGATCAATACCTGGAACTGGATCAGGTTTAACATGGTCAAATCTTATTGCAGGAAATGGATATTATGTAGCGGCTACTAATGCATCAAACTGTTCAACAAATAGTAATACAGTTAATGTAGCGACTACCCCAAATCCTGCAGCACCGACATCTCCAGTTAACGTAACGGTATGTGAGACAGGTTCATCACAGACTCTAACGGCTACCGCTACAGTACCATCAGGATCAAGTATTGTTTGGTATGATGCAGCTTCAGGAGGCAATGTAGTAAGTCCAGC